>JARFNK010000001.1 GCA_029167225.1 Sphingobium arseniciresistens
ATCGCGGTAGCAACCTGAGTGAACGACCACTCTTGAGTGAGTCAAGTTATCGTTGGAACGACAGAAACTGGTCGATGAGCGATAGGCAGCTATTTCCGCCCACGGTCGTGCCGCCTGCCCTAAAGACGACCGGCGGTTATCCCTTCTTACCCGCCGGTAAGCCGACATTCCGAAATCGGCCCAGGCCCGACATTCCTGCGAACCGCGTTCGTCGAATTTTCAAGGAGACCGGGATGATCTGCAATGTCGGCTTGATTTACCGCGCCGCCGAAACGCCGTTGTTGACAGCGGCACGTTCACGCGCATTATTCATGCCATGGGGATCGCGATCACCCCATGAGGCGACAGGCTGAAGTATCGCGTCCTGCTTGAAACCCGAGGACGCGTCATGCCTGCCCTAAACACGATATCCGTAGACAAGCTCGTGCGCCTGATCGGCACGCCCACCGCGCCAATCATCATCGACGTGCGTACGCATGAAGATTTTGCTGCCGATGCCCGGCTGATTCCGGGCGCAGTTCACCGGCCCTGGGCCGACATCGTCAGCTGGGCCGCCGATTATCGGGGCAAGCCGGTGGTCGTCATATGCTCGAACGGCAATCAGCTCAGTCAAGGAGCAGCGGCCTGGCTCCGGCAGGAAGGCGCCGATGCCGAAGCACTGGACGGGGGCCTCAAGGCCTGGAGCGATGGGGGCCATCCTCTCGTTCCGGAAAGCGCGCTTCCCAAGCGCGATGCAAAGGGGCGAACGGTTTGGGTGACGCGGGCTCGGCCCAAGGTCGATCGCATTGCCTGTCCATGGCTGATTCGACGCTTCGTCGATCCCAACGCGGTTTTCCTGTTCGTGGCGCCCGGCGATGTTGTCGGCGTTGCCGAGCGATATGACGCTGCGCCATTCGACATTGAAGCAGACGGCATCACCTGGAGCCATGAAGGCGAACGCTGCACATTCGATGTCATGCTCGACGGCCTAGGCCTCTCGAGCGTGAAGCCGCTTGCACATCTGGCGATGATCGTGCGTGGTGCCGACACCGGGCGCCCCGATATCAGCCCCGAAGCGGCGGGCCTGGTCGCCATGTCGCTCGGCCTCTCGCGCATGTACGCCGACGATCTCGAACAACTCGACGCCGGCATGCTGTTATATGATGCCCTGTATCGCTGGTGCCGGGACGCGACCGGCGAGACCCATGATTGGGTGTCGCATCAACCGAAAGGCGCCCGCGCGAAGCCGGTGGCAGCATGAGTACGGTGCCTGTGGACGCGATCTCCGTGTCAGTGCCAGGGCCTGATCGCCCCCCGCCCGTCTCGCTCGGCGAGGCCTTCTGGGTCTGGCTAAGGATCGCTGCACTGTCTTTTGGTGGCCCGGCCGGACAGATCGCGGTGATGCATCGCATTCTCGTCGACGAGAAGCGCTGGATTGGCGAGCATCGGTTCCTGCACGCGCTCAACTATTGCATGCTGCTTCCCGGGCCGGAGGCGCAGCAGCTAGCGACCTATATCGGCTGGCTGATGCACAAGACGCGAGGCGGCATAGTGGCGGGCACGCTGTTCGTGCTACCCGGCGCCATCTCGATCATGGCCTTGAGCTGGATCTATGCGCTCTATGGCCGCGTCGGCATCATATCTGCGCTGTTCTTCGGCCTAAAATCCGCTGTGCTCGCCGTGGTGCTGCAGGCGGTAGTCCGGATCGGGAGCCGGTCGCTCAAGAACAACGTCATGCGCGGCCTGGCCGTGGCCGCCTTCCTGTTGATCTTCTTCGTCGGCGTGCCCTTTCCCATCATCGTGCTGGGCGCCGGGCTGATCGGTTTTTTCGGTGGCCGAGCGGGCGTTGACGCATTTCAGGTGGGGGGCGGACACGCTGCCGCAAAAGGGAGGATTGTCGCGGATGCGGACACGCTGCTCGGCGAAGAGCTCCCCGCCCATGCTGTCCCCACAATCGGCCAGTCTCTGGGCCAGGCATGTCTATGGCTCCTACTCTGGCTTATGCCAGTCGGCGCCCTGACATTGCTGGGTCAAGGCAATGTCTTCACCCAGATCGCGACATTTTTCTCGACGATGGCGGTCGTGACCTTTGGCGGCGCCTATGCGGTGCTCGCCTATGTCGCGCAACAGGCAGTCGAGGGCTATCACTGGCTGGCTCCCACCGAGATGCTGGATGGGCTCGGCATGGCGGAGACGACACCTGGGCCACTCATCATGGTGCTGCAATTCGTCGGTTTCATGGGTGCCTTTCGCAACCCCGGCACGCTCTCGCCGCTGCTTGCAGGCACTTTGGGCGGGTTGCTCGCGACCTGGGTGACGTTCATCCCCTGCTTCTTATGGATATTCCTTGGTGCGCCCTTCATCGAGCGCATGCGTGGCAACAAGGCTTTGTCGGGAGCGCTGTCGGCCATCACGGCTGCGGTTGTCGGTGTCGTGCTGAACCTTGCCATCTGGTTCGCGATCCATACTCTTTTCCGAAAGGTTGCGCCGCTGCGCGCCGGTCCGCTTCACTTTGACATGCCGATCCTGGCCAGCATTGACCCGTGGGCACTGACGATATCGGTGGCTGCGATCTTCGCCATGTTTCGGCTCAAGCTCGGCATCTTCACCACGTTGGGCGGCGCTTCGGCCGCCGGAATCGCGCTTCATCTCTCCGGTCTCGTTGCGTGACCAGCCGGGCATTTCAGCAGGAGCGCCCCATGACCGATCCGATGATCGACCGCCGCAATCTGCTGACAGCCGGCGCCATGATGACCGTCGGTTCATCCGCCCTCCTCTCCACCGGGGCGCCGCGCAGGCGCAGGCGCCGACCGCGCTGCCCGGGCGGCCTTTCTCACCGCAGCCCCTGACGCTGCCGTTCGATCCGAAGACGATCACCGGCATGTCCAAGCGCCTCCTGCTGAGCCATCACGACAACAATTATGTTGGTGCCGTGAAGCGATTGGCCGCGATCAGCGCCCAATTTGCCGGCTCGATGCCGCAAAGGTGCCTTGGGTTCACGATCAACGGCCTCAAGCGGGAAGAACTGATCGCGTGGAACTCGATGATCCTGCACGAGCTGTACTTCGCCGGGCTCGGCGCGGCTTCGCAGCCCGGGCGCCGACTTGCCCAGTTGATCGAGCGGGACTTCGGAAGCCACGATCGCGGGGCTGCGGCGTTTGCTGGCATGGGCAAGGCGCTCGGCGGCGGATCGGGCTGGGTCCTGCTGCAATGGAGCCATAGAGACGATCGCCTGACCAACCAGTGGGCAGCCGACCACACCGCGACGCTCGCCGGATCGACTCCGATCCTCGCGCTCGACATGTACGAGCACGCTTATGCTCTGGATTACAGCGCGAAGGCAGGTGACTATGTCGACACTACGGAAGCAAAAATGCCACGAAGCGCTTCCACGCCCGTTCCGGTCGCCCTTGACTCGGTGGCGAGGGAGGAGCAATCGCCGCCCGTCGGCACGAGATTCACCGACGATCAGGAAAGCCCATCAACCATGCCAAGCGACAGTAGTCGATTGTCCTCGCCGTTGACGGCCACCAGCCGAGCCTGATCCTTCAGTCTCGCCCGGTTGCTGCCCAACGGCGACCAAAGAGGTGAGACATGACCACAATTCCCGTTTTTCGGGATGTGAGCGTTCTTCGGTGCCTTGCACGCGGGGACAGCCACATCATGAAGATGTTCGCCCATCCACTCCTCCATGTCGGGGAGGACGGCGCATGAACCAATCCCTATTCGCGCTGGATTTCGCGGCGCTGGCGACCAGTTTCGCCTGTCTCACCACGGCGTTCATACTCGGAGCGGTCATTGGGCTGGAGCGTCAGTGGCGCCAGCGGACAGCAGGACTGCGCACCAACGTACTGGTTGCGGTGGGCGCGGCGGCGTTCGTCGATCTGGGTCTTCGTACAGCAGGGGCCGATGGTGGGGTGCGAGTGGTATCCTATGTCGTTTCCGGCATCGGTTTCCTGGGCGCGGGCGTCATCATGAAAGAGGGCACGCAAGTGCGTGGCCTCAATACGGCGGCGACGCTCTGGGCATCAGCGGCGGTCGGCTGTTTTGCCGGTGGCCGGCAACTGGCCGAAGCCGTCCTCGTTGCCGGCTTTGTCCTTGCTGGCAACACATTGCTCCGCCCGCTGGTGGAATTCGTGAACCGCCGCCCCATTGAACATGAGCACACCGAGGCACTGTACCGTGTCCACCTCATCTGCGCGCCCGGTGGCGTAACGGATGCCCGCGATCTGCTCTTCGACGAACTGGGGCAACTGCACTACCCGATCCGGGAGATAGAGACCCTGTCGGATGGAGACGATGCCGTCGAACTGGCGGCCGTCCTGGTTCCCAGCAGCGCAAATCCCGTCGATCTCGACGCCATCGTCGATCATCTCTCACGACATGCCGGCGTCAAGAGCGCGACATGGACCGTGAGTACGACCAACTGACGGCCCTGCCCCTTCATCATTCCTGCCAATTGCCAAGCGAGACGAGCCATGAGCATCGCCAAGCCCCGGTTCCAAAGACTTCCGACCTTTTCGCGCATGCTCAGCCTCGCGGCCCCGAACGGAGCCGATGCCATTGCGTTCCTGTTACTCGCCGGCTCGGCGATCATGGTCCTGCGCGGTGCGGAGGGCATGGTCGAACCGCTTTCGCGGCTGCGCATCGCGCCCGTATCGCTCGATCCTATCAATCTGCCCGCCTATGCACTGCGGACGACGCTCCGCATGTTTGCCGCCTTGTTCGCGAGCCTCGTCTTCACGCTGGTCGTTGCGACGCTGGCCGCGCGTAGTCGCCGCGCCGAGCAGATCATCGTACCCGCGCTCGACATCCTGCAATCGGTCCCGATCCTCGGGTTCCTGACCTTCACCGTCACCTTCTTCATGGGCCTGTTCCCGGGGCAACAGCTTGGCGTCGAACTGGCGGCGATCTTTGCCATCTTCACCAGTCAGGCGTGGAACATGGCGTTCAGCTTCTATCAGTCCCTACGCTCCATCCCGTCCGACCTTGAGGAGGTATCCCGTGGGTTCAGTCTTTCGCCCCTGCGCCGTTTCCTGAAGCTGGAATTGCCCTTCGCAACGCCGGGATTGGTCTGGAACGCCATGATGTCCATGTCGGGCGGCTGGTTCTTCATTGTGGCATCGGAGGCGATCACGGTCGGCAACACGACGGTGGCCTTGCCCGGTATCGGATCGTGGCTCGCCCTCGCCATCCACGCGCGGGATTTCGCAGCGGTCGGCTGGGCAGTCGCGACAATGGCGCTGGTCATCCTCGCCTATGACCAACTCGTCTTCCGGCCCGTCGTGGCTTGGGCCGACCGCTTCCGGTTCGAGCAAACGGCGAGCAGCGAGCGTCCCCGCTCCTGGGTCTACGACCTGCTGCGCAGAACCCGGCTGCTCCAGCTGACCTTCCGTCCGGCTTCGACACTGGTCCGTTGCCTCCTGTGGTTGGAGGGGACCGGGCGACGGCAGCGGGTTGGCGCTTCGCAGACGAATGGCCGTATCGGGGATCTCCTGTGGAAGATCGCCGTTGGCACCGCGCTGCTCCTCGCCGCCTGGACGATCTTTGAATATGTCAACCGGACGCTCAACTGGGCCGATGCGCGGACGGTTCTTGGCGCGGCCTGCCTGACGATGCTGCGGGTGCTGGTACTCATCGCGCTGGCGAGTTGCATCTGGGTTCCAGTGGGCGTCTGGATCGGGCTCCGCCCCCAATGGGCGGAACGGCTCCAGCCTATCGCCCAATTCCTCGCAGCCTTTCCAGCCAACGTGCTTTTTCCGTTCGTGGTGATCGCCATCGTACACTGGCGGCTTAATGCCGACATCTGGCTGTCGCCCCTGATGATCCTGGGCACGCAATGGTACATATTGTTCAACGTCATTGCCGGGGCCAGCGCAATCCCGACAGACCTTCGTGAGGCGGCGGGGCTGTTCCATGTCCATGGCTGGCAATGGTGGCGGCAAGTCGCCCTGCCCGGCATATTCCCCTATTATGTGACAGGCGCGCTGACGGCATCCGGTGGCTCGTGGAATGCCAGCATTGTGGCGGAAGCGGTGTCCTGGGGCGACCGCCATCTGCGCGCGTCCGGCCTTGGCTCCTACATTGCGGATGCCACGACGGCGGGCGACTTTCCCCGCGTAGCGCTGGGCATTGCCGTCATGTCCCTCTTCGTCATTGCCTTCAACCGGCTGCTCTGGCGGCCTCTCTATCGCTTCTCAGAACGACGCCTGCGCCTCGCCTGACCGTCAAGGAGACCCATTATGGCAACCATTTTCTCCCGCAAGACGCTCGTCCAGGTAGAGGGACTGCGCCACTATTTCGGTTCGGCAGCAAGGCGAGGCACGCCCGTCATCGACGGCGTGGACCTCACGCTCCATGAAGGCGAGATCGTCGGTTTGCTGGGGCGTTCCGGCTCCGGCAAATCCACCCTGCTGCGGTCCATCGCCGGATTGATACAGCCAGACGAGGGACAGGTGCATTTTGCGCCAGATCCCGAACGCCGCACACCCGATATCGCCATGGTGTTCCAGACCTTCGCGCTTTTTCCGTGGCTGACGGTGCTCCAGAATGTCGAACTGGGCCTGGAAGCGCTCAAGGTTCCCGCGCAGGAACGCCGCACGCGCGCACTTTCTGCTATCGACCTTATCGGTCTTGACGGGTTCGAGAATGCCTACCCCAAAGAACTGTCGGGCGGCATGCGCCAGCGCGTCGGCCTTGCCCGCGCGATCGTGGTGGACCCGGCGCTGTTGCTCCTCGACGAGCCTTTCTCCGCGCTCGATGTCCTGACGGCGGAGACGCTTCGGACCGATCTTCTCGATCTCTGGTTCGAAGGACGCATGGCGATCCGTTCGATGCTGATCGTCACCCATAATATCGAGGAGGCTGTGCTGATGTGCGATCGCATCCTCGTCTTCTCTTCCAATCCGGGGAGGATCGCCGCGGAGATCCTGGTGGATCTGCCGCAGCCGCGTGACCGGCTCGACCCGGCGTTCCGCGCGCTGGTGGAGCAGATCTATGCCCGCATGACCGCTCGCGCGCCAACGCAGTCACCAAGCGAAGGCCTCTTCCCCGGCATGGGTATCGCGATGATATTGCCACGGGTGTCGACCAACAGCCTTGCTGGTCTGATCGAGGAAGTCGATGGCGCGCCCTTTGATGGACGTGCCAGTCTTGCCGAACTGGCAGACTCCCTCCAACTTGAGGTGGACGCCTTGCTGCCCATGGCAGAGACCCTCCAACTCTTGCGCTTTGCCGAGTTGACGGGCGCCGACATTCTGCTGACGGCAGAGGCGCGGCGCTACGCCGTTGCAGAGGTCGATGCCCGCAAGGCTCAATTCGCACAGGCTCTTCTGGCCCATGTGCCACTTGCCGGACATATCCGGCGCATCCTCGACGATCGCTCCAGCCATATCGCCCCCGCCCGTCGTTTTCGCGACGAGCTGGAGGACTATATGTCCCCTGCGTCGGCCGCAGAAACGCTCGCGACAGTCACGCTTTGGGGGCGATATGCAGAAATCTTCGCTTATGATGAGGATGCAGATCTCTTCACGCTTGAAGATCCCCGCTGATGCGCGGCTTCCGTCTGGCGATGACGGCCCTGCTGGTGCTTCTGCCCGCTCCGGCCCTCGCGGCGGGCGGGGCGCATATCGTCGATGACGCGGCGGTTGAAGAACCCGGCCAATGCCATTTCGAGAACTGGGCGACCCTGGCAAGCGGCCATGCCGGTCTCGCCAATGTGTCGCCTGCCTGTACGCTCCGCTCTTTGCCGATGGTCGAACTGGGTGGATTCATTGCCCATGGCTGGACGCTCGACAACGATGACACACTGATAGGCCTGTCGCCCAAGCTGATGTTGCGGTCGGAAGACAGGGGGATCGGCGTCGGGATCGCTACGAGCCTGGCCTATGGGATTGACCGCCGCCGACTTGAGACAGCGTCAGCCATCGCTGCGCTGACCGTGCCCGCATCGATGGGCCTGCGCATCAACCTGAATGGCGGGTGGCAGTGGTCGCGGATTGGGACGAAGCACGACCTGTTCGTCGGCGCACAGGCCGAGGTCGCGCTGACGGACAACCTCATATGGATGGGAGAGGCCTTCGCGCGCGCGCAAGGCAAGATGGGCGAACAGGTCGGCCTGCGATGGACCAGCGCTGGTGGCGGGATGGACATAGACTTGCTGGCCGGACGCTATCTGGATGGCGCCACTCCCAATGCCGTTACCCTGGGGATCACCCTGCGCCCTTGAACAGGGCTCGATCGCTTATCGGATCATAGCCATCTGACCCGCTTGAACTGAATATAGAGAAGCGTGCAGGCGCAAAGGATGACTCCCAGCACGACGAAATAGCCATATGTCGTCTTCAACTCGGGCATGTGCTCGAAATTCATGCCATATATCCCCGCGATGGCGGTAGGCACCGCCAGGATCGCCGCCCAGGCGGCAAGCTGGCGGGTGATAACGCCGGTCCGCTGTTGCTCCAGCAAATTGCTGAACTCGAACACCGAATTGAGGATTTCGCGCAGGTCATCGACCATCGTCTGCACGCGGCGCACATGATCGCGCACGTCGCTGAAATAGGGCCGCGCTTCTTTGTCGATGCATGGCAGGTCCATCTTCACGAATTTGGTCGCGACCTCGTTCATCGGTGCGAGGATCCGTTGGAACCGGATCAGTTGGCGCCGCAAATTGAAAATGCGGGTTATCTCGTCGCGGCCAAGGAAACTGTCGATCGTGCGCTGTTCCATGGCGAGCACCTCTTCTTCTATCCCTTCGACGATCGGCAGGAAGCCATCGACGATGAAGTCCAGAATGGCATGGAGCACATAATCGACGCCATGAACGAGCTGGGTCGGCATCGCCTCCAGTTCATGCCGGAGCAGGCTATGCGCGCGGGCTGACCCATGCCGCACGCTGATGATATGGCTATGGCCGACGAAAATTGCGGTTTCGCCATAGGCGATTACGCCGTCTTCCACATGGGCCGTGCGGGCAACGACGAAAAGCTGGTCGCCATAAATGTCGACCTTGGGCAGTTGATCCGCCTTGATCGCATCCTCCACGGCAAGGGGATGCAGGTTATAGCTCTGCTGGAGAGTCCGCATTTCCTCCAGCGTGGGATCGGCAACGCCGATCCAGACAAACTCCGATTTTTCCTGCGCACAGTCGATCTTCTCTTCGATCGGCACTTCGCGGACACGTTTGCCGTCGCGATAGAGAAAGGCAGCAATCACTGTCATAGGAACCTCGAAACCTCATCGAACCCGCCGCTGGGCGAAATGATCCTTATGGCCGTTATCGGCTGCTTGCCAGCTTAGGCCGCTGTCGCCTTCTGCGATGCCGTGCGGGCCGACTTGTTCTTCACGCGGCGCATGGGCAGGTTGCGGGTGTGTCGCTTGAAATAGACGATCTCGAGCAGCGTCGGCCAGATTTCGAGCGAGGAGCGGATAAGGCCGACCTCATCATCCACCATGCGACTGACATTCTGCTGAAAGAAGTCAGGCTCAAAATCATAGAAGGTCCGCGACAGGCCCGCAGCAAAATGACCCAGCGCATCGCGGCGCTCCGACGATGTGGCATCGTCCATTCGGGCGAGCACGCGCGCGTGCAGTGACCGCGCGCTGTCGAGTATTTCCTGGCTGTCTTCCAGCGAAACCGCGCCATCATAGTCAAAGGCGATCGACCATTCGTCGGTCTTGCGGAGGCTGGTGCGGATCTTGCGCTTGAGTAGCCCGCAGATCGCCTCGTTAAAGACTTCGGAGGCCAAGGGATTGCGCATGTAGTTGTTCTTGATGTGCGTCTGGGCGGAATCGACATGCGCCGCGACCATGTTGGGCTGCTGTATCCAGAGGCGATAGATATAATCCTCGAACCGCAGCCGGGTCGGGAAGAAGGGCGGCAGGCCGGTGCGATTGTCATATCCGGCGACGCCGCAATCCATCCGCCAGTTCAGGTTGGTTAGGCAGGGCCGGAAGTTCACAAGGACATAGGTGTCATTCTGGCGCTCGACATCAATCTCGTCGGGATTGTCGAGGAACATGTCCACGAAATCGACCGCGTCGATATCGTTGGTTCCTGTGCGGAAGGTCTGGGCCATCTTGACCACGGCGCTGCGCGGCAAGCGCCCTTCCCGCAGGGTAAGCGCATTGTCGCGCGCGAACCCGAGCGAATTGTTGGATTCAAGGTCCATCGCGCTGTCGACCACCAGTTCGCCCTGATCGTAATTCGCCGGAGCGGCGGCGACTGTCTTGCCCAATATGTCGTGAAAGGATTCAAGGATGTCATAGGATTTGCGCGTGTGGCCATTCGCGCCGCGTGGGATCAGCTTGCCCCGACTGACCTCTCCGTCGCCCAGTGCCTCCGGACTGTCCTCGATCAGCGCATAGGGCCGCATGTCGTCGTCCGCGCTGACCATGAGGTCGCCCAGAGTATACATGAGCGTGAAATTGCGATTGCCGCCATAGCTGGGCCGAAACAGGTTGCGGACAAGGACATCCAGTTTCCGGTCGCGAAGCCGCTTGCAGATATAGGAGACGAACTGCTCTTTCTCCGCCGGGCCCACATACCAGAGTTCATTGGTCGTGCGCGTCGCCTCCAGCGAAGCGAAATATTTGTCGTAATTGGCGACGGAACTATCATCGAACACGGTGATGGGTGCGGTCTGGCCGCTGCGCGCGAAATTATCGTCATAGGCCTCTACGGTCTCGCCCACGTCGCGCAGGCGATAGGTCGGGATGACAAAATGCATGTCGGGATCGGTCACGATGGATTGTCCTTGTGGAAACTTGGATTGGTTCGGGGCCCTGGATCAACGATGTGGGTGGCGTCGATCCTGGTCGCGGCGCTGCCGATTGACGACATGCCAGGCCATCAGGTCGGCGATAGGCATGCGGCCCTCCAGCGGGGCTGGGGGCGTCGTCCGGTCTGTCAGATGGGAATGCCGCAGGCGCTTGCGCGCATTGCGGTCAAGGTGGTCCCGCCAGCGGTCGTGCAACCGCGCTCCGTTGATCAGGAGCAGCAGCCCGATACCCATGAGCATGAAGCCGGCCAGCATGAGGGCCATTTCCAAGGGCAAAGCGGATTGGGGCCAGGGACCGCCCAGTACCCTTCGGAGGATCAGGCTGCTGCCATATGGTGCAAGGACGAGAAACAGCCCGACAAGGCGCCAGCGAAGATTGCGGCCTCTCACGCCGCGCGTCCCGGCCCGGCTTTGGCGCATGCCTTCACCTGGGCTATCCCATCATGAGCAAAGCGGGGTGCCAGGCGTCCCACCAGCCTGCCCCGCACTGCATCGGGTCGTGATAACGCGGGTTCGGGGACACCCGCCATCGCAGGGGAGGAAGCCCCGTCGGCTAGGGGCAGGTTAGGCCGGCACAGGAAAGTCTGTTCGTTCATCGCAAGGCGGAAATAGGCGTCGGCGAAGAGGGAAATCGAGATCGATAACGTCGGATCGGCATAGTGTTTTCATAGTGATGCAACGTCTGCCAACGCCTGCCTCACGCGCCGCCCTCGGCCCCGGTCGGACGTTCAGCGACCACTCCGGCGTGAGCTGGACATCCTCGCAGTCGCATCGAACGACCCGCTCTGGCCGGCAGCCGCCGCAATCCTAGGCCGTCAGGACCTTCGTCGGGAAAAGGTGCAGCTAAGCGGTGGATGCGGGTCGAGTGAAGCCAGGATCAACGGCAGGCCAGGCAATATCGAACGTTTCTTGAATGCGCTGATTCCGGCGCCGAGTGATTTGTCTGGCGGCAGGATGTTTCCGCATCTGAGAATCGAACCTGCATTTATTGTGCATTGATGGCCTGATTGATGGATGGCGTCCGCCGTCCTGCATTGTTTCCCCAGCGCCCCTCATTGCTGTCAGTCGCTGAATCGCGGCGGGCGCTTTTCCTGTGCGGCGCGCAGCGTTTCGCGATGACCTTCCGATGAGAGCAACGCCTGTTGTTCTTGGGATTCGGCGAGCAGCAGCGCGGCATCCTCTACCTGTGACGAAAGGTTGAGCAGCCGCTTGGCCGCGCGCACCGCTTGCGGGCAATTGCCCGCGATCCTGCGCGCGAGCGCCAGTGCCTCGCTCAGCGGCTCCGCCGTGTTGCGGGTCACGATGCCGAGCGCGGCCGCTTCGTCGCCGCAGAACCGGCGCCCGGTATAGACAAGCTCCCGCGCGATGTCGTCGCGTACCAAGCCGCGCAGCAGCGCCATCGCCCCCATGTCTGGCACCAGGCCCCAGCGCATTTCCATCAGCGAAATCTGCGAATCGAACGTCGCCATGCGGATGTCGGCGCCCAGCGCGATCTGCGCGCCCGCGCCGAAGGCGACGCCATGCATCGCGGCGATGACCGGCACGGGCAGTTGCCGCCATCCGATCGCCAGATGCTGGAACAGATTGGCGATGCCGTGGCTGCGCGGCACCAGGTCGGTCAGTTCCGGGTGCCCCGCGACCTCCGCGATGTCGAGTCCGGCGCAGAAGCCCCGCCCCTGCCCCGACAGCACCACGCAGCGCAGTCCAGCCATCGTCCCCAGCCGATCGATGGCATCGGCGATCGCCATAATCTGCGGCACGTCAAGCGCGTTCAGCTTTTCGGGCCGGTTGAAACGGACGTCGGCCACGCCTTCGTCCAGGTGGATCGTCACACGCTCGCTCATCTGCCCTCTCCGGCCTTGTTATGCATCAGGCATGACATGAGCCGGAGAGCGCTTCAATAAGGAGAAGATGAAACAGTCAGGCCGCCGCCTTCACCCTCGCCCGGAAGGCGTGGAGCAAGGGCTCGGTATAGCCATTGGGCTGCTCCACCCCTTCGAAAACGAGCGCGCGGGCGGCCTGATAGGCAAGGCTGGTATCTTCATGCCCGCTCATCGGCCGGTATAGCGGATCGCCCGCATTCTGGCCGTCCACCTTCGCCGCCATCCGGGCAAAGGCCGCGTCGACCTCCTCCGGCGTGCAGACGCCATGCAGCAGCCAGTTCGCCATGTGCTGGGAGGATATGCGCAGGGTCGCGCGATCCTCCATCAGGCCGATGTCATGGATGTCGGGCACCTTGGAGCAACCAACGCCTTGGTCGACCCAGCGGACGACATAGCCAAGGATGCCCTGAGCATTATTGTCCAGCTCGTCGCGGATATCCTGTTCAGACCAGTTGCGCCCGGCGGCCACGGGAATGGAGAGCAGCGCGTCGAGGCTGGCGACAGGCTCGGCGGCGCGCTCCGCCTGGCGAGCGAAGACGTCGACCGCGTGATAATGGGTCGCGTGCAGCGTCGCGGCGGTGGGCGATGGCACCCATGCGGTGTTAGCGCCGGTCATGGGATGGCCGATCTTCTGCTCCAGCATGTCCGCCATACGATCCGGCGCGGCCCACATGCCCTTGCCGATCTGCGCCTTGCCCGACAGGCCGCAGGCAAGACCGATCTGGACGTTGCGATCCTCATAGGCCTTGATCCAGTCGGTCGCCTTCATGTCGCCCTTGCGCAGCATCGCGCCGGCACGCATCGACGTGTGCATCTCGTCGCCGGTGCGATCGAGGAAGCCGGTGTTGATGAACATGACCCGGCCCTGGACGGCGGCGATGCAGGCGGCGAGATTGGCCGATGTGCGACGCTCCTCGTCCATGACGCCGACCTTCAGCGTATGGCGGGAAAGGCCCAGCAGATCCTCGATCGCGTCGAACAGCGCATTGGTGAAGGCGGCTTCTTCCGGCCCGTGCATCTTGGGCTTCACGATATAGATGGAGCCCGCGCGGCTGTTTTTGAACGGACCGCCGCCCTTGAGGTCATGCAGCGCGATCAGGCTGGTGACGATGCCGTCCAATATGCCCTCGGGCGCCTCTCGGCCATCGGCAAGCAGGACGGCGGGCGTTGTCATAAGATGGCCGACATTGCGGACGAACAGCAGGCTGCGCCCCGGCAGCGCGAAGGTGGAGCCATCGGGCGCGGTATAGCTGCGGTCGCCGTTCAGCCGCCGCGTCATCAGCGCGCCGTTCTTCTCGAACGTGTCCTCCAGATCGCCCTTCATCAGGCCGAGCCAGTTGGCATAGGCTGCGACCTTGTCCTGCGCGTCGACGGCGGCGACCGAATCCTCCAGGTCGCAGATGGTCGAGAGCGCGGATTCGAGGATGACGTCCGCCAGATGCGCCAGATCGGTCGCGCCGATCGGATGCCCGGCGTCGATCACCAGTTCGATATGCAGCCCGTTATGGCGCAGCAGGATGTTGTCGCCGGCATGACCGACCAGTTGGGTGGGATCGCGCAAGGCGGGCGTGCCGCCGGCCCAGTCGCTCCAGCTGCCCGAAGCGAGCGGAACCGCGCGGTCCAGAAAGGCCTTCGCCCATGCGATGACCTGCGCGCCGCGCGCCGCGTCATAGCCCTTGCCCGACGGCGCGCCGGGAATGGCGTCCGTCCCGTACAGCGCATCATAAAGGCTGCCCCAGCGGGCATTGGCCGCGTTGAGCAGGAAGCGGGCATTGAGGATCGGCACGACCAGCTGCGGCCCCGCCAGCGTCGCCAGCTCATCATCGACGCCGGTGGACGTGACGGCAAAGGGCGCTGGCTCGGGAACCAGATAGCCGATCTCGGTCAGGAATGCCTTGTAGGCCTCCATGTCGATCGGCTGCCCTGCCCTCTGGCTGTGCCAGGCATCAATGGCTGCCTGCAGCGTGTCGCGCTTTTCCAGCAGCGCGGCGTTCAGCGGCGCGAAGCGGGCGAAGATGGCGGCAGCGCCGGCCCAGAAGGCGTCGGGCGCGATGCCGGTACCCGGCAGCGCCTGCGTTTCGATGAAGTCGGCCAGTTCGGATGCGACGCTCAGGCCCGCCTTTTCGATCATGCTCATGTCCAGCTCCCATATCGGCGCACTGCGCCTCTTGCCGCCTTGCTAGACGGGTCCGGCATCTTCCGGTAGATAGAAATAATTCAATCAGGTTTTTCCTGCAGGGAAACAATAATGGACCCCGACTACGACCTGTTCGTCGCCATCGTCGCGGCAGGGAGCCTGTCGGCGGCGGCTCGCACTCTCGGCATGTCGACTGCCAGTATCTCCAAGCGGCTGGTCAGGCTGGAGGAACGACTGGGTGTGCGGCTGCTCCATCGCACCACGCGCCGCATGGCCCTGACGCCGGAGGGGCATCAACTGCATGGCGACCTGCAGGCGATCATACTGGCGCTGAAAGCCGCGGAAGACCGGATCACCGGCCGCGCCGACACCCCCACAGGCCCGCTGCGCGTGACCGCACCGACCTCCTTCGGCCGGTTGCATGTCGCGCCCTATCTGGGCGCATTCCTGCAGCGCTACCCGCTGGTCCAGTTGGACCTCGACCTGTCCGACGGCTTCACCGACCTCACCGAGAGCCGGCATGATCTCGCCATTCGCATCACGGCGCAGGTCACAGGCGGCCTTGTTGCGCATCGGCTGGCGACGAGCCGGCGCCTGCTCTGCGCGGCGCCCACCTATATCGCGCAGCACGGCGCGCCGAATGATCTGGTGGCGCTGCGCCAGCACCGGCTGCTGGCGGCGGATGGCCAGTTGCCGTGGAAGCTGGACGGCCCTGACGGCCTGATCATCCACAATGGCCGCAGCGTCGTCCGGACCAATTCCAGCGAAGTCGTCCGCGAACTGGCGCTCAGCGGCGTTGGCATCGCGCTGCGTTCGTTGTGGGATGTCGGCCCTGCGCTCGCCAGCGGCGATCTTGTCCGCATCCTGCCGGACTATGAAGGGTCGCAGGACGTCGCGATCTTCATCGTCCACACGCCGATGCCCCGGCTGCCCGCGGCGGCGCAGGCGCTGATCGACTTTCTCCAGCAATGCTACCAGCCATGCGCGCCGTGGGGACGGGAATAGCCGGGCTTGCCCATCGCCTCACAGGCGACTAGCCCCATGGCATGACCGCGCAGATCGACCCCTTCCACGCCATCGCCATCAGCCGCCTCGCCCATCAATTATCGACACAGGGGCGCTCAATCATCCATATGGAATTCGGCCAGCCTTCCACCGGCGCACCCGCCGAAGCCATCGCGGCTGCACACCGGATCCTCGACAATGACGCGATGGGCTATTGGGAAAGCCCTGCGCTGAAAGCCCGGATCGCCGCCTATTATGGCGAAAGCTACGGGGTTCCGGTCGATCCCGAGCAGATCATCCTGACCTGCGGCGCCTCGCCCGCCTTCGTGCTTGCGCTGTCCTGCCTGTTCGCACCCGGCGCGCGTGTCGCGCTCGCGCGGCCCGGCTATGTCGCCTATCGCAATACGCTCAAAGCCCTGCATCTCACCCCGGTCGAACTGCCCTGCGGCGAGGCGGAGCGCTTCCAGGTCACGGCCGAGGCGATCGAGCGGCTGGAACCGGCGCCGGACGGCCTCATCATCGCCAGCCCGGCCAATCCCACCGGCACGATCATCCCGGCGGACGAGATGGCGCGCATCGCCGAAATCTGTGCCCGTCGCGGCATCGCCCTCGTCTCTGACGAAATCTATCATGGGCTGAGCTACACCGGCCCGGCGGAGTCGATCCTCCAGCACGCGCCGGACGCACTGGTGGTGAACAGCTTCTCCAAATATTTCAGCATGGCCGGGTGGCGACTGGGCTGGCTGGTGGTGCCGCCGTCGCTGATCGCGGCGGCGCGGGCGCGGATGGGCAATCTGTTCCTGACCCCGCCCTCCCTCGCCCAGCATGCCGGGCTGATCGCCTTCGACTGCCGCGAGGAACTGGACGGCCATGTGCAGACCTATGCCCGCAACCGGCAATTGCTGCTGGAGGCGCTCCCTGCATTGGGCCTGCGCAGGATCGCCCCGCCCGATGGCGCCTTCTATATCTATGCCGATGTCAGCCATCTGACGGACGACAGCATGGCCTTCTGCCGCGACCTCCTGATGGACACGGGCGTCGCGACCGCACCGGGCATCGATTTCGATCCGATCGGCGGACATGGTTTCATGCGGTTCAGCTTCGCCGTTTCAACGGACAGGATCGAGGATGCCATCGGGCGGATGGCACCATGGTTCGCGGCGCGCGCGGCGACTGAGGCAAGCGAGATGCGTTCCACCCCTTCCTGACTCCACCGGCAATCCGCCGCTTGATGGGTTTCGGCTCGTCGCGCTGCGGCGATATTCTCATCGACAGGCATGGACGAGCGGTCATCTCCCACCTATATACCGATCGGTATGGAAAGCAGTGCAACCGTAACGCGAGGCCGTCCGAGGGAATTTGATCCCGAGGTGGCACTGACCGCAGCGCTCGAGATTTTCTGGCGCCGCGGCTATGAAGGCGCGTCCATCTCCGAATTGACCGAAGCAATGGGCATTACCCGCCCAAGCCTCTACGCATGTTTCGGCAACAAGGAAACGCTGTTCCGCAAGGCGCTTGACCTCTATGAGCGCGACAAGCTGTGCTATATGAAAAGCGGGCTGGATGCGCCGACCGCACGCGGTGTCGCCGAGAAGCTGCTGCGTGGCGGCCTGGCGCTTCAGTGCAGTGAGAGCGATCCCCACGGATGCCTCGGCGTCATCAGCACGGTCGCCTGCGGGGTCGAGGCCGAATCGATCCGCAGCGAAGTCATCGCCCGGCGCGTATCCTCAAACGCGGCGCTCATCGAGCGATTGCAGCAGGCCCAGGACGATGGAGACTTTCCCGCGACGATAAAGCCAGCAGCTCTCGCCAGCTATCTGACCGCCGTGTTGCAGGGCATGTCGGTACAGGCGGCCAGCGGCGCCAGCCGGGAGACGCTGGAGCAGTTGGTCGAAACAACGCTGATGATCTGGCCCGGCAAATAATCGGCCGTTTCGGACGCGCTTTCGACGTGCGTTTCATGCCGATACCGTTCGCCAGGACACGAACGATGCCCCACAGGCGCACCTCTCCATCAGCTAGACACGCCGCCTGAAAATAAATATACCGATTGGTATGAAATGCCGTTGACGACATGCTGCATTGCATTATATACCGCAAAGTATGAAATGAATCAACTGGGGCGCACGGCAACGGGAGGTCCACATGACCAAATGCAGTTACAGGCTTTGTCGCTGACGAGCTGACCTCGCGGTAACCCAAAACGGGGCCGCGATTTTTCACATCATCAGGCTTTCAGGCGGCATGCGCAGGCGTGCGCCAAGGGCTTCTTATACTTTGAACGGGATGCACGTCGTCGACCGCAATGCGGACGGCTGCGCGTGCTGTCGCATCTATGCAGGGAGGGCTTCGTCATGGCCTTTATCGACTTTTCTCAGCCGGCAGCAGGGCCGGCCATCACGGCAAATCCCTCGCTTGCGACCGGCAAGCACAAGGGCGCTTGGCAAGACTTCGGCGCGGATACCGAAGCAGCATCGGCCCAGGCGGCTTTCGACGATCTGGAATGGCAGGTTGTTGCCCTCGCCCGCCGCGATCGGCTGTCCAGCCTGCGCGGTCCCAGCAGATGGTCGCGCCTTGTGGACATCATCTTCGGCCAGCGCCCCAATGCGGCGCTGGCCGACGGCCGGCTGGAGGCCCTGCGGCGCCTCGCCGTCGAGGCATGGCACCATGGCTATGCCGTCCGGCCCTCCGCCCTTTCCGCTTTCGAAGCCGCCGGCTTCTCCATCGCGCAGCTCGAACTGCTGCTCGCCACCATCAGCGCGGGCCGCAGCGCCCCTGGACGAAAGACTTTCGCATGAACATGCTCACCCCCATCCAGTCCGAAACCGTGACTGGAGATAATGGCAATGCCGTTCGCCGCCGATCCATCCCCAAGCGCCACGGCGCCGTCGCCGCGATCGCCCTGGTCGTGGTGCTCGGCATCGGCTGGAAGCTGGTCGACAGGCCGCAGGCAGTGGCCGCCGCGCCGACCATGGCCACGGTCGGAATCTCCGCGCCGCTGATGCGGGAGGTGACGCAGTGGGACGATTATGTCGGCCGCTTCACCCCCAGCCAGACCGTGGACGTGCGCCCGCGCGTGTCGGGCGCCGTCACCGCCATCCACTTCCATGACGGCGACATCGTGCGCCAGGGCCAGCTGCTCTTCACGATCGACCAGCGCCCCTTCCAGGCGGCACTGGCCGAAGCCCATGCCAATGTCGCCAGCGCCCGCAGCGCGCTCGCCCTCGCCCAGTCGGACTATTCCCGCGTACAGCGCCTGACCGGCGACGAAGCCGTATCGGCCAGCGAAGTCGACTCCCTGCGTGCCCGCCTCCAAGCCGCGCAGGCTGGCCTTGCCGGCGCCCTCGCCCGCGAACGTCAGCGCGCGCTGGACGTCGAGTTCAGCCAGGTCCGCGCCCCCATTTCCGGCCGCATCTCCGATCGCCGGGTCGACAAGGGCAATCTGGTGTCCGGCGCTGATGGCAACAGCGCCACGCTGCTCACCACCATCAACGCGCTCAGCCCCATCTATTTCAACTTCGACGCCTCCGAAGCGCTGTTCCTGAAATCGCAGCGCGACCGTGCGGGCAATGGCCAAAGCACCGATGTCGAGGTTCGCCTGCAGGACGAGGCCGACTATCGCTGGAAGGGGAAGCTCGACTTCACCGACAACGGCCTTGATCCGCGTTCCGGCACCATCCGCGTGCGCGCGACCTTCGCCAACCCGGACATGTTCCTCGCCCCCGGGATGTTCGGCAACATGCGCCTCGCCACCAGCGGCAAGAGCCGCGCATTGCTGGTGCCCGATACCGTCATCCAGTCGGACCAGGCCCGCAAGACGGTGCTGGTCGTCGGCAAGGACGATACCGTCACGGCGAAGCCGGTCGAGCTTGGCCCGGTGGTCGATGGCCTGCGGATCATCCGCTCCGGCCTCGCCCCCAACGACCGCGTGATCGTTGCCAACGTCCAGGCGGCGGCGCCCGGCGCCAAGGTCGCGGTCCGCAGCGCCAGCATCACGCCGGAAGCCGCCCCCGCGACCGCAGCGCCGGAGGCTTCTGCCCCGGCCGCATCGCAGGCGACCTTCTCGCAATGATCGTCACGCAATAGCGCACGCCACCGCGTCGACCCGACGCGGGGCCTGCGCCCCGATGTTCTGTTCTTGCACCGTCTCGTTCGGAAAGCCGGCCCGCCGCTTTCCGCGCGATGCCCTGCACCCATGTCCCAAGGATAACGCCCATGCGTTTCTCCCGCTTCTTCATTGACCGGCCGATCTTCGCGGCCGTGATCGCGGTGATCATCACCGTCGTCGGCGCGCTGGCCTTCATCGGCCTGCCCGTCACCCAATATCCCGACATCGTGCCGCCGACCGTCACGGTCTCGGCGCAATATCCAGGCGCATCGGCCGAGACGGTCGCACAGACCATCGCCGCGCCGATCGAGCAGGAAATCAACGGCGTCGACAACATGCTCTACATGAGCAGCCAGTCGACCGGCGACGGCAAGGTGACGATCACCGTCACCTTCAAGATCGGCACGGACCTCGACGCCGCGCAGGTGCTGGTGCAGAACCGCGTCGCAGTCGCCACTCCGCGCCTGCCCGAGGAAGTGCAGCGCCTTGGCGTCGTCACCCGCAAGACCTCGCCGGACTTCCTAATGGTCGTCAACCTGCAGTCGCCCGACGGCACGTTCGACCGCAATTACCTGTCCAACTATGCGCTGACGCAGGTGCGCGATCGCCTGGCCCGCATCGACGGGGTCGGCGACGTGCAGCTTTTCGGCTCACGCGACTATGCCATGCGGGTGTGGATCGATCCCGGCCGCGCTGCCGCGCTCGACCTGACCGCCGGCGAGATCGTCGCGGCCCTGCGCGCGCAGAATGTCCAGGTGTCGGCCGGCGCCATCGGCCAGCCCCCCTATGACAGCGGCGAGGCCTTTCAGGTCGGCGTCGAGATGCAGGGACGCCTCACCGATCCCAAGCAATTTTCCGATATCGTCATCCGCACCGATCCCGACGGCCATCAGGTGCGCGTGGCGGACGTCGCCCGCGTCGAGCTGGGCGCGCAGGATTATGCGATCAACACCTATCTCAGCGGCAAGCCGACGGTCGTGATCGCGGTATTGCAGCGCCCCGGCTCCAATGCGCTCGACGCGGCGGACAAGGTGAAGGCGGAGATGGACACGCTGTCCCAGCGCTTCCCCAAGGGGCTGGAATACAGCGTCATCTACAACCCCACCGAGTTCATCAGCCAGTCGATCGACGCCGTGTATCACACGCTGTTCGAAGCGGTGGTGCTGGTTGTCCTCGTCATCCTGATCTTCCTGCAGAACTGGCGTGCGGCGGTCATCCCGATCATCGCGATCCCGGTCTCGCTGATCGGCACCTTCACGATGCTGGCGGGCGTTGGCTATTCGCTCAACAACCTGTCGCTCTTCGGCCTGGTGCTGGCCATCGGCATCGTGGTGGACGACGCCATCGTCGTGGTCGAGAATGTCGAGCGCAACATTGCGCAGGGCATGAGCCCGCTGCAGGCGGCGCGCGTCTCCATGGACGAGGTTGCCGGCGCGCTGGTTGCCATCGTGCTGGTGCTGTGCGCGGTGTTCATCCCCACGCTGTTCCTCACCGGCATCTCGGGCGCCTTCTACCAGCAGTTCGCCGTTACCATCTCGACGGCGACCGTCATCTCGCTGGTGCTTTCGCTCACCCTGTCGCCCGCAGCCGCCGCGCTGCTGCTGCGCGGCCATCATGGCACACCGCATGACGAGAACACGCCCCGCTGGAAGCGTGGGCTGAGCAACGCCGCGGACAAGTTCAATCGTGGCTTCGAGCGGCTGAGCGAGGGCTATGCCAACCTCACCCGCTTCCTCATCGCCCGCCCGAAGAAGATGCTGCTGACCTATGCCGGCCTGATCGCCGCGACCATCGCCCTGTTCTGGGTGACGCCCGCAGGCTTCATCCCGCAGCAGGACCAGGGCTATTTCCTCGCGGTCGTGCAGCTGCCCTCGGGCGCCTCGCTCGAACGCACGGACAAGGTGACGCGGGAGGTCGCGCAGAAGATCCTGCCGATCAAGGGCCTGCGCGGCGCGGTGATGTTCGCCGGCTTCCATGGCCCCTCGCAGACGGCGGCGCCCAATTCCGCCGCCATCTACTTCCCCTTCAACAGCTTCGCCGAGCGCAAGGCGGAGGGCGTGACCTATGCCGGCATCATGGATCAGGCGAACAAGGCTGTCGCCGGCTATGACAAGGCGCGCATCATCCTCGTACCGCCGCCCATCATCCAGGGCATCGGCTCGGCTGGTGGCTACCGCACGATGCTGGAAGACCGCGAGGGCCGCGGCTATGCCGAGCTGAACAAGGTCGCGGGCGACTTCATCGCCAAGGCCAACCAGACGCCGGGCCTCGCCCAGATCTACACGCTGTTCGACATCGGCACGCCGCGCATCTTCGCGGACGTCGATCGCCGCAAGGCCGATCTGCTGGGTGTCCCGCCGGAGCGCGTGTTCGAAGCGATGCAGGTCTATCTGGGCTCTGCCTTCGTCAACGACTTCAACCTGCTCGGCCGTACCTATCGCGTGACCGCACAGGCTGACGCGCCCTATCGCGGCACCGTCGCCGACATCGCCAACCTCAAGACCCGCTCCAATTCGGGCGAGATGGTGCCGATCGGATCGGTATCGACCTTCAAGGACAAGACCGGTCCGTATCGCGTCGTGCGCTACAACCTGATGCCTGCGGTCGAGATCGACGGCGACACGGCGCTCGGCTATTCCTCCGGCCAGTCGCTGTCGACCATCGAGAAGATGACCGACACCCTGCCTGCAGGCTATGCGCAGGAGTGGACGGGCATCGCTTTCCAGCAGGAAGCGGCCGGGAATACCGCCGGTATCGTGTTCGGCATGGCGGTGTTCTTCGTCTTCCTCGTGCTCGCAGCGCAATATGAGAGCCTCACCCTGCCGCTGGCGATCATCCTGATCGTGCCGATGTGCCTGTTCGCGGCCATGCTGGGCGTGAACCTGCGCGGCATGGACAACAACATCCTGACGCAGATCGGTCTCGTCGTGCTGATCGCGCTCGCCGCCAAGAACGCCATTCTGGTGGTCGAGTTCGCCAAGCAGGCCGAGGAGGAACAGGGGCTCTCGCCGGTCGAGGCCGCGGTGCAGGCCGCCCGCGTCCGCCTGCGTCCGATCCTGATGACCAGCTTTGCCTTCATCCTGGGCGCCGTGCCCCTGGTGATCGCGCAAGGCGCCGGTGCCGAGCTTCGGCAGGCGCTGGGGACGGCGGTGTTCTTCGGCATGGCCGGCGTGACCGCTTTCGGGCTGCTCTTCACCCCTACCTTCTATGTCGTCTGCCGCGCGCTGGGCGATCGCTTCTCCCGCCGTCGCAAGGCCGACGACCAGGGCGACGCCACGGCGCTGCAGCCGGCCGAATAGGACATATGGACATGACCAAGACCATCCTTACCCTGCTGCTGAGTGCCAGCACGCTCTCCGCCTGCGCTGTCGGACCGGATTACCGGCCCCCGGCAACGCCGGCGGCGGCCGCCACTCCCTTCATCGGCAGCGCCACGCCGCTGGTGAGCACGGCGCAGGCCGACGACCACTGGTGGCAGCTTTATCGCGACCCGATGCTCGACCGGCTGGTAGGCGACGCGCTGACCGCCAACACCGACATCCGCGTCGCGGTGGCGCGGCTCGAAAAGGCCCGCGCGCAACTGCGCGGCGCCCGCTCCGACCGCCTGCCGCAGACCAGCATCGACGGATCGGGCCAATATGGCCGCGCCTCCGCATCACAGTCCCTGCCGGGCATGGACCGGGAGAACTGGACCGTCGATGGCGGGCTGAGCGTCGCCTATGAGGTCGACCTGTTCGGCCGGGTGAAGCGCAGCATCGAGGCCGCGCGCGGCGGCCTGGGCGCGGCGCAGGGCGATACCGATGCGGTGCGCGTGGCGGTGGTGAGCGACACGGTGCAGGCCTATGTCGATGCCACCTCCGCCGCCGAGCAGATCGCCGTGGCCCAGCGCACCGTCGGCCTGCTGGACAATTCCATCCGCATCACCACCGCCCGGTTCGAGGCTGGTCGTTCCGACCGCCTGGACGTCATCCGCACCACGACCCTGCGCGACCAGCAGAAGGCGCTGATCCCCACCCTTTCGGCGCAGCGCGATGCCGCGCTGTTCAGGCTGGCGACGCTGACGGGCCGCACGCCGCAGGATCTGCCCGCCGACGTCAGTACGCGCACGACCATCCCCACGCTCGACCAGCCCATTCCGGTCGGTGACGGCCGCATGCTCCTGGCTCGCCGGCCCGACGTGCGCGCGGCCGAACAGCGGCTGGCGGCCGACACCGCGCGGATCGGCGTCGCGACGGCCGATCTCTACCCGCGCATCTCACTGGGCGGGGCGATCGGCACGACCCAGATCGGCGGCGGCGACATTCTGGGCGGCGGCCCGTTCCGCTGGCTGCTGGGGCCGCTCATCAGCTGGGCCTTCCCGAACCAGGAAGCCATCCGCTCCCGCATCGCAGGCGCAAAGGCGGACAGCGCCGCATCGCTCGCCAGCTTCGACGGCACGGTGCTGCGCGCGCTGGAGGAAACGGAAACCGCCCTCTCCTCCTATCGCAATACGCTGCAGCGCCGGGAGACATTACAGGCGGCCCGTGACGAGGCCGAGAAAGCCGCCCGCATCAGCCTCGCCCGTCAGCGCGAGGGGCGGATCGACTTCCTGACCGTGCTGGACGCGCAGCGCACGCTGGCACAGACGGAAGCAGACCTTGCCGCCGCCAATCGCTCTGTCGCCTTCGCGCAGGTCAGCCTGTTCCGGGCGCTGGGTGGCGGGTGGCAGAATGCGCCCCAGACCGTCTCCGCCTCCGCACGGTAAAGCACCATCGAAGGGCGGGAAACGCTCCCCCGCCCTTCGAGCGGTCATGATTTGCAACCGATATGGTTCAGCGCCCTGGGCCCGGCATGGAGCGGAACGGCACGCCCGGGCGTGCATGATCGAACCTCCACGCAAAAAATATGCGTGATAGTTCAATGCGAAAATCCCGGCGTTGGTAAATCAGGTATCCAGGCCCCGGTGTCCCTCCCCAGCCGACAATCACCCCTTCCTATAATGCGGATATTCGCAACTGGAGGGTTAAATGCACTATTTGAAGATCGGTGGCCGCCTGAACCTGGTCAGCCTGGCAGCGCTCACCGGCCTGCTGGTAGTGCTTGCCCTCTCGCTGCTCCGCCTCAACACCGTGATGAACAACGACATCGCGGATCGCACGAAGAAGACCGTCGAGGTCGCCTACAGCGTGCTCGAGCATTATCAGTCGCTCGAAGCCCAGGGCAAGATGTCGCGTGCCCATGCACAGGACGCCGCCCTGCAGGCGATCCGCGCGATGCGCTATGGCGGCACCGAATATTTCTGGGTGAACGACATGCAGCCGCGCATGATCATGCACCCGATGAAGCCCGAACTGGACGGCAAGGATGTGTCCGCCAACACCGACGCGGACGGCAATTTCATGTTCCGCGAGATGGTGCAGGTCGTGAACGCGTCCGGCGAGGGCTTCGTATCCTATAACTGGGACAAGCCTGGCGCCGATGGTGCGCAGCCCAAGATCTCCTTTGTGAAGGGCTTCAAGCCATGGGGCTGGATCGTCGGATCCGGCGTCTATGTCGATGAAATCCGTGCGGCGGTCATGAACGCGGCCAAGCTGCTTGGGCTTGCGGTGCTCGTCGTGATCCTGCTGGTCGGCGGTCTCAACTGGTTCCTCAGCCGATCGATCACCCGCCCGATCGTGGCACTGACGGGCCGTATGCGCACGCTCGCCGGCGGCAACACCGACACCGATATTCCGGGGCTGACACGCCGGGACGAAGTGGGCGAAATGGCCCAGGCGCTTGCCGTGTTCCGCGATGCCGCGCTCGCCAAGTCCGTCGCCGAAGCGGAAAAGGCACGCGCCGACGCCGACCAGAAATTCGTCGTGGACGTAGTGTCCGATCACCTGGCCGACCTGTCCGATGGCGACCTAACGGCGGAAATCACCGAGGACTTCCCTCACATCTACGGCGCGCTGAAGGGACATTACAACAAGGCCGTCAATAACCTGCGCGAGATGATGTCCGCATTGGTCACGTCGGCCGAGGCGATCCGCACCGGATCGAGCGAAATCGCGCACGCATCGGAAGACCTTGCGCGCCGTACCGAGGCGAACGCCGCCAGCCTTGAGGAAACCTCCGCCGCGCTGGTGCAGATGGAACAGCGCCTGCTCTCCACCGCATCGGCGGCCGTCCACACCGTCGGCCGGGCGAACGAGGCGATGGAGATCGTCGGCTCCGGCCGCTCCACCGCCGATCAGGCCGTAAGCGCCATGGGCCGCGTCGCCGACAGCGCACAGGGCATCGACAGCGTGATCGAGGGTCTCGACAAGATCGCCTTCCAGACGCGCGTCCTGGCAATGAACGCCGCCGTCGAAGCAGGCCGCGCCGGCGATGCCGGCCGGGGTTTCGCCGTGGTCGCCGATCTGGTGTCCGCCCTCGCCATGCGCTCGGAAGAGGAAGCCAAGCGCGCGCGCGAACAGCTCACCACCACGCAGGGCGACATCGTGATCGCCGTGGGCGCGGTGCAGCAGGTCGACGGCGCGCTCGCCAACATCTCGGGCAGCGTGGGCGAAGTGCATAAGCTGGTCGCGACGATGGCCGACGACAATCAGGCGCAGTCCGCCACGATCAGCCAGATCACGGTGGCGGTCGGCACGATGGACCAGTCGACCCAGCAAAATGCGGCTATGGTGGAGGAGACCTCCGCCGCCGCGCGCAACCTGACCAGCGAAGTCCATGCACTCGCCGAACGCTCCTCGCGCTTCAGGACGGGGACAGCCGCAACGCCCACACAAAGCACCGGACGCCGTCCACAGGCCGTAGCCTCCCGTCCCGCAAGGACCAAGCCCGTGGCACCCATTGCAAAGGTTCACGTCAATGCCGACGCTGACTGGACGGCCTTCTGACCCCGCGCGCCAGATTAAGAATGTGGGGAAACGCAGAGTCGATTGGAGAAATGGTGCACCCGACGGGATTCGAACCCATGGCCCTCAGATTAGGAATCAGAAAAATCCCGGTTTCCGGGCGTTTCTGCCAATTCCCTATTCCCCAAAAATCGGCAGAAATCCGCCAGTCTTGGTTTCTAGCAGTTTCCCAAAGTAGCCCCTAATGGGCTAAGTTTGTATGCTAGATGTATGCTACTTTATGGTCAGCATACAATTCAGTCAATATCCGCCATGGTCCTCAGATACCGAGGTCAACCATAAATATCATCATGAGCGACACAACCTTCACCGACACATCCTACTCCGACGATTTCGCCGACAATCTTCTGACGAACCTTGGCGACGATCCCGCGACGATCGACCTGACGATTGACCCCATCGCCATCGCCCGAATGGTCGCCGACTGTCCCGCCGACGATTGGCATGATTTTGGGTTGGATCGTCCTCGCGCATTCGACCCTGCCGATGGTTATATCGATCGTCGGCCATCATCGTCCGCGACTGTGGCACGCCGGATGTTGAAGCTCATGAATCTCGATCGTGGGATGGACGTTCAGTTGGACGATGACTCAAAGGTTTTCCCGCATCCTGTGGACGATCGGCTTATGAGCGTCAGGGATTTTGAGGCGATGTGAACGGCGCTGACGGATTTGGGTGGGAAGCGGAATGTCGAGCTTTGGCCGCGAGTGGGCAAAAAGCAGACAAAGGTCAGGCCAAATTTCAGAGACGTAGAAGTAACGCAGCGGCAAAATGTAGCATGAGTTCTCGCGCTAGGTCGTGCTCCTGATCGGTAATGAGTGCGTCAGGATGCGGCACCACTGCTAACAACGGTCGATCCGAAAGTGTCTCGATAACGCCAAATGGACGATCGCTCGAAGCATAAAAGCCTATGCAAATTTTTGCCATAGATGCAGCAAACATTGAAAGAATGTCTGCATCAGCCTCAATTGATTTTCCAGAGGCAAAGGCTGCCGACGATGCCGGGCGACCGTGGACTAAAATCGTTATTAGAGCGGCACCCTTCACCAAGGTGCATTTGATACACAACTTGCTAAGTGGCCCGGCCAATGTGTGATCGAGCACCGCATCGCCTGCATCAATTATGCCACTGCAAAGACCAATCCACTTTGGCGACAGGTCAGCGAAGCTCCATGTTCCTTGTCCTTCCAAAACGCCATCGACGGCAAAGGGCGCAATGGTGAAGGATGTTGGAACCGATATTGAAGTCATGTGTCTGCTTGTGGCAACGTGTCCGCCGCCACGCAATGTCTATATCTGGTCGTTTGCGCCCGGTCCGCTTTAGCCAGCGCAATTATGGTCGTTCACGACAAATACAGCGCAGCTTCAGCCGCCCGGCGCTTGACCAATCCCGCGAGCACCTTGCCCACTGCCTTATTCCATCGCGAAAATTGCGCGGCTGCGCCTTCGAAATCCCCCGCCAAATGCTTCTTCAGCAGTGTCGATTTTCGGAATGCTTCGGAGCCAATGTTGAAAGCCAGGCTGACCATCGCGTCGAACTGGCTTTGGGTCATCGTCCCGCCGTGCTGGTTCACCGCTTTCTCGAATCGCCGGAGATCGTTGGCCAGAAGCTGCTGCGATTGATCGCGGGTGATCGTCATTCCACGCTTCACATGAGCGCCCGTCGATCCAACACCGATCGTCCAGACATTCGCGGGGCAAAGGTAAGCGGTGAGTTTCTCACCCTCAAAACGGGTGATGAGAGCCCGGCCAGCGAGCGATGTTTTTAGCGATTCATTCTGATATTTATGACGACTGACATTTACTCGTCAGTCCGGCCGAACCAGCCCTGCACGGTCTTAGTCTCGAAAATACGAATGGCCGTCCAAGCGATCGTGAAAAGCGCGGCGACGCTTGGGAGCCATTGCGCCAGGGTCGCTACGACAACAGTGACGCTCAGCGCGTCAACAACACGCGCGGCGATCGTCAGAAAATCATCGGGCTCGATCACTGTGCAAGCCCGTCCACAATCGCGACGATGATCGCGGTGACGGTCGAGCCGAGACCGATCCTGGCGATATTCGTCAGGATGATCGAACGGATGGGAGGAAGGTGCCAGAGCCAGAGCGCCGCGCTCCCAGCCTTTTTCGCGATTTTCGTGAGATTTTTCATAACGATATTTATGCAGACGGCGATTTCCCGCCCTCAGCGTGATGTCGATCACGCGCAATTCCTTAACGGCGTTTTACTTCCGCATCGGATGTTTTACGCTCATGACAAGAGCGAGTCGCATCGCTTTGTTTCCAAAGAATTTCGGGGGCTGTCGTGTCTGTTCTGACTTTCGATTTCGTTGGCTCGCCTTGGTCGCGAATTTCAGCCGCAATGACCGAAGTCGCCTGCGACTTGGCATTCTCCCCGACGGCAGTGAAAATCAATGTCAGCCGCCATTTTCAGGCGCAGGTGGCGCGACTTGCATGCGACCTTGGCATAGAGGATTTTGTCGAAATCGTGGTGGCTCACGATCAACCAAGCCGCGCGAAAATGCTGCAAGAGCGCATTTTCAGACAGCGCGTCATGCAATGAAACGCGCAGACCTCCTGTTATACGTGGAAGCGACGGTCTTGAGCGCCATCATGGTCGTCATGCTTGTCGTGACGATCGCACCGAGTCTGGCGCTTACGTGAGCGTCCAAAGTCGAGACATGGAGCATGTCCCCCGGATCGTGGCGCCGCCCGCCACCGTCACGTCGCAATAGAAGGTCACGAGCGCCACTTCATCCTGCGACGTCGCCGTGACGCGGAGTGAAACATTCGCCGTCCCCTGGCCTGTCACGACCGCGCCCAAGCCCATGTCGGTCGAAAGCACGCCCCACGAATACGATGTCGCCGACGCTCCGGAAACATTCGCCGTGAAGGTCGTCGTGAAGCTGTCTGACCGTCCTGTCGTCGAAGAGGAATTCGGGCTGACCGTGACGGTGGCAAAGGATTTGCCGCGCAGGCTGGCCATGCTGATCGCGCCAGAACCAATCCCGGCCAGTCCGCGCACGGCGCCTTCACCAAGGCTGATCGGCGAGGTCGGTGACCGCCCAAGCTCGCTATTGACCTGGGACATACTGATCGTCCCGGATGATGGCAGTGTCATTCCGCGTCCCCGTCAGAAGGCGGCGGGGTATAATCGTGGGCTTCGACAACCGGCGGCGACACGATCATGCCCGCGTCGATCTGATCGGCAATCATCGTTTCCAGCCGCGTGATGGCAAGGTCTTGATGTTCTTCATCAAAGGCCATACCCATCTGCTCGAAAACATAACGCGTGCCAGGAACGACATCGATGAGGCTATAATCCTGCTCGATCGTGATATCCTGATGTTCAAAGCGAATGCGCGCTGTTGCGGCACCGACATCGCGGGTGATGATGGTCTTGATCATTTCTTCGCCTCCAGGGCTTCGAGTTTTGCGGTAAGTTCGGCGACCTTCACAGCCAGGACGGCAACGAGATCACTGTAGTTGACCGATTTTGTGCCAGCGAGATCATCGGCCGTTCTGACCACTTCAGGAACGCTCTGTTCGAGCGTCTGGGCACCAAAGCCGATACGGGTTTCGCCATCACGCTCATAGAGCATCGCAGCCTGTGCCATGCCCGCAATTCGCGCATCGATATTATCGATCGGCCGCTTGTTCTGCTTCAGGCGCTCATCGGAATATGCGGTGACATTGGCCGGGAATGTTGCATTGCCCGACTGATCCCACTGCACGCACCAGTGGCCAGCGCTCTGATTGTAGATGCCGCGCGTATCGGAATTCGCCATGAACGTGGCAGAATTGTTGATCGAATATCCCTGCCAGCCGTTCAAGCCGTTGCCATAGATGTTCACGTTTCCGTAGTTGGCACCATTGTCAGCGACGGTCAGGCCGCGCCCGCGACCTTCCCAATAGAGACCGGTATCAGTGAGCGAACGGAACCAACCGCTGGCATAATGATCGCTTGCAAAGATTGGACGATAGGCGGCGGCATCATTGCCCTGCGCTTGCACACGCAGGCTGGCATCATTGTACATTTTGAGCGCCGTCGCGGCGACCGATGAATGATGAAACACAATGCCTGGCGCGCGCGAGGTCGAAATATCAGCATTGCCGACCAGGCCGACTTCTCGGATTTCGATCGGACACGACCAGACTTCGTTGGTGTTGTCGTTACCGGCCACGACAATCTGGCGCGACCATGCGCCGTTGAGCGATGCGTCCTGCGACCGTTTGATGAGATTGCCCTGAACGATGCCGCCGACCGTGTTCGCATTTCCGGCGCTGGTGGCGTAATTGACGCTGAAATTGCTGGGATTGTAGACATACATGTTGTTGCCATCATTGCCGCCCCACAGCCAGCTTGGCTGGCCGGATTGACCGGACCAGTAGAAATTGAGGGCGCCCCCATCGGCCTTTTTGGGAAATGCGCGACCGTTGAGGTTGGATTCCCCCGATGGTGAAAGCCGCAGAGCTTCAAAGAAATTGCTCGCAAAATTGTCAGAGCTAAATTGAAACACCATGTCGCCAGCGCCTGAACCGGCGGGGCCGATCATGCGCCATGCCGGGCTACCGTTACCGCGCAAGCGTACTTCGCCGCCGCCACCGACCTTGTTCACATAGAGGTTGCCGTCATTGGCGTAGAGATGGCCGCCGAAGTTGATGTCATTGCTGGTCAGATTGATCGAGAGCGGCCACTGGCCGTTAACCTGCGTCCAGACATTCGTATCGCTGCCGCCACGCAGGACATAAAAGAAATTGGAATTGGTGTGCAGCATGGCGGAATTGCCATCGGTGTCGCGCATATAGACGGTCGGCGACGATGTCCGAAGCTCCAGCGTTCCGGTCATCTGGCCGCCGGAGAGACTGAGTTTGCCATCAAGGGTTGATTGCAGGTTGGTGACGTCAGCGATCGCATGGGTATGGACGCTGGCAGCCTTGCCGTTGAGTGCTGTCTGCGTCGCCGTGCTGATCGGCTTTGCAAGATCGCTCGTGTTGTCGACATTGGCAAGGCCGACGTCGCTCTTCGTGAGAAGGACCGCGCCTGATCGTCCGGCCACGGTGGAGACGCCAGACCGCGCATCGACATATGCCTTGGTTGTGGCATGAAGACTGGCGCTCGGAGCGCCCGACAGCGTAAGGGCGCCGGTCATTGTTGAACCAGCTTTCAGGACGAAGTTGGCAGGGTCAGAAGCTGTCGCTTCAGCGGCAGATGCCGCCGCCGCGTCAGCAAAGTCGCTCGCTGCGATGGCCGAATTCGCCGCATCGTCCGCCTTCGCGACCGCCAAATCTTTCGCCGCGACGGTGGTGTCGCGGGCAGCAACCGCCTCCCCCGCCTTCGTGGTCGCGATGGTGGCCTGAGCGACGCTCGTGTCGCGTGCAGCTACAGCCTGGTCACGCGCCGTCGTGACGGTGGACGCGATGGCAACCGCCGTGTCGCGCGCGGCCAGGGTTTCGTCAGCCCGTTCGTCAATCAGCGAGGAAAACTCAGCCGCCGACGTGCGTAATGGCCCAAAGCTGTCGACAAGGTCCGCGACATTGGCCAGCAAATCGAGCGCTACACTTTCGGTCGGATGAGCATCGTATGAGACGCCAGATTCAGTCGCGGACGGCCATGGCGCAGCCAGAGTGAAGTGCGTGGCATCCTGCACGCTTTCTATTTCATACGATAAACCGCCGACGATGAGTGCGTACCCCGGCGCTATGTAATTGGGAAAGTTCGTCCCGATACCAACGACGGCTTTTGAATTCTGTGTGAGGGTCAGTGTGCCCGTTTTGTACCATGCCATGCATTATTTAGGCTTGGGGATGGCTTCCTTGATTTGATCGATCATGGTCTTCCACGCGTCGTAACCGCCATGGTAGAGCAGGTCCAACTGATCTTCGATGCTCGGATATGCGGCCTTTCTCGCCTGCGCGTAACCCTTTTTGATGTCGATCTTCATGGCTTTATTTATGGCCCGGTCTGGACCACAACCACGGTTGGATGATGCGCAGGATGCATCACCGTCACCCGCATCGCCTGCTCGACATCCGCGTCGAATTCCAGGTCGCCATCATCGATGATCGCCTCTCCATCGCTCCATACAACGATCGCACCAACTGGAAGTCCGCCAATCATGTTACGCGAGATCGTCAGAGTCATGTGCGTGCGCAGGCGGACCGCGCCATCCTTGAAATAGACATCGTTCGCACTAGCTCCGGCCGGAAATTCAGCCTCAAAAACCGTCTTTTCCGGTGGCATCATGTCCGTTTCCGTCGCACAGATAAGAGCGCCGTTTTCGTCGAAAAATCCTTTCATCGCTTTGCTCCCATTAGCGTCATTACGATATCGCGCACCCACATCGCGCGAGCCACCGATTCAGGCAGCGCATTGGTCGAAGTGCAGTCTGCGCGCACCCGCACCTGTGAGCCGGTCGCCAGCGTTTTGAGAATGTTGGCCATACGCCAATAGGTGTCACCAGAGTTGGTCGATGCGCCAACGGTCTGCTGGCGCACGAGCGTCCAACCACCGCCGGTATCGACATAGAGGCTGACGCGCGCGGCGGCGTCGAACTGGCCATCGACACTCACATCGATCGTGCAACTGACATCGACCAGGCCATTGCCATAGCTGCCATCGCCGATGGTCATCCATCCGCTTTCGAAATAGGTCACGGTGGCGCCTGCGCTGACATATGTATCGCCGGATGTGGCGACCTGGTTGGCCGTGATGGCGCCACCGGCCACCTTGAGGGTGTCGATGGCCGCTGTCTGAATGGCCGCATTCTTTATGTATGTCGTCCCACCCGAGACGATAAACGGCGCTGTCCCGGCATTGCTCGACGGATCGATAACAAAGAAATTGTCGGCCAGGACCGCGAAATTGGAGGTTTGGCCATTCGATGCCAGACCAAACCCGCTGGCCCGCCCATTGGCGTTCATGGTCACGGTCCAGCGATTTTCGACGCCACCAACCCGGTTGATCGTCGATGTCAGACTTTGCTGAACGCCAGCAATCTGACCGCCGAGCGTCGTATTGACACTCTGGATGGACGATGCCGTTGCATTGTCTCCATCCACGATGGCCTGCGACAGTCCAGCGACCCTGGCCTCGACGGTCTGGCCACTGCCCGCGAGATTGTTTAGCCTTGCGCTGACATTATTGATCGCCGACGCATTCGCTGAATCGCCATCGACCCGCGCCTGATCGACGCTTGAAATCCGCGCCTCAATCGTCTGACCGCTGACATTATTGAGCCTCGCCTGAAGACCGTCTATGCGCGATGCTTCGGCCGATATGGCGGTCGACCTCGCCGAGCGCTCGTTCACAATATCCGTTTCAGCCTGACCCATCCGCGTCGACAAACCATTATATGAAGTGGTCTGCGCAGAATCAGCGTTCGTCCGCGCGGTCTGTTCAGCCACGACCAGTGCTCGAATGTCGGAATCGGTCTGCGCGACCAAACTGGTCATGGTCGATGACAGACTTTCGAAATCGTCCGTTCGAGCCAATCGCTCTTCCACGATCGCGGCTTCATTGTCCCCAACGCGTGCGGTCAGTTCGGTGACGGTCGTCGAGATTGCCGCGTCAGCATTCGCCCGCGCAGATTCTTCAGTTGCGATGCGCGCGACAGTCTGGCCGACCGTCGCCTCCAGGGTCTCCCGCGCTGTTGCTTCCTGATCGAAATGAACATTGGCGTAATCCTGAACAGACCGTGCGTAGCGATCGACAGCCGTCATCCCAGCCAGTGATTGCTCAGCGATTTCGGTCAGTTCGGCACGAAGATTCGGGCCAAGACTGGTGGCCGGGAGACCGCCAGTTGCCAAGAGATCGTCCACCTGATCTTTCGTCTCATTGGCCAGCGCTTCGGCTGCCTGAGCCGCTGCTTGTGCCGCCGCCGCCGCCGCCAGTGCGTCGCTCGCGTCGAGCAAAATCGGCGCAATGTCGCTATCGCTATGGACTGTCCAGCTATGGTCATACCCGACTTTCACCCGGTAGACCGGGCTCGCCGCATTCAACTGTTGATACGATTCCACCAACGGAAGTGTCGATCGATCGCCGTCCAGATTGCCGATCGGACCATCGGCGAAAAAGTCACCGGCAAAGAATTTGCCCGCCCCATCGGCGAGAAGGTAGCCGCCGACCTGGCAAAGCGCGTCACGGCAAACCTCGCCGACGTCGACCTGATCGGCTGAATAGAAAGACCATGGCTGGTCGAATTCAGAGAGCGTCGCGAGGTCGATTTCGGCACTCGACACGCATGTCGAAAGCATATGTTGGACAATCTGACCGACCGTCAGTGCTGACTGTCCAGCGACCGTGGCGCCGACCACGTCAGCGGTGATGAGACCGCTTGGCTGACCACCAAGGCGATACATGCCGACCGATGGTGCGGCGGCCCATTGGCCGGGAAGAAGTGCGAGACCGCGTAGTGCTTCATAGCTCGAAACTATCGCTGACGGTCCGCTCGCCACGGGATAGGCCCTTTCATAGACCATCTCGACCGCCTGCGTCGGGCCATAGGCGTGATACTCGTAAATCCAGTAGGCGGAATCGATCAGCACACCGCTGACATTCTGAGCCCGACCGCTGCACCATGGCCGCTCGATGCCCTTGATTTCGGCGATGCCTTCGGCGCCGCCGGTTCCTGCGTAGGTTTTGCTGAGCAGATTTTTCGCTAGACGGGATTCGGGACCGGCCAGACCGATCGTGCAGACAGCACCTTCGCGGCTCAACGCGCCGCAATTTCCAGAGAAGATTTGCTCATATTGAGAGAATTCCGCGCCATCTTCGCCGGACCAGATTTCACAGTGACGACCGTCAAACGAATATGTCGCCCAAGCCGTGTTCTCGAAGTTCGAAGTGACCAGGAATTGAAGGTTGCCCCAGCTTGTCGCCGCCGGTTGCAACGCACCGTTCGAGAAAATCTCGATGCTGCCGGGGTCGAGACTTTGCAGACACGGTAGCCACAATTGATCATCGACGACGGTCCCCGCCGCAGTAGCGCCGACACGGCTCATCCTGATTGTCTTGATGCTATCCGAGACAGGATCGCGAGCTTCGATTTTTACGATAATATTGCGCACGCGAGTATTTATGTGCGCATCGTGATCATCACGGCGCGAGCGCCCTTTGCGTGAATTCGATGTTCCAAAGATTGAAGCTAGGATGCTTCGGCGCCACCGATGCAGTCATAGAACCGAACACAGCTTCGACCTGATACCTGGCAGTATCACCCATAACAGGCACGAAAAGAAACGGCTTCGTTACCCCGATTCCCTGCAAAAAAGGTTGCCAGATTGTGATAAAATCGGCCTGGCTGATCCAATCGATTTTGACCTTCCACTGACTAAGTGGCGGATATTCGTCGTAGGCGATCCAGTTCGGACCTGAGTAGCTGGGCGATTGATCGACAATCGTGAATTCGGCGTCGACATTGATGCCTTCGTGGCGCAGCGCCTGCCCAATGATGAGCCGCTGAGCTTGTGCAAATCCGTCCGGATGACCGGCGACCTGAAAGTCAATGCGGATGAACTGGCCAGCGCGGACCTGACCGGCATCGACCACCGTTTTCGCCGTGGCATTATCCGCCTTCACGCCAGACCAAGCGGCGATTTGCCCACTATCATAGGACGGCGAAAGCACCGTGTTGTCAGCGGTCGAGCCAGACCGAATTCGGATCGTGTCCGACGACCGGAGATTGCTACCAATGAGCGCGATCGTGTCCCACGGCTGAGCGACCTGAACCACGATGTAGACATTCGTCAGTCCTACCGATCGCCAGACCATGCCGGATTCATTCCGATTGAGATTCGAGATCGGACGCAAAGGCGTGGACTCATTTCCAGCAATGGCCGTCAAAGGCGCAGGGAGACAGAAGAGCGCGGTCATGCGCGCACCCGAATGGTCGTCCGACCGGACATATAGTCAGGACTGACATAGACAGCCCGAAAGACCCGAAATGTCGGGATATTGTGGTTAGGAAGAGTGACGCGAAAAAGCGGGGGATGACCGGCGAAATCCTTGGCAGAAATGATGCCCTCGATCGACAACTCGAAGGCCATCCCGAAAATTTCTGTTTCATTCAGGTAAGCATCAGCCAACGCCTGCGCAGATTCTTCATCGAGACTGGCATCAATGATGATTTCACGAGCATTCGGCTCATCCGCCAGCACCGCAGCATTTTCGGCGATGCCATAGCGAAATTCATTTTTGACGAAAGCGGCTCTATTTTCGAGTTCCATGCAGGTATTTAGACCGTTGGGGCGGTCGCCTTACCGTTGAGGTAAGCGTTGCCACGAAGGCTTTGGCTCAGAACCTGAACGTTCTGCTCGACCAGCATCGCGAGATACGAGTTCGTCTTCGACTGTTCGACAACCTGCTGCTGAGCAGCATCGACGGCCGCTTGTTGAGCAGCGAGCGCCGCGTCCTGAGCAGCCGTCACGCGGTCAGTCGTCGTCCCGATCGCCGCCGCCGTGTCCGATGACAGCATGGAGCGGATGTCCTGAAACTGGCTCGTGGAGGTGCCATAAGCGTCCCCCGCGAGGCCGAAAATCTCGTTCGCGAGCTTCGCATAGGCGTCATTATCAACGGCGTTTCCAGCTTCGATGTTCGCCTGATACCCAGCATATTCAGCCAGGTCGGCATTCAACCGCTGCATGACGGTCGCGCCTGACCCTTCCCCGTTCAGCGTTTTCTGAAGGTCACGAAGGCTGGAGGTCTGTTCTTCAACGAGCTTCGCAAGCTGAACACTCCGATAGCGCTCGACATCGGCGAGGTCAGAAGCGCTGGCGCCAGCGGCGACCATCTGCTTGACCATGCTATCCAGACTGGAATTGATGTTGTCGATCGACGCGCCCAATGGATCATCGAGCGCAGCAAGATCGCTCTGAAGCGTCTCGAATTTCGTCGCCAGGTCGAGGACAGATGCGAAAGTGTCTTCGGTCGCCGACTTCAGAATTTTGGTCGAGAAAGCGCTGATTCCTGACAGAATGCCCTGCTGAATGCTGGCAAATGTCGCGTAGGCGATAGCGGAATCGGAATCATCACCGAAATCTTTGACATCTGCGTATTTGCCCTTGAGCTTTCCGGTGCGGCCGGTGTTGCTGACCCGCCATTTTCCTTTGTATTGGCCGATCGTGACGCTTGGATCGCCGGAGATGGTCGCGCCAAGTGCAGCGGCTATTTCCGCGATGCTGGACCCAACGCCTCCCACAGCCGTGCTGGCGTTGTCCTTGTAAGCCTGCTTGTTGCCGTTCGTGCTGCCGACCACGACCTGACCGTCCGAGACATTAATCTCCGACGTCCCCCAGCGCGTTTTTTTGAGAAGACCGCCGAGCGCAGAACCTACAAATCCGCCGACCAAGGCGCCGAGCGGGCCGCCAATCATAGAGCCCGCCGCACCACCAAGCTGCGCGCCAGTCTTGCTGCCCTTCATGCCCAACAGTGAGGTAAGCTGGCCGCTCATGCTGCCAAGCTCAGCACCCGCACTGATCTGCCCCATTGTCTTCCCGAGAGTTTTCCCGAATTCGCCCTTCAAGCCAAAGGTTTTTCCAAGCTGGTCACTCAGCTTTCCGAGGACTTCCCGGTTCGCTTCTTTGAAACCGTCTGCGACCGACCCGCCGAGCATGTCAGCGACATTTCCGAGCACGCCAGCGCCACGAAGATCGCCGGTCGATGCTGCCGTGATGCGATCCAAGGCTTTGCCGATATTGTTGATAGCCTTGCCAAAACGGCCTTCGAAGGCATCGCCGATGTTTTTGATGGCGTCGCTGAATTCATAGATCGTTTCGGCTTTGATGCTCGCGATGGCGTCATCCATCCCAGACAGGACGCTCTTTTGAACGGCCTTCGACAGACCGGCCGCATCAGCACCTTCGAGAAATTCAGAACGGTCACGGCCGATGTTCGCGAGACGATTGTTGCGATCGACCGATGGCGAATAATGAGCGGCAATGTCTTTGGCTTTCGCAATCGCGGCGGCCTGACCTTCGAAAGCGGCCTTCGTGCGCAGCGCTGTCGCAAGGCGCTCTTCTTCAGTTTTCCAAGCCGCCGTCGCCAGGTCATTGAGCGTCGCGCCAGCATTCAATGCATCGAGACGATATTTCGCAAGCTGGTCCTGAACGCTGGCTTCAGATTCAGTAAGGCCGAGCTTTTCCCCCGCATTTACGAGGTTTTCGTTCTCCGTCTGACCGTCACGAGACTGGCAGACTGGCGATGTCCGACTATCGAGCGTGCTGAGCCATTTGAGGCTTTTGATGAGGTTGCCGTTACGCTTGTAAACTTCGCCACGAGCATTGCTCGCGACGGTCGAAGACGCCGTCAGCACAAGCGTTTGTGCCGATTTTCGCGAAATATTGAGGACACCGTCAGAGTATTGCGCGGCCTTCGTGCCCGCGATCCGGCGAACGATTTCGTCGCTGGTCTGTCCTTGCACCAGCCCGAGCCGGATTGCCTGCTCGACGCGGCCCTGACGATTGGCCGACATGTGGTCGGTCCAAGATGTCAGCAAGTGGCCGTCGATCGGAGATTTTTCGACCAGAGTCCGCAGATAGGTCGCTGGCGGGAGATTGATTTCATGGTCAATCGCGAGGGCGGACGACAAGCCTTTCGCAGCCCATTCCGCCTCATATTCGGCATAGTCACCGAGATCGGCGCTCAGACCGGCGCCGACCTTCTTATAAACGCTGTCGTTTATCGTGCGGGTTTCTTCGAGCAGCGTTTCGAGACGCTTTGTTGTAGCTGGACCAAGGTCGAAGCCGCGTTCTTCGAATTTCGCTAACCGCTTCGCGATCGTCTCGACAAGTTCATCATCGCTTGCGTTGAGCAGGCGAACGATCTTGTTCGCCAGACCGCGCGCATACTTCTCCGCCTGCAAGGCGTGGCGGATCGCTTCGTCACGAAGCGTCTCATTAACACTCATGATCAAATGCCGGTCGGCGGCGCGTCTACCGTGTCTTGGTCAATGCGCGCCTTTTCGGTCTCATAATCGAGACCATCATCGACCACCTCACCGGCCTTCAAAATCGAGAAGAACGTCTCACTGGACATGCGGCCAGCCTGCACGACGGCGAGTAGCGCCGTGATGTCTTGAGCAGTCATCGCGATCGGCATGAAGTCGGTATTGAGCGAGTATGAAATCGGCGCAGCGCGCATCCAGTCCATCGCCAGATTGACCATGGTTTCAAGCTGAGTGGCCACCGTCTTCGCCATCGCGGCCAGGATGCTGCCTTCCGCCGCCCTGCGAATGGCCAGCGTTTCAGCGGCTTCAGCAGCAGCTTTTTCAGTCTGAAGGACACGGTCGCCGATGGCGGCCATCTGGTCGATGAGGCTATCGCAGTGCTCTTTCAGCGCGGCCACGCCAGCACCGGAATGTTCGGAAATGTTGACCTTCGTGGCTTCACTTTCGAACAACCAGACTGAGTCCGGCGAGACGACAAAAGGTGCTTCGCCGCCGTCAGTTGCGATGCCGGTGATGTTGCGGATTGGCGATGCGATGTGGCGGAGAACATTGCTGTGCTGCGCCTGCGCGCGAAAGTGAGCGAGATTCATGAGCGCCAAATCATCAATCGGCGCTTTTGGTGGGCTGATCGCGCCTGCAACCGTCGAGACGACTTTGAATGGAATTTCGCCGAGTGGCTGGCCGCCTTTTGTCGGGATGATCGGCGCATCTTCGACCCAATCCGATCCGATTTTGCGGTGCATGATGACCTGATAGACACCATCGATGAGGATCAATTCGCGAACGGTAACGGCATCGTCGAGCAAGCGAACGCGGGTCAGCGCGAAGCGATTGCGGATGACTTCTCGCGTGACTTCAAGGATCGATTCAGCCCGATAAAGCTCAACGAATGGGCGATAGCCGTCCGCGATTGCCTGCGCGGCTGACAGGCCAGATGGCTGGGCTGGGCTGTCTACAAGGACGCCTGTGAAATTCGTGACGAGTGTCTCAGACGCCAGTTCGCGAGCGAGTTCGTCGAGACTGTAGCGACGCGAGATCGTCGCCAGAACATCCTCATAGCCTTCGCCGCCGATGGCGACGGGGTCTTTGCGGAAGATGAGACCGAGGCGGCTTTCATGAACACGCTGAGCAGCCGGGAAAAAATCGACGCTGGCGTTATAGGCGAGGTAATCGGCGGACGATTGGGACGGCAGCTTCGGGAGGTAAGACTGGCCTGCGGCCTTCACCGCGTCCTCGCCAGCGAGAACATCGCGGTTGCGCTTCCAACGCTTGAAATGACAGGAAATTTCTGGTGTCGGAGTGCTGATATCGGAGGTCATCCGATATTTAGCTGATTCAAGGGGGCAGGATGTTCTTCGCAGTTGCGCTCGTCGCGGCTTTTCAAATCGGTTCGACTTTGCCCGAGCCGCTTCAATCAGCGGGGAGCGGCTATGTCGCGTGCCTGATCTACGAGGCCATCCGGGCAGACAACACAAGGATGTCGCCGGAAGCTCTTATCGCTGCTTCACAAAAAAGGTGCGAAATCCACCACGCGGCATATCACCACATTATGGCCGTCGATAACACACCAGTAAAAACGCTACCTATCGACGACGAAAAATGGCTCGACGAGCAGGTCGAGCGCGCAGCACTGAAGGTCGTTGCAAGTGTACTGACCGAGCTACGCTGACCAAAAGCCGGTCAGTTGTAGCGACCGACCGCGCTTCGGCTGCTCGACCTCACCGGTCAGTTCACTCAACCCCCAGACCAGCGCGTCGAGGCGGTCGGGGGAGCCATCTTTTCGGCGATCGTAGTCCACATGAAACTTATACATTTGCTGCTCAAGTGCCGAGAATTCACCGACATGGTGGACACGGCCTTTCGAGTAGAGCGTGGAAATCGGTTCAGCCCGGATGACCTTGCCCTTCGAAGCATGAACCAGCTTGATCGGCAAATATGGCGCTTCGACGGCCATGTTTCGCTCGACCATGTCGCCGCCGTTGTTCTTTTCAGCGACCACCAAGTCTGCTGAGAAATCGGTGTAGGCGCTGACCACCGCCTTCGCCCACGTCTCTGGCGAGCCCCTGGTGCTATAATCGGCGAGAACATAAAGCTCGCCATCGGCGCCCTGACCTACCACGGCGATGCCGGTTTCATCTGAATTCTCGTTCGAAGAAGCGGCCGGGTCGACCGAAACGACAACGCGAACCAGGTTGTCGGGGGCTGAAACAACTCGATGTGCGTTGACATCGCTTGGCTTGAACATGGAGTATTCGCGCTCGTCACGCCAATAGCCGTGGACATAGCGCTGAACATCGGCCTCAGAGCCATCCATCAAATCTTCGAGGTAATCACTCCCAAGATGCGTGTCAGTATTGCTGACATTCATTTGCAAGCTTACCCAATCCTCCGGGCTACGGAGTGGAACATTGCGTGCAGGATTATTCTTCAGGATGAAACACTGATACGAAAAATGCGACTTTAGGTCTGGGTTGAGGTCATAGAACATGCGAAGCGGTAGTTCTCTACCTGACACCGTTTTCTTGACATCACGAAGTCGCGATTTGAGTTTAGTTACCTCACCATAGTCGAATTCATCGCACTCATTCAGCCAAATCGTAGCGAATTTATCGCCCATGATCCGGGTGATATTGTGACTGTCCAGACCTGCGAAGAAGAAAATCGAGCCATTGCCAAGCTCGATCGTCATTTCAGTTTCATTTATCTTCGTACGAGTATCGGCAAGAATACCTGGAAAAGTCATCTCCATCGCGTCGCGAAACGCGAGGTCAAACAGCGTGCGACGACAAGAAGTTGCAGTCTTTCTGAATATTCCGTGCCTTGACCCTGGCGCGTTCATACCCCGCATCAAAATGATGTGGCTGATTGCAATGGACTTTCCTGAGCCACCACCGCCGAAATAAAGAATATTTTTCGCAGTCGTCGACCTCGCGAGGTCGAGCGCTTTTTGCTGAATCGGAATAGGAGAGAATTGGCTTTCGAGCTTCACGCCGATATTTATCAGCGTGAAGCACTATTCATGATTGGCGGTCAAAGAGCCTTTTGGACAGCCGAGACCACGGCGTCGGCAAGCCGCTGCCCAAGGTACAGATGACCGGCCTGGTTGGGGTGCGTGTTGTCGCCAGGGCCGATGTAAATGTCTGAATTACCAGTGTTATTGGTAGCACCAACCCGGCCGGTGCCGAAAAGCCACGGGCGATTTTCATCGATCGTCGTCGAGATCGGAATGAACAGGATCGCGGAATCGCACATCGCCATGACTGCCGAGCGAATCGACAGTTCGACCTCAGTGATCGAATTCGCGCCAGTGCTTGGGCCGGTAGCGGCACCAAACGCGCCAAGGACGATGATCAACGCTTCAGGTTGAGCATCCCGGATAGCGCGAAGATGCTCCAAAACATTCGCATAGACCGATCCGGCCATCGAGCCGAGCGAGTCATTGAGACCACCGCCGAGAAGGACGACATCGTAGGGCTGCGCGGTCACGTAGCGCATGCGGTCTTCTGAACCGAAGCGGCTGAAACCAGCCGTAGCGCTTGGATTTACATGGCCGGTGCCACCCTGGATTTGCGCGACCAACGACCATCCCATGAAATGGGATGCGATACGATACAGGCTATCATGCTCAAAATTGAGCGTCGTGTTACCGTAGCTGTCTGTGAGCGCGAGCGCTTTGAGAGGCGCTTCACGAGGCTTCCAAAGTTGGGTCGTCGTCGGCTTGAGAATCGCTTCGATCGCGCCATTGGTCTGACGCTCGATGACCACCGTATGCAGACCCCCAACGGCGAAATTCACTGTGATGTAGGTGCCATTCGCGAGCGAGAAGACGGTCGGCGTGTCGCTGCCGATGTAGTAGTCATCGCAAATGACGCGGAAGCCAGAACCAGAATTCTCGACCTTCACGCAGATCGTGGTGCCATCGAATGTCAGGCCGAAGGTGGACATGGCGAAACCGCCACCGCCACCAGACTTTGGAATCTGGCTTCGAACAACAGTGCCGTAGGGCGTTTGCGGGACACCATTGAGCGCCAATGGAAGCGTATTCGTCGCGATCATACCGGCGAGATTGCCGATGTCGGTAAGTCCCGCAGGCGCTGTTGCGGACTGTGTGACAGTCAGACCGCCACCATTTCCGGCTGCGGTCGGGTTGATCATCGGATTATAGTCCTGCACGGACCTGAAGCGATTCAGCACATTTTCGAGAGATTTCTGGGTCATGCTTCTATTTATTCATGACCCAGAAAATTCAACGTGGCGCTTTCACGATCGCATTTGCGTGTCGGATGACGCAGTTGGCGACATAGCGACCAAGGTAGTCATCGCCCTCGACCACGGGGTGAATGTTGTCGGCGCCAATATAGACGTTCGAGTTACCAGCACCGCTCACAGCGCCAACACGACCAGCGATTTGCTGAACATTCTCAGCCAGCGTATCGAAATACATAATGCGACGGGCGGCAACAGCACTGGTCTGCGCGGCGACCGCGTTCCTCATGGCGTCAAAAATTCCCTGGGAGGGGTTCAGGCCAGGGGCGCGCCATGGCCCAACAACCGTGACGATCGCATTTGGCAGCGCAGCCAGCATATTCTGATAGTATGCAGTGGCGAGTGTCTGGACAGTCGTCGCATTCTGACCAGCATCGGTGATGCCAGCACAAACGACGATCCAATCGGGGTTGTAGGGCTGAACATCAGTTGCGAATTTCTCCTGATATTTTTTACCAGATTGGTTTCCATTGGTCATGAAACCAGTGCTGCCTTCCCCGACATTCCAATAGTCCTTCACGCCAAGATAGGCCGCTGCCTGACCAGCGCAGGTCTGCAATGCGTTGTTGCCATTATTGCCGCCTTCACTGAAGCTGTCGCCGATATGCGCGACACGGAGACCACGATTTTCGACAGTCCACAGGTTGTAGTCGCGTTCGCGCTTCACACCACCGAAATTGATCTGACCACCCACTTCGACCTCGATCGTCCGGCGAGCATATGTGGCAAAATCAAGGATATACTGACGAGGTGAGAAACCGGTCAAGTCTGTGCGGGGAGCGACAGCCAAGGGACGACCGTCGACCCAAATTCTGACGACACCAGAGCCCATCAAATTCACATCCAGGTAACGACCACCATAGCCGAACACGACTCGGTATGGTCCGCCGAAACCGCCCGTGTAGGACTTTCTCGACCAACCCTTCAACGTCGTCATGGCGCCAACATAGCTGTTCCAACTGGCGCCGGTCGTGAAGACATCACCCGGCTCCATTTGTGATCCCAAATAGGTAAAAACAGAATCTTGGGGCGCGACTAAAACACCGTTCGCGATCGTGCTGGCGGTTGATCCGGCCGATAGCGTGATGGCTACTGAAGCGGTGCTTGCAACCGGGTCAGAGCCGGTCGCTGCGCTGGTGAGCATCGAGGCAGCTTTGTCCCGGAGAATGGTGTCCTGACTCGTTGGGACACGGCGGACAAATGGACTGAAGAAAGCCATCAGATTGTGGCCTCGCGAATAGTGTGAAGGTGATCGTTCATGCGACTATTTATTCAGCGCGATGCGTCACTATAGGTCATCGTCCAAAGACCGTCCCAGCGGCTCTGAGACGGCTCAAGAGGGCCTTGCCACGGTCAGGCCACGATGAGGTAAGGTGAAGAAGCTCGTGAAACTGAGAACCGCTCATCGACCCCTTCGCCCTGTTCGCTTCAGGACTCGCCAAGCACAGATTTTCGAGATCGTGAGAGCCACCTTGGTCGAGTGCGATGATGTGATCGATGTGAAGACTGTCGATCGACAGTTCATTACCGTAGTATGAACAGTGAAGTGGCTGTTTTCTCAGCCACATTTCGAGATCGTCGATCGACGGCAAAGGATGATCCGGCGATCGTTTCTTGACATTCGCCCGAAAATTTCTCGCTTTATAGCGATATAGGTTCTCTCTGGACTTTTTGGTGGCGGCGCTGACTGCCCTTTTACTCTTTCCTCGCATGATGATATTTATGCAGGGACGATTTCAGACTGTTTCCAGACCGTTTATGCGGACGATCGTGCAGTCATATGGCTATTTCGACGATGCCCTGAGAAGGGCTTAAAACGGCTTACAGGGGCATTCCACAGAGCATCGGCGGGACGCACTCCTACCCTTTCCTTACACCACCCAAGCCCCTAGAATCGGCTAGATTTTGAGGGGGATGATATGCGGAAATGGGTAGCAGGATTGACCGGAGCGACTGCCCTGATTGGCTTCGCGATATGGGGACTGGATAAACTCGGCATCATCAACCGATATGCTTTTGAGTGGGGCGATTTCGCCACCCTAGCAACCGGCGCTCTGGCCGTGGCAGGCGCGATATACGTCGGGCATAGGCAGATTGCCATAATCACCGAGCAGACTGCCATTTCCAAAAAGCAGGCCGCAATCTCCGAAAGGCAAGTTCAGCTACAACAGGCCAACATGCTGGCAGACCTGTTCGATAGGCGTATGGATGCGTACAATTCGGTAATTGACCTTCTCCGGCGGTTTGATGATCCAACAACCATCGAATCAAAACGAACGTGGATGGATGACTTCAATACCGCCGCTAACAAATGTCGCTTTCTATTCCGTAAAGACGTTCACAACGAAGTACACAAAATATTTACAAAATGGAACTCATTTCAGCAACACAAAGAACAAAATAAACTAAAAATCGATGAAAAATTTATCGATACAGAAATTCAAAAAAAAGAAATGGAATTTATAGTTTGGCAAATGGGCATGATTTCTAGCATGTACAAAGTGTTCTATCCAGAAATGAATTTATCTGGTCAGTTTTTTAGCCCACCTTTTGACAATACCGCTTCACCGTCGCCACACTGACGCCAAAATGTTCAGCCGTCTTCTTTATGCTGGCGGCATTATCCTGGCGCCATTTAACCACCATAGAAGCATCATGCGTCGGAGACCGGCCCAATGACACCTTGCCACGGTGGGTCTTTCCAGTGGCCTTTAGAGAGGCTCTAGCGGCCTCTCTCCCAGCCTGTGTGCGGGACGTAATTTTATTGCGCTCCATCTGCGCCAACTGCGCGAGCAAGGCCAAAACAAACTCGCCCATTTCGCCATCAATAAGACCGAGACCATTCACATAAAGGCGCACGCCCTTGGCTTTGAAATGGTCCCGGAAGGTCATCTGAATGTCGATGGAATCGCGGCCTAGACGGTCGATCGCGGTGACATATACGGTGTCACCTTCACGCATGTAGTCGAGCAGCTTCGCGAAGCCCGGCCGCTTTGCTGCAATGACCGCACCGCTGACAGCGTGGTCCTGGAATTCCTTGTCAAAATGATCACCAAGCTGATGACGCTGGCTTTCAATGGACTGGTCGAGAGTGCTGACGCGGTAGTATGCAATTTTGGTCATGGTATAGCTCATTTGTTACAAGGCTATTTATACACCATGGCGCATAATCGCGTCTATATGTTTTAAGCCATAGCGAGCATGTGATTTCGCTATGGCTTATTAGTGTGAAGTTTCGAGCTAATCAGCGGGAGCGTTCCCAAAATCGAATTCAGGAGTCGGCGGGCCACCCAAAGCGGCACTTCCATCCGAACGCATAGCCACATGATACCTTTCCGCGCCAGGTTGCGCCGCCAAGGCAACTTCAAGGCCATCTTTCACTGTCATCCCAGCGCCGGTAGGCCCCATAGCCGAAATTGCATCAGCGATAACCAGCGCTTCAGCATCAGTAACATCTAAAAGCATCAAAACACGGCGCATAATACTCTCCAGACAAACGGAATCACGTCATACACAGCCAGGCACGTCCATGAAACAGTTCAATACTTGTCCGCGTCGTTGGGTAGAACGTACTGAACAGCCTGACGAACATCGACTTGCTGACGCTCGCCAAATTCTGGCCGGTTGCGTTGTGCAATATTCGCATTAATGGCCTTTATGAGAAGCTCATCACGACGAGCGTCGCCAGTCGAAAATTCACCACCCATCGCGATGTTCATCCGCATGTCAGCAAGCGCGCGCTGACCGATCGCCTGCGCCTCTTTCACATCACGATCCAGCGCAGCATCTCCTTTGCACCAATTCCAAATCGTCGAAGACGATGGCATGCGAGGGTCGGTCGTAATGCTGGTCATCGTCTCACCACCCATCAGCCGCTCGATTATTTCGTCGATCATCACAGAAGTTCTGATCGACGATGAACCAGGCTTCAGCGCAGCCATCTGCCTTAGTCGTGACCCCAGATCTTGAATGGCCGTTTTTCCAATCGCGGCCAGTTTCAGCGGGTTTGCAGAAACGATTTCCGCGACTGTGAGCGAACCGTTAAGTGTAGTGTCGTCTTCCATATCTCTATTTAGTGCCGTGCGATGATTGCAAGCACTATATGTAGTATGTCGACCGGGATTTCGGTGGCTCCGCTTACTATAGCGACCAGCGTCAAAGAAATGGGGCTGATGTGAGAGAATTCGGGATTTCACTTAAATATGCGACATGAAAATCATGCACATATTAACATGGTCTTGAATAAACCCAGATGCATTTAAACAGTATGATGCGATAAATCAGCAGATTATTCGCAATCTACTTCACAGAATCCGCTTACTAGACCACACGATGACGCTTGGAGATCGCACATGCCTAGCTGCACCGGCAACGCTTGCTCTGTTTTAATGGCACAAAAGCGCAACAATTGCATAGTTCTGGTTAACAGCAGTGATAGAACTGTCACCGCAAAAATCGGCATATACGTCTATGAGGTCTATCCACATTCTGAGGAAACACCAAAGAATATGAACGGCGAATGCTGGACCTCAATAAATTCATATGAGGCAAACTATTCTTGAAACGGCGACCGCGACGATAGTGAAGTGTGACCTGACCACGGGTCGCGATTCCTAACAGCCAGGCCACGGTCACTCGATAGTCGGGCAAAGACGATCACGGAAATTGTTTTCGCGCCATCATGGCGCTGTAAACTTCCAACCAGTATCGCCTCCTACTTTCCCCTCCCCTTTTATCTGCCTACCCGCGCGCGCGCGAACTGTTTCATAATGAGACGCCATTCGAAGCAAGCGGAGGAGAAGGACGTGAAGAACAAGGTAACAATGGCAATTGTTTCCGCAATGCTGATTTCGACAGGTGCAATGGCAGCGAACTATAAAGAAAACAGCAAAACTAAAACAGCAAATTTCGCAGAAGGTACGCTCGTCGTTGACAAACCAGCTACTATCGAAATTACCATGAAACTGCTCATACATGGTAACGGCGCGGAGGAATGGCCGACCAGTTCTTCCGCCATATATGTTAACAACAAAGAATGCGCGAGTCGCGACTTCGGATGGCACAACGGAGCCGGTAGCTATGCGCTATCGTGCACGGTGGTTTTCAAACCAGGCACCTACAAAATTGTCGGCAAAGAACTGAGAAACCAGCGAGCGACGGCGGACGCGGTGCTACTGACAGCCACAGAGATCGGCGCAGACGGTGACGATTTCACGATCGTTTCTCAATAGGTCGACACAACCGCTTGACCACTTCGATCGCTGACATCAAAGAACGCGCGAATAATTTCGCAGGATTTTTGATGAATTTGGGGGACATGGTCCGCACCGCGCGTAAAGCGGTCGGACTCACACAATCTGAAGCCGCCGAACGAGCAGGAGTTTCAGCGCGCTCTCTTTGGTCACTTGAGAAAAATGGTGGCCACATGGACACGCTCGCAAAAGTTTCGGCCGTGATCGAATTCCGAATCGCTGGGCTGCCAGCACGTGGGACGCTTGGCGAACGCCTGCGCGCTGCCAGAGTCAAACGCGGATGGTCGCAAGCCAAGCTGGCAGAGAAAGTCGGACTGTCCATTCCGACGATTTCCAGCATCGAGAACGATCGCGCTCAAATCGGATGCTTGGTGAAAGTCCTCGCCGTGCTGGCGCCACAAGTTCGCGCGCGAAAGCATGAAAAGGCTGCATGGAGCGGTGGCACACGAGACGAGCGCTTCACACCCGTCAGTTTTCTCGAAAGCATCGAATCAGCGTTCGGCCGAATTTCCATCGATCCATGTGGACATCGATCGTCGAACGTCCGCGCAGACCGTTACCTATTCATTGAAGACGACGGCCTTTCGACGAAATGGTCAGGCAGACTGGCCTTCGTCAACCCGCCCTATAGCGCAGGGACAGCATGGTTGGAACGATGTCACAGAGCTTGGAAAGATGGCGAGGTCGAGACCGTCGTCTGCCTCATCCCCGCACGGACGCATATCAGCGCACACTTCAAATTCGTCCATAGCATCGCGGACACCATTTTTTTGAAAGGTCGGATGCAGTTTGATAACGCTGTGAAAAATGGTGGTTTTCCGATGGGCTTGATGCTGGCGATCTGGGGCGCGGATGATGACCAAATTGCGGCCATGATGGCGCTCGTCGATAGCGCGCTCGTGCCCGGCAATTCGCGACGGACCCTCAAGGCAGCTTGATCGCCCCGCGATCGTGTCGCAGTGGTAACGATCCAACAATCTGCAAAAGGACCAACATATGGCAACAGAACCGCTTAAAGGTGGCGACTATCCAGACATGCGGAGATTGATCGACATCGTCGCACCACTGAAACCAGAAGACCTTACAGAATCTCAAAAGAATGACCTCACGGAATTAATGGTACTGCTTGAAAAACTTCTCAATCCGCCAGAAGACTAATATTCGCCAAATAAAAGCGGTGTCACGGTGTCACCATGTCACCACTAATACTTTATGATTTAGACGCCTTGACTCCAATAAATGGCTGATTTCCATATATATATATAAAAAAGAATCTCTCAGTTTGCTTATGTCTTTTTCATTTCTATAAGTCCGGCGGTGACAGCGGTGACAGCGGTGACACCCGCATCAAGAATGGCGGTTTTCTGCCGTTTTTTGCCTCCTAGGTGTCACTTTTTGGGGGCTGGGGTGTCACCGGGTGTCACTTTTTTGGTGACACCCCAAGGTGACACCCGGTGACAGCGCGGTGACACCCCAATCTTCATAAAACCACGGTTTTCCGCCATTTTTTATAATTCAGTCATCTAGGCTGTCACCATATGGCGGTGTCACCAAATGGTGACACCGCGCGATCCCATGTGCCAAAAATCAGGTCATCGCCGACAATTTTAAGAAAATCGTCTTTAACATCATTTCAATTTCGACATCCGCGCCACGAATTTGGTATAGTTGACTAAATAATAATGACGGCTGTGGCGGCATGTCAAGTCAAAACGAGTTTCACCCGGAGCTTATGCTTATTGCATCGGCACCATGATCGTAAAGACCGACACTTCCGCCAGAGTGTCGGTCTTTTTTGTTCAACGATCAGGTGAAACATGATTACTATACTGACTACCGCATGGATTGGTGACGGCGAAAAGCTGCATCAGCCCATCTTGACCAAGCAGTTCTATCGCGACGAAAATGGCGATATCGCAAAAACCGACTATGACAACGCGACTTTTTTCAACGCTACCGAGGTAGACGCGGAAAATATCGAAGACCTTTCCGCGATACTGACGGAAATTGAAGCATGGCCGCATAGCTGCCTTGTCCGCGCTCAACCGACCGGCGCTACCACAAATATCCGGCGCAAGATCGCGTCTGATAATGGCGAAACCCCTCCCCTTCGCGACAATCCGAAGGGCGTTTCGTGGCTGATGCTCGACTTCGACAAGCTGCCGGTTTCGAGTCTTGGCTTGACGACGAATGACGAGCGTCTCGCCTACTTGGTTTCCGTGCTTCCGAAAGAATTCGCCGATGTCACCTACCACTATCAGTGGAGCAGCAGCGCTGGCCTTGATGGCTGGCAGACACTGTCAGCCCATCTGTTTTTTTGGCTCGACCAACCTTGGTTCTGCCGGACGCTCTATGAGCGCTTCTATGAAGGTGACTTCAAGAATGTGCCGGTCGACCCGGCGCCGTTCACGTCAAATCAGATTCACTATACCGCCGCCCCAATTTTTGAAGGCGTAGCCTATCCGGTCGTCCAGCGTTCGGGTCTCGTGCGCGGAAAGTCAGACGTCGTTCGTCTCAGTGACTATCGCAAGCCGGTGCCGCCGAAGCCCGCCCTATCTCCGGTTCAGCACTACCAGACATATGGTCTCAAGCGGTTTGAAGAACTGCTCGCCGAAATCGGCCAGCATGTTCACCGCCCTGTGCTGCGCGCGATTGCCCACTATTGCGCGGTCGTACCACTCAACGACTTTGACGAGCATTTTTTGTTCAGCAGCGTGAAAAACGCCATGTTCGCCGCTGGCGCATCGCGCGACTACATTGACGACAAGCATTTGAGACGCGTCACCAAAACAGCGCTGGCGCGCTACGGGAGGGCATTCTGATGCGCTTTCCGCTCGAAAAATTGCCCGCCCGTGCGCGTGACGCGATTGAGTCCCAAGCCGCTCTTGGCAACTACCCGGTGGAAGGCGTCGGGTCTGCGGCCCTCGCTGTCATGAGCCATGCAGCCCAAGGTCTATATAACGTCGACAGTCTCCAGCGTCCTGGCGTCACATACCCGCTGTCTCAGCTTTTCATGGTGCTCTCGCAGTCCGGTGACGCAAAATCTTCGATTTTTTCGCGCCTGATGACGGGTGTCGGCCGGTTCCAGCGTGATGCTGGACTGCTGCACGAAGCTAATATGGCCGCTTATCAGGTCGATATGCGCGCGTGGGAAAAAGAGCGCATAGCACTGGATAAGGACAAAGACGCTACTCGCGACAGTCGCGTTGCACATGAAAATTCAAAACCTAGCCTCCCCCGCTCGCCTTTCAATACACACTCCAAAATAACGACAAACGGCATCTACCAGAAACTGCAAACAGGCCTGCCAACCTTTGGCCTCTTTACGGGTGAAGGTGGTTCAATGCTAGCCGGTCACTCGTTGAGAAAGGAGAACAGCCCTGCTGAATTCGCGAGTGCAATCACCACGCTTTGGGACGGTGAAGCCATCGACCGGACAACAGGGGATGTGACCATGCTTCTTCGCGGTCGCCGTCTCTCCGGCCTGATTATGGTCCAATCGGAGGTCGCCGCTGGCTTTCTGAACGACCCTGTTTTGAAGGTTCACGGCATTCACGCGCGGTTCTGCATAGTGACGACACCAGGATGGGAGATGCTGGACACGGATTTCACCGACCCGGCCGTGCGCCTGAAGCAGGAACGCCTTGTTGAACGTTTGTCTGCTTTCAACGATCGCATCGAAGAGCTTCTCAATGAGGTGCTGCCGGTGAGCCAATATGACGACCGCGAATTGACTCCGCCGACCATCGGCTGGTCCGCCGCCGCCGCACAGCACATGCGCCAATTTCAGACACGCGCGATCGAGATGCGCCGCGAGGAAGAAACGTTCTTCAAACGCACGTTCGAACATGCTTGTCGCATGGCTGGCGTCCTGGCCGTCTTCGAAGGCCGCCATAAGGCCGCGCCGCGCTTGATGCCGTTCGACCAAGGCAATCCGGTCACGCTCGAAATCGGTTTGGCTGAAGCGGAAGCCGCCACCGCGTTGGTCGAGTTTTATGCGGAGCAGTGGCGCAAGCTGGACGTCGCGTGCGGCGATGAGCGTGACAGCCGACTTGCTGGTTATATCGCCCGCGTTCAGAAATTCATGTCCGGAAAAGCGAGCGTTACCGCCCGCGATATTTCGCGGGCTCCGATGAAAGGCATCGACCTCAAGGTCAGACACCAAGTCATCGACAGCATGAAAAGCGATGGTCTGATCGTCGAGGAAGAGGCGGTCAGCGGCACCAACAAAATCACGATTTATCGGCTGGCAGCATGACCGCCGAATACCCCTATCGTTCTTTTCAGGAGATTTCCTCGACCCATTTCATCGATAGGTCGAGGATCACCCCTCATCCCCCGGCCATCGCCCGGCTGGCGCGGTCTGACTGTGATTTTTTCTTTGAAGGCTTTGACGACTACCCGCATCTCAAGCGGCCCGATTGTTCGCCGGAAGCGGCTGAGTGGACAGCATGGTCACGCGAGCAGTTCGGTTACATCCCGATCGGCTACCTGATCCCGGTCCCTCAAAATCCGACAAAAATGGTCCTGCGCTTTCAATCTGTCGCCGACGCCATCCATTTCAAACTGCGGTTTGGATGATCGCCCCCATCACATAAAGGAAATAAAACGACTCAAATGACCTATAACGACATCATCACCGACATCATCACCCGTTACCCTGACCTCGACACGGCCGGATTCGACCGCCTTGAACGGAATTCGTCTTCCGACTGGTCAATCCATGAAGGCGCCTTTTGGGCGGCGCTGGACTATGTGAAGTCCCTGCGCGTCCTGACAGTCTACCCTGCTCATCCGAGCACCTCATATGGCTTCAAACATGACGTGGAAGAGCTAGTCCGCGACCTGAACGACTATGTCTACTGCCCAAATGGCGTTTTCATCGCCGCACTGATCTGTGCCAAAATCCCCTTCAGACGAGCGGACATCAACGCGGTGCCACGGGTGTCGCGGGGTAGTCGCTATACGCGCTACGACCGTCGCGGGCGTTTCCGGATACCACCTATGCCAGCCATGGTCGCCTTCCGAAAAATCCGCGCAGATGTAGATGACCTTCATCGCCGCATCGATCCGACGTCACTGATAAAGACAACCTAAAACAAAAAGACCCCCGGATGTCGAAGCCGGGGGTCTTGAGGTAATTAGGAGTGCCAGAGAAGCGGAGAATGTTGAGCAACCACTACTTCTCTGACTGTGTATTTAGTATAACTCAAACATCATCAATAACAAAAAATAAAAACGCGAATTTTGGCCTTATTGGCACAAAAAATCACAAACGAAGTAAATAGACATGAGCACCACATAGGAGATATACTCATGTCTAACAAAGACCTCATTCGCGTTTTGCGCAAATTTTACACGAACATCACGCCAAGATCAGAAAAATTATTGGCACACCTTCGCACACGCTATTTAAGTGTCGATGAAGCGATCCAGCTTTCGATGATGGAGGCCATGGCATGAGCGACCTTCTCTCTCACTACCCCATTGCGATCATGGTCGTCGGCCCGAGCTTCATCGAAGTCATCGAATTCTTGCGATCGATTGGCGCAGAATATTTCGTCGCACAGACGCGCATATACAAAAATAACAAACCTTTTCATGAGGTTAGATTCTCAAGGGAGGACGATGCGTTGCTCGTCTATCTCCGATTTGTGGACGATGCTGAAACGATTTCCATGAAGGAGGTCGCGCTATGACTGTCATAGCCATCATCGCGACCATCATTTTCATGTCATGGCGACACCATCATCAAAGCGATCGTGCGCAGCAAAATCGCTTTGAGAGAGCGCGGGCGCCGATGCTCGAACTTGAAAACGATGTTCGAGAAATTCGCTGTGATGCTGCTTGAGATAGTCGCCGGGATGGTTGCGGCTGTAGTCCTAGCTGCAACCGCAGCTTTTGCTTGGCTATGCTGGCCATGGCGGCCAGCAACCTTGCAGCGCCTAGAAGCTGAGAAACAGCGACATGCGAGAAAGCTGGCAGAATTCGAAGCGGTGGCCAACAGACCGCGAACGTTCGACCTCGAAAGCTGCGAGCGCGGCCGACACTGCCAAAACCGCGCTTGGGCTTGGTTGAACGCAGAAGACGTTGATTTTTTTGTATCCGACGCCTGGCACCCCGACACGGGGTGCCATGAATTCGTGACCATGGCGGACGAAGCGGACACGGTGATGTTCAAGCTCCGCTGGCTGTGAACGACCGTTTTTGACAAGCTTTTCGCAAACTCGCCGATTTTGCGCATTTTACACAAAAGAGCAAAAAAAATTGGCGTGACATAATTGTCTCCGCCAGTTTTCAATCACAAATCGATCATTTTATAACTATAATACGCACAAAATAAGTAGTATTGCTCTCGAAGCGACCCGAGGGTTTGTCGTTGCAACGTCATCCCTCTCCTAGACCTGGCATTTTTCGATGCCAGGTCTTTTTTTATAGGATTAGATGATTTTGTGAAATTTACTTATGCCATCATGAATCAGCGATTAACATACTGGCAAAGAGGGCGGGGAATTTCCCGCCCTCTTTCATGTCAAAGCGGCAAGCCACCGATCGACATCACTCAACCGCCACCGGTTCGCGGTCCCGATTTTAAGGGGCGCCGGGAAACGCCCCTCCTTGCAAGCCTGCCATACCCATTTTCGGCCGAAGCCGATCTTTTCGCGCACTTGCTTCTCAGTAATCAGCCTCTCTCCCAAATCATCATAAAAACATGCGGACATAAATCATAAGGTCTTTCAAGCGTTATGCCTCACTATGCCGCATTTGAATTGTGATTCTCAATATTAATCGATTGTTCTAGATCAACTATTCGCGAAATTTCCGCCTCCCACAACCCGAGAACGCGACGTTTTTCTGCCAGATAATCGTTCCTATCATATACGCCTTCGACACCCTTCATGACATGACTCAAAGACCGTTCGATGTGGTCTTTCGCCACCAGACGGTTGCCTTCAATATTGGTCATCGCGTTCATTATGGACGAAAAGGTCCGTCGAAAATCGTGCATGGTCCAGCGCTGGACCGTGCGCCCCTCTTTCTTGGCCAGCACATCGACCTTATCGCGGATGCGTGCCGCCGCCTTTGAAAAGCCCGTGACCGCCTTCTTTCCGTCTGTCGTGGGAAACAAGAATTTGGAGGTCGTCGCCTTCAGCCGTCGCTCGACAATCGCGGCTGCCAACGTTCCAAGGCCGACACGAAAATCAACGCCGTTCTTCATTCGAACAGCCGCGATATCGAGGGTTTGGTCTACAAGGTTGAACTCCCCTCGCTCAAGGCCAAAGACTTCCTGGCGCCGGAGCGCCGTCAGCAGGTCGAGCCGATATGCATCGCGCCAAATTGGGCTTTCGCTTTCGAGCGCGCGCCAAATCCAGCGAATTTCATCCTTAGATAACACCCGCGTCCGCGCCGCTACCTTACCCTTTGGCAGGTCTTCGGCCGGATTGACCATGAGGCCTGTCAGCCGCTTGTTGGCCTTTGCCCATTTGAAGAACGCTTTCATGTATGCGGTGATAGTGTCCGCGCCTGCTTCGGACTCTTCGCGATATGGTTCGATGACATCGAGGAGGGCGTCTTCGGTAACATCGGCAATGTGAACGCCTCCGAGCAAATTCGCAAAATACTTCGTCCAAATGCGCTTCTTTTCAGCCAGCGTGGACGCCTTGTTTGAGCGTTTGCCGTGGAGGTTGGTCCCCGTTTCGAGCTTGCCGATATATGCATCGAATGCATCCTGACATGTCATTCCCGACCGCTCCGCTGGCTCTGCTACGACAGCGTCACCCGCTCCATGCTCGACATAGACATCAACGCCTTCGTCGCGATCCGTCTGAATGACCGCCGCTTTCGCCCTTGCTTCGCTCAGCCCGACATTTGGAAAACTGCCGATGGTGAGGGTCTTCACTGTGCCGTTTTGACGGACCTGACAGACCCAAGTTTTCGATTTCTTCGTAACCTTCAAAACCAGGCTGTTGCCAGCCGGGTCTTTCAGTCGAAGCGGCTTCTCGCCCTTATATTTTAGCCCCAGAATAGCCTTGTGGTTCCACGTTTTAAGCACCTTCATCGTCCCATTGGTGATGAAGCCAGCATACAGGAGAGGCTATGCGCATTGCATTATTCATGTGCACAGCCCGCCCATTTTGTGTCTGGTTGTGACCTGCTGTGACTGCATTTGTATGCTAGAATGTATGCTACGCGCAAAAATCTCCCTAAGCTCGCTTCGCGACCTTTGGATAACCTACTGATTTTATGGGAAAATCTGGTGCACCCGACGGGATTCGAACCCATGGCCCTCAGATTAGGAATCTGATGCTCTATCCTGCTGAGCTACGGGTGCTCCGATGAAAGTCCAGGACTTCTGGGCATTTCCGATAAGGGGCGGCGCGATGCACGTCAACCAACATCGGAACAGAGCGGCAACCTCAGGCACATTCGGGCACACTGCGGTCACAATCCCCGGCACATTGACGGCAGCGTTCAATGCGGCGAATCACCCTTCCCCGCATTGAACGCCTCCACCTTCGCCCGCGCAGCGTTGTAGGCATTCACCACGCCGGCATGGCGCACCTGGCATTCCAGATAGTCAGGGATGTCCTGCGTCATCGCCGTCACCAGCTGGCCCAGAGCCGGCCCCGGTATCGGCTGCAGATTTGGGCAGGGTGCAGACAATTCCGCCGGCAGCGGTGGCGGCACAGGCGCTTGCCGCTCTGGCGGCATTGATGGCGTCGAGCAGCTGCACAGACACGCCAGCAGCAGGATCGGAATAGCGCGCATTGCTTGCGATCTCCTTCGTCAATGTGGGTTGCACGATGGTGCGATTGATCTGCCTGATGCCGGCGACCTGGTCGCCGACGGTCCGGCCGATCGCCGCGATCTCCGCCGCCATCGCCGCCTCGCTGTCCCGGCGCGCACGCACGATCATGGTGGCCGTCACCATGCGCTCATAGGCAGCATCCTTCCTCGCCCGCGCATAGCCACGATGGTCGATCCACCAGATCGCACCCAGCACGGCCGCGACGACCAGGACGTGCGGCAGGATACGGATAAGCCATGCCGGCATCAGTCGAACTCCTCATCCCAGCGGGGTATCGGCACGGTCCTGCCGGCGAATGCATGGGTACAGTCGCCCAGGAATTCGATCTGGCCGGATCGCACGAATGAATGGCATGTGGGAAACGCCGGCACATGATACGGCCCAGGGCCATTGGCGAGGACCGAAGGGCTAAAGGTAGGCGCTTCGGCATTGCCATCCCAGCTCCACTGTGGGCGCTCAGCCACATCGACATTAATAATGTGCCAGTTCCTGCAACCTGGACAGCCGAATACCAAACTGCCTTCACTGCGCGCGAGCACCGGTGAAAGTTCTTTCATGTCGGATCCTTCGTCACTGTCACCTGATCACCGTCGCGAATCGGCGCGGGCGCGTCATCCCCGCCGCCGGTCGCGCCGAAGCCCGATCCGCCGGGCAGGTCGACCCGAAAGCTCTTAAGCGCCACCACCATCGCAAAGCCCAGCGACGGCACGCCCAGCAGCAACAGCGCCCCATAGGCGAAATAGGCGAGCGGCCAGATCTGCATCAGCCGTTCGGACATCCGCACCAGATAGGTCAGGCTGCGCCAGCTCAGGATGAAGGCGCCCGCCCCGGCCACCGCCAGCAGGCACAGCGCCACCATCATCCGCCAGTCCCGCGGCGGCCAGCCGGGCGGGATCATGCCTCGTTCCGCGACACCGGCACGCCACCGGCCGTCAGTTGCACGGGCTTGCCGTAGACCGGCCACCCGATCGGCCAGCGCCGCGCGATGCAGCGGCCTTTCTCGATCCGCATGATGGTGACGGCGTCGCCCTGGTTGCCGCCCAGCACATGGTAGCAGCTGGCGTCCTCACCCACATAGAAGGCGACATGCCCGCCGCCGGCACGCTCGAACACCAGGATCGCGCCGGGCGAAAGCCGTTCGGCCGCAAGATTGGCGCCCCACGTCGCCCAGGCCGATGCCCGCACGCCCACCTTCATCAAGCCCAGGTCGACGCCGGCTTCCTTCAGGCACGCACAGACGAACAGCCCGCACCACGGTACGCTGTCCGCATTGTAGAGAATGCCCAGTATCCTGACGCCGATCGCCTTCGCCCACCCCATGATGGTCGCGCTGTTGCCGGCGCCGGGCACTTCGCGCGTGCCCACCTTCTTCCGCGCGGCCATCAGCCACGCAGGTTCGATCATGTTCATGATGCACTCCATGAAAAAGGGGCGCCGAAGCGCCCCCATGTTATTCAGATCCCAAACCCGGAAGGCCGAACATTTCCGCTATCCTGAATGAGCTTGTTTCCGGCATAGCCCGCATGCGTCCCATCAGGCGTCAATGCGGAACCAGACGCACCGATAATGCCGGATGCCGTCAAGCAGCCCCAATACCCGCCACCGCGAGTAAGAGCGCCCGCCGCATTCGTCTCAACCAGGTCCGCGATTTCCCAGCACGTCGCAACCCCGGCGATACCCGCACGACGACGCGTGTTCTCCGTGATGCGATCCGCGTTACGGGTGGCGTCCGAAATGGTCTGGTTGGCAGTCGTCACCCATGAGTCCGTAGAAGTCGTCTGCGGCTCCATGGTGGCCGTAATGACGGTCTTTCCCGCCGGGAGGGAAGCGAGCGCGGTGCCAAAGATCGTAGCAACGTTCGCCGCGCCGGTACTCAGGTCGTTGAACCCAAGCTCAAGAACGATATGCGAGCATAGGCCAGCGAGGTATCTCCGCTGCGCACTGGACGTATTGAAATCCAGCAGGCGGGCCGAGCTTACCGAAAGGTTGAGCACCGCATGGCGATCTCCGATAGACCGCACGATATTGCCAGTGTCTCGGTCCTTGCTGGACAAGCGGTCGGCCGCACCAAAGCTGCGGCTATCCCCGATCACGGCATAGGTGGCCCGCTTCGTGGGGCCAAGGATAGCGCAGGGACCGTACCAGATGTTCGTTGCGCCAGCAGAATTATACACCGGCGCGGCAGTCTGTGTCAGGTCGGTAGCGAGTGCAGTGGTGTAGAAATGGCTCTTGCCGGGAGACATCTGCGCGCCATCCAGCGTCAGCGACTGAGTATAGATCGTGCCTGCGCTGCACTCCCGGTAGATCCGAACGAAGATCTGTGCGCCTCGCGGGGCCGTTACGTTCAGCCGGTCGGATCGCAGCGTTCCGCCATCTGGCACGGTGCCCTGCACGTTCCCACCGAAAGTCGCGATAGCGGCTATCGTTCCTTCAGGGTATTCGATCGATGCGGTGACGGTAGCCGCCGCGCCAGGGCCGGTGTCGCCAAGCGGCGCGCCGACATTGACCACCCAGTTAGGGATTTCAATGTACATTTCGCCATTGACGTTCTCGCGCAAAAAATGGCCCGTGCGAGACATCTGCTTGGTCTGACCGGCATTTTTTGTGCTGGGGATAAAGCATCCGTTTGAGACCGGCCCGATATATGATTGGCTCCGTCCAGCCAAGCCAAGACCGGCCATCAGGTCGTCAAAGTCCTCACCGACATCGTCGCTCGCGACCGTCACATATGTCTTCTGTGCCATCTTACACTCCCACGAAAAAGGGCGCCGAAGCGCCCGCCATTGTCACCAATCGAACTTCACTCTCGCGCCGGGCGGCTACCCGCCGGCCTGCTGCGCCCGATCCAGGGCCGCCTCCGCCCTTGCCGCGGCGATCTCGAAATCATCGGGGAAGGCCAGCGCCAATATGCGGTCGGCCTCCGCCAGCGCCCTGTGCTGCGGATCGATGCGGATCAGCGCGGCGGCCAGGTGATTGAAGGCCCTGCGCATCGCCATGTTTTGCTGCTCCACCTTCTCCAGGCGGCTCTGCGCATCGGCCAGCTGGCGCCGGATCGTCTCGCGGATCTCCTTCCATTGCTGGTCGGCCCGCTCCTCCTGTACGTCCAGGCGGGCCGCCCGCCGCTCCGACCATTGCGTCAGCCAATTGATCAGCCAGCGCAGCCCATACAGCCCGCCGCCAAGCCCGGTCGCCCCCGCCGCCACCTGCACCGCGTCTTCGAACAGTTTTCCTTCAGGCATCGGCCGCACCTATGTTCAAGTCTTTGGATCAGGCGGCGCCCTTAAGGTTCGCAAGCACCGTGATCGCCGCATTGACGTGCGCGAAGATCCGGTCGTCGCTGGGCACCTGCAGCGCCTTCAGGCCGTCCAGCACTTCGGCATAAGCGTCGCCATTCACCAGTGCCCGCACGGGCGCCCGCTTGGCTTCCTCGTCGGCCTGTTTCTGCGCCAGCTGCGCGCTGCGATAGGCCGCCAGCTGGCGCTCCATCGCGGCGGCCCGATCCTCGGTAAGGGGTTGCTCTGCAATGATCAGGTCGCCGTCGACCTTATGGCTGCCGGAGATGGTGGTGGTGATGATTTCATCGGCCATGATCGGTCCTTTCAGCAAAGCGGCGTGAAGACGGGGATGGACGTGGGCAGACCCTCGCTGGTCCGCAGGTTGCCGCGATAGGGCTCCATCGGCTGCTCGGTAACGATGCGGACCTTGTACCCCTCCCGACGCGCCTTCCGCGCTGCCTTCTGCGCCTCGAACTGCGCAATCTTCACACGCGCCCGCCCGAAGGCGTCGTTCGGACAGATCGTGTCCGGCATGACATAGATGGTCAGCGTCTTGGGTGCGTCGGCCAGTGCCGGCATGGCAAACAGGAACGGCAAGGCGCCCAGCAGTATAGCCAGGTGTCGCATAGTCATTCTCCCTTGATGTCAGGTGGTGCTGCCCGCCCTATGCGGACCAGTTCACTTGCGCTGCGGCCAGGATCGCTGCGAACCCTTCGGCGGCGCGGATGCCGGCCTTGGTCGCCTGCCGCTTGCCCTCGATGCTGGCGAAGGCGGCCGCCCATGCCGCATGCTGCTCGGCCACGGCGGCGCGGATAATGGCTTCATCGACGCCCGTGGCGGCGGCTTCGGCCCCGATCAGATTGGTACCGGTGGATCCTTCCAGCTCCGCCGCCTTCAGTGCCTGCGCCTCTGTTCGTACCGGATAATGTATCACCGCCTCCGCATCGATGCGGGCGCAATAAGAATCCCGAATAGCAGACCAGTTTACCGCGCCGCCATCATAGGCCTCCTGCGGCACGATAATGATACCCGTGCCCTCCATAAGCACTTGCGCCGCCGCATGCCCTTCCGGGCCTGAACCGGGCCAGCGGATCATTCCGGTCTCAAGATCGTAGATCAGATGATATTCGGTCATCGCCATACCCATCATGCAGATTGTTTAAGCTCAAGAATGACGAAGACGAGACCCGCATAGCTTGCCGGGTCCGCACCGCCGGTAGCATTCAACGTTGCGGCTAGATCGACGTCCCATGTGTGAGATCCGGTCAATCCGCTATCCAACGCCATGATCGATATCGTTCCTGGAATGGCACTGCCCGATTGCGAGCGCCCGAAGATTTGCGAGGGATAGACGTCGGTTGCGCCGTCCCTCCGAATGCGTGCCATATAAAACGCTCCAGACGGGCTGGTGGCGCCGGTCAGCGTGCCCCCGACTAACAACAGCAGCTTGGAATTCGCGTCATATGGTGTGTGCGTAATCGACAGCTTCGTAAGATAGGTGGCGGTGATCGTTCCCGATGACGGCCCGGCAGCAGGTGCACTGGTGAGAGCGCCCGGTGTGATCTTACCTGTGCCGACAGTCAGGTTCGCGATTTTGGCGCTATCGACCTGAAGGTTTCCGATTTTCGCATTGATAATCACGCCATCGCCAATGAAGGCGGAGCTTGCGATCAGATCTTGAGCAGACAGCGCCCCCAATATCCGATCCCAGGCCGAACCGGTCCACCGATAAAGCTCTTTCGATGACGGACGATACCATGTCTGGCTGACAAACTGGCCGGTCGGCGTGGGCGAGTCCTGCACGAAGCCAAAGGCTGGATCTCCCTGTGGCCCTGCCGGACCGGGCGATCCAGTAGCTCCATCATTGCCCGCACTTCCCACCGGTGAAAATTTGACGTCTGAAATTCGAGAACCAATTTCGGGCAATGAACTATCAAAATAAAGGCGGAGACCTGAAGGAACAGAAATCTGTCGAACTATTTCTCCGCTTCTATAATATGTAACCGTCTTGTTGTTATATACGATTTGGAGGGCATGCTGATCGTTATACGCGCCAATGGTGATTATTGACCCATTTTCTACGACATGAAGGTCTCCGTCATTTTCAAGGTAGAACCCATAATCGATAGACGTCCAGTCAGCATTTGAAGTGGGGTCCGCATTTAAGCCAAACATGTAATAGTCGCCACTTTGTGCGGTTGCTCCCGCCATGGCGCCACCAACGTATCCCTCGGAAGAATATGCCGAGGCATTCCATGCAGACCCCCCCGATGTCTTCAAAACATAGTCCTGGCCCACAACGACATTGGCGTGAGGCACGAGGCCAAACAAGGCAGGACCACGATATGGCGCCCAGGTGTAATCGGTCGGGTTCGTGCTTTCGATCGCCGACGTCTTGTTGACCGCCAGCCCCTGATAGCCACGTCCACCGGGCGCGCCGGTGGCAAAGTTTACCGTGCCGTCCGCGCTGTCGGCATAGGCGACCCAGCTATAAAGCGTCAGGCCGTCTGCCCCGGGTGCGCCAGGCGCGCCATCCTGCCCGTCTGCCGGCCCTGGCACGAAACTCGGAAACCCGGTCTGAATCTCCGTCGCCGAAGACACCATCGGCTCTGCGATGATCGCAGTCATGTGCCCGGCCGCGTTGGCCCTGACATAGAGCACCAGATGCATCGCGACCGCTGTAGACGGCGTTTCAACAAAGACCTGAAGCTTCGTATTAAACGGCTGCGCGCCCGATACCCCCGCGACATAGACAGCAGAGACACTCCCTGCAGCATCGACATAATGGGCATGCACGTGCTGAATATCGATCGGACCTTGCCCCTCGATCCCCAACTGCACAGCCAGACGCTCGCTACCCTTGACCGGTATAGCGTAGTCCGAGTGCGTCCTCAGTTCGAACTGAGCGCCTGCCGCGCCGGCATCATATTCGGCCTTCACATAGCGCACGCCCTGGTGAAGCCCGGCGAAGAAGCTTGTCAGCGTGAGCGGGCCGGTATTGATGCCGGTGGTCCACCCCTGCACGCCCCGCTCGAACATCGCATTGCGCACGCGGTTGCTACCGCTGATGCTGTCACTCCCTGCGCGAACGAAAAGGCTCCACCAGTCATTGCTTTCTACCGGCAGCGAAGGCGGCGCATTGCCCGTGCTCGCCAGTGCCGCGACATAGACCCATGAAGAGCCCTCATACTGGACGATATCGCCCGCGCCATAGTTCGTCGCCGGGTCATATGGCCCCCGCGGCACCAGAACGACCGGGGCGCTCGGCAGCGGCGCGGCCTTACTCAGGCCTTCCACCGTCAGCGACAGCTTGCTGACGGTTTCTCCCACCTCAATGGAGAAGTCCTTGAAGAACCCATAGATGGTCAGGCTGTCGGTCCCGACCTCACCGATCCACAAGGACGGGCGCGTGCGAACCGCCGTGATGCGGCTCACTACATCGTCCAGAGCAGCGGTGCGGATCAGCGAGCGCGTCGACATCCGCTTCGCCCAAGCACGCTCGACGACCGTCACTTCGCCAAAATCGTCCGTTTCCTTGCGGCTATAATCGGTGATCCCGGCCATAGGCGATGCCTCGGTCACGCCCAGCGCCACCAACGGACCGGCAAGCAAGGTGCCGACAGACACCGTCCCCGTTCCTGTGACCGTCACGAGGATAGCGCTGGTGTCGGCGGGCAGGTCCAGAAAGGTAACTGCGCCCTCCCCGACCGCAATGGTGCGATCATATCCGGCCGCCTCCACCCGCACCGTCGCCGCCACCACGTCCAACAGCGCCACGGCTGACACCGCATCGACATCGAGCGAGACGATGATGGAACCTGCAGCAGACGTTACCGTACCCAGCGCCTGATCGAACATCGCCCAACGGTTGGTCGGGCCGACATCCAGCCACTTGCCCGAACTCCCCGCCGGATCAGCCCCGACATTGCCTGCTGCCGTGCTCTCATAGATCCGGTGCGTCGCCGCCTTGATGACCCGAGCACCCAGCGGATAGACTGTCCCCGCCGACCATTCCGCATGATCAGCCTCGGCAACACTGCTGGACGTCAGCACCGCGTCCGTGATCGTCTCAGGCTGCAGCAGGCAAAGCCTGGACAATTGCCCCTCTGGCGCCGGATCGGCGCCCGTATCGTCCAGATCCTCGCTATCGACCAGCCCTTCGATCGTCAGCGTGCAATAGCTGAGCCCGCCGGCAGCAAGGTCCAGCGAGAAGTCCTTGTAGAAGCCGCGCACGGACAGGCTGGCAAAGCGATCGTCGGCCACCCATGTTGCCGGCGTGGCGCGAAGGCCGGCCAGCAACTGCTGCAGCGCATCGACATCATCGGACGGCACACCCAGACGCGCGGACAGCTGACGGGAGAAGCCGCGCGGCACAACCGTCGTCACCCCGAAATCGTCCGTCACACGCCGGCTATAGTCCGTTATGCCGATTGTCAGGCCTGTTTCGGTCTGGCCGATCTCCATGGTCCCGGTGTCAGTCTCCACCCTCACGCGGCATTCTCCACGCTGATGGCCGTGCCGCCGCTTGCCGCTGTCACGTCGTCCATCCTTCGGGCGATCCGGCCGGTGTTGCCCGCATTCGCGGCGTGGCCGGCATTATTGTCGCTGCGCAATTGTACGACTTCGTTCCGCAATGCCCTTACCTCGCTGATCAGGTCATCATTCGCGGCCGCCGTGCTGGTCGATGCCTGCGCGGCGGTTGCCGCCGTGGCCAATATGCTGGCGCTGCCTGTGCTGCTGGGCGTGCCAGAGGCAAGCGCGGTGATGACAGAATAGGTCGCGTCAAGGCTGGCGGCGGTCTGCGCCTGTATCCGGTCCAGTTCCTGCCGGCTCGTCGCGGTGTCGGCCGCCGCCTTCAGCAGGGCCTGCGACAGGCCCGGCAGGCTCTTGGCCGCATCCTGATCACCGCCGCGCGCCGCGCTCGTCGCCGCATTGAACTGCCCCATCAGCGACGCGAAGCCGCCATCGGCGTTCGCGCCGCTAAGTCCTCGGATGCGGCCGATTTCATCCTTGATGCTATCGCCCACGCTCGTCCATGCGGCGGCCAGGTCAGCGGCTGCCTGCGCCGCTGCCTTCGCATCCTCGATCGCGTAAATCTGCTGCTGCAGCGCGCGGTTGCTGGCATCCAGCTTGGCAAGGTCCAGTTCGCGCAGGGCGGCAGTGTTGCCCTGTAGCTCCAGGATCTTCCGTTCAAGATCCTGCCGTTCGCTCAGGATATCGGCCGCGCTCTTCGCGCCCGTCAGTGCTGATTGCAGGTCGGCGAAGGCCGGCGCCAGCTTCAGCAGCGTGGCATAGGTCTCCATCCCGGCCTGCGTGGTCAGGTCCTGCGCCTCCACCAGCTGGCGGAAGGCGGCAAGCGTCGAAGGCATCGACAGGCCCAGGCTGTCGAAAACCCTGCTGAACTGCACTAGCTTCGCCGCCGACTGCTCCTCTTTCGAATAATAGCTCTGGAAATAGGCATCTACCGCATCGGTCATCGCCGAAACGCTGTCGAACTGGTCGGCAAGGCCAAGCTTGGTCGCCACGCCCAGCGCCTGCGCGCTCTGCCCCAGCAGGTCGAGCGCATTGGTGACGGCCTCCACCGTGGACGCCACCCGCACCAGGGTTTCGAACGCACCCTCCCCGACCCGCTGGAATTGCGCGATGCCAGGGAACGCCGCATTTGCCATGCTGTCGGCCGCTGCGCCGAAGATCGCGGTCAGCTTCTCCTCGATCTCCGTTCCGGTCAGGCCCTGCAGGTCGATCTTGCCGATATTGAGGACAAAGCTGTTCAGCCTGTTCTGGATATCCGTCGTCGCATTGCCCAGCGGTCCGGCGGCCGCGACGATCGCGTCATTGAACTGCCGCAGGATCAGCGTGAACTGATTTTCCAGCGTCGGGTCGGCGGCCGAATAATTCGTGCTGTATTTGGTCGACGTCGTGATGCCGAAGAATTTCTTCTTCTTCTGGATATCCGAATAATAGGACGCATCGAACCCGCCATTGAGGATGCTGCCCAGCGACTGCGCATCGCCAAAGAGGCCGCTGCCGATCACGCTGGTCTTGGTGCCGAACAGCGATTTGACGACGCTGCTGATGCCCCCGACGATACCGCCGATGATCGGAATTTTCGATACCAGCCCGGTCGGATCAATCAGGCGGGACAGGATCTTGCCCGTCGTGTCGGTCTTGAAACCTTCCGTGACCCCGGCCGAGGCATTGATGTTGCCTGCGCGGATCAGGACGGATGCCAGTCCGCCGATCTGGCTGTCGATCGATTTGAGCGATGCGGACATGTCGCGCGCATAGCTGTTCGTGACGGTATCGACCTCCTTCAGCGCATCGATGGCGCGCTTGATGCTCTCGCTCTTGGCATCGCTGTCGCCCAGCACCGTGCCGGTGCCGGTGTTGGCGGGTGTCAGGCTATTCTTGCCGCCACCGCTGAAGGCCCCGCCGACCGCAACACCGATCGAGGCCAGCGCGGCGACCGTGGCAGCGCCGGCCGCCAGGTTGAGCGGGAACGGCAGAGATTTGATGGCATTCACCACGGCTTCGACGGCGCCCGCCGCCGTGCGCGCCGCACTGTTGGCGATCTTCGCGCCGGTTTCGATGATGTCCTGCGCCATCGCGCGGACTGACAAGGCGAACTCGACGGCGCGGAACGCCTTTTCGGCCGCCTGTGCCGCCTGATAGCCCTTGCTCTTCTCCCCGAAGAACCCCTTGGCCGCTGCCGCCATGTCACCGAATGCGCCGACCTGCGACGTGGCCGACGCCAGCGCGAACCGCGCGTTTTCGCGATCGATGGCGGCTTGGTCTCCGTTAGCCTTCCTGATCGCCTCCTCATGCTGTTGATCGAGGCGCGCGCGATCGGCATGAAAATTTGCATAGATCGCCGCCATGTCGCCGATCGCGCGGCCCACCTGGCCGAAAGCATCGGCCATGCCGCTCGCGGCGGTCTGGACATTGCGGGCGATCAGATCCCAGCGATCAGCGGCGAACGAGAGCTCGTCATTCAGCAGATACTGCTTTTGCCGCAACTCCTCCACCGCCTTCGCGATGGCCACTTGCTGATTGATGTAATCCAAGCCCTTCTGGCCAGACCACCCATTCCTCTCCGCTTCCTGGGTAGCCTTCAGCACCGCCAGTGCATGTACGCGAGCGGCATCGGTGGCACCGATCATGCGAATTTCCTCGCGCAACTCCGCCAGCCGGTTTTCGCCAGACGCCATTTCGGCAAGACGCTGCGCCTCTTTTTCCGCATCGTTCACCCGCTCACGCGCTGCGCGCTGATCGTCCAATGCCTTCGCGGCGGCCTCAGCGCCCTTCTGGTCACCCACCAGGCGAGCCGCCTCCAGTGCCGACAACAACGGCAGATCTGCGATGCGATCCCGCAATATTTCAGATGCCTGATCAGCGACGACGTTTCCGGAAGCAACCAGGGCATTGACCTGCTCCTGCATTGCGGCCTGCTCAGCCAATCCGGCCGTGCCCTTCGCGGCGTCGGCAACACGCTGAGCAACCGCGAGACGCACCTGCCGCGCCACAGCCGCCTCGATATCGGCGCGCTGCTTGATGGCCTGACTCTCCGCCTTCACCCGCGCTTCCGCGATCAGCGCCGCCGCGCCCGAAACGTCATAGGCGGCTGCCAGGTCATAGAGATTCCTGATCTGCGCCTCTACCGCCGCGGCGTCGCGCGCGAGCTGGTCGGCATGGCCATCCTTCTTCGGGTTGCGGTCCGCCTTGATCTCGGCCGCCTGCTTGCGCAGATCGGCCAGCTTGTTCGATCCGATCTGCTTGGTGACATCCTGGCCGAATTTGATCATCGATTTATTGGCGTCGTCGAAGGCATCCTTATAGCTGTTGCCGACGTCGGTCATGATTTCGCCGATCCCCTTGCCGGCAAAGACATCCTTCACGATCACCCCGATCGCCTTGAAGGTGCCGACAAATTCGGAATAGAGCGCAGCAAGGGCGACCCGACCCGCCTTCGTCATCCAGTCCAGCGCATCGCTGAACCACTTGCTCATGTCGCCCAGGTTGATGCCCACCCGCTCCGCCATCACCTGGAACGTTGCCTTCACGACATCGCCGGTGCTGACCGATACATCCTTCAGCCGCTTGATTTCATCATGGGTCAGTCCGAGGCCGGCGACCATGGCCTTGGTATCGACACCCTTCGAAACAGCCCGGTTGAACAGCGCAAATCCACCGACGGCAATGGCGGCAGCCGCGATGACCGGCGCATAGGCCAGCGCCAACCCGCCCAGCTGGAGCGCGAAGCCTTTCACGCCACCTTCCGCCGTCTGCGCGACCTGGAATATCTGCCCCGCCTGCGTGGCGAAGATCTGCATCGGGTGCGCGCCCGACATCGCCATCGTCGCGACATCGTTCAACTGGAACGTAAATTGCGTCAGCGTATGACCATGCCGGGCAACGGATGCCGCGCCCTTATCATGCGCGCCGGTCATCTCGTTCAACCTACCGGTCAACACCTGCTGTTGCCGGGCGTATTCCTCTGGCGCCGTGGCGCCGGCATGATAGAGGCGCGTGGATTCCGCGATCTCTGCATTCAGCCGCTGGGTTGCGGCATAGAGCGGGTCCGTCGCCATTCGCAACCGCTCGGCCGCAGCAGCATCGGCCTCCTGCGCCGCGTGGGAATCCCTTACCATCGCCGCAAGACGCGCATGCTCGGTGGCAAGCTGCGCCGCGGCGGCAGCCTCAGCGCGCAACTGCTGCGCCGCCTGATCGCGGGCCGCCGCCTTCTCGGCTGCCTCCATCTCGCGCAGCGCCGCAGCGCCCTGCCGCACACGTGCCTCGAACATCTGATACGCCCATGCCGCCTCACGGACCGCCTTGGCTTCACGCTCTGCGGCGGCGACAGACTGCTGCGCGGCCATGATCTTCTCTTCGGCCAAGGCCTCGGCTTCCGCCTTTGCGCGGCGCATCGCGGCGAATTCCTGATCGTAGAGCGCGGCCTCCTGCGCCCGCAGCCGACCGGCCAACTCGGTCAGGCCCTGCTGCTCAGCCGCCAGCGCTGCCGTTTCCACCTTCATGGCGCGCAATTCCTCGCGGGTCTTGCCGAAGGTCGCGTTCTGGCGCTCCAGTTGCCGCGCCAGCGCTTCACCCGTATTTTCCGCGCGCGCCGTCTCGCGTGCTACCGATTGCAGTTCACGGGTCGCGGCAGCGCCGAACGTCGTCATGCTGGCGGTTGCCGGTCCAAGCTGCAGCATGCCGCCCGTTGCCTTCTCGATCTGGGCAACCTGCCGAACGATATCGACCGTCCTCTGATCGAACATCTGCGAGAAGCGCAGCAACTCTTCGAATGCGCCGCCGGTGTCGATAGCAAAGCCGACCTCCAATGTGGGAGAGCCGTCATCCATGATCTTCCCCCAATGCCGAAAGGGCCGCCGGGACCATTCCCGGCAGCCTGAAAGCCAAAAATTTTCAGAACACCGCGCCTATGGGCGCAACTTCAACCCGATCTTGTAGACAATGTTCGATCGGCGGGACTGATACCCAAGTTTCTCCAGCGCCATGCTGAACGACTTCACGGTCAGCGCGGAATGGCCCGTATCGGCGCACCACCGGACATGGTCGGCATACAGCACCATCGCACCCAGCTTATATCCCGCCACCCTCTCCGTCCGGGCATCCAGCCATTGACTGACCAGCGCCAGGACAGGATCGGACGACGCCAGCAGGCGCACCGGATCGTCCAGCCCGTCATCATCATCCCAGCCAAGGTCGCGCATCGCCGCGATGGCGGCGGGGCGGCCACGGGCAAGCCGCCGCTCCCGCACAAAGGCCAGCTGGACCATCGGCGGCTCCATCCTGATCCGGTCGATGAACCGCGACGGCTCCGCTGATGATGCCGGAAGCAAGGGCGCCTCGACATCGTTCGCCGCGACCTCCGCCAGCATCGCCTCCATCCGGTCGAAGGCGTCGATATAGGCGATCTTCCATTCCAGCGCCTTCGGCCCGGTGAAACCCATCACCAGCAGCACGAAGCCCTTGCGGTCCATTTCATAATAGCGGCTTGAGCGCTTCGCACCTTTGCCGGTTTCGATCTGCATGATCATCAGTCCAAAATTGGACGCAAGATCGGGGCACTGTTCGACCAGCGCTCGAATCGACCGCATCACATGCTGATGCTGCTTCCCGAACGACCGCGCCACGTCCAGACTGCTCGCCCGCACGCCATGGTCGGTCAGCTTCACCAGCGCGCTCACGCCGTCAGCTCCTGCACCATCATCCGCTCGACATCCATGATCGCGACTTCGAAGGCGGTGAACCGGCCACCCCGGACATCACAGTCGGGAAAATCCCGAAACACATCCATCTTCGCCGCCAGCGCGGGCAGCGTGTGCACGGCAAGCCCGCCCAGGTGCTGCATCGCCCGATGCATCGCCTTCCCGGCATCCGCGTCCCGCGCATCCTCTTCCTCACCCGTCGCGCACGGCCACGCCTCGAAACGCGCGCATTCCCGCTGATACACCGCCAGCGCCGCCCAGAACTTCGCATCGATCCGGCGGGATCGCGCCTCCGGCCCTTCCGCCGCCATCGCGGGAACGGCGGCAAGGGCGGGCAGCAGCATCGCGCCGGCCAGCAGCCCGCGCCGCGAAGGGGAAAATGATCCGGCATTTCCCGATGACGTGCCGGGTGCACACAGATTATCCCCTGTGCTAGGGGCAACAACAGCCTGAGACATGGCGAACTCCGTGTCGATGGTTAGGGCCGGTTGGAAGTTGGCGCTTCCTTCCGGCCTGTTTTTTGGATAACCTTAATTCATGCCTTCGTCAATTCGGGATAACCAAAAATCAAAACGAGGTCGCCCGTCTACTGGCGGTCGCGGACAAATGATCGGCGTCCGACTTCAGCCTGACGATCTCGACGCCCTCGACAACTGGATTAGCGAACAGCCCGACAGCCCATCCCGCCCCGAAGCGATCCGCCGGCTAACTAAAATTGGGCTGAAGTCCGAGATTCTGTAAGGACGTATTTCATGCCCGTCCCATCCAGGGCCAGAATGCGAATACTGGCGCCTTTGATACGCATATCCTGTGGAAAATTTTTACCAAGCGGAAGTATTAACTCCTGAGTGAATGCAGGACGCGCAATATTATCGGAAAATTCTCGATAGCTAAACGAAACGGAAGTGCCATTTGATCCCAAATACAATATTAAAGATTTAAATCGTTTACCTATTTCATTAAAATCTCGATCTATTATTTTCCTGTATGGCGCTGGATTTTCTAGTTTTTCAGATGGTTTATCACTTCCTTTAAAATACATCCTTTCAAATACACCGTCTTTGTCTTCGTCAATTAGGCATGGCCTGTTTCTACCGAACGCCATGTTCAACTTTGTGCAAGCAATTAATGCTACACCCTGGGTCTCAGTTTCAAAAACAGCATCCTGTGGAACGGTTATTGTTCCTCGCATAAAGTTACCAAAGACAACCTTACTTGAAAGATAAACGCTCTCTTTAACAACTTCACTAACTTCATAGTATTCTGAAGACCAAACTGGATCACCTGCAGCCACAATAACCGGCGTGCCCACTTCTGGATAAGTGGTGATGTGCGGTACAACTTTCTGGGTTGCGCCCGCATTTGCCGGAAGATGGGCAACTACCGCCAAAACGAATAGTAATGCGCGCATATCGAATCCCTCCCAATGTTAGGACGATACACGGCGCCTTACCCCAACACCATCCGGAGCCGCGCCTCCTCGATCTCCAGCTCCTGCGGCGTAACCGGCGCGTGCCAGGGCGGCGGACTATTCTCGCTTTCGGCGCGACGGCCTTCGGCAAGATATTCGGTCGACAGGCGGCGGATCAGCCGTGCTTCCCAGGCAGGGAGCACGACCCCCGTCGCCTGCTGCCATGCGGTAATCTCGCGCCAGCTGAGCGGCACGGCGCCCATGCCGGCCGCCTCTGACAGGCCGATCTCGATCAGCCGGTTGATGATGTGCGGCGCGGGATTGGGCGGCATCTGCGGGATGAGGCCCCGTTTCTGCATCTGGTCGATGCGGCTGATGCTGGGCGCCTGATCGGCCAGCTTTGCCCGCTTCGATCCTTCGGGCGGCTTGGGCGTGGCATGCAGCCACGCCATCTGCCGCACGTACAGGGTCAGATCCCGGCCGAGCCGGGCTTGAAGTTTCCCCAGTCAGCAACGAATTTCGCCACCTGCTTGGCAATGAAGCCCAGCTTGGGATCGCGATAGACCGCCTCGAACAGCGGCGCACCCTGCACATCGCCTGCAGGCGGATATTCCAGATTGTCGAAACGCACCGTGATGGCGGCCAGATCTTCGGCGGTTTCATTCACGCGCTCCTGATAGGGGGCGACGCTGATCTTGCCGTCATTGTCCTGCATCCGCTTGACCGCGCGGGAGGATTGCCGAGCTTCGACGATGCCGAAGGCCTTGCTGCCGGGGCCGAAGATCACGATCTGCACCGGCCTTTCGCCGTCGTACAGCAATTCGCCATTGGCATTCTTGACGTGGATGGTCGCCGTCTCTTCGACGGCCTGCGTGGTGATGTCCATGATTGTCCTTTCGCGGAAGGTGCGCCGACCCGCCCCGACAGCCGCGAATGCGCGGGACGGGCCGATGCGAGGTGACCGGGCGAAGCCGCCCGGAATGGCGTGGATGTGGTTCAGGCCGGCGCGGCGACCTTGACGACCTTGGTCGAGATCTCGATCGTCGGCGCGGCCATCAGGATCGTGTCGGCGCCGTCGGTGGTTTCCGGGTAGCCGAACACGCGGCCCTGGAAATAGCGGATGGCGCCATCCGCATAGGTGACCTTGAAAGAATAGAGCTTCGAGGTGGCGTCGTCGCCGGCCGTGCGCATCAGGGTCTGACCGGCATCGGCATCATTATGCGCCATGGACGGCTGAAGCGACCCATAGTCGACCGAGCCCTTGTGCTTTTCGACCGGGCCTTTCAGCGGCTTAAATTCCACCTTGGCAAAGGTGGCGCCGAGCGCGCCGATCTTTTCGACGCCGCCCACTTCGGTAAAGGTCAGTGCGGCAAAACCTGCAGCGTCGTTGGTGGCGGGCAAGGCAGCGGAAATGGCGAGCGTGGAACCCGCCGCAGTCGTGGATGTCATGATCGTGATCCTCTAAAAGGCGAGCCGGCAATCCGGCGGGATTCTGCCCGACACCGGGCGGAATGATCAGGCTTCAGCCTTGCTCTTGCTGTCAGCCACTTCGGCCTTGGCGTCGGCCGCGGTCGCGGCGCGCACCAGACCGGCAGCTTCGTAATTGGCATAGGCGCCGTCATCGATGGAATGGACCTTGCCGCCCTCGAACGTCCGTTCGGTGCCCGCATCGGTGAAGGTCTTGAGAGCAAAAGCGCTTTTCGTAGCCATGGTTCGTCTCCTGTTGCTGGCCAGTTCAGGCGTCGTGACTGACGCGGAAATCCTGTGTTTGTTCGAAGCTGCTCGCGGGGCCGCGCAGATCAGGGCCGGTCCCGGCTGTCAGGATCGACACACGCTCGCCCCCGCCAATATTGCCTGTCCGGCCGGCGCAGATGCTCTTAACCAGCGCGATGATCGCCCGCTGCTCGCGATAGCTGTCGGCACGCACCGTTGCCGCCACCCGGTCGATGGTCCGCACCTTCGCGCCGCGCTTCAACGGCTGCCGCTCGACCGAACTGACCAGCACCAGCAGCAACGCTGGCAGTGGGACGCCATCGGGCAGTCCCCCGGCCTTGATCCTGTCCGTCGGCACGATCGCCGTCAGCGCGGCGTCGGCGCGCAGCAATGCCCCCACGATGTCGACGCCGGTCATGTCTCGTCGCCTTCATCAGAGCCGATGATCCCAGCCCGCGTAACACGCGCGGCGATGTAACGCCCTGCAGCGGCAAAGGCCTCCTGCTCTTTCATGTCGAGGGACACCCGCAGGAACGGATTCGGGCGGGCGCCGGGATGATGCACGGTTTTTCCGACAAACTTCCCGCCGATCATCAGCGACCCGGGATCGATCGAGCTATTGACCTTCCTGACGCTCATGCCGCCGCGCTGGCTGTCGTCGACGCTGATGAAGTGCGGGGCGGTGCCATATTCCAGCCAGGGCGCAATGTAGGCGCCTTTCCCCTTCACCTGCACCCTGCCGACGACCTGGCCGTCCTTGATGCTGGTGCTGACCTTTATCGCTGCCGTCACTTCGTCCGAGATCGACCTGTCCCGCGCTTCATCGGCGATGACATTGGCGCCAGCCCGCGCTGCGCCGCGCAGAAGGCGCTTCTCAACATCCGCAGGAATGCGTGCGATGAAATCCCGGACCGAATCCCGCCCGCTTACCCTAGGCATCAGGCCGGGTTCCCGGCCGGGTCATAATCCTCGACCATGAATTCCAGCCCCTGGCGAAAACCAAGCTCGGCCGGGCCGGCGATGATCTGCATGATGCGGTCACCCATCACGAAACGCATGTTCGGCGTCACGCCCGTGCGATAGCGCATGCGCACGCGCGCGGGTCGGGCAGCGACGTTGATACCGCCAGCCAAACGCTCAGCGCGGCTCGGCAGAATGTCCTGCACGCTGGCCCATATCTCGACGACCGGCGCCCATGATCCTGAGCCCGCGCCATCCAGGCTTCCGTCAGCCACAGGGCGCTCTATCCTGATGCGGCGGTTCAGTTCGCCGGCGGTCAGGATTATTCCATCGAAGACGCGCTGGTTGCGCTGACCAATCCCCTTAGCCATCAGAACACCCCTGGTCGGTACAGATTGCAGATATTTACCACCGGCGCGGGCAGGTCGTCCTCGAATCCGGTCGCGAGCATGGCATCACGATTGGCATAGAGGTGCCCGGCCATCAGCTTCACCGCCGAAAGCAGGCCCTTGGGGCAAGCGCCCGCGGGATATCCGACCGTGAATGTCACCGTCACCTCCCCGCCCGCCACTGGCCAGGCCGTGCCGATGGCAGGCAACAGCCCGCCATCGGCACCAACCCGCCAACCACCGGGCGCCAGCGCGACCGATGCCCCCGTCGGATCCAGATAGGATATTGCCGTCACCGCCAGCGTCGCCGCCGGCCCCACGCCCACCATCATGCCGGCGCCGAAACCCGCGAACCGGGCCACCAGCCCCGGCGTGGGGGCAAGGCGCAGGCTCGCGCATTTCTGCACCAGGTCGATCGACGCATCGCGCAGGGCGATGACCAGGTCGTCCTCCCCGTCATCATCGATGCGCAGATGCGCCTTGACGGCCGCCAGCGACAGGATCGCATCGGCATAGCCGCCATCCTCGATGACGGGGGAGAGCTGGAAAAGCATGGGGCGGGCGCCTCTGCTGGATCAGTCGGTAGTCGCGGAGAGCGACTTGGCATAGGCGACGGCGGCAGGATCGGGATCGGCCCACCCGGCCGCCTTCCCTGCCTTCGCCTCCGACGGAGACAGCCAGATCACATCGTCGGATCGATGATCCAGATGCGCACTGAGCACGCGCACTTCGATCGCGCCGGCAGGCGGGCCAGCCTCCTCCACCACGGCGGCCTCGTCCACGACGTCGGCCTGCTCTGCGGCGTCGGCAGGCGCCTCCTCCACGATCTGCCCTTCGTCGTTCGCAGACGCTTCGGCAGTGGCCTGCTCTTCCGTGGCAGCGGGTGCTTCGGACGGCTGAGCGTCGATCGACGCTGCCGCATCCGCCTCGCCAGCGGCCGGAACATTCTTGCGATTGGCCATGATGACCTCCTGAATTTCTGTGTCGGGAAAGATGATGCCGGCTGCATCGGCGCAGCCGGCATCACGCCATCAGGTGGCGCTGTTGCGGTACGTCTTCACCGCGCCACCGATGTCCATCAGGTTGCCGCCGCTGCGCAGCCAGGCCAGAAAGCCGACCTGCCCCTTCTTCGCATAGGCGCTGTCGGTGTAGCGCTGCAGCTCGATCAGCATCACGTCGCGGATGACATATTTCTTCAGGTCGCCAAAGGCGATCGACAGCGCATTGGCGGCCATCTGTGCGACATGCTGGTTGGTCTTGATGGGATAGCCCAGCACCGTGTCGAGCTTGCCGTTCGAGGCGACATCCCATCCAGGCAGGAAGATGGGGCGGCCGTTCGTGTCCTTCAGCAGCTTCAGCTGCATGACGCTGTTGTCATGCATCATGAAGCCGCAGCCGGGGCCGCGATAGGCAGGGTCGACACTATGTTCCAACCGGACCAGGTCGTCATAGACAGCGGTCGTCGTCTGCCCGGTCGCGCCCGTCCGGCCGATGGTGGCGGCTGTGATCAGGCCCGTGGGCTGGTTTGTCCCGGTGCCGACGGTGAAATGCCGGTTCGTAACCCGGCCAAGGCGGGTCGACAGGCGATTGCGAACAAAGGCTTCGACATCGATCTGGCTGTCCATCAGCAGCTCAACAGGCACGGTGATGACCTTCGAGCTATATTTATAGACCGGCAGGTTCTTCGTGCCGAACGTCGCGTCCTGATCCGTGGCGGACTGGTTTTCCGCGACGATCTCGCCCTCTTCGGTCGAACCGTCACTGGTCGGCCACGCCATCGGGTTGCCCTGCGTCGTGCGGATCACCTCCGCCGCCTCGCGCATGCCGCCAAAGGCCACCAACGCCTCCAGCACCTGCGTGGCGACATCGGTCTGGATGGTGTAACCGCCCTCGCCCGGCGTCGTGGTCGACATGGTGTTCTGGATCGAAGCATTATACTTCTGCCAGTCCTCCGCTGAGAGCGCCTTGTCGCCGCCGCGCAGCCACTTGGCGAAAAGGTTGGAGGCCTCCGACTTGTCGTCCTTACCATGGCGCAGGGCCGCGTCGATCACGCCGTCGCGCAGCGCGGTTTCGGCGGCCAGCTGGTTCATGCGCTGGTGACGCTCGATCTTCGCATCGATCTGCTCGATCTCGGCGATGCCGTCGTCATAGGTCTTCTGGTTTTCAGCGGTCCAGGCACTATCGCCCTCGACCAGTTCCTTCAGCGCTTTGGACTTCGCCGCGCGCTGCTCACGCAGAGCCTGAATGCTCATTTCGTTTGCCTTTCCAACAAAAAAGGGCCGCGAAATGCGGCCCTTGCTCTACTCCCTTTGCGCGGCGCGCTCAGGCAGCCCGTGTCAGCAGGTCAACGGCAAGCCGCCGCTGTCGTGCTGCAATCTCGTCTTTTCGCCCCTCGTCGATCACCGGATCCAATGCCGGCGCCGGCGGATCGGCCTGTGGCGCATCGTCCACCACGATCTTGTTCACCGGCGGGTGATCGAAGGCGGAGAGGTTCCATGCCTTCCGGCCGATCGCGTTTTCAGCCTTCCCTGCCGTTTCGGAAATCACCTCGTCGATCAGGCCGGCCGCCAGAGCCTCTTCGCCGGTAAACCATGTCTCCGCGTCCATCAGCGCCAACCAGTCCGCGTCGCCCCCGGCCTTCGCCGCGTAGCTGGCGGCGATCGTGCCGTCGATCTTCTCCAGCAGCGCCGCTTCGGCGCGCAGGTCGACGGCATTGCCCATCATCAGCGTCCAGGCCCGATGGATCATGATGAAGGCGCCGGGCGCCGCTACCACATGATCGCCGGCTATGGCGATATAGCTGGCTGCACTCGCGGCCAGGCCATCGACATGACAGGTGATCTTGCCGGAATATTCCCGCATCGCCTGCGCAATGGCGCGGCCGCCGAACACGTCGCCGCCGGGGCAGTCGATCCGCACGGAAACGTCGCCGTCCATGCCCATCAGCTGGCGGGTAAAGCCTTCGGCGCTGATGCCACCCCACCATTCCGCCTCGCTTTCCGATCCGGCGATATAGTCGTACAGATAGATCACATTGCCCTCGGCAACGATGCCGGCGCCCTTCTTGGCGTTACGGCGGTAGAGATTAAGCAGCCGGTTGCGCATTGGCCTGTCCCTTATTGGTTTGCCCTTCGCTGGATTTCGCTTCGTTGAACGTGTCGCCGCCCTCGGTCTTCCCGAAATTGATCAGGCCGCGCACCTCGTCCCGCGTCATGAAGCCCTGCTCGCCCGCTCGGCCCAGAGCAGAGCGGAATGTCTCGAACAGCGTCTTCAGATCGGCCCGCTCCAGCTCGAACGTGTCGAACTCGGCAACGCGGGATGCGGTGCGGAACAGCTTGCGGTTGATCTCGTTCTGGAACGCGATCAGGTGCCGGCGCAGCACATAGCGCACGAAACCGGTGCCCATCTCGGCGACACCGCTGCCCCAGCTGGTCGTCTTCTCATTATGCCCGACCATGAACGGCGGCACGCCATAGACGCGGGCGATTTCCTGCACTTGGAAGCCGCGGCTTGTCAGCAGTTCAGCGTCCCGGTTCGGCATCGTGATCGTCTTGATATCCATGCCGCCGGTCAGCAGCATCGGCTTGCCGCCCTGGCCGTTGCGCTGGGCATGTTTCTCATCGATCTGCGCGCGCAAATGCTCGATCTGTTCCTTGTCGAACCGCTTCTCCTGCGGCGCGACCAGGGCATAATCCGGGCGGGCCTGGTTCGCGAAGAACTGCCCCGAATAATCCTGCATCGCCAGCGATACGCCGCCCGCCACCTGCAGGGCATAGCGCAGCGGTGACAATGATCGCGTGCCGTCGAAACCCAGCGACGGCACATGCAGCACATCGTCCTGGTCCAGCACCCGGATCTCCTGCGGCCCCACGCCCGGCTCCGGCCACACGATATAGGCGAGCCGCGACCCATCGGACCAGGGCACCGGCTCGGTGCGCAGCGGATGCAGGGGAATGATCCCCGTCACCCGCGCCCCGGTACGCTGGATCTCGGCAAAGGCGTCGCCGTGGAACAGGCGCGACATCACCAGCCACTCCCACGCGGCCGAAGCGACCCAGCGCGGGCAGAACTCTTCGTTCAGCGTCCACCACAGCGGGTCGTTCTCCCGCCGTGTCCGCTCGCCATCGCCCTTGCGGTCGTACAGATGCATGGGCAGCGTCGAGATCGCACCGGAAATCAGCGATACGCACGCCCACACCGTGGAGATCGTCAGCGCGCTGCGCTCCGTCACCACGGGAATCCCCTGCATCGGCGACGATCCGGCGAACACCTCGTAGATATCCGTGCCGCGGCGGATCGCGGGCAGCGGAATATCGGCCGCATTCTGGATCCCGGCCCCATTCTGAATACCAGCAGGCGCCGCCTCGGGCGCCGCCGCAGGGGCGTCAGCGCCCAGCAGCCAGCGGCCGATCGTCGTTCGCATGCTCATAGCAAAATGATCTCCGGCGGGTTTTCGGGCGCCTCCCCGACCATCGAAATGGCTCTGGCCATCACCGAAGCGACGATGCCGTCAATCTTGTCTTTCGACCGCTTCTTCGCGGGCATGTAGTTCAGGTTCTCGTCGAACCGGACCATCGCGTTGCGGGCCATGTAGGTCAGCACCGGATGCCCGCCATGGTCCAGCACGGCCGAATAGACCATGCGCTCAAATTCCTTCGTGGCCTCGCCCAGGGACTGGATGCCCTGGCGCACCTCCATGAACTCCTCCGCCTCCATCCCGTCCTTCTGCAGGTCGGTAATCAGCTTCAGGGCGTTCCACGGATCATAGCCCGTCTGCACGACCTCGAACTGGTTGCGACCCCATTGGATGGCCTTGGCGACATAGTCCTGGTCGACGACATCGCCGGGCGTGACCTCGATCGCGCCCATGCCATGCCATTTGTCCCACCCGATCTTCGTTTCCGCGACTCGCTTCGCCAGGCTGTTCTCCGGTATCCAGAACCGCGACAGCAGCCGCCAGAGCGGATCGTCGCCGGTCGGTTCGAACAGCCACACATGGGCGGTCACGTCGCGCACGGCCGAAAGGTCGAACGCGCCGTAGCAACGCCGCCCGCGCATCCGTTCGGCCATGGTCTTCCATCCGTCAGGCGCGCTCTGGCACGCCTTCCACTTGTTCATGTCCAGCCACAGCGCGTGGTCGTCCACCCACTGGTTGAGGTGGTAGCATTTGAACCGCGCTTCCTTGGCCGGACTGCCCTTCGCGGCCCGCGCCTCGTTGCGCAGGAACTGCAACGTCGGCGACAGGCCCAGCGACGGATTGGCCTTGCGCCAGACCGCCTCATCCTCCCAGTCCGCGTCCTCCGGCGCCGCGAAGATCACCACCAGCACGGTCGGATCGTCGATCTCGCCCGAAAGGATCTGCTGGCTTTCCTCCCACAGCTCCACGCCCGTCGGGTTGGTCTTCAACCCGGCGGTGGATGCGAACAGCCCGATCGGCTGCAGGCGCCCGCCCTGGCCGCCGCGAAGATCGTCCTCGATCTTGCGGCTCTTCCACTCGTGCATTTCGTCGCCCAGGGTCACGGTCGGCCCCTTGCCGTGCTTTCCGGCCTGTCCGCCGGTCAGCAGCAGGAAGGACGAGGCCAGCGGCTTCAGCCACAAATGCGTCGAATGCGCCTGAATATCGGCCGAAAGCGTATCGCTCAGCGCGATCATCGCCTTCATCTTGTTGAACGGGATCTCCGCCTGTTCCTCGTCGCGGGCGAAGACGAACCCCTCACCGCCATGCACCCCGTCCATCGCCCAGAACATGAGCGCCAGCGCGGCTAGGAACTCCGATTTCCCGTTCTTGCGGGGTATCCAGAGCCGCAGGGTCTGGAAGATCCGCACATGCTCCTGCACCGTGTTGCCGGTCCAGGGGTCGACGATCTCGATCGGGTGCTTCCACCCGAAGAGCAGCCGGACAATGATCTCCTGCCACAGGTTGAGCCGGAACGGCACGCCGGCGAACCGGTCGTTCGTCAGCTTGAACGTCTTGGGCCACAGGTCGACGACGGCATCGCCCTTGGCGTGGTCGAACCACGCCCCTGGCTGCGTCGCCGCCTTCTTCCACGCGGCGATCGCCCAGCCATAGGACACATCGTCCGCGATCTGCTCCAGCCATGGCGGCAGCGCGTCACCTTCCCGCCACCAGGGCGACAGCCAGGGCGGCGTCGCGTCCTGCTCGCCCGCGCGAGCCGCCACCATCAGCTCCGTTCCATCAGCCCGGCCCCGTCAGTTCGGTCGCTGCCCCGGCGGCGCGGAATTCATGGCCGCCAGCATCCCGACGCGCGGGGCACTTGGGGCGGGCGCTTCGTCTGCCGGCGCCGACTGTACCGGCGCTGCAGGCGGCTGTTGCTGCTGCGCGCCGGGCGTCTGAAACAGGCCGGGGTTGAGGCCGGCGGCCAGGGCCTGATTTTTGAACAGGTCATATTCGTCATGCGGCGTCAGGCCGAACTGGCGGGACAGCGTCATGACATTGTCGAAGCATTCCTGCCGGCGCTTCACCGCCGGATGGTCGCGGATCATATATCCGCCTGCGACCGTCTTTACCCGCTGCGTCATGCCCTCGCGCTTCAGCTGGTCGTTCAGCGCGACCCAATCGGCGAAGTAGACGCAGAACGTCGCGAAGATCAGCCGATGCTGTTCCTGCAGGCGGTGGGTCCGCGCAAGCCGCGGCGCCATGTCCCGCCACACCGCAACCGCACCGGCATAGAGCGGCCCCTGGTCGATCATCGGCGGCGGGCTCAGCACATCCTCGCCCGAAGGCCGCGCCAGCAGCTCGGCAACGCGCTTCTGCTCGTCCTCGCGCTTCTGGACAGCCGACTTCCGACGGTTCGGGAAGCCCTTCTGTTCCTGATGCGGGTCCGGCTTGCGTCCCTTGGCCATAACTCACTCCCCGGCCGACCGATTACGCGGCCCACCTCCCTCAACCAAAAAGCCACCGAAAATCAGCGACCTAAAAAAATATTCTACGCAATTTCGCGCCGCTTTTTCCGCGTTTGACACACCGGTCTTGTGGGGTTCGGCCCTAAGGTTTTACCCACCCCCCCCCATGACCGGCCGGCGCGCAACAATGTTGCGTCAAATCGATACGTCCGATGCCCCCGCGCGCCACTCGCCCAGCGTCGGCACCCCGAGGCGGCGCGCCAGCCCGTCGATCGCCACCACGCCCTGCCTCTCGACCGCCTGCTTCATGACGCTGTGACATTCGGTGCAGCACGGCACCCACCACATCGTCACCCAGAACACGCCGTCATGGACACGGTGTGGATAGAGGTGATCGACCAGCTCGGTCGCGCTCACCCTGTCCTCGATCTCGCAGTAGCGGCACAGCGGATGCCGCTTCCTGAACGTGGCCGATGCCTTCGCCCAGCGATGGCTATACCCGCGCTCGGCAGCAGATCCGCGCCGCTGGTCATAATCCTTGCGGACCTGCGTGACAGGCCGATAGCCCGGCGGCCGCAAGCGAGGCGGACGTACTGGCACCGGCAGTCTCCACAAAAGCGACGGGCGGCAAGCCGAAGCCGCCGCCCGCCAGTAGGGTGTCCAATCAAGCAAGGGATCATGCCCGCACAGCCCATGCCGAGCATATGTGTTGAATGGCCCAATTCAGTCCGGAAACGAACACCCTTTATTTAATGCGGAATTATTCCGGGGGTTGACAGTGTCCGGACAAAGGAAACTGCCAAAAACTGCCACCTCGACCCTTAAAGGTTAACGTTTGCCTTGGCCGCGATGCGGGTGATCGCCCGGTTGTAGCGCATCCGCAACGCATCCGGTTGCACCCCGCCGCCCCCGGCCTGTGCCACATCCGCCCAGGCAAAGCCGCCCCCATGCTGGCGCAGCTTCACCTTCATGACGGTGGCGATCAGAGGACGGTCGCGCGCGAACACCCAATCGATCCACGCGCCCTCGCCCGTGAACACGGCCTCCACCATCGTCACCTGCGCCGCACGCAGCCCCGGCCGCCCCGTGCTGGTCTCGAAGTAATCGCCAAAGGCATTGTGCCGCACGATCGCCGGCATGCTGGAGCGCGACGCCGCCGCCAGCCACCCGCGCTCGGCATCGGGCAGGCGCATCATATAGCCCCATGCCTCGATCATCCGCTCCTCGACCGCCTCAAACGTCCAGAAAACCGATCCTTCCACCCCCGGAACCATCATCGCCGATCCTTCCACTCAATAACCCACTGAAAGCACATAAGTAATTCTTCAATTTGGAAGGATTGGAAGGTTTGGAAGGTTTATGAATATTCTACCCTCACACATGCCCGCGCCCGCACATGCCCGCGCCTGTCATGGCTTTTCCAGAAACCTTCCAAACCTTCCAAAGGCGCAGAAATCCGCCTTTTCTTCCTTCCGTCGATCCTTCCGCCAACCTTCCACTTGGAAGGATTGAAAACCTAATCCCACCCCGGCACATGGTCGTCGTCGGGCCATGGCGGCGGGTCGTCGCCCGGCGCACCACCCTGCCCCGCCTGCGGATCTCCGCCCCCGTCGCCAAAGGTCACGACATTCCCATGCTCATCCAGGAAGTCCCGCACCTCGCGCACCATGCGCAGCCCCTGCCACTGCATCCCGTTGGACGCCTTGGTGGTGAAGCCCTTGGCCTTCATCGCGCTAGTGAAGCCCCTCTGTGACCAGTCAGGGCCGCCCGTGGCCTTCGCCCAGGCCTTGAACAGCTCATAGAGGTGGGACGACTGCGCCCGCGCCTCCGGCTCCGGCAGCGCGCACAGGCGCAGGAAGGAGGAGAGCGGATCGCTGTCGTCCTTATAGTCGGCCGAGGCCGTGGTGACGTCCTCCGGCTCGACGAAGCCATGCTCCATCCAGTCCAGCAGGCCCTCGACCATCCACGCCAGGATGCCGGCGAATTCCTTCTTCAGCTTGCCCGGCAGATCGCGATCACGCTCATGCGGCTCCAGGTGCGATTCCCACAGCAGCACCTTGACGCGCCGCCAGATTCCTTCGGTGCCGCGCGGGATGCTGGGCATCTCGTTGCACCACAATGTCCATTTGAAGATCGGGAAGAAGCGGAAGAAGCTGCGGAAATTGTCGCGCACGTTCATGCCGTCGCCGCCGGTCACGGTATTGATCAGCGCCTCGTTGATCTTGGCGCCCACCGGCACCTCGCCCGATGTCAGGAAGCGCACGCCGGGCAGCCGCACCAGGTCGGGCGTGGCCGCGTCGCCGCGCTTCTTGCCGCCCTCGTCCAGGAAGGTCTCGACATTGATGATGTCGCCATAGTCGCCGATCGCGTCACGACAGGCATTGCCGAAGGTCGACTTGCCGTTCGCCGCGGTCGGCCCCCACCAGATATGGAAGATCTGCTCGCCAGTATCCCCGGTCAGGTTATAACCCATCCACTGCTGCAGATAACGTCGCCGCTCCGCCTTGGGCTGCGCCCACAGCACGAACTTGCGCCATTCCTCAAGTTCCGCCCCGGGATCATAGTCGCACGCCGTGATCTTCGTCAGCATGTCGGCGCGATCGTGCCGGCGCAGCTCGACACGCGCGGGCCCATCCTCATCCGCGCGCAGGAAGTGCAGCGTGCCGTTCTGGCAGTTGAGCACCATCGGATCGGTGTCGAAGGCGGAAAGCTCCACCGTGCACCAGCGCTTGGCGAGATTGGGGATGCACCCGATCCGGCCGGAACCCTCCGACGCGCGCCCCCATTTGCCGACCAGGGCGGAGAACAGCACGGCCGCGCCATTCTTGTAATCCACCACCGTGTCCAGCCCGTCCTCATGCGATCCGGTCTCGACATGCAGACGATGGTGCCATTTCTCGCGCAGCGTACTGTCTTCGGTCACGACCATGCCGACATGGTCGACGCCGGTATCGCGCACGAATCCCGCCTCGCGCTGGATCGCCCGGATGGTCTCGAACACGCTGGCCATCACTTCGGCCGGCGTCACGTCCTTCTCCTGGTTCAGCACGCGATATCGCTTGCCGTCCCATCCCAGCCAGCCCTTGGCGGTGGTGTAGAGATAATCCCGGCCGAAACGCGCGAACCATCGCTCGGCATTGCCCATGTCGGTGCGCTGGAAGGTCGCGCACTTCATGTCCAGCAGCATGCCCGACACGTCGAAGCCCCATCGCATGCCGGCATCCCATGCCTTGTCGACATCGCCCTGGTCGAGCTCGTCGCACCCGTCGATCGCCGCCTGCAGCACATCCCGCCCGGCTGCCTCGTCGATCAGGCCGGCGGCCACCCGCCGCGCGATATCCCGCGCCATGGGGCAGATGGTGCGCGCCTCGTCGGGCAACCGCTCGAACCATCGCTCCAGCCACGCGCCCGCAACGCGCTTCAGCAGCACCTGCACCCCCGGCCCCTGGTCGGAGAGAGAGGCGCCCAACCTTCCATCCGGAAGCATTTCTTCTTCGGACAACCCCGGGGGCGGCGGGGGGAAGGCCGCGTCGAAGCGGCGGCGCCATTCCGCCAGATATTGCGCCCGGGTCTCGACATCGACGATCTTGCTGGCCAGCCCCGCAAGCCGCCGCCACAGCGTGGCCTTGCCCTCCGGCGTCACCGCCCAGGGTGTCTGCAGCGCCGCGTCCCACACAAAGGCGTCCAGCGGCTGCGCAGCGGCCAGCACCGCCTCGATGCCGGCACGGCCGCCGCCCTCATCCTCCGGACGGTGCGCCAGGTCGTCGGGATCGATGCCCTCCGGCATCATCGCGATCGACAGCGTCCCGCCCGGCCCGACGCCCGGCAGCGCCGTCTCGCATGCGCGCACCGCCGCCTTGCGCCCGGCCGCGTCGCCGTCGAACAGCAGGATCGGGTTGTGCACCGTCCGCCATGCCCGCGCGATCTGCTCCTCGGTCAGGGCCGTGCCCATCGGCGCCACCGCTTCGACGATGCCGACCTGGTCCAGGGCGATCACGTCGAAATAGCCCTCGACAACGATCAGCCGCTTCGCCTCCCGCGCGGCCGGCGCGGCGCGGTGCATGTTGAACAGCAGCCGCCTCTTGTCGAAATGCTCCGACGCCGGGCTGTTGATATATTTGACGTCCTGCTTCGCCACGGTCGCCCGCGCGCCAAAGCCCACACAGCGCCCGCGCGCATCGTGGATCGGGATCATGATCCGCGCACGGAACCGGTCCCGCAATCCGTCCCCCGCATCCATCAGCAGGTCGGCGGCCTGCAGCGCGCCGGCGCCGGCGCCACAGGCCGCGACCGACAGGCGGGACGGCGCAAGGCCAAGCCCGAAGCGCGCGATCGACGCGATGGACACACCGCGATCGATCAGCAGCTCGCGGCCCGGCACCGACGCCTGCAGCTGCCCCTGATACCAGAGCGCCGCCGTTCCCAGCACGTCATGCACATTGGCGATCGCCGCCTCGCGCGCCGCCATTTGCGGCGTCGGCGCCGGCACGTCCAGCCCGGCCGCATCGGCCAGGTCGCGCACCGCCTCGATAAAGCTCATGCCCCGCTGGTCTGTCAGCCATCGGATCGCGTCGCCATGCGCACCGCAACCGAAGCAGTGGTAGAAGCCCTTGTCGTCGTTGATGGTGAAGCTGGGCGTCTTCTCGCCATGGAAGGGGCAGCAGGCCTTATATTCCCGGCCGGCCTTCTCGATCTTCAGGCTCGCACCGATCAGGGTGGACAGCGTGGTGCGGGCGCGCAGCGCGTCCAGAAATGCAGGCGATAGAGACACGAATAGCCACCCCGAAAATCAGGCAAAATGAATAAATCTGGCGATGCTGCGCGTCAGTCCGGCCGATCGGGCCGGACGACTTCCTTGTTACGTTGTCCGGTGAAGGCCCAGGTGACGATATCCCCACCGTGATCGTGCAGAAAAAGGGCCAGGGCGTCGTTCAGGCTGCGCGCCAGCAGATCCCTGTCGATACACCCGTCAAAACCATCCTCACCCCACCGATCTCCATTGGCTTCACTGAAGCCTTCGATCACATCGTCGATAAGGGAATCGTCGAAGATTTCGGCGATGAACGGACCATCCTGCGTCGCCTCGACGATCGTGAACGTCACGTCAGCCCCAAACTCGGCGCGCGCCGCAGTGATCACGGCACCACGGCTGCTATCGGTGACGCTATACGTCTCCGGATCTTCACCCTCGCCCGCCCACCAGCACCACTGCCGGGGATCCTGCGCAATCACATCCATCATCCCGCCCCCATTTCGCTTGTGCCGACGATCGCGCGGATCTGCGCCATGACTGTCGTCGCCCGCGCCACGTCGCGGCGGCCGGGACCGGTGCATTCCAGCACGATCTGCGTCAGCTCCTGCACCTTTCGCGCCCGGCGATAGAGTTCGCCGGCGGACAGGTAGCGCTCGGCATCTGTGTCTTTCCGATCAGTCATCAATCGGCTCCGGCGCATGTTCACCGCCAAAATCGTCAAGTGCGGAAATGCCCGTGGCGGCATAATGCGACCAGCAAATGGATGTTCGATCATGTCCACCCCGCGCCACTGGCGCGAGAACATAGAAGGCATCACCCGGGCATTTGGTGGCAAGCCGCTCCGCCTCCGCCCGTGCAGCATGATAGCTTTCATGCTCGAACACGGGCGCGCGACCATGCCGGCGCCATACCAGCCAGAACGGGGGCTTTGGGTCGTCAGCCATCCCCGTCACACCCGAAACGGCATGAGGACATACAGCCGCTGCGAATCCTCCGCGTCGCGCCACAGCGTCGGCGTGGCGGCATCGCCGAACATCGCCTGCGTCAACGCCGGCGCCTCCGCGTCGTCGTCGGCCTTGCGCCCGCGCAGCTGCCCCAGCATGTCCAGCAGATAGCGGCCGTTGAAGCCGATGGTCAGCGGATCGGCATCATATTCGCATTCCAGCTCCTCGACCGCCTCGCCCTTTTCCGGCGACACCACCCGCAGCCGGCACAGGTCGTTCTCCAGGGCGAGGCTGACGACCTTCGTCTTGCCGTCGGCGATCGTCAGCACCCGGTCCACCGCCTCCGCGAGCAGCTTCGGGTCGATCCACAGCGCCCGTTCGTTGCTGGTGGGGATGACGCGGGTATAGTCGGGAAACTGCCCGTCGATCAGCTTGGCGGTGATCGATATCGTGCCCAGCTCGACCAGGATCCTGCCCTTGGAAAGCGCGATCTCCACCGGCCCGCCATGGTCGTCCAGCAGGTCCGCGAGCACGCCCACCATCTTGCGCCCCACGATGATGTCCGCCATGCCGGCGGCATCCTCCGGCGCCTCGAAATCATAGCGCGCAAGGCGACTTCCATCGGTCGCCGCCGCGATCATCCGTTCCCCGGGCAGGTGCAGGAAGATGCCGTTCAGATAATAGCGCACATCTTCGGTACTGATCGCCGCCCGCACCGCGTCGATCGCCGCGACCAGCTCGGTCGACGGGATCTCGAACTGCACGTCCCACCCGCCGCCCACCATGGAGCCTGGCGCCATCAGCGGAAAATCCTCCGCCGCCAGCACCGGCAGGGTGAAGCGCGATCGCCCGGCGGAGATGATCGCCTTGCCGTCCGCCAGCTTGATCGTCGCGATCGCATCCTCGGGCAGCTTGCCGGCGATGCCGGACAGCGTGCCCGCATCCACGCAGAAACTGCACGCCTGCCCCTTGCCGGGAATCGCATGGTCCATCTGCTGCACCATCTGCAGGTCCATGTCGGTGGTCGTCAGCGTCATGGTGGAAGGGCCGGCCGTGATCAGCACCGACGACAGGATGGGCACGGTGCTGCGCTTCTCCACCACCTTCGTCATCGCCTTCAGCGCCGCGCGGAGCGGCTTTACTGCAACCTGGATCATCAATGCCTCCGAAATGCGATGCTGCGGTCGGACTGCCAGCACAGCGCGCACGTCGCGCAGCAGTCGGTGGCCCCGGTCTGGGCGGGGCAGGTGATGGCCAGCGGATCGTCGCCCTGATCCGCGTCCAGCAGCCGGCTTGCATGGGTCGCCCCCGGCCGGCCGGAAAAGCGCATGGCGAAACGGTCCCACCGCGTGCGCGCCAGCGCGTCCAGCTGCTGGCCGATCGGGTCGCACACCGGGTCGCGGGCGGTGAAGCCGAAGATATGCAGTGCGGGGAGGGCCGCCAGCGCATCCTCCCACAGCGTCGCATAATCGGTGGAATAAAAGTCGCCCAGCACATGCAGGCGCACGAGGAAGCCGGCGGGATGCAGGGCCTGCAGCGCGCTCAGCTCCAGCCACAGCGCCGCCTCCAGCGCGTCGCCGGCCACGATCCGCTCCGCCGCCTGCATGTTGTTGCCGTAGCACGCGGCCCACGCCGCGCAGCTGCGCGGACAGGTCGCCCGCTCTTCCAGCGTCAGCGTCAGGATGGGCCATCCCATGCGGTGGCCCTTCGCCACCTGCTTACCGATCTTGCGGCTCTGCAGCCCGGATTTCAGCACCCGCTGCACCTCGTCCACGTCGAACACGCGGGAGGGAAAGATGGTGCGGCCGTCCCGGCGGGCGGGGTGCAGGGAGGACAGGCTGATGCCATGCCCGCCCGGCGCGATCGATGCATGCCGGCGCAATGCGGACCGCTTCATGCGTCCTCCTCCAGCGCTTCGGCCCTGGCCTCCGCTATGGCATCGCAGATGGCGTTTTCGGCGGCGGCGCGCATGTTGATATCGGGCGCCATCGCCTTGGCGCGGTTGATGTCGGCCGCCCATTCCTGCTGGCTGCCCCCCCCCATCACCACGGCGATGAAGTCGATGTCGGCTTCGTCGAACGGCCGCGGCAAGGCGGCGACGGCGGCGGCGATGCCGGGAAAGATCGTGCCGAAATAGCGCAGCTTCTGCCCGGCGAACGCCGTCCCGCCAATCGCCAGCGCATGTCGCAATACCGCCTCGCCATCGCGGCGATATACGCGCTGCAGGCCCGGCACATTCACCACCTGGCCCGGCTTCAGGCTGTCATAATTGGTCGTTCTGCCCAGGGAGAGCCCGGCAGCATGCAGGGCATGCTCGATCAGCACCGCTTCCTCGTCGCGCGCCTGCAGCGCGGCCTTGAACAGGTCCAACGCGGTCAGCGGCCGACGCTGCTGGTTGAGCGCCACGAAGGACGCCGCCTCGTCCGCCGCGCTGACGGACGGCACGACGACGCAGGGCAGGTCATAAATATCCTTGCGCAGGCGGGCGGCGGCAAGACGATGCTGGCCGTCGATCACCCACAGCGTGCCATCGTCGCGCTTCGCCACAGTCAGGGGCTGGCACAGCCCCCAGTCCCAATGCATGGCGATCCGCCGCACCAGGGACTGGCTCGGCCCGGTCTCGATCGACCGCTGATAGCTGGCGTCGATCTGCAGCTGGGGGATCGGCCGGAATTCCAGGCTGGGCCGCATGCCCCGCTGCGGCGCCACCTTCAGCCGCGCGGTCGCGGGCCGGCTCACGCGTCCTGCTCCTGCGCCGCGCGATATTCCACCCAAGCCGCGATCGTCGGCCAGTCCTGCCCGATGCTGTCGGCATGCGCGATCAGCGCGGCCAGGTTATCGGCGGACTGCTCCGCCTGACATTCGTCGGCGTCGTCTTCCGGCTCCACCGCGTCCCAATATTCGCCATTCGCCCAGCGGAAGAAGTCGAGCCCGTCCACCGTGACGACGGCAGGCTGCGGGTCCAGCGCGAGCAGCCCGCCCTTGCGTGCCTCCAGCGCGGCGGCCGCCTCCGCCTTCTCCCGCTCCTTTGCCGCGACACGTTCAGCCCTTTCAGCCTCCTGCCGTTCATATTCCGCCTCGGCATCCTCGAACGGGATGCGGTCATATTCATCCTGCGTCACCAGCAGCATCTGCTCGACCTCAAGGCAGGGACCAATGCCGGCATGTTCGACCGGCTTTCCGATATGAGGCCGCACATCGGCCCAGAAACGCCGCCCTTCGACCTCACCGGCCTTCAGTGCTGCCTCGATGCCCTTGGCGGCCAGGAACAGCCGGCACTGCTCGATCTGCGCGGCACGGCGTTCCGTCGCATATTCAGCCTCGCTCTTGCGCGGCGCCGCGCTCTGCGGCGGGATCACGTCCTTTATCCGCGCGCCGGGCACGAAGAACTGTTCCTCCAGGGCAAGCCTGCCCGCATGGGTGATGCTGGCGATGCCGATGATGTCGATGCCCAGCTTGCACGCCTTGTCGCGCAGCACCGGATAGTCCGGCAGATCGTATCGATAGCCCTTGTCGACCAGCTCATAGCCCTTGGGCGCCTTGGGCATCCGCCCCCGGCGCAGGCCGGGTGCCAGGATCACGTCACTCGTGGTCGCGTGCGCATCCTTCGCATCGGCGACAACCCGCGCCATCTGGAAATACGCGCGCTCGGCGGCGATCTGTTCAATCAGCCCGCCGTCCAGCAGCTTACGCCCGCTATGAGTCTCCGCATCGCCGAACAGGTCGTCCTCATAACGCCCGCCCTTGGCCTCATAATCCCGCGCGGACACGAACTTGAACAGCGCGTCGCCGGTCGTCATCTGCGCATTGATGATACCGCTGCGGATGTTCTGCACATGATGCGTGCCCCAGCTTTTCTTGTCCTCCGTGCGGAAAACCTTCAGCTGCAGCGCCTTGTCCTGCGACCCGGCATAAGCCATCGCTGCCTCGATCGTCAGCCTGCCCGCACGCAGCGCGTCCAGGATCTCGTCGGCCAGCCCGGCCAAGCGCAGCCGCTGCTTCACATAGCGCTCGGAAAAGCCGAAGCGCTTGGCCAGGTCCGCCGGGGACAGCGTGCCCGGCTTCATCAGCGTCTCGAACGCGGCGAATTCGTCCGCCGGGTTCATGTCCCGCTTGCCCAGATTTTCGGACAGCGACAGGTCCACCGCCTCTGCCTGAGACCGGATCAGCACCGGCACCGGCCAGTCCGCGTCGATCTCCCCGCGCTCGGCCAGCAGCGCTAGCGCCTGCAACCGTCGGCCGCCGCCCACGATGTAGATCGTGCTGTTCTCGACACGCGGATTGAACGGATAGCCGATCAGCGACTGCAGCAGTCCCTTGGCGCCGATATCGTCCGCCATGCTTTCGATGTCGACGGCGCTGTTCGTCTTGCGTACATTCTCCGGCGCACGGCGCAGCCGCCCGAAGGGAACGGGCGTGATGCTGGACGGCGCCAGACCAGCGCCTGCAGGCAGGTTCGGTGCAGCCGGCGCCGTGTCGACGTCCGGCTGCACCTGTGCGACCCGGGGCGCTGAAGCCTTGGGCTTCGCCGGCGGGGATGCTGTCGTCTTCGCGCCGCGCTTCGCGGTGGGCGCCTTGGGGGATGAAGTCGTCTTGGGCGCCGCCGTCTTCGGGGCAGCGGATGCTGTCTTGGCTGTCATGGCACTTCCCTGTCTTGCTTGGCCTGTTCTGGTCGGCCTGATGGCGGCGCCCCTTTTCGGGGTCGCGGTTACGGATGGAGTGCGGGCGGCGGTGGCGTTGAAAGGGGGCCACCCCCGCCGCCCTGACCGCCGGAGCGGGGCTTGCTGTTTGCCCCGGCGATGTTCGAATGGGTTTCTTGGTCGATCTCGTCCGCCCAGCGCTCGGCCAGGTCGAAGTCGACGTCATAGATCTCCGCCAGATCGGCGAGCATCACCCGCCCCACCTGGTTGTAGCGCGCCTTGAAGTCGATGAAGCTCATGCGGCACCCCGCATCGCGTCGAGCACGACGCTCCAAAGGTCATCCTCGCTCAACTGAAAACGATCGAATGCCTGGTCGAATTCATGGCCATGGGTGATCAGCGAGGATGCATGCTCCACGCCCTCATTGATCTTCTGCATGAGCGTCACCACGATGCCGCTGTTGGGCGTCTCGTGATATTCCAGCTCGTGCATCACATACTGGCCGCCCGCCTCTATGACCTGGTCGCGCTGGTGCGACACTTGAACGCGCCCTGCGACATAGGACAGGCGTCCCCCCTTTTCGCTGCGCGGACCATCATGTGAAATGCGGTCATGACCGCCAGATTGCGAGTTATAAACCGAATACCGCCGATTGACCTGCGTCCCGACAAGAACCCGGCTGCAGAAAGAAAACCGGTGATTGTGGATGGCGCTATGCTCATAGCAACTACGACGCGGCAGATCGGGGTGCCACACATGCAGCCGCTGATTAGCTGGCAGCTTCACCTGAATGAACCCCAGCCCGTGCAGGCTGATCTGTTCCTTTGTCGGCGTGAAATCCTTGAAACTCATCCCTGTTTCTCCCCCACGAGAGACACCGCCAAATGCCGCATCGCCAGCGCACTGCTCAGCGCGTCGCGCAGCCGGTCGGCCTCGTCCTCGGTCAGTTCCGCCATGCCGTCGGGCGTGGCGACCAGCACCTGCCGCGCCGCCGGGCGATAGATCGCCATCACCCCGCCCCGCATCGCCCAGCGCTGGCGCCGGGGCAGGCCATTGAGTGCGCGCAGATGCTCCATCCGGCCCCAGCGCACGCATTCCGGGCAAAATAGATGCGCGCCCTCCACCGGCACGATCAGCATGTCCCACCCCGCCGGCAGCGCGGCGTCCGGCACGCCCTGGTGCATTTCCGTGCAGCTGCTGCACTGGACGATGTCGCTGCTCATAAAGTCCCCCGCACGGTCGACTTGCCCGTGGCGACGATCGTCACCACCCGGCGCTGTTTCGGCCCCATGTTCCGGGCCATGATCAGCCCGCCCGCGATCAGCTGGTTGAACACATATCGCGCGGCCTCCGCGTCCTTCAGGCCGATCTCCCGCGCCAGTTCCGCATTGGTCCGCGCCGGCAGCTGCAGCGCCACGCAGCGCCGCAGGATGGCAAGCATCCGCCCGGCCGCCGTCTCCGGCTCGGGCTCGCCGCCCGCATCCTTCGCGCCCGAGCGCTTGCGCCCGCCCGCCTGATCGCGCCCAGGATTGCGCCGCACCGCGAAATATTCCCAGGTGCCGCCCACCTTGCGCTGGTGCGTCAGGATCTCGCCCTGCGCCACCAGTTCCCGGACATACAGGGTCACGTCGCGCTTCTGGTCCAGCACCGGGCCGGTCGCATAGACGCGCTGGTCGCCGACATCCGCCGCCGTCAACCACGCCTCGAAATCGGCCATGGAGATCGACATGCACAACGGCCCGATGGCGTAACGGTCACGCGATTTCACTGGCGTCTTTTCCCCCCGCATGTTCAGCCCCACCGCAAACGTCATTTGCCCCGGCGTCCCTTCTTCCCCTCGCGGATCGGCTGCAGCGACAGGCGCATCGCCATCGCCGTGCCGATCAGCTCTTCCAGCCTGCCGTCGATGGCAGCCGCCTCGCTTGCGCTGATCGCCGCGCCCAACTCGCTGGCACTGTGGATCGCCTCGCGCACGCTGTCGGAAACCTCGCCCAGTTCCCCGGCCAGCTCGACCACGCCGGCAACGATGCAGTTCACGTCGCCCAGCGCATCGGGCAGCTGCACGAACACGCCGCCCTGCAGCCGCGCCCGCGCCTTCAGGATCAGCGGTTCGCCGGCCTTGCGCAGGCTGTCGACGATGTCGGCATGCCGCTCACTCAGGCTATCCGGCTCGTTGACGGACATGCAGCGATAGACCTGGCTCTTGCCCAGCCCCGTCTCGCGGATGACGATGTCCACCCCGCCCGCTGCCTCGACAGCGTCACGCGTGGCCATCGCCAACACCTTGTCCCTGCTGGTTAAGTCGCCCCGCGCCATCACGCAGCCTCGCCCATGGGGGAATTGTCGCTGACATTTCCCGATGACGACGCTTGCTGCGCTGCGGTATCTGCCTGGGCATGAGCAGCGTCAGTCTCCCGAATAAAATCCCGGATCTTCTCCAGCACGTTGAGCGAGGGGGAGCGGCCCTTGCGAATGCTGTCCAGCAGTTGGGGCTCGCCCGTTACCAGACGGCCAAAGCGCGAAGGCGCCATGCTGTGGCGGAGCAGGAAGGCGTCTATCGCCTCAATGATTTCATCGCGGGTCGGAATATCCATGTCGCATTGGATATTCAGCTATGACTGACATTGCAAGCATGTTTTGTCAGTCATGACTTATGATGCGTCTGAAACAAAGTTGTGCGATATCGCTGACACTATGCCAGCATCGCAGAATTCCTCACTTTATGACCGCCTCATGGCCGTCATGCCGGCCGGCATGACGCGGAACAAATGGGCCGGATTGGCAGGCGTGAACCGCAACGTGTTCAACGATGTCAGAGAAAATGGCCGGCTGCGCAGCGACATTCTTGAAAAGCTTCTCGATGCGATCAATGTCAGCCTCGCTCAATTTGAAGCAGGCGCCCCCACTCCGCCTAGCGATGGGGACGTGGCACCTACGATCGAGCAGGTCCTACAGGCACCCGCGCCACCCTATCGCTCAGAGAATTCAGGCCGAGTAGCGATCTTGGGCACAGCCCTTGGCCACGACCAGAAATTCGGAAATGACGGAATGCCGAACATCGTCGAGATGACCGAAATCGACCTGGGCGAGCAGATCGGATACCTACCACGCCCCGCGCGCATCCCATGGGATCGGGAGGTTTACGCCCTCTACATCGCCGGCATTTCCATGGAGCCGCGATATGAACCCGGCGACCCTATCTTTGTCGATGTGCATCAGCATCCGGCGATCGGGGACGATGTAATCGTGCAGCTGCGCGGTGGCCCCGAAGGCCGGGTCGTCGCCGCGCTCGTCAAGCGGCTTGTCCGCAGGACCGCCAGCTATATCGAACTGGAACAATACAACCCGCCCCAGATATTCAGGCTTCCCATTGACGTCGTTGCTCGCCTGCAGCGAGTCATTCCCCGCAGGGAACTGCACGGCTGACCAAAGATGGTGTCAGACTAATCTGCATGTCAGTATTGACTGACAGATTAGTCTGATGTTACGACGCTTCCCGTCACCAACGGGAGGCCATCATGCTCAAGGTCGAAACCAAATTCCCCTTTGTCGGCTCCATCGCCGCCTATGAAGGCATGCGCTGGCGCGTGCAGCGCCACAATGCGGACGGCACCGCCACCATCGCGCGCGACGGCACGTCCGCCAGCTTCACCCGCGACGCGCCGATCGCCGATCTGATCGACCCGGCGGAGGTGGACGAGAACGCCCGCATCACCCTGTTCGAACTGGGCGAGGCCACGCGCCGCCTGTGCGTCTTCATCGAAGAACATCTGCGCGGGCGGAACGAGGTGATCCTTGGCCTGCTGGCCCAGGTGCTCGCCTTCAACGCGCGCAAGGGGCTGATCCCCGGCCATCAGGACAACGCCCACATCGCCCAGTGCATGCGTGCCCTTGGCTGGCGCAAGCAGGGCTATTTCGGCGCCGGCCGCGACCGCAGCCCCGTCTACGTCCGCCCCGCCGTGGTGGAGGAGGCCGCGTGAGCGCCCCCGAACCGATGCGCCAGCTCTCGGAAGGCGTGGTCGACGCCGTCGCCGCCCTGCGCCGCGCGCACGCCGAACTGGCGCTGGCCGATGCCCGGCGCGCGGCGGCAAGGGCTGAACTGGACGAAGCCCTCAATGCTGTCCACATAGCCGAAGCCAACGCCATCAAAGCGCATGAAGCCATGACAAAGGCGATCCAGCTGTGACCGTCCTGCAGAGCTGGGTCGGCGAACTGACCCTGATGCAGCAGACCGTGCTGCTCACCGCCATTCGCGGGCCGGACGGCCTGCCGAAATATGGCCCCGTCAAGATGCTGCTGCGCTGGTATCGACGCTGCATCCTGCTGTCCGCCATGGACAGGGCGGTGCTGCCCGATCCTCTGTGCGATGGCGGCGGATCGTTCACGGGCCCCAGCGTTTCCCTTGCCGCTCTGCGATCGTCCGCGAGCGCACGCCAATCCGCGCGCCGCGCCGAAGACTGGGCGCAGGACATGGACGATATCCGCGAGCTTGGCGAGCCGTTGGTGTTCCGCGTGGAGGACGATCGCAATTGCTGGGGCCTGACTTTGGCCGAAGCCATTGCCGACCAGATGGAAGAGGATGGCTGGGAACCACTGATGCATGATGTCGTCGGCCAGTATCTGCGCGACGTGGACGCCATCCCCCACCACTTCCAGATGCACCTGCTCCATGCCATCGAGATCCTGGGCTACAAGCATCCCGATCGCCGCATCCGGGGCTGGTGGCACCAGACCTATGAACGCCTCGTGCATGACATGCATCTGTGGCCCGAGACGGAAGCGCAACTGGACAGGCGGCTTGGCGACAACCGGGACCAATGGCTGGAACGCAACGATCCAGCGACGGTGGACTGACCATGCCCGCCCGCTTCTCACCCCTTACCGCGCTGTGCATCGGCACCGTCTCCGCCGCGATCGTCGTCGGCGGATGGTGCGCCCTGATCACGCTCTGCAAATGGATCGCGCAGTGACAGCCGCCCTCCGCCAGATCGTCCAGGCCGAGCGCCAGCGCCGCGCCGCCGCATGGAAGCGGGATATCGCAAAGGCATCCGGCGACAAGGCCCGCAAGCTGCAGGCCAGCGCCCGCGCGGACGACGAGATCTGGGCGTCGATCGAGCAGGCCACCCGCATCGGCTTCCGCCATTGCGATGCCGACGCGGCATGGCGCAGCATCTGCGCGACCCTGGCCGCCGCCATTGCCCGGCACGACGCCGGCAAGCTGCCCCGCGCCAAGGTGCAGGATCTCCTCGCCCTGCGCAGATGGTTCTGGACCTGGGCACCGAAGGAAGCCGAGACCGGCGCGAGGCAGGAGGCCAAAGCCGCATGATTCCCGCATGCCTCCGCATCGTCGTTATGACCCGCCTTGCCGAGCGGCAGCGCCTGCTGATCGGCGCGCGCAACGGACTGACCGCCCCATGCATCCTCTGGACCGGCGGACAGTCACGGGGCGGCAACCGACCCAAAAGCGGGCCTTATGGCTCAATCTGGGTGCCCGGTGTCGGCAGCGTGCGCGTGCATGTGGCGGCGGCATGGGTCCATGGCGTAATCCCCGACCTCCGCGTGCCTGACGGTTTCCACCTCGACCACCAGTGCGAAAGAACGCTCTGCATCGAGCAGTCGCATTTCGAACTCATCCCCAAGCGGCGCAACCTAGAACTGCGCTGGGAACGTCGTCGGCGGAAGGAGGCGGCATGAGCGCCAGCGCTCCACATCCCGGCCTGATGACCGAGGAACAGGCCGCCAGCTGGCTCAGCATCTGCCCGCGCACGCTGCGCAAGCTGCGCACCGATGGCAAAATCCACTATGTCTTGATCCGGTCGTCCGTTCGCTACACCATGGATGACCTTGCCCGCTTCGTCGAAAGTGCCCGCACATGCCAGTCTATCAGCGCGAAGGCTCCCCCTACTGGTGGTACAGCTTCTCGATCGATGGTCGCCGATTTCGAGGCAGCACGGGCTGCACGACACAGAAGCAAGCGAAGATCGTAGAGGCCGAGAAATTCCAGGACGCGGTCAAGCACCCCGGAAAGAACGATCAGTGGCGGCTGCGCGAAGTGCTGGGCACCTATTGGGCCGAGCACGCCTGCAACGTCGAAAGCGCCAGCGACATCTTCTTCCATTTCGAATTGCTCAGCGAATTTCTGGGTCGCGACCTGCCGGTGGACCAGCTGACCAACGCGCTGTTGATGGACTATCGCGGCGCGCGGCGCGGCGGATCGATCAAAGTCACCGAGGCGATGAAGGAAGGCCGGCCCACGGCGTGGAACCGACGCATGGTGACGGCGCAGGGTTTCATCCGCGCCGTCAAGCCGCAGACGGTCAACCGGGATCTGGCCCACCTGCAGGCGGCGATCGGATGGGCGGCCGACGTTCACGGCAAGACGGTGCCGCAACTCAGCTGGAAGCGGCTGAAGGCGAAGGAAGCCCCGCACCGCATCCGCTTCGCCGCCGCAGACGAGTTTGCCGCCCTGATGGAGGCCGCGCATCCGGCCATCCGGCCGATCATCCTGTGCGCCGTCACCACCGGCCTGCGCCGCGGCAACATCCTCATGCTCGATTGGCATCAGGTCGACCTGGCCGGCAGCACCATCACCCTGCCCACCGGCAAGGGCGACAAGCCGCACCTCGTCCGCATCGCGCCCGTCCTGCGTGCGGAGCTGGGCCGCACCAGGCCGAAGGACCGCAAGGGGCCGGTCTTCGATCTCACCAACTTCAGGAAGCGCTGGCAGGCGGCCGTGAAGGAGGCCGAGCTGACCGACTTCAAGTTCCACGACATCCGCCACACCTTCGCAAGCTGGGCGCGCCAGAACGGCGCCGACCTCGCCGACATCTGCGACGCCCTCAACCACAGCAGCGTCAGCGTCACGATGCGCTACGCCCATGTGAAGCCGACAGAGACGATGACGGCATTCGACAGGGTGGCGGATTTGCTCCAGGCACAATCCCGGTCACAATCGGCAAAAACAGGCAGCTAAAAATGGCTGTTTTCTGCGGGTTTCAGCCTAATCCCAGAACGGATTAGGAATCTGATGCTCTATCCTGCTGAGCTACGGGTGCCCGCTTGTGGCTCTATAATGCCCGGGGGTCCGGGTCAATTCCGCGCCTTGGCGGGAATCACGGGAAAGGGCAGCGGGGCGACTTCCACGCCTTCCTCGATGAGCGCGCGGGCTTCCTCCGGCGCGACCTCGCCATGGATCGCGCTGTGATCTTCCTCGCCATAATGCATGGCGCGGGCCTTGTCGGCGAAGTTGCGGCCGACCCAGGTGGAATCGCGCAGCGCCTCCTGCTGGGCCTTGGCGAGCACTTCCAGCACGGCGCGGATCTGCGCCGGCTCCGGCATGTTCTGCACCGGCACCGGCGCGGAAGCCGGCGCCGGGGCTGGCGCGGCGACTGGCGCAACCTCTGTTTCGGCCGGAGCCGGCGGCGCGTGGCGTGACTGGTTCGACTTGGCCGAGACCGCCGGCGCCATCACCGCCTTCACGACATCGCCATTGCCGCAGAGCGGGCAGGAAACGAGCCTCCTCGCCTGTTGCCCCTCATAGTCCCGGGTGGAGCCGAACCAGGCTTCGAACACATGGCCGTCGCCGCATTTGAGATCGAAGACGATCATGACAGCATCACCCGTGCATCGATCGTCCGGCGATGCGCGAGCGCGGGGACGCGGGCGCGCACGTCATCGACGCGGCCAAGGTCCATCTCGACCACGGCCAGCCCGGCCTCCTCACCCATGTCGCAGAGGATTTCTCCCCAGGGATCGACGATCAGGCTGTGGCCATAGGTCGTGCGCCCATCGGCATGATGCCCAGCCTGCGCCGGCGCAATCACGAAGGCCCCCGCCTCGATCGCGCGGGCACGCAGCAGCACATGCCAGTGCGCGGCGCCGGTCGGCACGGTGAAGGCGGCAGGCACCGCCAAAATCGTCGCGCCGGCATTGCTGAGCGCACGGTAGAGATCGGGGAAACGCATGTCGTAGCAGATCGACAGGCCGATCCGCGCCCAGGGCGTGTCGACCGCCACCGCCTGTTCCCCCGGCCCATAGACCGAGGATTCGCGCCAGCTCTCGCCCGTGGGCAGATCGACGTCGAACAGGTGGATCTTGTCGTAGCGGGCGCGGATCTCGCCGCTGCCGTCGATCACGAAGGTCCGGTTGGCCCAGCGCCCGTCGCTGCGCTCGTCCCGGAGCGCCAGCGAGCCGATATGCGCCCACAGGCCCGTGGCCGCCGCCGCCTCACGCACCGCGTTCAGCACGATATTGTCCGCCTCGCCCGTCAGCGTGGCGGTGGCGCGGGTGCGATCGCGATCGAGATAGCCCGCCATTTCGGGCGTGAAGATCATGTCGGCGCCCTGCCGCCTACCCTCCGCCATTGCATCGGTGATGGCGCGCGCATTGGCTGCGGGATCGATCCCGCTCGTCATCTGGAGCAGAGCGGTACGCATGGTCAGAGGCCGAGCATCGGATCCAGCCGGCCCTCACGGTTGAGATAGGCAAGGTCATCGCTGCCGCCGACATGCTGGCCGTCGATAAAGATCTGCGGAACGGTCGCGCCGCCATTGGCACGCTCAAGCATCTCGGCGCGCAGCGGGCCGCCCATGCTGATGTCATATTCCGCGAACGATACGCCCTTGTCGGCCAGCAGCGCCTTCGCGCGCGTGCAATAGGGGCAATAAGCCTTGGTGTAGATTTCCACTTGCGCCATCGTGGCCCGAACTCCTTGTTCCTACAGAGATTGGCGGTGCGCAGCGCTTTGTCAATCGCTGCCGTCCATCGCATCGGGCAGAACCCGCGCCCAGCAGAGCAGATGCACGGACGATGCCCCGCCTCGCCGCAACATCCGGGCGCAGGCGTCCGCGGTCGCGCCGCTGGTGTGGATATCGTCGATCAGGATGACGCAGCGTCCCTGCAGACGCGCTCTCGCGTCGGGATGGAGCGAGAAGGCCCCGCGTACCACCTTCGCCCGTGCCTTTGCGCCATGGCCGCGCAGGGGCGGCGTGCGGCGGGTGCGGCGGAGCACATCCTTGTCCACCGCGATCTTGCCCCCGCCAACACCACCGGCCTCGCCCAGCCGGTCTGCGATCAGCGCCGCCTGGTTGAAGCCGCGCCACCACAGCCGCCAGCGGTGCAGGGGCACCGGCACGATCAGCATCGTCGCGCGATCCGCATGTGGCAGATGCTTGCGCATATGCCCCGCGATCAGGCGCGCCAGGCCGATCCGCCGGCCATATTTGAACTTGAGCGCCACCGTTCGCGCCACATCGCCATAAGCCAGCACCGCCCGCGCGCTGTCGAATGCCGGAGGATCGGCCATGCAGACCCCGCATTCCGCCCCTTCGCCCAGGGCCGGCGGCAGGGGCACCCCGCAGCGGCAGCAGCAGGGATCGCCCAGAAAGCGCATCCCACTCCAGCAGCTCAGGCAGAAGCGGTCGTCCTCCTGCACGATCACCCCGCAACCGGGGCAGCGCGGCGGCAGGGCATAGTCGACCACGGCATCGAGCAGCGGGCGCAGCGTCCGTCGCAACAGGGTGGTGTCGGGCATCACCGCCCTTGTCCTATGCGCGCCGCTTCTGCACAAGGCCGCCATGACTGCCGACACGGACTCGCCCGCCATTTTCGATCGCCGCCTGCGGGCCATGCGGAGGGACAGGGCCGCGCGCGGCTTTGCCGATTTCGATTTTCTCTATGCCCACATGGCGGACGAGTTGCTGGAACGGCTGGCCGATGTCAGCCGGGACTTCCGCGATGTGCTGGTCATCGGCTGCCCTGACAACAGCCTTGCCGATGCACTGAGGGCGGCGGGCAAGCAGGTGACGTGCTGCGACCCCGGCCATGCCAATGCCGCGGCGGCCGGCGGCGTGCAGGCGGACGAGGACACCCTGCCCTTTGCCGACGCGAGTTTCGACCTGATCCTGTGCGTGGGCACGCTCGACAGCGTCGGCGACCTGCCCGGCGCGTTCATCCTGATGCGACGGATCTTGCGGCCGGACGGGCTGCTGCTCGCTGCCTTTGCCGGCGCGGGATCGCTGCCCCGACTGCGGGCGGCGCTGATGGCCGGCGAAGGCGATCGGCCGGGCCAGCATATCCATCCCCAGGTGGACGTGCGCGCAGCCGGCGACCTTCTGGGCCGCGCGGGCTTCACCATGCCGGTCGCGGACGGCGAGACACTGACCGTGCGTTATCGCGACATCTTCTCGCTGATGGCGGACCTGCGCGGCATGGGCGCCTCCAACATGCTGGCGTCCCGCCCGCCGATGCTGGGGCGCGAGACGCTGGCGCGCGCCGCGGCGGCCTTTGCGGAAGCGGCGGACCCGGACGGCAAGACCGCCGAGCGCTTCGGCATCGTCTACCTCAGCGGCTGGGCGCCCGACCCAAGCCAGCAGAAGCCCGCGCGGCGCGGCAGCGCGACGGTATCGCTGGCGGCGGCGCTCAAATCGAAAGTCTGAAGCCCGCCGGGCCCTACAGCTAAAGCAGCGCGTCGAGCAGGCCAATCAACGGCAGGTCGGCGGGCGGCATCTCCAGCGCGTACATTTGCGCGGGCCTGACCCAGCGCAATTCGGTGGCGTGGATCGGCTGGGGCTGGCCGGTCCATTTGCGGCAGACATAGAGCAACAGGATAAGATGCCGGCCCTCTAGCGGCGCGCTGGCGAAAGTTGCGGGCGCAAGGCAGCTGGCATGGGTGCCGATCCCCAGCTCCTCTTCCAGCTCGCGGATCAGCGCCGCTTCGGGCGCCTCGCCCGGCTCCACCTTGCCGCCGGGAAATTCCCATAGCCCGGCCATGGACGTGCCCGGAGGCCGGCGCTGGAGCAGCACGCGGCCGTCCGCATCGACCAGCGCCACGGCCACCACCGGGAGCAGCGCCACGGGCGCGACCGGCGCAGCCTTTTCGAAAGATGTCATAGGATTTTCTTAACCGTCCCGGTTTTACAATTGCGCCACAGGTCTCTCACGAACGGATAGGGCATGGGGAAAATTCTTCGCAAGACGTTTCGCGCGCTCCGCCGGTCGCAACGGGGTGGCACGGCCATCGAATATGGCCTGATCGCCGCGCTGATCGTGATCGCCATGATGGGCGCGCTCAAAGGCTTCGCAGCCGTCAGCGTCAACATGTGGAGCAATGTCAGCAACGCGGTTAGCAATAGTTAACCATCAATTCCTGACAACTTCGTTCCGGCATTAAATATTTCTCAACCTCACCGCCCTAGATCTGCCGTTGCTGACTTGGAGCAAGACAACAAGGAAGCCGGGTAGTTCATTTCAAGTCGAGGAGATTTCACATGCAGTTCATTCGCAAGATGCTGAAGAACGACAAGGGCGCGACCGCCATCGAATATGGCCTGATCGCCGCTCTGATCGCGGTCGCCGCCATTGGCGCGATGTCGGGCCTGGGCAAGCAGCTCGGCGGCACGTTCAACAACGTTTCGAACAACATGAAGACCAGCTGAGCTTTAGCCAGCATCTTCATAAGAACGACGAAAAAAGGCGGCGGGACATGTTCCCGCCGCCCTCTTCATATACGCAACTGCCACGAAAGGCTGGCGCTCAGCCACCCATCGCCAGGAACTTGTCGGCCCGCGCCGCCCGCACAGCGTCGGGGCTCAGGCTGGAAAGCTGGTCCAGCTCCTCGCCCAGCGCCGCGCCCAGCGCCGCAATCGCCTGCGCAGGCGCACGATGCGCGCCGCCCATCGGCTCCGGCACGATCCGGTCGATGACCTTCAACCCCTTGAGATCCTGCGCCGTGACCTGCATCGCGGTCGCCGCGTCGCTGGCCTTTTCGGCGGTCCGCCACAGGATAGAGGCGCAGCCTTCGGGCGAGATCACCGCATAGACGGCATGTTCGAACATCAGCACGCGATTGGCCGCGGCAAGCGCAATCGCGCCGCCCGATCCGCCCTCGCCCACGATCGCGGCGACCATCGGCACGCCCAGCGCCAGGCACTGCTCGGTCGAGCGGGCAATCGCTTCCGCCTGGCCGCGCTCTTCCGCCTGCACGCCGGGAAAGGCACCGGACGTATCCACCAGCGTCACCACCGGCAGGCCGAAGCGATCGGCAAGCTGCATCAGGCGGATCGCCTTGCGATAGCCCTCCGGCTTGCCCATGCCGAAATTATGCTTCAGCCGGCTGGCGGTATCATTGCCCTTTTCATGTCCGATGACGACGACCTTGCGCCCGCCCAGCGACGCGAAGCCGCCCAGGATCGCCTGATCGTCGCCAAAGGCGCGATCGCCGGCCAGCGGCACGAACTCCTCGAAGATCCCTGCCACATAGTCGCGGAAATGCGGCCGGTCCGGGTGGCGGGCGACCTGGGTCTTCTGCCACGGCGTCAGCTTGCCATAAATATCCGACAACATCTTGGTCGACCGCTGCTGCAGCTTGTCGATCTCGCCATCAATGTCGAGATCGCCCTGCTCGGCGGTGTCACGCAGCTCGGCGATGCGCGCTTCCAGCGCGGCGACCGGCTTTTCAAAATCCAGAAAGCTCACCATGGCGAAGGGCGTTAGGACGGGCGCGAGCCAAGGTCAACGAGAGGATGGCGGCTGTTGACCAGCTCCACCAGTCGCCGGCTGTCCACATGGGTATAGATTTGCGTGGTTCCGATGTCCGCATGACCCAGCATCGTCTGCAACGCGCGCAGGTCCGCCCCGCCCTCCAGCAGGTGCGTGGCGAAGGCGTGGCGCAGCACATGCGGGCTCGCGCGCTCCGGCGCGATCCCGGCGGCGGCAGCCAGCCCGCGCACCAGCTGATACAGGCGAATCCGGCTGAGATGGCTCTTGCCGGAGGGGAAGAGCCAGGGGGATTCCGCGTCGACCAGCGGCGTCCAGCGGGCGACGGCGGCGCGCGCATGATCGGAAATCGGCACCATCCGCTCGCGCCCGCCCTTGCCACGCAGGATCAGGAAGGGCCGGTCGCTCGCCAGCGCCCGTCGCGGCAGCGAGACCAGCTCGGTCGCACGCAGCCCGGAACCGTAGAGCAGCTCGATCAGCGCGGCGAGGCGCAGGTCGAGCGGCGAGGGATGCTCGACACCGATTCGCTCGGCGATGACGGCGAAGATCCGGTCGACCTCCGCGATGCTCAGGATCTTGGGCAAGGGGCGCTGCAGCACGGGGCGCGGCAGGGCGGCGGAGGGATTGTCGGTGCGCAGCCCCTCTTCCTCCAGAAAGCCGTAGAAGCGCCGCAGCGCCGACGCCTTGCGCGCCGCCGTGGAGGCCGCGAGCGAGGCCCAGCGCGTGCCGAGCGTGCCCAGCGTCGCGCTATCCGCCCCGGCCAGCCCGCCCAGATCGTCCGATGCCGCCATCAGGTCGGTGCGATAGGCGAGCAGCGTATTGCGCGCCGCGCCGCGCTCCGCCGCCATCATTTCCAGGAAGCGGTCGATGAGGTTCAGATCGTCCGCCAAAGCCATATCCCTAACGCCATGTCCTTCCGGGGGTCAGGTGCGCGCGATCGCCTCTGCCGCGATCATCCGCGCCTCGGGATCGAGACCCACCCGGTGCAGCGCCGCCACGATATGATAGAGGTTTTCCGCCGGCACGTTGCGCCAGTCGCTCACCTGCATGCCGACGGCCGCGAGCAGCGCCACCGTCGCCGGCTCACGTCGTTCCGCCGCCGCCGCGATCGCCCGCGCCCATTTGCCGCGCGGGGCGAGCGACAGCCCGGCGTCGCCGGCAACCTTGCCCATATCGGCTGCGCTCAGGCGATTGAGGCCCGCAAGACCGGCGATCAGCAGCTTCGCCTTCGCCGGATCGACCGCGCCCGCATAGGCCGACACCCGCGCCTGCGCGATGTCCACGACCGGGCTTGGCGCACCGACGGCGAGCAGCGCCCACGCCTGCTGCCCGGCCGCATCGTCCGCCTGCGCGATCACGCGCGCCCAGCGGGCAGCGCTGCGGTCATAGCCCGCGCTCAGCATCGCGGCGATCAGGCGGGACATATCCTCGCTGCCGGTCGACGTCGCCGGCAGCACCGCCGCCGCGCGGGCGGTCGCGAGCAGGCCGACATAGTCGGTGCCTTCCACATCCGGGCGGGTCCAGAGCGAGCGCATGGCGTCGATCCGGTCGGTGACGCTCCCGCCGGCAAAGGCGTTGCGCAGCGCATCGGCCCGGTCGCGCGCCTCGACCGGCGCATCGTCACTCACGGCGAGCGCGGCATAATAGTCCACCAGCGCTTCGCTGGACCATACGCCAAGCCGTGCCGCCGTCTCCACGCCGATCCGGCGACGTGCCAGCGACAGCATCGGCGCGCGCGCTTCCCATGCGCGCACCTGCGGCCCGGCGGTGCCGTACAGCGCGTCGGGGATCTCCACATTGGTCGCGGTCGCAAGGCCGAAGCGCCATGGCGTCAGGCGATCGACGCCCTCCCACTCGATCTTCACCGATCGGCGGGCGTTGAAGCCGGCGCCCACGACCTTTTCGGTCAGGCGATAGTCGATGCCGCGCACCACGTTGCGCCGCTGCGCCTGGTTGAGGGCACCGCTTGCCGATCCCTGATCGCCCGACAGCGACGAGCAAATCGCCTGCGACATTTCCCAGGAGGGTTCCTTGCTCACCCGCAGCGCGCCGGTGGAGAGCGGACACATGCCTGCCGGGTCGGCGGTCGCCAGATAGGTCTGCATCGCCACCGCATAGAGGCGGGGCGTATATTTGTCGGGATCGACGCTCTGCACCAGCAGGCGCGCCGAATCGGCCTCGCCCATGCGCAGCAGCAGCCATGCGCGCTCCGCCGCCCAGTCCGCGCCGTCGATGTCGGCGGGCGTATCGGTTGCCGAGAGCAGCGCCCGGCGTAGCAGGATCGAAGCCCAGCGGGAGGCGACGGGCGCCTTCGCCGTCTTCATCAGCGACGCCAGATAGCGCCCCGGTTCCGCCCCGAAGGCGTCGGGCGCGAATCCGTTCGTCTCCGGCGTCAGCGCGCCGATGCGAGTGAGCAAGCGGCGGGCGGTGTCGGGCAGATCGTATTTTTGCCGCTCGGCCGCCAGTTCCTCCTCGCTCATCGCCGCTTCGGCGAGCGCATTGGCCGAATCATCGGGCGCCGCGAGGTCGAGGTTGAGCGGCGCGGGCACCGCCACGCCAGGCGACTGCGCGGAGGATGGCTGCGCAGATGACGTTGCAGCGGGCTGGTTCGCTCTTGGCGGCGGCGCGCCCTGTTCCGGCACGGGGTCGCCGAAGCCGGGTGGCAGCAGCGATTCGGGCGCCTGCTGCGCGATCACGGGAATAGCGATCGCCGCAATGCCCGCGCCGATCGCCCAACGCACAAGATGCCGCCGCATTGGAGCCAAGATTATTGACCCAGCTTCTCTGCGGGGATGGTCACTTCCACCGGCTTCTGCGGCTGTTCTCCGCCGCGCGACCACAGCAGCCACAGCACGCCGATCACCAGCACGGCCAAGACGATAGGGATGATCGGCAGGTTGATGCGCCTGCGCGAGCGGTTTTCAAAGCTGCCGTAATTGCGGTTCTTCATCTCTTTTCCGGTACGCGAGGTACCGGCCTTATCCAGCGTCATCGGGGCCGGCTCCACTCTGGCTGATGCAGGCGAAGCGGGCATGAATTGTCATTTTGCCCTTTGGGCGGCTGGCTGTATAGCCCCGCTCGCGATGCAGCGAAACAGCAAAACAAAGCCGGCCGACGACCGCCGCCCGATCGTACTCATCGGGATGATGGGCGTGGGCAAGTCCACTGTGGGCCGCAGACTGGCCGCGCGCCTTGGCCTTGCCTTCGTCGATGCCGATGAAGAGATCGAAAAAGCGGCTGGCATGACCATCGCCGAAATGTTCGAACGCTATGGCGAAGCGCATTTCCGTGACGGCGAACGCCGGGTGATCGCGCGCCTGATCGACGGCGCGCCAAAGGTGATCGCGACCGGCGGCGGCGCCTTCATGCAGGCGGAAACCCGCGAACTGATCCTGAGCGCGGCGACCGCCATATGGCTCGACGCCGACATCGACGTGCTGGTGGACCGGGTCGGCCGGCGTGACGGGCGCCCGCTGCTGAAGGGCCGCGACCCGCATGAGGTGCTGACCGAGCTGGCGGCGGTCCGCAATCCTGTCTACGCGCTGGCGCCGATCCATGTGAAGAGCGCCGTCGCCCCCCATGAATCCGCCGTTGAAAAAATCGTGAAGGCGCTGAACGCATGCCGATAGTCCCCGTCGCGCTGGGTGAGCGCAGTTATGATATCGCCATTGCGCAGGGCGCGCTCGACGAAGCCGGCACGCATCTGGCCCGCTTCGCGCGCTCCGGCCGGCTGGTCGTGGTGACGGACGCCAATGTCGCGCTGGTGCAGCTGCCCCGGCTGGAAGCGGCGCTGACCCGCGCGAACATCGCCGTCGAGAGCATCGTGCTGCCCGCTGGCGAGAGCACCAAGAGCTGGGGCCAGCTGGAGGCGCTACTCGACCGGCTGCTGGCGCTGGAGGTCGAGCGCGGCGACCATATCGTGGCACTGGGCGGCGGCGTGATCGGCGATCTCGTGGGCTTTGCCGCGTCGCTGCTGAAGCGCGGCTGCGGTTTCGTGCAGGTGCCCACCACCCTGCTGGCGCAGGTCGACAGCTCGGTCGGCGGCAAGACCGCGATCAATACGCGCGCGGGCAAGAATCTGGTCGGCAGCTTCCACCAGCCCGGCTTCGTGCTGATCGATCCGGCGACGCTGGACAGCCTGCCCCCGCGCGAGACTCGCGCCGGCTATGCCGAGGTCGTCAAATATGGCCTGATCGACGACGCCGCCTTCTTCGACTGGTGCGAGGCCAATGTCGGCGCGCTGCTGGCGGGCGACCGCGCGGCGCGCGAAACGGCGATCGAGAAGAGCGTGCGCGCCAAGGCGGCGATCGTCGCCGATGACGAGCGCGAGACCAGCGGCCGTCGCGCGCTGCTCAACCTTGGCCACACCTTCGGCCATGCGCTGGAGGCGGAGACCGGCTTTTCCGACACGCTGCTGCATGGCGAGGGCGTGGCAGCGGGCATGGCGCTCGCCTTCCGCTTTTCCGCGCGGCAGGGCCTGTGCGACCCCGCAGAGGCCGAGCGCGTGACGGCACATCTGAAGGCCAGCGGCCTGCCCCATGACCTGCCGAGCGCCCATGTCTCGGCCAGCGGCGCGGCGCTGGTCGCCCATATGCTGCACGACAAGAAGATGGCCGGCGGCAAGCTGCCCTTCCTACTCGCGCGCGGCATCGGCAAGACCTTCCTGGCGAAGGATGTCGACCTGGCGGACGTGACCGCCTTCCTCGACGAGGAACGGCGCTAGGGACCGTTGGTCCTCGCCCTCTATCCGCGCAGATAGATCCATGCGGCCCAGAGCCAGCCGATGATGAGCAGCGATCCGCCGATCGGCGTCACCGCGCCCAGCCAGCGCGGCGCGCCGATGGCCATCGCATAGAGGGTCAGCGCGAAGATGCCGCCGCCGGCCAGCAGCATCGCCGCCGCCCCGCGCGACGTGCCCATCAGCATCAGCGCCGCGACGGCATGGATCAGCTGATACAGGCCGCCCGTCTTCAGCCATTCGGCCGCCTGCGGGGTTGCCGCACCGTGGGCGCCAAAGGCCCCGGCGGCCACGGCCAGCGCCGCCGACAGCGCTGCGATCACTGCAATCATGCCTTTTCTCCGCTCCCCTCATCCGGCGCGAGCAGGGTCATCGCCCGGCCGGGACGATACATCAAATCCTTCGCCGCAAGCAGCGTGCCGTGCTCGGTCTGCACCGCAAGGCGCTGCGCGTCATTCTCGCGATACTGCCGCTCGACCTCGGCGATCTCCCACTGCGGCACGCCCAGCTGTTCCATCGCCTGCACGCCCATGCAGATCGCTGATTCATAGACCTCGCGCACGACGCCGCCGATATCGAGATCCTGGAACTTCATCAGCTGACGCCGGTCATAGGCGCGCACCATGATGGAGGCCTGCGGGAACGCCTCCATGATCGGTTCCAGATGCTTCCGGTCGAATGATGGATCGTCGATGCAGAAGGCGATCAGCCGCGCCTCGTCCGCGCCGGCCCTGTGCAACAGGTCGATCCGCGTGCCGTCGCCATAATAGACCTTCACATCGAACTGGCTGCTGATCTCGATCTGCGCCGGCTTCTTGTCGATCAGGGTCACGCCGAAGCCATGGCCCATCAGCATCTGCGCCACCGTCTGCCCGAAGCGGCCATAGCCGATGACGAGCGCATTGCCGCGGGGCGCAGCTTCGGGATCTGGCAGGTCGTCCGTCGCGCTGGGCTTCGCGAATTCCAGGCGGCGGGCAAAGAGCATCAGGAACGGCGTGGTCGCCATGGAGAGCGTGACGATGGCGCTGAACAGGCTGCCCGCCTGTGGCGCAATGAGCAGCGCCGACTGCGCCTGCGCGAACAGCACGAAGCCGAATTCGCCGCCCTGGCTCAGCAGCAGGCCGAGACCGATGGCGGCCTTGCCCGTCATGCCGAACAGCCGGGCGAGGCCCGCGATGATGAGCACCTTGGTCACGACCAGCGTCACCGCGATACCGATGACGAACAGCGGGTTCGCCATCACCGCGCGCAGGTCCAGCACCATGCCCACCGCGAGGAAGAACAGCCCGAGCAGGATCGAACGAAACGGCTCGACGTCCGATTCGATCTCGTGCCGATAGGGCGAATCAGCGAGCATCACGCCGGCGACAAAGGCGCCCAGCGCAGTCGACAGGTGCAGGCTGTGCATCAGCGCCGCAGCCGCCAGCACGGTGAACAGGCCGACGACGACGAACAGCTCCCGCTCGCCCAGACGCCCGACCAGCTGGAGCAGCGGCCGCAGGATGAAGCGCCCCGCCAGCACAAGGCCCACGATCGCGGCGACAGTATAGGCGGCAAGCTGCCAGCCCGGCGGGCCACCGGCATCGGCCGGGTTGCGCGACAGCGCGGCGATGATGGTGATGAGCGGGACGATCGACAGATCCTGGAACAGCAGGATCGAAAACGCCTTCTCGCCAAAGGGCGAGTTGATGCGGCCGCTGTTCTTCAGGCTTGGCAGCACCTGCGCCGTGGACGACAGGCCGAGCGGAAGGCCCAGCGCGATCGCAGCGCCCCAACTGAAGCCGGTGAACAGGAAGATCAGACCGGTCAGGGCAGCACCGCACAGCACCACCTGCATGAAGCCGAGACCGAAAATATCGCGGCGCAATCGCCACAGCCGCGCCGGATTGAGTTCCAGCCCGACAAGGAAGAGCAGCAGCACGATGCCGATTTCGGCGATGGCGAGCTTTGATTCGCCACCGCCCACCAGCCCCAGCCCCTGCGGGCCGACAAGCGCACCCGCGACGAGATAGCCCAGCACCGCGCCCAGCCCGAAGCGGCGGAACAGCATGACGAACAGCACCGCCGCACCCAGCAGGATGACGCCTTCGGACAGCAGGATGTCGGTGGCGCTCGCCCCGTGCGCCGCCATCAGCGCGTCGTCCCGGCGATGGCCAGGGCATCGGTGGCCGCCTGCGTCACCGCTTCGAAGGCGAGACGGATCGAGGCATGGCGAGCAGGGTAGCCGCGCGCCGGCGCCAGCACGTCAAGCCCCGGCCAGAAGGCCAGAGTCTGGGCGCTGCCATCCAGATAGGCGGCAAGCGCGTCACGCGCGGCGGCGAGTTCATCCGCGCTGCGGCCGATCGCATGGGCGGCCATCAGCGACGAGGACGCCTGACCAAGCGCGCAGGCCCGCACTTCCAGCCCGATCTCGGCGACGCGGCCCTCGCCATCCATCCGCACGTCCACGCTCACGCGGCTGCCGCAGGTGGGCGAGCGGCGCTCTGCCGTGCCCTGCGGATCGGCCAGGCGCCGGTGATGGGGAATGGTCGCGGCAAGGCGCAGAATATCGTTATTGTATAGCGGAGCACTCATCGCACCCCATGTAGGGCCTTGGCGCTCCAGAGAGAAGCGCGGAGGCAAAAATTCAGTCGGGATCGTCCGGTTGCGCGGCTTTTTCCGAAGCAGCCTTTTCTGAAGCGGCGTCATCGCCGAAGCGTCGCTCGTCGACAAATTCGCTGATCGCCCGGCCGCTCGCGCCCAGCAGCGGATAGCTGCGCGATGTCCGCAGCCATTCGGGCCGTTCCGCCTGCGCGCCGAAGATCGTGTCATAGACGAGGCTGAAGGCGAGGAAGAGCAGCGTCGCGCCGATCAGCCCCTTCACCGCGCCGAAGCCCGCGCCCAGAACGCGGTCCACCGGCCCCAGCACGGAGGTCCGCGTGCGGGCGCCGAGCGCGCGGGCGAGGAACTTGCCCGCCAGGAAAGTGGCGCCGAAGACGAGGACGAAGGCCAGCACCGCCGCGCCGCCGGTCGTGCCGATGAAGGGCGAGAGCAGTTCCGTCACCGACGCATGGAACAGCCGGATCGCGAAAATCGCGAGCACCCAGGCGATGAGCGACAACGTCTCCATCACGAAGCCGCGCATGACGCCGAAAATGGCGCCGCCACCGATGAGCAGAAGGACGGAAATATCGAGCGCGGTCATGTCTCGCCTGCGCTACCCGCGCCCCAGCATGTGGTCAACAAATTGCGCGAGGGTGCGATAGCCGTTCACCGCAATGCCCTTCGCGCCGTCCGCGACGGCGGAAGGGACCATCGCCCGCTCGAACCCCAGCTTGGCGGATTCGCGCAGCCGCAGCGGCGCATGGGCGACCTGGCGAATCTCGCCCGACAGCGCGACTTCACCGAACAGCACGGCGTTCGCCGGCACCGGCCGTTCGGACAGGGCGGAGATGAGCGCGCCGGCCACCGCAATGTCGGCGGCAGGATCGGAAATACGATAGCCGCCACCGACGTTCAGATAGACTTCGCAGGTCGAGAAGCTGAGGCCGCAGCGCGCCTCCAGCACGGCCAGGATCATCGCCAGCCGGCCGCTGTCCCACCCCACCACGGCGCGCCGGGGCGTCGCCCCGCTGGCGAGCCGCACGGTCAGCGCCTGGATTTCGACCAACACCGGCCGGGTGCCCTCCAGCGCCGGGAAGACCGTGGCGCCGGTGACGCCCTCTTCCCGCTGGGTCAGGAACAGGGCGGAGGGGTTGGCGACTTCCGCCAGCCCTTCCTCGATCATCGAGAAGACGCCGATCTCGTCGGTGCCGCCGAAGCGGTTCTTGATCGCGCGCAGGATGCGATACTGATGGCTGCGCTCGCCCTCGAAGGCGAGCACGGTGTCCACCATATGCTCCAGCACGCGCGGGCCGGCGATGCTGCCGTCCTTGGTGACATGGCCGACCATGATCAGTGCGGTGCCGCGCTCCTTGGCGAAGCGGATCAGTTCCTGCGCGCAGGCCCGCACCTGGCTGACCGTGCCCGGCGCGCCATCGATCAGGTCGCTGTGCATCGTCTGGATCGAATCGATCACCAGCATGGCGGGCGGCGCGCCAAGGCTGAGCGTCGTCAGGATGTCGCGCACGGAGGTCGCGCTGGCGAGTTGCACCGGCGCCTGCCCGAGGCCGAGACGCCGGGCGCGCAACCGCACCTGATCGGCCGCTTCCTCGCCGCTCACATAGGCGATGCTGAGGCCCCGCGTCGCCATGCGGGCGGCGGCCTGCAGCAGCAGCGTCGATTTGCCGATGCCCGGATCGCCGCCGATCAGTGTCGCGGAGCCGGAGACCAGCCCGCCGCCCATGGCGCGATCGAACTCAGCAATGCCCGTGCTCGCCCGCTCCGGCAGCGCGATCTCGCTGTCGAGCCCGCTGAGGATAACGGCGCGCCCGCCCGAGCGCAGGTCATGCTTCGCGGCGAACACGGTTTCGCCAGCCTCCTCGATCAGCGTGTTCCATTCACTACAGTCATCGCACTGCCCCTGCCACCGGTGGGACACAGACCCGCAGGCCTGACAGACATATTTGCGCTTCGCCTTTGCCATAGACCCCTTCCATATCAGAACATATGCGGAACACCAGTCTTTTGGCGAGCCCCGACTTATGGGGGACTGGAAACTCATGGGCGTCTGATGCATTGCCTCCCTATGAGCCGCTCAACCCTGCGTGTCGCCAGCTACAATATCCGCAAGGCGATCGGCACCGACCGCCGCCGCAATCCCGAACGGGTGCTGGAGGTGCTGGCCGAACTGGACGCCGACGTCGTCGCCCTGCAGGAGGCCGATCGCCGGTTCGGCACGCGCCTCGCCGCGATCCCGCCGCGCCTGCTGGAAAGCCACAGCGCCTATCGCGCGGTGCCGCTGAACGTGCAGGCGGACAGCATGGGCTGGCACGGCAATGCGTTGCTGGTGCGCAAGGATGCGTCGGTCAGCGCCCACGACATCGTCCACCTGCCCTGCCTTGAGCCGCGCGGCGCGGTGACGGCGGCGGTGGAGGCCAATGGCATCGCGCTGCGCCTGTTCGGCATGCACCTTGACCTCTCCGGCCTGTGGCGGCGGCGGCAGGCGGCGGCGGTCATCCACGCCGCGAGCGCCCATGCGCCCATGCCGACCGTGTTGATGGGCGACCTCAACGAATGGAGCGCCGACCGGGGCTGCCTTGCCGATTTCGGCCGGCATTATCGTTTCGCACCCTGCGGCCGCAGCTTTCATGCGCGCCGCCCGGTCGCGCGGCTGGACCGCATCATGTTCAGCGATGCCCTGACCCTGGTTGACTGCGGCGTGCATGAAAGCGCGGCCTCCCGCCGGGCATCGGATCATCTGCCGATCTGGGCGGAACTGCGACCGGCCTGACATGAAACGGTCCGGGCACCGCCTGTTTCACTCGACTTGCCCGCGCGCATCTGCGATTCCCCGCTCATGAGGGAGAAGGAGCTGAGGCTGGCGCTGGTCTGCTATGGCGGCATCAGCCTGGCCGTGTACATGCACGGCATCACCAAGGAAGTCTGGCACCTCGCCCGCGCCAGCCGCGCCTTTCATGACGGCACAGAACCTGCGGACGGCATCGTGAAGGTCTATCGCGACATGCTGCGCGAGATCGAGGAGGTCTCAGGCATGCGGCTGCGTGTGCTGGTCGACATCCTCTCGGGCGCCAGCGCGGGCGGCATCAACGCGATCTTCCTGTCACAGGCGATCGAGACCGGCCAGTCGCTGGACGCGCTGACGGCGCTGTGGCTCGACAATGCCGATGTCGACAAGCTGCTGGACCCGGACGCCCGCCCCGCCGCGCGCGTCACCAAATTCTGGGCGACGCCGCTGGTCTGGATGGCCGCGCGCCACCCCGGCGACACCATCGAGCGGACCGTCGCGCCGGAAACGCGCGAGGAGGTGCGGCACAAGCTCAGCAACTTCATCCGCTCGCGCTGGTTCGAGCCGCCCTTTGGCGGGGCGGGCTTCTGCACCATGCTGCTGGATGCCTTCGACGCGATGGCGAAGGCGCCGGTCGGCCCGACACTGCTACCGGACGGGCACCCGCTCGACCTGTTCGTGACGGTGACGGATTTCGACGGCTATCTCGAACGCCTCTCGCTCCACAGCCCGCCGCAGGTGACGGAGACCGAGCATCGCCTGACCATCGGCTTCCGTGCACGCGGCGACGACAGCCGGCGCTTTGCCGATCCGGCGGAACTCACCTTTGCCGCGCGCGCCACCGCCAGCTTTCCCGGCGCCTTCCCGCCCTTCACCGTGCGCGAGCTGGACCGCGTGCTGGAGGGCCGCAAGCAGCCATGGGCGGGCCGCAGCACCTTCCTGTCGCGCGTGATGCCGCAGCAGGCGGCACTGGGCACCGTGGAGGACGCAGTGCTGATCGACGGATCGGTGCTGGCCAACGCGCCCTTCGCGCAGGCCATAAAGGCCCTGCGCAACCGCCCGGCCCGGCGGGAGGTCGATCGCCGCTTCGTCTTCATCGATCCCAAGCCCAGCCGCCGCAGCATCAGCCTGAGCCGATCCGGCGAGGAGCAACCGCCCATCGAGGGCAAGAGCCCGCCGCTACCCGGCTTCTTCCGCACCATCTTCGGCGCGCTCAGCGATATTCCGCGCGAGCAGCCGATCCGCGAAAACCTTGAGGCGATCGAACAGCGCTCGCGCAGCATCCGCCGGATGCAGCGCATTACCGAGGCGATGCGGGAAGGGATCGAGGAGGATGTCGAGGCGGCCTTCGGCAGCACCCTGTTCCTCGATCGCCCCACCCCCGCCCGCCTCGCCAGCTGGCGTGCCAAGGCCCAGCGGCGCGCGGCGGCGGCAGCGGGCTTCGCCTATCCCGCCTATGCCCATCTCAAGCTGTCGAGCATCGTGGAGGAAATGGCCGACCTGCTGTTCCGCGTCGGCGGCGACGGCAGCGCCATGGCGCGGGAGAACTGGCGGCAGGCCGTGTGGCAACAGGTGCGCGCCAATGGCGTCGACCAGATCCGCGAGCACCGACGCAGCGAAGCCTCCGAACAGGTGGTGCTGTTCTTCCGCCACCATGATCTTGGCTTCCGCATCCGCCGCCTGCGCTTCCTCGCCCGCCGGCTTGCCGAGACGTTTGAGGTGAGCAGCAACGCTACCCCCGAAGGGCTCGCCGCGATCCGCGACGCGATCTATGGCGGGCTGGCGCTGTATCTGGAGTGCGAGGCAGCCGATTATTATGACGACGCGGTCATCGCCGCCGCGCGGCAGACGGCGAGCGATCCTGCCGCCGCCATGGCCGCGCTGGAGACTGCGCGCGACCTCAAGAGCCGCGACGTCACCGCCGAAGCCATGCTGTCGGAAGCGCTATGGGCGTTGCCCAAGGACGAGCGGCGCCAGATCCTGCTCGCCTATCTGGGCTTCCCTTTCTACGACATCGCCACCCTGCCGCTGCTGCAGGGAGAGGGATCGGACGAATATGACCCGGTGAAAGTCGACCGGATTTCCCCCGACGATTGCTCCGCACTGCGCCCCGGCGGGCAGGACGTCATCCTCAAGGGGCTGGAGTTCAACAGCTTCGGCGCCTTCTTCAGCCGCGCCTATCGCGAGCATGATTATCTCTGGGGAAGGCTCCATGGCGCCGAAAGACTGATCGACATCGTGATTTCGGCTCTTCCTGCCGGAGTCCAGCTTCCCGAAGGTGCCGCCGCGCGATATAGGGCCGGCGCATTTCGTGCGATCCTGAAGGAAGAGGCGCGGCGCCTGCCGCTCGTCGCCGACCTGATCGCTGGCCTGAGGAAGGATGTGGGTTGAACGGGGGACGCATCGGGAGGCTGCTGGCGCTGGCGCTGCTTGGCACCGCGACGGCCTGTTCCTCCGGCGCGGACACCCCGACGGGCGGCGGTGATGCTCCCCACGGAAATGCGGGCAAGACGGTGTCACAGGCCGCGACGCCCCCCGCCCCTTCCTCTGACACCGTGCTGAGCGAGGCGGCCGACGACAATATGGCCGTGGAAACATTGGCGACGAGCGCGGCGGACATGCCCCCGCCCCCCGCCCGGCCCCGCCCGGCCCGCACTGAGACCCCACCCGATCTTCCCGAATCCAATGCCGCTGGCGACTCAACGCCCTTTCCTACAGAGGTCACGACGTTCATGGTCGATCGCGACGGATGCGATCATTTCCGGGGGGAAGAGCCCTATGATGACGAACGGCGGGCCTATCTGGACAAGAGCATCCGCGACCTGTGCACCGGATCGGATGCGAAACTGGCCGAGCTGCGCGCGCGCTACGCAAGAAATCAGGACGTGATCGCGGCGCTTTCAGGCTATGACGACAGGATCGAGACCGACCCGGACGAGTGACACCTTCCTTCTCAAGGAGGCGATCGAATGGCTGGAATATACGCATCTGTAGGCAAGGGCGGCGTTAACGCGACCGCCGACGTGACGCTGGTGCAGCGTCTGCTCAACACCCTTGTAGAGCTGATGGGCCTTGCCCCGCTGGAAGCCGATGGCGATTGCGGGGATCTGACGATCGAGGCGATCCGCGCCTTCCAGTTCCGCTTTCTGGGCATGGTGCGCCCCGATGGCCGCATCGATCCGGGCGGACGGAGTTGGACTCGGCTGGTGGCGGAGGGCGCCGACGACAGCGCCGTACAGCCCCTGCCGGCATCTCGGCTCAGCGGGGCGGACTGGTGGCATGCCAATCAGGCGCGCTTTGCCAACAGCGCCGACCTCGACGACCTGGTGGAGCCGTTTCGCGGCAAGGCCCGCATCTTCATCAAGGCCCTGCGCGATGCCGGCGCCAATGTCCGCATCAGCGCGACACGGCGCAACCCGACGCGCGCATGGCTGATGCACCATTGCTATCGCATCGCGAAGAAGCAGGAGGCGCCGGGCGCCGTGCCGCCCAACCCGGCCTGCGACATCATCTGGGACCATGGCACGCCGGCGGCATCGCGCGCCGCGGCCCAGGACATGGCCGACCTGTTCGGCATCGCCTATCTCCCCTCCCTCAATTCGCGCCACATCGAGGGCAAGGCGATCGACATCACCATCGGATGGAGCGGGACGCTGTCGATCCCGGATGGCACCGGCAAGCTCCAGCAGATCGGCGCCCCGCGCGACGGGAGCAACACCGCCCTGCACAAACTCGGCCGCAGCTATGGCGTGGTGAAGCTGGTGTCGGACCCGCCGCACTGGTCCAGCGACGGGCATTGAGCGGGGTGATCAGCGAGAGCCGCTTTTCCATGAGGAGGCGCCTCTGCCGCCAATGTCACAGAGGGAGCCTGCCACCCACCACTCGCTCAGCTTTCTGAACGGATGCGACAGAACGGGTTCACACCAAAACGCCGTTCGCGCAGAAATTGTCGAAGGGCTGTTCTCCTTCCGCAAGAGAAGCGTGGCTCTTCGACACGCTCTGGGCGAACGGATCTGATTTGGATAACCTACCCGAGATTTATAGGTCTGGCAGAAACGCCTCGCGCGTCCCCCGAAACCGATCAGCCCTAGAGCAGATTTCGATCCGATTGCATCGGCTCGGCTGCTCTAAGCTTTTGGTTTACCGCATTTTCCGAGCCAGCAGCCGATTCCGTCTGCTTGGAAAATGCTCTAGGTCCACATATCCTTGAGCTTGCTGAAGAAACCGGTCGATTCCGGGCATTCGTCGCCCGTCTCCGTCTCGCGGAAAGCTTCCAGCAGTTCGCGCTGCCTTGCGGTCAGGCGCGTCGGCGTCTCGACGTCGATCTGCACGACCATGTCGCCAGTCCCACGGCTGTTGAGCACGGGCATGCCCGCACCGCGCTGGCGCAGCTGCTTGCCCGACTGGATGCCGGCGGGAATGCGGATCTCATGCACTTCCCGGTCGAGCCCCGGCACTTCGATCGTGCCGCCGAGCGATGCCGTGGTGAAGCTCACCGGCACGCGGCAGAACAATGTCGTGCCTTCGCGTTCGAAGATCTGGTGACGCTTCACATGCAGGAAGATGTAGAGATCGCCCGCAGGCGCGCCGCGTGCGCCAGCCTCGCCCTTGCCGGACAGGCGTATCCGGGTGCCTTCGTCCACGCCGGCCGGAATATCGACGGACAGCGTCTGATGCTTGTCCACGCGCCCCTCGCCCCGGCAGGAGCGGCAGGGGCTCTCGATCACCTTTCCGGCGCCATGGCATGACGGGCAGGTTCGCTCGACCACGAAAAAGCCCTGCTGCGCCCGCACCTGCCCATGGCCATTGCACGTGGTACAACCCTTGACGCCGGTGCCCGGCGCCGCGCCGGAGCCGTCGCAGGTCTCGCAAGAGGCCGAAATCTCGACCTCGATCTCGGTCGACTTTCCATGGAAGGCTTCTTCCAGGGTGATTTCCAGATCATAGCGCAGGTCTGCGCCGCGCCGGTTCTGCTGACGACCACCGCCGCCGCCAAAGCCGCCACCGCCGCCGAAGATCGTCTCGAAAATATCGCCGATGTCGGAAAAGCCGCCCGCACCGCCGCCAAAGCCGCCATGGCCGCCGCCACCGCCGCCATTCTTGTACGCGGCATGGCCGAAACGATCATAGGCCGCGCGCTTTTGCGGATCCTTGAGGCATTCATACGCCTCTGAGACGGCCTTGAACTTAGCCTCGCTGTCGGTGCAGCCCCCGGTCTTGTCGGGGTGATATTTCATCGCGAGCTTGCGATACGCGCTCTTGATGGTGCCAGCGTCGGCGGTGCGCTCGATTTCGAGCAGCTCATAGAAATCAATTTCGGTGCTCATCTCGCCCCCGGCGATTGCGCCCGCCGCCATCCCCCCGGAACAGGGGAAGGGCGGCGGGCACGCATCACTTATGCCTTGTTGTCGTCAACTTCCGAGAATTCGGCGTCGACCACATCGTCATCGGCCTTGGCGGCGCCATCAGCCGACGGAGAGGCACCGGCGGCCTGCTCCTTCTCATAGATCGCCTGGCCCAGCTTCATCGCCACCTGGGCAAGCTCCTGCGCCTTGGACTGCATGGCTTCCGCGTCGCCGCTTTCCACGGCAGACTTGGTCGCGGCAATCGCGGTCTCGATCTCCGACTTCAGGCTGGCGTCCACCTTGTCGCCATGCTCTTCCAGCTGGCGCTCGGTGGTGTGGATCAGGCTCTCGGCATTGTTCTTCGCCTCGGCCGCCTCGCGACGCTTCTTGTCTTCCTCGGCGAAACGCTCGGCGTCCTTCACCATCTGGTCGATGTCGGCATCGTTCAGACCACCAGACGCCTGGATCTTGATCTGCTGCTCCTTGCCGGTACCCTTGTCCTTGGCGGACACGTTGACGAGGCCGTTGGCGTCGATGTCGAACGTCACCTCGATCTGCGGCACGCCGCGCGGGGCGGGCGGAATGCCGACCAGGTCGAACTGGCCCAGTAGCTTGTTGTCCGCCGCCATTTCACGCTCGCCCTGGAACACGCGGATCGTCACCGCCTGCTGGTTGTCGTCGGCGGTCGAATAGACCTGCGACTTCTTGGCGGGGATGGTGGTGTTGCGGTCGATCATGCGGGTGAACACGCCGCCCAGCGTCTCGATGCCGAGGCTCAGCGGGGTCACGTCGAGCAGCAGCACGTCCTTGACGTCGCCCTGCAGCACGCCGGCCTGAATGGCCGCGCCCATGGCGACGACTTCGTCCGGGTTGACGCCGGTGTGCGGTTCCTTGCCGAAGAATTCCTTCACGGCTTCACGCACCTTGGGCATGCGGGTCATGCCGCCCACCAGAACGACTTCGCTGATCTCGCTGGCGGTGATGCCGGCGTCAGCCATGGCCTTCTTGCAGGGCTCCATCGTGCGCTTGATGAGGTCGGCGACCAGACGCTCCAGATCGGCGCGGGTCACGGTCTTCACCAGATGCTTGGGACCGTTCTGGTCGGCGGTGATGAAGGGCAGGTTGACTTCGGTCGACTGCGCGGAGGACAGTTCGATCTTCGCCTTTTCGGCCGCTTCCTTCAGACGCTGCAGCGCCAGCTTGTCCTTGGTGAGGTCGATGCCCTCATCCTTCTGGAAGCCGTCGGCCAGATACTGCACCAGCTTGGCGTCGAAATCCTCGCCGCCCAGGAAGGTGTCGCCATTGGTCGACTTCACTTCGAACACGCCGTCGCCGATCTCGAGGATCGAGATGTCGAAGGTGCCGCCGCCAAGGTCATAGACGGCGATGGTCTTGCCGTCCTGCTTGTCGAGGCCATAGGCGAGCGCGGCCGCGGTCGGCTCGTTGATGATGCGCAGCACTTCCAGGCCCGCGATCTTGCCGGCGTCCTTGGTCGCCTGCCGCTGGGCATCGTTGAAGTAGGCGGGCACGGTGATGACGGCCTGCGTCACGGTCTCGCCCAGATAGCTCTCGGCGGTTTCCTTCATCTTCTGCAGGATGAAGGCGGAAATCTGGCTGGGCGAATAATCTTCGCCGCCGGCCTTCACCCAAGCGTCGCCATTGGAACCCTTGGCGATGCTGTAGGGCACCAGCTCCATGTCCTTCTTGGTCATCGGATCATCGAAGCGGCGGCCGATCAGGCGCTTCACCGCGAAAATGGTGTTGTCGCCGTTGGTGACGGCCTGGCGCTTGGCAGGCTGGCCGATCAGGCGCTCGCCATCCTTGGTGAACGCGACGATGGAGGGCGTGGTACGCGCACCTTCCGCATTTTCGATCACCTTGGGCTTGCCACCGTCCATGACGGCGATGCAGCTGTTGGTCGTACCCAGATCGATACCGATTACTTTAGCCATTTGTTCCTCTTCAAACCCCAAGTCGTTCAGCGGTTGACGGCCCAATACCTCACGAATGCGCCAAGGCAAGGCCGGATTGCACTGGGGATATAGGGGCGCTTTTCCTTGGCACAAGGAGGCGCTGTCATTACGGTGGAAACCGACCGGAAACGAGACAATCCCCAGGAGACTTATCAATGCCCGCCCCGATGCGCCGTCTGGCCGCCGCCATGATGCAGAGCCTGGCCTCGGGAAGCGCGAGGACGGCCCTGTCCGCAGCCGCCATACTGGCCGTGCCGCTCGCGCTTTCCGCCTGCGCAGATCCGCAGCCGCTCTATGTCGACCAGGCGTGGATTCGCCTTTCCGCCAACCCCAGCAATCCCTCGGCGGGCTATTTCACCGTCCATGGCGGGCCGGAAAAGGTGCAGCTGCGCGGCGTGATTACCGACCGTGCCCAGCGGATCGAGATGCACGAGAGCATGCAGCATGATGGCATGGCGATGATGATGCCGATCGAAAGCGCGGACATTCCGGCCAAGGAAAAGGTCGTCTTCGCGCCGGGCGGCAAGCATCTGATGCTGTGGGGCATCAATCCCGGCGCGGTGGAACAGGGCACGATGCCGCTCACCTTCCTCTTTTCCAATGGCGACCGCATCATCGTGGACGCGGTGATCCGCAAGCCCAGCGAAGGCGCCCCGCCACCGCCCGCCGCCAATGCGAGCGACGCGAAGAAATGAGGCGAGCCGCCGCCTGCCATGGCTGAAACGGTCGTAAAGCGTTGAGCGGGCGCCCCCTTACCGCAGCGGAACGGGCGCTCGCCGCATCGGTCTTCGGCGACGCCATCGCCTATGACGCGGTACGCATCCACAATCGCACCTGGTGGCCGCTCCAGCCCCGCCGCGTCGCCATGGCGCCCGACGGGCACCTGTGGCTGCATCCCAAGGGTGGCCTGTTCTGCGACGATTTCTGCGCGACACCGCTCCACCTGCAGGGGCTTTTCATCCATGAGATGACCCATGTATGGCAGGCGCAGACCCGCGGCAAATATTGGCTGCCGCTGATGCGCCACCCCTTCTGCCGCTATGGCTATGAGGCCGAGCCGGGCAAGCCCTTCACCCGCTATGGCATAGAGCAGCAGGCGGAAATCGTGCGCCATGCGTTTCTGCTGCGGCGGGGGGTGCCGGTGGAGGACAAGCCCGACCGTGCATTCTACGAAGCGCTATTACCGTTCAAGGCAGCTTAGGGCCGATCGACATTCAGTTCAGATGGAGCCGAAAATGGTGATTTGACGTGCCCCGGCGCGCAGCGTGCTCAGGGCACGTGAGCACCGGAAGCGCGGGAAATCGCCATTTGCAGGCCCGTATGGGCTGAATGTCGATTGGCCCTAGCGTCTGATTGGCCGAGGGATAGCCGATCACTGCTTTACAGCAAATCGAGATCGATCTCGCCATGCCGGTCCAGCCATTGGGTCGTCTCTGGCATGGGATATTTGAGGCCCGTCGCGCAGTTGAACAGCACGACGCGCTCATCCTCTCGCACCAAGCCCTCGCCCACGGCCTTGCGATAGGCGGCGAGCGTGGCACCGCCTTCGGGACAGAGCAGCAACCCGTCCTTGCGGGCAACATCATCCACGGCCTGCAGGATCACATCGTCGTCCACCGCGATCGCGCGGCCGCCCGATTCTCGCACGGCGCGCAGGATCAGGAAGTCGCTCACCGCGCGGGGAACACGGATACCGGCCGCGACCGTGGCTGCATTTTCCCAACGCTCAGCATGTTCCTCCCCGGCCTCGAAGGCACGGACGATCGGTGCGCAGCCGCTCGCCTGCACCGCATACATGCGCGGACGCTTGGAGCCGATCCACCCCAGCCGCTCCATTTCGTCAAAGGCCTTCCACATGCCGATCAGGCCGGTACCGCCGCCGGTGGGATAGAAGATCGCATCCGGCAGCTCCCAGCCGAATTGCAGGGCCAGTTCCAACCCCATCGTCTTCTTGCCCTCGATCCGGTAGGGCTCCTTGAGCGTCGAAAAATCGAACCAGCGCCCTTCGGCGGCGCCGCGCCCGACGATGGCACCACAATCGTCGATCTGGCCGTTCACGCGCCATACCCGCGCGCCCTGCGCAGCGATCTCGCGCACATTGATTTCGGGCGTTTCTTCCGGGCACAGGATGACGGTTTCAATCCCGCATCGCGACGCATAGGCCGCCAGCGCTGCGCCGGCATTGCCGTTGGTCGGCATGGCGATGCGGGTGACGCCCAGTTCACGGGCCATGGCAACCGCCATCACCAGTCCCCGCGCCTTGAACGATCCCGTGGGCAGCCGCCCCTCATCCTTCACCAGCACCGACGAGGGGGCGGAATTCGGGATCGGGATCAGCGGGGTTTCGATCTCTCCCAGCGAGACGATGCTTTCCGTTCGGCGGACCGGCAACAATTCGCGCCAGCGCCACAGATCGCCATCACGCGCAGCAATGTCATCGCGCGACACCACCCTGCCCAGTGCTTCAAGATCGTAACGCACGAGCAGCGGGCGACCGGCACGGGAAAGCCCGTGCAGCTGGTCCGCCTCATAGCGCTCGCCGGTGATGGAACATTCGAGATGAGTGACGAAGGTCGGGCGATCAGTGATGACGTTGTTGTTCATCCACCCTGGGTAGCGCCTGGGCAGCGCCGCTGCCAAGCCCTTGATCGCAGCGGGTGTGATACACGGGCGCGGCCAGAGAGTTTATTTAGGAGAGCCTCGCAGGAAAGAGCTGTCGACCTGCCCTATGCCTCGTCGTCATGCCCCAGATCCTGCGCCACCTTGGGGTCGCGCAGCAGCTTGTCGATATGACTGCCTTCGTCGAAGCTCTCGTCCGCGAGGAACTTCAGTTTCGCCGCATATTTCAGGGCGATGCGCTTGGCGACTTCGCGCTGGAGATAGGCAGTATTGGTACGCAGCGCCTTCAGCACCGCCTCTTCATCCTTGCCCAGCAGCGGCTTGATGAAGGCGGTGGCGTGGCGCAGGTCGGGCGACATGCGCACTTCCGTCACGCTCACCACATGGCTGGCGAGCACATCGTCATGCACGTCGCCGCGCGCCAGGATTTCGGAAAGCACATGGCGCACCTGTTCGCCTACCCGCAGCAGGCGAACAGACGGTCCTTCAGCTTGGCCAGACATATCTTATCCCCGTCAATCCGGTCGAAGGTCGGCGCGTTGGAACGCGAAGCGAAACATTGCAAGGCGACGGGCCGCCCCCCGGGTCTCTCCGGGAAGCGGCCCAAAGTCGTTACAGCGTCCGCGAGCGCTCCTCGACCTCGAACAGTTCGAGCGTATCGCCCGCCTTGATGTCGTTGGTATCCTGAAGCACCGCACCGCATTCCATGCCCGCACGCACTTCGGATACGTCGTCCTTGAAGCGGCGCAACGAAGCGATGTGGGTACGCGATACGATGACATCGTCGCGGGTAAGGCGTGCATTGAGCCCCTTGCGGATGATGCCGTCCATGACGAGCAGACCTGCGGCCTTGTCCTTCTTGCCAGCCGGGAAGACCTGAAGCACCTCTGCACGGCCGACGATCGTCTCGATCCGCTCGGGCGCCAGCTGGCCGGCCATCTCGTTCTTCACTTCCTCGATAAGGTCGTAAATCACGTCATAGTAGCGCAGCGACACCTTGTCCCGCTCGGCAAGCTGCCGGGCCTTGGCGTTGGGGCGAACGTTGAAGCCGATCAGCGGCGCACGGGATGCGGCAGCAAGCGTCACGTCGGATTCGGTGATGGCACCAACGCCGGAGTGCAGCACGCGGACCTTGATCTCATCCGTCGATGCGCGGTTGAGCGAACTGACGATCGCTTCCACCGAACCCTGCACGTCACCCTTGATGACCACCGGATATTCGATGACCGAGGTGTTGAGCGCAGAGAACATATGCTCGACGCTGGTCGGCGCAGAGGTCGTCCGCTTCTTCGTCGCCTGCTCGGCGCGATAGGTCGCGACTTCGCGGGCGCGGGCTTCATTCTCCACGACGGAGAGCTGGTCGCCGGCCATCGGCACGCCGGAAAGGCCCAGCACCTCGACCGGGGTCGAAGGCCCCGCGGTCTTCACCTGCTGGCCCTTGTCGTTGACCATGGCGCGCACCTTGCCGCTTTCGGCGCCGACGACGAAGGTGTCGCCGATCTTGAGCGTGCCCTTGCGCACTAGGATGGTGGCGACGGGACCGCGGCCCTTATCCAGCTTCGCCTCGATCACATTGCCATCGGCGGCGCGATCGGGGTTGGCGGTCAGTTCCAGGATTTCGGCCTGGAGCAGGATCTTCTCGATCAGGTCGTCAAGGCCAAGGCCCTTGAGCGCGGAGACTTCGACATCCTGGACGTCGCCGCCCATGTCCTCGACCACGATCTCATGCTCCAGCAGGCGCTCGCGCACCTTCTGGGCATTGGCTTCGGGCTTGTCGATCTTGTTGATCGCCACGATCATCGGCACGCCGGCCGCCTTGGTGTGGTTGATCGCCTCGATCGTCTGCGGCATCAGGCCGTCGTCGGCCGCGACCACCAGGATGACGATGTCCGTCACATTGGCGCCGCGCGCACGCATTTCAGAGAACGCCTCATGGCCCGGCGTATCGAGGAAGGTGATGATGTCACCGCCCTTGGTCTTCACCTGATAGGCGCCGATATGCTGGGTGATGCCACCGGACTCGCCGGACACGACGTTGGTGCCGCGCAGCGCATCGAGCAGCGAGGTCTTGCCGTGGTCGACATGGCCCATGATGGTCACGACCGGCGCACGCGGCTTCAGCGTCTCGACCGCGTCATCGTCACCAACCACGCCGATCTCGACGTCGGAGTCCGACACGCGCTGGATGCGATGGCCGAATTCCTCGACCAGCAGTTCCGCCGTGTCCTGGTCGATCACGTCGTTCATGGTGACGGGCGTGCCCATCTTGAACAGTGCCTTGACCAGATCCGCGCCCTTTTCGGCCATGCGGTTCGCCAGTTCCTGAATGGTGATGGCTTCCGGCACGACGACGTCGCGAACCTGCTTTTCGCGCGGCTGCGAGGAGCCACCGAAATGGGCACGGCGTTCCTTCTCGCGCGCACGCTTGAGTGCGGCGAGGCTGCGGGCACGGGCGCTGTCGTCGTCGGCGAGCGCACGGCTGACCGTGAGCTTGCCGGACTGGCGACGGTCATCCACGCCACGCTTGGCGCGATCGGGCTTGGCCGGCTCGGGACGACGCACGGGCTGTACCGGGGTGAAGCGGCGTGGCGGCGGGTGGCCGGCGGCGCGTTCCTCGATCTTGGCTTCGCCAGCAGCAGCGGGCGCTGCCGCTGCCGCAGGGGCATCGGCAGTCGCTGCGGGGGCAGCGGCCACGGGCTCTGCGCCGGACGCAGCAGTAGCAGCCGGCGCTTCCGGCGCGGGGGCAGCGGCAGGGGCCGGCTCGGGCGGATTGGCAGCCGCAGCGGCGGCATTTTCCTCGGCGCGACGATTTTCCTCGGCGCGGCGCTTTTCTTCCTCGATCGCGGCCAGACGCTGCGCATCCTCACGGCGGCGGGCGTCTTCCAGCGCGGTCATGCGGGCTTCTTCCGCCTCACGGAGCAGCTTGGCCTGCAGTTCCTGCCGCGACATCAGGCTGCCGCTGGCGGACTGGCGCACCGGCTGGGGCGCGGGACGCGGGGCGGGCTGCGGCGCGCGGGCAACCGGCGCGGGGGGCGGCGGAGGCGGCGGGGACGCTGCTTCGGGCACGGCATCAGCCACCGGGCCTTCGCCCGGCTTGCCGATGAGGCGGCGTCGCTTCACCTCGACCACGACCGTATTCTTGCGGCCATGGCTGAAGCTCTGCTGTACCTGCCCAGCCTCCACGGTCCGCTTGATGCCCAACGGCTTGCGGCCCAGAGTCGGCTTGTCTTCCTTGCTGTCACTCATCGACTAAACTTAACCCTTCACTTCCATACGCGCGAACCGGGCGCCTTGCGGCGGCACGGTCCCTTGCCGTCAATCCGTTACCGGAACATCCTGATCGGGCACCCCTTCGGCGGACCGTTGGTCCACGCGCGAAGGCGCCTCGTTAGCGCATCCCAGATAGCTTTGCCAGCGGGCAAGCGCGCCACGTAAGCGCGATGCTGCCCGTTCGTCCGTAACGGCGATGTGGACGACGTTCTCGCGTCCCATTGCCATAGATAGGGCGTTTCGGTCCACAGGCAAGACGAGACCGGCAAGATCACTGCCTTCCGCCCCCTGCCCGACCCGCAAGGCCTGGTCGAGTTTTCGGCTGCCATCCGCCGCGGCATCGGCCGCATGCAGCAACAACGTCACCTGTCCGCGCCGCGCCGCGACATCGATTTTTTCAGAGCCGGTGAGCAACATGGAGCTTTTCGCCTCCAGCCCCAGCCGGTCGAGGAAGGCCCCGCGCAACGCCGAGTCGATCCGCTCGGCGAGGTCTGCCGGAATGTCGAGCTGGCCGGTCTTGAACCCCCGCGCCAGTGCGCCCCGCAGCTTGCCATTGCCCAGCGCCTTTTCCAGCGCTGTGCGATCGACGCCGATCCAGGCACCGCGACCGGGCGCCTTGGCGCGGATGTCGGGCATCACCTGCCCGTCCGGGCCAAGCGCCAGGCGGATCAGTTCGTCGGGATTCTGTCGTTCGCCCGACAGGATGCAGCGGCGCTCGGGATCGGTGCGCTCCGCCTTGTCCCGCGCTGCCTGCGCGTGGCGATTCCTGGACGCACGCCCGCGCTTGCCCTCGCCACTTGCGGGGGCAGCGCCCGTTGCGTCGACCTTCAGGCCGTCGGCAGTATCATCGTTTTCCATCCGCAAGAGCGTCCTCCTGCGATGGGGCCGCCGTGGCGGCCGGCGCGCGGTCGGCAATCAATATGCCGCCCGCGCCATAATTTTCGAGGCTCAGCTCGGTGATGTTGATCTGTACGGCAGCCGCCGGCTTGCCCAGCCGCTCCACGAGCGAACGGGTGACGTCAGCAACGATCGCCGCCTTCTGCTCGCGGGTGGCCGGTCCAGCCAGGCGGATGTCGACAAATGGCATCAGGCTTCGCTCGCCTCCGAAGTTTCCTCGTCGGCGAACCAGTGCGCGCGCGCGGCCATGATGATCTCATTGCCCTGGTCTTCGTTGAGGCCATATTCGGCGAGCACGCCGCCCTTGTCCTCGGACGTTTCCTTCGCACGGCGACGCGGATCGGTGCGCTTGCGCGCGATCAGCTCGTCGGTGGCGAGATCGGCCAGGTCGTCCAGCGTCTTGATGCCGGCCTTGCCCAGCGTCACCAGCATGGCTTCGGTGAGGTGCGGGATGTCGGCCAGCGCATCTTCCACGCCCAGACCGCGACGTTCCTCGCGGGCTGCGGCCTCGCGGCGGTCCAGCGCTTCCTGCGCGCGGCTCTGCAGCTCGGCGGCCAGATCGTCGTCGAAACCTTCGATCGAGGCCAGCTCGTCGATGGAGACATAGGCGACCTCTTCCAGCTCGCCAAAGCCTTCGGCAACCAGCAGCTGCGACAGCGTCTCGTCCACGTCCAGCTCGTTCTGGAACATTTCGGAGCGCTCCACGAATTCCTTCTGGCGCTTCTCGCTGGCGTCGGCCTCGGTCATGATGTCGATGGCCTTGCCGGTCAGCTGGCTGGCAAGGCGGACATTCTGGCCGCGACGACCGATGGCAAGCGACAGCTGGTCGTCGGGAACGACCACCTCGATGCGGCCTTCGTCCTCGTCGATGACGACGCGGCTGACGGTCGCGGGCTGCAGCGCGTTGACGACGAAGGTCGCCGTGTCTTCGCTCCACGGAATGATGTCGATCTTCTCGCCCTGCATTTCCTGCACGACGGCCTGCACGCGGCTGCCCTTCATGCCGACGCAGGCGCCGACCGGATCGATGCCGCTGTCACGCGAGATCACGCCGATCTTGGCGCGGCTGCCCGGATCGCGGGCGGCGGCCTTGATCTCGATGATGCCGTCGTAGATTTCGGGCACTTCCTGCGCGAACAGCTTCTTCATGAAGTCGGGATGCGCGCGGGAGAGGAAGATCTGCGGCCCGCGGTTTTCGCGGCGCACGTTCAGGATGATCGAGCGGATGCGATCGCCGACGCGCACGACTTCGCGAGGGATCTGCTGGTCGCGGCGGATGACGCCCTCGGCCCGGCCGAGGTTGACGACGACATGGCCGAACTCGACCGACTTGACGACGCCGGTGATGATCTCACCCACGCGATCCTTGAATTCCTCATGCTGGCGCTCGCGCTCGGCGTCGCGGACCTTCTGGAAGATCACCTGCTTGGCGGACTGCGCGTCGATGCGACCAAGGTCGATGGGGGGCAGCGGATCGACGATGAAGTCGCCGACGGCGGCGCCCTTCTGCAGCTTGCTCGCCTGCTTCAGGTCGACCTGCTTGAAATAATCCTCGACCACTTCGACCACTTCCACCACGCGCCACAGGCGCAGGTCGCCGCTGTCCGGGTCCAGCTTGGCGCGGATGTCGTTCTCGGCGCCATAGCGGGCACGGGCGGCGCGCTGGATCGCGTCTTCCATCGCCTCGATGACGATGGACTTGTCGATCATCTTCTCGCTGGCGACGGAATTCGCGATCGCGAGCAGCTCGGCCTTGTTGGCGGAAATGGCGTTTGCCATGATCTAGACCTTCATCCTTCCGTTTCGATTTCGTCCGCACCCTCGGAAGAGAGCGGCATTGTAGCAGCAATCAGCGCATCGGTCAGCACCAGCTTGGCGCTGTTGATATTCTCAAAGGCGATGGCGACGTCGCCGACCTTGGCATCCTTCAGCTGGATCGTCTCGCCATCCAGGCCGACAAGCAGCCCCTTGAACGTCTTGCGCCCGTCAATGCCCTCCAGCGTGGTGATCCGCGCCTCATGGCCCGCCCAGTCGGCAAAGTCGTGCAGGCGGGTCAGCGGCCGGTCGATGCCGGGCGAGCTGACTTCCAGCCGATAGGCCTCCTCGATCGGGTCGGTCTCGTCCAGCAGGTCGGACAAGCGGCGCGAAATCGCCATGCAGTCCTCGATCACCAGCTGGCGGGTCTCGCGCCGCTCGGCCATGATCTGCAGCGTGCGCTCGTCACCCTGACCGAACAATTTCACGCGCACCAGGTCGAAACCGAGGGCTTCCACCTCCGGCGCGATCATCTGGGTCAGTTCGGCGATATCCGCCATCGAGGCTCCAAAATTCTGTGCATGGGCTGGTTCCCGCCGGTGCCCTCTGGCGCCGACCCTGACATGTTTGACGATGTAAGGAAGCAAGCGCCATATATGCGCGTTGCCTTTCATGCGCAACATTATTCACGCGAGGCGGTTTGAGCGGATATGGAATCCGTTCGCACCATTCGTTCCCGTCGTCGGGCCGAAGCAGGATCGGGGCTCCACAGCGCCGTGAATGGCCGGAAAGAGGGCCGCGATGGTCCTGCAATGATGAAGACCGGGCTTGAAACAATATGGAGCAGAACAGTGCGCAAAGTCTTCGCAACCACCCTCGCCATCACCCTCATGGCCTGCAGCGGCAGCAACGGCGCGGCAGGGCAGGCCGCGACATCGGACACGCCGTTCAAGACATCGGTGATCGCCGACTTCGAGTCGCCATGGGCCATGACCTTCCTGCCCGACGGGCGGATGCTCATCACCGAGAAGGCCGGCGAACTGCTACTGTTCGATCCGAAGAACGGCACGAAGATCCCCGTCGGCAATGTGCCCAAGGTGGACAGCGCCGGCCAGGGCGCGCTGATGGACATCGTGCCGCACCCCCAGTTCGCGCAGAACGCCATGGTCTATCTCAGCTGGTCGGAGACGGGCGAAGGCGGCAAGGGCGTCGCGCTGGGGACGGGGAAGTTCGTCCAGGCGAGTGACGGCACGGCCAGCCTGCAGGGCTTCAAGACGATCTTCCGCGCGACACCCTTCGTCGATGGCAACGGCCATTATTCGGGCCGGATCGCCTTTTCGCCGGACGGCAAATATCTGTTCTTCACCAATGGCGAGCGGCAGAAATTCGATCCTGCGCAGGATCCGAAAGCGACACTCGGCAAGGTGCTGCGCCTGAACCTCGACGGCACGCCGGCCGCCGGCAATCCGCTCGCCGCCAAGGGCTTTCACCCGGCCATCTGGTCCTATGGCCATCGCAACCTGCTCGGCGTCGCCTTCGACAGCGAGGGCCGCCTGTGGGAGCAGGAAATGGGGCCGCAGGGCGGCGACGAGGTGAACCTCATCAAGCCCGGCCTCAACTATGGCTGGCCCAAAGCGTCGAACGGCACCCATTATGACGGCCGCGACATCCCCGACCACAAGCCCGGCGACGGCTTCGAAGCGCCCAAGGTCTGGTGGAACCCGTCAATCTCGCCCGGCGGCCTTCTCTACTACACCGGCGCGATGTTCCCGCAATGGAAGGGGTCGCTGTTCATCGGCGGCCTTTCCAGTAAGGCGCTGGTCCGGGTCAAGCTGAACGGCGAACAGGCCAACAAGGCCGACCAGTGGGACATGGGCGCCCGTATCCGCGAGGTAGAACAGGGGCCGGATGGCGCGCTGTGGGTGATCGAGGATGGCGCCAGTGGATCGCAGGGACGGCTGCTGAAGCTCACCCCGGCAACATAACCCTTCCCATGATGCAACGGGGATGACGCCTGCCCTATCGACAGGCGCGCCACCCCATCGCACCGCGCTCTGCCTGATCCAGATGCAGGTGGTCGCGGTGCGCGGCGTTGTAGTCGGGTGACAGCACGGTGGAGAACAGCCGGCACGCGCCATCGCGCACCTCGCGCAGGAAAAGGGCATCCTTGTCCGTGGCACTTTCGCGCCCCTTGCCCGTCCGCCATCCCTTGAGCACGGCGACGCGGCGCCCATCGGCCAGCGTGAAGGCCGAAATGTCGATGGCGTCGGCGGTCGCATGTTCGCTGAAGTCCCCTTGCGAACGACCATATATCCGCCGACAGCTATAGCTGCCGAAATGGCTGATGGTCTTTACCGGCTGCCCGTAGATCCGCTGGGCGGCGGGCTGGACAACCTGCCATTCCCACAGGCGCAGGGCTGCCGCGACCGGGCAGGATGGCGCGACCGATGCCGGCGCCAACGCAATCCCGCCCACCTCCGGCTTCAACCGGACCGCGTCGGCAAAGGCGCAGCGCCCTTCCCCGCCCGGTGCCTGCGCGACATAAGCGATGCCAGCGCGCTCCAGCAGCGCGCGGCATTGCGCCCTATCCCCGGTCAGCGCCGCCAGCTTGCGTCCCGTGAATAGGCCGATGGGCTGCGCCAGGTCCAGCGCCGTCCACGGCAGATCCTGCGGCCGCTGCCGCAGCACGGCATAGCCGACAAAGGCCAGCGCCATCACCGCAGCGACCAGCAACACCCGCCGCAGGAACAGATGAAGCGGGCGCATCGCCCTCAACCGCGCCTGATCGCGTCCATCCGTGCCGATGTCACGGGATAGCCCAGATGGCCAGGAATGCAGAGGTGACGCTCCCCGTCCCGCTCCTCGATCCAGGGTGTCACCTTTTCCACCGGGATCATGCGGGCATGCGCGGCGGCGGCGGAAAAGCTCTCAAACTGCGCCAGCCGCTCCAGGTTGCACCGGGTTGGAAAGATCAGATGCGCCTCGCCATCCGCATGGCGTTTGAGGACTTCGCTCGCGCTTGCCCAGAACAGCCGCACATTCTCGGTCGCGTCCACGCTGGGCAGATGCTGCTCGCCCGTCAGGTGGAACAGGTAGAAACGGGTGTCGAAGATATGGCGCACCGCCTCGCGCGGATTGGGGTGCCAGCGGGCAAAGGGCACCAACGCGGCAAGGTCCAGCGACAGGCCGAACCGTGCGAGCAGCGTCGCGAAGCCCGCGCCGCCGGCGAGCGCGTCCCGCATGGCCACGGTCGTCGCGGCGTCAGGCAGGGGCAGCAGGGCGGTCGCGAGCCCCGATTCCTCCAGCGTCTCGCGTATCGCCGCGATCCGGGCCGATGCCTCATCGACATCCAGCCCGTTTTCCGCCGCCAACGATGCCGCGAGATGGCGGTCGCCCTCATCTACCGCGCCGCCGGGAAACACCATCGCCCCCGCCGCGAAGGCCATGGTCTGCGCACGCTCCAGCATCAGCAGTTCCGCCGGGCCATCGGCGCGATCCCGAAAGATGACGAGCGTCGCGGCATCGCGCGAGAGGTGCATGGTCGAAGGCTGTTCGCAGGGCACGGTCATGGCGCCATTATGGCCATTGGAAGCCCAACGGCAAAGGCGCCGGCGGGGAAAGGAAGAGATTGAAGGCCATATCGCCCTTCCCTGCCCTTTCCCGCGCCATAACGCCACCTTTGCGCGACATCGCCGAAGCGAGATCGGCGGGGCTAAGGGGCATATCGCCACGGGCAGTCGGGCACGGCGACAGGTTATACTGTTGAAGGGGCAGCATTGTTGAAGGGATCGCGGCGTCGATCCGAGCCCGTGTCGATGCGCTTCGCCAACTTCGTCGATCAGGTCGTCGACGATTGATGCCCGCTTGCGACCTGCTCCAGCATGAACACTGCCGCCACGCCCTTGTCATGGGTCACGAGCGGCGCCGCGCTCACGAACACCGGCGTCGTTTCAGAGCCACGAGCGAGCAGCGCCGCTGCCATGGAGAAGGAACGCCCGCCCGTCAGCAGCGCCTCTACCGCGTCGGTGATCCGGCTCCGGCTGGAAGCATCGAACAGGGCGGCGAAGCGGATGCCGACGATCCTGCTTTCATCCGACTGGATCAGTTCGGCCAGCGTAGGGGAGGCATCGGTCACCATACCGCGGACGTTGATCGTGCCCCGTGCCAGTTTCGGCAATCGATCGATCAAAGTTTCATAGGCGAGCGCCCGTGCCTCAAGTTCGCGGATGGCAAGACGTTGCGCGATCTCGTCGGCGAAGACTGCAAAGCCGCCGGGAAAGCGCGTGACAGTGACGCGGAACGTCACCGCCGGCTGCTCGCTCAGATCGACCTCGAACGACTCTACGATGCCGGTTTCGCGCACCCTTTCCAGCGCACGGACGATGATCTGCTGCCGTGGATCGGCGAGCAGCCGCGACAGCGGCTGGCCATGCATCTCCTCGTCGCTGACCTGTAGGTAGCGTCGGGCCGCCGGATTGACGCGGAAGACATCCCCTTTGTCGTCGGTCAGGATCACGAGGGTCGGCACCGCATCAAGAACGATGTCGAACTTCGCCCGCATACGATCGTCATCCGGCCCGCCCGATGGAGAATTGGCAAAGCGCATGAACAAATCAGTGGCGATCAGGGAGAGACCGACCTGGCCGTGGTTCAAAATATGCACCGGCTCGCCAAGCGCACTGCGCGCATAGGAGGCGAAGTTGCGAACAAAGGAGGTGGCACTGACAACTTGCCCAGGAAGATTGCCATTCATCGTCATTCCTTGATCCCCCACCTGATGTTTTTCTGTTTCTTCCCTCTGGTGGGGATGCTGACCCTACAGAAAATTACATGTGCTTTCGGATTGCAACGAAACGGATAGCTAACACTCTGGCTCCCATCGCCAGCATAACGAAATTTCTATTCTAAGCCACTTAAATTGGAGCAGAAATTTTCTCGATCAGAACCGGCATTCTTGATATGGTTAACGGCAATTTCCCATATTGTGCGCAAATTCCTCATGCCGCACCTTGGTCTGATCTTAGCCCGAAACGACGACTCTGCGCTTCGAGGAGACGGGCGCTCGGCCCCCGCACAATGAGCGGGGCCGGAGACAGCGAGACGCCCGGATGCCTCGCAGCAGGGCGGAACCATGAACAATCGACCAATCCATGATAGCGAGCCCGGCGCGTGTCGCCATTCTTGCGATGGTGCAGGCTCAAGAGAGCCAAAAGCAATCAACACGGCAGCACGGACATCGTTCCCTCGCGCTGGTCGCTCATCATGCGGACTGCGCCTGCTCGGCGTGGGGCCGATCCTGCTGGCTCTCGGTCAGGCGATGCCGGCCCATGCCAATGTCGTGAGCGCCTGCTCGGGCGTAAGCCTACCCAAATCGGTGCTGACCGACGCGATCGGCGATGTCATCACTCCGGTTCTGAGCCCGGTGGAATCGATCCTGAGCACGCTGACGCTTGGCAGCGTCAACCTCGGCATCAGCTCCACCCTCACCAATGTCGCATCGGGCGCACCGATCACGCTGAACGTGCTTGATATCAACGGCAATGCCGTCAATCTGCTGAGCGATCCGGTGTGCGAGACCACGGCCGACAGCTTCAGCATCACCGATCCGAAGGGCATTTCCTTCGGCGGCAACAAGATCACTGGGCTGGGCGCAGCGGGACAAGCCGCCAGCGCCGGCGAACTCGACGCCATCGCGATCGGCAACTTCGCCCAGACGTCCGTGGGCGCTTCGGGCGCTGTCGCCATCGGCGCGGGAGCGACTGCCACCCACTCCGGCAGCGTGGCATTGGGTGCCGGATCGCTGGCAAACGGCGCGACACTGGGCAACCAGGCCTATCTGGCCGGCGGCACGGCGAGCGCGGAAGTGAATATCGGCGGCCGCCGCCTGACCGGCCTTGCCGCCGGCGCCGACCCCACGGATGCGGTGAACGTGCAGCAACTGGCCATCGTCAACGACGCGCTGCTCGACCTGACCGACCAGGCCGTACAATATGACAGTGCCTCCAAGGACCGCGTCACGCTGGCCGGCGCGAACGGCACCACCATCACCAATGTCGCCGCAGGCGTGAACCCGACCGATGCGGTCAACGTCCAGCAGCTGTCCGACATCAGCAACAATGTGAGCAACCTGTCCGACCGCGCGGTGCTGTACGACAGCAGCGCGATGGATGTCGTGACGATGGGCGGCAGCGCCGGCACGCGAATCACAAATGTTGCTGCCGGCGCCGTCAATGCGTCCAGCAGCGATGCGGTGAACGGCGCGCAGCTGCATGCGACCAACTTGGTGGTTGCGCAGAACAGCAGCGCGATCACGCAGCTGTCCTATGATTTCGCGGCGCTCAGTGCGCTGGCGGTCAAATATCAGGACTCCTCGAAATCCAGCATCGTTCTGGAAGGCGCCGGCGGCACGCTAATCTCCAATGTCGCGCCCGGCGTAACGGGCGGGGATGCCGTCAACCTGTCGCAACTCGACGCGGCGGCTGGGGGTGGAGGCGGAGGCGGCACGACGACTGTCAATGTCGTCAACAACGCGATCAACCAGGATGCGCTGAGCTACGATCACGGCAGGCTCGCCTATAATGCGGCACGCGGCGGGACCGACCAGAAGATTACGGGCGTTGCCGCAGGGGATGTCAGCGACACCTCCAGCGACGCGGTGAACGGCGCGCAGCTGCACGCCACCAACGTCCAGCTCGTCTACAACACCGCCGCCATCACCGATCTTCAGAACGGCGCCGCCGGCTATTTCCAGGTCAACAACAGCGCAGGCTACACGACACCGCAGACGGCAGGCGCCAACAGCGTGGCAGGCGGCGCGGGCGCGCTCGCATCGGGCGCCAGCAGCACGGCGCTGGGCGCGCGGGCACAGGCCTTCGCCGATTCGAGCGTGGCAATCGGCTATGCCTCCATTGCCGACCGGGCCGGCACCGTCTCCGTCGGCAGCCTGGGCGCGGAACGGCAGATCGTTTCCGTCGCCGATGGCACCGCCGCCACCGATGCCGTCAACCTGCGCCAGCTGCAGAGCGGGATGACGCAGGCGACCGAGAGCGCCAACGCCTATACCGACATGCGCTTCAGCCAGTTCGGATCGAGCCTGCGCGCGCTGCGCGACGATGCCGAGGCGGGCACCGCCGCGTCAATGGCGATGTCCGGAATCCCGCAGTCGATGGAGCCGGGCGCCGGCATGTTCGGCATGGGGGTCAGCACATGGCAGGGCCAGCATGCGGTGGCGATGGGCGTCTCCAAGGCGTCGGACAATGGCCGCCTCGTCATCCGGGCCGCCGCGACCTATAACAGCCGCAATCAGGGAGGCGCGAATGCGGGCTTTGGCGTTGCGTTCTGACCGCCGCATCCCGAGGGGCGCGCCCATCCGTTCCGCCATGTTGCTGGCGACGGCCATGCTGGCGAGCACTCCGCCCGCCATCGCCGCCGAGCCGCAGTTCCTGCCGGACATCGCGCCGTCCTCCGCCTTCCCCGACCCGCGCCGCGCAACCCGCAGGGACGGCATTTTCGTCGCGCCGGAGCAGCTCCGGCTAATCACGCCGGGCATGACCAAGCGTCAGCTCTATCCGATCCTGGGCGCACCCCATTTCCACGAAGGCCTCTTCGGCGAGCGGCGGTGGGACTATATCGTCAATCTCTATACCGGAGAGGGCACATCCTATCGCATCTGCCGCCTGCAACTGCGCTGGGGGCAGCGCATGCGGCTGGACGGGATAAGCTGGGATGCGGAGGCCTGCAGTGCGGTGGTGTATCAAGGCGCGACCAGCAAGGGCATGCCAATCGCGGCGGCACCGGCTATCGCGGGGGATGTTGTCGCCGTGGCGCCGCTGACCATCTATTTCGCCCATGACAGCGCGGCGCTCGCGCCCGACGCAAGGCAGGCGCTGGACAACTTCGCCGCATCGGCGTCCGGCAGCGCAGGTGTCGACGTCATCGGCTATACCGACAGCGCCGGCCCCGACGCCCATAACGACCGGCTGAGCCTTGCCCGCGCCGACGCCGTCTCCGAATATCTGGGCGCTACCGGCATGGCGGCCACGCGGCGGCACGTGGCGGGCGCCGGCGAACGCGGGTTGGCGACGAGTACGGCGGACAATGTGCCCGAAGCCCGCAATCGCAGGGTTGTGGTCACGATCCGCGCTCAATGAGCCCGTCGTGCGATCTCGCGGTGATTTGGGGAAAACTGGTGGAGCCGAGCGGGATCGAACCGCTGACCTCGTCATTGCGAACGACGCGCTCTCCCAACTGAGCTACGGCCCCAAGGCGCTCGCCTATAGGCGAGCCATTCGCACCATGCAATGCCCTTTTGACATGCCGCATCGCGCTCTGTCCGATCGCCTTTCCTGCCGGGCCGCCCATCACCTGCCCATATGATTTTGCCCGGCGCCGGCCGGCAAAATGGTTTCGGCTTCGGCCATGCGTGCCCCAGACCCGATATTGTCCTGCCGTAACGGCAGGAACATCCCCCCTGCCCCATCATTGATCCGCACGACGGCGCAGCCCGCGCCGCCAACAGAAATTGAGAGGAACCATCATGGGCTATCAAGATGGACGCCAGGCCGGCCGCGGCTATGGCTATACCTACGGCTATGGCGCCACCGGCAATGATCGCGACCGCTACGGCGAGGATCGCGCGTCCGACCGCTATCGGGCCGACCGCTCGGCGCAAGACCGTTATGGCGCGCAATCGCGTTCCCGCTCTGGCCCGCCAGCGGATTATGAGCCGGATGATCGCGGCTTCTTCGATCGCGCGGGCGACGAGGTGCGCAGCTGGTTCGGCGACGAAGAGGCCGAGCGCCGGAGGGAATATGACGCCTGGTACAATCGCCGCTATGGCGACCCGCGTGACCAGTCCAGCCGCATCGGCTTCGCCTCGGCCAACAACGGGAGCTATCGACCAAATCAGGGCTATGTGCCCTTCACCGGGCAGGACAGCGGCCAAGCGCCCGACCAGAGCTATCGCAGCCGTCCCTCTGCCGATGTCGGTTACGGCTCGCCGCATGACAGCCATTATCACAGCTGGCGGCAGGATCGCATCGCCGAGCTGGACCGCGACTATGCCGAATATCAGCGCGAGCACCGCGCTCGCTTCGACAATGAATTCGGCAGCTGGCGCAGTCGCCGCACGGAACAGCGCTCCTCGCTCTCGCAAGTACGCGAACATATGGATGTGGTCGGCAGCGACGGCGAGCATGTCGGCACGGTCGACAAGGTGCGCGGCGGCCGCGTGATCCTGACCAAGACGGATCGGGATGCCGGCGGCGTACACCACTCGATTCCCTCATCCTGGATCAACAGCGTCAGCGCCGACACGGTGACGCTGGAGAAGACGGCAGCGCAAGCCCAGGACGCATGGCGCACCGAGCAGGAACGCAACGCCCTGTTCGGCGAGGAAGATCGCGACGGACAGGCCAGCCGCGGCAATCCATCACGCAGCTACAGCGGCTATTAAGCTGTAGCGCGAACCACCACATGGAAAAGGCCCGGCCAATGACGGCCGAGCCTTTTTCTATGCCCTTGATCCGTCAGCGGATCGGGCCAGCGTTTCAACGGCTCAGTTGTTGAAGCCGTAGGAGAGGAAATCAGGCATCGGGCCGTTCCAGCCATCGTCCGGCCCGTCGTCCATCTCGTGACGGCGGCCACCGCGCGGCGCGTCCCGGCGCTGGCGGTTATCCTCATTGCGATCGGCATGGCGGGGTGCGCGCGACTGCGGCGCGGCCGGCGCGCTCGGACGCTCGCTCTGGGCCTTGGGCGCGCGCGGTTCAGCCGGTGCGGGCGTAGCCGCCACGACATCCACAGGCGCCTCGACAGCCGCCTCGCGGCCACCACGGCCCTTGCCGCCGCGACGGCGCGATTTCGGTGCGGGCTTTTCGTCGGCAGTTTCAGCGACCGGCTTGTCCGCGCCCGCAGGCTCGACCTTGCCATCGGTCATCTTCGGAATCTTGGTGCCGATCAGCTTCTGGATATTGTCGAGCGCTTCGGCGTCTTCCGGCGTAACGAAGGTATAGGCGACCCCGCTCGCGCCCGCGCGACCGGTACGGCCGATACGGTGGACATAGTCGTCCGGGTGCCAGGGCGCGTCATAGTTGAACACATGGCTGACGCCCTTGATATCCAGCCCGCGCGCGGCGACGTCCGACGCCACCAGGATGTTGACCGTGCCGTTCTTGAACCGGTCCAGCTCCGCGATGCGTGACGACTGGTCGATATCGCCGTGGATCTCGCCCGACTTCAGGCCATGGCGCTGCAGGCTCTTGTTGAGATCCCGCACCGTCGTCTTGCGGTTGCAGAAGATGATCGCGGTGTTCACCTCTTCCCGGTCCAGCAGCGTCAGCAGCGTATCGCGCTTCTTGCGCGATTCGACCGGCACCAGCCACTGGGTGATGTTGATCGAGGCGGTCGCGGGGCGTGCGACCTCGATCGACTTGGGGTTGGAGAGGAACTTGTCCGCCAGCTTCTTGATCGGCGCCGGCATCGTCGCGGAGAACAGCAGCGTCTGCCGCGTCGCGGGCAGCTTGGTGCAGATTTCCTCGATGTCGGGAATGAAGCCCATGTCGAGCATCCGGTCGGCTTCGTCGATCACCAGCAGCGAGCAGCCGTTGAGCATGATCTTGCCGCGCTGGAACAGGTCCATCAGGCGGCCCGGCGTCGCGATCAGCACGTCCACGCCCTTTTCGAGCGCCGCGACCTGATCGCCCATGTTCACGCCGCCGATCAGCAGCGCCATGGAAAGCTTGTGATACTTGCCGTATTTCTCGAAATTCTCGGCCACCTGCGCGGCGAGTTCGCGCGTCGGCTCCAGGATCAGCGAGCGCGGCATCCGCGCGCGGCTGCGGCCATGGGCGAGAATGTCGATCATCGGCAGCACGAAGCTGGCCGTCTTGCCGGTGCCGGTCTGGGCGATGCCGATGATGTCCTTCATCATCAGGACGGGCGGGATCGCCTGCGCCTGGATCGGCGTCGGCGTGTCATATCCGGCCTCGGTTACGGCCTTCAGCAATTCGTCGGAAAGGCCGAGATCGGCAAAAGTCATTCAGATGTCCGGGATAAGGCCCGGCCGGCAACGGCCAAGGCGCGTCTTAATCCGGCGCCCTCTGCGCAAAATGCCGCGCGATGTCAAGGAAATCCGCTATTTCTCGGGGACGAGTTGCCTGAAGGCGGTAATTTCGCATTCGCGGCCGCCCCGCGCCTGCAAATCGTCCCTCTGCGCGCACAGCGAACCGTCCTCGGTGGGTTCGATATAGAAGCCCATGTAGAAATCCGCCGCGCGGCACGCCTTCTCCAGCCGGGCGCGGTAGCGCTGACCATTGGTCAGGATCATGTCCACCCCGTCATCGGATGTGATTCCGGCCGAGCGGATGGAACGGATGGCAATGCAGCGCGGCCCCTTCTTCTCGTTGAAATCCAGCCTGGGCGGATCGGGCACGTGGGCACGCGCAGGCGGGCGCGCCATCGGCACGCGAATGATCACGCGCTGCTCGATCTGCAACTGGGCGAGCAGGACCGGCTCACGATCAGCGGCAGCGCTCGTGGGCACGAGAAGCAGGAACAGGATGGCCTGAAACAAGGATAAACCCCTTTTGGGAGAAAGGGCGATAACGGGCAGCGGTTGAACATTCGATGAATTCGCGCACATAACAAGGCCATGGTCACACCCCTCGTCAAGCCGCGCGTGTCATCCGCGCTCATCGATCGCTTTCGCCCCCTGCTCGACGCCAAGGGCGTGATCGACGACCCGGACGACATCGCCCCCTGGACGCGCGACTGGCGCGGCCGGTTTTTCGGCCAGGCGGCGGCGATTCTCTCGCCCAGCAGTACGGAAGAGGTTGCCGCGGTCGTGGGGCTTGCCGCATCGCTCGGCGTCGCGCTGGTGCCGCAGGGCGGCAACACGTCGATGGTCGGCGGCGCCACGCCGCCCGCCGATGGCAGCGCCCTCATCCTCTCGCTCCGGCGGATGAACCGCATCCGCAGCCTGTCCGCCGACGATTCGCTGGCGGTATGCGAAGCGGGGGTGATTCTCTCCAACCTGCACGACGCGGCAGCCGCGCAAGGCATGCGCTTTCCGCTCAGCCTTGGCGCGAAGGGATCGGCGACGATCGGCGGGCTCATTTCGACCAATGCGGGCGGGACGCAGGTGCTGCGCCACGGCACGATGCGCGCGCTGGTGGAGGGACTGGAGGCCGTGCTGCCCGACGGCAGCATCCATCACGGGCTTGCGGCGCTGAAGAAGGACAATCGCGGCTATGACCTCAAGCAGTTGCTGATCGGCGCGGAGGGCACGATCGGCATCGTCACGGCAGCCTCGCTGCGCCTCGTGCCAGCCATTGGCGACCGCGCGGTCGGCTGGGTCGGCGTGACCTCGCCCGAGCAGGCGTTGGCGTTGCTGCGCCTGCTGGAAACGCGCATCGGCGCCCTGCTGGAAGGTTTCGAGATCATCGCGGACGACGGCCTTGGCCATGTCCTCTCCCACATTCCCGGCACCCGCTGCCCGATCGGGACGCGCACGCCATGGCATGTGCTGGTGGAGGCAGACCTGCCCCGTCGGCAGGGCGACGCCGGGGGAGGGAGCAGCGCCGCGCAGCTGCTCGAATCGGCGCTGGCCGACGCCTTCGAGGCCGGCATCGCGCTCGACGCCGCCATCGCCGCCAATGACGCGCAGGCCGACGCCTTCTGGCGCATCCGCGAATCGCTGTCGGAATCGGAGAAGGCGCAGGGGCCGGCGCTGCAGTTCGACGTCAGCGTGCCCGTGCCGGCGATGCCCGGCTTCATGACCGGCGCGGCGGCGGCGGCGGAGCGCGCCTTTGCCGGCTGCACGGCCTCCTCCTTCGGCCATCTGGGCGACGGCAATGTGCATTTCCACGTCCGCGCGCCCAAGGGCACGCCGGACGGCCCCGCCTGGATCGCGGCCGAGGGCGAGACCATCAGCGCCTTCGTCCACGACATCGTGGTCGCCGCCGGCGGATCGATCTCGGCCGAACATGGCATCGGCCAGATGAAGCGCGCGGAGCTGGGCCGGCTCGCCGAACCCGCGCGGATCGGCGCGATGCGGGCGATCAAGGCGGCGTTCGACCCCAAGGGCATCATGAACCCCGGCAAGCTCATTCCGCTACCCGAAGAAGGGTGAAGGCCCGGTTCCGGCGCTGGAAAGCGGATACCCCGCCCGCCAGGGACTTCGTAAGGCTGCGCGCGGCGGGCCTCGGCGACACGGCAATGCCGGCAGGCTTTTTCCCGAAAGCCGTATTCCTTGGGCCGTTTACCGACAAAGCAATTGCGTCGGGCGCGCGAGCCCTTTACTGCGCTGACCCCATCCGACCGATCAGCCCGGCAACGTCCGCGCACCCGACCCGATGGAGAATTTTTGATGGCGACCGCGCCGACCAGCACCCTGCCGATCTTCTATGGCGACCTGATTCCGCTCAACAGCCAGGAGCATGCCAACTGGCACACGCGCCCGGTTGAATCGCTGCCGTTCCTGGCGCAGCACCATGCGGTGCCGCTGACGATCGACGAGTTCGTTCCCGCCCAGCGCTTCCTGCCGATCATCTTTTCGTCGGGCGATGCGCCTGTGCCGCTGGCGCTGATGGGCCTCAACGAGGGCACCAACGTCTTCGTGGACGAGGCCGGCAAGCTGCTCGGCCGCTGCTATGTGCCCGCCTATATCCGCCGCTACCCCTGGCTGCTCGCCAAGCTGCGCGCTGATTCGGAAGAGCTGTCGCTCTGCTTCGATCCCACGTCCAATGGCGTCGGCGAGTTCGAGGAAGGCGAGGCGCTGCTCGAGGCAGACGGCCAGCCGACCGAAGTCACCAAGAGCATCCTGAGCTTCTGCGAGGAATTCGAGCAGGCGGCCGCGCGCACCGGCCAGTTCATGAACGACCTGAAGGACATGGACCTGCTGATGGAAGGCGAAGTCGCCATCCAGGTGCCCGGCAACGAGCAGCCGTTCATCTATCGCGGCTTCCAGATGGTCAACGAGCAGAAGCTGCGCGACCTGCGCGGCGACCAGCAGCGCAAGCTGGCCCAGAACGGCATGCTGCCGCTGCTCCACGCCCACCTCTTCTCGCTGCAGCTTGTGCGTGACATCTTCCAGATGCAGGTCGAGCAGGGCAAGGGCCCCATCGTGCCCGCGCCCCAGCAGCCGGTCGTCGCCAACGCCTGACGCGCTGCACAAACGAAGCGCCTGAAAAACTTTGCGCGGCCATGGCGGTCCGGGGGCTTTTTCCCGGCGCCATGGCCGTTTGCGCATAACGCTTCGTCGCATCGCGGCAGAATGTTTGCGTAAAGACTTGAAACCCTTCGACCTCTCCCCTATTTTGAAATCATGCAGCGCACCTGCCCCCCTTTCGGGTGTGTTGCATTGGGCGTCTCCTCCCCTTTGGAGACGTCTCCTCCCTGAACCTTGGCCGCCCCATGCATTGCATGGGGCGGTTTTTTCTTGGTCTTCAGGGTATGCCGACAATAGGAGGCTCCGGCGCGTGGCGATATTCAGGCCATGCGGAACCGGAAACCTGCTCCCGCTTTTCAAGATAGCGCTTTGTTCAGCTTATTCAGCGGCCAGCGCATAGCCTTCGCCGGGCATCTCGCTCGCCAGGGCGGCGGCGATGTCCGCGACCAGCGCGCGGATCGTGGCCAGCCCCGGCGTGATCCGGTCCCGCGCGATGTCGAGATAGAGGCTCCGGTCGACCTCGAGCTGGATCGCATGCCGGTCCCGTGCGGGGCAGCCATGCCGCTCCACCGTATAATGCCCCGCATAGGGATGATTGAGCGCCGCATTAATGCCACGGCTCTTGCAGATGTCGGCGACCAGTGCCGAGAGCCGGGGCGCCGCGCCGCGCCCGAACAGGTCTCCCACAACGATCCGCGGCGGCCGGCGATCCTCCCCCGGCGGCAGGGGCGGCATCGAATGCACGTCGATCAATATGGCATGGCCATGGCGATCGCGAGCCTCCCGCATCATCTGCTCGATCGCTTCATGATAGGGGCGGTGCCAGCGCGCCACCCGATCCTGGACATCGGCCCATTCCAGCGGCCCTACCCACAGGTCGCCGACTCCGGGCAGTCGCTGCGGAATGAGGCCCAGGCCGCCCCGCAGCTTCGCACTGGTGATAAAAGCCTGACCATGAGGCGCCCCCCTGATGACACTGGGGTCAATTTCCCGCTCATGGCGGTTGAGATCGATGAACGCGCGGGGAGCATGCGCCACCAGCACGGGAAATCCCTGCGCGATCGCATCGTGCGCGAGCAGGTCGGCATAGCGGTCTTCCAGACGCTGCAACATGGCTGGACGTGCCCGGGAACGGGCCAAAAGCTCGGCTGTATAGGCCCGGCCGGCATGCGGGACGGACAGGATCACGGCACCCTTGCCAGGCTGTGGCCCGTAACGATCAAAGGCCGCCGTACGCTCAGCGGGCTGATGGGGCGTGGCCGTCAGACTGTCCAATCACACATCCTTTCATTGCCCGATTCGTCGAAAATCGGTCGGGTGGCTGGAAAATATTAAACCCTTGTCGCATAAGCACTGACTTCCTGTCACCTCCCATGGTGCATCGCGCTCACGCGTTGGATGGTCATGGTGCGGCGGGTCGGAACAAAAAAAGAGATGTAGAGGCGGAAATGATCCGTATCCTGTTGGCGGAAGACGATGACGCAATGCGCCAGTATCTGTCGCGTGCGCTCGAGAAATCCGGTTATGCGGTGGTGGCGGTGGACCGCGGCACGGCGGCCGTTCCCCTGATCGAGGCCGAGCATTTCGACCTGCTGCTGACCGACATCGTGATGCCCGAAATGGACGGCATCGAACTTGCCCAGCATGCGGCCACCGTGGCGCCCAACATGCGGGTGATGTTCATCACCGGCTTCGCCGCGGTCACGCTGAAGGCGGGCAAGGCCGTGCCCCAGGCAAAGGTTCTCTCCAAGCCCTTCCACCTGCGCGACCTGGTGCTGGAGGTCGACCGCATCTTCGACACGAACAGCGTCACCGGCCTCAGCTAGGGCCTTCCGCCGCAAGCGGCGTTGCGGGCGCGGCATGGGCCGTCGATGTCCATGTTCATCTTTCGCGTTGCAGATGCAGATTCCCGCTTGCAACGAGTCACCACCCCCGCTAATGGCTCGCTTCCCCGTGGGCGTGTAGCTCAGTGGTAGAGCACTGTGTTGACATCGCAGGGGTCGCAAGTTCAATCCTTGCCACGCCCACCATGACAAGGCCCGGACATCCAAGCGATGTTCGGGCCTTTTCTGTACCCTCCCCCCAATATCGGCTCAGCGGGTAGCCAAAGCGCCCCTTTCATGGTGCGTACACAGGGTATCTCTCAATTCCCGCCACCTGCCAGCGGCGGAGGAAGCGGCGGCGGACTGTTGCCCAGGGTCGCGAGATATTTGATGATCGCGGCGCGATCTTCGGGCCGGGAAATGCCGGCAAATCCCATCTTAGTGCCCGGTACGGCGCGGGCCGGAGAGGCCAGGAAAGCGAACAGCCGGTCATAGGTCCAGTTCCCCTGCTGCGCCGTCATCGCGGGCGAATAGGCAAAGCCCGGATGCGCCGCGATATCGCGGCCGATCACACCCCAGAGATTGGGGCCAATGCGATTGGGGCCGCCCGAGGTCAGATCGTGACAGGTCAGGCATGGCGCGGCCTTGCCCTTGCCGCTGCCTGCATCGGCGCTGGCGAGTAGGGCACCCAGATCGACGGGCGCGGCCGGCGCAGCCATGGCGGCCGGCTTCACCACGGGGGCCTGCCGTGCCGGGTCATGCAGATAGGCGACCAGCCTGCCGCGCTCACCCGCCCCCTCCAGACTGTCGGGCCAGCCCCGCTGGACGGATGCGAGATCGACCAGCGGCGGCAGGTCATCCGCTGGCCTTGAGGCAAGCCTTGCGGGATAATCCGTCGGGATCAGCCGGTGCGCGAACCAGTTGCCGGCGAAGACGACCGCGATGGCGCTCGCGACGGAGATGCCGGCCATGCGCAGGCGGCTGCGGTCCATGGCTCAGCCCTCGCCGCCCAGGAAGATCGCCCTGGTCCAGAACACATAGTCGGATTCGATGCTCATGATGCCGACAAGGACGATGAGCACCAGCGGCGGCACTAGTATCGCGTAGATCAGCGACAGCCGTTCCCAGGCCATGTGCATGAAGATCGAGACGATGAGCCCCGCCTTCAGCAGCATGAAGGTGACGATAAGCGTCGAGCGCGTGATGCCCTGGAAATTGAAATAGTCGACCAGATAGGACAGTGTGCTGAGCACGAAGAGATAGCCCCATACCTTGAGATACAGCCCGATCGGATGATGCTGTGTGCTGTCGGCGGCGGGCGCCTGTTGCATCGTGGGAGAGATATGCTGTTCCATGCGCTTTCTCCGCTTCACCACAGGTAGAAGAAGGCAAAGATGAAGACCCAGACGAGGTCGACAAAATGCCAGTAGAGCCCGGCGATCTCGACCGCCGAATAGTCGCCCGATCGGTCATAATGGCCACGCCAGACCTTGGACGCGATGACGAGCAGCAGGATGACGCCGCAGCTCACATGCAGCCCGTGGAAGCCGGTGATCATGAAGAAGCTGGCGCCGAATTGCGGCGCACCCCAGGGATTGCCCCATGGGCGCACCCCTTCATGGATAAGCTTGGTCCATTCGAACGCCTGCATGCCCACGAACATCGCGCCGAACACAGCCGTTGCGAGCATCAGCGCGGCCGTCGTCCTGCGGTCGCGCCGGTATCCGAAATTGACCGCCATCGCCATCGTGCCGCTGGAGCTGATCAGCACGAAGGTCATGATCGCGATGAGGATGAGGGGAATGGACTGCCCCGCAATGGTGAGGGCGAAGACCTCAGCCGTATTGGGCCAGGGCAGCGTCGTGGAGGACCGCATCGTCATATAGGCGGTGAGGAAGCAGGAGAAGATGAAGGTGTCGCTGAGCAGGAACAGCCACATCATCGCCTTGCCCCAATGGGTGTGGCGAAAGACCTCCCGGTCAGCAGACCAGTCGTCGGCAAAGTCGCGCATGCCCTGCGCGACCTCTTCGTGACCTTCCGTCTCCATCGTCAGTTGCGACATGACAGCAGCATCCCGCCTTCGTTTTCACGTCAAGAATAACAGTCCCGCCAGCAAGACCCAGATCAGCAGCAGGTAATGCCAGTAGAGCGCGCACAGCCGCACGCCCAGAGGCGTGGAATGGTTCAGAACCCGCAGCCAGCCGATGACCCCGCCGATCAGGTGCAGGCCATGGGTCGCCGTCAGCAGGTAGAAGAAGGCGTTGGCCGGGTTGGCCGAGAGATAATAACCGGCGGCATCGAACTGCCGCCACAGGAGCAGTTGCCCGCCGAGAAATGCGATGCCCAGCAGCCCACCGGCCAACATGCCACGGCGCATGGTCTCCGCGCTGTTCTGGCCATCAGGCGCCACAGCCGCTCGCCTCGCCCATTCCCATGCCACGCTGGCGAGCAGCAGAACCCCCGTGTTCACCCAGAGCAGCGCCGGCTCGGGCATCGGCCTCCAGTCGCCGGATGCGTGCCCCATCGCCACATGCATCTCCATCCGCATGAGATAGGCCATGACGATCAGCGCGAAGATCATCGCCGCGACCGCGCAATAGACGTAGAGCATCACCTGCACGGCTGGCGGGCGGTAGTCGCTGGGGTCGATCCCGGCGTCCACGCCTGGCGTCAGCCAGCTCTTTTCGGTGAGGCGGCCGAGCAGGCTCATGACGGCGGCTCGTTCTGCGGGATGAAGTCGCGCGGTGCGCCCGGCACGCTATAGTCATAGGCCCAGCGGTAGACGGTGGGCAGCTGCGCGCCCCAATTGCCATGGCCCGGCGGGGTATCGGGCGTCTGCCATTCCAGGCTCGCCACGCCCCAGGGATTGGGATCGGCCTTCGGCCCGCGGAACAGGCTCCAGATCATGTTCGCGAAGAACAGGCCCTGGGCGGCGAATACCACCAGCGCGGCGACCGTGATCGCCTGATTGGCGAGATGGACCGAAGGCGGGATGAACGCCGTCTCCCCGAGCGCGAAATAGCGGCGCGGCACCCCCAATATGCCCAGATAATGCATGGGCAGGAAAATGGCGTAGACGCCCAGGAAAGTGATCCAGAAATGCAGCTTGCCCAGCATGTCGTTCCACATCCGCCCGGTGATCTTGGGATACCAGTGATAGATGGCGCCGAAGATGACGAGGATCGGCGAGACGCCCATTACCATATGGAAATGGGCGACGACGAAGAAGGTGTCCGACAGTGGCACGTCGACGCTCACATTGCCCAGGAACAGCCCGGTCAGCCCGCCATGGATGAAGGTGAAAATGAAGCCGATGGCGAACAGCATCGGCACGCGCAGATGGATGTCGCCGCGCCATAGCGTGAGCAGCCAGTTATAAACCTTGATGGCGGTCGGTATGGCGATGACCAGCGTCGAGACGGCAAAGAAGAACCCGAAATAGGGGTTCATGCCGCTCACATACATGTGGTGCGCCCAGACGAGGAAGCTGAGGCCGCCGATGATGACGATCGCCCACACCATCATCCGGTAGCCGAAGATGTTCCGCCGGGCATGGACACTGATGAGGTCGGAGACGATGCCGAATGCCGGCAGCGCGACGATATAGACCTCCGGGTGGCCGAAGAACCAGAAGAGATGCTGGAACAGGATCGGGCTGCCGCCGGTGGTATCGCCCGTCTGCCCCATGGACTGCATCGCCGGCATGAAGAAGCTGGTGCCCGCCAGATGATCGAGCAGCATCATGATCGCGGCCACGAACAGCGCCGGGAAGGCGAGCAGCCCCATGATCGATGCAATGAAGATGCCCCAGACCGACAGCGGCATCCGCATCAACGTCATCCCCCGCGTACGCGCCTGCAGCACCGTCGTCACATAATTGAGCCCGCCCATGGTGAAGGCGACGACGAAGATGGCGAGGCTGGCCAGCATGGTGACGATGCCCCATTGGTGGCCGGGCGTGCCCTCGCTGATCGCCTGGGGAGGATAGAGCGTCCAGCCCGCGCCCGTCGGACCGCCCGGCACGAAGAAGCCGGCGACCAGCACGATAACGGAGAGCAGGTAGAACCAGAAGCTCAGCATGTTGACGAACGGGAACACCATGTCCCGCGCGCCGATCATCAGCGGAATGAGGTAATTGCCGAAGCCGCCCAGCAGCAGCGCCGTCAGCAGATAGACGACCATGATCATGCCGTGCATCGAGACGAACTGCAGGTAATTGTCCGGCTGGATCGCGGGGACGGCGCCGGGAAAGCCGAGTTGCAGCCGCATCAGGGCCGACAGGACCAGCGCGACCAGGCCAATGCTGATCGCGGTCAGCCCATATTGGATGGCGATGACCTTATGGTCCTGGCTCCAGACATATTTGCCCACCCATGTCCGGGGATGATGCATGGGCCTCAGGTCATCGGCGATCGTCGTGGCCATCAGCGGCTCCCCCGGTTTGCCGGCACGGTGCAGGAATTGGCGCTGGCGAGCAGTTGGGACAGAGACGGCGTATCGATCAGCACCAGCCTCTGCGCGAAGGTCTGCTGGCTCGCCAGCCAGCGGTCGAACGCCTGCTTGCCCTCGACGATCACAGTGCCGCGCATGGCGTGATGCCCGATGCCGCACAGTTCCGCGCAGAGGATTTCATACTGGCCGCTGACCGTCGGCGTCATCCAGAAATAGGTGACGATGCCGGGCACCAGATCCATCTTCGCTCGAAACTCCGGCACATAGAAGTCGTGCAGCACATCCTTCGATCGCAGGACCATCTTGACCGGCCTGCCCACGGGAAGATGCAGTTCGCTGCTTTCCACCAGCACGTCGTCACGGCCGAACGGGTCGACGGGATTGAGGCCCAGCGGATTGTCCGGCGTCATATATTTGACGGCGGCGGTGCCGAGCACGCCGTCGGCACCGGGAAAACGGAAGGACCATTGCCACTGCTGGCCGACCGCCTCCACCACGCCCGCATCCTCGGGCACCGTCACATATTTGCTCCAGGCGGTCAGCCCCGGCGCCAGCATTCCGGCGATCCCGATCGCCGTCCAGAAGATCAGTTGCTTTTCCAGGCCGGCATTTTCGGGCTCATAATGGGCACGATGGCCGGCCCGGTGCCGATAGCGCATGAGCACATAGGCCAGGAACAGGTTGAGCAGCACGAAGGCGAGCGCGCAGATCCAAAGGGTGATGTTGAGCGCGGAATCGATCGCCCCCCAGTTGGACGCAATCGGCGTCTGCCACCAGGGGCTGAACATGTGGAAGGCAACAGAGCCCAGCACGAGCGCGGCGATGGCAATCGCGACAGGCATAGGCTCTCCCCTCCTGCGTGGGTGGTCCCGGCCCTGTCATCAGGCTTTGTTCGACTCACCTCACTGGAAACAACCAGTGCGGGCAGCATACCCCAAAACCCCGGAAAAAGCAGCAGTTCTGCTTTTGGCGCAGCCCGGCGGCTCCCGACCAGTCATCGCCCGGACGAAGCGGACGTTCATTGACCTACCGATCGGTAGGCGTATTGTCGGAGCGCCATTGCGACGGAGCACGACAGCCATGACATCCACGCGCGAACAGGGCCGGATAGAGCGCCGTCGCCTGATCCTGGAGCAGGCCGCCACCATCGTCAGCGAATGCGGCTATAACGGCTTCGGCCTGCAGGAACTGGCGGCGCGCTGCGGCCTGACCAAGCCGGGCCTGCTGCATCATTTTCCGTCCAAGGAGGCATTGCTGGTCGCCGTCCTTCGCGACCGCGATCGGCGGGATGAGATCGCCGTGGTCGCCGCGACGCGCGCCCACACATCGGCGGGAAACCCGCCAGGCCCATCCCTGTCCGAGGTTCGCGAAACCCTGCACGCCATCGTCGCGCGCAACGGCAGCCAGCCGGAGCTGGTGCGCCTCTACGCAGTGTTGCGGGCCGAAGCGCTGAGCCCATCCCACCCTGCCCATGACTATTTCAACGCGCGCGAAGCCGCCGCGCGGGATCTGTTCGCCCAGATGCTCTCACCCCATGTGGCCGATCCGCCGGCGGCTGCGCGGTATGTGATGGCGCTGATGCTGGGGCTGGAGATGCAGTGGTTGCGCGACGGCCTGTCCTTCGACCTCGTCGAGGCATGGGACGGCGCGGTGTCAGCCTTGCTCGACTGATCAGCAATCGAACCATCAATCCCAAGCAAAACATAAGACAGAGACTGGAGAGTTCATATGGATGCCCCGCTATATCCGCCGTCGAGCGCGTTCGAGCAGCCCGCCATCCTCCCCCATAGGCTGAACACGACCACGACATCGATCGCCGCACTGCTTGCAGACCCCGCCGCGAAGGCGATCCTGATGCGGGAAATCCCCCATCTGGAACAGCGCATCGGAAATGAGCAGATCAAGCCCCATCTCGACAATTTCTCGCCGCGCTCGCTGGTTCAGTTCGGCGTGTTCAAGGCTGCGGACCTCGACCGGGTCGATGCGCAATTGAGCGCCCTGCCCGGCACGACGGGAGCCCGGCCATGAACCGGGACGAGGATTTCGCGATCGGCCGCCGCTCCGCCCTCGCCATTGCCGGTGCCGGTGTAGGTCTCGGCGCCGCGATGCTGTCGCTCTCGCAACTGGCGCAGGCCGCCGCGCCGGACGACGCACGCATCGGCCTGGGGCGGGACCAGTCGTTCGATCTCGGCTGGCGCTTCGCCCGCGAGGCCTCGAAGGGACTGGAGGCGCCCGGCATCGACGACAGCGGCTGGCGCAAGGTCGACCTGCCGCATGATTTCAGCATCGAGGATGTGCCCGGCGGTCAGGCGCCAGGTCAGCTGGGGCCGTTCGACAAGACCTCTCAGGGCGGCACCGCGACCGGCTTCACCGTCGGCGGCGAGGGCTGGTATCGCAAGCATTTCCGCCTGTCCGCCCTGCCCGCCGATGCCCGCGTAGACATCGTGTTCGACGGGGTCGCGGTCACGAGCGACGTCTGGCTGAACGGCAAGCCGCTGGGCAGCCACGTCCAAGCCTATACCCCCTTCGCCTTCGACCTGACGCCGCATTTCGATCGCGACGGCGACAATGTGCTGGCGGTGCGGGTCTGCAATCTCGGCCATAACAGCCGATGGTATGCCGGCTCCGGCCTCTACCGGCAGGTCCGCCTGAACGTCACCGCCGGTCCCGCCCGCCTCGCACGCTGGGGCGTGGGCGCGTGGACGCGGCGGATCGCCGATGGGCGTGCGGAGGTCGATGTCACCACAAATCTTGAGGGGAACGCGGAAGGGCTGACGCTCGTCACCCGGCTGCGCACGCAGGATGGCCATGTCGTCGCCGAGGCGAGCGGCGCGGCGGCGGATGGCATCAAGCAGACCCTCATCGTCGCCAGCCCGGCGCTCTGGTCACCCGATGCGCCGATCTTGCACAGCCTTGAAACCGAACTGCGGCAGGGCAAACGCATTGTCGACCGCATCGTCCAGCCCTTTGGCATCCGCATCGTCACCATGGATGCCGCAAGCGGGCTGCGGATCAACGGCGTGGGGATGAAGCTGCGCGGCGGCTGCATCCATCATGACAATGGCCTGCTGGGCGCGCGCGCGCTCTACGATGCCGATGAGCGGCGCGTGCTGCGATTGAAGGCGCGGGGCTACAATGCCATCCGTTCCTCCCACAATCCCGCCTCGACGACGCTGCGGACCGCCTGCGACCGGCACGGCATGCTGCTGATCGAGGAATCCTTCGACATGTGGCAGGTGCCCAAGGAAAAGGACGATTATTCCAATTTCATCCGGCAGGACTGGCAGGCCGCCCTCGCCGCCATGGTGCTGAGCGCGCGCAACAGCCCCAGCGTCATCATGTGGAGCATCGGCAATGAGATCCCCTACCGCTCCCAGCCCGAGGGCATGGAATGGTGCTGGAAATTCGCCAATGAAGTGCGACGGATAGACCCGACCCGCCCCGTGACCGCCGCGCTGAACGGCGTGCTGGGCGCGCCGGTCATGCCGTCGGACAAGGCCGCGCGTGTCGGCTTTGCTGGCAAGGTGGACGAGGCATCGACCGTATTTCTGGACGTCGCGGGCTATAATTACCGGCTGGAAGACATCGAGGCGGATCATGCGCGTTACCCGGATCGGGTCATCTATGCGTCAGAGACCTTCCCCAAGGATGCTTATGACTATCGGGCGCTGGGGGAACGCGCGCCCTATATGCTGGGCGAATTCGTGTGGACGGCGATGGACTATCTGGGCGAGGCGGGCATCGGCGCCAGCCTGCAAATCCCCGAGAAGACGCCCTTCTATCTTGCGCAGTTCCCCTGGGTGAACGCCTGGTGCGGAGACATCGACCTGATCGGCGACCAGAAACCGCCATCACTGGCACGCGACGTCATCTGGGGCCTCAGTCCGCTGGAGATGTTGGTCGAGCCGCCGGTGGAATACGGCAGGAAAGCCTTCGTCGCCGCATGGGGCTGGCCGAACGAACTGTCCAGTTGGAGCTGGCCGGAGGACGGGGCGAAACCCCTGACCGTGCGCCTCTACACGTCGGGCGACCGGGTGGAATTGCGGCTCAACGGACGCAGCCTGGGCGAAAAGCAGCTTGGCCCGGCCGACAAGATGCGGGTGGAATTTTCGGTGCCCTTCGCGCCGGGCACGCTCGAAGCCGTCGCCTGGCGCGCGGGCAAGGAGATCGGTCGGCGCAGGCTCGAAACCGTCTCCGCGCCCGCCCGCCTGCGACTGACACCGGAGAAGGCGCAGGTCGGCGCGACCCGGCAATCGCTGGCCTATGTCGGCGTCGACATTCTCGACGCACAGGGCCGCCGGGTGATGGACGGCACGAGGAAGATCAGGCTGACGATCACGGGACCGGCCGAACTGGTCGGCTTCGGCAGCGCCAATCCGATGGCGGTGGGGTCTTTCCAGTCGAACGCCGCGGAGAGTTTCCGGGGCCGCGCCCTCGCCATCCTGCGCAGCGCCGGCCGTTCCGGGCGCGTGCGGATCGAAGCGCGGGCCGAGGGGCTGGAGGCAGCGACGGCGACGCTGCGGCTGGGCTGATCGGATCGCGGGCCAATTGGATAGCCGTTCCCGCGAACCGCCGGGCCGCGGGCAAGCGGAGCGGAACTTTGCCGATTATTTTGTCCTCAACAGCCATTCACCTTGACCTTGCGCGCGCCACAGGCATATTCGAACCAACGAGTTCGATAATGGCGCTCGGAGGCTTCGGATTGGATCACAATCGGAAGCTGGCAGAAGCGCCGACACCGTTTGGAGAGAGAGAGATGCCCTGCCCTCGGCCCCGGGGCCGCGTTCACGCATGATATCATGCATGTCGCAGCCCATGCACGCCTGCCAGCGCGTGCTCCGCTCGAGCGCGAAGGCTGAGCGGATGATCGACATCGACATGCCGCTGCGACCCGATCGGACCAACCACTCCTCCGCACATACCGGGGCGCTCACGATGTGGCGCGCGTCGGCACTGCCGCCCCAAACCCCGCTGCCCTTATCCCCGCCGCATATCCCCTGCGGCAAGAAGGAGTGATGCCCATGGACGAACTGCTGCCTGTGGACCGGCGTTCGCTGATCCAGCGCCTGATGCTGCTCGCGGGGGCCTCGGCTGCCGGAGGGTTCAGCCCCGCGGTACTGGCGCAGGCGGCCGCACGGCCTTCGCCTTATCTTTCCCCGGCGCTCTTCGCGCTGCTCGGCGCGGTGGCGGACACCATCATCCCGCAGACCGATACCCCCGGCGCCGTCGGTACCAGGATACCGGCGACCTTCGATGCGCTGATCGCCCATTGGGCATCGCCTGACCGGCGCGCTCAACTCACCAGTGCGTTGACGGCGATCGACAGCCTCGCCCGCGAAAAGCGGGGGATGGGTTTTGCAGAACTGCCTCCCGCCGAACGCCTCGCGCTGCTGCTGCCCTATGATGCGGACGCGCTGAAGGTCATCCCTCGCCCCGCCGCTGCCGGCCCGGCGTCGCTGATGCAGGGGCCGTCCTATGCGAACCCCGGCTATGGCAAGCTGAAGGAACTGATCGTGATCCTCTATTACATATCGGAGCCCGCGCTCACCCATGAGCTGGTCTACGAGCATGCGCCAGGCGAATGGCTGCCCTCCGTTCCCGTCACCCCCGAAACGCGCGCCACCGGCGGCGCGGGTCTGTTCTGAACGGAGGATGTGACGATGTTCGATGCAATCGTAATCGGTTCGGGCATGAGCGGCGCCATCGCCGCCAAGGAATTATGCGAACGCGGCCTCAAGACGCTGGTGATCGAGCGTGGCCGCAAGATCGAGCATGGCGTGTCCTATACCGACAGCCTGCAGCCCTGGGAACTGCCCGACGGCGGTATGGTGCCCGAGGAAGAGGTGGCGCGCGACTATCCCGTCCAGAGCGAATGCTACGCCATGACGTCGGCGAACAAGCAGTTCTGGGTGAAGGACAGCGAGCATCCCTATTCCACGCCCGACGACAAGCCCTTCAGGTGGATTCGCGGCAATCATCTAGGCGGTCGCTCGCTCATGTGGGGGCGCCAATCCTATCGCCTGTCGGCCATGGACTTCGAGGCCAATGCCAAGGACGGCCATGGCGCCGACTGGCCGATCCGCTATGAGGATATAGCCCCCTGGTACGATCATATCGAACGCTTCATCGGCGTGGCGGGATCGAAGGAAGGGCTGCCGCAACTGCCTGATGGCGAGTTCCTGCCGCCATTCGCGCTCAACGACGCCGAGCTGCTGTTCAAGCAGGCGGTGGAAAGCAAGTTCCCCGGCCGCAATGTCATCCCCGGGCGCGTCGCCAACCTGTCTCAGGCGCAGCCCCATCATGAGGAGCTTGGGCGCGCGAGTTGCCAGGTCCGCTCCTTCTGCGAACGCGGGTGCAGCTATGGCGCCTATCATTCGAGCCTCAGTTCGTCATTGCCCGCGGCGGAGCGTACCGGAAACCTGACGATCGTGACCGATGCGATCGTGCATTCGATCATCCACGATCCGAAGACCGGCAAGGTCACGGGGGTGCGCGTCATCGATGCCAATACGAAACAGGGGAAGGTCTATGAGGCGAAGGTGATCTTCGGTTGCGCCTCGACCATCGGCACGACGCAGATCCTGCTCAATTCCAGGTCGGAGGCGTTCCCGGACGGGCTCGCCAACAGTTCCGGCATGGTCGGGCGCAACCTGATGGATCATCTCTACGGGCTTTCCGTGGCGGGCCTGCTGCCGAAAGGACCGAACAGCTTCTACAAGGGGCGTCGTCCCACCGGGCTCTACATCCCCCGTTTCCGCAATGTGTCCGAACCGGGCACCTTCCTGCGCGGCTATGGATATCAGGGCGCGGTGATGCGGATGGGTTGGCGCACCGCAGCACTGGGGCGCCCCGGGCTGGGCGCCGACCTCAAGGCGCGCACGCGCAAGCTCGGCCCATGGATGGCGTACATCTCGGGCTTTGGCGAAATGCTGCCGAACCCGGAAAATCGCGCGTAACGCTCCATCCCAGCCGCAAGGACCAGTGGGGCATGCCGATCGTCCACATCGCCTGCGCATTCGGGCCGAACGAGGAGAAGATGACCCAGCAGATCATCGCCGACGGCAAGGAGATGATCGAGGCAGCAGGCGGACAGGTCATGAACGCCGCGACCACGCCGGGCATTCCGGGCCTGGGCATCCATGAGATGGGCACCGCGTGCATGGGCAAGGATCCCAAGACGTCGGTGCTCAACCGCTACAACCAGGCACATGACGTGCCCAACCTGTTCATCACCGACGGGTCGGCGATGGCATCGAGCGGATGCCAGAACCCCTCGCTCACCTACATGGCGCTCTCGGCCCGCGCGGCGCACCATGCCACGGAATTCCTGCGCGAAAACAAGATCTGACCCTGCTGCATTCCAAGAGTGCAGGCACAGCAAAGGATATCATTCAATGTTCGCCAAACATGCGTTCTTCAGTGGCCTCGCGGCCCTCGCTTCGGTGATGGCCGTGCCCGTCTCGGCAAAACCGGTGACGGATTGCCCGCTGCGCGACATGCCCTTTTCCGCCGCTTCGCCGCTGATCGACGTGCTGCTCAGCCCGGCGGCGCGGGCCGTGCTGGACAAGGCGGTGCCCGGCCGGTTCACTAACCTGCCCTCGCAATTTGCCGGAACCCAGCCCCCGACCTTTGCCGCGATCCTCTCGCTCCGCGAAGCCGCCGGTTTCCTGCAGATCAAGGACGACACGCTCGCAACAATCGACACCGAATTGCGTGCCCTGCCGGTGACGGCCGCCGACAAGGCGGCGCGGTGCGCGCGCTATGACAATGACGTGCCGAAATTCGCGCTGCCCGCCGGCCGGCCGAAGCTGCTGCTGTTCGAGAAGATCAACGGCTTCCGCGACGGCCCCTCGGTGGATGCGGCGCGGGCGAGCCTGGAGGCCATGGCCAGGCGAAAGGGCTGGGCGATGGTCGTCACCGAGAAGGGCGGCGCATTCAATCCCGCGACACTGCGCCAGTTCGACGCCGTCATCTGGAACAATGTGAGCGGTGACGTGCTAACGCTGGCACAGCGGCGCGCGCTCCAATCCTATGTCGAGGGCGGCGGCGGCTTCGTCGCGATGCATGGCTCCGCCGGCGATCCGGTCTATTTCTGGGACTGGTATGCCGACACCCTGATCGGCGCCCGGTTCAAGGGCCATCCGCAAGTCCCCCATTTCCAGGAAGCCCGCATCGCCGTGAACGAAGCGCATCCGCTGGCGAAGGCCCTGCCGAAAGAATGGCGGATGACCGACGAATGGTATTCGTTCAAGACCAACCCGCGCGCCGCCGGCGCCAACATCGTGCTGACGCTGGACGAAAGCACTTATCAGCCCGTCGGCATGATGAACCAGGATCTGCGCATGGGCGATCATCCGCTGGCGTGGACCAACTGCGTGGGCAAGGGACGCATGTTCTATTCCGCAATCGGCCACATGCCCGAAACCTATGGCCAACCGCAGCATGTCGCCTTGCTGGAAGACGCCATCACATGGGCATCTGACCGGCGGACCTCTTGTGCAGCCGGGGGCAAGCGCTAAGGCGATCGGGCATACCCGCGACCGGCGCGGGCGTGCCTGACGCCACTATCAGCATGGAAGCTGGAACACGAAACAACATGACAAGGCCCGGCAAAGATGGAACGGCAGACGCTGCCCGTTCGCCGGGTCGCCGGGGTCGCCCCACGGCAGAGCGCGTGGGCGAGATCGACACCGCCATCCGGCTGGCTGCACGGCAATGCTTCATCGATACCGGCTTCGATGCGACGCGGATGGAAGACATAGCGGCCACGGCGCAGGTTTCGAAGGGAACACTCTATGCGCGCTATGCCAGCAAGCAGTCGTTGTTCCGTGCCGTCGTTACAGACCTGCTCGAAAATCTGTCGGCGCGTGCGTCCCGGCAGGGTCATCTCATCCCGGAGGCGTTTGAACCCCGCATGCGCCATCATGCGCGCGTCCTGATCACCGTCTACAGCTGGAGCGACTACACGCAAGTCACGCGCCTCATCCACGAGGCATCACGCAGCTTCCCGGAAATTCTGCATGTCTGGGAAGAGATGGGGACACGGCACTATATCGATTTTCTGGCCAGGGACATGGCCAGCGCGAGCAAGCTGCCGCCAGGTATCGGCGTCGACTGGACGCTCCTGGCCCACATCTTCCTGCACAGCATCGCCGGCTGGTACAATCACCAGATCATGGCTGGAACGGTCTGCGAGCGGGAGACGGAAGCCCATTGCAACAAGGTGATCGGCGCGATCATGGCGATCATCGATGCCTCGCGTCCGCAGCTGAGCTGACCGGCCAGCCCGATCATCTTCCCATCCGCTGCGATGCCGGGACGTTTACCGAACCGCCACAGGCGTCCATTCGCCCGGACTATGCGCCGACACCCTGCCGGGCGATTAGGAAATCCAGCAGCGCCTGGACGCGCGCCGGCCGCAGGCGGGAAGGCGGCGTCACCAGATGCAGACCGAAGGGCGGCGGCCGCCATTCGGGCAGGATTTCCACCAGCGTCCCATCCGCCAGATCATCGCCGACGATGAAATCCGGCAGCATTGCCACGCCCACGCCCTGCCGCAGGGCCGGGAGCATCGCTTCGCCGCTGTTGGTGAGCAGCCGCGGCTTCACCTGCACCACCACCTGCTGGCCGCCCGGTCCCTTCAGGCGCAGGACATCAGGCGTCGGAATATTGGTATAGCACAGATAGTCATGCTGGCCGAGATCGGAGGGGTGGGTCGGCGTCCCTCGCGCCGCCAGATAGGCGGGCGACGCAATGAAATGCGCCGAAACATCCGCCAGCCGCCGCGCGCGCAGCGAGCTGTCCGGCATGTCGGCGATCCGCAAGGTCGCATCCAGCCCCATCTCGACGATGTCGATGCGCTCGTCCGACAGGTGCAAATCCACGTTGACGCCGGGATATTGGATCATGAAATCCGCGAGCAGCGGCGCGATCCGCTTGAGACCGAAAGTCATCGGCGCGCCCAGACGCACGATACCGGTAAGGTCGGCGGTCTCGTCGCGCGCGGCCTCCTCGGCGGCGATGCCCTCGCCCATGATCCGCGCCGCATGATCCGCCAGTCGCTTGCCGCTTTCCGTCAGCGCCAGGCGGCGGCTGGTGCGGCTGAACAGGCTGGTGTCCAGATGCTGCTCCAGCCGGGTCACGGCCTTGGAAACGGTGGCCTTGGAGACGCTGAGCGCCCGCGCCGCGTCGGTGAAGCTGCGATGTTCCACCACGGCGGCGAACATCGCCCATGCTTCGAAATCCGGTAACCTCATGGAGAAACAATCCGTTTCAATACTGCCTGTTTCGGAAACGATCCTGTCGACTATCTTGGCTGCATGCAAGGCGAAACCGCATCTCGCACAGGCAGATACGGCTTCCCCCCTTTAAGGATTTGGACGATGGACAGCGCCACCCCCCGCGTCGATCGACGCAGCTTCGCCTCTCTGGGCCATGCCGACCATGGCTGGCTGGATGCGCGGCATCATTTTTCCTTCGCGGACTATCATGATCCGGCCCGCATGGGCTGGGGCGCGATCCGCGTGTGGAATGACGACAAGATCGCCTCGCGCTCCGGCTTCCCGCCGCACCCGCATGCGGACATGGAAATCATCACCTATGTCCGCACCGGCGCCATCACGCATCAGGACAGCCTGGGCAATCAGGGGCGCACGGCAGCGGGCGACATCCAGGTGATGAGCGCGGGCAGCGGCGTGCGCCATGCCGAATATAATCTGGAGGATGAGGACACCACGCTCTTCCAGATCTGGATCCAGCCCCGCGAGCGCGGCGGATCGCCCTGCTGGGGCGCCCGTCCCTTCCCGAGGGAGGCTCGTTCCGGCAAGCTCGTCGTGCTCGCCAGCGGCTTCTGCGAGGACAGGGAAGCCCTGCGCATCCGCGCCGATGCGCGCCTGCTCGGCGGAACGCTCAAGGCCGGCGAAAACGTGACGCATGAAAGTGCCGAGGGCCGCCACATCTATCTGGTCCCCGCGACCGGCCGCATTGCGATCGATGGACAGACGATCGAAACCCGCGATGGCGCGGCGCTGACCGGCGGCGCGCCCATCACCATCACCGCGATCGAGGACAGCGAGATCGTGCTGGTGGATAGCATATGACGCCTTAGCCCTACCCCCAATACGCTCACCCCCTCGTCGCCCGCGCCACCTCCCCCCTCCCTGAACCGGCGCGGGCGGCACCCCCGATCACGTTTCACACTCATGCATATGTAAAGGAGCATCATCATGGCGAAAGTTCTGGTTCTCTATTATTCCACCTATGGCCATATCGAGACGATGGCGCAGGCCGTCGCGGAAGGTGCCCGCTCTGCCGGCGCGACCGTCGACATCAAGCGCGTGCCCGAGACCGTGCCCGAAGAGATCGCCCGCAAGAACCATTTCAAATATGATCAGGACGCGCCGATCGCGACCGTCGCCGACCTTGAGAATTACGATGCGATCATCGTCGGCACCGGCACCCGTTTCGGCCGCATGTCCAGCCAGATGGCGGCCTTCCTCGACCAGGCCGGCGGCCTGTGGGCACGCGGCGCGCTGAACGGCAAGATCGGCGGCGCCTTCACCTCGTCGGGCAGCCAGCATGGCGGCAATGAGACGACGCTGTTCTCGATCATCACCAACCTGTTCCACTTCGGCCTGACCATCGTCGGCCTCGACTATGGCCATGCCGGCCAGATGGGTCATGAGATCGTCGTTGGCGGCGCACCCTATGGCGCCACCACCATTGCCGGTGGCGACGGCAGCCGCGCGCCCAGCGAGGCCGAACTGGACGGCGCCCGCTATCAGGGCAAGCGCGTCGCCGAAGTCGCCATCAAGGTGCACGGCTGAAGAAGACACGGCTGGGCCGCTCCGGCGACGTCTAGCCATAGGAGCCCTGGGTCGCACCGGGCTCAGACCGGGGGGATGGCGTCGGCGCAGCGTGTGCCGGCGCCATCCTTTCCCGTCCCCTGCGTGGGTCTCGCCACGCGCATTCCCGCCGCTGCCCCCAATTATCGCGGCGGGAATGCACCGGGGGCTAGCACCTATCCCTGCGCGAGGAAAACCCTGCGCGTGATCCGCGTGCGGGCGAGCAACCACCACAGGCTGAGCGGCAGGATGATCGCCATCGCCAGCAATGCAGGCTTTCCGGCATAGGGCGAAAGATAGTGGATTACCGGCACATGCAGGTACATGATCACCAGCGACGCCCGGCCGAGCAGGCGTAGCGGGGCCACATCCACCATCGGCAGCCGCGCCGCCCGCATGACGAGAAAGGAGATGGCGATGGCGCCCGCAATCGACGCGATCGGCCAGCCATAGTCGCCGGCCTTCATGTTGACGGCGGGAAACAGCAGCAGGCCCCCTGCACCGACACACAGCAGCGGCAGCAGATGCCATGGCCGCCACCCCCTCGCCCGCCATGCCGACCCTACCCAGAGCAGGAACAGCGCCATCGGCGCGCTCAGCAATCCCAGCGGCGAGACATGGGTCGCGATCCCCGCTGCATAGGCAAGGGCGAGACTGGTTGCCGCGATCCACAGCCATGGCCAGGCCAGCACATTGTGCCAGCGTGCCAGCAGCATGTTCTGCGCGATCCGCGCCGCGATGAGGCAGGGGACGAACCAGAACACAGTGAACGGCCCGCCCAGCCATGTCCCGCCCAGCAGCAGCAGCAGGATATCGTGCGGCCAGTCATGGAAGATCGGCCGATGCCCCCGCGCCCCTTCGATCCACAGGTCTGCCACCAGCACCAGCAGCAGATAGGCGGCATAGCCCGGCATCTGCTGCGCCACTTGCCGCCGCGCAAAGGCCAGCGGCGGACGGGAACGGGTGCAGAGCCAGCCGGACAGCAGGAAGAAGAACGGCATGTGGAAGGCATAGGCGAGGTGATGCAGCGCGCCGCGCGTCCACACATGGCCGATCACCACCGCGACGATGCCGATGCCGCGCGCCGCATCCACCCAGTCCATCCGCGCATCGACCGGGGCAAAGGGGCCGCAGGCGTCGGGGGTGGAGGCGGCGCAAGTTGCTGCAGGGGCAGATGCTGGCGCAGGTCCGGCCGCAGCTCCGGGCACGGATCGGGGTGCGCCGCCGGAGCTGCCGGGCATGGCCGAACCGCGCCGCGCTTCGCCCCCTGCCCCCTCCCCTGCCGATCCTGCCTTCACGCCACTTCCCCGATTGATGCCGAGTGCCTATAGCAACCGGGACCAACGTCAATTCTCCTCACATAAGGACCGACCCCGCCTGTGGCCCTGCTTTCCGAACGAGTGCTCTTCATCGATGGTGAGGCCATCATTATCGACAAGCCATCGGGCCTGCCGGTCGATCCCCCGCGCGACGGGTCGCTCAGCCTCGAAAATCATCTCGAGGCGCTGGCCTTCGGGTTCAAGCGCTGGCCGTTGGCGGTACACCGGCTTGACCGCGACACCAGCGGCTGCCTGCTGCTGGCGCGCAACCCCAAGGCGCACAAGCGCTTCACCGCCGCGTTCGAGGCGGGCACGGTCGAAAAAACCTATGTCGCCGTGCTGACCGGCGTGCCGGAAGCGGAAAGCGGCACGGTCGACCTGCCGCTGCACAAGGTTTCCAGCGAAGAGCGCGGCTGGCGCATGGTGCATGACCAGAAGCGCGGCAAGGCCGCCTCCACCCGCTGGCAGGTGCTGGCGACCAAGGGCGGCCGCGCGCTGGTCGCCTTCATGCCCGCCACCGGCCGCACCCACCAGATCCGCGTCCATGCGCTGGAGGGCCTGGGCTTCCCGATCGCCGGCGATCCCGTCTATGGCGACGGCAAGGGGCCGATGCTGCTCCATGCCCTCTCCCTCTCCATCCCCCGCGACGGCAAGCCGCCGGTCGCCGCGCGCGCGCCGCTGCCCGAGGCCTTTGCGGACGCCGTCTTCAGCCCCGACGATCTCGTGGCGCTTGGCGACATGCCCGCGAGCGAGCCCATCCTTGACGCAGCCGTCATCGACCGGGAGGATGGCGACGATGATGCGTAAGCGCACATACCGCTAGGGGCGCCGGCCATGCCGCTGATCCATGTCACCCGGTCCATCAGCATCGACGAGGATGAGATCGAGGAAAGCTTCACCCGGTCGAGCGGCGCGGGCGGGCAGCATGTCAACACGACGGACTCCGCCGTGCTCCTGCGCTTCGACGTCGCCCGCTCGCCGGGGCTGCCGGACCTGGTGAAGACGCGGCTGGCCGACATTGCGGGATCGCGGATGACGCGAGAGGGCATATTGGTGCTGCGCAGCGAGGGATCGCGATCGCAGCTGCTCAACCGGCAGGAGGTGCGCGAGCGGCTGTTCGCGATGATCCGCGAGGCGACGATCATCCCCAAGAAGCGCCGCCCCACCAAGCCCAGCCGCGCCGCCAAGGCCCGCCGCGTCGACGCGAAGAAGGCCCGCAGCGGCGTGAAGGCCGGGCGCGGCCGCGTATCGCACGACTGACCGGCTTTTCCGCTCACCTGTCCAAGCCTTCACCGGATCGCCCCATGCTCTCTCCCGTCATCTTCCTCCCCGGCCTGCTCTGCGACGCCACGCTTTGGCGCGGGCAGGTGGAGGATCTGGCCGATCTCGTCGCCCCCTTCGTCGCGGACCTGACGCTGGACGACAGCATCGCGGCGATGGCGGCACGCACATTGGCCGCCGCGCCGCCACGCTTCTCGCTGTGCGGGCTGTCGATGGGCGGCTATGTCGCCTTCGAGATCATGCGGCAGGCGCCCGAGCGGGTGGAGCGGCTCGCCCTGTTTTCCACCAGCGCCGCGCCGGACGACGACAGCCGCAGCAGTGAGCGACAGCGTGGCATGGCATCGCTGCGCCACGGGCGCTTCGTCGGCGTGACCAGCCGGCTGCTGAGCCAGCTCGTCCACCCGTCCCGCATCGACAGCCCGGAAGGCGAACAGGTGCAGGCGATGGCCAAGCGCGTGGGCAGCGCCGCCTTCCTGCGCCAGCAGCAGGCGATCATGACACGGGCGGACAGCCGCCCTTCGCTGTCGGCCATCCATGTCCCGACGATGGTGGTGGTAGGCGACAGCGACGTGCTGACCCCACCAAAGGCGTCCCGCACGATCCATGAAGGCGTCGCGGGGTCCAGCCTGCACATCCTTGAGGCCTGCGGCCACCTACCCGCCATGGAACTCCGCGCGCAGACCAGCGCCCTGCTGCGCGACTGGCTGGCGAGCTGAAGCGCCGGAGCGCGCGCAAGGGCGCCGCTTAACCCGCCCTTCACCATATCTTAGGGCTTTCGGTGGCATTTCTTTCCCTGGCATTTTCCGGGGACATAGATGCGCCATTTCGCACCCGATCTTCTCACCATCCAGCCCGATCGCGCGCTGGAACTGACGGTGGTGATCCCGACACTCAATGAACGCGGCAATGTCGCCCGACTGTTCGAGCGGCTGGCCATCGCGCTCGCCGACATCGAATGGGAAGCGATGTTCGTCGATGACGGATCGCGCGACGGCACGCCCGACATCCTCACCGGCATGGCGCAGAGCGACCGCCGCATCCGCCTGATCCGTCGCTTCGGCCGGCGCGGCCTGTCCTCCGCGGTGATGGAGGGCATGTTCGCCAGCACCGCGCCGGTCGTCGCGGTGATAGACGCCGACCTGCAGCATGACGAGCGGATCCTGCCCGACATGCTGAAGGCCGTGACCGATGGCGGCCATGAACTGGCGGTCGGCACGCGCTATGCCAGTGGTGGCTCCATCGGCCAGTGGAACGCAGGCCGCGCCCGCATCAGCCGCGCCGCGACCCGCCTTGCCTCGGCCGTGGTCAAGACACCGCTCAGCGATCCCATGAGCGGCTTCTTCATGCTGCGCCGCGAGGTGCTGCTGGAAGCGGTGCCGCAGGTGTCCGGCATCGGCTACAAGGTGCTGCTGGACCTCGTCGCCTCCACCCCGCGCGCCTTGAAAGTCTCTGAAATCCCCTATGAATTCCGCACCCGCGACACGGGCGAGAGCAAACTCGACAGCCTTGTCGCGCTGGAATATCTGGAACTGCTGCTGGAGAAATCCATCGGCCGCTGGATCCCCGTGCGCTTCATCATGTTCGGCACGATCGGCGCGCTCGGCCTTGGCGTCCACCTGACGGTGCTGGCGCTGGCGACCGGGGCGCTCGGCCTGCGCTTCGACGTCGGCCAGACGATCGCCGTGCTGACCGCGATGACCTTCAACTTCGTGCTCAACAACCGCCTCACCTATCGCGACCGGCGCCTGACCGGCTGGGGCTTCCTTGGCGGCCTCGCCAGCTTCTATGCGGTTTGCAGCCTTGGCGCCGTCGCCAATGTCGGCGTGGGCACCGCGCTGTTCGCCCGGCAGGAAAGCTGGTGGATGGCGGGCGCTGCCGGCGCGGTCGTCGGATCGGTGTGGAATTATGTGATGGGCAACCTCTTCACCTGGCGCAAGAAGCGCTGAGACGTACCGGAACGGAGAAGGGCGGCCCAGATGGACCGCCCTTCCCCCTTGTGACATCGGAAATGCGTGGCAATGCAGGCCTCAGCCCAGCGGCGGTCCGGGCGGCTGCGGGAAGCGCGAGCGCGGCCCCTTGCCCCAGGGCGAGGATGACGTCTTGGGCGCATGCGCCTTGGGATCTTCCAGATAGGTGGCGATGGTGCGGGCGGTCTGGCGGTAGAAGCCGGCCGTCAGCGGATCGCTGTCCTTGCGGGTCTTGAGCGTCTCGCCCAGCTGCGCGATCTGGTCGAGCACATAGGCCCGCGCTTCGGGCGAGGTCTCGTCGTCGGCGCCCAGGATCATCATCGATTCCAGCGCGACCTCCTGCGTCACCCGGCGCAACGCCCTGGCCGACACCGTGCTGTCGCCGCTGGCCTTCCACGTATGCGCCATGACGGCATCCACGACTTGCGGCAGGGTGACGGCGTCGCTCTGCCGCGCGCCGATCGCCACCAGCCGGGCAGCGCGGGCACCGTCGAACAGCGGCTCCAGCACCAGCGCTGAGAGGATGCGCGCGGCGCGCAGCTGGTCGAACACATCGTCCTTCGACAGGTCTTCCAGATTCTTGCCGGGATCGGGCGTCAGCTGCGCGAGCAGGCTTTCGGGGATCGCCAGATTGCCGGGCTCGATCGCATCCATCAGCAGCCCCAGCACATCCTTCTGCAGCGTGCCGGGGATGAACTCCGTGGCGGGCATCGCCTCGCCCTTCACCGTGATGTTGGTGTAGAGGCCACCGATATATTTGACGGCCGATTCAATCGCATACCGGTGATGCAGATAGACCATCCACATCCGCACATTGCGCAGCGATCCGATCGGCTCATCGGGCAGCAGCATGTTCGGACCGTAATTTTCCAACATGATCTTGCGCGCGGCCAGCGCCTCGCCCAGGCTTTCGGTCGGCGTCGCGCGGTCGTCATACCAGGTCCAGCGCGGGTCGCTGTCCGGCACGTACAGCAGGCCCTTGGCGCGCATGTCGGCAATCACCCCGTCCAGCCCGCTCTTCTCGCCAGAGACGGCGAAGGGCGTATAGGAATAGCGCACCATCGACGTGTCGTAGGCGCCGATTTCCTTCATGAAGCTTTCGGAAATGTCGAGCTTGCCGTTCACCACCTTCACGCGGGGCGTGGGATATTCCATCACCGATGCGCGATCGTTGAGGCTGGAGGCGAAATTGTGGCCGAAGCCGAGCGCATGGCCCAGTTCATGCGCGGTCAGCAGCGCCTGACGCAGCAGCACCATGTCGCGCTGGCCATTGGGCATGCCGGTGATGCCATTCGGCGCAAGCAGGCTGGGGTCCGCCACCGTGATCCCGCTGCCATCGGCCGGCAGCCCGCCCATATAGGCATCCCAATAATTGCCGATGGTGCGGATGCGATGCGTATCCATGCGCGTCTTGGAGCCAAGGATCTCGCCGGTGCGCGGATCGCGATAGGTGCCGCCGCTGGAAAAGCCGCGCTCGTCGCGGTTGATCCACTGGACATAGGCGTAGCGGATGTCCTCCGGGTCCATGTCCACCGGGGCATCCTTCGCCTCGATGGCGTTAATGAAGCCAGCCGCCTCGAACGACTTGTTCCACCACAGCAGCCCCACCTTCATCGCATGGCGGATGGCCGGGGGGATGGCGGGATCGAAATAGAAGGTGATCGGCTTCTTGGGCGGGCTCATCGCCGCGGAGGGATCCTGCTTCTCCAGCCGCCAGCGCGTGATCCACGCGGTTTCCGGCCCCTCGCTCACCGGCTTGGAATAATCCTGGAAGCGCATGGCGCTCACGCCGATGCGCGGGTCCGCCTCTCGCGCGGCATAGCCCGTCGGCGCCTTCAGGAAGCTGTGATGGATACGCATGGTCAGCGCGGTCGGATCGGGCGTGACATTGCGCACCAGCGCGCCCGCCGCATCGGTCGAGAAGGTCGAGATCGTCTCGATCTCGGTATTTTCCGGGAAGGCCTTCAGATGCTTGGTGTAGAAGGCACTGCGGTTCGCATCGAACTTGAAGCTGCCCTGATTGGCGCGTTTCAAGGTCGCCTCGATTCCGGCGGCGTCGCGCATGAACAGCGATGTCGCATCGACGATCACCTTGCCGCCGGCTTCGGATTCGATGGGCAAAGCGGCCAGCACGGAGGTCGGGAAGGAATCGGCCACGCCCTGCGCATGGGCGGCGTTGCCGCTGAGCGAGCGGAAGTCGGTGTTCATGTCGGTGACGAGCACCTTCTTGCCGACCTTCTCGAAATGGATGACGGCCGTGTTCATGATGCCGCGGTCGAAGGGTAGCTCCACCGATCCGCCGCCGGTCGCCGCCGACACATAATAGAGCACGTCCTCGCCGAAGCTGCCGATCTCCAGATAGACCTTGCCCTTCGCCGCATCCCAGATGATCGGGATGAAGCCTTCGATGCGCTGGCCGGTCACGCCCTTTGCCGGGGCCGCGTTTCCTGCTGCAGCGGGCGCCTGCGCCATCGCGGCGGGCGCCGCCATGACCAGTGCCAGAGCGGATGCTGCCAGCGTGGACAGGGCGCAACCGCGCAGCGCCAGCGATAGACGCGCCGTTGCGCCTCGCGACCCGTTCTTATGCTTCATTCCCGCACTCCCGCCTTCACTGCCTGCGGGATGGGAAAACGTGCGAGCGATCATGAACCCGCTATGGAGCGGTTCGCTAAAGGGCGGAAATCATGACCGGGTTCCGGCTAACGCGCACTATTGCCTGCCACCGCCTGCACGAAATCGGCTTTGCGCTTTTCGTTGAAGGCGGCCACGCCCTCGCGCCCTTCCGGCCCCGCGGCGGCGGCGGAAATGCCGCGTGCTTCCAGCTCCAGCTGGGTTTCGAGCCCCGCGCCGAAACTGCCGAGAAGCTGCGCGCGCACCGTGGCGATCGCCGCGACCGGCGATGCAGCGAGCCGCTCCGCCACCGCCATCGTCTCGCCGATGAGCGCCTCGTCATCGACGGCGCGGGTGACGAGACCGATCGCCTCCCCCTCTTCCGCGCCGACGCGCCTGTTGAGGATCAGCATTTCCTGCGCCCGCCGCAGCCCGATCAGCCGGGGCAGCAGGAAGGTCGCGCCGCCATCCGGCGTCAGGCCGATCGCGCCATAGGCCGGGGTGAAATGCGCCGATTTCGCCGCCAGCACGATGTCGCCCATGATGCCAAGGCCCAGCCCCGCGCCGGCGGCCGGGCCGTTGACCGCGCAGACGAGCGGCTTGGCCATGCGCGCGAGCCGGGTCGTCGTCATGTGGACGAGGCCGGCGAGTTCGCTCAGCGCATGGCCGGCCTGTCCGCCCGCCGCGAGCATCAGTGTCACATCGCCACCCGCGCAGAACATCCGCCCCGCGCCGGTCAGCACGACCACCCTGATCCCCGCATCCTGATCGCAGCGGATCACCGCATCGAGCAGCCCCAACGCCATCTCGCGGTTAAGGGCGTTGCCGACATCGGGCCGGTTGAACGTGATCGTGGCGATGCTGCCCTGCTGCGCGAAAAGGACGGGTTGGGTCATTCTGCCTTCTACCTCTCACCGATATTCTGGGGACGGAGCCCGGTTGTACGGACACACATATCGCGTCTGCGCAGGCCATGCGACCCCGTGCTGATGGTCTTCCCGGCGGAGGGCTCAACGGTAGCGATGGAAATGCCTGTCCACGGACGGACGACGCGGCGGGAACCGGGCGGACGATGCCCTAGGCCTCGTTCAGTGCAAGCTCGCTTGCAAGATCCTCGAGCGAGGCACCGGGGCGCACCAGCAGCCATTCGCGGCTGTCGCTGCCATTGACCACTGTCACCGCGCCCTTGGGGCAGACGCCCAGGCAGCCGACCTCGATAATGCCCGCCGCCGCCTTGCGCCCTTTCTTCAGTGCCAGTTGCTTGCGCAGCGCCTTGGCGAGCGGCATCCGCCCCTTCTCGCCAAAGCCGCCGTCGAGCTTCTTGGAGCATTTGCGGCAGACGAGCACGGCATTGCGCCAGTTGGACCGGACGTGCTGCGTCAACCGGCGGTGCCCGTGGGCTTCCATGTCCGGCGCTCCTCGGCGGCGCGCAGCACTTCATAGGCGGCCTGGATCGCGTGGAACCGCACCGCCGCGTCGGCGTCACCAGGCTTCACGTCCGGGTGATTTTCCTTCGCGAGGCGACGCCAGCTCTTCTTCACCGCCTCGAAATCCACATCGTCTTCCAGTTCCAGCACGGACAGCGCGCGCATCTCGTCGCGCGAGCGGGTGCCGTCGCCCGGCCCGCCCCAACTGTAGAAGCCGCTGCCCTGATAGCCGCCGGCATCGCGCTGCTCATTATGCGTGCGCTGGGCGCGCTCCTCGGCATCCAGCCCCTGAAAATAGTCCCAGTTGCGGTTATATTCGCCGGCATGCTCGACGCAGAAATACCAGCGTTCCGGGCTGTTGGGCGATTTGGGCGCAGGGCAGTTGCCCGGCTGGTCGCACCCATGCCGGTCGCACAGCCGCACCTGCTGCGCCTCACGGCTGGAACCGTAGCTACGCCAGCGGGGAAAGCCCCAGTCATTGGATCGAGAAGAACGCGCCATCTTGTCAAAATAGGGGAGGCAGGTGCGGAAAGCCAGCCCCGCAGCGGCGGTTATCATGCGGCTCGTTTATGGCGCACCTCGGTCAGGGCATTCTGAAAACAATATTCTGGTCACTACCTGAGCAGCCGAGCCCACCTTCGGGCCGATAGCTTTGCTCATACAGCGAGGCCCGCATAATTCGCTGCCCGGCATTACCGAAAATGAACGGCGGATAACTGACGATCGCCCGCTGGTTCAGCGTCCTGCCGTTCGCTGCGATATCAAAGCCAACTTTTGTCCAGCCTTCCACGCCCCGCTGAATGATTGCGATGGGATAGTCATTCCCACCAAAGCCTTTGACTTTCACCTGCGGACGGGCGTCGACAATGGAACATTGCTGATCGGTCAGCCCGGTCGCCGCGAAATCCGCCTGCGCACCAGACAGATCACCCAGCTTTGCGCGCAAGGTCGCCCGGCGGACAAGCACCGCAGTCCGCATCATGGGACTGTTCATGATCCGCGTGTCCGACGCCAGCTCATTCAACACGGCAGCGTTGCGATTTTTTTCCCGCGGAGACAGATCGTCATAATAGGAAAGGCGCGCCACCGCATAGGTCTGCGGGTCGTCCCGATAATTCAGGCTGATCGTATTTGCCATCGCAATGCGCGCTGAATTTGAGCGCTCCCGATTCTCAGCCGGGAGATGATCCAGATAGAAGCGGGCAAGCGTCGGCATGGGGCGGGGCGCGACGATCGCGCGCAAGGCAGACGCCATCTCAAGGCGATCCTTCTGAGTGACGAGCTTGTTCATCACCAGGACGGCCAGAACCGGCGCAAGATCCGGCGAGGTCGGGCCTGCGGCCTTCCGCCTCCTGTCCAGTTCCTCCAGTGCCTCCACACGCTGACGGGCGGCATCCGAGGCAACCGGCTGGAAAGGCTTCGCTCCGATGCCGTTCGCCCATTCCACCAGCGCCGCCGGGGCCATGGAGAAGAGCGAAGGCGGCGGCGTGTTCGTCGAGCAACGCAGTTCCAGCCGCGTCACCAGGCGGAACAGCAAGGGAATGTCCTTCACCTCCTCCGGGCGCCAAGACCATTGGGCAACATGCCGGGCGAAGATCAACCCCATGTCGCCCTGACGCGAGGCATAGATGGGCCGCGCGAAAGCGACGCTGCCATTGTCTGAAATCCCCAGTTCGACCACGGCGACGTCTTCCGGTGTAACCCCGCCCTCGCCGCAGTTGGGCACCACCATATCGACCCCGGTCGAGAAGTCCTGCTTCGGCAGGCGGCCAGCGCCGGTATAGATCAGATATTCCAGCGCCTTGTCCTTGTGCCCGGCCAATGTCGCCGCGATCGCCGCATCGGAGCGCGAGACGACGTCGCTATAATCGACCTTCAGCGTCAGCCCGCCCAGCGCGGCTACGGCCTTGCCCAGCTCCTTCTCCGCTTCATCGAAGCGGCCAAGGTTCATGAGCAGGCGACCGCGCACCGTGTTCAGGCGGCCCGTATAGGATGGGGCGGGCTTGGACATGCCGGCCAGGAGGGCGACCGCGTCGTCGGCGATCGGCAATGCAGCCTGCGGGTCAACGAACGTGCCGGTTTCGACCTGCCCGATCATCGCCTGCAGCTTCTCGTCCGCCTCTTGCGCGATCGCGCGGGCGCGGCCGTAATGGGCAAGGGCCTCGGCATAATCGAGTTCGGTCAGCGCGATGCGGGCAAGACCGGTTTCAGCCAGATACCGGTCCACCCGCAATGACGGCTCATTGGCAGGCAGGGATGCCAGCCCGGCGGTCAAGGCCTGCCGCGCATCCGATCCACGGCCAAGCCCCACGAGCGCCTGCCCCTTGCGGACCTGCACGATGGCGTTGCTCCGCGGATTTTTCGCGACGCGCGGCTCCAGCGCGGTAAAGGTCGCCAACGCCTCCTCATGATTTCCCGCATCCAGCGCCTGCGAGCCCGACTGAAACAGTTGCTGGGTCGTTTGTCCCCCCGGCTGGGCCGTGGATGCAGCCGCACTACCTTCAGGCTTGTCCTGCGCCTTTGCCGCCTGACCCCCGGCCGCGATGCCATGGGCGCTGACGCCAAGGCATAGCCCCGCGCACAGGGCAGCGCCCCGCGCAGACATCCTGCCGATATGCATATTTCCACCCCCGTGCAGACACTTAAGCGTGCCGCCCATCGGAATATCATGTCTGCTGCGATTCGCCAGAGGGCCTGTAAGCCGGGTTCTGTCCACCCTTTGCAGGGATGGGCGACCATTCCTCTAGGGACGGGATTGCTCCCGTCCTCAAGCAACCAACCCGGGCGATCTCGGCCGAAACAAGCCTAGCGAGTTGCCTCGCGCGCCGCCCCTATTCGGTCTTGCTCCCGGTGGGGTTTACCATGCCGTTCCCGTTGCCGGGTCCGCGGTGCGCTCTTACCGCACCCTTTCACCTTCGCTGGGCCGAAGCCGTAGCGACCTGCTCTCTGTTGCACTGTCCCTGAAGACCGGGCGAACCCGACCCCCGCCGGACGTTATCCGGCACCGTTGTTTCGTGGAGCCCGGACTTTCCTCGCCGTGGATCGCTCCACGCCGCGGCCGCCCGGCCCTCTGGCAGGGGCGGCCCTACACCCTGCCGGGCAAAAGCTCAATCGTCTCCGCGCGGCTTGGGCAGCAGCAGCGCGAGCAGGATGGCGCGGCACTCGCCGTCGATGATGCCGTCGATCATCTCCGGGCGGAAACGGCGTTGGAAGGCCACGACGGCGGCCTGCGGATCGGCGATGTCATAACCGAAGCGTTCGAGCGCCAGCAGGAAGGCGCTGTCCGACCAATGCGGGTCCATCAGGTTCTTGGTGGGGCGCGGCAGCGCGAGGCGGAGCCGCGCCAGCTTGCCCCAGGGGAACAGTTCGCCCGGATCCTGCTTGCGGGCCGGGGCGACATCGCTGTGCCCGATGATGTTGCCGCGCGTGATGCCGCGGCGCTGCACGATGTCATGGATGAGCGGGATCAGCGCGCCCATCTGCGTATCGGGGAACGGGCGATAGCCCCATTCATGGCCGGGATTGACGATCTCTATGCCGATGCTGGCGGAATTGATGTCGGATATGCCGCGCCAATGCGCCCGGCCGGCGTGCCAGGCGCGCTTTTCCTCGTCCACCATCCGCACCACCTGGCCGTCTTCGGTCACGCAGTAGTGGCAGGACACCTTGGATTCCGGGCTGGCCATCCAGTTGATGGCGCTCGCGGCATCCGGCATGCCGGTATAGTGCAGCACCAGCATAGAGATAGGCAGCGTGCGTTCGTCAAAATTGGGAGACGGCGTATCTATCATCACGGCTAACGATCATGGGCAGGGTCGATCAACGGCGCGACCATGGCCGGGTTCCGGCGCGCGATCAAGCCCGCTGACGATGGCACGATAAGGGCCGATGAGCCTTGCCGGCAGTCCCGCGAGATCAGCTGGCCTGCGCGAGCGGCGCTAGGGGCTCGGCGGGGCGACGCTGGTAGCAGCCGCGATAGTCCCGGCTGGCGACGAAATCCTCGCTGTGGCCGATCACCGTTTCGCCCGCGCCCAGCAACAGGAAGCTGCTGTCATGGCTGTGCCGGGCGAGGAGGTTGAAGACCTTCTGCCGCATCTCGTTCGAGAAATAGAGCAGCACGTTGCGGCACAGGATCAGGTCATAGGTGCCAGCGGGCGCATGGCTGTCGAACATGTTGTCGTGCCGGAAGTCGATCATCCGGCGCAGCTCGTCCTTCACCTTCCAGGCGTCGCCCACAGGCTCGAACCAGCGCAGCAGGTCGCTGATCGGCAGCCCGCGCTGGACGTCGATCTGCGAATAGATGCCCGAGCGCGCCTGTGTGATCGCCGCGGTCGAGATGTCGGTCGCCAGGATGGACACCCGCCAGCCTTCCCACAGCGCCGGCGCCCGGTGGATGTGCATCGCCAGCGAATAGGCCTCCTGCCCTGTCGAACAGCCCGCGCACCAGATGCGCAGTGTCCGCCCCGGCAAGCTCGCGGCAAGCTGTGGCAGCAGGTCGCGGCCGAGCATGCCGAACACCTGCAGGTCGCGGAAGAAGCTGCTCTCATTGTTGAGCAGCGCATCGACCACCTGGTCGGCCAGTTGCCGCCCCCGGCCGCAGGCAAGCGCCGCGACCAGCGCATCCAGATCCGCAAGATCATTGGCGCGCAGCACCGGCATCAGCGCCGTCTCGATCCGCCAGCCCCGGTTTTCAGACAGGATCTGTCCCGTGCGCGCCTCGAGCAGCTGGGCGAGTACGCGGAACGCGCCGGTGAATGCGCAGTCGCTCATGCCGAGACTGCCGCGCGCCGTGCGACCATCGCCATCATCGCGTCGGGGGGAACGATCGCGCTCGCCAGCCCGGCGCGGGCAATGGAGCCCGGCATGCCCCACACGACGCTGCTGTCCTGATCCTGCACGATCACCCAGCCACCTTCGTCTACCATGCAGCGGGCGCCCTCGGTGCCGTCCCGCCCCATGCCGGTCAGCACGATCGCGCCAGCCCTGGGGCCGAAGCATTGCGCCATGGAGGCCAGCATGGGGTCGACCGCAGGCAGGCTGCCGGAGGGCGGACGATCGTGGGAGAGCAACACCGACACGTCGCCCGAAAGCGAACGGCGGCAGGTGAGATTGGCTTCGCCCGGCGCGATGTAGATCCAGTCGCGGCGCAGGATTTCCCCCTGTTCGGCGATCTTGACCGGCAGGGTGGTCATCCGGCCGAGCTGAACCGCGAAGAAGGGCATGAAGCTGGGTGGCAGATGCTGGGTGAGCAGGATCGGGATGCCCGGCGGCTTGGTCATCGCCGAAAACAGCTGGCCAAGGGCGTGGATGCCCCCGGTCGAAGCGCCGATGCCGAGGCAGGCGATCTTTTCCTTCCCCTCGCTGGCGCGCAGCCTTGGCGTCTGCGGCACCTCAGGCGCCAGCCCCGTCCGCCCCATGATGCGGGCGATTCGCTCCAGTAGCGCGCGGGAGAACTGGTCGCCAAAGCTGCCGCTGTTCGGCTTTTCCATGATGTCGCTGGCGCCGATGGCCAGCGCCTCGACCGCCGCCGCACTGCCCTCCTGGCAATTGCCGGACAGGATGATGACCTTTGCCCCCTGTCCTGCCGCCAGGATCGCGGGCAAGGCGGCCAGACCGCTTTCACCGGGCATTTCCACGTCCAGCAGGATCAGGTCGAACCGCTCGCGCGCGAGGGCGCCCAGCGCATGGGCCGCGCTCGACGTCTTCTGGGCGACTCCGAATGCCGGGTGCGAGAGGACGATGCGTTCCAGCACCGTGCGCGCGACCACGGAATCATCCACGATCAGCAGGCGCAGCGGCTCAGCCTTGCTGCTCGTCCAGGCACTGGCTGGTGTGATTGCGGACATCGGCTTGAAACTTTCGCTGCGTGCCGTGAAGCGGTTCCGGGGCGGGGATCGGGTGGCGTGTCTGCGGGCAAGCGCCCGTCAGATGACGCCCACGATCTGCAGCTTGCTTTCCAGCGTGTCGCGATCGAACGGCTTCATCACATATTCGTCGGCGCCGGCCTCGACCGCCGCCTTGATATGGCCGATGCCGTTCTCCGTGGTACAGAAAATCACCTTCGGGCGGGCCGACAGTTTCACGCGCGAGAGTTCCTGCAGGAATTCCATGCCGGTCATGACAGGCATGTTCCAGTCCAGCAGCACGACGTCGGGCACGTTGCTGACACATTGCGTGAGCGCGTCACGCCCGTCGCAGGCTTCCGTCACGGCAATATCCAGGGATTCCAGGATATGCCGGGCGACCTTTCGGATCACCTTGGAATCATCGACCACCAGGCAGTTCTTCATGAAGGCAACCCTTTGTTTTTGGCTATCTTGACTTCCCCCATCGCGACCCTAGCCAACAAAGTTGAGCGATTGGTAAATATGGATGGCGCGCGATCCACGGCCGTCATGCCGCCAGCGCGTGGGCGGGTTCGATGAAGCCAGCCAGCGATACCAGCAGGCTCAGCCCCTCCTCGCCCTCCACCAGCGCGCGGGCATGCGGCGCCCAGGCGGGGTCGAGCTGGCCGCGGAGCGACAGTTCGCCATCGGGCACGGCGCAAATATCGGTGACGGCATCAACCATCAGGCCATAGCTGTGCCCGGCGATGTCGGCGATGATCGCGAGCGACCGCCCGCTGGCCGGCGTCGGCGTGCCATGCACCAGCGCCGCGATGTCGATGATCGTCAGCACCCGGCTGCGCAGGGCCGAAAGCCCGGCGATATGCACCGGCATGCCGGGCACGGGAGACACGTCGCCGAGCTTCACGACCGCCTCGACCTCTCCCGAGGCGACGGCGATCTGCGTGTCGGCGACGCGTGCGAACAGATAAAGCTGGCTCATCAGGCGGCCTCCCCCTGCTGTGCCGCCTCGATCGCGGCGATCAGGGCGTCACGGTCATAGCGATAGATGCTGCGGTCGGCCGTGCCCTGCGGACTGGGCGAAGGGCGAAGGCGCACGACGGGAAGATCGGTCGGCAGCGCGATGGCAGGAGCAAAGCCGGTGGAGACGATCACATCGTCATGGCGCAGCCCGGCATCGGCGCCGATGCCCAGCACCACGTCATGCCCGGCCTGCCGCAGCAGGGGCAGCAGGATCTCACGCGCCCAGATATCGTCGGCTTCCGCGATCACGCAGCGCCGGGGCGCCGCCTCGACCACCGGCTCCGGCGGGACCGACCCGAACAGCGCGAAGGGATCGATCACCTCCACATGGTCGCCGTCCAGCACGGTCACGCCGCTGACATGGCCGCGCGACAAACGCATTTCCGGCACCAGCGGCATCTGCACGATATCCACGACTTCGGCGACCGGATAGCAAAGCTCCCGATCCCCATCGCGCAGCCGCAGCGCCGTCACGCTGCTGCGGGCGAACTGGAAATGGCCATTGATGACGGGAAGCAGCCGATCGTCGATCCGCACGAAGGCCCGCCCGCCCGAACAGCCGAAGCGCCCGGCGTCGATGTCCTCCACCCGTTCAATCAGCGACAGCTTGAGAAGCCTCTCCTCGCCGGATATTTCAGTGAAGCGCAGGGCCGCGACGGTTTCGACCGCCCGCGCTTCCGCGCCCGCGTCGATGACGGGGGCCGCATGGTCCTCCAGCACGGTCGAAAGGCCCGCGCGATTGCCGATACCCCCAGCATCGAGCAGCAGCATCGGCTGGCCATTGTCGGGCAAGGTCATGCCGGCATAGACGCCAGACGCCATGATGAGCGGCGAGGCCGGGCGGATCACCAGTTCCTCGTGATTTTCCACAGCGGCGACGCCGATCGCGAACGGGCTGCCGGTCGAAGAACGCACGACCATGATCGTCCGCGGGCCGCCTTGCTCCAGCTTCGGCAGGCCCAGCACATCTTCCAGGTCAATCATCGAATGGCGGACGGAGCGGATCGTCGCGACGCAGGCACCGCCGACGCTCGCCATCGAGAGCATCGCGTTGTTGTCATGCAAGATTTCTACCACAGCAGCGCGGGGAATGGCGAATTGCTGGCCGCCCGCCTTGATGATGAGGCCGGGGATGATCGTCAGCGTCAGCGGCACGCGCAAGGTGATGCGCAGGCCGCGGCCAGGGCTGTTCTCCAGCGAGATCACCCCGCCGATGCGCTCCACATTGGCGCGCACCACATCCATGCCGACACCCCGCCCCGACACGGCCGTCACCTGCTGCGCGGTGCTGAAGCCCGGCGCGAAGATGAGTTCCAGCTTCTGCTTCTCGCTCATTCGCGCGGCCGCTTCGGCGGTCAAGATGCCGACGCTGACCGCCTTGGCCACCAGTGCCGCCGGGTCGATCCCGCGCCCATCGTCGATCACCTCGATCACGATCTGGTTGCCGGACTGGCGGGCCGACACCCGCAGGCTGCCCGTCTCCGGCTTGCCTGCGGCACGCCGCGCTTCCGGCGCCTCGATGCCATGGTCGACGGCGTTGCGGACAATATGGGTCAGCGGATCGACCGCCATCTCCACCATCTCGCGGTCCATTTCGACATCGCCGCCGTCCAGCGTCAGGTCGACTTTCTTGCCAAGGTCGCGGCACAGGTCGCGGACCATGCGGGGGATCGCCGCGAACAGGCGGTCGACGCGCTGCATCCGCGTCTTGGAAATCGCGTCGCGCATGTCGGCGACGCAGGTGGAAAGCCGCTCGAACGCGCTTTCCAGTTCAGGGTCGGAGGAGCGGTCGCGCAGCTTGCGCGAGAGTTCGTTGCGCGCCAGCACCATGTCCGACACGCCGTTCATCAGCTGGTCGATCAGGCTGAGCGGCAGGCGAATGGTGCGCGGCATCGCCCCGCCACCGCCTCGTCGGGCGACGCTGGAGGGGGCGTCGAGCGCAACTGCGCTGTCCTCTTCCACCACATCGTCCACCTGCTGCAGCGCGCCGATGAGCAGTTCGTCATCCTCGAATTGCAGCGCCGCGCCGGAGGAGACGGCTTCGGAAAGCTCGCCGATCCGGTCCATCACGGCAAGCACGCTGCTTACCGTCGCGCTGTCGGCCGTTCGCTTGCCCGCGCGCAATTCGGCCAGCACATCCTCGGCGGCGTGGCTGAGGCGTTCGAAGCGCGGCAGGTTGAGGAAGCCGCAGCTGCCCTTGACCGTGTGGAAGAACCGAAAGATCGCATCCAGCCGGTCACGGTCGGTCGGGTCAGCTTCCCAGGCGACGACTTCGCCGGCCAGGGCCTCAAGAGTCTCCTGAGTTTCAGAAATGAATTCCGCTAGAAGATCGTCCATCTGCCCCATCCGCTGCATGCGCGCGGCGGACATCTTTGGCGGTCCACGGTTAAATCGGCGTTAAACGCCGATCCGGGGCGAGCGATTAGATGGAGATGCTGGCACCGAACAGCAGCATCGGCTCGCCCGGCGGCGAAAGCATCACCTCTCCGCCTGCGCCGGCGATCAGCTCATGGGTCATCCATGCAGCCGCCGTGCGTGCCGAGAGCCCGTCGGCCCCCAGCGTTCCTGCGAGGGCGGCGCGCAGTTCCGGATCGAGCACCAACTTGGGGCCTTCGCTGCGCACGACGATCTCCACGATATTGCCCCGGCATTCCGCGCCGATATCCAGCTGGCCGCCGCGCACCAGCGCGTCGCCGGCGATCAAGGCAAGGTTGAGCAGGATCTTGGCGGCGCGCTTGGGCAACTGGTCGTCGGCCACCAGCCAACCAAGCTTCACCCGGCCGGTGGCGGAAAACATGCCCTCGATCGCCAGCCGCACCTCATGCGCGGGCACCGCGTCGCCATAGCCGCCGGCAGACCCGAAGGCGAGGCGGAAGAATTTGAGTTTGTTGGCGGATGTCCGCGCGCTGTCCGTCAACAGGTCGACGCAGCGCTGCCGCATTTCCGGGTCGGTCTCGTCGGCCATCAGTTCCAGGCCGTTGTTGAGCGCGCCCACGGGGCTGAGCAAATCGTGGCACAGGCGTGAACAGAGAAGCGCGGCAAAATCAATGCTGCCGGTGTCGTCGAGGGAAGCGGTCATGAGGGCTTGGCTGCCTGTTGTTGTCGGATCCGGCCAGAAATGGCGTCGCGGCCGTTTCCTTGCTATTGCCCCCATGCCCTGCGCGATGCAACCCATTGCACGCCCATGCCGCCACGGCTCGTCGGCCTGTTCACTCGGGGCATAGCGTGACCTCGGTGAAGCGCCCCCACTTCCCCCCGTCGCCCGCCCGCCACAGCCGCGCGACGCCGCCGCCCATGATGAGCCACAGGGCGTCATCGTCTCGCGCCGCCCTGGCATCCGTGGCGGAGGGTTCGGGGTCGCCCGAAGGATGCGAATGATAATGCCCCAAAATGGAGGGACCACCTGATCGCGCTGCACGATGCGCCATGATCAGCACCGCCGGATCGACCTCGAAATGCGTGCGCGGGTCGGGCGCGACATTGGCCGAGACGATATGGTGCTCGATCCGATCCGCCGTTCCCGTCAGCAATCCGCAGATTTCCTCATCCGTTGCCGCCGCCAGCATTGTCAATTCGGCCAGCAACGACCTTGAAATCCGCACCATCATTCCTACATGCTAGGCAATGGTTCCGGGGGTTTCCAGCATTGATGCGCGGATCGACGCCGCATTGACCGGCATGCGGCTGGACCGCGCGCTGGCAACCATGCTGCCTGACCTGTCGCGCGAACGGCTGAAGGCCCTCATTCTCGATCGCCAGGTCACCCGCGATGGCGGGGTTCCGGTCACGGACCCGGCCTATAAGGTCGCGGCGGGACAGGATTATGCCATCGTCCTGCCGCCCCCGGTGGAAGCCGAGGCGCAGCCGCAGGACATTCCGCTGACGATCCTGTTCGAGGACGACTATCTGATCGTGGTGGACAAGCCCGCCGGCATGGTCGTGCATCCGGCCGCCGGCAATGCCGACGGCACGCTGGTCAACGCCCTGCTCCACCATTGCGCCGGGCGGCTTTCGGGCATTGGCGGGGTCGCGCGGCCGGGCATCGTACACCGGATCGACAAGGACACGTCCGGGCTGCTGGTTGTCGCCAAGACGGACAAGGCACATGAGGGGCTGGCCCGCCAGTTCAAGGACCACAGCATCCAGCGGCGCTATGCCGCGATCGTCTTTGGCCACCCCCGCCCGGCGAGCGGCACCATCGACACATGGATCGGGCGATCCGACAGCGACCGCAAGAAAATGGCCGTCCAGCGCGAGGGACGCGGCAAGCATGCGGTAACGCACTATAATGTAACCCATCGGCTGCGGGAGTCGGCGATGGTGGAATGCCGGCTGGAAACCGGGCGCACCCATCAGGTTCGCGTGCATATGGCGCATATTGGCCACCCCTTGATCGGTGACCCGGTTTACGGTAGAACGCAGAAAGGTTTCAAATCAATACTGGAAACTCTGGGTTTCAAACGTCAGGCTTTGCACGCACGTACCCTGGGGTTTATGCATCCGGTGCATGACGAAAGTTTAACGTTCGAGAGCCCGATTCCTGCGGACATGCAGGAACTGTTCAGTCATCTCAACGTATAAGAGATTAAGTTTTCCGCAGCCTGTAAGGATGCCGCTTCTGGGTCCGGCTGCGCACGAAAAGGGAAGGAATTGAGACATGGCCAATAAGAGCAATGTCCCCGCAACGATACCGGCGCTGGGCGGAGACGCCAGCCTGAACCGTTATCTGGCGGAGATCCGCAAGTTTCCCATCCTCACGCCCGAGCAGGAATATATGCTCGCCAAGCGCTATGCCGAGCATGAGGACACGGAGGCTGCGGCGCAGCTCGTGACCTCTCACCTGCGTCTCGTGGCGAAGATCGCCATGGGCTATCGCGGCTATGGACTGCCGGTCAGCGAACTCATCAGCGAAGGCAATATCGGCCTGATGCAGGGCGTGAAGAAGTTCGAACCCGACAGGGGTTTCCGCCTGGCGACCTACGCCATGTGGTGGATCCGCGCGTCGATGCAGGAATTCATCCTGCGCTCGTGGAGCCTCGTCAAGATGGGCACCACCGCCGCGCAGAAGAAGCTGTTCTTCAATCTGCGCCGGATGAAGAACAGCATCGAAGCGTTCGAGGACGGCGATCTGAAGCCGGAGGATGTCGAGAAGATCGCCACCCATCTGGGCGTGACGCATGACGAAGTCATCAACATGAACCGCCGCATGGCGATGGGCGGCGACACGTCGCTCAACGTTCCCTTGCGCGAGGATGGCGAAGGCCAGTGGCAGGATTGGCTGGCCGACACCGATCCGCTGCAGGACGAGCGCGTCGCCGAGGCCCAGGAGCATGATCTGCGACACGGCATGCTTGTGGAAGCGATGGAAGACCTGAACGACCGCGAGAAGACCATCCTGGCCGAGCGCCGCCTGGCCGAAGAGCCCAAGACGCTGGAAGAGCTGTCGCAGGTCTATGGCGTGTCGCGCGAGCGCGTCCGCCAGATCGAGGTGCGCGCGTTCGAGAAGCTGCAGAAGGCGATGATGCGTATCGCCGGATCGAAGCGCCTCGCGGCGATCTGACGGGCTTCGGCCCAGCTTTCAGGACAAGAACGAAAGGCCCGGATCACTCCGGGCCTTTTTGTTTGCCTGCGTCGCGGATAGCCCCCGCCTCCCATTTGGGGAGGTTGCGCCCCGTAGCACGCAGCTTTGCCCACAAGGCGCGCGCCTCGCGCGCCGGTGAGCGGGCGGATCAGGCTGTCGATACCGCCTCTTCCAGTTCCGGGACCAGGCCATCGACATCCAGCGCCATGCGCGCGGCCGACAGGATTTCCTCGGCAAAGGCCAGGTCGTTCACGCCGCGCGCGAGCACTAGCGCGCCAACCATCTGCGCCATGGTGGCAAGTGCGCGTTGCCGCGCCTCTTCCCCGCGCTTGGCGTCCACCACCCGTTCCATCACCGGCAGGATCGCCTTGAACCCATCGGTGAACGCAGCCGACACGGCACCGCCCACGCGCATGGAATCCCCGTTCAGCGCGGCAAGCGTGCAGCCCAGTGCCGGATTTTCCCGGTGCCAGTGTGACAGATATTCGCGGATCATCGCGCGCCGGGCAGGCTCATGCCATCCCTCCCCGGCATCGCCGCCATGCCGCGCCTCATGCTCGCGCTGGATGCCTTCCCACTGCGCCTTGTTCTGCGTCAGCGCTCTTGCGCAGGACTCCCCGGCGAGCGCCTCCTTCGAAGAGAATTGCCCGTAGAAACCGCCATGGGTCAGCCCGCTTTCCCGCATGACATCGGCAATGCCCACGCCCGCAACGCCATATTTGCGGAACATGCCCGCAGCCGTGTTCACCACCGTCTCGCGATTGCGCTGCGCCTGGGCGCGCGTGACTTTCATTATCGTTTCTCCGGGGAAAAGACCTGACTGGCCTTAAGATGTTAAACATAATGTAACGAAAATCGTGCCCACCACGTTTACGATAAAGATCCGAAATGGATATTTTCTTTGTGATCCAATGTCTTGGCTCGACTTCTTTCGCATCGCAACATCCATTTTGCGAAGTTTTTGCCGCCCGCCTCTGCCGCTCGTCGAGCTTGGCAGGAGGGCGCTTGGATGCGTGTGTCCAGCCTCCTTGTCTCGCGATCGATTTTTAGGAAGAGGCCGCGCGAAATCGGTTTTCACAGCGCCACGGAATGCTAGTTTCCGCGCCTATGCCTGAAAAACCCAGCCCCCGCCGCAAACGCCCCGCCACCCGCCCGCGCCGCCGCTGGCTCATGATCCCGGTCAAGATCGTTGCCGGGTTCGTGGCGCTCTCGCTCTTCTTCGTGGTCCTCTACCGCTTCGTGCCGCCACCGGTGACGATGACGATGCTGCTCGACGGCAACGGCATCACCAAGGACTGGATGAGCCTGTCGGAGATGGACCCGGACATGGCCCGCGCCGCGATCGCGGCGGAGGACAGCAAATTCTGTTCGCACCACGGCTTCGATGCGCTCGCGATCGCCAAGGCCATGCGGCACAATGCCAGCGGCGGGGTGATCCGCGGCGGCTCCACGATCAGCCAGCAGACCGCGAAGAATGTCTTCCTGTTCCAGGGTGGCGGCTTCGTGCGCAAGGGGTTCGAGGCGTGGTTCACCGTCTTGATCGAGGCGATCTGGGGCAAGCGGCGGATCATGGAAGTCTATCTGAACGTCGCGGAGACAGGCATCGGCACCTATGGCGCCAATGCGGGCGCCATGCGCTATTTCCACCATGACGCGTCGAAGATGACCCCCGCAGAGGCCGCCCGCATCGCCGCCATCCTGCCGCTGCCCAAGAAGCGCGCCGCCGTCGCGCCCAAGGGCTTTACCCGCCGTTATGGCAACAGCGTCGCAGCCCGCATCGGCGTGGTGCGCAGAGACGGGCTCGACAGCTGCCTGAAGTGACCGACTGAGGCCACCCATCAATGGAAAAGGGGCGCGCCCGGCAGGACGCGCCCCTTTTCTTTTAGCTGCCGGTCGCGATCAGAAGCTGAAGCGCGCGCCGATACGGACCGCATAGAGCGACTGGTTCGCGTAGATCGTGTCGGTCGGGGTCGCGGTCGGCATCGAGTAGCGATACTGCCCGCAAGCCTGCGACGTGTTGGTCACGGGCGTGCCCGCCGTGCCGGTGGGCGTGGGTGCCGCAATGCACTGCACCCGCGCCGCAACGGCATTGTACGGGAAGGTATATTCGCGGATCTGGCCCCACTTCTTGTTCAGCATGTTCGTGAAGTTCTCGACATCAGCGAACAGCTGGAAGCGCGCGCCCGACCAGCCCGGTACCGGCAGGTCCTGCGACACGTGCAGGTCGATGCGGGTGAACCATTTGGAGTTGAACGCGTTGCGCGGCGCGATCTTGCCGCGATATTTGGACAGCCCGCTCGCCTCGAAGAAGGCATTGAGCGCCGAGGCCGTGGCGGCCGAATCATAGGAAACCAGCGGATCGTCGACACCGGTCGGCACGTAGACGAGATAGCGGGTCAGCGAACCGGTGGTGCCGAAAATGGCGCTCCGGCCGCTCGACGTATCCTGGAAGGTGTAGCTGTACGGACGACCGATGCGCGTCTCGCCGAACAGCGACAGGGTGGTCTTGTAGTCACCGATGAAGGCGTGGTCGAACGTCACATCATATTTGAACGCGTGCTTCACCTCGTCGTTCGACGTGCCATAGGCCGCGCCATTGGCGTCGAGGAAGGCGCCGTTGGCATAGTTGGAGCCTGCGGTCGAGGACGTGGCCGGCGCCTGGTCCTTGATGTTCTGATAGGTATAGCTCGCGCCGATGTTCAGGCCGAAGTCGAAATCCTTGCGGACCCGCGCCACCGCCACATAGCTGCGGCCCTTCTTGGTGTTGGTCAGCAGGATGTCATTGAGCGTATCGCTGAAGGTCGTGCGCGAGGTGTAGCGGACACGGCCATCGGGGGTGCGCTGCGCCGTCGGGACGGAGCGGATGTCGGTGAAGAACACCTGATTGCGTACGTCGGAATAGAACAGGTCGCCGCCGAAGTTCCAGCCTGTGCCCAGCGAGCCAAGATCCGGGCTCCAGTCAGCCGACAGTGTCGCCCGCCACTGCGAGGGGATCTTGAACTTGGGGTCGAGCGCATTGGTTGCCGCGGCCGAGATGCCGCCGGCCAGATAGGTGTTCGCCCCCGCCGGAATGGTGCTGCCGTTCACATTGGTCATGATCGACGATGCCAGACCCTGCGAAGGCAGGTTGGTGCCGCTATAGGCCCCGCTGTTCTGCTGGACGATGTCGATGACGTTGGACAGCTGCCCCGTGTTGGAGAAGCTGTTCGACGCATAGACGTCGGGCGTGCCGCCGGAGAAGATGCCCAGGCCGCCGCGAATGCTCAGCGTGCTGCTCGGCTTAAATTCAGCGCCGAAGCGCGGTTGGAACACGCCCCTGCCGCTGACGAACGCCGTGTTGGAATAGCCATAACGGTTGTAGAAGGTGTTGTTCGCTGCCGGCCGGCTGTTGCTGCCATACATGTCGTAGCGGGCACCATAGGAGAAGGTCAGCAGATCGTTGACCCGCCAGGTATCCTGCACACCGAAAGCATAGGACCAGTAGGTGAAGCCCGCCGAGGCATCATCCGGGTTCAGCGTGGGAACAGCGTTGGTATAGCCAAAGCGCTGGGCGTTGCCCGCCTGGAAGTCGGCGATCGAGTCGAAATAATAGGCCCCCGTCGTGCCCGCGCGCGGGCTGGAGGAGCTGAGGAAGGCATTGAAGATCGACGTGCGCTGGATGTCGGCGAACACCCGCAGGTCATGATTTTCCTTGGTCAGCCGTGCCTGGACCAGCCCGCCCCAGGTGTTGCTGGTCAGAGCATTGGTCTGGCGCGAGACGTCAGGACCGAAAGCGACGACCGCCGAACCGGGCGCGCAGGTCGTGGACGCGCCGGCACCGGCCGCACCCGGCGCGGTGCGATCGGACGTTGCCGCCGTACAGACGCGCATTTCCGCAAAGCCGCGGCCCATCAGCGGATCCTGAAGGCGGGTATAGTCCTTGTAGAAACCGCGGATTTCGGTCGAGAAGTCGTCGGTCCATTGCGAGTTCAATTGCGCAACCGTCGTCCACAGCTTGTTGCCCTGGACATAGGCGTTCGATTCCAGCCCCAGCGACGGCGCGCCCGGCGTGGAGTTGACGTTGTTCGTCAGGATGATCGAATCCTTGGCGTAGGTTCCCGTCACCGACAGGCGCTGCGTGTCGGACAGGTTCGCGTCGATGCGACCGACCAGACGGTCGTCCTTGTCGCCATTGCTGCCGACGACGCCGCCGGTATCATAGCCATAGCGGGACTGGGCGATCGACGAGACCTGGTCGACCAGCGCCTGCGTCAGGTTGGGGATCGCGGTGCCCGCATTATTGTCGCCCGGACCTTCGGGGATCGGACGGGGCGCACGGATGCGCTCGCCCGCGACCATGAAGAACAGCTTGTCCTTGATGATCGGGCCGGACAGTTCGGCGCCATAGTTCTGGATCTTGAAATTGGGCTGCACCACCCGGCCGGTCGGCACGCCGGGGCCAGGCTTGGTCCGCTTGCCGGTCAGTTCGTCCGAGGAATAGCTGTAGAAGCCGGTGCCCTGGAAATCGTTGGTGCCCGAACGCAGGATCACGTTGACCGAGCCACCCTGGAAATTGCCCTCGCGGACATCATAGGGGGCAACCTTCGTCTGGAACTGGCCGATGGCGTCCAGCGGGATCGGCGAGCGGCGGCTGGGCAGGCCGTCCGGGTTGAGGCCGAAATTGTCGGTGATGGGCACGCCGTCCACGGTGAAGCGGTTGTAGCGGGCGTTCTGGCCAGCAAAGGAGACCGCGCGGCCGCCGCTGGGCGTGTCGTCGAGGCGCGCGAAGGGATCGCGGCGCATCAGGTCGCGCACGTCGCGGTTGATGGTGGCGATCGTCTGGATCTTCTCGGCGGTGAGGACCGTGGCCGGACCCTGGCTGACGGTGCGCGCACGCGGGATGGACGCGGCGGTCACGACGATCGCGTCGCCACCCTCCGGGGCCAGCTCGATCGGCAGGTCATAGGCCTGGGCGACGACCGTGCTGATACCGGTGACGGTGGCACCGGCAAAGCCCGGCGCGGCCACGACGACGGAATAGGGCCCGCCCGGCCGCAGGCCGCTGACGGTGAAGGAACCGTCAGTGCCGGTGACGGCGGTGGAAACCGTGCCCGAAGGAACATGGGTGATGGTGATCGTCGCGCCGGCGACCGGCGCGGACTCGCCGCTTACCGATCCGCGGATGGACGACGTCGTTTCCTGAGCCGATGCCTGCGACGGCAGCAGCAGGCTGGCAGCCGGCACCACCAAGGCGGCAAGCGCGACGCTCTGCAAAAATATCTTCTTCATGTCCCTGTTCCCCTTGCAAACGCGCCACCCACCATCCGACAATGGCCATGGGTCGGCAGCTTTTGATCACCGTTCAACCGCTCACCGCTTAATCGGCAAGCTATGTGCAGGCCCCTGCTCCGTTCCGATTGCGCTTTTGTGACGATTGCCGTTTCAGCATTTCGTCATGTTGCGACGCCCGGCAGAACATTCCTCGGTGAAACCCTGAAAACCGGGCTAATGCGTGGTATTGGGCAAGGCACGCGCTTTTTGCAGATGCGTTCAACTAAGTGCGCACCTGCGGCAATTTTGCAACGCGTGGAAATATCGCGGAAAATGTCGAAACATTGTGCACCGCGTCATCCGCAACGAAAAGCGGCGCGAGGCTTTCGCCCCGCGCCGCTCTCATTTTCCGCTAGGAACTGAGCCGTTCAGCTGCCCTCAGGCAGCGTCGCCAGCCTTGCGCTTTTCGTTGTCGCTGAACACGCGGACAGGCTCCTTGCGGCCTTCCACGACATCCTTGTCGATCACCACCTCGCCCACGCCCTGCATGGAGGGGAGATCGAACATGGTGTCGAGCAGGATCGCTTCCAGGATGGAACGCAGGCCGCGCGCGCCGGTCTTGCGCTCGATCGCCTTCTTCGCGATCGCCGTCAGCGCCTCGTCGGTGAAGCTCAGCTCGACATTCTCCATGTCAAACAGCTTGCCATATTGCTTCACCAGCGCGTTCTTCGGCTCGACCAGGATCTTGACCAGCGCGGTCACGTCCAGGTCTTCCAGCGTCGCGATGACGGGCAGACGGCCGACGAACTCGGGGATCAGGCCGAACTTCAGCAGATCCTCGGGCTCGCTCTGGCGCAGCAGCTCGCCGGTGCGGCGTTCCTCAGGCGCGGCGACATGGGCGCCGAAACCGATGGACTTGGCTTCCAGGCGATCGCCGATGATCTTCTCGAGCCCCGCAAAGGCGCCGCCGCAGATGAACAGGATGTTCGTCGTGTCGACCTGCAGGAATTCCTGCTGCGGATGCTTGCGCCCGCCCTGCGGCGGCACGGAGGCGGTGGTGCCTTCCATCAGCTTGAGCAGTGCCTGCTGCACGCCCTCGCCCGACACGTCGCGGGTGATGGAGGGGTTTTCGGCCTTGCGGCTGATCTTGTCGATCTCGTCGATATAGACGATGCCGCGCTGCGCCTTTTCGACATTATAGTCGCTGGCCTGCAGCAGCTTGAGGATGATGTTCTCCACATCCTCGCCGACATAGCCCGCCTCGGTCAGCGTCGTCGCGTCCGCCATGGTGAAGGGCACGTCGAACGTCTTCGCCAGCGTCTGCGCCAGTAGCGTCTTGCCGCAGCCGGTGGGACCAACCAGCAGGATGTTGGACTTGGCCAGTTCGACCTCGCCCGACTTCGTGCCGTGGTTCAGGCGCTTGTAATGGTTGTGAACCGCCACGGAGAGCACGCGCTTCGCCCGGCTCTGGCCGATCACATAATCGTCCAGAACGTCGCAGATTTCCTGCGGGGTCGGTACGCCGCCATCCTTCTTGCCCACAAGGCCGCCCTTGGCCTCCTCGCGGATGATGTCGTTGCACAGTTCCACGCACTCGTCGCAGATGAAGACGGTCGGCCCCGCGATCAGCTTGCGCACCTCATGCTGCGACTTGCCGCAGAAGGAGCAATAGAGCGTGCTCTTAGAATCGGAGCCCGTAAGCTTTGTCATTCGGTCTCTTTCCTTGTCCGGCGCCGGGAGCGCGATCTCGCCCGGAGGCGCCAGACATTTTTGTCCATCATCAATCTAAACCGCGTCAGCGCGATTTCACAAGGGGCCATTGTCGGCGGGCCACGTAAAAATAGCCTTAGCCGACAAAGCTATTCCTTTCAGCTTTCGGTCGAATCGGTCAGTGCCGGACGCTTGTCGAACACTTCATCGACCAGGCCGAAATTCTTCGCCTCGTCGGCTTCCAGGAAGGTATCGCGGTCCATCGCGGCTTCGATACGCTCCAGCGGCTGGCCGGTATATTCGGCGTACAGGCCGTTCATCCTGCTGCGAATACGCAAGATTTCCTTCGCCTGGATCTCGATGTCGGACGCCATACCCTGCGCGCCGCCCGAAGGCTGGTGGATCATGATGCGCGCATTGGAAAGGGCGATGCGCTTACCCTTCTCGCCGGCGGCCAGCAGGAAGCTGCCCATCGAGGCGGCCTGACCGATGCACACCGTGCCGACCTGCGGACGGATATATTTCATCGTGTCATGGATCGCCATGCCCGCCGTCACCACGCCGCCGGGCGAATTGATGTACATCCAGATGTCCTTCTTCGGGTTTTCCGACTCGAGGAACAGCAGCTGGGCGACGATCAGCGACGCCATATGGTCTTCGACCTGGCCGGTGACGAAGATGATCCGCTCACGCAGCAGGCGCGAAAAGATATCGAAGCTGCGCTCGCCGCGATTCGATTGCTCGATGACGATCGGGACCAGCGCGGCCATGGGATCGGTACGGCGGGGATCGAAGGAAATATCGGTCATTGTGCTCTTTCGGCTATGTGCTTTTGCCCGCCCCTACATCGGTGCAAAGCAACGGCGGTTCAAGAGGCTTAACCCCTGAGGTCTATGTAGAGGAAAACTTCGCCCCGGCGAGCACCCTATAGGGAAAGGGCGCCACGGCTATCACCGCAGCGCCCTTTCCATAAGATTAACCCCTTTCGGACCGAAGCATTACTCGGCCTTGGCGGCAGCCTTCTTCGCCGGCGCCTTCTTGGCGGCGGGCTTGGCTTCCGCCTCGGCATCGCCTTCAGCCTTCGCAGCGGCCTTCTTCGGCGCGGCCTTCTTGGCAGGCTTTGCTTCCGCCTCTACCTCGGCTTCCGCTTCAGCAGCGGCCGGCTCGGCAGCGTCTTCGGCCTTGGCCTTCTTGGCGGGAGCCTTCTTCGCCTTGGGCTTCTCGTCATGATCGTGGTCATGGCCGCAATCCGGGCCATGGACGTGGGGCTTCAGCTCGCCGTCCGATTCGGCCTCGATCGCCGCTTCCAGCTCCTCGCGGGTCACGGCGCGGTCGGTGACTTCGGCCTTCTCGAACAGGAAGTCGACAACCTTGTCCTCATAGAGCGGCGCACGCAGCTGGGCTGCAGCCATCGGCTCCTGGCGGACATATTGCACGAAGCGCTCGCGATCCTGCGGGCTGTACTGCTGGGCAGCCTGCATGATGAGACGGTTCATTTCCTGATCGCTCACCAGCACATTGTTGGCCTGGCCGATCTCGGACAGCAGCAGGCCAAGACGGACGCGACGCACGGCGATGGCGCGATAATCGTCCTTTTCCTTCTCCATCTCGGCGATGGCGGCTTCCGGGTCTTCCTCATGGCTCGCTTCATGCTGAAGCTGCGCCCAGATCTGGCCGAACTCGGCCTCGACCATGCTCGGCGGCACTTCGAAGTCGTGCGAAGCGGCGAGCTGGTCAAGCAGCTTGCGCTTCATGTGGGTGCGGGTCAGGCCGTTATGCTCCTGCTCGATCTGGCCCTTGAGCAGGTCCTTGAGCTGGTCGAGACCCTCAAGGCCGAGCGCCTTGGCGAAATCCTCGTCGACCTTGGGCTTGGAGGTGTCGAGCACTTCCTTGACCACGATGTCGAAGGTCGCGGGCTTGCCGGCCAGTTCCTTGGCGCCGTAATCCTCGGGGAAGGAGACGTTCAAAACCTTCTCGTCGCCGGTCTTCACGCCGACCAGCTGGTCCTCGAAACCGGGGATCAGGCTGCCCGAACCGATCGTGACCTTCATGCCCTCGCCGGTGCCGCCATCGAAGGCAACGCCGTCGACCTTGCCGACGAAGTCGATGACGACGGTGTCGCCGTCCTTCGCCTTGTGGCTGGCCGGGAAGGCTTCGAAAGCGCTCTGCTGCGCAGCAATGCGGCCGGCGGCTTCCAGAACCTGCTCGTCGCCGATCTCGACCGTCAGGCGCTCAAGCGTGATGCCCTCGATGCTGGGTGCCGGCACGTCGGGCAGCACTTCCAGGGCGACCTTGACCTCGGCGTCCTTGCCGAATTCGAAGCCTTCGTCCAGCTCGACGGAAGGCTGCATCGCGGGACGCAGCTTGTGCTCGGCCAGCAGCGACTGAACGCCTTCCTGGATCGAGTTGTTCAGCGCGTCACGCTGCAGGGCTTCGCCGTGCATCTTGCGGACGAGATTGGCAGGCACCTTGCCGGCGCGGAAGCCGGGCATGCGCACCTGCGGCGCAAGCGTCTTCACTTCCTGGTCGACGCGCGCGTCGATATCCTTGGCGGTGATGGTCAGCGTGTAGGCACGCTTCAGGCCCTCGTTCAACGTCTCGACAGTCTGCATCTTTTCTCTCAAATGCTTTCTAAAGCTGAAATTTCGATGGCAGCCGAGGCACATGACAGCCTGGTCCGCCTGGTGCGGGCGAAGGGACTCGAACCCCCACATCTTGCGATACCAGAACCTAAATCTGGCGCGTCTACCAGTTTCGCCACGCCCGCATCGGTCGCCGGTCGGCGGGCCATAGAGGAACGCGCGCCATAGGGCAAGGGATAGTGGGATTCTCCGTGGAACCAGCATGACGATCGGCGCGTAGACCCGGAAAGGAGTATGCCCCATGGCAAGCCAGCCCGAAATTCCATCGACGCCCGACACCGGACCCGACCTGCCCGAACCGGAAATGCCCCAGCCTGGTCCGGATACCCCCGCGCCGCTCGAGCCGATCCCCACCGGCCCCGCCTCGCCCGACCCGGAGATCCCCGCGCCCGACATCATCGAGCCGCAATCGCCGCCGGAAACCCCGCCCATCGAGCCGCAGCGCGAGGCGCCTGGATTCGTGCCCCCCGAATGGACGCCCGACGCCCCGGACTGGGACCAGCCCAATCGCGGCCCGGATGAAGTGCCACCACCCGACTGAACCGATGCGGATGCGCTCCTCACCCGGCGCATCCGCCTATCCCTTTGAAACCAAGAGTTTCCCCTGACGATCACGGTCGCCGCGCCGTCCGGCGCCCACAGCGCCGCGCAAATATTTCACAAGATGACGGAAGACGCCGACCGGCGCCGTCCTTCCCCAAGACGCCGCTCGGCGGCGGACCACTTGAGGGGAATATCATGCGAAATCTGAAAGCCTGCACGGCGATGGCATCCGTGCTGGCGGCGTTGTCGGCGGGCAGCGCCCACGCGGAAACGACCATTTCGACCGCGACGACCACCGCTGTAAGAACCGCCACGGCGGCGAGCGGCCAGCCCGACAGCGTCACCATCAGCAGCGCCGGATCGATCACGCTGACGGGCGGCGGCACCGGCGTCACGATGGACAGCAACCATGCGATCTCCAGCGCCGGCACGATCACCATCAACGATGCCAACGACGCGACCGGCATTCGCGCGGCAGCCGGAACCAGCGGCGCCATCACCAATAGCGGCACCATCACCCTCACCGAAAACTACACCGCGACCGATACCGACAGCGATGGCGATATCGACGGTCCCTTTGCCACCGGCGCACGCCGCAACGGCATCTGGATCGCATCGGGCGCGGCCCATAGCGGCGCCATCACCAACAGCGGCACGATTTCGATCGAGGGCAACCAGTCTGCCGGCATCCGGCTTGACGGCGGGCTCGTCGGCAACCTTTCGCACAGCGGCACCATCTCCGTGCTCGGCGACAATGGCTATGGTGTCATCGCCAACGCGATCACCGGCAACGCGACGCTGCGCGGCAGCATCACCGTGCAGGGCGCGAACAGCGTCGGCGCGGCAATGCTGGGCGACATCAGTGGTCAACTCAAGCTGCAGGGCACGATCACCGCGACCGGGTATCGGTCCACAACCGCCCCGACCGACACCACCAAGCTGGACGCGGACGACCTGCTGCAGGGCGGATCGGCACTGACGGTCACGGGCAACGTCGGCGGCGGCATCATCTTCGACAAGCCGCCCACGACCAGCACGACCGACACCGACGTCGACGATGATGGCATATTGGACACCGAGGAAGGCACCGCCTCCATCGTCGCCTATGGCGGCGCGCCGGCAGTGAAGATCGGCGCGAGCGACCATGCGATCAGCATCGGCGCCGTCTCCGGCGATACCAGCGGCTATGGCATCATCAACAATGGCGGCATCTCGGCGAGCGGCATCTATGCGGGCGTCAGCACCAGCGGCATGGTGATCGGCGGTCAGGGCGGCAATGTGACGGTCACCAAGGGGCTCTCCAATGTGGGATCGATCACCGCGGTCTCGCTCGACAGCAATGCCACCGGCCTGCGGATCGGCAGCGGCGCGCAGGTCGCTACGATCGCCAACAGCGGCTCCATCATCGCCACCGGCTCCAGCCTGTCGGGCACGGTGGCCCGCGCCCTCGTGATCGATGCCGGCGCGACCACGACGAGCCTTGTCAACAGCGGTGCGATCGTCGCCACCGGCCTCAGCACGGAAAAGGGTGCGGCGACGGCGATCCTCGATTCGACCGGCGGCCTGACCTCCATCACCAACAGCTACGCGATCAGCGCCAAGGGCGGCGCGACCGGTGCCAACATCGCCATGGACCTACGCGCGAACAGCAGCGGCGTGACCATCACCCAGCAAGCTGCCTCCGCGACGACCACCCTGGTCCCACAGATCATTGGCGACATCCTGCTGGGCAGCGGAAATGACGTGCTGACCGCAAGCGCCGGCACCATCGCGGGCAACATCGCCTTTGGGGCGGGTAACGACAGCGCCAGTTTCTCCGGCAATACGGCAGTGACGGGCGACATCAGCTTCGGCACGGGCACGGCCAGCCTGTCGCTCGCTGGCACCTCCGCCCTCACCGGCAATGTCGATTTCGGCAGCACCGCGAGCGGCACGTTCACACTGGCGGGCACGTCGACCTATACCGGCCTGATCGCGAACAGCGCGGGCGTGGCGCTGAACGTCTCGTCCGGCACGTTCGACACGAACAAGGCGAGCACGGTCAACCTCGCCTCGCTCTCGGTCGGTGCGACCGGCGTGCTCGGCGTGACCGTGGACAGCAGCGGCAATGCGACGCTCTACAATGTCTCGGGCGCGGCCAGCTTCACCTCGGGATCGCAGGTAAAGGTGCGCCTTTCCAACGTGTCCGGGGCGGTGGGCAATTATGTCATCCTGCGCGCGACCAGCCTCAGCGGTACGCCGACGCTGGCGGCGGACAGCACGGTCATCCCCTATATGTTCAAGGGCACCGTGAGCAGCAACGCCACCAGCGGCGAGGTCTCACTGGCGATCGCCGCCAAGACCACGTCCGAACTGGGCCTCAACGGTTCGGCAAGCCGCGCCTATGCGGCGGTCTATGACGCGCTGGACAATGATTCGGCCATCGCCGGCAGCTTCCTGTCGATCACCGATGGTGCGGCATTCCGCTCGACCGTCGCGCAGATGCTGCCCGAACATGCCGGCGGCACCTTCGAGGCGGCGACGGCGGGGTCGCGCGCCACGGCGCGCATCCTGGCAGATCCCGGCGGCATCGCCCGCACCGATGGCGGACTGGGCTTCTGGCTGCAGCAGGTCGCGTTCGGCGGCGCCAAGAGCGTCGGCGATACCCAGTCCTACGACGTCAACGGCTGGGGCGTTTCTGGCGGCGCGGAGAAGATCACCGGCATCGGCGCCTTCGGCCTGTCGCTGAACTATCTGCACGGCACCGATTCGGCCGGCGGGAACGACAATGAAGTCACATCCGACCAGTATGAGCTGGCGGCACACTGGCGCGGCAACTGGGGTCCGCTGCAGGCGCAGGCCCGCATCTCCGCCGCCCAGATCGGCTTCGAGGGCGGACGGCGCTTCAACGGCAGCCACAACGGCACGGCAGTCTCCCGCCTCGCCAAGGGCGACTGGGACGGCAAGCTCTATTCGGCCGCGGCCGGTGTCTCCTATGAGTTCGCCTCCGGCCGGTGGCGCCTGCGCCCGGCTGCTGGCATCGACTATTACCGCCTGAACGAGGACGGCTATACCGAGACCGGCGGCGGCGATGCCTTCAACCTGACGGTCGCCAGCCGCAAGAGCGACGAGACCACGGCCAACGGATCGATGACCGTGGGCTATGAGCTGGGTGGCGGCTCCTATGAGGACGGCTTCTTCCGCATCGAGGCGGAAGGCGGCAGGCGCCAGATCATCGGCGGGTCGATCGGCGACACGGTCGCGAACTTCAAGGACGGCGACAGCTTCACGCTGGTCGCCGACGATCGCACCAATGGCTGGACGGGCCGCCTGCGCGCGCTGGGCGGCGGCGGCGGTTTCCGCCTCGCCGGCGAGTTCAGCGCCGAGGAGCAGCAGAGCCATGTGGCCCTCGCCTTCCGCGCCTCGCTGAGCTTCGCGATGTAAGAAAAAAGCGGGGCGCATTTCGATACGCGCCCCGCTTTTTTATTTCCATCATGTGCTCCTGTGAAGGCAGGAGCCCAGAGAGGTGTCGCGCTGCATCGGCCCTGGGCTCCTGCCTTCGCAGGAGCACCGACGAGCAGCGCTATCCTCAGCCGAGCGCCTTCTTCAGGATCTCGTTGACCACCTTGGGGTTGGCCTTGCCGCCCATGGCCTTCATCGTCTGGCCCACGAAGAAGCCGAACAGCGCTTCCTTGCCGCCCTTATACTGCTCGACCTTGTCGCCATTGGCGGCGATCACGGCTGCAGCCGCTTCCTCGATCGCGCCGGTGTCGCTGGTCTGTTTCAGGCCCTTTTCTTCCACGATCTTGCCGGCCGCGTCGCCGGTTTCCAGCATGATCTCGAACACCTGCTTGGCGAGCGTGCCCGACAGCGTGCCATCGGCCACCAGCGCCAGCAGTTCCGCGCCCTGCTCGGGATTGACCGGGCTGTCGTCCAGCGTCTTGCCCAGACGGTTCAATGCGCCGAACAGTTCGGAGAGCAGCCAGTTCGCGGTCGCCTTCGCAACCTCTCCCTCGCTCTTCTTCTGGATGCGGGCGTTTTCGGCCAGCAACGCCTCGAACCAGCGCGCAGTGTCCGCCTCCGCCGTCAACACCGCCGCATTATAGGCGGAGAGGCCCAGAACCTGCTCATAGCGCTTCACCTTCGCGTCAGGCAGTTCGGGCAGCGAGATGCGGCATTCCTCAAGGAAGGCATCGTCCAGTTCCAGCGGCAGCAGGTCGGGATCGGGGAAGTAGCGATAGTCGTGCGCGTCTTCCTTCGATCGCATGGAGCGGGTCTCGTTCTTGTCGGGATCGTACAGGCGGGTTTCCTGGACGATCGTGCCGCCGGCCTCCAGCACGTCGACCTGGCGGTTCGCCTCATGCTCGATCGTCGCCATCACGAAGCGCACCGAGTTGACGTTCTTCGTCTCGGTCCGCGTGCCGAACTCATCACCCGGCTTGCGCACCGAGACGTTCACGTCGGCGCGCATGGAGCCTTCCTCCATATTGCCGTCGCACGATCCGACATAGCGCAGGATGGAGCGCAGCTTGCGCAGATAGGCGCCAGCCTCGGCGGGGGAGCGCATGTCCGGGCGGCTGACGATTTCCATCAGCGCCACGCCGGAGCGGTTGAGATCGACATAGGAGCGCGTTGGGTGCTGGTCGTGCATCAGCTTGCCGGCGTCCTGCTCGACATGAATGCGCTCGACGCCGATCACCTTGGTCTCGCTGTTCGGATCCTTCTCGTCCAGCACGACCTCGATCTCGCCCTCGCCTACCAGCGGGTGGTAGAGCTGGCTGATCTGGTAGCCCTGCGGCAGATCGGCGTAGAAGTAATTCTTGCGGTCGAAGCGCGACCATTTGTTGATCTGCGCATTGATCGCCATGCCGGTGCGCACCGCCTGGCGGATGCACTCGCGGTTGGGCACGGGCAACATGCCCGGCATCGCCGCGTCGACGAGGCTGACCTGCGTATTGGGCTCCGCGCCGAACGCCGTCGCCGCGCCGGAGAACAGCTTGGCGTTCGATGTCACCTGCGCATGGACTTCAAGGCCGATCACGACCTCCCATTCGCCCGTTGCGCCCTGAATTCTGTAGCTGCTCATGATCCGTTCCGATGGTGAATATAGGTAATGACAGTCAACATGGCATCGCTGCCCAACAAGGCAAAGACCCAGCAGGCCGTAAGAAGCCGCAGGATCACGACCTCGAACCCCAGCATCTTGCCCACATGGTGCGCCCAGAGCGCCGCGACCAGCGCCATGGCGAGGAAGACGGCGGCAAGGCGGAACTCCCCGCGCAGGATGACGCTGTTGCCCACGCACAGGCCCAGGATGAACAGCGCGATGGCGACGAAGAACTGGGCAAGCGCGACATGGTCGAACGGCCGGTTGTCGATGTCCGCCAGCGAATTGCCGGCATAGGCGCTCAGCAACGCGCCAAAGGCGACATTGAGCGCCGCCTGCGCTTCCCGAAGCACCTCGACATTCCGTTCCCGGAAGCCGTCGTTTATCACAGAGCCTGTTCCAACAGCTTCGCGACGCAGGTAAACGCGCTCCGCGTAACCACAACCCCGATGCAATAGCTTGACCCGGTCATTACTTTTCTTCCAAGAATTCAACCGTTAGTCCAAACTCGCGCTTGAGCATATCAGCGCGCGTGCCTCTGACTTCGATCTCCGTTAAAGCCCGAATGATGAGTTCGCGGTATTGAGGAAATTTGCGCAATTCATAAGCTATTGCTGCATTCCCCAAAATCGTCGTGCCGGCAATCCCGAGTTCCTTCATTAAATCATGAAACTTCTGGAACTCTCGAAATTGCTGCTCCCGGCGCTGATTTAGTGAATAGATTACAGCTGAGTAAGCCAAAGCAAAGAATGGGATTACAAGCCCAAGCCAAGCTATGATCTGATCCCAGCTATAGCTCATCTTACCACCACTTCTCCGGCCGCGCGGTGAAGCCGGCGCGTTCCTCGATGGCGAGGCCGGCGTTCAGCACGCTCTGCTCGTCCAGCGCCTTGCCGATGATCTGGAGGCCGAGCGGCAGCCCGGCCGAGTCGAGCCCGCCCGGCACGCCCATCGCCGGCAAGCCTGCGAGCGAGGCCGGCACGGTGAAGACGTCGTTCAGATACATCGCCAGTGGATCGGCCTGCTTCTCGCCCAATGCAAAGGCGGCGCTGGGCGCGGTGGGCGTCAGCAGCAGGTCGCACGTCTCGAAGGCGAGCGTGAAGTCGCGGGCGATCAGCGTCCGCACCTTCTGCGCCTGCGTGTAATAGGCGTCGTAGAAGCCGGCAGAGAGGACGAAAGTGCCGATCATGATGCGGCGCTTCACCTCCGGACCGAAGCCGGCGGCGCGGGTCGCGGCATACATGTCCTGCAGGCCGGCGCCATCGGGCAGGTCGCGCTGGCCGTAGCGCACGCCGTCATAGCGCGCGAGGTTGGAGGAAGCCTCCGCCGGCGCGATGATATAATAGGCCGGCAGCGCATATTTGGTGTGCGGCAGGGAGACCTCGACGATCTCGGCGCCGGCATCCTTCAGGAAGGCGATGCCCTTCTCCCACAGCGCGGCGATTTCCGCGTTCAGGCCATCGGGGCGATATTCCTTGGGAATGCCCACCTTCTTGCCGCGCAGGTCGCTGGAGAGGTTCGCCTCCCACTGCGGCACGGCCAGGTCGAGCGAGGTCGAATCCTTGGGATCGAAGCCGGCCATGTTCTCAAGCAAGATGGCGTTGTCGCGCACGGTGCGCGCCATCGGCCCGGCCTGGTCGAGCGAACTGGCGAAGGCGACGACGCCCCAGCGCGAGCAGCGGCCATAGGTCGGCTTGATGCCGGAAATGCCGGTGAAGGCGGCGGGCTGGCGGATCGACCCGCCGGTGTCGGTGCCGGTCGCCGCCGGGCACAGCCGCGCGGAGATCGCCGCCGAACTGCCGCCGGAGGAACCACCCGGCGCGAGCGCCGCATTGCCGCCGTCATTGCGCCGCCAGGGCGAGATGACATTGCCGAAATAGCTGGTCTCGTTGGATGAACCCATGGCGAACTGGTCAAGGTTCAGCTTGCCCAGCATCCCCGCGCCCGCCGCCCAGAGCTTGCCCGAGACGGTCGATTCATAGGTCGGCACGAAGCCTTCGAGCATGTGGCTCGCGGCCGTCGTCTGCGTCCCCTCGGTGCAGAATAGGTCCTTCATGCCGATCGGCACGCCGGACAGCGGCTTTAGGTCGCCCGAGGCCCGCGCCGCATCGGCGGCATCAGCGGCTTCCAGCGCCTTTTCCGGGGTCTCGACAATGAAGGCGTTGAGCGCCTTCGCCGCCGCGACATTGGCGTTGAAGCCTTCGGCCACTTCGCGGGCGGAGAAATCGCCCGCACGGAAGCCGTCGCGGATCTCGGCGACGGTGAGGTTGGTGAGGTCAGTCATTATTCGATCACCTTGGGCACGGCGAAGAAGCCATGTTCGGCCTGCGGCGCGTTGGCGAGCACGCGCTCGCGCACATTGCCGTCGGTCACGACATCGTCGCGCAGGCGCAGCGCATTGGGGATCACCGCCGTCATCGGCTCGACACCGGTCACGTCGACCTCGCCCAGCTGCTCGACCCAATCGAGCAGGCCGTTGAGTTCCGGCACCATTGCCTCCGCCTCGCGCTCCGTCACCGAGATGCGGGAGAGGCTGGCGATTTTCTTGACTGTCTGTAGGTCTATGGACATGAGGGGCCGCTAGCATCGGGCGCGGGCGGCATCAAGCATCGAAGCCCGTTCCGGCGTGGAAAAGGCGTCTGGAGGCGTCGGGAAATACGCCCGAACGGTGGAACGGCGCCCGGCAGAACAAGGGGGAGGCCGGCTTGGCAAGGAAGTTCCTGTATGTCGTCGCGGTCCTGATCGTGCTCACCCTCGCCTCTGCGCTTGCCTACCGGCTGTTCGGACAAAGGCTGATTTCCGCCGTCATGATTCCGAAAGCCGCCTTCGAGCAGCCCCAGCCGCTTGGCCCCAACGCCTATGACCGGCAGGACATGTGGTATGCCCGCCCCGGCCTGTCCCAGGGCAATCCGGCGCTCTGGTTGCCGCAGGGCGCGCTGCCTGTGACACCCGGGCAAAAGCGCGCGGCCGTGTTCTTCATCCACCCGACATCCTATTTCGCTGCCTTCAACAGCGCGAAGTGGAACATGCCGCTGACCGACAAGGAGGGCAGCGCGACCGCCGCCAATTTCCTGAAAGGCCAGTCCAGCGCCTTTTCCGCCGCCGGCGACGTGTGGGCGCCGCGCTATCGACAGGCGCATCTGGGCGCGTTCCTGACGCCGCAGCCAGAGGCGAAGCAGGCGCTGGACGCGGCCTATGGCGATGTCGCCGCCGCATTCGACGCCTTCCTGAAGGCCAATCCCGCTGGCCCCATCATTCTTGCCGGGCACAGCCAAGGGTCGCTCCACCTGCTCCGCCTGCTGAGGGAAAAGGTGGCCGGCACGCCCGTCGCGCCGCGAGTCGCAGCCGCCTATGTGATCGGCTGGCCCGTCTCCGTAAGCGCCGACGTGCCCGCGCTCGGCCTGCCCGCCTGCACACAGCGCGGCGAGGCCGGCTGTATCCTCAGCTGGCAGAGCTTTGCCGAGCCAGCCGATCCTTCCGCCATCATCGCTGTTTATGATGCGGTGCCGGGCTTTACCGGCAAGCCGCGCAAGGGCACGAAGATGCTGTGCATCAATCCGCTCACCGGAACGCGGGACAGCGCGGCGGCCGCCTCTCAGAATCTCGGCACGCTGGTCGACAGCGCCGCCGGTACGCCCGAAAGGCTGGTGCCCCGCGCCGTCCCCGCCCGCTGCGATGCGCGCGGCTTCCTGCTGATCGGCGATGCCCCAACCATTGGCGCCGCCGCGCTGCCCGGCAATAATTTCCATGTCTATGACTATGCGCTGTTCTGGGAAAATGTGCGGCGCGACGCGACCGAAAGGCTTTCCACATTTCTGAAACGCTGATCACGACCGACCGCGACGCCTTTCGCGCCGCCCTGCCCCAGGGCGGACGGCTGATCGGGCTGGACGTCGGCACCAAGACCATCGGCCTTGCCCTGTGCGATGCCGGATGGTCCTTCGCCAGCCCCGCCCACACCATCGCGCGGACCAAGTTCAGCAAGGACAAGGCCGTGCTGCGCGACTTCATGGTGCAGCAGCATGTGGAGGGCATGGTCATCGGCCTGCCGCTCAACATGGACGGCAGCGAATCGCCGCGCTGCCAGGCCTCGCGCGCCTTCGCCCGCAATGTCGCCGACCTTGGCGTGCCCATATTGCTGTGGGACGAGCGCTGGTCCACGGCCGCCGTCACCCGCACCCTGCTGGAGGCGGACACCAGCCGCGCCCGCCGCGACGTGCTGGTCGACAAGCTGGCGGCCAGCTACATCCTGCAGGGCGCGATTGACGGGCTGATGGCGGGTTGGGGGTGATTGCCCCGTTCTTTGCCGGTATGATGGCCTGAAACATCGTAACGGGCGCTTTCATGCGCCGGCCCGTTCATGACCGCCGGCGAAGACCGATCATCCCGAAGGGAGCCACTCAGCATGCGCGCCATTCCCGTTCTTGCCGTCATCGCATCGGCGCCCTTGCTCGCTTCCGCCGTGCCGCTGAGCCGGCCGGTCAGCCCCTCCCTCTCCGCGCTCGCGAAGCTGACACCGCAGGCGCTGATCGCATCGGGCTGCGGCTTTGCTCTGGCCACGGAGGCGGCCCCGCCCGGCAAGGCGCCCGTCGCCATGCCGCTGATCGAGGGGCTTGCGCCGATCCGCTACCCCGTCACCACGACATCCCAGGAGGCCCAGCGCTATTTCAACCAGGGCATGGCCTTCCTCTACGGCTTTGAATTTCCCAAGGCGGAGCGGAGCTTTGCCGCCGGCAGCGCGCGCGATCCGGGCTGCGCCATGTGCAAATGGGGCGAGGCGCTGGCGATCGGCCCCTATATCAACAGCGGCCCTTCCGGCGTGGAGCGCATCGCCCGCGCGCTGACGCTGACGACGCAGGCGCTTGCCCAGCCCGGCATCACGGAGAAGGAACGGGCGCTCATCACCGCCCTGCAACAGCGCTATGCCCCAAAGGGGCCGAAGAAGCATAAGGGCGTACACGCCGTCACCTTCGCCAACGCGATGCAGGCGGTGTCCGACCGCTGGCCGGACGACGACATGATCATGGTGCTCGCCGCCGAGGCCGCGATGAACGTGCGGCCATGGGATTATTGGGAGGCCGACAATGCCACCCCCCGCCCCTGGGCCCGGCGCGCGATCGGGCTGGTGGAAAAAGTGCTGGCCCGCAACCCGGACCAGCCCGAGGCGCAGCATCTCTACATCCACCTGACCGAGGCATCGACCACGCCCGGCCGGGCCGAACGCGCCGCAGACATGCTGGAAACGACTGCGCCCGCCTCCGCCCATCTCGTCCACATGCCCAGCCACACCTATTACCGGGTCGGCCGCTTCGCCGATTCGGTGAAGGTCAACACATTGGCGATCAGCGTCGACGAGGCGATGGCGCGGCGGCTGAACGAAGACCCGAAATTCTATGGCTATTTCCGCCACCACACCCATTTCATCCTGTCCGCCGCCGAGCAGATGGGCGACCGGGACAAGGCGCTGAAGGCGGCGGACGATCTGGAAGCCTCGATCCCCGCGAAGATGGCGGCGGGCAACATCATGATCCAGGCGCGGCTCACCACCGCGCTGCAGGCCCGCGCGCAATTCGCCCGGACGCTGGAGGAATCGCTCGCCATCCCGGAGCCCGACGCCGCCATGCCCGAGTTGCGCCAGATCTGGTGGGCGCTGCGGGCTGAGGCGCTGGCGCGCGCCGGCAAGGTTCCGGCCGCCCGGCAGGAGATCGCGACGATGCGCGCGGCGCGCGGCAGGAAGACGAACGACAGCAAGGCGACCGGCGGCAAGCCCCGCGACGCGGAGTTCGCCGCGATGATAAAGCTCTCCGAAACGCTGGCACTCGCGCGGATCGCCGAGGCGGAAGGCAATCCGAAAGGCGCCATCCGCCTGCTTCACACGGCGGCCGGGATCGAGCGGGGGTTCAGCTATAACGAGCCGCCGGTCTGGCATCAGCCGGTCGATGCGGCGCTGGGCGCGCTGCTGCTGCGTACCGGCGACGCCAGGGGCGCCAAGGCCGCGTTCGACCGCGCGATCACGCGCCGGCCGGGCAATGCCTGGGTACTCTGGGGTCGCGCGCAGGCCGAAGCCGGGCTGGGCGACAAGCAGGCGAGCGCACAGACGATGGGGCTCTACCGCAAGAGCTGGGCCGGCGCGCAGGCGCCGACGCTCGCCCGGCTGTGAAGGTTCACCGCACCACTCGGTCCACCGCAAAAACGCTGCTGGCCTTGTGGACCATGCCGATGGACAAACAAGAGAATGTTGAAATATCAATCAAGTATAAATAGGCATCAAAGATACTAAATTTCATATCCATTAAATCCATTGAAACTTCCTTAGCACGCGCCTAGCCCAGCGCTGGACGTGACCGATGCGCGAGTCGGTCCATCCCCTTCGACCGTTGCGGGGCATGTTCATCGCGATCCCACTCGCCGCCCGCAAAATCGGCCGATCGTCCTCAGGTAGGAGATCGAAGATGAGAAGGATTTTGCTAAGGGTAATCCCATGTGTCGCCGCATCGCTGGCGACCCCGGCTCTGGCATCAGGGCAGGAGGCGCCCATATCCGTGACGGCGCCGAACCTGACCGTCCAGCAATGGTCCGCCAATGTCGGCACCTCGCTGGCCCGCAGCCTGAAACGGGCGCCGATCAACTGGGGCCATGAAGGCGTCGCCACGGTTCGGTTCGAATGCAACGAAAATGGCAAGCCGACCGCCATCAGGCTCCACCAATCATCTGGCGACAGCCAGGTCGATCAGGCCGCGAAATGGGCCGTCCGCCATGCCCGCTCGCTCCACCCCCTGCCCGCCCGCATGGACAAGGCGCCACGGGTGGAGGCCATGATCCTGGTTGCCAACAGCCAGGAATTTTATGACGAGCATATGTACCGCCTGGAACGGACCGCGGCCGACCGGCGCGGCAAGAGCCTGGCATCCATCGGCCAGATGGCGATGAACGTCAGGATCGTCCCCGTCGGCGAACCATGAACCACCTTGCGATCTACGGATGATAGGCACCTGTGATACGATCCTCCCTGCGATCAGGAGCGCTGGGAGGATCGCATCACGTTTAAGAGCATCCCGCTTTTATCGAGGTCACTTCCCCCCGTTCGGCTCGGCGCTCTGATCGTCCGGCCTCTTAGGTATCACGCTCTCCACGAGCTTCGCGAGGCAAAGCCCTGCTACTAGAGCAGATTCCCATCCGATTGCATCGGTTCGGCTGCTCTAAGCTTTTGGTTTACCGCATTTTCCGAGCCAGCAGCCGATTCCGTCTGCTTAGAAAATGCTCTAGCGGCGAAGATCAGGCGAATTGACCGGGCAGTGTCGCGGGCTCTTCCCGCGCCATCACGTCGCGGGCCGACCAGTTGCGCCCGTCATAGCGATATTCGACATGGTTGCCGCGCTGGAAGCCGGCGCCATCCCAGACGATCACCTGGAGTTCTATCTCGTTATTGTGGCGGACATGGAGCCAGTTGAAGCTCTGCGGCTCGGCATTGCGCAGCCGGGTCGAGGTCGCCGTGCCGGCCTGGATGATGAGCGCACGCCCGGCCTTTTCCACCATCTTGTAGGCGGCCTCGGCATAGGTGCGATGGAAATGGCCGGCGAGCGCGATGTGGATGCCCGCCTCGCACGCGGCCTTCACCGCGTCGTCATGCTGCCCGACCGCCTCGGTCAGTTCATTGCCCCGGCCGATCGGCATGGCGAACAGCGGGTGATGGGTCACGAGAATGCGGGTCTTGTCCTGCGCGACCTTTGCAAAGCGATCCTGCAGCATCCGCATCTGCTCGTGATTGATCCGCCCGTCCTTGATGGTCAGCGACCGCGCGGTGTTGATGCCGAGAATGGCGACCTCATCATCCTCGAACCAGGGGCACAGATCATTGCCGATATAGCGCTTGTACCGCTTGAGCGGCGCGGCGAAGCGGCGAAAGACGTCGTAGAGCGGGATGTCGTGGTTGCCCGGAATGGCGAGCACGCGGAGCCCCGCCGCGCGCAGCCGGTTCAGATAGGCGGACGCCTCCTTGAACTGCGCGACCCGCGCGCGCTGCGTGAAGTCGCCGCTGATGATGACGAGATCGGGCCGGCGTTCCTCCAGCCAGGCCTGTGTTGCCGAGACGATCCTGGGATCATGCGCGCCGAAATGAATATCGGAAAGATGGGCGATGCGGGCCATGAATGGGGTAACGGCTGCAGCGCCCGATGGTTTCGGCGCAATTTTTCCGCAGTGCAGCGGAGCCTATGCCAATGCGGCGAGTTGTTATGGTATGGAAACGAAGCCGCTCCCGCGCGAAGCCGCGCTGATCGTCAACACCCATTCCCGCAAGGGAGAGGCACTGTTCAAGGAAGCGAAGGCGCGTCTCGAGGAGGCCGGCATGACGCTGGTCGCCGCCCATGCGGTGAAAGACCCCGCGCACCTCAACGACACCGTGCGGCAGGCGGTGCGCGATGGCGCGCCGATGGTGATCGTCGGCGGCGGCGACGGGTCGCTCTCCGGCACGGTGGACGAACTGGTCGGCCATGGCTGCGTCTTTGCGGTGCTGCCGCTGGGCACGGCGAACAGCTTTGCCCGCACCTTGGGCCTGCCGCTCGACCTCCCCGGCGCGGTGGAGGTGATCGCGACCGGGCGGCGGCGGCGCATCGACCTGGGCATGATCGACGGCGACTATTTCGTGAATGCGGCCTCGCTGGGTCTCTCGCCGATGATCGGCGATACCGTGCCGCACAGGCTCAAGCGCTATCTCGGCCGCGTCGGCTATCTGCTGTGGGCGGTGAAATGCTCGATCGGCTTCCGCGCGTTCCAGCTTGTGATCGACGATGGCAGCGGCGAACAGCGCATGTGGTCGACCGAGGTGCGGGTGCTTAACGGCCCCTATCATGGCGGCGTCGAACTCTCCGACGATGCCGCGGTCGACAGCGGCGAACTGGTGGTCCAGGCGGTGGTGGGCAAGAGCCATATGCGGCTGGCGTGGGACTGGTACGCGAAATTCTTCAAGCTGCGTGATCGCAATGCCCATACGCAGGAATTTCGAGGCCGCGCGATCCGGCTGTCGACCCGGCCGCAGCAGCGCATCTCGATCGACGGCGAAGTGCTGGCGAAGACCCCCGTGACCGCGAAGGTAGCGGAAAAGGCGATAGAGGTGGCGGTGCCGGCCGGCGGCTAAAGGGATTTCCAATCAGATGCTGCCATCTGACCGACCGGACATCGCGTAAGACCAAGCCGCTCCCGATCAGCGGCACGGCATCCCGCACATATCAGCGGAAGTTGTCGGCGTAGGCCTGCAGCTTCAGCGTCTTAGGCGCGGTGGGGATCAGCGTGAAGGCAATGCCGTTCTTCTGCGCATAGGCGATGGCCGCCTCGGCACTGGCGAAGGTCAGGCGAAGCTGTTGCTGCGTGTCGCCAGAGCCTGCCCAGCCGGTCAGCGGATCGGCCTGCTTGGCCTCGGCAGGTGCATATTCCAGCACCCAGGTATTGGTCAGGGCCTTGCCGGACTGCATGGCGTTCTTGGGGATCTGATAGATACGCGCGCTCACGCTGGGACTCCGCATTGGACTTGGCTTGGCTGTGATATCCCCCGTTGCCCCAGCGGGCGGGGTGCCGTCAAGCGTGGCGCGCCATCATTTGCGGCGCGCGTCAGCCCTTTTCGTGCGCAAGGTGGCCGATGCGCCCGCCGGATCGTCCGGCCAGGGGTGCCGTGGGTAGCGCCCGCGCATTTCCTTGGCGATCTCCGCCCAGCTGCCGGCCCAGAAGCCCGGCAGGTCGCGCGTCGTCTGCATCGGCCGGCCGGCGGGCGAGGTGAGGCTGAGCACCAGCGGGATACGCTCCACGCCCACGACGGGATGCTCCGCGAGGCCGAAGAGCGCCTGCACGCGCAGTTCCACGCGCGGGCCACCTTCCGCGCCATAGTCGATATCGTGGCTGCTGCCGGCGGGCGAACGGAATTCAGGCGGTGCAAGCCGGTCGATCCGCTGCTTCACATCCCAGCCGAGCAGCCCATCGAGCGTGCCCGACAGCGCCGAACGGTCGATGTCCGACAGCCGCCGCCGACCGGCCAGCAGGGGCGGCAGCCACTCCCCGATGCTGCCCAGCAGCGCCGCGTCGGACAGGCTCTCCTCGCCGGAAAAGGCGGCGCGGGTGCGCAGCGCGCGGGCGGCATCCGACCATGGCAGCAGGTCCAGCCCGCCGCTGCGCACCCCTTCCGTCAGCGCGGCGACGATCGCTGCCGGATCCGGCCGGTCGTCGGGGCCGCTCGACAGCCGCACCGCGCCGATGCGGCGCTCGCGCAATGTCTCCACTCCGCCGGTCTCCGGGCGGAAGCGCACCAGCTTGCGCTCCTCGATGCGGTGGGGGAACAGCGCGAGCACATCCCCCTCTTCCACCGGCGCGGCGGAGAGGATGCGCGCGCCCGCCGCGCTGCCCTGCACCTCGCCCACCGCCAGCCATGCCTCGCGCGCGAGCGGGCTCAGCGGATCGAGCCGGAAGCCCCGCCCGCCGATGCTGATCCATTCCGCGCCATCGGCCGAGCGGCGCCTGGCGACGCGATCCGGGAAGGCGAGCGCGAGGCAGAGGCCCACGGCATCCTCGCCATGACCCTGGCCACTGCGGGCGTCGCGGCCATCCCCCTGCGCCATCGCATCCCCGCCTTCCACCATGCGCGACCAGCGCTTCGCCAGATTGCGCCCGGCCTCGGCCCGTTTGCCACTTTCCTGCCGCCAGCGGCGGCGGCGCAGGGTGAGGTCGGTATCGCTGCCGCCAAGCCCGCGCTCGCCCAGCAGCACGGCGACCTCGGCCGCGCTGCGCGCCATCCCCTGCTCGCCGGCGCGCACCAGCATATGGGCGATGCGCGGCGCGAGCGGCAGGCGGGCGATCGCCCGGCCATGGGGGGTGATGCGGCCATCCGCGTCGATCGCCTCCAGCGCCTGCAACCGCGCCTTGCCCTCTGCCAGCGCGGCGACGGGTGGCGGATCGATCCAGCGCAGGCTCGCCGGGTCCGCCACGCCCCATTGCGCGCAATCGAGCAACAGGGCGGAGAGATCGCTTTCCAGCATTTCCGGCGGATCGAAAGGCGGGAGCCCGGCATTGGCCCCTGCTTCCCACAACCGATAGGCTACGCCGGGACGCTGCCGCGCGGCGCGGCCGGCGCGCTGGGTGACGGCGGCCTGGCTGGCCTTTTCGGTGACGAGGCGCGTGACACCCGCCGACCGGTCATAGCGCGGGCGGCGGGCAAGGCCGCTGTCGACGACGATGCGCACGCCGTCGATGGTCAGGCTGGTCTCGGCGATGCTGGTCGCCAGCACGATCTTGCGCCGGCCCTGCGGATCGGGGCGGATCGCCGCGCGCTGGTCCGCCGGCTCCAGCGAGCCGTGCAGCCGGTGGAGCGTGATGCCGCCGCCGACAGTCTCCAGCCGCTCGGCCGTACGCTCGATCTCCGCGACACCGGGCAGGAAGGCGAGGATGTCCCCCTCCGCTTCCTCGGCCAGCGCGCGGCGGATGGCGGCGGCCATCTCGTCCTCGATGCGGGCGGTGGCCGAGCGGCCGACATGGCGCAGTTCCAGCGGCTGGATGCGCCCTTCGCTCTCGACCACCGGGGCATCGCCGGGCGTGCCCTCCTCGCGCATCAGCGCCGCGAATCGCGCGCCGTCCAACGTCGCCGACATGGCGAGCAGGCGCAGGTCCGGTCGCAGCGCCGCCTGTGCATCGAGCGCGAGGGCGAGGCCGAAATCGCTGTCGAGGCTGCGCTCATGCACTTCGTCGAAGAGCACGGCGGAGACGCCCGACAGCTCCGGGTCGTCCTGAATGCGGTTGCGGAAGATGCCCTCGGTCAGGACGAGGATGCGCGTCCTGGCCGACTGGCGGCTGTCCATGCGCGTGGCGTAGCCGACGATGCCGCCCGGCGCCTCGCCCATCTGCTGCGCGATCCGCTCGGCAGCCGCGCGGGCGGCAAGGCGGCGGGGGGAGAGCAGCAATATCTGTCCGTCGCACCAGCCTTCATCGAGCAGTGCCGGCGCCACCGCCGTCGTCTTGCCTGCGCCCGGCGGGGCGACCAACACGGCGTTGCTGCGCACGCGCAGGGTCTCCAGCAGATCGGGCAATATGGCGTGAATGGGCAGGCTGGTCATCACCGCCCCCTCTCGCGCCAATCGCGACTCGCCGCAATCCCCATCGGCATAACTACGGCGGCGTTGCTACGCCTCGGCCTCGACCGCGCGTTCCTGCCGCTCGGCCCACCAGCGGCGGATGCGCAGGTAGAGGAAGATCACAGTCGGCATCGCCATGGTGTTGAAGATGTCGTGGCGGGAGGCGGGCCAGTTGCTTTCGATGCTGCCGACCGGCTGGTTCATGTCGATGAACTCGTTGATGAGTTCCGCCACCAGCAGCAGCGCCCATGGCAAGATGTTGTCGAGCGAGCGCCGGGTGGCGGCCGCCGCCGCGAGCCAGCCGATGATGCCGACATGGATGTGCAGCGCATCGGGCGACAGATCCAGCCAGGCCTCGATCGCCCGCTTGCAGTCGCCCCAGACGGTCGCGACCTTGGCAAGGTGCATATGGTTCACAGCTTCGCCCGGAAGGGCGTGAAGTCGGTGCCCTTGTCGAAGATGTCGAGCCCCTCGCGCCGCTTGAGGCCGTTCACCACCATATAGGTCACGGGGGTCAGCACCGCTTCCCAGCCGACCTTCATCGCCCAGTTCGTGACCATCACCGTCAGCACCTGATCATGGCTCCATATGCCGAGGAAGGCGAGCGGGTAGAAGAGCAGGCTGTCCACCCCCTGCCCCACCACCGTCGATCCGATGGTGCGCATCCACAGATGCTTGCCGTCCGTCAGTAGCTTCATCCGCGCCATGACGAAGCTGTTGGCGAACTCCCCGGCCCAGAAGGCGGCGAGCGAAGCGAAGACGATGCGCCAGGTATTGCCGAAGACCGACTCATAGGCCGCCTGCCCGCTCCAGCCCGGCGCGGGGGGCAGCGCGACGACCACGTAGCTCATCAACGCCATGAACAGCATCGCGCCGAAGCCCGCCCAGACACAGCGGCGCGCGCGCGCATAGCCATAGACTTCGGTCAGCACGTCACCCAACACATAGCCGAGCGGAAAGAACAGGATGCCCGCGCCGAAGGTGAAGCCGCCGACCGTCGCCAGCTTCGCCGCGCCGATCAGGTTGGAAAGCAGCAGGATCGCGACGAAGGCCGCCATCATGAAATCGAAATAGCGCAGCGGCCGGTTGCCCAGCGCCGTCGCGTCGAGCCGGTGGAGAGCCGAGGGGTCCGATGCGCCAGCGGCGCTGCTGTCATCTCGCAATTGCACAACGGCATCCTTATCGCAGTCATGCGTCATTGCAATGGCGCAGGTGCAGGGCCTTTGCCGATGGATGTCAGATGCGCGGCCGCTGCCGGCCACCTCGATCACATCATCATCCGGGCAAAGTTGCAGGAACGCCATTTGCAAGCTGCCGCAGGCCCGCTATGGGCAGCGGGCGGCGAATGGCCCCGTAGCTCAACTGGATAGAGCACCCGCCTTCTAAGCGGGATGTTGCGTGTTCGAGTCACGCCGGGGTCACCATTCCATCAAGCGAGGCGCCGCCCCAATCTTCAATCCGCCAAAAGCCTTGGCAATGGCGGCTCACGCCTTGGCGGACAGCGCGCTCAACTCCTCTAGGTCGAGGTCGCGCTCCAGTTCCTGCAGCACCTCCTCGTCGATGTCCCCGATGCGGTGGAGCCTGAGCAGCTCGGCGCGGCCGGCGGCGATCGCTTCCAGCACCAGGTCGAAATGTGCATGGAGCCGGTCGGCATAATGGTGCTCCCGCCCGGCATAGTCGAGGGAGATGGTCGCCCGGCTCTGATAGCGCGCGAGCAGCTGCGGGTGGATAAGCGTGCCATCATCGTCATAGGCGAGCGCTTCGACACGCTGCACCTGCGCCTGCGCCATCGCGGCCTCGGCCTGGCTCATGCTGAGCCGCGGGCGATCATAGTCGGGCTCGCTCAGCTGCGCCCAGCGGATGAGGCTCCCCAATGTCGTGCCCTGCATCAGGACCGTGCCCAGGATCACGCCGAACGCCGCCACCAGCATGAAGTCACGGCCGGGAAAGCCATCGGGGACGCTGAGCGCCACCGCCAGCGTGACGACGCCGCGCATCCCCGCCCAGCTTAAAATCGTCGCGCTTCTTCCGCCCAGTCTTTTGTAGCGGCGAACGCCGGCCGCACGCAGCAGGTGGATGATCGCCTCCGATCCGAACACCCAGACGAAGCGCGCCGCGATGAGCGTCAGCACGATGATGAGGACCGGGATCGCCATATTGTCCAGCACCACGCCGAACCCGCCGACACGCTCGACCACGCCGCGCAGCGAGGAACCGATCAGCATGAACACCGTCGCTTCCATGAGGAAGATCATCACGGCCCAGAACGCCGTCCCGCGTATCCGCACCGCCGCAGAAAAGAGGACATGCTGATACCAGCCGCAGATGAGCCCCGTCGTCACCGTGGCGATCACGCCGGAGACATGGACCATTTCGCCCAGCAGATAGGCTGCCCAGGGCGCCAGCACGGAAGAAGCGATCATCAGATATTCGTCACCCAGCCGCCGGACCAGCAAAACCCAGGCCGCGCCGATCACCGCGCCGACCAGCATGCCGCCCAATGCGAGGATGAAAAAGCTTTCCAGCGCCAAGACGGCACTGAACGCGCCGGTGATCCCCGTGGCGATGGCGAAGCGGAAGAGGACGAGGCCGCTGGCATCGTTGAGAAGGCTCTCCCCTTCGAGCAGGATCGAGAGGCGCCGGGGCAATTTCACCCGTTGCAGCACGGCGCGGGCGGAGACGGCATCGGGGGGCGAGACGATCGCCCCGAGCGCGGCGCAGGCGGCCCAGGGCAGCGACGGCATCAGGGCATGGGCGACCAGGGCGACGACCAATGTGGTAAAGATGACCGCGCCGATCGCGAGCGACAGGATGCCGATCATATGGCGGTGCAGGTGCCGCAGCGCGATGAACCATGCGCCGTCCATCAGCAGGGGTGGCAGGAAGATGACCAGCACCAGTTCGGGATCGAGCGAAATGACGGGAAGGCCCGGCAGGAAGGCCAGGAGCGCGCCGCCGGTCAGCAGCGCGACCGCCGGCGGCAGGCCGAGCCTGTGCGCCACATAATGCAGGGCAATGATCGCCAGCAGCATCGCCACCAGCAGTTCAAACAATTGCATGGAATGCATGGGACCGGCCTGAAACTATCGTGTTTCCGCCACCCTTAGCCGGCTGACACCCGCTGTCCAGTCACCTGTAAGGATGGGGCGTGGCGAGATCCGGCGCCGATAAGCCCTGCCTTCGACCTCGTCCAACCAGGCGCGATCATACGCCGCGCCGAAAAACGTACAGAAACAAGGCCGGACCAGCCGGGCGCACTCTTGCGCGCCGCAACAACTCTGTTAGCATAAGCGACTGACCCCGGAAAACATGGGGACAATCCAGGAGAGGCCACCGTCGGTTTGGGGGCCGAATTTTGGGTTTTTTCAGGGGTTTGTTGTTGATCGGTCGATCAGCGTGCGTTGCTGCGGCAATGACGCTGGTTGGATCGCTGTCTCCCGCATGTGCGGCAGAAGAAAAATCCGTACAATACTCTGCACAGACGCAACCGATCGAAGTTCGCGTCGTCATCGTCACGGCGTTTGAAATCGGCGAGGATACGGGCGACCGTGCCGGCGAATATCAGGCCTGGGCGCAAGTGATGCCGCAGGTCATCCCCTTCCCCGCCGGCTTCCGCCATCTGCGTTACGATCCCGCGCGCAAGGCTCTGCTGCTCTCCACCGGCATCGGCACGAACCGGGCGGCGGCCTCCACCATGGCGCTGGGGCTCGATCCACGCTTCGATCTTTCCCATGCCTATTGGATGGTCGCGGCGATCGCCGGCACCAATCCCAATACCGCTTCCATCGGCTCGGCCGCATGGATCGGCGACGTGGTGGACACCGATTATGGCTACGCGGTCGATCCGCGCGAGGCGCCCAAGGACTGGCCCGCCGGCATGTTCGCCCGCGACAGCAAGCGCCCCTATCAGGCGCCCCATGGCGACGCGCAATATAATCTCTTCCCACTGAACAAGGGCCTGCGCGACTGGGCCTATGGCCTGACGAAGGGGATCGCTATCCCCGACACGCCGGTGCTGCAGCAGATCCGCGCAGGCTATCGCCGCTATCCCGCCGCCGGGGCGCCGCCCGCCGTCATCAGGGGCGTGGAGGCCAGCGGCCAGACCTTCTGGCACGGCGAACTGCTCAACACCCATGTCGAACGCTGGTCCAATTTCTGGACCGGCGGCAAGGAGCCCTTCGTCATGACGGCGATGGAGGACACCGGCGTTGCCAGCGCGCTCAACATGCTGGGCCGGCGGGGCAAGGCCGACCCGGCACGCCTGCTCGTATTGCGCACCGGCAGCAACTATTCCGTGCAGGCCGAAGGCGTGGGGGCGGCGGAAAGCCTGATTTCCGAAGCCTCCGGCCTGTCCGCGCTGCAGGCCTCGCTCGACGCCGCATTCATCGTCGGCACGCCGGTCGTGGACGCCATCAGCAGCCATTGGACGGAATTCCGGGACAAGGTGCCCGGAGACGCGGAAGTCGTGCGATCGCCCTAGGCGGCGACCGTCATCGACCATGCGATTGGAGATACGGCCCCACCCACACACGCCGCAGAGCGCTTACCGGGGCCGCAGGGAAAAATGACTTCTTAAGGGGAATTTTCGATGCGTCATCTACTTCACGCCGGCGTCTGCGCGATCGCGGTCTGCTCGGCCACCGCTGCCTATGCCCAGGAAACCACCTCGTCGATCCGCGGCGAAGTCACCGCCGAGGGCACGCCCGTTGCCGGCGCCAAGATCACGGTAAAGCATGAGCCTTCGGGCACGACCACGACCTCCACCACCAATGCCGACGGCAGCTTCTCGGCATCGGGCCTGCGCATTGGCGGCCCCTTCTCCGTGACCGTATCGGCGCCGGGCTATTCGGACACGACCGTCACCAACATCTCGTTGACCGCTGGCCAGCCGCTGCGCCTGCCCATCGCGCTGCAGGGCGCGGGCGAGGAAATCGTCGTCACCGCCGCCAAGTCCGGCGCGGTCGACCTCTCTTCCGGCCCGGCAACGGTGCTCGGGCGCGAGGATATCGAGGGCGTTGCCTCGGTCAGCCGCGACATTCGCGACATCGTGCGCCGCGATCCCTTCGCGACCATCGACCCGGCGCAGAGCCGCGGCGTAATGATCGCCGGCCAGAATGCCCGCCTCAACAAATTCTCGGTCGACGGCCTGCGCTTCTCTGACAATTTCGGTCTGAACGTCGGCGGCCTGCCCACCGCGCGCGGCCCGGTGCCGCTCGACGCCATCGAACAGCTGTCGGTCAAGATCGCACCGTTCGACATTACCGAGGGCGATTTCCAGGGCGGCGCGGTCAATGTCGTGCTGCGCTCGGGCACCAACCAGTTCCACGGATCGGCCTTCTACACCTATTCCAGCGACAAGCTGACCGGCGACCGCAGCCGCAACAACCGCGTCAACCTGGACTTCAAGAGCAAGAATTTCGGCGCCTTCCTTTCCGGCCCGCTCATCAAGGACAAGCTGTTCTTCGCGGCGTCCTATGAAAAGATCGAGGAGGGTACGCCGATCGCCATCGGCACCGCCGGCTTCGCCAACGTCGTCCCCAATATTTCCGATGCGCAGATCGACGCGCTGACCGGCATTTCCCAGTCGATCTATGATTATGATCCGGGCGGCGTGACCCGGTCGACACAGGAAAAGGACGAGAAATACACCGTCAAGCTCGACTGGAACATCATGGACGGCCAGCGCCTGTCCTTTACCTATATCCGCAACGACAGCTCCAACAGTTCGACGGCGGGCTTTTCTTCCACCGTCGCGACATCACCCACCCTCGCGCTTGGCTCGAACAACTACAAGCGCCCGGAAAAGGTGCAGTCCTATGTCGCACAGCTGAACTCCGACTGGGCGGACAATTTCCACACCGAAATCCGCGGAAACTTCCGTAAATATGATCTTTCGCCCGTACCGTTCGGCGAGACGCCCTTCTCGCAGATGCAGGTCTGCCTCGATCCTACGACCGTGGGTAGCCAGATCCAGTGTACGCAGGGTTCCAGCGCCAACCCCGGCACCGGCCGCCTTTATTTCGGCCCCGACCAGTTCCGCCACTTCAACTATGTCCACACCAAGCAATATGGCGCCGACATCGCCATGCGCTGGGAGATGGGCGACCTGTCGATGAAGGCGACCGCCGCGTGGATGCATCTGGATGTCGCCAACGCCTTCACCCAGAATGCATGGGGCAATTATTATTTCGACTCGCTCGCCGACTTCCAGAACCAGCGCGCCAGCATCCTGCTGCTCAACGGTTCCATCACCGGCGATCTGAACGACGTGCTGGCCAGTTTCAAATATGACCAGTTCACCTTCGGCTATCAGGCAAGCTACGAACCGAGCCGCACCCTGAGCGTCACTGCGGGCGTGCGCAGCGACCTGTATGACGGCATCACTCCGCCGCCCCTCAACAGCTATTTCACCAACCGCTACGGCTTCTCCAACCGCGCCGTCATCAACGGTAAGATGGTCATCCAGCCGCGCTTCCAGGCGACCTGGAGCCCGACATCGGAAATCAAGGTGCGCGGCGGCATCGGCCTGTTCGCGGGCGGATCACCCGACGTGTTCCTGGGCAACAGCTATTCGGTCTCGGGCGTCTATGCCAATGCCATCACCATCCAGCGCAACGCCAATGGCGTGGGCTGCCAGGGCGGCGTCTCAGACGCACTCTGCAACGCGGCACTGAACGGCGTCGACGGGCGGAACTTCTCCAGCCTCGTCACCGACTATCTGCGCAACAATACCGGCTCGCTCTCGCTGGCAGCAGTCAATGCGATGGATCCCAAATACAAGATGGAATCCACCTGGAAGAGCAGCCTGTCGGTCGACTACACGCCTGATAGCCTCGGCTTCCTGGGCACCGGCTGGACCTTCGGCGGCGACCTCTATTATGGCTGGGTCAACAATGCGCCGATCTATCGCGACCTGCGCCTGACGGCGATCGGCACCACGCCGGATGGCCGCACACGCTATGCCTCCACCACTGCCGGCGCCAATACCGACCTGCTGCTCTCCAACACGTCGAAGGGCCATTCGCTGGTCACCGTCGCCCGCATCGACAAGAGCTGGGACTGGGGCCTGACCGTCGGCGGCAGCTACACCTTCCAGGATGTGACCGACGTCAGCTCGATGAACGGCACGACCGCATCGGGCACCTATGGCCAGAACGCGATGGTCGATCCGAACACCGCCGCCTATGGCACGTCGATCTACGAAATCCGCAACAGCTTCAAGGTCCACTTCGACTTCGACCATGCCTTCTACGGCGACTACAAGACGCGCTTCAGCCTGTTCGGCGAGCGTCGCTCGGGCATTCCCTACAGCCTGACGATGAACGACCCGACGCTGGTCAACAGCCACTCCTCGGTGTTCGGCACGACCGGCAGCGCCAACCGCTACCTGCTCTATGTGCCGACGGTGAACGATACCCGCGTCGTCTTCGATTCAACCGCGACCCAGCAGGCGTTCGATGCCTTCATCGCCGCCAACGGGCTTGAGAAGTATCGCGGCACGATCCTGAAGAAGAACTCGCAGCGTGCGCCGAGCTGGACGAAGATCGACCTTCATGTCGACCAGGAACTGCCGCTGCCGGCGCTGCCTTCCGGCCGGTTCAAGCTGTTCGCGGACATCGAGAACGTCCTCAACCTGGTCAACAAGGACTGGGGCTCGCTGCGTCAGGTGACGTTCCCCTATCTCGCGCAGGTCGTGAACGTGGCGTGCGTGGCACAGGGAACCAACGCCTGCGGCCAGTATCGCTATTCGAACTTCTCCAACCCCGCCGTGAACAACCAGACGCGCTTCTCGCTCTGGAGCATCCGCATCGGCGCGAAGGTCGAATTCTAAACCAATCGTCGCGCCCGCGTGATCCGGTGAAAGCGGGTCATGCCAGCGACACGGACATGGGCTCCCGCGGGTCACGCCGGGAGCCCATTTTCTTTTACGCGCCGTTCTGAGAGAAGGCCGCCAGGGTCGTTCCGTGATTTCGGGATCGTCAGGTGATTCCAACTGCCTCGACATCACGCTATCGCCCCGCCTGAGAGGATTGCACGCCCATGGAACGCCTGTTCACCGTCATCGCCGGGCGCATCGCCTTTTTCGCGGGGCAGCCCGTTGCCTTCATCCTGGCCCTCTCCACCATCGCGATCTGGGCCGTCACCGGGCCGTTTTTCGGCTATTCGGAGACCTGGCAGCTCATCATCAACACCGGCACGACCATCATCACCTTCCTCATGGTCTTCCTCGTCCAGAACTCGCAAAATCGCGATGCGGCGGCGATGCAGGCGAAGCTGGACGAGATCATCCGGGCGATCGAACCGGCGCGCGGCGCCTTCATCGGCATCGAGCATCTGACCGACAAACAGATCGAGCAGATCCGCGCCCAATTGGAGGCGGAATGCGAGGAAGGCGCCGACCCGGTCGAGTCCGGCACGCTCAGCGTCGACCAATTGTTACGTCGCCGCTGAAAAGCTGCAACTCACCGCTTGCACTGCCCCCGCCCCCAAGCTAAGTGACGCCCCTTCGCGGAGCGCAGGAGTGTAGCTCAGCTGGTAGAGCGTCGGTCTCCAAAACCGAATGCCGGGGGTTCGAGTCCCTCCACTCCTGCCAAAACTTTCCGGAAAACTTGCGCTCAGCTGTGTGTAAGTCTATGGACCCGCGAGATTTTCGGTCGCGAAGTGGCGGCCGCATCCGGGGAAAGGCCATCGAAAATGATGGCCCCACACCCGGAGGGCGGCCTGTTGCTTCGCGGATTTTGTTGTTTTTGAACGGGTTGATCGACAGGTGGCAAAGACGTCCCCAAGCGAGTTCGTGAACCAGGTGAAAGCCGAAGCGTCCAAGATCGTGTGGCCCACGACTCGCGAGACGATGATGGTGACGATCATGGTGCTCATCATGACCTCCCTGCTGGGCGTGTTCTTCTTTGGCATCGACACCCTGTTCGGGGCGATCGTGCAATGGCTGCTGGCGCTTGCCGCCGGCCAGGCCTGAGCATTGGCCAAGACTGGCCTGAGCAACTGGAGTGTGAATCGGTAACATGGCGCGCTGGTACATCATCCACGCCTATTCAGGCTTCGAGAACAAGGTGCGCGATTCGATCGTTGCGGAGGCCGAGCGCATGGGCCTGACGCAGCTGGTCGAATCGGTCGAGGTGCCCACCGAGACCGTGACCGAGGTGCGCCGCGGCAAGAAGATCCAGTCGGAGCGGAAGTTCTTCCCCGGCTATGTCCTTGCCAAGCTGGCGATGAACGACGACGTCTATCACCTCGTCAAGAACACGCCGAAGGTCACGGGCTTCCTGGGTTCCTCCGGCAAGCCGCAGGCGATCAGCGAGGCCGAGGCCGCCCGCATCCTCAACACCAAGGAGGAAGCGGCTGCCGCGCCCAAGCACAAGATCAACGTCAATTACGAGATCGGCGACAGCGTCAAGGTTCTCGACGGCCCCTTCGCCAGCTTCAACGGCGTGGTGGAAGAGCTGGACTTCGAGAAGAGCCGCGTGAAGGTTTCGGTGTCTATCTTCGGCCGCGCGACGCCGGTCGAGCTGGACTTCGAGCAGGTCGAGCTTTCGAAGTAAGATTTATCGTCATGCCAGCGAAAGCTGGCATCTCGGGCCGAGATGTTCAACCTGGCCTCATGAGATCCCAGCCTTCGCTGGGATGACGCACAAGGAATTTCCGGGCGACCGGGAATAACCGCGGGAGGCAGGCCTTCGGGCCTGCTGTCTGACCGCTAAACTTGAACCGGAAGGCCGGCCCGCCGCCCTTCCAGCAACAGAGTGAGAGACAATGGCCAAGAAGATTACGGGCTATATCAAGCTCCAGGTACCCGCTGGAGACGCCAAGCCTGCTCCGCCGATCGGCCCTGCACTGGGTCAGCGCGGCGTGAACATCATGGAATTCTGCAAAGCGTTCAACGCGCAGACGGCGCAGATGGAAAAGGGCACGCCCCTGCCGACCATCATCACCGTCTATGCCGACCGCAGCTTCTCCTTCACGATGAAGCAGCCGCCGGCCACCTATCTGATCAAGAAGGCGATCAACCTGAAGTCGGGCTCCAAGGAGCCGGGCAAGACGGTTGCCGGCAAGATCACCCGCACCCAGCTTTCCGAGATCGCCCAGGCCAAGATGTCTGACCTGAACGCGAACAGCATTGAAGCGGCGACGAAGATCATCGAAGGCTCCGCGCGCGCGATGGGCCTCGAAGTGGTGGAGGGCTAAGACCATGGCAAAGCAGACGAAGAAGGCAAAGGTTCTTGCCGCCGCCATCAACAAGGAAAAGCTGCACGGCGTCGATGAAGCGCTGTCGCTGATCAAGACCCACGCGACCGCCAAGTTCGACGAGAGCGTCGAAGTGGCGATCAACCTGGGCGTTGACCCGCGCCACGCCGACCAGATGGTCCGCGGCGTCGTCACCCTGCCCGCCGGCACCGGCAAGGACGTTCGCGTCGCCGTGTTCGCCCGCAACGAGAAGGCGCAGCAGGCGCTTGATGCCGGCGCCGATGTCGTCGGTGCGGAAGACCTGCTGGAGAGCATCCAGGCTGGCAACATCGACTTCCAGCGCGTCATCGCGACGCCGGACATGATGGGCCTGGTCGGCCGCCTCGGTAAGGTTCTGGGCCCCAAGGGCCTGATGCCGAACCCGAAGCTGGGCACCGTGACCCCGAACGTCGCCGACGCCGTGAAGGCTGCCAAGGGCGGCCAGATCGAGTTCCGCGTCGAGAAGGCCGGCATCATCCACGCTGGTCTGGGCAAGGCGAGCTTCAGCCAGGCCGACCTGCGCAAGAACTTCGACGCATTCGTCGACGCGATCGTCAAGGCGAAGCCCTCGGGCTCCAAGGGCAAATATGTTCGCAAGATCGCCCTGTCGTCCTCGATGGGCCCGGGCGTGAAGGTCGACGTGGCGGAAGTCGCCAGCGCCTGAACGGCCTGACGATGACGAAAGAATAGGAAAGGCCCCCGCCCACATGGACGGGGGCCTTTTTCTTATCACCGCTTTTCAGATGTTTGACGCATTCGGGTGGAAGTGGCCGGCGACTGAGGCTATCGACGGCTCACGCACGCTGCTGCCGTCTATCCATGGCACGCCGCGCAAGAGCGACAAGAGTGACCGATGAACCAGCAGACACCCGTCAAGATCCCTGACGATATCAACGCCACCCTTCCGCCCAGTTCAAAGCTGATCCCCAAGAAACCCCTGATCCTGCGCTTCGGCAAATGGATGCAGCCCAAGACCAATCGCTGGATCGCCAACGCCTCGCTCATCGGTGACAAGCCCGTCTTCGATCCCCACAGCTTCGACTGGGTGCCCGAACTGGAAAAGCATTGGGAAGAAATTCGCGAGGAAGCCGCCGCGGCGCTGCAGGACATCGAGGCGGTGCCGCCGCTCGCGACAATCTCGCCGGACCACCGCCGCATCGCCCCCGCCGGCCGCTGGCGCTCCTATTTCCTCATCGGCTACGGTTATCGCGACGAGGCCAATTGCCAGGCCTGCCCGCGCACCGCGGAACTCGTCTCGCGCATCCCCGGCCTCAACTCCGCCTTCTTCTCCGTGCTTGTGCCGGGCACGCATATTCCGCCGCATACGGGCGTGACCAAGGCGTTCCTCACTTCCCACCTCGGCATCCAGGTGCCGCGCGAATCCGAGAAATGCCGGATGCGGGTGGTCGATCGGTGGCTTGAATGGCAGGAAGGCAAGTGCCTGGTGTTCGACGACTGCTTCGACCATGAAGTGCGCAACGATACCGACGAGACCCGGATCGTGCTGCTCATCCAGTTCCGCCGCCCCGTGGGGATCATCGGCAGGATCGTGGGCAATCTGTTCCTGGAGGGCGTCCGTCGCTCCCGCTTCGTGCAGGATGCGCGCAAGGGCATCGCGCGCTGGTCGGCCGAGCGCGTGGGGCAATAGGGCGCCACATCGCTCGCGGCCGCCTTCCCTGAAGAAATCAAGTGACATGCCGCGCCGATCCATGTATGGGCGCGGCACCGGACCGCTTGCGGTCCACCGTCCGAGACAGTTGGTGAGGGGAATTTGCCCCTCTTAATGCCCAGCCTAGACGGGGAAAAGTTCTTGTCGGATCGCCTCTGCGCGCATCCGGGCCTGCCCCTGTTCGGGAACGAACGATCCGGGCCGGCAACCTCTCCCCTCACGGACACGCCCCAATCCGGTTCGCCGGAGACGGGTTTTGCCGCCTTCCGGGCTGTTCCGGAAGGCTTGAATGGAGAATGGCATGGATCGTAATCAGAAAGCTGATGTCGTTTCCGCGCTGAACGCAACTTTTGCTGAGCTTGGTGTTGTCGTGGTAACGCGCAACCTGGGCATGACCGTCGCCCAGTCGACGGATCTGCGGCAGAAAATGCGCGATGCCGGCGCGACCTTCAAGGTTACGAAGAACCGTCTCGCCAAGATCGCACTGAAGGACACGCAGTACGAGCAGATCAGCAGCCTGCTGACCGGCCCGATTGCTCTGGCCTCTTCGGTCGATCCGGTCGCCGCCGCCAAGGTTGTGATCGATTTCGCCAAGACCAACGACAAGCTTGAGATCGTTGGCGGCGCAATGGGCGAAATGCTGCTCGATGCAAATGGCGTCAAGGCGCTGGCATCGATGCCGTCCCTGGATGAACTGCGCGCAAAGCTGATCGGCCTTATCGTGGCCCCGGCAACCAAGCTCGCAACCGTCACCCAGGCACCGGCTGCGCAGCTCGCGCGGGTCTTCAACGCCTATGCGGAGAAGGAAGCCGCATAAGCGGTGCCCCTTATCCGACGTTCGTTTTCAATTCTTGTTTAAGGAGCCCTCAAGGCTCCGCCCAGAAGGGAATAGGTTAGTAAATATATGGCAGACATCAACGCACTGGTCGACCAGCTCTCGGCCCTTACCGTCCTCGAAGCCGCTGAGCTTTCGAAGGCTCTCGAAGAGAAGTGGGGCGTTTCCGCCGCCGCCGCCGTCGCCGTTGCCGGCCCGGTTGCTGGCGCCGCCGCCCCGGCTGCTGAAGAGCAGACCGAGTTCGACGTGATCCTCACCGGCGACGGTGGCAAGAAGATCAACGTCATCAAGGAAGTCCGCGCCCTGACCGGCCTGGGCCTGACCGAAGCCAAGACCCTGGTTGAGTCGGCTCCCAAGGCGATCAAGGAAGGCGTGAGCAAGGACGAGGCCGAGAAGGTCAAGAAGCAGCTTGAAGAAGCCGGCGCGACCGTCGAGCTGAAGTAAGCCGCTTCCGCATCCTTGCGGAAATGCAGAAAGGGCAGTCCCTCGCGGGGCTGCCCTTTTTCTTTGTGTCGAAACCTGCGGGCCGTGCATGATCGCACCGGCCGATCGCTGCCCTTCCACTTTCTTTCGCGATTTGGAAAAACGCCTCCAGCTCAGGAACTTAATCCGCACCGCATAGGTTGACCTGCCCTAACCTATGTGAATCGTGCAGATCAACGGTCGCCATGAGCAGCGCCGATTGAGCCCCGCCCCTCCCGCTCAAAGGGAGAATGAAATGTTGGACCATAAGCCGATATTGATCGTGGAGGACGAGCCACTCGTCGCCCATATCATCGCCGACGAAATCGAATCGCTCGATGGCCATGTCGTCGGGCCGGTCGCCACCGTGGCGGCCGCATTGGCCCTGCTGGAAAAGCAGCCCGTGGAAGCCGCGATCATGGACGCCAATCTGGCAGACCGCGACATCACGCCCGTTGCCCTCAAGCTGCTGGCCGATGCCGTGCCGTTCATCATCTATTCCGGTCGTGGCCTGCCCCCCGGACTGGCGCAGGAGAGGGACAGCATAACCCTGGTCATGAAGCCGGGACGCCCTGCCGAGAAGCTTGCGGAACTCATCAGGCGCCCGTCCGCAGACCCTCTGTTCTGACCATGCCGCCAGCCATCGCCGGTCCATGGCGGCTGGCGATGGCGTGGCCTCTGCGCCTTAACATCAGGCGCGGATCCGTCGGCCTCCATGCGACTGGATATCAGTCCCTCTCGGCCTTCAGATGCGCTATCTCGCTATCGAGATCAGCAAGGACCTTTGCCCGCAAGGCCTCACCCATATTCTGCTGCTGCTGCAGGTTGGAGCGTGCCCGGGTCAGTCCATCGAGCGCCGAGAGGCGCGCTTGCCTGGCGATTTCCTTGCCGCAGATCATGATGCGGATCCGCTTCGTCTTGCCATTTTCCTCGATCACCTGAGTCGCGCTACCCCGCTGGCCATTGGCGCAGCGCTGGTCGACATCGATTTGCGGGATCATGCTCGCGATCTCACGATCGTCGATCCCCATGTCCCGCGAGATGATCTTGCCGTCGCGGGTGCGGATGACCATGCGATGGGCCTTGCCGTCGGCCATCACGGCGGGCGGCGCCGGGGGCGCGGGCGGTGCCGGCGGCTCGGGCAGTTCGATCACATGCTCCCGCCGCGTTCCATCGGAAGAGACGGTGACGATCCTCTTCATGCGCGGCGCTTCCGGCGCGGCCGGCGGCACGGGGGGCTCAGGCGCTTCGATGGCCTCGGCGGCCTGCGCTGCCACATCGGCCTGCCTCCGCGCGACTTCGGCATCCTTCGCTGCCAGGTCCGCCTTCTGCGCCGCGGCATCGGCTGCGCGCATGGCCTCGTCGGCCGCTGCCGCCGCTGCATCGGCCTCTTGCGGCGTCTGCGGCAGGAAGCTCGCCAGCTTCACCATATGGGCATTGCCGACCTTCTCGGACATCGCCGCCATTTCCTGCGCGGCGCGGCTGCCCGATGCGGTCAGCGCGAGGCCGGCGATGGTGACGAAGGACACTGCGGTCATGCCCCAGCTGATGCGGCGGAGCGAATTGCTGTGGGTCGAAAGCATCTTCAGCCGTCCTTTCAGATTATCAACGGTGTTGAGGTGGCATGCAGCGGCATATTGGCGGCCGCTCGCCGCCTTCAGGATCGCCCGGCCGTAGGCCTGGGCATAAGCGGCGCCATGACGCGCCAGAACATCGGCATCGCACGCCAGTTCCTGGTCCGCACGGAAGGCGCGATAGGCCGCCCAGGCAAGCGGGTTCCACCAGTGCAGGGCCAGCGCCGCCAGCGCGACCAGATTGGCGCGCAAATCCCCGCGCCGGTGATGGGTGAGTTCATGGGCGATCGCCATGGCCTGCTCTTCCGCCGTATAGCGATCGGCAAAGTCTACCGGCAGCACCACATATTTGTGCCGCACGCCGAAGGCCAGCGGGCCCGAGACATGCACGCTCTCCACCAGCGACACGCCGTCCCGCACGTCGATCAAGCGAGCGTCGTCCAACATCAGTCGGCGAAAGCGGACATAGGCGATGATCTCGATGACGCAGAAGAGGATCGCCCCAGCCAGCCACAAGGCGATGCCGGCCTCCAGCCAGGGGAATTGCGCGGGCTGCGGCGTGGCGGTGTCGCCGGCAATCTGCAGCACCACATAGGCGCCCGACCCGTCGATGGGAGATGCCGGCAGCACGGCGTCGACCGCCGTACCGCGCGGCAATGGCGGAAGGACGAGCCGCGCCACCGGGATTGCCCACAGCAGATAGGCCGCCTTCGCGCCCAGATGCCGCGTCACGGGCACGCGGAGCATCATCACGAGCGAAATCAACAGGGTCGAGGCGACCAGCCCCTCAAACATCCAGGCGATCATGGCTTCAGCTCCCTCAACAGCGCCTCGATCTCTTCGATATCCTGCGGCGAGAGCTGGTCCTGCTCCGCCAGATGGGCGACCAGCGGCGTGATCCGCCCGCCGAACAGGCGATCGACCAGCCGGCGCGATTCACCCGTCACATAATCCTCCCGCGCGACCAGCGGGGTGTAGAGAAAGCGGCGGCCATCCTGCTCGGCGGAGACGATCTCCTTGGCGAGCAAGCGGGAAAGCAGCGTCTTGACCGTCTGGATGCTCCAGCCGCGCTCATCGGACACGCGCGCGGCCACATCGGTGGCGGTCAGCGGCGCATCCTGCCAGAGCGCTTCCATCACCGCATATTCCGCTTCGCTGATCTTCTCGCTCAACGTGCCATCTCTCTGTTTCGGCGACGAGAGACTCGTCGACTACAACTGTCATCGTCACGATTACATCTGTAGTCATTTTGCTGAACAGTCAATGAACGATCGACGGGACGCGCGCTGCCATCGACGACGGGAGGTTGCGCCCTCCCCCGACCCTGTCGGTATTTTTGACGGATGGCGCAGGCCGCTGGAGACCATTAACCATCGGAACGCGCGAAAATCCGTAAGCTGAGCGAACTGGCACGGCATCTGCTACGTTGTGACTGTTCCGACCGAGAGGTGAACGGGGGGACGTCGCCGCACCTTTGCCCGCAGCACGTCCCCCACCCGGATGCCGCCCCCGACCAGAGCCGCCGCCCCTTCTCCATCCGGTATCAGCGCACAGCAAAAAGGCCGCAACGCCTGCGCGTCACGGCCTTCATGGCTTGTTCCTGAAGCGAGGATCAGTTCGCGCTGGCGACGCCCTGAGCCGTCATGACCTGCTGCAGTTCGCCAGCCTCGTACATCTCCATCATGATGTCGCTGCCGCCGACAAACTCGCCCTTCACATAGAGTTGCGGAATGGTCGGCCAGTCGGAAAATTCCTTGATGCCCTGGCGGATGCCCTGATCCTGCAGCACGTCCACGGTTTCATAGGCGACACCCAGATGCTCCAGAATGGCGATCGCCCGGCTGGAAAAGCCACATTGGGGAAAGAGCGGCGTGCCCTTCATGAACAGCACCACATCGTTGCCGTTCACGATTTCGGCGATGCGCGCCTGGGTTGCATCGGTCATCATCGGTTCCATTTCATCTCATGGCGGTCAATGCCGCCGCTAAATCCGTATCGCCCCTCAATTGGGGACGGCAGTCGTCAGTTGCAAGGCGTGCAGAACACCGCCCATGCGCCCGCCCAGGGCGCCATACACCGCCTGATGCTGCTTGACCCGGCTGAGGCCGCGAAAGCTCTCCGCCACGACGCGCGCTGCATAATGATCGCCATCACCGGCCAGATCGGTGATTTCCACGTCTGCGTCCGGAATGGCGCTGCGGATCATGTCCGCAATGTCTTCTGCAGCCATCGGCATGGGTCGGCGCCCTTATTGGGGTTCGATGAACTGACGGCGGGCGATCACCGCCTGATCATCCAGCGCCGCGCGCACGGTCATCTCGTCGATGTCGACACCCGCCGAGGTCAGGTCGCCCACGAGCTTGCGCACGACATCCTCGTCACCCGCTTCCTCGAATTCGGCCTGGACGACCGCCTTGGCATAGGCGTCGGTCTCTTCCGGGGTCAGGCCCATCTTGGCCGCGGCCCATTCGCCGACCAGACGATTGCGTCGCGCCGTGATGCGGAACGCCATTTCCTGGTCATGCGCGAACATATTCTCAAAGGCGCGTTCACGGTTGTCAAAAGTCGTCATGCGGGCTTGCCTCGGTGCTGGCGCTAAAGATTTACTTATAGAAGATAAGCACGCCGCACGCTTTAGGCAACGGCGGGAACCAGCCACGGCCGGTCGGCCCGCACTTTTTCTTCATACACGCCAATGCCGTCGACCGCAGATAACGTCAGGCCGATTTCGTCGAGGCCGCCGAGCAGGCAGGTCTTGCGGAAGGGGTCGATGGCGAAGGTGAAGCGATCCTGGAACGGGGTGGTGACGCCCTGCTCCTCCAGGTCGACATGGATCGGATCGGTCTTCGCGACCTCCATCAGCCGGTCGACCGCTTCCTGCGGCAGCACCACGGTCAGGATGCCGTTCTTGAACGCATTGCCGGAGAAGATGTCGGAGAAGCTCGGCGCGATCACCGCCTTCACGCCCATGTCCGCAAGCGCCCAGGCGGCATGTTCGCGGCTGGAACCGCAGCCGAAATTGTCGCCAGCGATCAGGATCGGGCTGCCGGCATAGGCCGGGTCGTCGAACACATTGGCCGGATCTTCGCGCATGGCCTCGAACGCGCCCTTGCCCAGGCCCGCACGGCTGATGGTCTTGAGCCACTTGGCGGCGATGATCATGTCGGTGTCGACATTCTTTACGCCCAGCGGATAGGCGCTGCCCTCGACGATCTGAACCTTGTCCATCAGCGGCTCCGGTGCGCGGTCGATTCGGCCGGCACATCCTCAGCGCGGCCGACGCTCGCGGCCATGATCGCACTGGCCAACGCGCCCAGCGCCAGCAGCCAGAATGCCTTCTTCATTGCACCAGCTCCCCGTTTTTCTCGCTCATCAGTTCACGCACGTCCGTCAGGCGCCCGGTGAGGGCCGCCGCCGCCGCCATCGCGGGCGACACCAGATGGGTGCGGGACCCCGGCCCCTGCCGGCCCATGAAATTGCGGTTGGAGGTCGAGGCGCAGCGCTCGCCGGAAGGCACCTTGTCCGGGTTCATGCCGAGGCAAGCGGAGCAGCCCGGCTCGCGCCATTCGAAGCCGGCCTGCAGGAAGATGCGGTCCAGCCCTTCCTGCTCGGCCTGGCGCTTCACCAGGCCGGAGCCCGGCACGATCAGCGCCTGCTTGATGCCGTCAGCGATGTGGTGGCCACGGATCACGGCCGCGGCGGCGCGCAGATCCTCGATGCGGCTGTTGGTGCAGCTGCCGATGAAGATATGCTCGACGCTGACATCCTCCATCCGCTGTCCGGCATGGAGCCCCATATAGTCGAGCGCCTTTTCGGCTGCCGCCCGCTTGGACGCATCGGCGAAGCTCTCCGGATCGGGAACGATGCCGGTGATCGGCACGACGTCTTCCGGGCTCGTACCCCAGGTCACATTGGGCGCGATGGTCGCCGCGTCGATCGTGACCGACTTGTCAAAGCGCGCGCCTTCATCGGTGGCGAGCGTCTTCCACCAGGCGACGGCGGCATCCCAGTCGGCACCCTTGGGCGCCATCGGGCGCCCCTTGAGATAGGCAAAGGTCTTCTCGTCCGGCGCGAACAGGCCGGAACGCGCGCCTCCTTCGATCGCCATGTTGGCCACGGTCAGCCGCCCCTCGATCGACATCGCGTCGAAGGTCGATCCGCGATATTCGATCACATAGCCGGTGCCGCCGGCCGTGCCGATCTTGCCGATGATCGCCAACGCCACGTCCTTCGCGCTGACGCCGAAGCCCAGCTCGCCCTCGACGCGGACCTCCATCGTCTTCGACTGCTTGAGCAGCAGCGTCTGCGTGGCGAGCACATGCTCCACCTCGCTGGTGCCGATGCCGAAGGCGAGCGCGCCCAGCGCGCCGTGGGTCGAGGTGTGGCTGTCGCCGCACACCATCGTCGTGCCCGGCAGGGTGAAGCCCTGCTCGGGGCCGATCACATGGACGATGCCCTGCTCGCGATCCGCATCGCCGATCAGGCGGATGCCGAATTCCGGCGCATTGCGTTCCAGCGCGGCCAGTTGCTGCGCACTTTCCGGGTCGGCGATCGGGATACGCACGCCGTTCGCGTCACGCCGCGCGGTCGTGGGCAGGTTGTGGTCGGGCACCGCCAGCGTCAGGTCGGGCCGGCGCACCGTGCGGCCGGCCACCCGAAGGCCTTCAAAGGCCTGCGGGCTCGTCACCTCATGCACGAGGTGACGGTCGATATAGATGAGGCAGGTGCCGTCATCACGCCGTTCGACGACGTGGGCGTCCCATATCTTTTCGTAAAGGGTGCGTGCGCTAGTCATAATGTTTCCCCCTAGACCCAAGCGAATCAGGGTTAAAGAGGGAAAGAGACGAATATTTCCTATTTTGCCCGGTAGTCGGCAATGATCTTGCCGGCAGCGCCCATTTCCTGCTCGTGGCTCGGCTCGCGCCAGGTTTCGGCCAGCGCGGCCTCTTCCCACGCCCGCACGGCTGGCAGATCGAGGATGCGATCCGCCCAGCCCTGCGCCTGCGCGCCGAGCACCAGGCCGTAGGTCCGCACGCGAAAGGCGACGGGCGCGAAGAAGGCATCGACGGCGGAAAAGCTGCTCCCGGCGAGAAACGGTCCGCCGAAACGGTCCAGCCCCTCGCTCCACAGTTCGTCGATGCGCGCGATGTCCTTCCTGAGCGCATCGGAATGCGGGTGCGGCGCGACCCGCACGCCGACATTCATCGTGCAATCATTGCGCAGCGCCCCGAAGCCGGCGTGCATCTCCGAAACCGCCGACAGCGCCCAGGCCCGTGCATCCTCACCGGCGGGCCACACGCCCTCATGCCGGTCGGCCAGATAGAGGACGATACCGAGCGAATCCCAGATCGTGCGGCCGCCATCGACCAGCACCGGCACCGTGCCGGTCGGCGAGAAGGCGCGGAAGCGATCAAAGTTCACGCTGTCGAGGAAGGGCTCGATCCGGTCTTCAAAGGCGATGCCGAGCGCCGTCATCAGCAGCCATGGCCGCAGCGACCAGCTGGAATAATTGCGGTTGGCGGTGATCAATGTGTAGCCCATGGCGCTCCTCCCTGAATGCTCCTGCCCAAAGCCGTGCCTGTGCGCTGCCCCTTGGATCGCCCCTTCGATCCCCGCAACCGGAAATAGTGAGACATAGATAAGCCACACTTATGTAACGAAGCGCGAAAAAAGGTGCATCACAGGATGCAATCCATAGCATTTCGCGGAGCAAGGTCTTGAATTCTTAACCCGCACCGCTGATATTGCGGGAGCGGGCCGGGCCCCTCTGGCGGCCGGACCTTCCTGCAAAGGAAACCGGACGTGATGTCGGACCGCATCGAGTGCGCTCGATGCCGGTTCGGAGGTGTGCCCCCCAATCCTCCTCGAATAGGCATCGGGCCACTCGATTCCCAGGGTCAGCCGATGCAATGACGCATCGGTCGCCCGTTGTTTCGAATGGCCAATTTGGTTTCGAATGGATGGAGAGAGATACGTGAACAATCCCGTTTCAACGCCCCGCTATGAAGCGGCACGCGGCGCCGCGTTCGACGCGGGACTGCGCAGCCACTTTCTGGGCGTATACCGCAACATGGGCATCGGCCTGGTCATCACCGGCATCGTCGCCTTCCTGATCGGCTCCACGCCGGCGCTGTACCAGCCGATTTTCGGCACGCCGCTCAAATGGGTCGCGATCTTCGCGCCGCTGGCGTTCGTGTTCTTCTTCAGCTTCCGCTTCGAGAAGATGACGACGGCGAGCGCGCGCATGGCCTTCTTCGCCTTTTCGGCGGTGATGGGCGTGTCGATGGCCAGCATCTTCCTGGTCTTCACCGGCTCCAGCATCGCGCAGACCTTCTTCATCGCAGCGTCGATGTTCCTGGCGATGAGCCTGTGGGGCTACACGACCGGCCGTGACCTCTCGAAGATGGGCTCGTTCCTGATGATGGGCCTGATCGGCATCGTCATCGCCAGCGTCGTGAACATCTTCCTCGCCTCCTCGGCGATGCAGATGGTGGTATCGATCCTGGGCGTCGTGATCTTCACCGGCCTGACGGCTTGGGACACGCAGCGCATCAAGAGCGAATATGCCTATTATGGCAGCACCGCCGCGGCCGAGAAGATGCAGGTGATGAGCGCGCTGCAGCTGTACCTGAACTTCGTCAACCTGTTCCAGATGCTGCTCAACCTGACCGGCGAGCGCGAATAAGCGATGCGGGATCAGCACGCGGTGTCGTCGATGCTCTGCCCGGTCTGCCATGTCGGCCTGACCATGTCGGACCGGCAGGGTGTCGAAATCGACTATTGCCCGCAATGCCGGGGCGTATGGCTGGACCGGGGCGAGCTCGACAAGATCATCGAGCGCAGCACCGGGACGGTACAGGCGCCGCTCTCGCCCAGCTACCGGCCGGACCGGCAGCAAGGACAGGATGGCTATCATGGCCGGAAGCGGAAGAAGAGCTTCCTGGAAGAGCTGTTCGATTAGACCATGAACAAGGGGCGGCCCGGCAACGGTCCGCCCCTTTTCCTTTGTCCGCCTTCAATATCGCTCGGCCTCAGCCGCCCGTAGCCGCCTTGGCGGGCATCGGCGCCCCTTCCCAGCCTCCGCCCAGCGCCTTGAACAGCGCCACCTGCGCCTCCGCACGATCGGACTGCGCCGCGGCGAGCCCGGCGCGGGCCGTTGCACGGGAGCGCTGTGCGTCGAGCAACTGGAGGAAGCTGTCGGACCCGGCACTGAAGCGCCGCTCGGCAATAGCCGATGCGCTCTCGCTGGCGGCCAGCGCACGTTGCAGCGCCGCCTCCCGGTCGAGCGCGCCCTTGAGGCGAGCAAGCGCCTGCTCGGTTTCCTGCAGCGCCGTCAGCACGGCCTTGTCGAACGTGGCCAGCGAACCCGCCGCAATCGCCTCATTCTGCCGCACCCGCGCCCGCGCCGCGCCGCTGAAGGGGAAGTTCCAACTGATCAGCGGCCCGATGGAATAGGCGAGCGAATCCTTGGTGCCGATATCATTCGGGCTCGTCCCGCCCAGGCTGATCGCACCCATAAGGCTGATCGAGGGGTAGAGCGCCGCCGTCGCCACGCCGATGCGCGCGGTATCGGCCGCCAGCGTGCGCTCCGCCTGCCGCACGTCCGGACGGCGCGCGAGCAGCGCCTGCCCGTCACCAACGGGAATCGCGACGGAGACGGTCGGCGGCACGCTGCAGGCGGCCAGCGCCTGATCCGCGCGTGCGGGCGGCTCCCCGGTCAGCACGGCGAGCGCATAGAGCGCCGCGCGTTGTTCCGCCTCGAAGGTCGCGATCTGCGCCTTCGCCTGCTCGACCAGGACCACCGCCTGATCGACATCGCGCCTTGTGTTGCGGCCGCCCGCGAACAGGCGGTTGGTGAGGTCCAGCGTCTTGCCCTGCAACTCCACCGTTTCCCGCGCGGCGGCGGCCTGCGAGCCGAAGCCGCAGGCGACAGCATAAGTGCGGGCGGTTTCCGCCGCGACCGAGACACGGGCGGCATCGAGCCCCGCCTGCGCCGCGCCGACATCGCCGCGGGTCGCCTCGATACTGCGGGAAACCCTGCCGAACAGGTCGATCTCATAGGATGCGTCGAAGCCGACCGAATAGAAATCGGTCTGGAACCCCGGCTGCGGTCCCAATGCGCGCGATTGCTGCTCGGTCGCCTGCGCGCTGGCATTGGTGGTCGGCAGCCGCGCGGCACCGGCCTCGTTCAGCAGGGCACGGGCGCGCTGCAGATTGGCCGAAGCGATGCGCAGGTCGTTATTATGCGCCAGCGCCTTTTCGACCAGCCCGTCGAGTAGCGGATCCTGGAACAGGTGCCACCATTTTTCGGGCAGCGCGGCCTGGCTGATGGCACTCGATGCCTGGGCCTCGCCCAGCGTCGCATCGGCGGGCGGCGGCGGCGCGGGCCGCGCATAGTCCGGCCCGACAGCACAGGCCGACAGGGCGAGGGCGGAGACCATCGGCAGCAGCAGGCGAAGGTTCATGACCGTGCCCATCACACCGCCTCCCCGCTCGGCGTCGGTCTGCGGCGGCGGGTCGCCCAGTCGCGCGCCCTCTCGCCGAAATTGCGGCTGGTCACATAGAAGGCCGGTGTGAAGATGAGGCCGAAGAAGGTCACGCCGAGCATGCCGAAGAACACGGCCACGCCCAGCGCCTGACGCATCTCGTGCCCCGGCCCCGACGCGATCACCAGCGGGAACACGCCGAGGATGAACGCGATGGACGTCATGATAATCGGCCGCAGGCGCTGGTGCGCGGCACGCTCCGCCGCCTCCAGACGCGGGAGCCCCTCTTCCTCGCCCTGCTTGGCGAATTCCACGATCAGGATCGCGTTCTTCGCCGCAAGGCCGATCAGCACGACAAGCCCGATCTGCGTCAGGATATTATTGTCCCCGCCCATCAGGTTGACGCCCAGGATTGCCGCAAGCAGGCACATCGGCACGATCAGGATGACCGCCAATGGCAGCACGAGGCTTTCATATTGCGCCGCCAGCAGCAGGAATACGAAGATCACGGCCAGCCCGAACACGATGATGCCGGTATTGCCCGCCTGCTGCTGTTCGAAGGCGATCTCGGTCCACTCATAGCTGAAGCCCGCCGGCAGGGTCTTGCGCGCCAGTTCCTCCATCGTCGCCAGCGACTGGCCGCTGGAATAGCCGCGCACGGTATCCCCCTGCAGTTCCGCCGACGGATAGAGATTGTAGCGCACGACGCGATAAGGTCCGCTGTCGTTGCGGAGCGTCATCACCGCCGCCAGCGGCACCATGGCCCCGCTTTCCGAGCGCGTCTTGAGCCGGCCGACATCGTCGGGATCGTCGCGATGGGGCGCGTCGGCCGCCGCCGTCACGCGGAAGGTGCGGCCCAGATAGTTGAAGTCGTTGATGTAGGACGAACCCAGATATGTCCCCAGCGTCGCGAAGATGTTGCTCACCGGCACGCCCATCTGCTCCGCCTTCTGGCGATCGATGTCGGCATAGAGCCGCGGCGTCTTGGTGTTGTAGACAGTGAAGACCGATGTCAGCCCCTCCGTCTGGTTGGCGGCCATCATCATCTGGAAGGCCACGCCCTCCAGTGCCTTGTAGCCCGCGCCGCCGCGATCCTCGATCATCATCTTGTAGCCGCCGCCGGTGCCCAGGCCGCGAATCGGCGGCGGCTGGATCACCAGCACATTGGCCGCCGTGATGCTGGTCGCGGCCTCGCGCAGCTTGCCTGCCACCTCCAGATCGCTCGGCCGGCCTTCTTCCTGCGAGGTCAGCCGGACAAACACCGTGCCCGAGGAAGGCGACTGGGTGAACGTCGCACCATCGAAACCGGCAAAGGCAACGCTGCCGCTCACACCCTCGATATTGCGGGTCTTGGCGATGAAGGCGCGCACCGCATCGTCGGTACGCTCCAGCGCGGAGCCCGGGGGCATCTGCACCACCGTAATCAGATAACCCTGATCCTGCGCCGGAATGAAGCCCGAAGGGGTCTCCGCAAAGCGCCAGCCAGCCAGCGCGAGAAGGCAGGCATAAGCGATGCCCACCATGGCCAGCGTGCGAATAAGCCGCGCCGTGAGGCGACCATAGCGATGGCTGAGCCGTTCAAAGCCATTGTTGAACGCACGCGCGAAACGCCCCGGCAGGCCGCGCACGCCTTCGCGTGGTTCCGCATCATGCTTGGGCTTGAGGATCAGCGCGCCCAGCGCGGGGGACAGGGTGAGCGAAACGATCGCCGACGTCACCGTACAGGCAATGATGGTGAGCGCGAACTGACTGTAGAAGGCGCCGGAAATGCCCGGAATGAAGGCCGTGGGAATGAACACGCCGGACAGCACCAGCGCGATCGCGATCAGCGCGCCCGACACCTCGTCCATCGTCTTGTGCGCCGCCTCGCGCGGCGAGAGGCCCTCCTCGTGCATCAGGCGCTCGATATTCTCGACCACCACGATCGCATCGTCCACCACGATGCCAATGGCCAGCACGAGGCCGAAGAGCGAGAGGTTGTTGATGGAAAAGCCGAACGCCGCCATCGCCGCGAAGCTGCCCACCAGCGAGACCGGAATGGCAAGGATCGGGATGATCGCTGCCCGCCAGCTCTGCAGGAACAGCAGCACGACGATGCTGACCAGCACGATCGCCTCGATCAGCGTATGCTGCACGGCGTCGATCGACGCGATGATGTATTCCGTGGGATTATACGGGATCACATAGGACATGCCCGGCGGAAAGCTCTTGGAGATTTCCTGGAGTTCCTGGCGGATCGCTGCCGCGGTTTGAAGCGCATTGGAACCTGGCAACTGCGTGATCGGCAGCGCCACGCCGGTCTTGCCGTCCAGATAGGCGTTGGTCGTATAATCCAGCGCGCCCAGTTCGACCCGTGCGACATCGCGCAGCCGGGTCATCCGGCCTTGCGCATCGCGCTTGATGATGATCTCGCCAAACTGTTCCGGGTCGGTCAGGCGACCTTGCGTCTGGATATTGAGCTGGAAGGCGGTGCCGCCCTGGTTGAACGGCGCCTCGCCCACGGAGCCGGCCGCGACCTGCGCGTTCTGCGTGCGGATGGCAGAAGTGATTTCATCGACCGTGAGATTGCGGGCGGCGGCGAGATCCGGGTCGATCCAGATACGCATGTTATAGTCGCGCGAACCGAACGCGCGGACATCGCCGACGCCGGGGATACGCGCAAGCCGATCACGGATCTGCAGCGTCGCATAGTTGGACAGATATTGTACGGACAGGCTCTTGTCCGGCGATATGAGGCCCACGACCATCAGCAGATCGGGCGAATTCTTGCGAACGGTGATGCCGATCTGGCGCACGTTTTCCGGCAGGCGCGGCTCGGCCGAGGATACCCGGTTCTGCACCAGCACCTGCGCCTGGTCGATATTCGTGCCCTGCCGGAAGGTGACGGTGATCGTCAGTTGGCCCGACGCGGTCGAGGAGGAGGACATGTAGATCATGTCCTCGACGCCGTTGATCGATTCCTCGAGCGGCGCGGCGACCGTTTCCGCCAGCGTCTCCGCCGATGCGCCGGGATAGGTCGCGACGACCGCGACGGTCGGCGGCGCGACTTCGGGATATTGGCCGACGGGTAGCGAGGGATAGGCGATCACGCCCATGATGATGATCAGGATGGAGAGGACCGCCGCGAAGATCGGTCTCTCGATAAAGAAGTGCGGAAGACGCATGTCAGTTCGCGGCCCCGCTCGCCTGCGGCGAGTCGGGGGCCTGGGCCGGCAATGACTGGGGCGACTGGTCCTTAGCGCGCGGCGTGATCTTGCCCTGGCGCGCGGTCACGGCCATCCCCGGCTGCAGGCGGGCAATGCCATCGACCACGATCTTCTCGCCAGGGGCAACACCTTCGCGGATGACCCGCAGCCCTTCCACCATCGGCCCGGTCACGACGGGACGCGGCGCCGTCTTGCCATCCTTGCCGATCGTGTAGACCAGCTTGCGCGACTGGTCGGTCAGGATCGCCTCGTCGGGCACCAGCATTGCCTTGTAGGTGCCGGACCCCAGCAGGCGGGCACGGGCCGAACATGCCGGGGACCAGGAAGCCCTTGGGGTTTTGCACCTCGGCATGGGCGCGGATGGTGCCGCTGTTATTGTCGATCGCATTGTCGACGAAGATCATCCGCCCCTTCCAATTATAGCCGGTCTCGTCGGCCAGCTGGATTTCCACGGGGTTCGCGGCATAGCGGGAGGAACCGCGCTCGCCGCGCGCGGCCTGCCGGATATATTTGAGGTAGAAGCTTTCCGCCCCTTCAAAGCTGAACCAGATGGGATTGACCGACACCACCGTCGTCAGCAGCGTCTGGCCCGACGTCACATAATCGCCCACGGCGACGCGGCGGTCGGACACGCGGCCGGTGATCGGCGCCCGGACGGATGTGAAATCGAGGTCCAGCGCGCGGGCGTCCACGGCGGCGCGGGCGGCGTTCAGGTCGGCCTGGGCGGTGCGCAGCGCGGCCAGCTTGGTCTCATATTCTTCCTGGCTCACGGCCTGATACTTGCGCAGTTCCTCGGCGCGCTTCAACTCGCTCTGCGCATTGGCGACCGCCGCCTGGCTGCGCAGCACCTGCGCCTTCGCCTGCTCCAGCGCCGCGCGATAGGGGCGCGGGTCGATCTGGAACAGCGCGGTACCCTTGCCCACCTCCACGCCGGCGCGGAAGCTGATCGCGGTGATCTGCCCCGACACGCGCGGCATCACCTGCACGTCCTCGGGCGATTCGAACCGCCCGACATATTCGTCCCAGTCCACGACATCGCGCTGAAGCGGGGCGGCCACCGTCACGGTCGGCGGCGGCGGTGCCTTCTGCTGCTCCCCTCCACACGCCGACAAGGCAAGCATGGCGAGGGCTGAACACGTCAGCGAGCGAGGAGGCATGAAGACGTTACGCATTGCGCGTTAATGTTGCGTCGCACTAAAGATTTCAAGCCGCAACCGACATAAACTGCGAATCTTTCGCAATTAATTTTGAGACGCAGTATCAATGCCCCTCAAACGCCATCAGCGCATGGGTGGCGACACCTTCGCGCTGCAATGCATCCATGCCGCCAAGCGCAGGCAGGTCGATCGCGAAAAGCGCCATCAGCAGCTCCGCGCCCTGCTCCCTGAGCAGCTGCGCGGCGGCGATCGCGGTGCCCCCCGTGGCGATCAGATCGTCGACCAGCACCACCCGCGCCCCAGCAGGCACCTGCCCCTTGTGCAGTTCCAGCCGGTCGGATCCATATTCCAGCACATAGTCGATCCCTACCGTGGGTCCGGGCAGCTTGCCCGCCTTGCGCACCGGCACGAATCCTGTCCCCAGCGCACCGGCCAGCGCCGCGCCAAGGATGAAGCCGCGCGCCTCTACGCCCACGATGATGTCGGCGTTGAGCGGGCGGACACGCGCCGCCATCGCGGCGATGGTGGTTGCGAAGCCCTTGGGATCAGCGAGCAAGGTGGTGATGTCGCGGAACATGATGCCCGGCTTGGGGAAGTCGGGGATCGCCCGCACCAGGGCCTTGAGCGTGTCTTCGGCCAACAGTTCCATTCGTTCATTCCTTTCGCCGCCCATTCACCGGCCATTTGCCAGGACACCCCGACAGTCCGCATCTGCCCGCGTCCGTCCGCGGGCGTCATTCATCCGAGCCGCCCCATAGCGAAAGGGCGCGGTTCCCGAAAGAACCGCGCCCCTGCTTTTTCCTATTGGTATCTGCAGTCCGTGACGGACCGCCGCCACATCAATGCTTCTTGTCGGCCCAGACGTTTCGGTAGGCCATATAGGCCAGGCCGGTCGCGATCAGCAGGAAGAAGATGACGGCAAGGCCAGCGCTCTTGCGATTCTCCATCTTCGGTTCCGCAGTCCAGGTGAGGAAGGCGGAGACGTCCTGCGCCATCTGGTCGACCGTCGGCTTGGTGCCGTCGGCATACGTCACCTGGCCCTCGGCCGACAGCGGCGGCGCCATCGCGAGGTTGAGGTTCGCGAAATAGGGGTTGTAGTGCAGGCCCTCAGGGGTCTTGGCATCCGGGAAGCGCTTCAGCAGCGCTGCCGGCTGTTCCTGGAACCCGGTGAGCAGCGAGTAGACATAGGCCGAACCATCGTGGCGTGCCTTGGTCATCAGCGACAGGTCTGGCGGGATCGCATTGTTGTTCGCCGCCGCCGCCGCGACATTGTTCGCGAAGGGCTTGGGGAAGTGATCCGCCGGGATCGGGTCGCGGGTCGCCGGCTCGCCGGTCTTGGGATCGACGTCGGGCGTCTTGATCGCCCACTGCTTGGCGATCGCCTTCACCTCGGCCTCGTTATAGCCCAGCGCCTCAAGGTCGCGGAACGCGACGAACTTCAGGCTGTGGCAGGCCGAGCAGACTTCCTTGAACACCTGGAAGCCGCGCTGCAGCTGCTGCTTGTCATAATGGCCAAGCGGCCCGTTGAAGGAGAAGTGAACCTCCTTGGGATGCTCGTGGAACGCATGTTCCACCGACTCCACCGGCGGTTCGCTGACATAGGAGACAGCGCCCACCAGGAAGGTCACGAACAGCCAACCGGCAAAGAACAGGCCGACAAGAAATGCACCAATGCGTACCATGATCCTGTCGTCCCCTTATTCGGCCGGAACCGCGGCGGGTTCGCCGTCGGTCGCACCATGTTTGGCCAGCACCGCCTCCGTGATCGATCCGGGCAGCGGCAGCGGCTTTTCAAAGCGCGCGATCAGCGGCAGGATGATGAGGAAGTGGGCGAAATAATAGGCCGCTGCGAGCTGCGAGATCATCACATAGGGCTCTTCCGCCGGCGCGCCGCCGCAATAGCCCAGGATCAGAACGTCGATGCACAGGATGATGAAGAACTTCTTGAACACCGGGCGATAGCTGCCCGAGCGCACCGGCGAATTGTCCAGCCAGGGCAGGAAGAAGAGCAGCAGGATCGAAGCGAACATCGCCAGCACGCCCAGCAGCTTCGCGGGGACGAAGAAGAAGTCCACGGTGAAGGCGCGCAGGATCGCGTAGAAGGGCCAGAAATACCATTCCGGCACGATGTGCGCAGGCGTCGAGAGCGGGTTCGCCTCGATATAGTTATCGGGGTGGCCCAGATAGTTCGGCGCGAAATACAGCATGATCGCGAAGATGATCAGGAACACGCCGGCGCCGAAGCCGTCCTTCGCGGTGTAATAGGGGTGGAAGGGCACAGTGTCCTGCGGCCCCTTCACGTCCACGCCGGTCGGGTTGTTCGATCCGGGAATGTGCAGCGCCCAGATGTGCAGGATAATGACACCCGCGATCACGAAGGGCAGCAGATAATGCAGCGAGAAGAAGCGGTTCAGCGAGGCGTTGCCGGGAGCGAAACCGCCCAGCAGCCAGGTCTGGATCGGCTCGCCCACCAGCGGGATCGCGCCGAACAGGCCGGTGATCACCTTCGCCCCCCAATAGCTCATCTGCCCCCAGGGAAGCACATAGCCCATGAAGGCGGTCGCCATCATCAGCAGGAAGATGACGAGGCCGAGCAGCCACACCATCTCGCGCGGGGCCTTGTACGATCCGTAGAACAGGCCGCGGAAGATGTGGAGATAGACCACGATGAAGAAGAAGCTGGCGCCGTTGGCGTGCGCGTAGCGCATCAGCCAGCCGGCGTTCACGTCGCGCATGGTCTGCTCGACGGTGCCGAAGGCGACCAAGTCATTGGCGCCATAATGCATCGCCATGATGACGCCGGTCACGATCTGGATGACGAGGGCGAGGCCCGAAAGCACGCCGAAGTTCCAGAAATAGTTGAGGTTGCGCGGCACCGGATAGCCGGCACCGACGGAGTTATAGACAAGGCGCGGAAGCGGCAGCTTCTCGTCGATCCACTTCATCAGCGGCGCCTTGGGGGTGTAATGTTCTGCCCAGGGGAAACTCATGGATCTCTACCTCAACCTACGAGAATGGCGGTGTCGGACGTGTAGGTGTATTTCGGCACCTGCAGGTTCAGCGGAGCGGGGCCCTTGCGGATGCGGCCGGCGGTATCATAGCTGGAGCCGTGGCAGGGGCAGAAATAGCCGCCGAACTCGCCGCGGTTCTCACCCTCGCCGGCGCCCAGCGGCACGCAGCCCAGATGGGTGCACACGCCCATGGTGATCAGCCATTCCTTCTTGCCGTCCACGGTGCGCTCTTCCAGCGTCTGCGGATCACGCAGCGTCGAAGGATCGACCGCGTCGGCCTTCTTGATCTCGTCCGGCGTCAGGTGGCGCACGAACAGCGGCTGGCTGCGGAAGGTGGTCTTGATCGCCTGGCCCGGCTCGATGCCGGTCAGGTCGACCTCGCTCGAAGCGAGCGCCAGCACGTCGGCGCTGGGGTTCATCTGGTTTATGAGGGTCGGCAGGGTTGCGACAGCACCGACACCCGCGAAGCTGACGGCTGCGATGTTGATGAAGTCACGACGGCGAACACCGCCCTCGCCGGATGGACCTTCGGTTTCCGTCTGCTCAAGCGTCGCCATCAATTTTACCCTCGTAGGTCGTCCCTATAAACCATGCCCAGCCTTAATCGGCTCTATTTTTTCGGGAGACTCGGGAACAGAGAGCTCTGCTACCCCGCCCATTCCCCCTTGGCGTGGTTCGCGGGCCTGATAGCGCTCATCCATGCCCTTTGCCAACAGCAATTTGGACAGCGCTATGACAAATTGACGCAGCGCACTATGAGGCCGCCATGCGTATTGCCCTTTACCAGCCCGAGATTGCGGGCAATGTCGGCGCCATCATGCGCCTTTCCGCCTGCTTCGGCGTGCCGCTGGACATCATCATGCCGTGCGGTTTTGCCTTTTCCGACAAGCAGTTAAAGCGCGCGGCCATGGATTATGGCGCATCGACGGACCTGACCCGCCACGCCAGCTACGACAGCTTTCGCGCGCAGCAGCGGGCGGCGGGCGGGCGGCTGGTGCTGCTGTCCAGCCATGGTGCAGAGCCGTTGCCCCAGGTCACATTTCGGCCCGACGATGTGTTACTGCTCGGCAATGAAGGCCATGGCGTGCCCGACCATGTCCATGAGGAGGCCGACTTGCGCGTGCGAATTCCCATGGTGGCGGGATTTCGGTCCTTGAATATCTCGGTCGCGACGGGCATCGCCCTTGCCGAAGCGTTGAGACAGACAGGGCAGTTCCCGCAATGACCCCATTGGATAACGAGCAGCAGGCCGCGCGCGACTGGTTCGAATCGCTCCGCACCCGGATCTGCAGCGCCTTCGAGGCGATCGAGCGGGAGGCCGGCAGCGACGCTGCCTTCGACTACCTGTCATGGGATCGCGTCGCCGAGGGGCTGACGCCCGGCGAAGGCGGCGGCGGCGTGCGCGGGGTCATGAAGGGCAAGGTGTTCGAGAAGGTGGGCGTCAACGTGTCCACCGTGGGCGGCGCCTTTTCGCCCGAATTCGCACCAAGCATCCATGGCGCGGCGGAAAACCCGCAATTCTTCGCCACCGGCATCAGCCTGGTCGCGCATATGGCAAACCCGCATGTGCCGGCCGTCCATATGAACACGCGCTTCCTCGTCACGACGAAGCGCTGGTTCGGCGGCGGCGCCGACCTCAATCCCCCCATTCCCTATGCTGAGGACACGGCCGCCTTCCACGCCGCGCTGAAGGCCGCCTGTGACGCCCATGACCCGGAGCATTACCCCCGGTTCAAGACATGGGCGGAGGATTATTTCTTCATCCCCCATCGCGGCGTGCATCGCGGCGTCGGCGGCATCTTCTACGATCATCTGGAAGGCGATTTCGCCGACAATTTCGCCTTCACCCGCGCCGTCGGCGAGGCGTTCCTCGCCGCCTTCCCGCCGATCGTGCGGCAGCGCATGGGAATGGCGGCCAGCGCCGAGGATCATGCCCGGATGCTGGAATGGCGCGGACGCTATGCCGAGTTCAACCTCGTCTATGACCGCGGCACCTCCTTCGGCCTGCGCACCGGCGGCAATGTCGACGCGATCCTGATGAGCCTGCCGCCGATGGCGAGCTGGAGCTGAAGGCGGTGATCGGGTCAGACATATGAGCCTGATACGATGAGCCTCACACCCGTCACGCCGGGGCAGATCGCCACCATCGTTACCCATCTGGAAATGCGGCAGCGCCCCCGCCCCGCGCCCCTGCCCGCAGCGCCGCTGCGACTGGTCCGCTGGAAAGCGCCGGCGCTGGACAAGTACCGCACGCTCTTCCGCCGGGTCGGCGAGGAATGGCTGTGGTTCTCCCGCCTCGTCTTGCCCGATGCGCAGGTCGAGGCGATCATCCACGATCCCGCCGTCGAGATCTACGCCGTGTGCGATCCGCAGGGGATAGAGGTCGGCCTGCTGGAGCTGGATTTCCGCTCGCTGCCCGACTGCGAGTTGGGCTTTTGCGGGCTGGTCTCCGGGCTGACCGGCAAGGGCCATGGCCGCTGGCTGCTGGCGCAGGCGAATGGGCTGGCCTGGCGCAAGGGCATGGAGCGCTTCTGGGTCCACACCTGCACGCTCGATCATCCCGCCGCGATCGCCGCCTACCGCCGCGCCGGCTTCGTGCCCTATGCGCGGGAAATCGAGACATTCGATGATCCCCGCCTGACCGGCTACCTCCCCCGTGAAGCCGCACCGCAGATCCCGCTGATCGGCCTCGAGTAGGGGTGACGCGCGCGGTGGAGCAGCGCCCGGACTATCAGGATGCGCTCGCCCGGCTGGACATTCTGGAGACGCTGGCGCGGTTCGATCCCCATATCGCGGGCACGCCGCCGCTGGGCATCGCGATGCCATCGAGCGACATCGACATCCTGTGCCACGCGCCGGACGCCGCCGCCTTTGCCGACGTGCTGTGGTCCGCCTTCTCCGGCCATCAGGGCTTTGCGATGCGCCAGTGGGCGGGCGGCGAGCGCGCGGTGATCGCAACATTCGTGGCGGAAGGCTGGGCGTTCGAACTGTTCGGATCGCCCCTGCCCGTCGCTCGCCAAGCGGGCTGGCGGCATTTCCTGGTGGAACAGCGGCTGCTCGCCCTCGGCGGCCCACCCTTTCGCGCGGCCGTCCTCGCGCTGCGCCATCAGGGCATCAAGACCGAGCCGGCCTTTGGACAGCTCCTGAGCCTGCCGGGCGATCCCTATGCCGCCCTGCTCGCACTGGAACGGGAAAGCGACGAGAGCCTCGCCGCCACCCTCTCCGCCGCCGGCTTTCATTCCGCGTCGAGCTGGCGATAGATGCGCGCGAGCATGACCAGGAAATAGACCTGCACCACCGTCGACACGACGATGGAGGCCAGGCCGCCGACGATCTGCGCGGCCGTCGCGCCGCCGAGCAGCCCGGCGATCGAGCCGAAGACCGCCGCCGCCGCCTGCGTCACGATGAACGACAGGATGCCGATCACCATGATGAAGCCGAAGAGCCGCCAGAAGTGCCGTTTCGCCAGCATCCAGCTGCGACGGATCGCATCGACGGGGCCGAGCGCGGTATCGATCAGGATGGGGTTGAGCAGCATCATGCGGACGCCGACCACGATCCCGAAGATGACGGCAACGAAGCTGAACACCACAGCCAGCAAACCCGCGACGCTGCTCGAAACGAAGCTGAGTGCGACGAAGACGAGCGCCAGCACGATGCCGGCCGCAAGGATCACACCCATGAAGATCAGCAGCACGAGCACCAGCGTGCCGAAACGCCGCACGCCCAGTTGCAGCGCCTCCCCCACACTGATCCCCGGTCGCAGCGCCAGCGCATAGAGCGCCAGCGACCCGAAGCTGGTGATGAGGCTGGTCAGCGCGATCGCCAGCCAGAAACTGGCGGGCAGCATCGGCGGCTCGCCCCGCGGCGCCATCGCCCATTGCGCCATCTGCGGCGGCACCATCTGCTGCAGGATCGCCACCGGCAGCGCAACGAACAGGAAGGCCACGGGGAACAGCAGCTGCCATTCCCGGCGCACGAATGCGATACTGTCTTCCCACGCCTTGCCGATCGACAATGTCGCCATGATATTCCTCTGTCGTTACGGTAAGTAAGCTGCCCCCCGGCACCCTGCCCGGTCATGTGATCCGGCCGGGCCGGCGCGGCAGAGACTTGATCGCTCAGGCCGATCAAGTCAAGGAAGGCGCATGACCATGACCGACCAGATACAGGACAGTGGACCCCAGGCAGTCGACACGGCGCTGCCCGCGCCCGAATGGCGGGTGAGCGATGCGCCCGTCCCCTATCCCGATGCGCTGGCCGACATGGAAGCGCGCGTGCTGGCGATTGCCGCGGGCGAGGCCGGCGAGCGGATCTGGCTGCTGGAGCATCCGCCGCTCTACACCGCCGGCACCAGCGCCGACCGTGCCGAGCTGCTCGACCCGCGCTTTCCGGTGTTCGATGCCGGGCGCGGCGGGCGCTACACCTATCACGGGCCGGGGCAGCGCGTGGGCTATCTCAACATCGACCTTGGCAAGCGCGGCAAGGACGTGCGCAATTTCGTGCATGGCGTGGAAGGCTGGATCATCGACACGCTGAGCGATTTCGGCGTGTCCGCGCGCCGGGCGGAGGGGCGCATCGGCATCTGGACCGACGATCTTTCGGGCCGCGAGGCGAAGATCGGCGCCATCGGCGTGCGCGTGCGCCGCTGGGTGACGCTGCACGGCTTTTCGGTGAACGTCGCGCCGGACCTCAGCCACTTCACCGGCATCGTCCCTTGCGGCATCAGCGAATTTCCGGTGACGAGCCTCGCCGCGCTGGGCAAGCCCGTATCGATGGCCGATTTCGACGAGGCGCTGAAGGCACGCGCGCCGGCCTTCCTCGCGGCCCTGCGCAAATGCGGCGACGCGCCCGTTTGCGCAGCCTGAATGCGCGCAGCCTGAACCCAACCATCCTTTCCCATTGCCCCGGAGTACCCCGCCATGACCCCACGTGAGCTGATCGCCACGGCCCACGTCCCGGGAGGCGAGGATCTGCGCCTGTTCCGGCGCGGCGGCGATTTCATGATCGTGCTCGACCGCAACGAATTGATGAGCAGCCGGATGAGCGGATCCGAAGAGGCGCTGGCGGACATGACCTGCGACCGGCTGGGCAACCGCAAGGCGCCGCATCTGCTGATCGGCGGCTATGGCATGGGCTTCACCCTGCGCGCGGCACAAAGGCGGCTGGGCGCCGACGCGAAGCTGACCGTGGCGGAACTGGTGCCCGACATCATCGCCTGGGCACGCGGCCCGATGGCGGAACTCGCCGCCGGATGCCTGGACGATCCGCGCGTGGAGGTGATCGAGGGCGATGTCGCCGCGCTGATCCGCGCGAGCACGGGCGTCTATGACGCGATCCTGCTGGACGTGGACAATGGCCCGGACGGCCTGACCCGCATCGGCAACGACCAGCTCTATTCCGCGCAGGGCCTCGCCTCGGCCAAGGCGGCGCTGCGTCCCGGCGGCATCCTGGCAGTCTGGTCCGCCGCGCCCGACACCGTCTTCGCCAACCGCATGCGCCGCGCCGGCTTCAACGTCGACGAAGTCGTCGTCCGCGCCCGCTCCAACGGCAAGGGCCCGCGCCATGTGATCTGGTTCGGGACGAAGCGGTAGGGCGGCTGGCGAGCGGATGGTGCAACGCCGAAGCCGTTCGCCCTGAGCTTGTCGAAACCCCGTCCTTTTCCGGCGCAGGGAAAGACGGCCCTTCGACAGGCTCAGCGCGAACGGCGGCTGGTGGCCGGAGGCGACGAGAAGGAGACTCTCTGCTCCCCTCCCTGAAAGGGAGGGGCCGGGGGTGGGTAGGCGAGCGGAGCGAGCCTCGCTACGATACCACAATGCGCCGTGTTCCCGATTTCCTGACCGCGAATGCCCGCTCTTTGCGCAACGGGCAAACGAATGCCGAGCGATTGGTCTGGCGGCGGATCTCTCGCTATCGCCCGCGTTTCACGCGTCAGCTGGTGGTCGGGCCCTATATCGTTGATCTTGCCTGTCGTTCAGCGAAATTGGCGGTCGAGTTTGATGGCGCTCAGCATCTTGAAGCACAAGATTATGATGGTCTTCGCGCGGCCTCTCTGACTGAAAATGGCTGGACCGTGCTGCGCTTCTGGAACAGCCAAGTCGCCGAAAATCCCGACGGTGTAGTGGAGGCGATCCTCCTCAAGGCCGCCGAGTGCCTCGGCGGAACCCACCCCCAGCCCCTCCCTTCCAGGGAGGGGAGAAGGAAAAGCTGACCGTCCCCTAGCCACCCAACGCCGTCATTCCCGCGAAGGCGGGAACCCATTTCCTGACTTCACCCCAGGCACAAGGTTAGGGAGATAGCCCCCGTATTCGCGAGGATGACGATGTAAAGCGGACTATCCGCCATCCATCACCCAGCGCACCACTCTTCCTTAACGCAGCCCCAGAAACTTATGCGTCTGCAGGGTCAGGCGCCAGTGGGGGCGGTCCATCACGAAGGCGATGGCCGCTTCCACATTCGCCACGCCGCGCGCGTCGTCCATCGGCTGGAGCAGCAGGTGGTCGAAGGCCCAGCCTTCCATCGCGTCGACATCGCTGCCCGGCTGCGGCCAGACGAGCTTCAGCTCATTGCCCGATTGCTGGATGACCGTGCTGCCCGCCTTGGGGCTGACGCAGATCCAGTCGATGCCGGGATGCGCGGCGATCGTGCCGTTGCTTTCGATCGCGATCTCGAAGCCGCGCGCGTGCAGCGCATCGACCAGTGCATCGTCCACCTGCAGCATGGGTTCGCCGCCGGTGAGCACGATATAGCGCTCCGCCGCGCCTTCTCCCCAATAGGCCTGCGCTTCATCGGCCAGCGCATCCGCATCGGTAAAGCGACCGCCGCCCGCGCCGTCGATCCCCACGAAATCGGTGTCACAGAACTGGCAGATCGCGCTCGCCCGATCCTGCTCGCGCCCCGTCCACAGGTTGCAGCCGGCAAAGCGCAGGAAGACCGCGCGCCGCCCGGCCCGCACGCCTTCGCCCTGCAGCGTCAGGAACATTTCCTTGACGGAATAGGCCATGGTCTCAGGGCTTAGTCGCGTAGACCGTGGGGTCGGGGAGGCCCGCTTCCTCGAAGCCCTTGGCGCGCAGGCGGCAGCTGTCGCACAGGCCGCAATGCTTGCCATCGGGCGTCGGATCGTAGCAGGACCAGCTCATCCCTGCGTCCAGCCTGAGCCGCGCGGCCTCGCGCACGATATCGGCCTTGCTCATATATTGCAGCGGCGTGTTGATGCGCAGCGGATTGCCCTCCACCCCGGCCTTGGTGGCGAGGTTCGCCATCTTCTGGAAGGCCTCGATGAATTCGGGGCGGCAATCGGGATAGCCGGAATAATCGAGCGCGTTTACGCCGATGAAGATGTCGTTGGCGCCCGCCACTTCCGCCAGCCCGAGCGTGAGCGAGAGGAAAATGGTGTTGCGGGCGGGAACATAGGTGATCGGGATCTCGTCGCCCACGCCGCCCTTCGGCACGGCGATGTCGGCGGTGAGCGCCGATCCGCCAAAGGCGGTCAGGTCCAGCGGCAGCACGATGTGCGAGATGGCGTTGAGCGCCGACGCGATGCGCGCCGCCGCGCTCAGTTCCACCCGGTGGCGCTGGTTATAGTCGACGGTCAGCGCCAGCAGGCGGAAGCCCGCTTCACGTGCGAGGCCCGCGGCGACCATGGAATCCAGCCCGCCGGAGAGCAGGACAACGGCGAATTTATTCGTGCTTGCAACCATGATGCCCCCGCTAGACCCGGCAAAGTCGCCGCGCAAGAGGCTGGAACCGCCTGTCGCCGTTGATCAGACCGGCTAATGGTGCAAGGCAAATGCCCGCGATGGTGGCAATCGCGTCAATGCGCCCCACCGCACACCCCAACGCGCCGCGCCTCCATTTCGAAGGAAAAGGGCGCGCCCTCGGCGATGCCCTGCGATTGGATCTGGACGAGCCGTGGCGTCTCGATGCGCAGGTCCGTGCGGCCATTGCCGGCCGCTGCGCAATCATAGGTGACGACGATATGCTGGGCGGCATCCGTCACGACAAAGCGCTGGCAGCTGCTGCGCGCATGCTGGACCTGCAGCAGCAGGCGCGGGTCGCCCAGGCACAGATGCGAGACTGCGCCGCCTGGTTCCCGAACGCGCAATTCCCAGTTACCGCGTTCAAGGCCGCCAAGCCCCGCGAGCGCCGGCGCCTGCGCCACGCCGGCACCTGCGGTCAGCCCGCCGCTAAGAGCCAGCGCCGCCAGTCCCAGCCGCAATCGTGATGCAATCTTCGAATCTAGGCCGCGCCTCATTCTTCCCGCCTCCTCCAGCGGTCGCCGCCAGCGGATGCGGCGTTCCATCGCCCGCTACCGCAGAAATGGGGCGATTTCATTGCAAATGGGGCAGGCTCCGCCGCATTTCAATGCCGTAGCGTAACGATCAGTTGGCGAAGCTTGCCAATGTCACGGGAAAGAGCCGGGAGCAGAATGCGCAATCGACGGTGATGATCCCCTGCTCGTCCGCCATCTCCGCCCGCTCGCTTGCCGGGAAGCGGCCGATGACGTCGCGGATGTGGACGATGTCGCAGCGGCATCCCTTGGCGACCGGCGCAGCGGGCAGCACCCGCACTTCGTCCTCCTCGTGGAACAGCCGCCAGATGATGTCCGACAGCGGCAGCGCCGCGTCGGTCAGTTCCTCATTCTTCAGCGTTTCGGCCAGCGCCTGCACATGCTCCCATTCGGGATGGTCGTGGCGGACGTGCAATCGCTCACGCCCCACCTCCCCTTCGGGCAGGTGCTGGAGGAGGATGCCGGAGGCAAGGCAGCCGGCACCCTTGTCATGGCGGGTGCCGATCTGCACGAAGCTGGGGATCTGTTCGGACTGGACGAAATAATGCTCCGCCGCCTTGCCCAGAGAATGGCCCTCCAGCGGCACGATGCCCTGGTAGCGATGCCCCCCGGTGGCGCCATCGGCCGCCTGATCGAAGGTGATCGCCAGATAGCCCTTGCCGAACAGCCCGAACAGCGTCGGATCAGGCCCCAGCTCCGCCAGCCGGTCGGCATCGAACTTCACATAGCCACGCACTTCCCCGGCGCGATAGTCCGCCACCAGCAGGCTGACGACACCATGCTCGGTCTGCGCCTGCATGGTGAGCTGCCCGCCGACATCCTTGAGCGTGGAGCCCAGCAAAGCGGCCAGCACCAGAGCCTCCGCCAGCAGCCGCTCGATCGGCGGCGGATAGGCATGGGCGGCCAGCACCTCGTCCAGCACCGGGCCAAGCCGCACGATCCGCCCGCGCACATGCCGCGCGGGGATGGTGAAGCCAAGGGCGCTGTCGAGGTCGGTCGAGATGGTCAAGCGGTGGTCCCACAAAAGCAATCCGTCATCCCTACGCCTGGCAGGGATGACGGAATATCATGACAGATATAGGCGCGGATCAGAGCTTTCCAAGCGCCCAGAGCAGTACCGACTTCTGCGCGTGGATGCGGTTTTCCGCCTCGTCCCACACCAGGGACTGCGGCCCGTCGATGACGGCGCCCACCACTTCCTCCTCGCGATGCGCAGGCAGGCAGTGGAGGAACTTGGCGGTGGGCTTGGCCAGCGCCATTAGCTCTTCCGTCACCTGATAGGGCATCATCGCCGCGATCTTGTTGTGCGCATGTTCCTGCCCCATCGACACCCAGGTATCGGTGACGACGATGTCAGCGCCCGCCGCAACCTCTGCCGCATCGCGCGACAGGGTGATCTTCGCCCCGAGCGCGCTCGCCGCCTCGGCAAAGCGCGGATCGGGCTCATAGCCCTGCGGCACGCCGATACGCACGTCGAACTTGAGCAACCCCGCCGCCTCGACGATCGAGTGCAGCACGTTGTTGCCATCGCCCAGCCACGCCCACTGGCTGCCAGGCAGCGCCACGCCATGCTCGACCACGGTAAGCAGGTCGGCGACGATCTGGCAGGGATGCGACAGGTCGGTGAGGCCGTTGATGACCGGGACGGTGGCATGGGCCGCCATTTCCTCGATCTTCGCATGGTCGTCGGTACGGATCATGATTGCGTCGCACATGCGGGAGAGGACGCGGGCGGTGTCCGCCACTGTCTCGCCGCGGCCAAGCTGGCTGGTCGCGCCGTCCAGGATTAGCGAGCTGCCGCCCAGCTGGCGGATCGCCATGTCGAACGAGACGCGGGTTCGGGTGGAGTTTTTCTCGAAGATCATCGCCAGCGTATGGCCGGCGAGCGGCGCATCGGCGTCCGCCTGCCCCTTGGGCCAGGTTGCGCGGGCGGCCTTGCGGTCGATGGCGTCGGCGATCATGGCGGCGATCGCATCGCCGCCGGCATCGGACAGATTCAGAAAATGTCTGGTCACTATAATACCCCTTCAACCCGTCCGGGGCTGAGCCTGTCGAAGTCTCGTCCTCCCTTTTAGGAGAAAGAACGGCGCTTCGGCACGCCCAGCGCGAACGGAGGCTGTTTCAGGCGGCTACCGGCGCCTCATAGCTCCGCGCACCGGCGGACAGCTTCTCGACGCATTCGGTGATGTGGCTTTCCTCGATCACCAGCGGCGGCAGGATGCGCACGACATTCTGCCCGGCGGAGACCGTCAGCAGGCCGTGATGGTCGCGCAGATGCGCCACGAAGCCGCGGGCATCCGCCGTATCCTTGAGTTTGAGGCCCAGCATCAGGCCGACGCCGCGCACATCCTCGAACAGATCGTCATGATTGGGGATGAGCTGCTCCAGCGCCGCGCGCAGGCGCGCGCCCTTGGCCTTCACATTCTCCAGGAAGCCCGGCGCCAGCACTTCGTCCAGCACGGCATTGCCCACCGCCATGGCGAGCGGATTGCCGCCATAGGTGGAGCCATGGGTGCCGAACACCATGCCCTTCGCCGCCTCTTCCGTGGCGAGGCAGGCGCCGAGCGGGAAGCCCGCACCGATGCCCTTGGCCACTGCCATGATATCCGGCGTGATACCATATTGCTCATAGGCGAAGAAGGTGCCGGTACGGGCATAGCCGCACTGCACCTCGTCCAGGATCAGCAGCAGGCCCTGGTCGTCGCACAGCTTGCGCAGGCCGGTCAGGAACTCCTGCGTCGCCGCCGTCACGCCGCCTTCGCCCTGCACCGTTTCCAGCATGAAGCCGGCCGTGCTGTCATCGACCTGCGCGCTCGAGGCTTCCAGGTCGTTGAACGGCACCACTGCGAAGCCGGGCAGCAGCGGTTCGAAGCCGTCGCGCATCTTGGGCTGGCTGGTCGCGCTGATCGTGCCCAGCGTCCGCCCGTGAAAGGCGTTGTCGAAGGTGATGATCTTGTGCCGGCCGGGATTGCCATTGGCATAGTGATAGCGACGCGCGGTCTTGATTGCGCATTCCACCGCCTCGGCGCCCGAATTGGTGAAGAACACCGTATCGGCAAAGGTGCTGTCGACAAGGCGCTGCGCGAGCTTCTCGCCCAGCGGCGATCCGTAGAGGTTCGACACATGCATCAAGGTCGCGGCCTGATCGGCGATCGTCTTCACCAGCCGCGGATGGCCATGGCCCAGCAGGTTGACCGCGATGCCGCTGGCGAAATCCAGATAGCGTTCGCCGCGCTCGCCGATCAGATGACAGCCCTCGCCTCGGACCGGACGCACATCGCACCGGGGGTAAACGGGCATGAGCGGCGTAATCGACATGATACCTTCCCTTCGCTTGTGGTCCAACATGGTCCGAAACGCAAAAAGGCGGCCCCCGCCGGGCCGCCCTTTGCGAGAGGCGCCTATACAGGGCGCCACCGCTCAGCGTCAACCATTGCCCATGATCGCGCGATTGCACGCGCCGGGCTCTGGACCGCGTCCTGCACCGCCGCCTATCATGGGACGCATGACATCGCTTGATTCCTTCGTTTCCGGCCTGCCCAAGGCGGAACTTCACCTGCACATCGAAGGGAGCCTTGAGCCCGAACTCATGTTCGCGCTCGCCCTTCGCAATGGCGTTTCCATCCCTTTCGCATCGGTCGAGGAGGTGCGGCAAGCCTATGACTTCAGCAATCTGCAGGATTTCCTCGACATCTATTATGCCGGCGCGGACGTGCTGCGCACGGCGGCCGATTTCCGCGATCTCGCCCTCGCCTATTTCACCCGCGCGGCGGCGGACAATGTCGTCCATGCCGAGATTTTCTTCGATCCGCAGACCCACACCGATCGGGGCATTCCGTTCGACACGGTGATGGAGGGGCTGCTGGCCGGCATGAACGAGGCCGAACAGCGGCTTGGCGTGACATCGAAGCTGATCCTGTGCTTCCTGCGCCATCTGGACGAGGATGCCGCGCTCGCCACACTGGCACAGGCCGAGCCGTGGCTCGACCGGATTGCGGGCGTCGGCCTCGATTCGTCCGAAGTCGGCCACCCGCCCTCGAAATTCGCGAAAGTCTTCGCGCGGGCCGGCGAACTGGGCCTGAAGCGCGTTGCCCATGCCGGCGAGGAAGGGCCGCCCGCCTATGTCCATGAAGCGCTGGACCTGCTGCATATCGACCGGCTGGACCATGGCAACCGCGCGATGGAAGACGCGCCGCTGGTCGCCCGATTGGCACGGGAACAGATGACGCTGACCGTCTGCCCGCTTTCCAACCTGAAGCTCTGCGTGGTGGACGCCATGGCCGCCCACCCCATTCCCGCCATGCTGGAGGCCGGTTTGCGCGTGACCATCAATTCGGATGACCCGGCCTATTTCGGCGGCTATGTGAACGACAATTATCGCGCGGTCGCTGCCACGGGCATGGTCGACCGGGAAGATTTTGCCGCCATCGCGCGCAACAGCTTCCTGGGTTCCTTCCTGCCCGACGACATCGTCGCCGCGCATCTATCCGCCATTGACGCCTATGTGGAGACGACACGATGAGCAGCCCCGCGCTGTCCCCTATCAGCCATGACGCCTTTGTCGCCGATGTGAAGGCGCTGGCGGCCCTGCTGGCCGCCGATCACTGGCGCCCCGACTATCTGATCGGCGTGGGGCGCGGCGGGCTGGTGCCGGCCGCCTATCTCAGCCATGCCTCGGGCGTTACGCTGCTGTCGGTGGACTATAGCAGCCAGGAGTTCAGCTTCGCCGATGAACTGCTGCACAAGCTCGCGGCCAAGACGGTGGCGGGGCAGAAGCTGCTGATCGTCGACGACATCAACGACAGCGGCAAGACGATCACCGAACTGCGCCGGGTGATCGCCCGCGAGGGCGGCGTACCGGACAATGTCCGCGTCGCTGTGCTGATGAACAATATCCGTTCCGATGCGGTCGCCGACTATTGGGCGACGCAGATCGACCGGAATAGCGACAAGCGCTGGTTCGTCTTCCCTTGGGAAGCGATGGCCCCCACCGACGTCATCGTCGAGGATGCCGAAGCGGTGCCTGAGCGCCTGGCCTGAACGGGCCTGCCGCACGCCACCTCACGCTCAGCCGATCTGGTTCCACGCTTCGGCGATTTCCGCGATGATGCCGCGCGCCTGCTCCACTTCGTCCGCCGAGCGCTGCTGCGCGCCGAGGATGAGCAGCCGGCGCGCCTCGCGATAGATTTGCGAAAGGCCGGCGGCGATATCGCCCCCCTTGTCGAAATCGAGCGAGGATTCGAGCGCATGCAGGATGGAGAGAGCGCGCGCCTGCTTTTCAGACGTCTTGGCGCGATCGCCATGGCGTTCGGCAAGCGCCGCGGCGTCCATTGCCAGCAGCAGCTCGTCGAAGAGGATCTTCACCAGCGCGTGGGGGCTCGCGCCCTCGATCCGGCCGCCGGCATGGACCGCGGCATAACGCCGCGTCGCGGCCCCTGCATATCCCTGTGTGTAGAACATCGTGACTGTGTCCCTTGCCTATCAATTGCCTGAGTTGTTCCAAGCGGCGATCTGCTGATCCATGTAGGATTGCGTCGCCTTGAGTGCGGCCAGCTGCTTGTCCATCGCCGCATAGACGGTGGACAGGCGCGCCTCGTAATTTTCCATGTCGGTGTCGAGCTTCTCCAGCTGGTCGGCGAGCGATGTCTGCAGCTTCTCGAACTTCGCCTTCGAGCTGGCGAGCGGGCCGTCGTCCGCCTCCAGAGTGTCGCGGATCTTCTTGACGACGCCGTCGATGCCCAGGTTCGTGTCGCTCTTCGAGGAGGGGTTGAGCAACTGGGTGACGGCGGCAGGATCGGCGGCGATCGCCGCGTCCAGCCGCGTGGTGTCGACCGCCAGCGTGCCGTCCCGGTTCGTCTTCACGCCGATGTCGACCAGCGTCTTGTATGTGCCAGAGCCGACCAGCTGCGTGGACGAGATCTTGGAGAGCTGGCGCATCATCTCGCGCACGCCCGAATCGCCGGCCAGCGCGCCCGCGGACGCCGCATCCGTGCCCGCCGCCGTCGCATTGTTGAGCGCCGTGCGCAGCGTGTTGTAGGCGCTGACAAATTCGGTGACGAGATCGCGCATCGTCGTCGTCGGCTCGCTGCTGGCGATCGTCACGTCCGTACCCATCGCGACCTTGTTGAGGTCGAGGCGCACATAGGGAATGGCGGTGTCCACGGTGTTCGACGCGAATTCCATGTCGACGCCGTCCACCACGATCTTGCTGTTGGCCGCGACCGAGGTGCGCGTCATGCCGCCGCTGGTGCCATCGAAGGTGAAGCGCTGCAGGTCGGTATCGGCGGTGTCGCTGCCGCCCCTCGTCAGGGTGAAGCCATTGGCCGCGCCGCTCGCGCCCTTCATCACCAGGCGCGAACCGTTCACATCGGTCACGACCGTCGCGGTGACGCCGGCATTCTTGCCATTGATGGCGGCGGCGAGCCCGTCCAGCGTGTTGTTGGCGGCGGTGATCTCGACGGGGTAGCTGGTGCCGCCTGCCGTAAGGGTCAGCGTGCCCAGGCCCACTGCGGTCGCCGATGACGCCAGCGCTGTCGACTTGAGCGTCTGCGCGGAGGCAAGCTGCTGCACCTCCACCTGCGCGGGCAGGCCGGTGGGCGTGCCGCCGGGCAGCGTGGAGACGGCGACGATCGTGGGATCGTTGGAGGCGGGCGTGCCGGAAAAGCCGGTGCCCGACAGCAACGAGGTCAGCGCTTCCGAAAAGGTGTCGAGCGAGCTGCGGGCGGATGCCAGCGCCGAAATGCGCGTGTTGTTGGTGGTCTGACGGCTGGTGATCACCGCTTCCTTGGGATCGCGGGTGGCGGCGACGAGCTGGGAAACCAGCGCGGCGGAGTCAACGCCGCTGCTGATGCCCAATGCCGTGGTGATGCCGCTGCTGATCGAAGTCATGCCGTGTCTTCCCTTCAGGGATCAGAACGGCAAGGCGGGGAAGTTCTTTAGCGCTCCATGAAAGCAGCGTGCGATTGATCGGTCGAGATCGTTCAGACGGGCTGGGCGCGGCGCCCGCTTGGTCCGGCCTGCCCTTGCCTTCAAGGGGAATAACGGTCCTTCGACAGGCTCAGGACGAACGGCGCTGGGGTGGTCGCGTCCTGACGCGACGTGCTGTTAAGGATCGGCGCCGTCAGGCGACCGTGGCAAGAATCTGATCGACGGTGCCCGGCTTCACATGCGCCTGCGCGGCGTGGCTGTAGGCCGCCTGCGCCGCCATCTCCTTGGCGAGGCGCGCGGCGCGCTCCACCATATTCTTGTCGGCGGGCGGCAGCGGCACGATGATGACCGGCGGCGGCATCAGCGCGAACACGGCGCTTTCCGCTGCGTCCGCGCTCGCCACCTGATCGCTGCTGCTCGATCGCATGTCCGCCAGGATCTCGGCGATGCGGGCATGGACCCGTGCATATTCCGCCGCGCTGGCCAGCTGGTCTTCCGATACCGCGCTGAATTGGGCGTCAGCGGCGGTGGTCTTTGCCCCGTCCTGCTGCGCTGAAGGCTCCTTCTCCACATGCCCGACCGGCTGCACCGTGGAGACAGCCGTGACCGGCCGGGGTGCCGCTGCCCGGTCGACTGGCGAAATCTCGCTGTTCTGCACAAAGTCGTTCATGACACGTCATCCTAACGCGTCCCCATGAAGAGAATACGGACGAACCCGCCTAATCTTTAATTCATGATATCTGTGATGGCATTTCAGTGCGTTATGCGATTGCCCTCGGCATCGTAGCGCATGTCGTCGGGCACGGTGATGAACGGACGGTCCATCTCGCTCGCCATCCGGTTTTCCACGCGGAAGACGAAGGCGAGCACCGTCGCCACCGCCATGTAGAGCTTCTCATCGACGATCTGCCCGGTGCGCGACGTGAAATAGACCGCGCGGGCAAGCTCCGGATATTGCAGCACCGGCACCTGATTGCTGTCCGCCAGTTCGCGAATGGCCTGCGCGATGACGTCGCGCCCGCGCGCAACCACGACAGGCGCGGCGTCCAGCCCCGGCCGATAACGCAGCGCTACGGCGAAATGCGTCGGGTTGGTCAGGATGACGCTCGCCTCGGCCACGGCCTTGCGCGTGGAATTGTTCAGCATCTCATGCTGGCGGCGGCGGATATGCCCTTTGGCCTCGGGCGATCCCTCGCTTTCCTTATGCTCGTCCCTGATTTCCTGCTTGGTCATGTTGAGGCGCTTGCCGCGCTGGAAGATCTGGGCGGGAATGTCGATCGCGGCGATCAGGAACAGCGTGCCGGCCATGGTCAGGCAGGCGAGGATGAAGATGCTGCCCAGATCCTCGATCGAGGACTGCACGCCGCCGCGGCCGATGGTGCTGATCTGGGTCAGCCGGTCCCACAGCAGCCAGAAGCCGATGGCGCCCATCGCCACCACCTTCACGAGCGACTTGAACAGTTCGATGAGGCCCTGGAAGCCGAAGATCCGCTTGAGGCCGTTCGCAGGGTTGAGCTTCGAAGCCTTTGGCGCGAAGGCGCCGGTGCGAAAGCCCAGCGAGCCGAGCATGGCCGGCGCGGCGATGGCGGCGATGACGGTCGCGAGCAGGATGCCGCCGACCGGCAGCGCCAGCCCTTCCATCAGGCTCATGCCGCGCGCAACGGGCGAGAAATTGGCGATGTCGCCGCGATCGAAGCGCAGGCCGCGCACCAGCATCTGTGAGAGCGCGCTAAACAGCGTCGGCCCGGTGATCGCGATCCAGCCGATGCCCGCCATCACCACCAGCGCCGTCGCCAGTTCCTTCGACTGCAGGATGTCGCCATTTTTCGCGGCATCGGAAAGCCGCTTGGCTGTCGGTTTCTCGGTCTTCTCGCCGCCGCCGGCCGGGTTGTTCGCCATCCCCTAATGCCCCTGCGACACCAACTGGGCGTGTTCCAGCCCGGCGCGGATCGCATCGACCAGCGCCTGCCCCATCACCGGCGCGCCGATGGCAAGCAGCAGGATGCCGGCGAACAGCGCCACCGGCATGCCGACGGAGAAGAGATTGAGCGAGGGCGCCGAGCGGGCGAGCATGGCCATGACGATCTGGATGAGGATCAGCGCGAACCCGACCGGCAGCGCGATGGTGAGCCCCGCGCCCAGCAAGGTACCGCCAAAGGTGACGATGCCCCACGCCGCGTCCGCCGACAGCAGTCCACCGCCGGGCGGCAGCGCGCGGTAGCTGTCCACCACATAGCTCGCCAGCATCAGGTGCCCGTCCATGCCAAGCAGCAGGAAGGTGCCGAGGATGGAGAGGAACTGCCCCACCACCTGCGTCGGCTGGCCCGATTGCGGATCGACCATCGCGGCGAAGCCAAGGCCCATGGCATTGCCGATGGTCTCGCCCGCGACGAAGGCGGCCGAATATCCGATCTGGACCGAAAAACCCATCGCAAGGCCCGCCAGAACCTCGCCCGCGACCATCAGCACGCCCTCGACGCTGGCGATGCCGTCATGCGGCAGCGCGATGTTGACGCTGTTGAGCGCGGCGAGCCCGAGTCCTAGCGACAGGATGAGGCGCAGTTGCAGCGGCACGGCGGGCGCGCCGAAGACGGGCGCGGCAATGAAGGCGGCGCCCGGCCGGATCATCGCGACCAGCCAGACCCAGAGCTGGCTTTCGACCCCGACGAAACCGGGTGCGATCAGCCCGCCGCCTGCGCTCACTGCATGATGTCCGGGATGCGATCGAAGATCTCGCGGGTGAAATCCGCGATCAGCACCATGATCGACCCGCCGAAGATGACAAGGGTGATGCCGACGACGATCAGCTTGGGCACGAAGCTCAGCGTCTGCTCGTTGATCGAGGTCGCGGCCTGGATCATGCCCAGCAGCAAGCCCGCGATCAGCGCGGGGATGAGGATGGGCGCAGCGGCCAGCGCCGTGATCCACAGCGCCTGGTTGGCGAGCCCCATGAAGAAATCGGCGTTTTCCATGCCCCTTTCCGCTCAGGTCGCGAAGGAACTGGCGAGCGACCCCATGGTCAGCGCCCAGCCGTCCACCAGCACGAACAGCAGCAGCTTGAACGGCATGGAGATGATCGTGGGCGAGAGCATCATCATGCCGAGCGCCATCAGCGTGGACGCGATGACGAGGTCGATGATGAGGAAGGGCAGGAAGATCATGAAGCCGATCTGGAAGGCGGTCTTCAGTTCGCTGGTGACGAAGGCGGGCAGCATGATGCTGAACGGCACGTCCGCCACGCTGGCGAAGGGCTTGGCCTTGGCGAGGTTGGAGAACAGCGTCAGGTCCGCCTGCCGCGTCTGCTTCGCCATGAAGCCGTGCAGCACCTTCGCCGAGCGGCCCACCGCTTCCTCGATGGAGATTTGCCCGGCGCCATAGGGGGTGAAGGCCTGCGCGTTTATCTGTTCGATCGACGGCCGCATCACGAAGAGCGAGAGAAACAGGGCGAGGCCGACGAGCACCTGATTGGGCGGCGTCTGCTGCAGCCCCAGCGCCTGCCGCAGCAGCGACAGCACGATGATGATGCGGGTGAAGCTGGTCATCATCAGCACCAGCGACGGCAGCACCGTCAGCAGGCTCATGAGGACGAGGATCTGGAGGCTCAGCGAGAGCGGGCGGCCATCGCTGGAGAGCGTGCCCATGGCGCGGGTCAGCGCGCCTCCATTATCTACGGGCGCTGCGGGGGCGGCCTGGGCCGCACCCGGGGCCACCGCCTGCGCGAGCGCGGGGCTGGCGATCAGGATGCCCGCGACGGCAATGCTCCCCGCCAGCAGGATCGTCCTAGCGCGCACGCGGGAACCCGCCCGGCAGGCCATTGGTGGCGTTCGAACTGCTCCCGGCCGAGGCGCCGCCAAGGCGCCCTTCGGCGATCTTCTCGATCCGGTTGCGGGTGACGGAGATCAGCAGCCGCTGCCCCTCGAACTCCACCACCGCGAGCTTGCCGAAGGTGCCCATCGGCAGCGCCTCGACGATCTTGAGCGCACGGTCGCCCTGCCCCACGCCCATCATGCCGGGCTGATATTTGCGCCACAGCCAGAGCGCCGCGAAGGCGAGCCCGCCGACGAGCGGCAGCAGGATGAGAAGTTTGAGGAAATACCAGAGCATCAGCCGCGCCTTTCGACCCCGGCCATCCGCGTTTCCGTTGTTGCAACTTCCACCACGCGAATGCCGTAGCGGCCGTTTACCTGAACGACCTCTCCCTTGGCAATCAGCGCGCCATTTACCATGATATCAAGCAGATCGTCGGCCTGGCGGTCGAGTTCCACGACGCTGCCCTCGGCCAGGTCCATGACCTCGGCGAGCTTGAGCGAAGTCGATCCGACCTCCACCGACATCCGCACGGGGATGTCCGCGAGCAGGCGGAACTGGCGGCTGGCGGCCATGCGGTCAATGCCGCCGTCCAGCTCTGCTGCGCCCAGCCGGGGCGCTTCCATCATGTCGCTCATTGGTTGTTTCCCTGTGCAAGTGTTTCGATGAGGAAGGCGGCGCGCCCGTCCTGCTCGCCGATGGAACCATGGGCGACGATGCGGTCGCCCACGATCAGCGGCAGGATGCGGTTGAGGTTGACCGGAATGATATCCCCCGCCTTGAGTTTCATGAGGTCGGCCAGCGGCAGGCTGGGCCGGGCGAGCACGGTGCGCGCGGGCAGGCGGATATTGCCCATCTGCCGGGCGATGCGGGCACGCCACACGGGATCGTCGCGATCCGCCTCGTCATGGACCTTGGTGCCCAGCAGCGGTTCGATGGCGCGCAGGCCGGCCAGCGGATAGAGGATGTCGATCGGCCATTCGTCGTCGCCCACCAGGCTGATGGTGAAGCGCTGCACGACCATCTGGTCGCTGGCGGGCTGCGATGCGGCAAAGCCGACGCCGGTCTCACGTGCGATCAGCGCGGCGTCCAGCGGCAGCGTGTCCGCCCAGCATTCGACGAGGCGCTTCATCAGCGCATCGGACAGGCTGACGATCAGCCGATCCTCGATGGAAGTAAACTCGGCCCGTGCATGGGCCATGCGACGGCCGGTGCCGCCATAGAAGCAATCAACGGCGGTGGAGACGAGCCCTGCATCCATGCGCAGCAGCACATTGCCCTTGAGCGGCAGCAGCCGATAGACGCCGATGCTGGAGAATGGCGGCACCTGGCCGGACCATGTTCCGAAGTCGATCAGCTCGACCGGCCGGGCGACGACCTTCGGCTTGCCGCCGACCATCGGCTCCAGCAGAGCGCGCAGACGCCGGCCGAGCTTCTCGCCCAGCCGGTCCACGCCCGAAAGCATCATGGGCGACTGGGTTTCTCCCCGGCCCAAGATTATTGGTTGGACTTCTTCCATACCTCATCCGTTCCCACCCGCGCGCGTAGAACGAAATCGGCGCCGGCAGCCCTATTGAATAACGAAATTGGTAAAATAAACGTTATCGACGCCGCCATAGCCGGTCTTCTGCTTCAGCACGTCGTTGATCGTTTTCCTCAGTTCCGACTGCAATGCCTCCTTCCCCTGGGGCGTCGCGAGGGCCAACTGGTTCTGTTCGGCGAGCATCATCAGAACCGCCGAACGGATGGCCATTTCATGCGTCTTCATCGCCTCTATCACGCGGCCGTCATAATAGGTCGAGACCGCGACGGAGATCTGCGCGAAGGCATCGCTGTCCGCCATGTTGGACGTGAACGGCATCTGGATCTGGAAATAGCTGGCCTGATATTGGGCCGGATTTGCCGGCGCGGGCAGGTCAATCCCGTGCTTTTTGCCGCCTTCATGCCCTGCTGCGGCTTCATGGCCGGTCCCCGCCTCATGCTCGGCGGCCTGCGCCTTGGCCAGGAACTCCTTGCCGATTTCCTCCGCGTCCTCGCCCTTCAGGACAAGTTGCGGACGGTTGAAATCTTCCTTCGGTCCCGTCGCCGTCTTGCTGAAGACGCCGGCGGCATAGAGCCCCCCAACGGTGCCCGCGCCGCCCAGCCCGAGCGCGACGACGAGCATCATGACGAGCTTCATCGACCCGCCCTTCTTTTTTTTCGGTGCCGCCGCTGCATCGCTCATTTTTCGCATATCCCCATCAGCCGTGGTCATCCATCACGCGCGCGATCACGCGTAGCGGGCACCCCGGCTGTCCGGCCCGCTGCGGTCGTCCCGCCGGTCCTGCGAGTCGCCTGATCCAAGAACGGCCGGATCGCGCGACACTTTAGGGGTATTTTGCGCGCCGCCGCCCGTGCCCGATCCCATGCCAGCGCCCGAACCCGTGCCGCCCTGGCCTATATTCTGCGCCAGCGCCGACTGGCCGTGGCCCTGGCTCCAGCCGCCCTGCCCGGACGGGTTCTGGCCGCTGGTGTCGGAACGGGCGGTATCGGCGACATGGTTCATGCGATCCACGCGACTGTCTGCCAAGCGGATGTCGGCAATGCGGACCGCCTGCTGCCCGTCGCCACGCGACAGGTCGTTGTCAGCGGCGAGCGCCGCACGCGCGGCTTCGGTCTTCACCGTCAGGTCGGCCTCCACGCCCAGCGCGCCATTGCGGATATCAACCTGCATCGTGCCCAGATGGTTGGGGGAAATGCGGAAACTCCCCTGCCCGTCGGCCGCGACGACATTGGCGATGTCGCGCGCCACGCCGTCCAGCCATTGGTTGCCCACGGCGAGGTCGACGACGCTCTGGCCAAGGCTGGCGCCAATATCGGGCGCCGCCGACGTGACCGATGGTGCTGCCGATACGGTGACGGCAGCGCCTGGATCGACCGACGCGACCGACGTCATGACGGGCGTCGCGAGCAGCGATGCCGGATCGACAGGGGATGGGGCATCCGCTGTCGGCGCCTTGTCCCCGTCATGTGCTTTGGGTGCCGGCATCACGACGTCCTTGCCGTCTACCGGCATCTTGCCGACTTTGCCGATATTGGCCGCGTTGGCGATGACGCCAGATGCCTTGGCCTGCGTGCTTGTCGTGTCCGCCTGCGCGACAAGGCCAAGCAGCGAGGTCGCTTCAGCCATGAGCGCTGGCACCTCGGCCCGCGTGCCGGCCTCTTCGGCCTGTCCGGCAGGGCGGACCTGTGTGGGCGCCTCAGCCATGGCGGCCGGCGCCTTGATGCGCGGGCTGGTCATTTCGGCCTGCGCGGTCGCCTCAGGGCCGACCAGCGAGACTTCGGCTATCATGGCGGGCGCCTTAGCCCCTGTACCGGCCTTTTCGGCCTGCGCGGCAAGGTCGATCAGTGAGGTCGCTTCGGCCATGGCGGAACCATCGGACGGCGCCTTCTGGCCATCGGATGTGACCGCAGATGGGATGGCGGCTGGGGCGGTCCGTCCAAGACCAAGAGGCTGAGCCACATTTGCGCCGACGATATCCACCGGCAATGGCGTGGGATTAGCGCCATAGGCCACGGTCGCGGTCATGGCGGCGGCCCCGGCATCGACCGGGACGAGAACCGCCAGGACGGAGCGCGTCGGAAAAGGAGCTGTGGAGACTGGGGCCGCAGAGACGGAAATCGCGGAGACAGGCGCTGCCGGAGCAGTGTCGGCCACGGCTGGAATGAAGGGAGCGGCTGTCGGCGTCGCCGCTCTTTGCATGTGCCGCGATCCGGCGGATTGGACGGGCGCGGTCTGCGCCACCTGCGCCACATGTCCGGAAGCGGATCCAGAAGCGGCGCCAGACGCGGGCTCAGCCACCGCCTGCGGCGCAGCTGTCATGGGAACTGGCATCAGCGGGGGGGCGGGCATGGCAGGCGCGATGCCGGCACTGTCCATGGCCACCACCGGGTCCGCATCCACCGACACGTCCTGCGCTTCCTCCCGGTCGCCAGCCTGGGCTTCATCTTTCAGGGCGGCTGCTCCGCCCTCCTGCACGGCGCCCTCCACCATCGCGCGGAAATCGGGGGCGCCCTTGCGCGCTGTCGCCCCGGCAGCGGCGTGTCGCGACGTCGTGGGCTGTAATGGCAGGCTGTCGAGCATGGTCACGGTCATGAGTCCCCTTCCCTCATCTGCATCTTGCGGTAGCGCGGCAGGGCGGCGAGCTTCGCCTCCACATGCGCGTCGAGCGCCGCCCTCGTACGGTCTCGCAGGCGCTCGGCGATCTCGCGCTCGCGATTGGCCTCGATCCGGTGCCCCTGTTTCTCTTCGACCTTGCGGCGCGCGTCATAGAGCGCGCCATCCAGTTGCCGCCCCGCCTGTTCGAGGCGCACCGCCAGTTCGCGATAGGCCGCGAAGCTGCCCCCGGTGGACAGGCCGTCCTCCTCGAACAGGCTTCGCCGCACGGATTGCACACGCTGCGCATTGCGGGCGATGCCGTCCGCCTCGTCCTGCGCCCGCGCGGTTTCGGCGGCGGCCAGCGCATGCTGGACATGGCGCACGCGCAGCACCCGGTGGCGGCGGTCGAGCAGGCCCTTCACCGGCCGAACTCCCGGCCGAACTCACTCACGAGCGCGGCGGCGCTGGTGTCGATGTCGACGCGGCTCTTCTGGTCCTGCCGCAGGAAGTCGAGCAGTTCCTGCCGCCGCGACACCGCCTCGTCGATCACCGGATCATTGCCGGGGCGATAGGCCCCCATCAGGATGAGATCGCGATTTTCCTCATAAGCGGCCCACAGGCTGCGATAGGCGGCGGCGGCGGCGAGATGCTCGTCGTCCACCACATCGGCCATCACGCGCGAGAGCGACTTGCCGATGTCGATGGCCGGGAAGATCGCCTGTTCGGAAAGATGGCGGGAGAGCACGAAATGCCCGTCCACGATGGCGCGGGCGGCGTCCACGATCGGATCGTCGGTATCGTCGCCATCGGCGAGCACGGTGTAGAGCGCGGTGATCGATCCACCCGAGCGGCTGTCCACGCCCGCGCGTTCCACCAGGCGCGGGATCAGCGCAAGGGCCGAGGGCGGATAGCCCTTCATCGCCGGCGGCTCACCCAGCGCCAGCCCGATCTCGCGCTGGGCATGGGCGCAGCGCGTCAGGCTGTCGATCAGCAGCAGCACATTCTTGCCGCGCGCACGGAAATATTCGGCGATCGCAGTGGCGCGCGCGGCAGCACGCAGGCGCATCACCGGCGGATGATCGGCCGGCACGGCGACGACGACGCTCTTCTGCATCAGCCCGCCCGACAGCTTGGTCTCAAGGAAGTCGCTGACCTCGCGCCCGCGCTCGCCGATCAGGCCCGCGACGACTATATCGGCCTCGGCGCCCGCGATCATCTGGCCCATCAGCACGGACTTGCCGACACCCGAGCCCGCAATGATGGCGATGCGCTGGCCGCGACCGGCGGTGAGCAGCGCATTGACGGCGCGCACGCCCAGGTCGAAGGGCTGGGTCACGCGGCCGCGATCCAGCACATTGCCCTGCACGCCGTTCAGCGGCCAAGTGCCACCGGCGATCACCGGCCCCTTGCGGTCCAGCGGCTGGCCCATCGCGTCAATGACCCGGCCGATCAGCCCCTCGCCCACCTGCACCATGTTGGCCGCGCTGTCCGGCTCCACCCGCGCCCCGCGTTCCAGCGGCGCGCCGGCATCGAGCGGCACCAGCAGGGTGCGGTTGTTGCGAAAGCCCACCACCTCGGCCCGCGCGACGGTGCCGTCCGTGGCCGTCACCCGCGCGCCCGCGCCGATGGGGCGGGTAAAGCCCGTCACCTCGAGCATGCCGCCGTCATGCGCGACCAGCCGGCCGACATGGCGCGGCGCCTTGCTGGGCACCTGCAGATGGTCGAGCAGCGTCTGCGCCTGCGCGAGTGCGGCGTTCATCATGGTTCAGGCGCGCCCTTCCATGTCGTCGAGCAGGGCATGGAGGCGCGACAGGCGCACGTCCGGGCCATCCTCGATCCAGCCATCGGCGGTATCCAGCCGCACGCTGCCGCGCCTTAGCTGCGCGTCTGCGACGACCGGCACGGCCAGCGCCGCGCCGTCCAGCAGCGGAATGTCATCGGGGTGGAGATGCAGCGCGTTCTTGCCATCGATCTCGTCGATGCAGGCGGCGACCGCCTCGCAGCGGGCGCGCAGCAGCTCCTCGTCGATCGCGACCTCGCCCACGATCTGGCCGACAAGGCGGATGACCGCTGCCGACAACATGGTGGAGAGCGTGCCGGGATCGGCGGGCGAAAGCTGTTCCAGCGATGCGATCAGCCGCTCGCGCGCATCATGATCCTCGCCATGGGACTGGATGGTGACGCGGCAACCCTCTTCAAAGCCCATGGTGAACGCCTCGACGCGCGCCTGTTCCAGCGGATCGAAATCCTCTTCCGGTTCGATCGCGACATGGCGCTGCGCCTGCACTTCCTGCCCGTCGGCATAGAGGACGCGGAAGCTGCTGCGCTGGCTCGCGGCAGCGCGGAAGCCGCCCAGCGCGATGGGCGTGACATTATGCGCATCGGCGGGGGCAAGCACCTTAGACAAAGTCGTTCCCCTTTCCGCCGAGCATGATGGTGCCGGCGTCGGCCATGCGGCGGGCGGTGGCGACGATCACCTTCTGCGCCTCGATCACCTCGGCAAGGCGAACCGGGCCGCGCTCCTCCATCTCGTCGGCGATCGACTGCGCAGCGCGGGCCGACATGCAGGCGAAGATCTTGCCCTTCAGCATCTCGTTCGCACCCTTCAGCGCGAAGACGAGCATGTCGTTGTCGACCGTGCGCATCAGCGTGCCCAGATTCTTGTCGTCCAGGTCGACGAGATTGTCGAAGACGAACATCTCCTCCTCGATCGACTGGGCGACGGCCTTGTCGCGCTTGGCCAGCGCCTTGATGATGCGCTGTTCATTGTCCTTGCGGACATTGTTCATGATCGCCGCCGCCTCGGTGGTGCCGCCGCGCTGGCTCACTGCGCCCTGGCTGGCGACCGGGGCGCCGCGCAGGAGCAGGTCTTCCAGCGCGTCCAGCGCCTCGCTGCCCACCGGCCCGAGCGTCGCGACGCGGTAGATGATGTCTTCCTGAAACTCTGCGGGCAGCAGTTGCAGCACCTCCGCTGCGACCGGCGGTTCCAGATGCGCGAGCACGACGGCCATCACCTGCGGATGCTCCGCGTCGATGATCGCCGCGACGTCCTTGGGCTCCATCCATTTGAGCATTTCCAGCCGGGTCGAGCGGGTCGGCGGCGTGATCTGCGAGAGGATGTTCGCTGCCCGGTCCGTGCCGAGCGCCTTGGTCATCGCGCCGCGAATATGCTGGGTCGCGCCATAGCCGATGGTGGTGCGCTTCTTCGCCTTGCTCACGAAATGGTCGAGCGCCTGGTTGACCTCGTCCACCTCGACATCGGCGACGTCGTACATCGCATAGCCGAGCTGGCGCACCTCCTCGGGCTCCAGCCGCGCCAGGATCTGCGCCGCCTCGTCCTCGTCGAACAGCATCAGCAGCACGGCGGCGGCGGCGCTGCCCTTGAGCGCCGGATCAGCCGTCAGCGCGCCGGCATCCATCGCGGCCTCAGGCATTTTCCTTCTTCCCTTCCTTCAGGAGGTCGCGGACGACGAGCGCGGCGCGATCGGGATCCTGCTTCACGAAGTTGCGGATCAGGTCGGCACGCTGGGCATAGTCCGGCGTGGAGGAAATCATGTCGAGCGTGACCGGGCGGGCCGGGTCATGCGGCGCGGCGCGGCTCATCTCGGCAGAAATCTCGCGGCCGATCTGCTGCCCCTGCGCGGCCCGCTCTGCGGCGGCTTCCTCGCGGGCGGCGGCGCGGCGCTTGAGCAGCGGACGGCCAAGCCCGAAGATCACCACCAGCGCGACCAGCAAAGCGGAGACATTGCGCGCCAGCATCGCCACCCAGTCCGCCTCGTACCAGGGTGCGACCACCTCGGTCGCCTTGGCGAAGCCGCGCGAGGAGAGCGCGACCGTATCGCCGCGGGTCTGGTCGAAGCCGACCGCGCCCTTCACCAGTGCTTCCAGAGCGGCGATTTCCTGCGCGGAGCGGGGCTTGCCGTCGGCGCCATTGTCAAGCGCGACCGCGACCGACAGGCGCTTGACTGTACCGACCGCATCGCGGGTGACGGAGACTTCACGGCCCAGTTCGAAATTGCGGTTGAAGGTCTCGGCGGTCTTCAACGGTGCGTCGGGCGGCGTCGCCGGGCCGGTGGCCTGCGTGCCATTGGCGTTCTGCAAGGCGGCGGGCGGCGTCGTCGCGGCGACGGCAGGCGGCGGCGCGGTGTTGGAGATCGCGCCCGGAATGCCGCCGGCCTCGCCGCCTGCACCCTTGCCCGCTTCCCAGCTGCCCTGTTCGGAGCGCAGGCGTGCCTCGTCCTGCGGATAGGTTTCCCGCGTCGCCTGCCGTTCGGAGAAATTGAGTTCGGTATGGACCTCTGCGGAGAATTTGTCGGCGCCAAGGATCGGCGTGAGCAGCGCGATCACCGCCTGGCGATAGCGTTCCTCCATGCGTGTCTGCGCCGCGAACTGGCGATCATTGCTGCTGTCGCTGTCGTCATTGGAGAGCAGGCGGCCATTCTGGTCGACGACCGAGACGGCGTCCGGCGTCAACTCCGAGATCGACGAGGCGACGAGGTGGACGATCGCCTGCACCTGATCCTGCGACAGGCTGCGGCCGCTGGACAGGCGCAGCATCACGGATGCGGTCGGCTTCACCCGATCGCGCAGGAACACGCTGGGCGCCTCCACGGCCAGATGCACGCGGGCGCTTTCGACCGAGTCGATCGCCTCGATCGTGCGGGCAAGGTCCATCTCGCGCGCCGAGCGCAGTTTTTCGCCTTCCACCGCGCGGCTGGCGCCCATCGGCATGGAATCGATCATGCTGGCGCCATCGGGCGCGCTCTTGGGCAGGCCTTCGGAGGCGAGCAGCATCTTCGCCTTGAAATAATCATCCTCGTTGACGGTGATCGCGCCGGACGAGCTGAAATCGTGGGTGATGCCCTTTTTGTCGAGCACGTCGGCGACCGCGGCCTGATCGGCCTCCGGCAAGCCCCGGAACAGGTCGCGCTGCGGCGGTTCGCGCAGGGCGAGCCAGGCGAGGCCTGCAAGCGCGACGACGCCCAGCATGCCGAGCATCGGCAGGCTGCGGGCGATCGCCGGCTGCTTGAGGAACCCGGTGATCCGGCTGCGGAAGGCCTCGACGCCACCCCCGGCCGAAGCGAGAGCCGGCAGCGCCGGCGCGGATGCGGCTGGGCCGCCACTGATGGAGAGGTTCGCGTCGCTCATATTATACCGGCATGCTCATGATGTCCTTGTATGCGGACAGCAGTTTGTTGCGGACCTGCAGGGTCGCCTCGAACCCGATCGACGCCTGCTGCTTGGCGAGCATCACGGCGGCAATGTCGGTCGTCTCGCCCGTTTCGAAGGCCGTTGCGGCGTCGCCTGCCTTGTTCTGCAGGTCGTTCACCTGCGCGAGCGCGTCGCGCATGGTGTTGGTGAAGTCGGCAGGCTTGCCCGCGCCGATGGTGCCGCCGATGTCGGCAGCGCCGCCGGTCGCACCCGTCGATGCGACGTCGCGCAGGGCGGCGTTCTTCTGGAGGATGGCGTTGCGGATCGCCATCACATTGTCGGTCGAGATCCCGGCCATGGTTCAGCGCTCCCCTATGCCGCCGCCAGATCGCGCATCTCGGCGAGCCGGTAGCGCAAGGTGCGTTCGGAAATGCCCAGCTTGCGGGCGGCGAGGGCGCGGTGGCCGTCGGTCTCGCGCAGGGCGTGGCGGATCGCGTCGATCTTCGACATGCGGGCGACGTCCTTGAGCCGGGTCGGCAGCGTGACGCGCGACGGCACGGTCATGGCGGGCACCTGCGCCGGCGGCGCGACGGGCGCGGACGCTGCGGGCGCGATCGCAAGATCGGCCGGCGTGATCCGGTCGCCCTCGCGCAGCACCACGGCGCGCTGGAGCATGTTGCCCAGCTCGCGGGCATTGCCAGGCCAGCTATGGTCGATCAGGCAGTCCATCGCCTCGGCCGTGGGCCAGGGGAAGATCTCCTGCGCGCCGGCATGGCGGAACTGGCGCAGCAGCAGCGCGGCGGTGATCGCCGGGATGTCCTGCCGGCGATCGGCCAGCGGCCGCAATTCCAGCGGCATCACGTTGAGGCGCCAGTAGAGATCGCTGCGGAACCGCCCGGCATCGCATTCGGCGACGAGGTCGCGGTTGCAGGCGGCGATCACGCGGACGTTGACGGGGACGGGATGGGTCGCGCCCACGGGCAGGATCTCGCCCTCCTGCAGCGCGCGCAGCAGCTTGGCCTGCAGCGCCAGCGGCAGTTCCGCGATCTCGTCGAGGAACAGCGTGCCGCCGTCCGCCGCCAGGAACAGGCCATCGGACGCCGCCGCTGCGCCGGTGAAGGCGCCCTTGCGGTGGCCAAAGAGCATCGCTTCCATCATGGTTTCGGGCAGCGCCGCGCAGTTGACGGCGATGAAGTCGCGATCATTGCGATTGCTGTTGGCGTGGAGGAAGCGCGCCATGCCTTCCTTGCCGGTGCCGGTGTCGCCCTGGATCAGGACGGTGGCGTCGCTGCGGGCGATGCGGGCGGCGAGCGTCATCAGCTTCGCGCTGCCGGCGTCGCCGACCGCCGGCATGCCGGCCCCGCGCGCCAGCTCTGCGATCATCGCCATGCCCAGCGAGGCGTCGTCGATGCCGAAGGCGATGCGGGCGGGCATACCGTTTGCAGCAGGCTGGAAGAGCGGCGCGCCCGGCCGATAGTCGATCAGGATGTCGCGATGGGTCGCATGGGCGATTTCGCTGTCCAGCATGATGCGGATGGCGCCGCGATCGCGGGGCGCATCGGCCGCCACGCTGCCGCAGGCGATATAGGCGTTGTCGAGCCACAGCCGCAGGCCCGGTATCAGGCCGCAAACGCCAAGGCTCATGTCCAGTCCAGACATATATGTGGTCCCATCTTGTAATGACCGAAGCCCCCGCTCCTGCCATCCTTTCGATGAAGCCAATTTTGCCCCCGGATGCTTATGATATGGTTAACATCGGGAAAGCCTTGCCGCGGGGCCGGCAAGAAATTTCCGCATCGGCCGAAAGCTGCCGGGTTCATGACGCGGGCCTGGCCACGTGAGACCCATGAGAAACCCACACAAGCGATTGAAAAAACTAAAAAAGAATCCCGCGCATTATGCGGACGCGCGCGAGGACCGGAAAAAAATTCATGTGGCCATAAAGGTTCCTGGCGACGCGCCGTTATCCCCTTTCGAGGCCGCAAGCACCGCAGTTGGCAGCGACCTGATCGGGAAACACGGAAGGGAATTACCATGACTGTCATCAACACCAACGTCGCTGCTCTGCGCGCCAGCAATGCCAGCGGCAAAGCCGACGCCAGCCTGCAGACCGCACTGGAGCGTCTGTCGACCGGCAAGCGCATCAACAGCGCCAAGGACGACGCCGCCGGCCTCGCCATCTCTTCGAAGATGACCGCCGAGATCCGCGGCCTGACCGCCGCCTCGCGCAATGCCAATGACGGCATTTCGCTGGCACAGACCGCCGAAGGCGCGATGGGCGAAGTGGGCAACATCGTGCAGCGTATCCGCGAACTGGCCGTTCAGGGCGCCAACGGCACGCTGACCACCGCCGACCGCACCGGCATCCAGGCGGAAGTCACGCAGCTGACCTCGCAGATCACCAGCATCGTCAGCTCCACCAAGTTCAACGGCACCGCGCTGCTCGGCGGCGGCACCGCCGGCACCGACTTCACGATCCAGACCGGCAACACCGCGACCGACACCGTGACCGTCAACGTCAAGGGCATGGCGCTTGCCGATCTCGGCCTCAGCACGATGGCGACCTTTGCCGATGCGACCGGCGCCGGCGCCTCCGCCGCGCTGACCATACTGGACAGCGCGATCAACACGATCTCATCGGCCCGTGCGACCCTGGGTGGTACGCAGAGCCGCCTGGAAGCCACGGTTTCCAACCTGAACTCGACGATCACGAACATGACCGAAGCCCGCTCGCGCATCGAGGACGCCGATTTCTCGACCGAAACGACCGCGCTCGCCAAGTCGCAGATCCTCTCGCAGGCTTCGACGGCGATGCTCGCCCAGGCGAACCAGAGCCAGCAGAATGTGCTGAGCCTGATCCGCTAAGCGATTGAGCGACAACGAATTGGCCGGCTGAGGTATTGGTCCACCGACAGCCCGTCACAAGGCCCCCGGCATATCAACAGTCCCCACCGTGCCGGGGGTCCTTCCTTTCGATGAACGGCCAAAATCGAAACCCTCGTCCCCCCGGGCGAGGGTTTCATCGCATTTCGGCGCGATGCACACTTGGCATTATGTCGAAACATTCCCATGAATGACGCCATGTCATCCTTTTCCCGCCGCGATCTGATCGCCGCATCGGGCGCTGCTGCGCTTTTTCCCCAGGTATTGCGCGCGCAGACGCGGGACAAGGCGCGTGGCGGCGCGTTCAACTGGGCCAGCCTTGTCGCCCAGGCCGAACGCCTCTCGCGCTCACCCTATCAGGATGTCGCGCCGAAAGCGGGTGCGGCCAAGGTCAATTACGACGCGCTGCACAAGGCTGTGTTCAAGGACGAGCGGATGCTGTGGGGCGACCTGCCCGGCGATACCGGCGTCCGCTTCTTCCCCGTCCACCAGTTCGCCGCGCAGCCAGTGACGATCCATGTGGTCGAAGGCGGGCAGGCCAAGCCAATCGTCTACGATCCGACCATGTTCGACATGCCGGCGGACCATCCGCTGGCCCAGATGGGGCCTGACGCCGGCTTTTCCGGCTTTCGCCTGATGAACGCGGCGCGCGACGGCGACTGGCTGGTCTTCATGGGCGCGAGCTATTTCCGCGCGTCCGGCGCCCAGAAGCAATATGGCATGTCGGCCCGCGCCATCGCCATCAACACGTCGAAGCAGCCGGAGGAATTCCCCCGTTTCACCAGCTTCTGGCTGGAGCGCACCGGCGACAGCTCGGTCACGATCTATGCCCTGCTCGACGGGCAGAGCATCGCCGGCGCCTATCGCTTCCGCTGCAGCTTCGACAAGGCGGGCGTGCATCAGGACGTGGACGCCGCCCTGTTCCCGCGCCGGCCAATCGCCGAACTGGGACTGATGCCGATGACCAGCATGTTCTGGTATGACGAGGCGCATCGCAGCATCGCCACGGACTGGCGGCCCGAAGTGCATGATTCCGATGGCATGGCGATCCATTCCAGCGACGGCACCGCGCATTTCCGCCCGCTCGCCAACCCCCATGTCCCGCGCGTCAGCGTCTTTGCCGAGCGCGATCCCGCCGGCTTCGGGCTTATCCAGCGCGACCGGAATTTCGATCATTATCAGGATGACGGCGTGTTCTACGAACGCCGCCCCTCGCTCTGGGCAACGCCGGGCAAGGCATTGGGCGCGGGCACGGTGCGGCTCTACGAGTTCCCGACCCGCAGCGAATATGACGACAATGTCGCCTGCTACTGGGTGCCCGATGCGCCGGTGCGGCCGGGCAAGCGAATCGATGCGACCTATCGGCTGGACTGGACATCGAACGATGTCGAGGCGCCCTCACGCGTGGTCGCAGTCAGGAAGGGCAAGATCGAGGTTCCGCCCACGCAGCCGGAGAGCAAGGACGTTCGCCTTGTCGCGGATTTCGCCGGTTTGGACGCAAAGGACGGCATCGTCGCCTGGACCGATGTGAAGGGCGGAACGCTCATCAAGAAGGCGCTCTATCCCGTGATCGGCCAGAAGCAGATGTGGCGGCTTGTGCTGGATATCACGCCTAAAGGCCCGGAACAGATAGACATTCTGGCGCAGCTTCGCGGCCCCGGCGATCGCCCTGCGAGCGAACTGTTGCACTATCCTTTCTACGCCGATTTGAAACCTTAACGGAACCCGACACGCTCCTTCAGGTTGTAGCAAGGCACAATATTTCAAATTGTAGCAAGAAATGGGCGATGGGCCGGGCGTTGCCGGGCCCTCTGAGGGTTGGGAAACATCAGCGTGAGCAAGGCAAAACCGGGCAACGACGATATTGGCAAGAGGCGTGCAGCGTCAGTTGCGGCCCTGTCAGCAAGGCAGGCGCCCCCCTTCGACAACCTGCCCGCCAATGTCCCGATCGACATGCCGATCCAGGATTTTTCCCGCCAGCCGATCATGGGCCGGGTGCGCGCGGCGCAGCCCGTCGACTATCATATGGTTGCGCGGCGGGTGCTGGTGGTCGCCATGTCGGCGATCCCGGCATGGATCGCCATGCGCGAGATGCAGCGCAGCATCGGGCTCGATGGTCTCTCCGGTTGGGAGATCGCCTATCTGCTGCTGTTCATCCCCCTCTTCGCCTGGATCGCCTTCGGTTTTTCCACCGGCCTGCTCGGTTTCCTCGTGACGACGGTCCGCGAACAGCGGATCATGCGCCGCCTGACGCCGATGCCGGCCCAGCCGCCAAAGGGCCGCACCGCCATCCTGCTGCCGGTTTGCAACGAGGATTTCCTGGGCGTGCTCGGCCGCCTGTCGATCATGGAGCGGTCGCTGGAAAAGGCGATCGGCGGCCATCAGTTCGATTTCTTCATCCTGAGCGATTCCAATGTCGAGAACGGCATCGTCGAGGCGCAGGCCTATAGCCAGATGCGCCAATCCTTCACCCTGCCCGTCTATTACCGGCGCCGGGCGGAGAATGTCGGCCGCAAGCCCGGCAACATCGCCGAATGGGTCCGCCGTCAGGGCGGCGCCTATGACTATATGATCGTGCTGGACGCAGACAGCCTGATGAGCGGCCAGACCATGGCCCGGCTGGCCGCCGACATGGAGCGGCATCCCCATGTCGCGCTGATCCAGACGGTGCCCTCCGTCGCCGGCGCGAGCACGCTGTTCGCGCGCTGGCAGCAGTTCGCCGGCCGCATCTATGGCCCGATCTCCGCCATCGGCATGATCTGGTGGTCGGGCGCGGAAGGCATGTTCTGGGGCCATAATGCGATCCTGCGGGTCAAGGCGTTCGCGGAAAGCTGCGGCCTGCCCGAATTGCCCGGCCGCGCGCCCTTTGGCGGCCATGTGATGAGCCACGACATGATCGAGGCCGCGCTGCTCCGCCGCAACGGCTGGTCCTGCCATATCGTGATGGCCGACGACAGCTTCGAGGAGTTTCCGCCCTCCTTCCCCGACCTTGCCGTGCGCGACCGCCGCTGGTGCCAGGGCAATATCCAGCATGTGCCGTTGCTCAAGAATATCGTCGGCTTGCATCCGGTCAGCCGGTTCCAGCTGCTGGTGGGCGCGTCGGCCTATGCCACTTCCCCGCTGTGGCTGGCGATGATCCTGCTGATCATGGTCGGCGGGCTTGCCGGCGCTTGGAATACCGTCGCGATGCTCCCCTCCGGCTCGCTGCTAGCGCTCACGGCCATCTTGCTCTTCGGGCCGAAGGTCATGGCCATCGCCTGGGCCCTTTGGGATCCGGCACGGCGCGAGGGCTTTGGCGGCACGGGTGCCATCATCCGCGGATCGATCGCGGACATGGCGCTGTCGATTCTGATGGCCCCGATCAGCATGCTGACGCAGACGATCAATCTCGCCGGCATCCTCGCGGGCAAGAAAAGCGCATGGAACGGCCAGACCCGCGACCGCGACGGCATTGCGCTGCGCGACTCGATCCGGCTGTTCCGCCCGCATATCGCGCTGGGTGTCGCGATGATCCTGGCGGCGCTGGCCGGCGGCGTTTCCATGCTGTGGCTCTCGCCGATCTTCGTCGGCCTGATCGCCTCGCCGCTGTTCGCGTCGATCACGGCGCGCAAGGATCTGGGCCGCTTCGCCGCCTCGCACGGCGTGTTCGAGGTACGCGATCCCTGGTGGCGTCAGGTCCACCGCCCCGAAATCCCCCGCCCGTCGATGGCTGGGCGCGAACTGGCCATCCCCGCCCGCCCGCTGGCGCTCGCCGCCAATGACGGATGGTGAGGCTGGTGGCCGATAGAAGCGTGAAAAAGAAGGGGCCGTTCTAGGGGATACAGATCTCGCCCGAACGGCCCCGAACTGTTTCTACCGCCTGCCGCTAACCGGCGCGATCAACCTCAATCCCAGTCGCGCAGCATGGTGCGCAGCTTGTCGAGCGCGGCCTTCTTGATCTGGCAGACGCGGGCCGCGCCGATATCCAGCGTATGGCCGATTTCCTCCAGGTTCAGTTCCTCGACGAAATAGAGCTGCAGCACCATCGCCTCGCGCTGCGGCAGCTTGCCGATGCAGGCGGCGACGGCGGCTTTGAGCGATTCGCGTTCCAGGATGTCGTCGGCGCGATCCTCGACATCGGCGAACCACATGGACTGATCCGAATAGACCTCGTCGATGCTCGTATGCTGCACCATCTCGGCGCTGTCGGCGAGTTCCCGATAGTCCGACGGCTCCAGCCCCATATGGGCGGACATCTCCGCCTCCGTGGGCATGCGGCCATGTTTCTGCTCAAGCGTACTACGCGCCGCCGCGATCTGCTTGCGGCGGGCCATGCCGGAACGACAGAGCGTGGCATGGCGGCGCAGATGGTCGATCATCGCGCCGCGCACGCGCATCTGGGCATAGCTGGCAAAACCCAGCCCGCGATCCTCGAAGCCGTTGGCGGCCTCGACCAACGCGACCATACCGATCTGCAGCAGATCCTCGATGTCGATGGCGCTGGAGACCCGGCCATGGACATGCCAGGCGATCTTGCGGACCAGCGGCATGTAGCGCCGGGCGAGATGCTCGGGGGTTTCCCGCGCGCCCTTGCGGCCATAGGTCAGGTTGCCATCAGGGATTTTGCTCATGTACATGGGGCAGCCTCTCAGGCGATGCGTTCACGCGCGGGCGCCGGGTCGTGCCGGGGCACGGGGCGCTGATCACCCCCTACCACCGCAATTACTTCCACAGGCTTACCGTCGGGAATTTCCAGAAAAGAAAGTACGGGCGTTTCAGGTAGATGGGGCCGGAACAGACGCATCAGCGCGCGGCGCGCAACCGGCGACGTAACGATGGCGAAGTTGCGGGCCTGCCCCATGATCGGCCGGGCCGCCTCCGTCACCGCCGTGACGATGCGGTTGCCCAGTGCCGGCTCGATCGGATGCTTGGCATCACCGGCAAGCCGCATGGCCTGCGCCAGCAGCGCTTCCAGGTCGCCGTCCAGCGTGATCACCGGCAGCGGCATCTTCACCGGCACCAGCGCCTGGATGATGAGCGATCCGATCCGCTGGCGCACCGCCTCCACCAGCTGCTCGTGGCTGAACTCGGGCCGGTAGGCGTCAATCATCGCCTCGCAGATGCGGCGGAAGTCCTTGAGCGCGATCCCCTCGGCCAGCAGCGCGCGGCAGACCGCGGAAATCTGCGCAAGGTTGAGCGGATTGGGGGTAAGCCCCTCCACCAGCTGCGGCGCGCTGTCCTTAAGCGCGTCGAGCAGCTTGCGCGATTCGTCGAGGCCGAACATCTCGCTCGCGTTCATCATGATGAGATGGTTGAGGTGGGTCGCGACGACAGTGGCTGGATCGACAACGGTATAGCCCGCCACCACCGCCTCGCTGCGCTTGGCCGGCGTGATCCACACCGCGTCGAGGCCGAAGGTCGGGTCTTTCGCCTTGCGGCCCGCGACCTCGCCTTCCAGCGCGCCACTGTCCAGCGCCAGCAGGTCTTCGGGCCAGATCTCGTCCTCGCCCACGACGACACCGGCGATGGTGATGCGATAGGCATTGGGTTCCAGCGCCAGATTGTCCTTCACCCGCACCATCGGCACGACGAAGCCCAGTTCGCGCGAGAGCTGGCGCCGGATGCCGGTGATGCGCGCCATCAGCGGCGCGCCCTTGCGCTCGTCCACCATCGCAATCAGCCCATAGCCGATCTCCAGCCCCAGCACCGCGCCGTCCGACACGTCGTTCCATTCGATATTGGCGGGGTTGGGTGCGGGCGCAGGTGCGGGCGGGGTCGATGCGATCTTCTGCGCGGCCTTGCGCAGCCGCCAGGCGATGAAGCCGGCCAGCGCGGCGGCGGGCAGGATCGCGAGATGCGGCATGCCGGGCAGCACGCCCAATATGGTGAGGATGGCGGCGACCGGCACCCATGCCTTGCCGGAACCGAACTGGCCGGCGATCTGCCCTGACAGATCCTTGTCCGATGCGACGCGGGTGACGATCGAGGCCGCAGCGATCGAAAGCAGCAGCGCGGGCACTTGGGCGACAAGGGCGTCGCCGATGGCGAGCAGGATGTAGGTGCGCGCCGCATCGCCGATCGACAGGCCGTGGCTGACGACGCCCAGGATGATGCCACCGACGATATTGATGACGAGGATGAGCACGCCGGCCACCGCATCGCCCTTCACGAACTTGCTGGCACCGTCCATCGAGCCGTAGAAATCCGCCTCGGTCGCGACTTCGGCGCGGCGGGCCTTGGCTTCCTCGGGCGTCAGCAGGCCGGCGTTGAGATCGGCGTCGATCGCCATCTGCTTGCCGGGCAAGGCGTCCAGGGTGAAACGGGCGGACACTTCCGACACGCGGCCCGCGCCCTTGGTGATGACGACCATGTTGATGATCATCAGGATCGCGAAGACGAAGATGCCGACGACATAGTCGCCGCCGATGAGGAAATGGCCGAAGGATTCGATGACCTTGCCGGCGGCGTCCGCGCCCTCATGCCCCTGCACCAGCACGACGCGGGTGGACGCAACGTTGAGCGCGAGACGCAGCAGGGTCGCGAACAGCAGCACCGTGGGGAAGCTGGAAAAGTCGAGCGGCTTGGCTGCGTTGAGCGCCACCATCAGCACCGCAAGGCTGATCATGATGTTCGTGACGAAGCCGATGTCCAGCATCACCGCCGGCACCGGCACCACCATGAACATGACGAGCGCGAGGATCGCCATGGGCAGGATCGCGCCCTTGGCCGCGTTCATCCACAGCTTACCGTTGACCTGGCTGCGTGTCATTCTGATCCCTTATCGTCCGAAGGTGGCGAGCATGAGGTAGGCAAGCCGCGCCGTTTCCGGCTGCGGGGCGACGGTCGAGATATCGGCCTGCTGCGCAAGGCGCTGGGTCTCGACGCGGACATAGTCGGCGGGCTGGACGGTCTTGCTGCCCTCCGGCAGCGACCAGTCCGACGGCACCGGCACATTGGCGACGCTCATCGCGCTCTGCGCGCCGCGCTCCAGCTTGGCGGCGAAGCCCTGCCGAATGTCGGCGAAGCTGCGGGCATTGCCCTGCCGGTCGTAGAAGATCGAGTGGTTCGCGCGCGCGGCGGCGGGGAACAGCGATGCCGCCGTCGCGCCGGGCGCGCGGTCGGCCATCGAGAGGAATTTGGATGCGCCGCCGACGCCCAGGAAGTGCGCCATGTAAAGATCGACCGGCTCCGCCTCGCGGCCCAGCTTCTGTTCCAGATAGGCCTTGTTGTCGGCGGCATGTTCCGCCGCCATCACGGAGGCGGTCTCGGGATGCTTGCGCAGGTCGAGGATCTGCTGGCGCAGCTCCGGGTCGGAGACATAATAGCGGCCGTTGCTACCCTGGCTGATCGCCTGGGACGCCCAGCCAAGCCCATATTGCTCGCCATGGTCGTTGATGACGGCAAGCCAGCTCTGGTCGACGAATTGATAGAGCCCCGTCGCCGAGGAGGTCGCGGCGCGCGCGGTCGGGTTCAGGCTGCTCTCGATCTTCGCCTGACCCAGCAGATAGGAAAAGTCGACGCCCGTGCGCCGGCTGGCCATGGCGATCGCGTTGGTCACGCGATTGCCGGCGGATACTGCCGTTGCTCCGATGTCGGCATATGCTGACATGCTCAATCCCCAAATGGTACCGGCATGATTTAAGCAAGAGCCGTGCCAATATAAGGGTGGCAAAAACAGCAGGGAAATGGGGTGTTTTGGGCGTCCACATGCCGCATGGTGGCGGGACCCTACCCAGACGCAGAAAAGGCCGGATCAGGTCCGGCCTATGGATCGTGGATCTGTGAGGGCGGGAGTGGCGCCCTGCCAGTAATTCAGCGTCCGTAGACCATCGGCACGGCGCTGGCGCCGTGATCGGCCAGCATGGCCACGCGCTGGCGGGCATGATCGGACAGGATATTCGCCTTGATGCGGCTGCTTTCGATAAGCGGCAACAGGCCCTTGAACTGTGCGCGCAATGCATCGTCCGCACGCCAGGCGCCGACGGCACCGATATGGCTGATCGCGGCCAGCAACTGTTCGCCCGCCGCGTCGATCGCGCCCGGATCGTTGCCGTCGAGCGCGGCGCGCAGCCCTTCCAGGGACTGGGCAAAGCTGTCGATGGCGGCTTTCGTCATGATCGGATCAGCCGCGTGCCGGCAGGTCGAGCGCCATCATGCGGTCGGCGATCTGCGCGGGATCGACGGGATAATTGCCCGAAGCGATCGCCGCCTTGATCGCGGCGACGCGGTCCATGTCGACCGGCGCACCTTCCGCCGCCATGCGTGCGACCGGGCTAGCCACCGCTTCCGATCCGCCGGCCACCGGGCTGGCCGATACACTGGCGGCCCCGCGGGCCTTGCCGCCCTCGCGGAGCTTCGACGCCTCGATGGCGGAGCTGATCGCTTGTCCGACTGAGTTGATCATCACAACATCCTTCCGTGTTCCGTCATTATATACGGACGGCGTTAGAAATCCTTGAACGAAGAAATGCGCACCAGGCCGATTTCCACGACCTGGGCAATGACCGGCGGGGATTTCTTGTCCTCGCGCACGCGGATCATGTCGCCCGGCGCGCCATCTTCGTCGGCGACCATCGGCCGCGAGACGCTGAAACTTGCGCCGCCCGCGACCAGCTCAACCGGATCGCCCTTGCGCACGACAACCTCTTTCTGCGCGGCGGGTACCTGCCGCGCCGACGCCATGCGTGTCTGAACCGGCGCTTTTGCCGATGCTGCAGCCGCGCCGCCTGGCACCAGAGGCACGCGGATGCGCCATCCCAGCGCGTCGCATTTGACGATTGCCGCCCCGAAAACCGGTCCATCCACGCTCGGCACGCCCGGACAGGCAGCAAGCTTCAGCCGCCGGTCGACCGGCGCGGCGGGGCCGCCCGGCTGACCCAGATTGGCGCCCACCGTCATCGCGACGAGGCTGTCGATCCGGTCCAGATTCTCGAACTTCTGCTGCGCCTGCGCCGGGCCGGCCAACAACGCCAGCGGAGCCAGAAGCGCCAGGAAAGCCATGGAAATCAGGGTGCGCACTGCGTGTCTCCGATCCGATGCGCGAGGCTGTTCGCGCATCTCCGCAGGCATATTCAGCAATTTGCGTGCCAATATCGCGATCACCGCCGGGCCGGGGCGATGCGGATAACCTGCCCGCCGCTTGTATCGCCCTGGGCCGTGGACGCATCGTCCATCTGATCGAGCCCCCGGATGCGCAGGCGATCTTCCGCAATGCCGGCGGCCCTGAAAGCGCGAGCCACCGCGCCCAGCCTGGCGGCGGCGAGATCCCAAGCGTCGAAGCGCGCGCCTACCGCGCCATCCTGCCCGAACGAGGCAAGTTCGACACGCCCGCCTGACCGACGAAAATCTGCGGCAATGGCCGAAATCCGCGCCTGTCCGGCCGGAGTGAGCATCGCTTCATGGGGCAGGAACAGCGTGGATGCGGAGATGCTGCGGCTGCCCGACATCGGCCGCGCGCCAAATTGCGCGCCGACGCCGGAAATGATCTGTGCGCTACGGCTGCCGCTTGCCTGAAGCAGCACGAAAAAGCCGAGCAGCAGCAGCGCCAGATCGGCGAAGCTGGTTGCCCAACGGGCGCGCCGATGGACCGTCATGTCAGGCGACTTCGCGGATGGAGGCGCGGCGCACCGGCGCGTTCTCACGCCTGGCGACGGCGAGCATCCGGTCCACCAGCTCGCGCTGCCAGGCGAGTTCGCGCTGCGACAGGTCGGCCAGGCGCGCGGCAATGGGCGCGGCGATGACATTGGCGATCAGCAGGCCATAGAGGGTGGTGAGCAGTGCCAGCGCCATGGACGGGCCGATATGCGCGGGATCGTCCATCGTCGCGAACATCCCGACCAGCCCGATGACGGTGCCCGCCATGCCCAGCGCCGGCGCGGTATCCGCAATCGCGTTCCACAGGTTGCAGGCCGAGGCGTGACGCTGTGCCCGGTCGGCCAGCGCTTCTTCCGCCCAGATTTCAAACTGTTCCACGCGCTCGCTGGCGGAAAGCTTGGCGATGGCATGGGCGAGAAACGGGTTGTTCGCCTTCACCCGATCCGTGCAGGCAAGGCCGCGCAGCTGGGCGAGATGATCGACCTGCCGCATCGCGGCGCGGGCCGACTGGCGATCGCGGTCGGGATCGGCGGTGAGCAGCGGTCTCAGAGCGGCCGTGCCGCCCTTCAGCGCGGCCATGCCGTTCTGCAGCGTCGCGATGGTGAAGGCAGCCGCCAGCATGACCGCCAGCGTCACGGGATCGAACAGATGTGCCAGCAATTCCGTCACCTAGAGCCCCCTTGCGCCAGACATGCGCCTCTGCTTGCCGCAGGCCGGCAAAATCATGCCGCGGGCCGGCAAAAAATTGCCGCCCTGGCATTCCGCACGGTGAAAACCGGCAGAAACGCGTGTCTCCCCGGCCGGCATCATGCGGCACACAGGCAATTGGCACGGTCCTTGCGAATATCTGGCTGGATCACCTGACCACACGGCCTGCAAAGGCAAGAACGGCAGGGGCTCCATGAGCTTTATAGACGGTTTGCGAAAAAGATGGCGATGGAAGATTCTCTTTTTGGTGTGCATGGAAAGGCACTGGCGCTGCGCTCGCAGCGGCTGAGCCTGCTTGCCTCCAACATCGCGAACGCCGCCACGCCGGGCTACAAGGCCCGCGACATCGATTTCGAGTCCGCACTCAAGGAAGCCACGAACAAGGGCAGCAGTGCCGAGGCCGCCGCGAAGGACCAGATGGGCTATCGCATCCCGCTGCAGCCCAGCCTGGATGGCAACACAGTCGAGCTTTCCACCGAGCAGACCCTCTTTGCCGAGAATGCGGTGAAGTACCGCACCACCCTGTCTTTCCTCGAAGGCCGGATCAACACGATCTCGCGCGCGCTGAAGGGAGAATGAGCATGGCCGACGGTCCCATGAACATCTTCGACATTTCGGGCCGGGCGATGTCGGCCCAGCTGGTGCGGCTGAACGCCACCGCATCCAACATGGCGAACGCGGGCAATGTCACGGGCAGCGAGAAGGACGCCTATCGCGCCATCCGCCCGGTGTTCCGCTCCGTCACCGACAAGCCCGGCGTCTCGACCGTGAAGGTGGAGAACATCGTCGCGACCGACGCCAAGCCGGTGAAGCGCCACGACCCCAACCATCCGCTGGCCGATGCCAATGGCGATGTGTGGGAAGCGGCGGTCGATAGCAATGCGGAGCTGGTCGACATGGTCGAGACCGCCCGCCTCTACCAGAACAATGTGCAGGTGCTGAACACCGCCAAGTCCCTGATGATGGAAACGATAAGGATCGGCAAATGACCGTCACCGCTACCACCGACAGCGCCGGCCTTTCGCTCTACGGCGCGAACGCGACCGTCGGCACCGGCAAGGCCGACATGGGGCAGTCCGACTTCCTGCGGCTGCTCACCACGCAGATGCAGACACAGGATCCGTTCGAGCCGATGGACGGATCACAGATGGTCACGCAGATGGCGACCATCACCAATTCGACCGGCATCGCCGAGATGAACCAGACGCTGAGCGACATCAAGACGCAGCTTGGCGGCAACCGGATCGGCGACGCGGCCAGCTGGATCGGCAAGTCGATGCTGGTCGAAAGCAATATCGCCGCGCCGAACAGCAGCGGCGCCTATGCCGGCGTGGTCGCGCTTTCGGAGGCCAGCGACGCGGTGTCCGTCGATCTGGTCGACAGCTCCGGCAATGTCGTCAAGACCGTCGACCTTGGCGCCCAGGCAAAGGGCTCCGCCAATTTCTACTGGGATGGCAAGGATGCCGACGGCAACGTCATCGGCAACCAGCCCCTGACCGTGAAGGTCAACGGCGCCGCCACCGACGGCGTCGCCACCTGGGCCACCGTCGCCGCCGTGCAATCCCCGGCCGACAGCAGCCAGTCGCTGCTCATCACGCCGATCGGCAGCTTCGCCGCCACCGATGCCATCCGCCTGAGTTAAAATCTTTTCCAAGGAGCTAAGCCATGTCCTTCTATATCTCGCTTTCGGGCCTCAAGGGCGCCCAGTCGGACCTCTCCACGATTTCGAACAACGTCGCCAACGTCAATTCGACGGCATTCAAGAAGAGCAAGGCCGCATTTGGCGACATCTTTTCCGCCGCGCCGATGCAGACGACGACGCAGGTATCCGGCCAGGGCACGCGCCTGACCGGCATCAAGCAGCAATATACGCAGGGCACGATCGAGACGACGGACAAGACGCTGGACCTTGCCATCACCGGCGAAGGCTTTTTCACCGTCCGCAATCCGGGTGCCGGCGGCCAGGTCAGCTACACCCGCAATGGCGCGCTCAGCATCACCCAGGACCGCCATGTCGTGGACACCACCGGCGCGCGCGTGCAGGTTCTGCCGGTGGACGCCAACGGCGCCATCACCGGCAATACGGAGGCCGACCTCCTCGACCTGTCGATCCCGACCACCAAGCCGAGCGATCCGACGGTGCAGCTGTCGAGCATTTCCGTTTCCGAAACCGGCCTGATCGCCGCCACCTATGCCGACGGCACCACCGAACCGCTCGGCAGTATCGCCATGGCGACCTTCCCCAGCCAGGACGGGCTGCGCCAGAAGGGCGACGCCCACTGGCAGTCCACCGTGGAAAGCGGCGACCCCGTCTTCGGCACGGGCAACCAGGGCGCCTTCGGGTCGATCCGTTCTGGCGCGCTGGAACGCTCAAACGTCGACATCACCGAAGAGCTGGTGGCGCTGATCGGCGCGCAGCGCAACTTCCAGGCCAATGCCAAGGCGATCGAGACCGCGAGCAACATCACGCAAACCATCGTCAACATCCGCACCTGATGCCTCGGGCGCGCGCGCATCTGGCTGAAAAAGGGACTTGAGACATGGACCGGCTGGTCACAACCGCTCTGACCGCGATGCGCGGCGCCATGGGACGGCAGGCGACGATTGCCAACAATCTCGCCAATGCCAACACCATCGGCTTCCGTCAGGAAATCGCCAACGCCTCGTCGCAATATGTCGACGGCCAGACTTTCAAGAGCCGCGTGCAGCAGGCCGAGCAGGTCATCTCCGCCGACATGAACAAGGGCGCGGTGACGCAGACCGGCAACATGCTGGATGTGGCGATGAACGGCGAGGCGATGCTCGCCGTGCAGGCCGACGACGGCAGCGAGGCCTATACGCGACGCGGCGACCTGAAGCTCAATGACAGCGGATTGCTGACGACGGGCGACGGGAAGCCGGTGCTGGGCGAAGGCGGGCCGATCACCCTGCCCGCCTATGACAGCCTGAACATCGCACAGGACGGCAGCATCTGGATCGTGCCGCAGGGCGGCGAGGCCAGCCAGCCGCAGCGCATCGACGCGCTGAAGCTGGTCAACCCCACCGGATCGACCATCGCCAAGGGGCTGGACGGCCTGTTCCGGGAAGTGAACGGCGGCGTCGCGGCGCAGGATCCGCTCGCCACCGTCACCAGCGGCGCGCTGGAAGGATCGAACGTCAACGCCACCCAGTCGCTGGTGCAGATGATCGAGGCCAGCCGGTCATGGGAAACCCAGATCAAGATGATCAACACCGCCAAGGACATGGACGATGGCGGCGCCAGCCTGATGCGGCTGGACAACTAGCGTTTTTGTTGCCGCATTTTCAGAGCCGCCGACCGTGAACGGCCGACTTGAAAATGCTCTTGAAGCCAAGAGGAACTGACCCATGAGCAACGCCGCCCTCCACGTCGCCCGCACGGGCCTTGACGCCCAGAACACGAAGATGCGCGTGATCGCAAACAACCTGGCGAACGTGAACACCACCGCGTTCAAGAAGGACCGCGCCGATTTCGAGACGCTGGCCTATCAGCAGATCAAGCAGGCCGGGTCGCAGTCCGACAGCGAGAACAAGTTCGCCGTGGGCCTGTCGCTGGGCTCCGGCGTGACCCTGCAGGGCATCAGCAAGATGGATACCCAGGGCACGCTGACCCAGACCGGCAACAGCCTGGACATGGCGATTGAGGGCGCGGGCTATTTCCAGCTGCAGCGGCCCGACGGCTCCATCGCCTATACCCGCGCGGGCAATTTCAGCCTGACGGCGGAAGGCACCATCGTCAGCACCGACGGGCTGCCGCTGATCCCGCAGATCACCGTACCCGAAGGCGCAACGTCCATCAGCGTCGGCAATGACGGCACCGTCACCGCGACGCTGGCAGGGCAGACCGAGCCCACCCAGCTCGGCCAGGTCGAGCTGGCGCGCTTCGCCAACGCTTCGGGGCTGGAATCGGTGGGCAACAACCTGCTGGTCGAAACCGCCGCGTCGGGCACGCCGCAGGTGGGCGTCGCCGGGCTGGAAGGGCGCGGCGCGATCCGCTCCGGCTCGCTCGAAGGATCGAACGTCAACGTCGTGGAAGAGCTGGTCGACATGATCGAGACCCAGCGCGCCTATGAGGTCAACAGCAAGATGATCAAGGCCACCGACGAGATGCTCCAGTACGTCAACCAGCAGCTTTGAGCATCCGGGAAAGAGTGATCGCCATGACCATGTGCCTCTCCAATCTCGTCGCCGGCGGCCTCGTCATGCTCGCACTCGCGGGCACCGGCCCCGATGCGCAGGCGAGATCGCGCAAGAAGGAACTGGCCGAGCAGGCGTTCGCGCCCAGCTATGCGCCCGCGCCGGTGCAGGCACCGGCTGCCAACGGATCGATCTTTCAGGCGACCAGCGGCTATGCCCCGCTGACCAGCGGCGCGCGCGCGTCGATGGTGGGCGACATCATCACCATCACGCTGGTCGAGCGCACGCAGGCATCGAAGAGCAACAGCGCCGACACCGGCCGCGACGGATCGATCGGCCTGACCCCGCCGACCACCGGCCTGCTCTCCCTGTTCAAGCCCTCCGACGTCGGCATGAGCGGCACCAACAGCTTCAGCGGCAAGGGCGCGGCGACCCAGTCCAACGCGCTGTCGGGCGAAGTGACCGTGACGATCGCGCAGGTCTTCCCCAACGGGAACATGCTGGTGAAGGGGCAGAAGGCGCTGACGCTCAATCGCGGGGACGAGTTCATCCAGATTTCCGGCATCGTGCGACAGGCGGACATCAGCCCGGACAACCGCGTGCCCTCCACCCGCGTTGCCGATGCCAGGATCACCTACACCGGCAAGGGGGAGATCGCCCGCGCCAGCCGTCAGGGCTGGTTGCAGCGCTTCTTCACCATGATCAGCCCCTTCTGACGGGATATTCCATGTCGAACGCGCCCTTCCGCCCCACCCGCGCCCACAGCCGCATCCTTGGCCTGATGGCCGTGCTGCTGGGCGTGATGCTCGCCATCCTTGCCCAGCCCGCCCATGCGGAGCGGATCAAGGATCTGGGCACGTTCCAGGGCGTTCGGCCCAACCAGCTGACCGGATATGGCATCGTCGTCGGCCTTGCGGGGACGGGCGACGACAGCCTCGATTATGCGACGCAGGGCATGAAGGGCGTAGTCTCGCGCTTCGGCCTCACCTTGCCCCAGGGCGTGAACCCGGCGCTGAAGAACGCCGCTGCCGTGCTCGTGACGGCAGACCTTCCCGCCTTCGCCAAGCCCGGCCAGCGGCTGGACCTGACCGTATCGGCACTGGGCAAGGCGAAGTCGCTGCGCGGCGGGACGCTGGTGATGACGCCGATGCGCGGCGCGGATGGCGAGATCTATGCGATGGCGCAGGGCAATCTGGCGGTCGGCGGCCTTGGCGTCACCGGCGCGGACGGCAGCCAGCTTTCGGTGAACGTCCCCTCGGTCGGCCGCATTCCCGGCGGCGCCACCGTGGAGCGCGCGGTCGCCACCGGCTTCGACACCGCCCCCACCCTCACCTTCAACCTCGCCGAGGCCGACCTCACCACCGCGCTGCGGGTGGCGGACGGGATCAACCACAGCTTCGGCGACCGCCGCGCCCGCGCGATGGACGCCGTTTCCGTCACCATCGACGCGCAGCAGGGCGCCGAGCAGCGCATCCTGATGATGGGCCTCATCGAAAATATCGAGATCAAGCCCGCCGAAGCACCCGCGAAAGTGATCGTCAACGCCCGCACCGGCACCGTCGTCATCAACGGCGCGGTGCAGATCCACCCGGCCGCGATCGCGCACGGCAAGCTGACCGTCAGCGTCAAGGAACAGCCCCGCGTCGTCCAGCCCGCGCCCTTCTCGCAGGGGCAGACCGCCGTCGAGCAATCGAGCAGCATCCAGGTGGATGAAGAGAAGAAGCCGATGATAAACTTTAAAGGTGGCGCCTCGCTTGCCGATATAGTGAAGGCGATCAACGCCATCGGAGCCTCTCCCGCAGACATGGTCGCGATACTCGAAGCCTTGAAACAGGCCGGCGCGATGAAAGCTGAACTGGTGGTGTTGTGATGCAGATGGCCAATATATCCTCCGCCACGGGCGCGGCGGTCTCGACGGGAACGGTTGCGACGGGCAAGCCCGCGATCGACCCCGCCCTTGCCAAGGTCGCGCAGCAGTTCGAGGCGATCTTCATGCGGCAGATGATCGGCGCCATGCGATCGGCGAGCCTGGGCGACGGGCTGACCGATTCCGGCGCCAGCGAGCAGTTTCGCGACATGGCGGACGCCCGCACGGCGGACAGCATGGCGCAGACCGGCACCTTCGGCATCGCGCAGCTGCTGATGAACCAGTTCGGCGGACGCACGCCTGCGACCGCCGCCGCGACCGCCTTGGCATCATCCGCGATCACGAAGGCTTCAGCTCCTGCCACGCCCGCGTCGCCCGCGAGCCCTGAGGCATGAGTGACCTGTTCATCATCGGATCCTCCGGCACGAAGGCCTATCGCACCGCGATGGCCGCAATTTCCGAGAATATCGCGAACGCCAGCACCGAAGGCTATACGCGCCGATCGGTGACGACGCAGGAATCCGTCTCTTCCTCGGCCACGATGGTCTATTATCAGAGCCGCGAAAATTTTGGCGGCACCCAGGTTTCCAGCGTCAACCGCGCGTCCGACCCCTATCTGGACGCGACGGTGCGGATGACCAGCCAGTCGCTGTCCAGCTCCACCTCGCGCCTGCGCTGGATGACCGACGTGCAGACCGCGCTCAACGACAGCGCGACCGGCATCGGCCAGCGGCTGTCGGCGATGTTCGGCACCATGGAGAAACTGGCCGCCAGCCCCAATGATACCTCGCTGCGCAACACTGCACTGTCCAGCATCGAGCAGGTCGCCGAATCCTTCCGCACGACCGCCGCCGACCTGCAGGACAGCGCCGCCGGCATCGCCACGGAAGCGCAGTCCAGCATCGCCACCATGAACAGCGCGCTGGGCGAACTCGCCTCGATCAACAACAGCCTGCTGCGCACGCAGCCGGGCTCCGCGGCCTATGCGCAGCTGCTCGACAGCCGTGACGCCGCCGTGAAGACGGTTTCGGATGCGCTCAACATCAGTGTGAGCTTCGGCGATCATGAGCAGACGAGCATCAGCTTCGGCAGCACGACCTTGCTGTCGGGAAGCACCGCCACGCCCCTTGCGCTGACCGTCAACACGGACGGCACGTTGGCGCTGGGCACCGCTGCCGGCGCGCTCCCCGATCCGGGCAACGGCACGCTCGGCGGGCTTTTCACCGGCGCGGATGTCGCTGCGCAGCGGCGCAGCGCGCTCGATACGCTGGCGGCGCAGTTCGTCACCGACATGAATGCCTGGCACGCGCAGGGGTTGACGAACCCGACCACCGCCGAGCCGGCCGGTCATGCGGGCGTACCGCTGCTGTCCATCGGCACCGGCGCGGGCAGCATCGCGATGCTCGTGACCGACACCGCAGAACTCGCCACGCGCTCCAGCGACGGCACGCTCAACGGCAATCTGCTGACCGTCAACAGCACCCTGCGCGGCGCGGGCAGCGTGGAACAAGGCTGGACGAGCATGATCGCCGCCCACAGCACGCTCGCCGCCTCCACCAAGACCGAGCAGACGGCGGCGCAGAGCCGCAACGACCAGGCCGTCGCCGCGCGCGAGAATGTGAGCGGCATCGACCTCGACGTGGAGGCCGCCGACCTGCTGCGCATCCAGCAGGCCTATTCGGGCTGCGCCAAGGTTCTTCAGGTCGCGCGGGAAACCGTCGACGCCATTTTGCAGATCATCTGAGCAGGGGACGCTGAACCATGGTAGGGATCACCGCCAAGCTGGTTAATGCCGAGATCCGGCGTCAGCGCGAACTCTCGACGAGCATCGCGGAGGACCAGACGAAGATTTCGACCGGCATCGCGCTCACCAGTCCGTCGGACGATCCGCTCGCCTGGGTGCAGGTATCGGACATCGGCCGGGCACAAGCGCAGCAGAGCGCATGGACGACCAATGTTTCCTACGGCAAGGCGCGCGCGTCCAAGGCGGAATCCAACCTGGGGGAAATCTTCACCCTGTTCACGCGGGCGCAGGAACTGATGGTCTCGTCCTCCACAGCCGTTCTGGATGACAGCGGCCGCGCGGCGATCGTCGAGGAACTTAAGAACCTGCGCCTGACTGTCAGCGACATGCTGAACGAGAAGGATTATCAGGGCACGCCCGTCTTCGACGATGGCGCAAGTACGCTGGTGCCGGTGAGCCGCGGGCTGAACCTGCCCGTGGTCGGCACGCGCCAGAGCATCGCCGAAGGCATCGACGTGGGCGGCACCACCCTGTCGCTGGACGACATCATCGGCAACGCCATCACCGCGATCCAGTCGGGCGACAGCACGGCCATGTCCACCTCCCTCACGCAGGTACGCGGCGGGCTTGATCATATCATCGTCCAGCAATCCGTGCAGGGCGTGCGAGCGGACCGGCTGGACACTGCCGGGGACCGTCTGACCGACGTCAGCCTGACCCTGACGGAGCGGCGAACGGCGCTGGAATCGACCGACATGACCACCGCGCTCGCCACCGTGAAGGCCAAGCTGCTGTCGCTGGAGGCGGCGCAATCAGCCTATGCGCGGATCAACCAGCAGACGCTGTTCGACCTGATCTCCTGAGCCCTGCGGGACATCGCGCGCGTCGATTTGCGCCCATTCCGGCGCAAATCAAATTTACCCTAAAACCGGCGCTAACCAATCCGTTTGTAAGAGAGAATGATCGCCACCGGCCCTGTGTGCCGGCAGGCCTTTCGCGGGGAACAGCATGTTTGCAATCATCGGTCTCGTCATCCTGCTCGGCATGGTGTTTGGTGGGTTCATCTTCACCGGCGGCGATATCGAGCCGGTGCTGCACGCCCTGCCGCATGAGATGATCATCATCGGCGGCGCGGCCGTCGGCGCGCTCGTCATCGGCAATTCTGGCGCGGACCTGAAGGCGCTGGGCGGAGGCCTGGGCAAGGTGTTCAAGGGGCCGCAATACAAGAAGCAGGATTTCCTCGACTGCATCTTCCTGGTCAGCAAGCTGATGAAGGCACTGCGCGTCGAAGGCCCGGTGGCGCTGGAGCCGCATATCGAGGATCCGAGCAGCTCGTCGATCTTCAGCGAATATCCCAAGCTCCTGAAAGACAAGACGCTGGTCCACCTGATCTGCGACACGCTGCGGCTGGTCGTCGTGTCCTCCGGCACGCTCGATCCCCATGCGGTGGAAGAGGTGATGGACAACGGCCTGAAGGTGCATCACCACGACGCGCTGAAGCCCGCCGACAACCTGCAGGGCCTGGCCGACGCACTACCGGCACTCGGCATCGTCGCCGCCGTGCTGGGCGTGGTGAAGACCATGGGGTCGATCGACCAGCCCCCGGCCATCCTTGGCGGCATGATCGGATCGGCGCTGGTCGGCACCTTCCTGGGCGTGTTGCTCGCCTATGGCATGGTCAATCCCTTCGCCAATCGCTGCCGCGCGGTGATCGAGGCGGATGGCGCAATCTACCATGTCGTCAAGCAGATCATCATCGCGTCGCTCCACGGCCATCCTCAGCCGCTGGTGATCGAGGCCGCGCGCTCCAGCCTGACCCATGCGAACCAGCCCGGCTTTGCCGAGGTGTTCGACGGCATGCGGGGCAAGTAAGCCATGGCGGGGGACAAGAAGCGCGGCTCCAACGAGCCCGAGCCACGGCCGATCATCGTCAAGAAGATCATCGTCGAGGGGCATGGCGGCCATCATGGCGGCGCCTGGAAGGTCGCCTATGCCGATTTCGTGACCGCGATGATGGCCTTCTTCCTGCTGATGTGGCTGCTGGGCGCGACCACCGAGAAGCAGCGCAAGGGGTTGGCCGATTATTTCACCCCCACGCTCACCGTGCTGAAGGACGGATCGGCGGGCGCCAACGGCCTGCTGGGCGGCGACAGCCTGATGGGCAAGGAAAATTACCCCACCACCGGCGGACAGGGCAATCGGGCCATCACCATTCCACGCGACGCCACCGGCACGAAGGAACAGGGCGGCCGCAATGTGAAGGCCAGCGACCGCGCGAAGTTCGAGGCGGTGAAGAAGACGATCGAGCAGCGCATGGCCGCCGACATGAGCCTGCGCAAGCTGATGAAGAACATCCGCTTCACCGAGACCCGCGAAGGGCTGCGCATCGACGTGATCGACCAGTCGGACTTCTCGATGTTCTCGCTCGCGACCGACCGGCTGCTGCCGCAGGCGCGCCAGCTGATCGGCGAGGTGGCGAAGGTGCTGCAGACGATGCCCAACGACGTCATCGTGCGCGGCCATACCGACGGGCTGCCCTATGCCGCCGGACGGACGATGAACAACTGGATGCTGTCATCCGCCCGCGCGGAGGCGACGCGCAAGACGCTGAGCGACTTCGGCATCGGCAACAACCGCTTCGCCCGGATCGAGGGCGTGGCCGATCGCGATCCCTTCGTGGCCGGCAATGCCTATGACCCGCGCAACCGGCGCATGTCGATCGTGGTCGCCTGGACCCATGAGGGCGCGCATGGCGACGATCCCTCGGCCGGCCAGGGGGACGAGGCGGTGGACATCGCCAAGGCCATCCACGACCGCGATTCGGCACAGACCCGCGCGCGCGAGGAAGATATGGGCCACACCGCCCTGCCCGCGGGCGCTGTCTTCTACGGCGCAGCAAAGCCCGGCGGCGAAGGCAAGGCGAAGCATTAGGGGGAGCGGCGTTCAAATATGCAGGCGCGGAGATAATATCTGGCGGATGCAGTTGCCTGAAGAGTTCAGGAACTTGGCCCATTCCTCATCTCTTTTGTCGCGCGAGTTTTATGATTTGGGCTAAATGTCCTGCCCGCCCTAAAGCCCCGGCACGATCCGCCAGAGGCTGCACAGCAACGTGACGATGATCGCCGGGGTGAAGGCGAGGAAGAGCGAACGGCGCGGCGGCCGCGCGCCATGGCCCATGTCGCTCGCCGCGATCAGTAGTGCCACCGCCGTCCCCATGATCGTCCACAGATGATAGCGCATCTCCGCCGCGACACTCATCCACAGATAGCCCAGGCCATAGAACAGCACCGACAGAGTCAGCGGCACCAGCACGCGCGCGGAGGGGAGACCGGGCGCGATCGCCAATATCCCGAAGGCCACGGCCAGCCACAGGATCGGCCAGCCGAACGGCGTGCGGCTCATCGCCAGCGCTCCGCCGTCGACCATGTCGCGCAGCCGGCTGGGCGCGACCTGATAGCCCCAGGGATTGGGCGCCGACTGGTTCTGCACCGGCCGCTCCACCTCGTCATGGATGAGGAAGCGGCTGTTGATGTTGAAATGATGCAGCCGATGCTCGGCATAGGCGAGCGGATGGGTCACGATCGCGCCCAGCCATGCGAGTGCGGGCTGCTGATGCCGCGACTTGAAGGTCTGGCGGACCAGTTCGAAGCCGATAGGGCACGGCGCATCGACCCACCAGCTATAGCTGTCCCACTTGACCGGCGTGTAGCAGCGATGGTTGACCGCCACCGGATCCCGCACGGGCAGCGGCGGGAAGGCATCCTTGCCGCTGAACTGCGTGATCCCGCCCATGTCGAAGATCATCTGCGAGAGCGCGACATCGGTCGGCTCGGCGCCGATCAGGCGGTTCGCGACCGGCAGGCAGGCGAGCAGCAGGATCGCCGCCCCACCGACCGCCATCGCTCGCCTTGCCCAGCCGTCACGCCACCGCGCCGGCATTAGCGCGACGAGAAGCGGCAACCCGGCCAGAAAGGCATTGAAGCGGAGCATCGCGGCGAAGCAGATCAGCGCCGACGCGACCAGCCGCAAGGCGCGATCCCTGCCGGGACGCATCAACGCCACGACGGCGGTGGCCCACAGCAGCGCGCCCGCCATCAGGCAATCCTTCAGGATCGTTCCCATGATCGCCATCGGGATCGGCAGCAGCCCGGCGAGCAGTACGCCGCAGGCTAAGCCGCGCCGATCCCGCTTCCACGCCCAGAGGAACAGCAGCGCAAAGCCGCTCCAGTAGAGCAGCAGCTGCAGTATCAGCATCGGAGAGGGTCCGGCCTCCAGCACATGCAGTCGTCGCCATATCCAGCCCATGGCCGGGGGATGCCAGTCGTCGAAATCGCCGCTCAGCGCCTGGTCATATTGGCGCACGGAATCATAGGTCATGATCCCCGGCCAATAGGCGATCGCATGGATCAGCAGGGCAAGGGCCGGCGCGGCGAATGCCACGCCGATGGCCCTAAGCGAAATCTTGTTCGGTAGATGACTCATGCGCGTCCTGTCCCCAGCGCACGGGTCATACACGCTTTCGCACCCATCGCTCCGGGGGGCATAGGATTTTTTGTGCACGTTATGGCGGCGCGCCGAACATCAGCCGATCTTGGGCAGCACCAGGCTTGCGGCAAGCCCGCCTTCGGGCCGGTTCGCCAGCTGCAGCGATCCCTTGTGCTCGGCCATGATCGCGCGGACCAGCGCCAGACCCAGCCCTGCGCCGCCGGTCTCGCGGTTGCGCGATCCTTCCAGCCGGGTGAATGCCTGCGTCATCTCGTCCATACGATCCTCGGCGATGCCCGGCCCCTCGTCTGTCACGACGAGACGGATGGCATGCTCCTCCTCGACCACGGCGACATGCGCGCGGTGGCCATAGACGACCGCATTCTCGATCAGGTTGCGCAGCGCCCGGCGGATGAGCTGCGGCCGCACCGATCCGATCACCCGCCCGCCCTCGGTCAGGTCGACGGGGGAGCCAAGCTCGATGAAGTCATCGACCACGGCATCGGCCAGCGCCGACAGGTCGACGCGCGATACCGGTTCGCTGCTGCGCCCGGCGCGGGCGAGCGAGAGGATGTCGTCCAGCATCCGGCTCATTTCCTCGATCGTCTCGGACATGCGGGCGCGCTCGACATCATCTTCGACCGACTCCGTCCGCACCCGCAGCGAAGCGAGCGGCGTGCGCAGGTCATGGCCGATGGCGCCCAGCATCCGGTCCTTCTCGTCCAGCATCGCGAACAGGCGGGCGTACATGGCGTTGAACGCGGTCGTCAGGTCACGCACGTCGCCGGGGCCGCGCTCCTCCACCCGGTCGGAACTGCCGGTGCTGGCGAACTGCCGGGCGGATGCGGTCAGGTCGCTCAGCGGACGCGCCAGACGGCGGCCGACCCAGAGCAGCGGCAGCAGCACGATGACATAGAGGATCAGCGTCTGCCCGATCAGCCAGCCGCCGAAGCGCGGCGGGCCGTTGCCGGCCCAGGTCTGGGTGACGGCCCAGCGGCCCTGCGCATATTCCACCGCAAGCGTCATGCGCTTGAATTTGCGGGGGCCGCGCTCCACCCGCATCATCCGGGTGCGGCCGTCGCGCGACACCCATTCGTGATCCTCGAACACGGTGACATTCAGCGGCGTGAACCCGGCATCGTTCAGCATGTCGAGCGCGCGCCGTTCAACATCCGGCCGACGACGCCCGGTGACGGCGGGGGCAGCCCCCTCCAGGCGGACCCGGCCGCGCTCCACGACACGGTTATGCTCGCCCGGCGCGCGCCGTTCCAGCGCATCCATGATCCGGCCGACGCCCGGCGCCGTCGTAGCGATCAACGATTGCCGGTCGCGCTCGCGCAGCAGCATCGCATAGTTGATCGCCTGCGCGACGAACAATGCCCCCGCCACCAGCAGGATGATCTGGCCGACGAGGCTGCGGGGCGCAAGGCGCGCGGCCAGTGCCCTCACAGCTTGCGGACCTCGGTGGCGAGCGTGTAGCCCCCGCCCCAGACGGTCTTGATGAGGGTCGGCGCCTTGGCGTCGGGCTCGATCTTCTTGCGCAGGCGGCTGATCTGGTTGTCGATCGCCCGGTCGAAGGCATTGGCCTCCCGCCCCTGAGTGATGTCGAGCAACTGGTCGCGGCTGAGCACCTGATTGGGGCGCGTCACGAAGGCGAACATCAGATTATATTCGGCGGTGGACAACGGCACGGACACGCCGTCGCTGTCCACCAGCATCCGCTCCTGGCTCTTGAGTACCCAGCCGGCAAAGGCGAAGCTGGCCCCATCGGGCGCGCTCACACGCTGTCCGCCCGAAGCGACGCGGCGGAAAATCGCCTTGATCCTGGCGACCAGCTCGCGCGGGGAAAAGGGCTTCAGAACATAGTCGTCCGCCCCCATCTCCAGCCCGACGATGCGATCGGTCTCCTCCGACCGGGCGGTCAGCAGGATAACCGGAATCTCGCTCGTCTCGCGGATGTGACGGCACAGGCTGAGCCCGTCCTCGCCCGGCATCATGATGTCGAGCACCACCATGTCGATCGCATTGGCGGCAAGGCGGGTGCGCGCTTCGGCCGCATTTTCCACGGCCGTCACGCGAAAGCCGTTACGCGACAGATATTGCGCCAGCGGCTCCCGGATGGAGCGCTCGTCATCGACGAGGAGGAGGTGGGATTTTTCGAACATAACCTCTCTTGTCATCTCCCCCGGAGAAGGGAAAGGGCGAAGGCAGGTCGAGGGGGAGACCCTGCCTTCGCCCCTTCCCGCCCGCGCGACACGGTCTCTCGACCGTCAGAGGGGGGGCTGGATCGCGCGGGCTGTTCGGAAAACTCAGGTGCCGGCGGGCGGCGCTGCGGGCGGCGGGGGCGGAGGCGGCATGTCACCGCGATCGCGCAGCCGGCCCCGCATCGTCGCACGGGCGGCGTCGCGTTCTTCCTTAGTGACCTTGCCGTCCTTGTTCGTATCCATGCGGTCGAACTTCGCCAGCGCGGGCGCCATGAATTCCTCACGGGTCAGCGCGCCGTCGGCATTGGCATCGCCGCGCTTGCCCATCGGCCCCATGCCGGGGCCTCCGGGAGGCGGCGGACCATCGGGACCGCCCATGCCGGGGCCCATGCCCATCCGGTGCGGGCCATGGCCTCCCCAGCCGCGACGGCCCTTGCCCGGGCCATCCTTGCCCGGGCCATCCTTTGCGCGTTCCGCCTTGCGGGCATCATGGGCGGCCTGCATCTCAGCCTTGCTGATCTGGCCATTATGGTCGGCATCCATCTTCGCGAACATCTCGTCGTAGCGCTTCTGGCGCAGGGCCTCGCGATCTTCCTTGGTGAACTTGCCGTCCTTGTTGACGTCCATCGCGGCGAAGCGCTGCTCAAGCGAGGCGGTCAGTTCGGCGCGGGTCAGGGTGCCGTCCTTGTTGGTGTCGGCCATTTCCATGCGCGCGCCGCCGCGGCCGGGGAAGCCATGGGGGCCGTCCTCGCCCTGCGCGAAGGCGACGTGGGTCGCGGCCAAGCCGCCGACGAACAATGCGCCGATCGCCGTTGTAATCAGAAAGCGTTTCATCCCGTCATGTCCTTGCGTTCGTTCCATCGGAACAGACCTGCTGTTCATGAACGCCGATATGGCCCGACTTTGTACCGCACATATGTCAGGACGCAGGATCAACTGTCGCAAATTGTATCGTGGAGCGGGAGCGCGCCTCCGCAGCCGTCAGATTTCCAGCTGCGATCCCAGTTCCACCACGCGATTGGTGGGCAGCTTGAAGAATTCCATGGGGCTCTGCGCATTGCGCACCATCCAGGCGAACAGCTTTTCGCGCCAGATCGCCATGCCGGGCCTATCCGACGGGATCAGCGTCTGGCGGCTGAGGAAATAGCTGGTGCCCATCACCTGCAACGGCCCGCCGCACTGGTTGCAGGCCTTCATCGCGGCAGGAATATCCACCTCCTCCATGAATCCATGATGCAGGAACATCCGGTAGAAGCCGGCATCATAGGCGACCACCCGGATGCGCGCGTCTCGGCGGACCACCGGCACCCGCTCCGCCACCACCGTCAGGATGATGACGCGCTCATGCAGCACCTTGTTGTGCTTGACGTTGTGGAGCAGCGCAGGTGGCACGCCCTCTGCGGTCGAGGAGAGGAAGATCGCGACGCCCTCGACACGCGGCAGGCTCTTGTTGGTCGACGCGATGAACAACGCGAGGTCCATCGCATCCTCTTCCATCCTTGCGCGCATGATGCGGCGTCCCGTCGCCCAGGTCGTGAGCAGGACAAAGACGATGGCGGCTACCAGCAGGGGGAACCAGCCGCCATCGGGGATCTTGGTGACGTTGGAGGCGAAGTAGAAACCGTCGACAAGCAGGAACATGCCCGTCACCGCGCCGGCGAGCAGCGGATGCCAGCGCCAGACCGCGAAGGTCAGCACGCCCAGCATGCAGGCGGTGATGAACATCGTGCCCGTCACCGCGATGCCATAGGCGGCGGCGAGATTGCTGGAGCTGCCGAAGCCGAGCGTCAGCAGGATGACCATGGTGAGCAGGGTCCAGTTGACCGCCGGCGAATAGATCTGCCCCGCGGCGGTGGCGCTGGTGTGGGTGAACTTGATGCGCGGCAGGAAACCAAGCTGCACCGCCTGCTGCGTGACCGAGAAGGCGCCAGAGATCACCGCCTGGCTGGCGATGACGGTGGCGAGGGTGGCAAGGATGACCAGCGGCAGCCGCGCCCATTCCGGCGCCAGCAGGAAGAAGGGGTTTTCGACCGCGGCGGGATGTTCCAGCAGCAGCGCGCCCTGCCCCATATAGTTGAGCATCAGGCAGGGGAAGGCGACATAGAGCCAGGAGATGCTGATCGCCTTTCGCCCGAAATGGCCCATATCGGCGTAGAGTGCCTCGGCGCCCGTCACCGCCAGCACCACAGAGCCCAGCGCCAGGAAGGCAAGGCCCGGATCAAGGATGAAGAAGCGCGCGGCCCAGAGCGGGTTGACGATCCCCAATATGTGCGGGTTGGCCATGATGCCGACGATCCCGAGCGCCGCAAGGACACCGAAATAAACCACCATCACCGGCCCGAACAGCGCCCCGACCCGCGCCGTGCCATGGCTCTGGATCAGGAACAGCCCAAGCAGAATGACGATGGCGATGGGCATGATGAACGGGGTAAAGCCCGGATTGACGACGGTAAGCCCCTCGACGGCCGACAGCACCGAAATGGCCGGGGTGATGATCGCGTCGCCATAGAACAGTGCCGTCGCGACCACGCCGAGCATGGCGATCAGCGGCTTCCAGCGGGTCTTGCCCATGCTCCGGCTGATCAGCGCCAGCAACGCCATGCTGCCCCCCTCGCCCTCATTGTCGGCGCGCAGGACGATAAAGACATATTTGATCGTGACGATCAGCGTCATCGTCCAGAAGATCAGCGACAATACGCCGAAAATATGCACGGGATCGACGGCCAGCGGATGGTGGCCGATGAAGCTCTCCTTCAGCGCATAGAGCGGCGACGTGCCGATATCGCCGAACACCACGCCCAGCGCGCCAAGCGCCAGGACCGGCAGGCTGCCGTGCACATGGCCGTGGTGCGCGCCATGTTGCGAACCGGGGTCCATGGCGTCGGGATGAGGATCTGCGACTGACATTAGCGGCATGTGGGATCGTCCCTTGGTGTGCGAATCGCCATGACACCCTCCGCACAGATTTGCCACATGCTTATGCAGTCGGCGAAGACCGGGCTACTTGGCGGCGGTCGTTAAACTCTTCGCGGAGAAGCGTCCCGCTTTGAAACCTCGCCATCTGCCATATGAATGGAAACCATATGGGTATTTGACTTGTTTGGAATTTCACTCCTATCTCCCCTGGGGGTGAACTGGATTGTGAGTATGTCGTCCAATGCAAGCGTCGAATAACCGCTTTTCGGCTGATACGAAGCGCCCCCTCTTTGATGTTGGGGCAGCGGGTGAACCGATCCAGGCCGATGGCCGCTACATCCTGTCGGTCATCTGCTTTGCCGCCGTCTTCGCGCTCGGCGCGCTCGGCCCGCTGATGACCTTTACAGGCGCGCTGGGCACCGGCGATGGCACCATGGGCCGCCAGATCGGCTATACGATCGTCTTCCTGCTTGCGATCTGGAGCCTCAACCCGATCCGCTATCCCAAGCGGCTACTGGCCGTGCCCATCCCCATCGTGATCGCGCTCGGCTGGTTCTGGCTCAGCATCGCCTGGGCCATTGATCCGGGCGTCGCGGCGCGGCGCATCGCGCTCACCACCATGATCGTGCTCACCATCTTCGGCATGGTCCGCAGACTTGATTTCCCGGTGACGATCAAGGCGCTCAGGATCGTGATGGGCGTTTTGCTGATCGCCAATTTCATTGCGATTTTCGTCGATCCCTCCTTCGCGATGCATGGCGACGAACAGACGCCCATCTATGACAAGACGCTCGACGGCATGTGGCGCGGCATCATGATCCACAAGAATTTCGCCGGTCCGGCCTGCGCCTATACGATCCTGCTGTTCCTCTTCGACCGCAAGAGCATCTCCTACTATATTTCCATCCCGGTCATCGCGGCCGCTTTCTACTTCTTGTTGCAGACGGGATCGAAGACGGCCGTCGGCCTCACCTTCATGGCGGCGGCCGTCGGGCTGGTGTTCGAATATTGGCCCCGGAAGAGCCGGGCCCCGGTCATGATCACGCTGATGATCCTGTCGATCGCGGGCGCTGTCATCGCCTTTCTCTATAAGAATCCGCTGGCGGGCAATTTCACCGATCCCAAGGCGTTCACCGGCCGCCCGCTGATCTGGAAGGCCCTGTATTCCTATTGGGAAGACCATGCCTGGCTCGGCTCGGGCTATGGCTCCTTCTGGAATATCGGGCCGAACAGCCCGATCAATCACTATGCCAGCGGCTGGGTGACGAAGATCGAGATCGGCCATAACGGCTTCATGGACCTGCTGACCCAGACCGGCATCATCGGCCTTGCCCTGGCGATCGCAGCCGCCGTCATCTATCCGATCGTCAGCCTGCTTACGCGCGAGGGCGACAGCGCACAGGGCGGCCTGCTCGCGGCGGTGCTGGCTTTCGCGATCACCCATAATGCGACCGAGACCAGCCTGTTCGACCGGGATGCCATGTCGCAGCTGTTCCTCATGTTCGCGATCGCCGCGATCGTCTTCACGCAGGGGCGGTCACGTTTCCGCATGCCGATGTTCCAGCCATCCAAGGGCCGGGCGTCAATGCGGCACGGCAATCTGGGGTTCTGACGCAGGCCGGGTGAACGACCGCTGGCCAGACGCATGGCCCGCGGCCCCCATGTCGGAAGAGGCCGTTCAGTGGGAACGTGACGGCCTCATTTGGACCGATGGCGCTTGAAAGAGCGCCAGCAGGCCGTCGACACCGGCAACCGGACGGTCAAGCGCGATCGGCTCGCTGACAATTTCCACATTGTCATCAATATTCATATGGATGGCGAGTTTCCGCGTTTCGCCCAACAGTTCCGGATTGACGCAAATCTGAAGAAAAACGGACTCTTTGGCGGCCCGCTCGGCAACATGCTGAAACAATCGCGAAATGCGATTCCATTTCTGCCCCCGCACGTCGACAAACAAGCCCTGCACAGATTGCCCCCTTATGATTTGCCAGTGAACCTGTGGCCGTTCCTAACTGTCCCGGCTTAATATCCGGCTAAACCCTTAGGTATATCCACTTCGGACTAATCAGCTGCACGGCCCGGAGCATTTATGTCATTCCTCATCAGACACGACATTGGCTTGCTGCAATGCAGCGATTCCCTTAACTGTCTGAAAGCATCGACGATTCGAATGGACGGTTACGAATAACGCCGCCTCTTGAGTGACCGAGGCCACCAACTATTTCATTTCTGTCCGATCGTGACGTAAACGCTTGAACACAGACGCTGATCGATCCGGGGTTCAGCAAACATGCGAGGAAATATGCACAGCGTTGCGGAGCAACAAAAGGTCAACTGGCGCCAAAGCGAAGTGATCTCTGTGCCAGATCAGCGCAAGTTGATCATTCTCGGCATCAGGGGCATTCCCGCCGCGCATGGCGGCTTTGAAACCTTTGCCGAGCGACTGGCGCTGTGGATGCGTGACGCGGGCTGGGAAGTCACCGTCTATTGCCAGGGCAGCGACAGCGGCAAGCGCGAGGAGAGCGTGTGGGAAGGCATTCGCCGCATCCACATCCCCGTTAAGCTGGACAATGCGCCGGGGACCATCGAATTCGACTATAAAGCCACGAAAGACGCGCTCAAACAGCCCGGCATCGTCCTGACGCTCGGCTATAATACCGGCTTCCTTTCGACGTGGCTGCGGATGAAGGGCCGCACCAACTATATCAACATGGACGGCCTGGAATGGAAGCGCGCGAAATATGCGTTCGGCCCCAAGGCGTTCCTGTGGGTCAACGAGCGGCTGGCCGCGATGTCCGGCACAAAGCTGATCGCCGATCATCCCGCCATTGCGGATCATCTTGCGACCCGGACGAAGCGCGACCGCATCACCGTCATCCCCTATGGCGCGCATGACATCACCCAGGCGGACCACAGCGCGCTCGAGCCGCTGGGGCTGGCCGATACATCCTTCTTCACGGTGATCGCCCGACCGGAGCCGGAAAACTCGGTCTTGGAGATCGTGCGGGCCTTTTCAGAGAAGCCACGCGGGTGCAAGCTCGCCGTGCTGGGCCGCTACAGCGAATCCCACGCCTACCAGGCCGAGGTGCTGGCGGCGGCCGGCCCCGAAGTGGTGTTCACCGGCCCGGTCTATGACAGTCGCAGCGTTTCGGCGCTGCGCTTCTACAGCCTCGCCTACATCCACGGCCATCAGGTGGGCGGCACCAATCCGTCGCTCGTCGAGGCGTTGGGCGCGGGCAACGCCGTCATCGCGCATGAAAATCCGTTCAACCGCTGGGTTGCCGGTGAGGCGGGCCTGTATTTTTTCGACCAGAAAAGCTGCGAGCAGCATATCAGCCACATCATCGAGGATGAGATGCTCCGCAAGAAACTGAGCGCCGCGGCCCGTGCGCGTTGGGCAGACGGCCTCACCTGGCCCGACATCCTGACCAGTTACCAGAAGCTGCTCGAAGGCGCCTGAACGATTGCAGCAGGCACAGGAAAGGGGCGGCCCGGCATTCCGGGACCGCCCCTCCATCACGTCTTCGTCCTATCGCCATTGGCCATATCGCGACCTGTCATGGCGGAGAATGAAGACCGCTGTCAGGCACCGCCCGTCAGGAACTTCACCAGTTCCTCCTTCGTGACTGCGGTGCTCTTGTCCTTATCTGCAGTCGTAAAAGCGCCATCAGCCCATGCCGTGACCTGCGCGGGCGGCAGGCTCTGGCCGGTGGTCTTCATTTCCTGATCCTTCAGGGCAACCATCCATTTGCCGAATTCCGCCTTTTCGAGCTGGCCGGATTTGTCGGCGTCATAGGCCGGGAATTCGGTGTCGACGATCGACGCGACATCGGTTGCAGGCGCTGGTTGAGCTTGCGCCGTCGCGGCGCCCTGTGCTGCAGCCGGATCCTGGGCGGGCGCTGGCGCCTGCTGGGCGGGCATGCTGGCCGCGTCGGGGGCCTGCTGGGCGGGCGCTGCGTCCTGTGCGATGGCGGGCGCAGCAATCATCAGAGCGGTCGTGCAAAAAAGTGTACGGATCATGATGACATCCTCCTTCTAAATGCAGTGCCGGCCATTCAGTCATGTCAGCAAATTCTGACCTTCAGGCCTTTGCACGATCAATCTTCCGCCACGCTCTGCCGTTCCATGAACGGATGTTCATTCAACCATCCTGCCCCTCAAACCCTGTCGACTCGTCGCCTCATCCTTTTCCATTCGCGACGAACCGAAAGAATTTGGTGCGATGCCAGCGGATTGACTTGATGGGCCATCACCGATTTGCCCTGTTCCGCGCACGCTGCTAGGCGGCGCGCATCCCTTCAGCCCTTCCACCGACAGGATTCGCCATGGTCCCGCGTTATGCCCGCCCCGAAATGACAGCCATCTGGGAGCCGGAAGCCCGCTTCCGCATCTGGTTCGAGATCGAGGCGCACGCGACCGACGCGCTGGCCGAACTGGGCGTCGTGCCCAAGTCGGCGGCCAAGGCGCTGTGGGACTGGTGGGCGACCAACCCCGTCATCGACGTGCCGGCGATCGACGCGATCGAGGCTGTGACGAAGCATGACGTGATCGCGTTCCTCACCTGGGTCGCGGAGAATGTGGGCGAGGAAGCCCGCTTCATGCACCAGGGCATGACCAGTTCCGACGTACTCGACACCTGCCTTTCGGTGCAGCTGGTCAAGGCGACCGACATCCTGCTGGCCGATCTCGACAAGCTGCTCGAGGTCATCAAGCGCCGTGCCTTTGAACACAAGCTGACACCGACCATCGGCCGCAGCCACGGCATCCATGCCGAGCCCGTGACCTTCGGCCTGAAGATGGCAGAGGCCTATGCCGAATTCTCGCGCTGCAAGGCCCGCTTGCTTGCCGCGCGCGCGGACATCGCCACCTGCGCGATCTCCGGCGCGGTCGGCACCTTCGCCAATATCGATCCCAGCGTGGAACAGCATGTCGCAGACAAGCTGGGCCTCGCCATCGAGCCCGTGTCGACCCAGGTGATCCCGCGCGATCGCCACGCCATGTATTTCGCGACACTGGGCGTCATCGCCTCCTCCATCGAGCGGCTGTCGATCGAGGTCCGCCACCTGCAGCGCACCGAAGTGCTGGAGGCCGAGGAATATTTCTCGCCCGGCCAGAAGGGCTCGTCGGCCATGCCGCACAAGCGCAACCCGGTGCTGACCGAGAACCTGACCGGCCTTGCCCGCATGATCCGCAGCTATGCGATGCCGGCGATGGAAAATGTGGCGCTGTGGCATGAGCGGGACATCTCGCACAGCTCGGTCGAGCGCTATATCGGCCCGGACGCGACCATCACGCTCGATTTCGCGCTCGGCCGCCTGACCGGCGTGATCGACAAGCTGCTCGTCTACCCTGAGCGTATGATGAAGAATCTCGACAAGATGGGCGGCCTCGTCCACTCGCAGCGCGTGCTGCTGGCCCTGACCCAGGCGGGTGCCAGCCGCGAGCAGAGCTATGTGCTGGTACAGCGCAACGCGATGAAGGTGTGGGAGTCCGATGGCGCGCTGTCGCTGCTGGAACTGCTCAAGGCCGATGCGGACGTCACCGCCTTCCTTTCCCCCGAGGCGATCGAGGAGAAGTTCGACCTCGGCTATCATCTGAAGCATGTCGACACGATCTTCGACCGCGTCTTTGGCTGAGCGTGAGACAGACTGGCGCGAAGGCTGGCCAGCGCAAGGATTATCCCCTAGACTGATGCGTATCTGCAACAGAAACGGGGAGCGATAAGGCGAGATGCAGTTCCTGAAGACCGCCTTCTGGGTGATCCTTGCGGTCGCCGTCGCGCTATTTTGCAAGGCCAACCATCGCCCGCTCGACATCAAGCTGTGGGGCGATTTCGTCTGGTCGACCAAGACCTGGTTCCCGATCCTGATCGCCTTCGTGCTCGGCGCGGTGCCCTTCTGGGCGTTCGGCAGGGCGGCGCGCTGGCGGTTGCAGAAGCGGCTGGACAGCACGGAACGCGCGCTGGCCAGCGCGACGGCCGCCGCCGCCCCGCCGCCCGAAGCCCCGGTGGCTGATGCCCTGCCCGCCGATGCCGCGCCGACATTCGCCGCCGCTCCCGTGCTCAATACCGCCCCCCATCATCCTGCTGCCCCTGCGCCTATTTCTTCCAGCGCGCCTTCATCGGCGCCGCTTCCCACAACCAGCCCCACCCAAGAGACCTTGTTATGACCAGCCCGATCTATGTCGCCGTGGACACGCCCGATCTTGAAGCCGCGAAAGCGCTGGCGGGCCGCGTGCGCCATCATGTCGGCGGGCTGAAGCTGGGCCTCGAATTCTTCTGCGCCAATGGCCATCACGGCGTGCATGAGATGATGAAGTTCGGCCTGCCGATCTTCCTCGACCTCAAGCTGCACGACATCCCCAACACCGTCGCCAAGGCGGTGCAGGCGCTGCACCTGCTGGAGCCTGCCATCCTGACCGTGCATGCCTCGGGCGGCCGGGCGATGCTGGAGGACGCAAAGGCGGCCGCCGGTCTCAATACCAAGGTGGTGGCCGTCACCGTGCTCACCAGCCTCGACAATCATGACCTGACCGACATCGGCGTGCGCGCCTCCGCGCAGGAACAGGTGGAGCGCCTGGCCGATCTCGCCCGCAGCGCCGGGCTCGACGGGATCGTCTGTTCCGGCGATGAAGTGGCTGCCGCCAAGCGGGCATGGACAGACGGTTTCTTCGTCGTCCCCGGCGTGCGCCCGGCCGGGGGCACCATGGGCGACCAGAAGCGCGCCGTGACCCCGCGCGAGGCGCTGGACCGCGGTGCCTCCATCCTGGTCGTCGGCCGCCCGATCAGCCTCGCGCCCGACCCGGACATCGCCGCGCGCGAGATCGAGGCGACGCTTTAGGTCATCTGAAACGTCGGGCGGAGCGTGTCGAAGCCCGGTTTTTGCATGTCGAAGAGAAGGACCGCCCTTCGACAAGACGAAGGCGAACGGGAAAGACAATTCATAGCGCCACATGAGGAGTTTGAACGACGATGCCTGTTGAACTCACCATCCTCGCACTCGGCGCCGTGCTCCTGCTCGTCCACATCTTCGCCGCCGCACATGTGAAAACGAAGCAATATGGCACCGATTGGAACATGGGTGCCCGCGACGAGACGTTGCCGCCACTCAACCCGGTGGCAGGCCGACTGGTCCGTGCCCAAGCCAATTTCCAGGAGACCTTCCCGATCGCCATCGTCGCCCTGCTGGGCGTAGTGCTGGCGGACCGCACGAGCGATTGGACCGCGATCGGCGCCGGCATCTGGCTGGGCGCGCGCATCGTCTACCTGCCGCTCTATGGCTTTGGCGTGCCGAAGGTTCGCACGCTCGTCTTCCTCGTCAGTGTCGTTGGGCTCGGCATGGCACTCTGGCCGCTGCTGCGAGGTTAGGATCGCCAGTGACGATCGGGATCGCCCTCGTATCTTGGCCCTCCACGATCCGGCGGCGCCTCCGGTCGGTGCGCGCCGAAATCGCTCCCTGTTTGAACGCTGCGGATAGGAGCGCTCACAGCAGCGCCGATGGCAGCAAGCCCGAACCCGCCTAGATGATTATCCACGGCGGCCGTGCAAAACGGCGCACAAACGAAAAGGGGCGCCCGTGGGCGCCCCTTGCATGTCGGTCGGCGCGGATGAGCGCGCCGGCACCGGACAGCTTACTTCTTGAGCGTAAGGCCGCCGAAGCGCTTGTTGAAGCGTGCAACCTGGCCACCCTGATCAAGCTGGCGTGTGCCGCCCGTCCATGCCGGATGCGACTTGGGATCGATGTCGAGCGCCATCGTGTCGCCTTCCTTGCCCCAGGTCGAACGGGTCTGGAAGGTCGTGCCATCGGTCATCTGGATGGTGATGAAGTGGTAGTCGGGATGCGTGTTGGTCTTCATGTCTTGCTCCATGGGTGGCCGGTTCCGACCGGCACTGGATGCTTCAGGGATTCGTGCGAAGCGCCGCCGTTAGCGCTTTGGCGGCCGCAAATCAAGATGTGGCGACCAGCCAGACGGTCGGCGGGGTGCATATCGGGGAGCAACGACGCACCAGATGGTCGCGCAGGCCCTCCCCGACCATGCTTGCCACGCGTTACTTCGGCGGATCAGCGATCATCGCGGTACAATGCGCTTCGGCGGCGAGCTTGCCGTCGACCATCGCCTTGCCCGAGAATTTGCAGACCGCGCCGCGCAGCGTGGTGAATTCGACGTGCATGTCGATCAGGCAGCCCGGTTCGATGGGCGCACGGAACTTCGCGCCGTCGATGCCCATGAAATAGACGAGCTTGCCCGATCCCGAGAGACCCAGCGATTCGACCGCCAGGATCCCCGCGCACTGCGCGATCGCCTCGACGATCAGCACGCCCGGCATGATCGGCCGTCCGGGAAAATGCCCCTGGAAGAACGGCTCGTTCATGCTCACGGCCTTGACCGCGTGAATCGAGGTCTTGGGGACCATCGAGACCACGCGGTCAACCAGCAGGAACGGGTAGCGGTGCGGCAACGCGGCCATGATCCCCCGGATATCCAGGGGACCAAGGGCCTGCGTTTCCGCGCCGGTCTCTACGCTGTCGCTCATCTGCCCGATCAGCGGCTGGTGGGCTTCTGGCCAGCGGCGGCCGGAGCGGCAGCGGCCGGAGCGGCGGCAGGCGCGGCAGCGCCCTGCTGCGCGCCGGGCTGCCAGCCGGCCGGCGGCACGATGCCGACGCTGGGGACGAGCGTGTTCAGCTCAGCCGTGACCATCGTGGTGATGTCGACCGACGGGGCGTAGGAGATCGCGGCTTCCGGCGAAACCACCAGGTCAACCTTGGCCTTGCCCATGGCGGCCTTCAGCGCGTCGTTGAGCTTGGCGGTGATCTGCTGCTCGACATAGGCGTTGGCGAGGCCGAGCGGCTGGCCGAGCTGCTGCAGTTCCTGCTGGGCCTGCTGGCTGCGCTCCTGAAGCTGCTGATACTGGGTCTGCAGCGCCGGGGTCGGCTTGCCGCCAGCCGCCTTCAGCGCGGCCTGCAGCGCGTCGCTCTTGGTCTTCAGTTCGGTGTCGAGCGCGGTCTTGCGCGCGTTGAAGCTGTCGATCGTGCCCTTGTAGGTGGTGTTCATTTGACCGCGCGCGGTGCTGTATGCGGTGGTTTCCGCCACGGCGCGATCGAGGTTGACGACCGCGATGCCCAGCTTCGACTGGGCCGAAGCTGGCGCAGCAGCAAGCACGATGGCGGTCATGGGAGCCAGAGCAAGCGCAGCGGCCTTGAAAATCGTCTTCATCAGAATTGAGTCCCTACGTTGAAAGTGATGAGCTTGGTGTCGTCGCCATATTCCTTGAGCAGAGCCTTGGCGATGTCGATGCGGAACGGACCGAAGGGCGAGTTCCAGTTGACGCCGAAACCGACCGAAACGCGCGGCTTGAGCGAATCGCCGACATATTCCTCGATAAAGCCGCCGCCGCTGGAGGTGTAGCCGACGCCACATGTCGGGCTGAGCGGGTTCCCGGTCGCCCTCGTAGTCGGCAGCGTCGTATCGGTAGGTGTGCAGTAGCCAGCAAAATTTGTGGTGATCGGATCGCGCAGGCTGCCGACGGCACCGGCATCGACGAACACCGAGGGCCGCAGACCCATTTCGCGAGCGCCCGAGCCGAGCGGGATCTCGACTTCCGCATGGGCCAGATAATACATCCGGCCACCAAGCGCATCGTCCACCACATTGTTTCGTCCGGTCGGAAGGACATAGGTGCCCGCCGTGTCGCCGGCCTGCAGAAAGGAGCGGCGCACACGCGGACCGATACCGCGAATGTCGAAGCCACGCAGCTGCGGCTCGCCCAGGTTGAAGCGATCGGTCAGCCGGACCTTGTCGATGATGTTGCCGGTCGTATCGTAGCGCGTGTTTTCCAGCGAGTGGATATACCCGCCCTCGCCCGACACGGTTAAGATGAAGCCGCTGCCGAAGAGGCGCCAGTGCTTGGAGGCGTTGAGGCGGGTGCGGACATATTTGACGCTGCCGCCAAGACCGGCGAAATCCTGGCTGAGCGTGATAGACTCGCCGCGCGTCGGACGGATGCGGTTGTCGCGATCGTCGAAGATCAGCGAGTAGCCGATCGAAGAGGTCGTGCGCTTGCCGATAGCGTCGCATAGATAGCGGCCAGCGAGCAGCGGGTCGCAACTGTCGTTGTCCGAATTGCCCAAAATATTGTCGTTATTGTTGTCGGTGTAGTAAGTGGCCTTGTTGAGCGTCACGTCATCGAAATTGAGGCCGTAGCGCAGCGCGAGCGATGCGAATTCGGTCAGCGGCACGCCGGCGCGGATCTGGAAGCCGGTGGTCGTCTGCTCGTAGGTCGTGTTGCGATCGTTATTGTTGATATAGTTGAAGCTGTTGAGGTCACGGCGGAAGATGTCGCCGCCCAGCGCGATATTCTTGTCCATCAGATAGGGTTCGGTAAAGCCCACCTCGACCGACTTGGAATAGCTGGAATAGTTGACGCTGGTCCGCAGTTCCTGGCCCTTGCCGCGGAAGTTGCGCTGCGTGATCGAGGCCGAGACGATGAAGCGCTCGAGGCTGGAGAAACCGGCCGAAAGCGACAGCTCGCCGGTCGACTTTTCCTGCACATTGGTTTCCAGCACGATGCGATCGGGCGCGGAACCGGGCTTCTGCTCGATATCCAGCTTTTCCTGGAAGAAGCCGAGCGAATTGATGCGGTCCTTGGAGCGCTTGACGCTGAAGCTGTTGAACGCATCGCCCTCGTTCAAACGGAACTCGCGGCGGACGACCTTGTCCTGCGTCAGCGTGTTGCCGTTGATGTCGATCCGCTCGACATAGACGCGCGGCGCATTGGCGATGCGGAAGGTGATCCCCATGGTGAGATCATCCTTGTTCCGGTTGAAGTCCGGCTGGATGTCGGTGAAGGCATAGCCGAACAGGCCGGCCGTCTCGTTCAGCTGGTCGACGGTGTCCTCGACCTGCTTTGCGTTGTACCAGTTGCCCTTCTTCATCGGCAGCAGCTTGGTCAGGTTTTCGCCGCTGATGTCGCGAATATCGCTTTCGACCTTCACGTCGGAGAATTTGTAGCGCTGCCCCTCTTCCACCACATAGGTGATGATGAAGTCCTGCTTGTTGGGCGTCAGTTCCGCCACGGCGGAGATCACGCGGAAATCGGCATAGCCGTTGGTCAGGTAGAACTGGCGCAGCTTCTGCTGGTCATAGGCCAGACGATCTGGATCATAGCTGGTGCCCGAGGAGAACAGGCGGAACCAGCGCGACTGCTTGGTCGCCATTTCAGTGCGCAGCTCGCCATCGGAAAACTTGTCGTTGCCGATGATGTTGATCTGGCGGACCTTCGACTTGGGCCCTTCGGTGATTTCGAAGACGATGTCGACGCGGTTCTGGTCCAGCTGTACCATCTTGGGCTCGACCGTGGCGCCGAAGCGGCCCTGGCGGCGATACAGCTCGATGATGCGGGCAACGTCGGCGCGGACCTTCGACCGGGTATAGATCTGGCGCGGGGAAAGCTTGATCTCCGGCCGGATCTTGTCTTCCTTCAGGCGCTTGTTGCCCTCAAGGACGATGCGGTTGATGACCGGATTTTCCTTGATCTGGATGACGATGTTGCCGGTTTCCGCGCCGCTGATCTGCACGTCGGCGAACAGCTCCGTCTCGAACAGGTCGCGCAGCGCCTGGTCCAGCGTTTCGCGGGTGTAGGCGCTGCCCACGCGCAGCTTGGTGTAGGACAGGACGGTGTCCGCCTCCAGGCGCTGCGCACCATCGACCGACAGAGACTTGATGGTCGTCGCCACCGGCACCGCGGCGGGCGGCGTTGCGGGGGCCGGCGTGGCGGCAGCAGGCGCCGGGCGCGTCTGGGCGAAGGCACCGGGCGCCATTACGCCGGTAAGGACGGTGCCGGCCAGCAACGCCGCGCAAAGCGGCCGGTGCAAAGTGCTGATCTTGGTCGCTGTCACCCGAAGTCCTACCTTTTCGAAATATTCCACGCGATGTCCCGGAAACCGTCCGGGCGCCGCAACACTGCGCGCACGCCCGCTGTCCCTGCCCGAACCGGCTCAGCCGATCAAGCCGGAGAGCTTCTTCCAGAGCCCGAAAGACGACAAATCATTGAATGTCACCAGCACCATCACCGTCAGCAGCACCGCAAGGCCCGAACGATAGGCCCATTCCTGCACCTTCGCGCTGACCGGGCGGCGCTGGACCCCCTCGATCGCGTAGAAGAGCAGGTGGCCGCCATCCAGCATAGGGATTGGCAACAGGTTGATGAACCCCAAGTTAATCGAGATGATCGCCATGAAGCTGAGGAAGCCCTCCAGCCCGATCATCATCGCCTGGCCGGAGATGTCGGCGATCTTGAGCGGCCCGCCCATTTCCTTCACCGAACGGCGGCCGGTGATGATCTGGCCCAGCCCGTCCAGCGCCGAGGTAAAGAACTGCCCGGTGCGCTTGACGCCGATGACGGGGATTTCCCACAGCGCGACCTCGCGCGTGGTCAGCGGGCCGGAGCCTACGCCGAGCTGGCCGAGCCGATAGACATTGCCGAAGCGGTCCTTCTCTTCCCGCGTGCCGGCCGTCACCGTCATGTCGATCTGCTGCCCGCCGCGGGTCACCAGATATTCCAGCGGCTCGCCGGGGCGCAGCGCGACGATGCTGGAGATATCGCGGAAGCTGTCGATCTCACGTCCCATGATCCGGTCGATCCGGTCGCCCACCTTGAGCCCGGCCGCCTGCGCGGCGGAGCCTGGCATCACGATGCCGACGACCGGCGGACTTTCGCGCTCGCCATAGGCATAGGCAAGGCCACCAAGCATCAGGATGGCAAACAGGAAGTTGATGAGCGGCCCGGCCGCGACGATCGCCGCACGCTGCCACACGGGCTTTGCGGGGAAGCATCTGTTGCGCTCGGCCGCCGGCATGGAGAGCCATGCGGGGTCGGTCTGGCTGGCGGCGTTCATGTCGCCCTTGAAGCGCACATAGCCGCCCAGCGGCAGCATGGCGATGCGCCAGCGGGTGCCGCCCTTGTCGACCCAGGCGAACAGTTCCTTGCCGAATCCGATGGAAAAGGCTTCCGCATGCACGCCGCACCAGCGGCCGACGAGATAGTGCCCCATCTCATGCACGAAGACGAGCGGGCCGATGACCGCGACAAAGGCGAGAACGGTCAGGAAGAACCCTGGATTTTCGATCAAACCTGCACTCTTTCCAGTATCTGTCCGGCGACGGCGCGGGCTGCGCGATCCACCGCCAGGATATCCTCGATCCCCTTGGGCGTCTCCGCGCCCTGACGGTGCAGGGTTTCCTCCACAATCGTGGCGATTTCAAGGAAGCTGATTTTATGCTGCAGAAAAGCGGCAACCGCCACTTCATTCGCGGCATTGAGGATAGCCGGCGCGGTGCCGCCGGCGGTCGCCGCAGCGCGGGCGAGGCGAAGCGCCGGGAAGCGTTCCGGGTCGGGCGCCTCGAAATCCAGGCGACCGATCTTGCCAAGGTCGAGCGGCGTACAGGGCGTCGCCATCCGCTCCGGCCAAGCAAGGGCATGAGCGATGGGAATGCGCATGTCCGGGCTGCCGAGCTGGGCCAATGTCGACTGGTCGCGAAACTCCACCATCGAATGGACGACGGACTGCGGATGAACGAGGATCGCGATGCGGTCGAGACCGACAGGGAACAGGTGCGCCGCCTCGATCAGTTCCAGCCCCTTGTTCATCATCGTCGCGCTGTCGACGCTGATCTTGGCGCCCATCGACCAGTTGGGATGGCGCACGGCCTGAGCCGGCGTGATCGCCCGCATCTCCTCGTGCGAGAAGGTGCGGAACGGGCCGCCGCTGGCCGTCAGCGTGATCTTGCTGACTTCGGCGAGGCGTCCACCGGCAAGGCACTGGAAGATCGCATTATGCTCGCTGTCGACCGGCAGCAGGGTCGCGCCGGAGGCCCGCGCCGCGTCCATCATCAGCGCACCGGCAGACACCAACGATTCCTTGTTGGCGAGCGCCACGGTGCGGCCGCTTTCCAGCGCCGCGAGCGTCGGCTCAAGTCCCGCGCAGCCGACGATGGAGGCCATAGTCCAGTCCGCGTCCAGCCGCGCGGCATCGACCAGCGCCTGTGGCCCTGCCGCTGCTTCAATGCCGCTGCCGGCGAGGGCGGCCTTCAGATCGGCATAGAGTTCCGGCCGGGCGATCACCGCGACCTCCGCCCGGTGGGTGCGAGCGGCGGCAGCCAGCGCGGCCACGTCGCCATGGGCGGTGAGCGCGACCACTTCATAAGCGCCGGCATCACGCCCGATCAGGTCCAGCGTCGAACTGCCGACCGATCCGGTCGCGCCAAAAATCGAAACGCGGCGGGTCATGCCCTCTCCTCCGGCACAAGAATGGCCCCCGCCATCACAGCAGTCCCGGCATGGCGACCAGCAGCGCGGCGAGCGGCGCCACCGCGACCACGCCGTCCAGCCTGTCCATCACCCCGCCATGGCCGGGGAGCAGCGTGCCGCTATCCTTCACGCCGGCACGGCGCTTGAGGAAACTTTCGAACAGGTCGCCGCCCTGCGCCGCGACCGCCAATATGCCGCTGGCTGCCGCAAGCCGCAGCGGCAGGCCGGCCAGCGCATGAAGCAAGAAGCCGAAGGCCAGCGCCGCGCAGACGCCGCCCCCCAGCCCCGACCATGTCTTCGACGGGCTGATGCGCGGCGCCAGCCTTGGCCCGCCAATGACGCGCCCGGCAAAATAGGCGCCGATGTCGGTCGCCCACACAAGGCCCAGCGCCCACAGCGCGATCAGCAGCCCGGCGCTCGCCGAGGGCTGCCCCCGCAGCACCAGCAGCGCCAGTACCGGCACGCAGACATAGATGGTGCCCACGGCAATCAGGGAGGATCGCGTGGCAACGGTGGTGAACAGGAACGCTCCCAGCAGCAGTCCCAACGCCAGGAAAGACGGCCCCGCCGCCCAAGGCGACATGATCGCGAGCGGCACGGAGACCGCAAACATCGAAAGCTGCTTCTGCCGAGCATTGGCGCCCATCAAATCAGCCCACTCGCCCTGCATCAGCACGCCGGCAGCCGACACCAGCACCCAGAACATGGCGCCGCCGACCAGCAGCGCGCCCACCGCGATGCAGATCAGCGCCAGTCCAACAATCGTGCGGGTCCGCAATTCACTGCTCACTGGATTGCTCACTGGGGCCCGTCACTCGCAATCACAACCCGCCATAGCGCCGGTCCCGCCCCTTGAAGGCGGCAAGCGCCTCGGCGAGGGCGGCGGCATCGAAATCCGGCCAGAGACGGTCGGTAAAATAAAGTTCGGCATAGGCCGCCTGCCAGAGCAGGAAATTGCTGAGCCGCTGCTCGCCGGAGGTGCGGATGAGCAGGTCGAGCGGCGGCAGGTCGGCGGTGTCGAGCTCCGCGTCGATCGCGGTCACGTCGATGTCCGCCGGCGCGATCTCGCCATTGGCGACACGGGCGGCGACGGCACGCACCGCGCGTACCATCTCGTCCTGCGCGCCATAGTTGAGCGCGATCGCCAGCGTAGCGCCGCTATTGCCCGCCGTGCGCGCGATCGCGCCATCGATCAACGCAACGAGGGACGGCTCAAGCGCGCGATAATTGCCGATCACCTTCAGGCGGACATTGTTCGCGTCGAACTCGTCGATGTCGGACTGAATGAAGCGGCGCAGCAACCCCATCAGGTCCATGACCTCCGATTCCGGCCGCTTCCAGTTCTCCGACGAGAAAGCATAGAGCGTCAGGCACTCGACACCCATCTGCCGCGCAGAACGGCTGATGGCGCGGACGGCATCCACGCCAGCCTTGTGCCCGGCGATGCGCGGCAGGAACCTGCGCTTCGCCCAGCGGCCATTTCCATCCATGATGATGGCGACATGGCGTGCGCCATGCTCAGCCGCATGCTGGGGATATTCAGTCTGTGCCTGGGTCGCCACGACGGATTTATGCGCAGATTTCAGCCTTATTGGCCAAGGATTTCTTTTTCCTTCGCCGCAGCCGCCGCATCGATCTCCGCAATGGTGGCGTCGGTGATCTTCTGCACCTCGGTTTCCTTGCGCTTGCGCTCGTCTTCGCTGATCTCGCCCTTCTTCTCGTCCGCCTTCAGGCTGTCCATGCCATCACGGCGCACGTTGCGCGCGGCGATGCGGGCGCTCTCGGCATATTTGCTGGCGAGCTTGGCCAGTTCCTTGCGGCGTTCCTCGGTCAGATCCGGGATCGGCAGGCGCAGGTTCTGTCCATCGACGATGGGGTTGAGGCCAAGGCCGGCGGAGCGAATCGCCTTGTCGGCCGGGCCGACATTGCTCTTGTCCCACACCTGAACCGACAGCATCCGCGGTTCCGGTGCGGAGACCGTCGCGATCTGGTTCAGCGGCATGTGTGCACCGTAGACCTCGACCGTCACCGGATCGAGCAGGGTGGTGTTGGCACGGCCGGTGCGCAGGCCGCCAAGGTCGCCCTTGAGCGATTCGACGGCGCCCGCCATGCGGCGCTCGATATCCGCCTTGTCATATTGCGCCATGGTCTTAGCTCTCCTGACTTTGAACGATCGTCGCGGTGCCTTCGCCCGAGAGGACGCGGGCAAGGTTGCCGGTCTCGCGGATGTTGAAGACGACGATGGGAATATTGTTGTCGCGGCACAGGGCGATGGCGCTGGCGTCCATCACCTTCAGATTGTCGCTGAGCACGCGGTCGAAGCTGACGGCCTCGTAACGGGTCGCGGTCGGCACCTTCTTGGGGTCGGCATCATAGACGCCATCGACGCTGGTGCCTTTGAAGATCGCATCGCAGTTCATCTCGGCCGCGCGCAGCGCCGCGGTGGTGTCCGTGGTGAAGAACGGGTTGCCTGTGCCGGCGGCGAAAATGACGATCCGGCCCTTCTCCATGTGCCGCATCGCGCGGCGGCGGATATAGGGTTCGCAGACCGATGCCATGGGAATGGCGGACTGGACGCGGGTGTCCTTGCCGATGCGCTCCAGCGCGTTCTGCACGGCGAGCGCGTTCATCACGGTGGCCAGCATGCCCATATAATCCGCGCTGGTCCGGTCGAAGCCCTTGGCCGCGCCGGCAAGCCCGCGGAAGATGTTGCCGCCGCCCACGACGACGCAGATCTCGAAGCCGGCATCGGTGGCCGCGGCGATCTCGCTCGCGACGCGATCGACAGTGTCGGGATCGATACCGAACTGTCCAGGCCCCATCAGCACCTCGCCCGAAAGTTTGAAGAGGATGCGTTTGAAGGGTGGCCGGATCATGCGGGCGGGGTTCCATCTGCTGGCAAGGAAATGGCGCGCACCTTAGGCAGTGCGCGCCATGATGTGAAGCCGGGTTTTTGCCCGATTTCGTTCCCCGCCACGGGCGGGGAACAGGTGTAGATCAGGCGACGCCTGCGGCTGCCGCGACTTCCGCCGCGAAGTCGCTGACTTCCTTCTCGATGCCTTCGCCCAGCTGGAAGCGGGCATAGCCCTTCAGCGTGATCGACTTGCCGGCATCCTTCGCTGCCTTCGCGACGACGTCCGCGACCGGGGTCTTGTTGTCCATCACGAACAGCTGGCTGAGCAGCGCGTTTTCCTTGGCGAACTTGGCCACGGCGCCATCGACCATCTTCGCGACGATCTCGGCGGGCTTGCCCGATTCGGCAGCCTTTTCAGCGGCGATGGCGCGCTCGCGCTCCAGCAGGGCCGGATCGATGTCCGCAGCGGCCAGCGCCAGCGGGAAGGCAGCAGCGATGTGCATCGCGATCTGCTTGCCCAGCGGCTCCAGCACGTCGGCGCCGGCATCACCCTCAAGCGCGACGAGCACGCCGATCTTGCCCAGGCCCGGAGCGGCAGCGTTGTGGACATAAGGCACGACCACGCCTTCGCTGACCGAAAGCTGCGCAACGCGGCGCAGGGTCTGGTTCTCACCGATGGTCGCGATGTTGGCGACCAGCTTCTCCGCCACGGTGCCGCCCGAAGGATAGGCCTGGCTGCCCAGCGCTTCGGCTTCGGTCACGCCGGACGTCAGCGCGATGTCGGCGACGGTGCGGACGAAATCCTGGAACTGGTCGTTCTTGGCGACGAAGTCGGTCTCGCTGTTGACTTCAACGGCAACGCCCTTGGTGCCGGAAACGGCCACGCCGACCAGGCCTTCAGCGGCGGTGCGGCTGGACTTCTTCTGCGCGGCGGCAAGGCCCTTGGCACGCAGCCAGTCGGTTGCTGCTTCGATGTCGCCGCCCGCTTCGGTCAGCGCCTTCTTGCAATCCATCATGCCGGCGCCCGAACGGTCGCGCAGTTCCTTGACGGCGGCAGCGGTAATCTCGGCCATGTTACGGCTCCTAATGTTTCGTGTGGTTCAGATATGCGGGAGGGCGCGATCCAAAGAGCGCGCCCTAACCCGGCAGCGTTTCAATTCCGCGTAACGTGCCGGCCCCGCCCCGCTCGCCACCATGCCAGTGGTCGAACGGAGCGGGGCGGCTCAGTCACTTCAAGCCTCGACGGCTTCCTCGGCAGCCGGCTCGTCCAGCGCGCCGATGTCGATGCCGGACGCCTGCTGGGCGCCACGGTTGCCCTTGGTCGCGGCAGCGGCGATCGCCTCGCAATACAGGCGGATGGCGCGGCTCGCGTCATCGTTCGCCGGAACCGGGAAGGCGATGCCGTCGGGCGAGACGTTCGAATCGAGGATCGCGACGACCGGGATACCCAGCGTGTTGGCTTCCTTGATCGCCAGTTCTTCCTTGTTCGCGTCGATCACGAACATGACATCGGGGATGCCGTTCATGTCGCGGATGCCGCCCAGCGAAAGCTCCAGCTTCTCGCGCTCGCGGGTCATCTGGAGGACTTCCTTCTTGGTGAAGCCGTGGGTATCGCCCGACAGCTTTTCCTCAAGGGTCTTCAGACGCTTGATCGAACCCGAAATGGTCTTCCAGTTGGTGAGCATGCCGCCCAGCCAGCGATGGTTGACGAAATGCTGGCCCGAACGGCGAGCGGCCTCTGCGATCGGGTCCTGCGCCTGGCGCTTGGTGCCGACGAACAGAACCTTGCCACCGGCGGCGACGCTGGCCGACACGAAGTCGAGCGCGCGGGCGAACAGGGGCACAGTCTGCGAGAGGTCGAGGATGTGGATGCCGTTGCGATCGCCGAAGATATACGGCTTCATGCGCGGGTTCCAGCGGTGGGTCTGGTGGCCGAAATGGGCACCGGCCTCAATCAATTGCTGCATCGTGACGACAGGGGCCGCCATGGTATTTCTCCTTACCGGTTGGACCTCTGGGAATCAGTGACCGAAGAACCAGCTTGAAGCCGGGACCGGCACCGGGATGTGCGATTCCCATGTGGATTAGGGGCGCGCCTCTAACCGCTGCGCCCAGGCAATGCAAGCCCTATGCGACGCTTGACAGAATCGGGAGACGAGAACATAAAGTGAACATACGGAACAAATGACGGTTTCACGCGATTCGAAACGTCCATGCAGGGCAAGGCGTGCGTCCGTTGCGGTGAAAGGGTAATGCGATGTTCAGCGTGATCTCTGCTTTCGTTTTCGTGACGGCCTTCTCGCTCGCTGTCGGCACCATAGCCTATATGCTGCACGCATATAAGGAAAAGATGATCGCCGCGCTGCTGGTGGAGCCCATCCCCCACAAGGTCCGCGAAACCCATGTCGCGGTGCAGCGCTTCCGCGGCGGTCCGGCAAGCACCCCTGCCCCGATGCGCCGCCGTCAGCGCCTGCCCATGGCCGGGCGCGCGCCAATGGCCGTCGCGGCCTGAACGCGCCTGCGTGCCGACGATCAGGCGCCCGGTGCTTCGGCAGCCCGGCGCTTCACCCGCGCATAGCTCATGACGCCGAAGGGGATGCACAGCACATAGGCAGCGCTGATCGCCAGCAGGGTGAGCCATGGGTTGGTGACGAGCAAGGCCGCGAGCAGTCCGGCCAGCGCAATGGCCTCCAGCCGCACCGTCTTGCGCAGCCGCAGCGACGTCCAGCTATAGGTCGCGACGTTGGAAATCATCAGGAACGCCGTGAACACTGCCCACGGGGCCACCACATACCAGGCGCGGAAAATGTCCATCTCCGTCACCAGCCACAGGTAGATCGGCATGAAGGCAAGGCCCGCTCCCGCGGGTGCCGGCACGCCGGTCAGGAAGCCCGCCGCCTTGCGTGGCTGGATATCGGCATCGATATTGGCGTTGAACCGCGCGAGCCGTAGCGCGCAGCTCAGTGCATGGCACAGCGCGAAGATCCACCCGAATTTCGGCATCGCCTGCAGCGACCAGAGATAGAGGATCAGCGCGGGCGCGACGCCGAAGGCGATGCAGTCCGAGAGCGAATCCAGTTCCGCGCCGAAGCGGCTCTCGCCCCGCAGCATGCGGGCGATGCGTCCATCCAGCCCGTCGAGCACGCCGGCGAAGATGATGCAGGCGACCGCCTTTTCCCAGTCGCCCGACGCGCCGCCCGCCGCCGAAATACCGTAGCGCACCCCGGTCAGGCCGAAGCACAGCGCCATCGCCGTGACGGCATTGGGCGCGACCATCCGCAAGGTGATGCCGCGACGGAGCCCTGCCGGAATGGCGCGCCTCTGCCTCATTGCAGCACGCCGAAAATCGTGCTCGCGTCGCCAAGCCGGGCGATGACGGTCTCGCCCGCAACGGTGCGCTGGCCAAGGACCACCTTGGGCTGCGTGCCAGCGGGCAGATAGACGTCCACCCGGCTGCCGAAGCGGATGAGGCCGATGCGCTGGCCGGCCGCGACCATATCGCCCGGCTTCACGAACGGCACGATCCGCCGCGCCACCAGCCCTGCGATCTGCGTGAAGCCGATCCGCACGCCATCGGCACGCTCGACCAGGATATGCTGGCGCTCATTATCCTCGCTCGCCTTGTCGAGATCGGCATTGAGGAACTTGCCGGAGATGTAGACGACCGACTTCACGATGCCGGTGATCGGGGTGCGATTGATATGCACGTCGAACACGCTCATGAAGATCGACACGCGCATCATCGGCTGATCGCCCAGTCCGGCCTCGCCCGCCATTTCGCGCGGCGGGGGCACCATCTGGATCAGCGTGATGAGGCCATCGGCAGGCGCGATCACCAGATTTTCGTCCTGCGGCGTCGCGCGTACCGGATCACGGAAGAAGGTGAGCACCCAGATGGTGACGATCACCATCAGCCAGCCGACGACTTCCCAGCCGACAATGAAGAACAGCGCGGTGATCGCCGCTGCGATCAGACCGAACTTGCGCCCTTCCGGGTGCACCGCGGGGAAACGCCATTTGACCCCGCCCTGGCTGGTCATTGCGGGATCGGAGCTAGGGCTCGTCGTAAATTCAGTCTTGTCCATCGCGCCGTCTTAGGGAGTGCATACGGGCATGACAACGCCGTTGGAGCGGAATGGCTGCGCCGCCCCCACATATGCTCTACACAACTGCATCAATCCCGGCATGCAGATCGCAAGCCGATCGCCCGCCTCAGCTCGTCGCAACACCAAGCTGCTCCAGCCATGCCCGCGCCTGCTTGGGCTCGCCCACCGCGCTCGACGGCACCGGCCCGCGCGAGGCCAGGAACTGCTGATGCAGCGCAAAGGCTTCCATGGAGAGTTGCTCCCGCATCCCGTCGATCGTCTCGCCCAGTTCGGTCAGATGATCGACGACCGGTGCGACGGCGGCCCTAACGCGGCGATCCTGCTGGTGATCGAACAGCCCCCATTGCCCCGCCGCCGTCTTCTGCAGCGCGGCAATGAGCGCAACGCGATATTCCTCTTCCAATTCCACCCTGTGGGTGTCGAGACGTTCCAGACGATCAGCTTTGGCCATCCCCGTCCTTATCGCGCGATCCGCCGCAACCAAAGCGGGAAGTGAGGAAGCGCGCGCAATTGCCTTTTTGTGTATGCGTCTCAATCGCAGCATATTTCTCCCGTGCGGGAGTTGAACATTGCTCCTCATTTCCCTAGACGCTTGCGCATCCCCATCCACAGGCAAAGAGCGGAACTACGCATGGCGAAGATCAAGGTGAAGAACCCGGTCGTCGAAATCGACGGCGATGAAATGACCCGGATCATCTGGGAATGGATCCGTGAGCGCCTGATCAAGCCCTATCTCGACATCGACCTGAAATATTACGACCTGTCCGTCGAGAAGCGTGACGAGACCAGCGACCAGATCACCATCGATTGCGCCAATGCGATCAAGGAATATGGCGTCGGCGTGAAGTGCGCCACCATCACGCCGGACGAAGCCCGCGTCGAGGAATTCAAGCTCAAGAAGATGTGGAAGTCGCCCAACGGCACCATCCGCAACATCCTGGGCGGCGTCGTCTTCCGCGAACCGATCGTCATCAAGAACGTCCCCCGCCTGGTGCCGGGCTGGACCGACCCGATCGTGGTCGGCCGTCATGCCTTTGGCGACCAGTACAAGGCGACCGATTTCAAGGTGCCCGGCCCCGGCAAGCTGCGCCTGATCTGGGACGGCGAGAATGGCGAGAAGATCGAGGAAGAAGTGTTCAACTTCCCCTCCTCCGGCGTTGCCATGGGCATGTACAACCTGGACGAATCGATCCGCGATTTCGCTCGCGCCAGCATGAACTACGCGTATGACCGCAAGTGGCCGCTGTACCTTTCGACCAAGAACACGATCCTCAAGGCCTATGACGGCCAATTCAAGGATATCTTCCAGGCCGTGTTCGACGCCGAGTTCGCCGACAAGTTCAAGGAAGCGGGCATTGTCTATGAGCACCGCCTGATCGACGACATGGTCGCCTCCGCGCTGAAGTGGAGCGGCAAGTTCGTGTGGGCGTGCAAGAATTATGACGGCGACGTGCAGTCGGACACCGTGGCGCAGGGCTTCGGCTCGCTGGGCCTCATGACCTCCGTGCTGATGTCGCCCGACGGCAAGACCATCGAGGCGGAAGCTGCGCACGGCACCGTCACCCGCCACTACCGCATGCACCAGCAGGGCAAGGCGACCTCCACCAACCCGATCGCCTCGATCTTCGCCTGGACGCAGGGCCTGTCCTTCCGCGGCAAGTTCGACGAGACGCCGGACGTGGTGAAGTTCGCCGAAACGCTGGAAGCGGTCTGTATCAAGACCGTCGAGAGCGGCAAGATGACCAAGGATCTGGCGCTGCTGATCGGCCCCGATCAGGCATGGATGACCACGGAGCAGTTCTTCGAGGCGATCCGCGTCAACCTGGAAGCAGAAATGGCGAGCTGGGCCTGACACCCCATCGCCTGGCGCCCGCACCGATCCGCATCGTGGAACCGGCGCGGACTTAAGGGCGGGCGCCACGGAAAAAGAACGCGCGTCGATCGTTATGATCGGCGCGCTTTTTTCTTGCGGCATGTACATTCACGGCGCTTTTCCTTGAAACGGCAAGGAGGCGGGCACGCATGACGATCAGCGGCGGCGGCCCCGCCCATTCAACATCCAGCAATCAGGAACGGACGAAATGACCACGACCGGACGGAAACGCCTCGACATCCGCAACGCGCTTCCCTCCGACGTGCGGGCGATCATCCGGCTCATCGGTCGTGTCTATCCCGACATGCCAAGCTATGCCCCCGCCATGGTCCGCGGGCAGATCAACAACTTCCCGCAGGGCTGCTTCGTCGCGCTCTACGACAACAAGGTCGTGGGCTATTGCGCGACCATGCGGGTCAGCAAGGCGATGGCCTTCGCGCCACATGACTGGGAGGAAATCACCGCCAACGGTTTCGGCACGCGGCACAGCGCGGCGGGCGAGTGGCTGTACGGCTATGAAATGGCGGTCGACCCCAAGCAGCGCGGCCTGCGCATCGGCCAGCGCCTGTATGACGAGCGCAAGGAACTGGCCGAGGAACTCGACCTGCACGGCATCGTCATCGCGGGGCGGATGCCCGGCTATGCCCGCGCCCGGCGCAAGGTCGCGGGGCCGGAGGATTATCTGGACAAGGTCGTCTCCGGCAAGCTGCCCGATCAGGTCATCAGCTTCCAGCTCAAGAACGGGTTCGAACCGCTGGGCGTCCTCAAGGGCTACCTGCCCGAGGACAGGGTTTCGGCCGGCAATGCCGCGCATCTGGTGTGGCGCAACCCCTATGTCGACCCGGACGAAGCGCCCGAGATGCGGGTGCCGCGCGGCGTCGAGAGCGTACGCCTCGCCACCTGCCAGTTGCAGGCGCGCGCGGTGGAGGACTTCGCCGGCTTCGTCCGCAACGTCGAATATTTCGTCGATGTCGCGGCGGACTATCGCTCCGACTTCATCGTCTTCCCCGAGCTGTTCACCCTACCGCTGCTGTCCTTCGAGACGGAGAAGCTCTCGCCCATCGAGGCGATCGACCGCCTCACCGCCTACACCCCGCGCCTCACGAAGGAACTGGCGCGCATGGCGCTGGAATATAATATCAACATCATCGGGGGGTCGCACCCGACCCGCACCGACGATGGCGACATCCAGAACATCGCCTATGTCGCGCTGCGCGATGGCTCCGTCCATGCGCAGGAAAAGATCCACCCGACCCCCAACGAGGCTTTCTGGTGGAACATCAAGGGCGGCGATTCGCTCGACGTCATTCAGACCGACTGCGGCCCGATCGGCGTGCTCATCTGCTATGACAGCGAGTTCCCGGAACTGGCGCGCCGGCTGGTGGACCAAGGCGCGCGTATCATCTTCGTGCCTTTCTGCACCGACAGCCGATCAGGCTATATGCGGGTGCGCTACTGCGCGCAGGCCCGCGCGATCGAGAACCAGTGCTATGTCGTGATGTCGGGCAATGTCGGCAACCTGCCCAATGTCGACAATATGGACATCCAATATGCGCAAAGCTGCATCCTCACCCCTTGCGACCTGCCCTTCGCACGGGACGGGATCGCCGCGGAGGCGAGCGAGAATGTCGAGACGCTGACCATCGCCGACGTGAACCTTGCCGACCTCAGCTGGGCACGGGCGGAGGGCACGGTCCGCAACCTGCGCGACCGCCGGTTCGACCTCTACCATATCGAGTGGGACAGCAATCCCGACCATACGCACGCCCCAAGCGGCGGCCCGGTGCCGGCCGGCGGCCATAATTCGCCCGGCGGCGGCTGAACGAGCAGAAAACTGCGAATTTCTCCGCCTGAGCGCTTGGCACGACGAGCGATTGCCGCTCTAATGCCGGCATGGCATTGGATGTGGGACATAGCGGCTTCAGCGACGCCCTGGTGATCCTGGGCGCGGCCGGCTTCGTCATCCCCGGCTTTGCCCGTTTCCGCATCAGCCCGGTGATCGGCTTCATCCTGGTCGGCCTGCTCGTCGGGCCGGCGGGCCTGGGATCGCTGGTCGGGCAATATCCCTGGCTGTACCACGTCACCATATCCAACAGCGCGGCGATAGAACCCTTTGCCGAGCTGGGCATCATCCTGCTGCTCTTTTCCATTGGCCTCGAACTCAGCTTCAAGCGGCTCTGGTCGATGCGGCGGCTGGTATTCGGCGTCGGCGCGGCGGAGCTGATCGGCAGCGCGCTCTTGATCGGCGCGGCGCTCTACCTGATGGGGCAGCAGCTGGGCGGCGCCATCGGCCTTGGCCTTGCGCTCGCCCTGTCGTCCACGGCGCTGGTGCTGCCGATGGTCGGCACCCAGGGGGCGGTGGGCCGATCCGCCTTCTCGATGCTGTTGTTCGAGGATCTGGCGCTCGTCCCCATCATCTTCCTGCTGGGCGCGCTCGCCCCGACCGCGACCGAGGAGGGATGGAACGGGCTTGTCCAGACGCTGGCGATCGGCGGCGCGACCATTATCGCGCTGCTCATCCTCGGGCGCTTCGTCCTGCCCCATATCTTCAGCCAAGCCGCGCGGACGAAAAGCCCGGAGGTGTTCCTGGCCGCGAGCCTGCTGGTCGTCATCACCGCCAGCCTCGCCACCGCGCTTGCCGGGCTCTCCCCCATCGTCGGCGCGCTGCTGGCGGGCCTGCTGATCGCCGAGACCGACTATCATGGCGAGGTCGAGGTGATGACCGCGCCGTTCAAGGGGCTGGCGCTCGGCGTCTTCCTCATCACCGTGGGCATGAGCCTGGACGTGCGCGTCATCATCGCCAACTGGGCCAGCCTCGCCCTCGCCGTGGTCGGCGTGGTCTTCGCCAAGACAGTGGTAACGGCGCTGCTGCTACGCATATCGGGCGCGCGCCGCGCGCTGGCGCTGGAGGTCGGCGTGCTGATGTCCAGCCCTTCGGAAACGACCCTGATCGTGCTGACCGCCGCCTCCGCCGCGCAGCTCATCCAGCCGCAGACCGCTGCTTTCTGGCAGATCGTGACCGCGGTGGGCCTCACCATCACGCCGCTGCTCGCGCGTGTCGGCCATGACATCGCCCGCCGCATCGAGTTGGCATCGGGCGAGGAGCCGCCGCCGATGGGCGAGGAAGGCAGCCAGCCCGCCGCCGTCGTGATCGGCTTCGGCCGGGTGGGCCGCATGGTCTGCGACCTGCTGCGCACCCACAACCAGCCCTTCATCGTCGTCGAATCGGACGCCGACGTCGTGGCCGAAGCCCGGCGCGAGGGCTATCCGATCACCTTTGGCGACGTCACCCGCGCGGAAATGCTTGACAAGCTGCGCCTGGGCCATGCCCGTGCGCTGATCCTGACCATGGATGATCCGGTGCTGTCGGTCCGCGTCACCAGCCGGGTGCGCGGCTGGGTGCCGGACCTGCCCATCATCGTGCGCGCCCGCGACACCGATCATGCCGCCCAGCTCTACAAGGCGGGCGCGAGCGATGCGGTGCCCGAAACGCTGGAAAGCTCGCTGCAGCTGGCCGAGACCGCGCTGGTCGACCTTGGCGTCGCCATGGGGCCGGTGATCGCCTCCATCCATCAGGCCCGCGAGAACCTGCGCGAGGGCATAAAGGATGCGGCCAATCTGGAGACCGCGCCCAAGCTGAGGAAGCTGCGGGCCGAGGACGCCTGAGCCGGACGGTTAGGGGCTTGGTGGATCGCAAGCCGCCATCCCCTTCGGTCCCCAGGTCCGTAAAGACGGCGCGCATCCGGCCTGTTCACCCCGGATACGTCCTCGCCTCTCCACGCGACTCATCTGTGGGGCCGTTCGGCGCAAAGTCCGCCGCCTAGTCGTCGCTTCGTCTTGCCCGCCGCAGCCATGATGGCCTAGCCGGAGGCCGACAGGGGGGGCAGGAAAAGGGACTTATCCATGAAGCATCTGATCCTCCGGGCAAGCGCAGTCGCCACAGCGGCGCTGACGTTCGCAGCCATGCCTGCCCATGCCCAAGGGCTTGTCGCAGAAGCGAATGCCGCGCGCTCCCATGGCCAGTGGGGCGCGGAACTGGGTGGCGGGTTCAACCTTGCCAGCGGCCCGTTCTCGCTGCGGCCAATGGCCGGCGCCTTCATTGGCGATGACACCCGGCTCTATGTGAAGGGCGAGGCGACCGTGACCATTCCGGCCTTCCTGGAAATCGGCGCGGGCGCACGGCTCATCAGCGACCATCTGCGCGCCTATGGCACCGCATCCGTCCCCCTCGGCCCGATGGTGCGGCTGAAAGGCAATCTGGGTGATGGTTATGGCGCAGTGGGCTTGAGCCTGCGCCTCTAGCGGAGGGCGGAGCGCATGCCCGGCGAGGCCGGGCTGCGAAAAGACATCGCCTTGCGGCACAGGCTCTGTATAGGGGGATATATACCCCTGTCCTGGAGACATTGATGCGCCGCTGGTTTTCCATCCTCTGCCTGATGCTCGCCGCGATGCTGGCGCAGCCCGCCCTCGCCCAGGATGGCGCGCGGGGCGTGGTGTCCGGCAAAGGGCCGCTTGTGCTCGCCGCCGCCAGCCTGCAGGAATCACTGACGGCAGCGGCCGATGCCTGGACGGCGCAGCGGCACAGGCGGCCGATCCTCTCCTTCGCCGCCTCCTCCGCGCTCGCCCGGCAGATCGAGGCTGGCGCTCCAGCGGACCTGTTCCTCTCCGCCGACGAGCCATGGATGGATGCGGTGGAAGCAAAAGCCCTCCTGCGCCCCGGCACCCGCGCGGCCTTCCTCACCAACCGCCTCGTACTGATCGCGCCCGCGGGCAATGGCGGCCGGCTTGCCATCCGCAAGGGCTTTCCGCTCGCCCGCGCGCTCGGTGCCGGCCGGCTGGCCATGGCCGATCCCGATGCCGTACCCGCCGGCAAATATGGCAAGGCGGCGCTGGCCGCGCTGGGCGTATGGCCATCGGTCTCCGGGCGTATCGCCGCGGGGGAAAGCGTGCGGGCGGCGCTGGCCATGGTGGAGCGCGGACAGACGCCCTATGGCATCGTGTACGAGACCGACGCCCGTGCCTCGCGCGCCGTGCGGATCGTCGGCACCTTCCCGCCGGGCTCGCATCCGCCGATCACCTATCCGCTGGCGCTGCTGAAGACCGCCTCCCATCCCGAGGCAGAAGGGTTCCGTCGTTTCCTCCTCTCGCCGCAAGGCAAGGCGATCTTCCGCCGCTATGGCTTCGGCACGCGATGATCCCCGATGCTGCTGAGCGCTGAAGACTGGTCCATCGTCGCGCTGTCGCTCCGCGTCAGCCTGGTGGCGGTGTTCGCCACCCTGCCCCTGGCCTTCGGCTTCGCCTGGCTGCTGGCGCGCGGACGTTTTCCCGGCAAGCTGCTGATCGACGCGCTTGTCCATCTGCCGCTGGTGCTGCCGCCCGTCGTCGTCGGCTGGCTGCTGCTGCTCGCCATGGGGCCGCTCGGTCCGATCGGGCAATGGCTCGACAGCTGGTTCGGAGTCAGCGTGATGTTCCGCTGGACCGGCGCCGCGATCGCGGCGGGGATCATGGCGCTGCCGCTGATGGTGCGGGCGATCCGGCTGTCCATCGAAGGCGTCGATCGCCGGATCGAGGACGCCGCCCGCACGCTGGGCGCCAGCGCGACCTACAGTTTCTTCACCATCCTCCTGCCGCTCTCGCTGCCCGGCGTGCTGACGGCGATCATCTTGGGCTTTGCGCGCACCATCGGCGAATTCGGGGCGACGATCACCTTCGTTTCCAACATCCCCGGCGAAACGCGCACCCTGCCGATCGCCATCTATGGCGCGCTGCAGGTGCCCGGCGGCGACGCCACCGTCTGGCGCCTCGCGCTCATCTCCATCGCCCTGTCCCTGATCGCGCTGCTGCTGTCCGAAGCGCTCAGCCGCCGGGTCCATGCCGACCGGAGCAGCCATGTCCTTTGACGTCGATGTCAGCCGGACGCTGGGCGAGGCCCATGTCGGCGCGACCTTCGCGACGCAAGGCGGGCTGACGGTGCTGTCGGGCGTCTCCGGCGCAGGCAAGACATCGGTGCTGAACATGGTTGCCGGCCTGCTGCGACCCGACAGCGGCCATGTACGGGTCGATGGGATCACCTTGTTCGACGCCGCCGCGCGCATCGATCTTCCCCCACACAAGCGGCGCCTGGGCTATGTGTTCCAGGACGGGCGCCTGTTCCCGCACCGTCGGGTGCGTGCCAACCTGCTCTATGGCCATCACCTGGCCGAGCCGGAGGATCGGTGGATCACACTGGACGATGTCGTCGGCATCCTCGGCATCGGCGCGCTGCTCGACCGTTGGCCGCGATCGCTGTCGGGCGGCGAGGCGCAGCGCGTCGCGATCGGCCGGGCGCTGCTGTCCGGCGCGCGGGCGCTGCTGATGGACGAGCCACTGGCCTCGCTCGACCCGGAGCGCCGCGCGGAGATCATGGCCATGATCCTGCGCATCCGCGACGAACTCGCGCTCCCCATCCTCTATGTCACCCATGATCCGGCGGAAGCGGACAGGCTGGCCAACGACCGCGTGGAAATCAGCCGTCGGCCTTGATGTCGTGCTGGCTGGGCAAGGGCTCGGCGCGGAGCATCGCCTGGAGTTGCACCAGCGGATCGCCCTGCGCGGCGCGCGCGATGTCGGCCTCCATCGCACGATAGGCACCCAATACCCTGCGGCCCATGTCGCTGAGCCTTGCCCCCCGCTCCTTGCCGCCGCCGGCCAGCGTCTCCACCAGCTTTTCCTGCCAGCAGCGGTTCATGCTGTCGACCAGCAGCCAGGTGCGGCGATAGCTCATGCCCAGCAGCCGTCCGGCGCCGGAAATCGACTGCGCCTGATCGATCGCCTCCAGCAGGGCGGCCTTGCCCGGCCCGATGGCAAATTCCGGCCCGCAACGCAGTTGCATCTTAATTTTCACGATATCGAGCGGCATGAATTTCTGTCCCGAATGTCACCCCACATTAGGGGATGAACGCCGCGGACAACAAACGGCTTTTTCGTCCCCTCCCCCTCGTCGCTGCCCACCACCCGATAGACTGGCAACGGCGCCCGCCTTGAGGCTTGACCGCGCCGCGCCGATGGGCCGACATGGCGCCCATGCCAAGCGAGCAGCGAACACCCAGAGGCCCCGTCGACCAAATCGAGACCGGCATGGCCTTCTATGCAGGCCTCGGGATGGATGTCAGCCATTTCGGGCCGATGTGGCATATCCTGAAGGTCGGGCAGCTGATGATGACGGACCTCAACCGGATCAGCGGCCAGCATGGCCTGAGCATCGCCGACTTTCACCTGCTCGGCGCCCTGATGATGGTCGCCCCCGAGCCGCTGCGGGCGACGGATCTCGCGCTGGCGCTCAACGTTTCAAACGCGGTGCTCTCCGGGCGGATAAGGAAGCTCGCGACCGATGGCCTGCTCAGCCGGTCCACGCCGCACGAAGATCGTCGGGCAGCGATGCTGCACCTGACCCCGCAGGGCATGGACAAGGTGAAGGCCATCGGCGGGGCACTGGAACGCGATAGCCAGTTCGTGCGGCATTACCGCCAGATGCCGCCTGCCGACCGCGCCGCGCTTGGCCGGATCATGGGCGATCTCCACATGGCCATGGACCGCGATTTCCTGCCCGCGCCGCGATGACGCTCTGATCCGGGCATCAAGTGCCTTCGCTCCCCAGGCCGAGCAGCCCGGTCATCGCCCGCGCCACATTTTCCAGCGTGTAGGGCTTTTGCACCACCATGCGGCTGACATGCTCGACCGGCAGCTGGGCCTGCTCGCCATAGCCGGTCGCGAACAGGAACGGCACGTTCAGCTCCAGCAACCGATCGGCGATGGCGAAGCTGTTGCGATCCCCCAGGTTGATGTCGAGGATCGCCACGTCGGGAAGCGCGCCGTCGAGCGCATCGAGCGCGCTGTCCACCGTTGCCGCCGTCGAGACATTTTCGGCACCGAGCCGGGTCACGATATCTTCGGCATCCAGGGCGATGATGAGGCTGTCCTCCACCAGCAGAATGTCCAGCCCGGAGAGAATCATGTCCGGCACCGGCTGCGGGTGCCCCGGTGCGGGCCGCGGATAGCGGATCTTCGGCCCGGCGACGCTCCGAGCCTCCGACACATGGCGCGCGGGGATACGGAATTCCGCCTCGACCCCCTCCGCCCAATAATCGATCCGGGCCGATCCGCCCAGATCATAGGGCACCGAGCGCTGGATGATGGTGGTGCCAAAGCCCTTGCGCTTGGGCGGCGTGACCTCCGGCCCGCCCCTTTCCAGCCATTTGAACAGGAGATCGCCCGCCGCGTTGCGCTCCCAGTCGATCGATACATGCCCATCAGGCACCGACAGGCTGCCATATTTGGTCGAATTGGTGACGAGTTCGTGCAGCACGAGCGCCATCGTCGAATAGGCCTGCGGGTTCAGCAAGATCGGCGTGCCTTCCGACACGATCTTCCCCTGATCGGCAACGAAGGCGGCGGTCTCGGCATCGATCAGCGCCTGCATCGGCGCCGGCCCCCAATGATCGTCGGTGATCTGGTTGTGCGCCCGCGCAAGGGCATGGATGCGCCCGTCCACGACCTTGACATAGTCCTTCACCACATCGTCGGATGGCTGCGACTGGCGGATCAGCCCGCGGATGACGCCCAGGATGTTGCGCACCCGGTGGTTAAGCTCCGCGATCAGCAACTCCTGGCGGGCGCTGGCCTGCTGCCGCTCGGCAGACGCCTCGTCGGCGAGCCGCAGCACCACCTCGATCAGCGTCGCGCGCAGCGTTTCGGCGACGCGCAATTCAGAAGCGGTGAAGGGTTGTGAACGGCCCTGCACCAGTTCCTTCCACTCGGCAAAGCTCTCGCGCGGGGTGAGGCGCGGGCCATTGGGGCCATATTCGATGGGTTTGTGCGGATCCCCCGCCCAGCGCACCGAGCGCACCAGTTCCGAACGGAACAGCACCACATAATCGCGCGGCGTGCGGGAGATCGGGATCGCCAGCAAGCCGGCGGTGTCGGACGCAAAGCTCTCCGCGCCTGGCAGGATGGACGCGATACGATCGGTGGCAAAGACCTTGCCGGCCGCCGTTCCGTTCAGCGCGCGTACGATGCGGCGGAAATCGTCGGTCGGCGGCGTCACCCCTGAAAAGGCATAATTGCCTCCGATCCAGACGCCAACGCCATCGGCAGCAATGGCGTGGGTGAGAATGTCGGCGAGCCAGTCGGGATCCTTGAGCAACGATTCGTCGGAGGCGACGGCGCCGAGCAGCTGGTCGGAGATATCGCGGGCGCGCCGCTCGAAATCGACCGTCTCCTGGCGCTCCCGGCTCTCGAGCCGCATCGAAAACATCTGCGCGAAGAGTTCACTCACCGATCGGCGCTCGAATGTGGGGCAGCGCGCCGAATAATGATGGCAGGCGAACAGCCCCCAGAGCCTGCCCTCCACCAGGATCGAGATCGAGAGTGAAGCGCGAACCCCCATATTCTTGAGATATTCGATATGGATGGGCGAGACCGAGCGCAGCATCGACAGCGACAGGTCGAGCGGCTGTCCCAGCTCGTCACGCTGCGGGATGATCGGTGACGGCTGGGCATGGACGTCGCAGATCATGCGGAGCATGTTGCGCTTGTAGAGTTCCCGCGCCTGGACCGGGATGTCGCTGGCTGGATAGCGCAGGCCCATGAACGTGCCGATGCCGGGCTTCGCGGCCTCCGCCACCACTTCGCCCGACCCGTCAGCCGTAAAGCGATAGACCATCACCCGATCGAAGCCGATCAGCGCGCGGACCTGACGCGCGCCCTCGCGAAAGAAGCTCGCCAGATCGCCGCACTGGTCGAGCCGGGTAATCATGGAGCGTACCGTACCCGTGGCATCCCCATGCTCGCCCGAAGAAGGCTCGGCCTCGATCACGACCTGCCCGCCCGAGAAATGCACTGCGACATCGAAGGCCGCCCCGCCCGGCAGCAAGGTGCAATCGAACAGCCGCTCGACCGCGTCGGGCCCGCGCAGCATGGCCGTGCGGTTGCGCAGTTCGTGGATCGCGGACGCGGAGAAGATCTCGTGCAGCGGCAGCCCTAGCAGCGCTTCAGGCATGTGGCCGATGAACTCCGCGACATTGGCCGATGCCCGCGCGACGATCCAGTCGGCGGTCAACGCCAGCAGGAAACCGATCGGCTGAATGGCACCCAGAATATGGATCGGCTCTCGATCGCAGTTGGTGAGATCTACCGGTCCGAATTCCTCTGCCAAACTATATCGCCTTCAAATGTTCATGTGCGCCCGCCTCGAATAGCATGAAGACATGGCGGGCCGCCTTGATCGAGGTTGCACGTTTCACGTCGGTATCAAGGCGTTCTTCGAGCAAGGCGAGCAGGCTCCGCCACGCAGTGGAATCGCCGCCGCCAAGGAACCGCACGGGAAAATCCGGGGAGACCGATCGCTTCAGCATCGCCCCGCCCAGTCGCGATCCTTCCAGGACATAGAGCGCGCCGAGCGACGCTTCCTCGCCATCAAGATCGAGATCGCCCGCAGATGTCGGCGGCTCCAGGCCAAGGTCGGCCAGATCGGCACACAGCAGGTCATTGCGTTGCCGCGCCTGCCAATCGGGCACGATCGCATCTATGCCGGATCGGGACAGGGCATTTTCGGTAGGGAGATAGGCAGCCGCCTGCGCACGGAGAAACTGCCCATAGGACATCCGGTCATCAAAGCGGACCTTGGAAAACAGGCTATCCACACGCTCATGATGGCTTCCCGTGGCGGTTCTCAAGGCCATCCGGGCAGTGTTCTGGACAATCATCGGCTCGATCTAAAACCCCTTAGACAGGCTGTAACTCGTTCGGCCGAAGTCGGTTCCCGGTGCCAGGCGTGGAACGACACCCCGCCATTTTGCCCGCACGCAGCGTAAAAGCCTTCGGCAGACCCCCGGCTAGGCACCCAGGGCCGCAAGGCTGCTGACCAGTTCGTCACGGCGGAAAGGCTTGCTCAACCGCGGGAGATCGGGCTGGACGCCTTCGCTTTCGGCATAGCCGGAGATAATGAGAACCGGGAGCGCCGGCCGCAACGTTCGGATGGTCCGCGCAAGATCGGAGCCGGTCATGCCCGGCATGAGATGATCGGTCACGACCACGTCGATCGCTCCCCCCTCCGCAATCATGGCTAGGGCGGCTTCGGCGGAAGCAGCTTCGACCACATGATAACCGAAATCGGCGAGCATGTCGGCCGTGCTCAGGCGAGCGAAGTCCTCATCATCGACCAGCAGAGCGGTGCCGCGCGATCCGACCAGCACGGGTTCGATCGCCACCGACGCCGGCTCCGGGGGTCTGGCGCTTTCGGGCAGCCACAACGCAATCTCGGTGCCGCGCCCTGCATGGCTGGAAATCCTGAGCGCACCGCCCAGCTGCGAAGCGAGGCCATGGACCATCGACAGCCCAAGGCCCGTGCCCTGCCCGACGCCCTTGGTCGAGAAAAACGGTTCGACGGCGCGCGCGGCAGTCTCTTCGTTCATGCCGATACCGGTGTCCGCCACCGAGAGCCGGATATAGCGGCCGGGTGCCAGATCTGCGCCCTTCGCGTCGGCGACCGTTTCAGCGGACAGGGTGATGCGCAACGTCCCGCCGTCCGGCATGGCATCGCGCGCGTTGACCGCCAGGTTCAACAGGGCCATTTCCAGCTGGTTGGGATCGGCATTCGCGGGGTGTAGGTCGTTTTGCGCATCCACCTCGATCTGGATATGCGGGCCGATCGTGCTTGCGATGAGCTCGATGATCCCGGTGACGAGCGTTGCGACGTCCACGGCGATCGTCCGAAGCGGCTGGCGCCGGGCGAATGCGAGCAGCCGCTGTACCAGGATGCGCGCACGTTCGGCAGACAGTGCGGCGCCATTGATGAGGCGCTGCTCACGCTCGCCGCCCAACTGCTTGCGCTGAAGCATGTCGAGCGCACCGACGATGGGCGTCAGCAAATTGTTGAAGTCGTGCGCCACGCCGCCGGTGAGCTGGCCGATCGCCTCCATCTTCTGCGCCTGGCGAAGCGCGTCCCGCGCTGCTTCCAGTTCCGCTTGCGCACGCACGCGCGCGCTGATGTCGCGGGCGTGGTGGAACGCGCCGGTGATGTTGCCCGCCTCGTCACGCAGGGGGGAATAGTGAATTTCCCAGCAGGGCGCATCAATGGCAGGGTTTCCGAACGCTGCCTCCACCGTGAAGGATTCCCCCGCCAGCGCCTTGGCCATCTGCGCGCGCATCACCGGCTGCTGCTCGGGCACGAACAGCGCGTAGAAGATGTCGCCCAGCTTGGTATAGAAGCCGTTGACCCGGAAGAACTCGTCATTATGCGCCTTGTTGAAGGCAATCAGCCGATAGTCGGTATCGAATGCGCAGATGGCTGTGCTGTCCGACTGGATGATGTTCTCGTGCAGCAGCAGCGCCTGCGTGCGTTCCAACACGGTCGCTTCGAGCGAGGCGTTCAGCCGCGACAGCGCTTCGCGGGCGTTGCGGCGCTCCGTCACATCCTGCACGACGCCCAGAAGGCGAACGACCCGGCCGGTTTCGTCCCGCTCGAACTCCGCACGCCGTTCGATGCAGCGCACCTCTCCGGTATCGGGTCGGCGAATGCGATATTCCACATGCAGGTCCATGGCCTGCGATGCGCGCGTGCGCGCGTTCGAGATGATCTCCATATCCTCGGCGATCACCAAGCCCTCGATCACGGTGGCGGGCACCTCATGCGCGGGCGGCAGGCCGAAGAGCTTGAAGAACTCCGGCGTGCCCGTCAGCGTGCCAGAGCCGATGTCGATCGCGAAGATGCCGACCTGGCCAGCCTCCTGCGCGCGTCGTAGGCTTCGCTCGGATTCCGCCAGCAGGGCGGCGCCCCGGCGTTCGGCGGCGGCCTGCCGCACCGCCGCAGTCGTCTCATGGGTGATGCACAGCGCGCCCGCGACCGCGCCGTCGTCGGTGAAAACCGGGGTGAAGGAAAAGGTCCACCACGTCTCCTCGGGCTCGCCCCAGCGCGCCGTCGGCACGAACATGTCGACAACCCGACTGCCTTCACCCTTCAGCGCTCGCAGAAAATAGGGCTGGGGATAGGCATAGGCTTCGCCAAAGAGCGTTTCGAAATGCGCGCCCATCGCCCTGTCTCGGCGAGAGGCCAGAATGGGGCCATAAGCATCATTGAAAAAGAAGGTGCGATGTTCGCCCCAGACCAGGAACGTCGGCTCCGATGAGGCGAACATCATCCTGAGCAGGCCTTTGAGCGAGAGGGGCCATGTGTCGGCGGGACCCATCGGGTGCATGCCCCAGTCGACCGCCGCGAACAGCGCTTCCGCCGGCAGCTCCCCATCGGCTGACGCCCGAAATGCCGGCGGTTCCGCACCTGATTTCAACTGCATGTGTCCCGCATGAGAAGAACCGCAACCTAAACTGCCCCGCCATCATTGTCGCCCGAATTTGTGAACACAAGTGCGGGGCGCTCAGTAAAGCCCCCAGATAGGATGAATTGCGACCGCCGGGGATGAAACACAGCCCGCCCGGCCAGGGCGTCTGCCGCATCGATCTGGTCGAAGCATCCGGGTGCCAAGCCGCCGGATGTCGAGCCTGATTTTCACTCTGTCGTAGCCGCGACACGCCCCATGGGTTCTGCGCTGGCATCCGTCCCGATGCCGCCTAAATCGATGTTTATGAATATCGGTTCATATTTTCGCATCGACGGAATCCTGCTCGCAGGCGCGCTGGGATTGTATCTGCAGGCATGCGACGGCGCATATTGGGAACTGGGGAAGATGGACGATGTCGGCCATCTCCTGCAAAGTCATGTCGTCGTCGAAGGCATTCGGACCGGTGCCGAGGCGGTCGCGGTGAACTGGATCGAGGCGGTCGATCCCGGCCCCGATGTCCGGTCGCTCGAAGGCATGTAGCGGCCGTCCATACGCCCACAGGCGGGGAGCAGCGCGCCAAGCTGCCGTCAGTCGGCATCGCCTTGCCGCGCTAGCACGTGCAGCGCTTCACGCAGGCGCGCCATGTCATGGCCGGCGAGCTGCTGCTCGAACCGTTCTTCCACCGCCTCCATCGCCCCGCTGACCAATATGCGCTGCGCCTCTCCCTCCGGCGTAAGCGTGAGCGCCTGTGATCGCCCGTCGACGCGCTCCCTTTCGATCAGGGCCTTTTCGCAAAGGCCCGCGATCAGCGGGACCATGTTGGCGCGCTTGATGCCGAGCGCGCGGCCGATGTCGCTCTGCGTACACCCCGGATTGGCACCGATCAGCACGATGATCGTCGCCTCGACCGGCCGAAGCTCCGTGACCGCCAGCGCCGATCCCAGATGCGCCATCATCACCGCGGAGGCTCGCCGCATCAGATAGCCGAGGTGCGACGCAACCGGATCGACGAAGCCGGAGCCATTTGGGTTATCAATCATGTCCCCTCGTATCGCTCTTGTGAATAGCAATCAACATTGATATGTTTCATAACAATAATGAAGGAGTCGAAGATGCCTGAGGATGTTTTCCTGTCGATCGGCGGTGAGGCGCGCGCTGGTGCCTCCAGCTTCGACCGCCACAATCCGGTGACAGGACAGCCCGCCACGCGCGCCGCCGCTGCGACCCCCGATGATGCCATCGCCGCCGTGGATGCCGCGCAGGCCGCCTTCCCCGGCTGGTCGGCGCTCGGCCCCAATGCCCGCCGCGCCGCGCTGATGAAGGCGGCCGACGCGCTCGACGCCAAGGCTGCCGATTTCATCGATGCGATGATGAGCGAGATCGGCGCGACCGAAGGCTGGGCGCGCTTCAACCTGATGCTCTCCAGTTCCATGGTCCGCGAGGCCGCCGCCCTTACCACCCAGATCGGCGGCGAGGTCATCCCGTCCGACAAGCCCGGCTGCCTTTCCATGGCGATCCGCGAGCCGGCGGGCGTGGTACTGAGCATGGCGCCGTGGAATGCGCCGATCATCCTTGCCACTCGCGCCATCGCGGTGCCGCTCGCCTGCGGCAACACGGTCGTCCTCAAGGCCTCCGAGCAATGCCCGCGTACCCACGCCCTGATCGTGGAAGCGTTCGTGGAGGCGGGGCTTGGCGGCGGCATCGTCAACCTCATCACCAATGCGCCGCAGGATGCCGCCGAGGTGGTCGGCGTGATGATCGACCATCCCGCCGTGCGCCGTGTCAATTTCACTGGCTCCACCGCCGTGGGCCGGATCATCGCGGTCCGCTGCGCCCAGAACCTGAAGCCCGTGCTGCTGGAACTGGGCGGCAAGGCCCCGATGATCGTGCTGGAGGATGCCGACCTCGATGAGGCGGTCAAGGCCGCGGCCTTCGGCGCATTCATGAACCAGGGCCAGATCTGCATGTCGACCGAGCGGATCATCGTCGTCGATGCGATCGCCGATGCCTTTGTCGCGCAATTCCAGTCCAAGGTGAGCACCATGCCAGCAGGCGACCCGCGCGAGGGCAAGACGCCGCTGGGCGCCGTGGTCGACGCGAAGACGGTCGCCCATGTGCAGTCGCTGATCGACGATGCGCTGGCTGCCGGCGCCGTGCAGGTCAATGGCGGCCCGTCCACCGGCGTGCTGATGCCCGCCCATGTGATCGACAAGGTGACGCCGGACATGAAGCTGTTTCGCGAGGAAAGCTTCGGCCCCGTCGTCGGCATCATCCGCGCACGGGACGAGGCCCATGCGATCCAGCTTGCCAACGACACCGAATATGGCCTGTCCGCCGCCGTCTTCACCCGCGACAGCGCCCGCGGCCTCAGCGTCGCGCGCCAGATCAAGTCGGGCATCTGCCATGTGAACGGCCCCACAGTGCATGACGAGGCGCAGATGCCCTTCGGCGGCACCAAGGCATCGGGCTACGGCAAGTTTGGCGGCAAGGCCGGCATCGACAGCTTCACCGACCTGCGCTGGATCACCATGGAAACGCAGCCCGGCCATTTCCCGATCTGAATGACCAGATCCTCTCCATTCCGTTCGGGCTTGACCGGCCGGAGCCCCTCACTTCTCTTCGCTAACGGCCCGTCGACAGGCCTAGGCCAACCGATTTACAAGGGATTTTTCGAATGACCAACATTCTGGACGTCGACGGCGTCGATCCGGTCGAAATGGCGACCGTCGCCTATACCGTAGAAGACGGCATCGCCTGGGTCAGCTTCAACCGCCCGGACAAGCGCAACTGCATGTCGCCGCGCCTCAACCGCCAGATGATGCGGGTGCTGGACGCGCTGGAATTTCGAGAGGATGTCGGCGTACTCGTGCTGACCGGCGAGGGTACGGCCTGGTCGGCGGGCATGGACCTTAAGGAATATTTCCGCGAGACCGAGGCCGATGGCCTGCGCGGCACGCGCGGCGCGCAGCGTGAAAGCTACGGCTGGTGGCGCCGCCTGCGCTGGTATCAGAAACCGACCATCGCCATGGTCAACGGCTGGTGCTTTGGCGGCGGCTATGGCCCGCTCTTCGCCTGCGACCTCGCCTTCGCGGCGGAAGAGGCGCAATTCGGCCTGTCCGAAATCAACTGGGGCATCCTGCCGGGCGGCGGCGCGGCCAAGGTCGCGACCGAGTTGACCAGCTTCCGCAACGCCATGTACCACGCGATGATGGGCGAGAATATCGACGGCAAGAAGGCGGTCGAATGGGGCTTCGTCAACGAGGCGCTGCCGCTGGCTCAGCTCAAGGCGCGCGTCACGGAAGTCGCCCAGGTGCTGCTGAAGAAGAACCCGGTCGCGCTTAAGGCCACCAAGGATTCGATCCGTCGCGTGCGCGAGATGAGCTACGACAATGCCGAAGACTATCTGATCCGCGCGCAGGAAGCCGCCAACAGCTACGATAATGACGGCCGCAAGGAAGGCATCAAGCAGTTCATCGACGACAAGAGCTACAAGCCGGGCCTGGGCGCGTACGACAAGTCCAAGCAGCGCGGCTGATCCCATGAAACCCCGCGCATGTTCGGAAACGCTGGCGGAGGGCCAGCCGATCCGAACATGCCATGACAACAGAACATGGCGCGTCCGCCCGGCGGAAAGCGCCCTTGCCGGAGAGAAGCCTTCATGTCGATCGACACCCTGACTCCGTCTGCTGAAGCGACCGGTCGCGCCGCGCTGGACCGGCTACTGCGCCCGCGCTCCGTTGTCATCGTCGGTGCATCCGACAAGCCCGGCGCGCTGGGCGCATCGGTGCTGTCGAACCTTGTGCGCAACAGCTTTTCCGGCGACATCCACCTCATCAATCCCAAGCGGGCGGAGATCGGCGGCCGGCCCTGCCTGCCCTCGGTCGACGCCCTGCCGGACGGCGTGGACGCCGCCGTGCTGGCCATCCCTCGCGCTGCCGTGCTGGACACGATCACGGCACTCGCCGCGCGCGGCGTGGGATCAGCCATCATCTTTTCCGCCGGCTTTGCAGAGGGTGGCGAGGAGGGGCTCGCCGAGCAGCGCGAGATCGGCCGGATCGCCGCGGAAAGCGGCATGATCGTCGAAGGCCCCAACTGCCTGGGAATGACCAATTTCATCGACCGCGTGCCGCTGACCTTCGTCGAAACCGACGCGAAGGCGCTGGGCGAGCGCAGCGGCATCGGCGTCGTCTCGCAGAGCGGCGCCATGGCGTGCGTGCTGTGCACGACGTTGGCCAGCCGCGACCTTGGCCTCTCCTTCTCGGTCTCGACCGGCAATGAAGCGGCGAGCGGGGTCGAGGATTATGTCGACTATCTGCTCGACGACGCCTCGACCCAGGTGATCGCGATGATCGTAGAGCAGTTGCGCAAGCCGCAGCGCTTCCTTGCCGCCGCACGCCGGGCGCGGGCGCTAGGCAAGGCCATCGTGTTGCTGCACCCCGGCAAGAGCAGCGCCGCGCGCGAAAGCGCCGCCACCCATACCGGCGCCATGGCGGGCGACTATCAGGTCATGCGGGTGAAGGTGGAGCGGGCCGGCGTGATCTTCGCCGAGACGCTGGAGGAGCTGGGCGACATTGCCGAGATCGCGCTGCGCTGCCCGGCGGTGCCTGCGGCCGGGGTCGCCGTGCTGGGAGAATCCGGCGCGTTCAAGGCGCTAACGCTCGACCTGTGCGAGGCGCTCGATCTGGAACTGCCCGCAGTCGACGATGACAATGCACCCGCATTGCGCGCCGCGCTGCCCGATTTCGTGGGCGTCAGCAATCCGCTCGACATCACCGCGCAGGGACTGGTCGACCCCGACCTCTATTATCGCACGCTGACCGCGCTGCTGGGCGACGATCGCTTCGGCAGCATGGTCGCCGGCATCATCCAGACCGATCCGGTGACGGTCGCCATCAAGCTGCCGCCGATCCTGCGCGCGGTTGGCGACCTCAGGCCCGGCAAGCCCGTGATCTTCGCCGGGCTGGATGAAGGCGGAGGCATAGCGGCGGACGACATCGCCCGCATCCGCGCGCTGGGCATCCCTTATTTCCCCTCGACCGAACGCGCATTGAGAGCGCTAAAACGCCTCAACGACCATGCCCGCCGTGACGTTGGCACCAGCGACGCAGCGCCGCTGCACGCCCCCGGCCTGCCCGAGCTGGGCGGCGTTGTGCCCGAATATCGTGCGAAGCAGATTCTCGCCCCGCTCGGCATCCCCTTCCCCAAGGGCGCCTTCGCCACGACCATCGACGAGGCGATCGCGGCCGCCGAAACCATCAGCTACCCGGTGGTGCTGAAAGCCCAGTCGGCCGACCTCAGCCACAAGAGCGACGCGGGCGGCGTCATCCTGAACCTTGGCGACGCGGATGCGCTGCGTGCCGGATGGGACGCGCTGTTCGCCAATGTCGCCGCCTATGATGCCGGTCTGACGCTCGACGGCGCGTTGATCGAGGGCATGGGCGCGCGCGGCGTCGAGCTCATCATCGGCGCGAAGAGCGATCCCGACTGGGGGCCAACGATCCTCGTCGGCTTCGGCGGCGTTACGGCTGAGATCCTTCAGGACGTCCGCCTGCTCACCCCCGACCTCCCGGTGGAAGCGATCATCCGCGAGTTGAACCTGCTCAGGAGCGCGGCGATCCTGCGCGGCTTCCGCGGCTCCCCGGCGCTCGATGTGGAGGCGGTGGCGCAGGTCATCGCCACGCTGGGACGCCTGCTGCTGAGCGAGCCCGCCATCCGCGAGATCGATCTCAATCCGGTGATCGTCTATCCAAGGGGACAGGGCGTGATTGCGCTCGACGCGCTGATGCTGACGGCGGCGCGACAAGGCTGAATACAGCCACGGGAGAGGATCATGGCAATGCACGATCATGAGCGGCGCACGGCATTGAAAGCCTTTTCCGCACTGGCGCTGACCGGCGGGGCATCCGCTCCCGCCATGGGCGCCACCTCGCCCCCGCATTTGCCCACGCCGCCGCTCAGCTTCGCCTTCCGGCTGCATGTGCTGATCGGCGCGCCGCAGGAGATCGGCATGGTGAACGGCGCGCGCAAGCGGGTCATTCCCATCACCGGCGGCACGGTGGAGGGGCCAAGGCTCACCGGGCGCGTGCTCCCGGGGGGCGCTGACTGGCAGACCATCGGCCCCGATGGCACCGCCGACATCCTCGCCCGCTACACGCTGGAGGCGGCAGACGGCAGCCTGATCTCCGTCACCAATCCCGGTTTCCGACGCGGCCCCGCCCCCGTGCTGGCGCAGATCGCAGCCGGGCAGGACGTCGATCCCGCGCTCTATTATTTCCGCACGACGCCCCGCTTCGAGGTTGCCGCAAGCAGCGCCCATGGCTGGCTTGGCAACACGATATTCCTGTGCGCGGCGGCGCGCCACCGCGACCATGTGATCCTCGATATTTTCGAGGTCGGATAAGAAAACAAGATGAAGTGAGAGGATGACATCATGACCCAGGACGTCAGGCAGACGCTGGACGCTGCGCCCATGGGATGGCTGCAGATCGCGGCCATTGGCCTGTGCGTACTGCTCAACGCGCTTGACGGGTTCGACGTGCTGGCGATCAGCTTCGCTTCGCCGGGCATTGCCGCCGAATGGGGCATCGACCGGGCGGCGCTGGGCCTTGTGCTGTCGATGGAACTGATCGGCATGGCCGCCGGCTCCATCATCCTTGGCAGCTTGGCCGATCGGGTCGGGCGACGACCCACCATCCTGCTGTGCCTGGTCGTGATGGCCACCGGCATGCTGGCGGCGACCCGCGCCCATGACGTCGTCTCGCTCTCCGCCTATCGCCTGTTCACGGGAATCGGCATCGGCGGCATGCTCGCCTGCACCAATGCCATGGTGGCGGAACTGGCCAATGCCCGTGCGCGCAGCCTGGCCGTTGCCGTGATGGCGGCGGGCTATCCCGCCGGTGCGATCCTGGGCGGGGCGTTCGCCTCGCTCTTGCTGGTGGCGGGCGTTTGGCGCGACGTCTTCCTGTTCGGCGCGATCATGACCGGCCTGTTCCTGCCGATCGCCTGGTTCCTGCTGCCGGAATCGATCGGCTTCCTCGTCCAGCGGCGTCCGGTGGGCGCGCTGGAACGGGTGAACGCTGTGCTCGCCCGCATGGGCCATGCGCCGGTCGACCAGCTACCGGCAGCCGGCGCCGCACCTGTGCGCTCCTCCCTCGCAAGCCTGTTCGCCCCTCGCCTTGCCTCGACCACGATCCTCCTGACCATCGGCTATTTCTGCCATATCATGACCTTCTACTTCATCCTCAAATGGATACCGAAGATCGTGGTGGACATGGGCTATGCGCCCGCTGCTGCGGGGGGCGTTCTGGTCTGGGCCAATGTCGGCGGCCTGCTGGGCGCACTGCTGCTCAGCGTGCTGAGCTGGCGCGTCGCGATCAGAGCGCTCGTCATCGTCGCGATGATGATGTCGACCGTCATGGTCGTGATCTTCGGGCAGGGGCAGGCGAGCCTGTCGGGGCTGGCGATGGTCGGCGCGGCGACGGGCTTCTTCACCAATGCCGGTGTCGTCGGCCTCTATGCGATCATCGCGCAGGCCTTTCCAACAGCCGTGCGCGGCGGCGGCACCGGCTTCGTCATCGGTGTCGGACGCGGCGGCGCGGCGCTCGGCCCGATCATTGCCGGTTTCCTCTTCACCCTCGACTTTGGCCTGCCCGTGGTGGCCATGGTCATGGCGCTGGGATCGGCAATCGGCGCGGTTGCGCTCCTTATACTGAGACCGCGAGGCTAGGCGGCGTGGACAGATTCAGTTCTATCGACAAGCGATCTAAAGGAAGGGGGTAACACTCCGTTCGTCCTGAGCTTGTCGAAGGACCGCTCTTCTTTCCGGGCATGACGCAGCAAGGAAGCGCAACCCTTCGACATGGGAACGAGTCGCCAGCTTCGTTCCAATGCGAGCGAGCGGGGAAAGCGATCTCGACCAAAAGGCGAAATACTCCAGGGCTCCTGAATCTGATCCCATCCCGTTCGCGCCCCGCCGGAAAACACCCCTCCGCCGCAATCCTCCGCCGCAATCTTCCACCAGCGCCTGCCGATCAGGCCGGCACCGCCGCCAGCGCTGCCTTGACCGCGGCAATCGCGGCATCCGCCTTGTCGCCATCGGGACCGCCGCCCTGCGCCATGTCGGGGCGACCACCGCCGCCCTTGCCGCCCAGCGCTTCCACACCGGCGCGGACCAGATCGACGGCGCTCAGCGTGCCGATCAGGTCGTAGGTCACGCCCACGGCGATGCTGGCGCGGCCATCGACCACGGCGAGCACAGCCGCGACGCCGCTGCCCAGCGCCTGCTTCGCCTGATCGACGATACCGCGCAGTTCCTTGGGGTCGAGCCCCTGGATCACCTGCCCCTGGAAAGCGATGTTGCCGACCTGCTCCGGCCCGGCCGGAGCGGCTGATGCTCCGCCGCCGCTCAGCGCCAGCGCCTTCTTCGCCTCGGCAAGGTCGCGCTCCAGCTTGCGGCTCAGTTCGACCAGCGCGGCGATGCGCGCGGGCACTTCCTCGGGCGAGGTGCGCAGGCTTGCCGCCGCCTGCTTCAGGCGATCCTCGCGGTCGGCGAGCCATAGCCGCGCGGCTTCCCCGGTCAGTGCCTCGATGCGGCGGATGCCGCTGGAAACGGCGCTTTCCGACACGATCTTGAACAGCGCGATGTCGCCCGTAGCGCGGACATGGGTGCCGCCGCACAGTTCGACCGAATAGTTGATGCCGCTCTCCTGCGCGATGCCGCCCATGGAGAGTACGCGGACCTCGTCACCATATTTCTCGCCGAACAGCGCCATGGCGCCGGCCGCGACGGCATCGTCCGGGGTCATCAGCCGCGTGGTCACTTCGCCATTATGGCGGATCTGGGCGTTCACGTCCGCCTCGACAAGCGCGATCTGCGCCGGCGTCAGCGCTTCGGGATGGGAGAAGTCGAAGCGCAGGCGATCGGGGCCGACCATGCTGCCCTTCTGGGTCACATGCCCGCCCAGCCGCTCACGCAGCGCCGCATGCAACAGGTGCGTGGCGCTGTGATTGGCACGCAGCCTGTCGCGGCGATCGACATCGACGGAGAGGATGACGGTGTCGCCCACCTTCACCGAACCCGAACCGATCGTCGCCTGGTGCGCATGCACCCGGCCCAGCGGCTTGGCGGTGTCCGCCACGTCCGCGACCAGCCCGTCAAGGCTGGTGATCGTGCCGGCGTCGCCCATCTGGCCGCCGCTCTCGCCATAGAAAGGCGTCTGGTTGGTGACGATGGTGACGCTGTCGCCGGGGCCGGCGCTCTCGACACGGGCGCCGTCCTTCACCAGCGCGACAACCTGGCCTTCGCCCTTCGTCGCATTATAGCCGGTGAATTCGGTCGCGCCGTCGCCCTCGGCGATGTCGTACCAGATCTCGTCCGAAGCCTTGTCACCCGACCCCTTCCATGCGGCGCGGGCGGCGGCCTTCTGCTCGGCCATCGCGGCGTCAAAGCCGGCCCGGTCGACGGACAGCCCCTGCGCACGCAGCGCATCCTCGGTCAGGTCATAGGGGAAGCCATAGGTGTCGTAGAGACGGAAGGCCGTCTCGCCGGGCAGCGTGTCCCCCTCGGCCATGCCGGCAGTCGCATCGTCGAGCAGCCTGATGCCCTTGTCGAGCGTCTGGCGGAAGCGGGTTTCCTCGCGCAGCAGGGTTTCCTCGATCAGTGGCTGGACGCGGACGAGATCGGGATAGGCCGCCCCCATCTCGCTCACGAGGCTGCCGACGAGACGGTGCATCAGCGGATCCTTGGCGCCGATGATATGTGCGTGGCGCATGGCGCGGCGCATGATGCGGCGGAGCACATAGCCGCGGCCCTCATTGGCGGGCAGCACGCCGTCGGAAATCAGGAATCCGGCCGAACGCAGATGGTCGGCAATGACGCGGTGGCTCGCCTGGAACTCGCCGTCGGTCGCGGTCCTGGTGAGCGCGGCGCTCGCCTCGATCAGCGCGACGAAGGTGTCGGTGTCGTAATTATTGTGCACGCCCTGCATGACGGCGGCGATGCGCTCCAGACCCATGCCGGTATCGATGCTGGGCTTGGGCAGGTTGGCGACGATCTCGTTCGCTTCCTGCTCATATTGCATGAAGACGAGGTTCCAGATCTCGACGAAGCGATCGCCATCTTCCTCCGGCGAGCCGGGAGGGCCGCCCCAGATATGGTCGCCATGGTCGTAGAAGATTTCCGAGCATGGGCCACAGGGGCCGCTGTCGCCCATCGCCCAGAAATTATCCTTGGTGGGGATGCGGATGATCCGCTCTTCGGGCAGGCCGGCGATCTTGCGCCACAGGTCGAACGCCTCGTCATCCGTGTGATAGACGGTCGCGGTCAGCTTTTCCGCCGGCAGGCCCCATTCCTTCGTCAGCAGCGTCCACGCATGGGTGATCGCCTGCTCCTTGAAATAATCGCCGAAGCTGAAATTGCCGAGCATTTCGAAGAAGGTATGATGGCGGGCAGTATAGCCGACATTGTCGAGATCATTATGCTTGCCGCCGGCACGCACGCATTTCTGCGCGCTGGTCGCGCGATCATAGGCGCGCTTTTCAAGGCCGGTGAAGACGTTCTTGAACGGCACCATCCCCGCATTGACGAACATCAGCGTCGGGTCGTTATGCGGCACCAGCGGGGCCGAGGGCACGATCTTGTGCCCGGCGCTGGCGAAATAGTCCAGAAAGGACCGGCGGATGTCGTTCGTGGATGTCATGCTGGCGAATTAGATGCTCGGACGCCGACTCACAAGAGGCACGCGCATTTCGCAGCGATTCCTTCGCCGATGAACGCGGCATTGCTGCTTTCGCGCATCAGCCCCGTCACCCGACCGGCGCGTCGATGCTTTCCGGCGGGGTCGAAAACCAGCGCGGCCCGGCCTGAGTCATGTGGAAGCAATCCTCCAGACGAACGCCGAAGCGACCGGGCAGATACAGGCCCGGCTCGTTGGAAAAGCACATGCCGGGCGCCAGCGGCGTCGTCTCGCCATGGACGAGGTTGACCGGCTCATGCCCTTCCATGCCAATGCCATGGCCGGTGCGGTGCGACAGCCCCGGCAGGCGGTAGCCCGGCCCATAGCCGAGCGACTGGTAATAGGCGCGCACCGCATCGTCGACGCTGCCGGCCGGCGCACCGGGCTTTGCCGCCGCGAGCGCGACCTGCTGGCCCTTGGCGACCTCGTTCCACACCTTGCGCTGCTCCGCCGTTGGATCGGCGCCGACCACGAAGGTGCGGGAGATATCCGACTGATAGCCCTCGACCGTGCAACCGCAGTCCATCAGCACGATGCTGCCCTTGCCCACCACCTGCGGCCGGGGCGAGCCATGGGGCAATGCGGCATCCGGGCCGACGAGGATCAGGTTGAATTCCGTCTGCCCGCCAAGCCGCCGGGTCGCTGCGTTCATCAGCGCGCCGATCTCTTCGCGGGCCATGCCGACGCGGACCTGCGGCACGCTCCAGCGATAGGCCGCCATGGTGACATCCGCAGCGCGCTGCATCAGCGCGATCTCGGAGGCGGTCTTGCGCATCCGGCAGCCGCGCACGACGGGATCGGCCGACACCAGACGCACATCGGGAAGCAACGCGCGCACGCCGTCGAATGCGAAGAAACGAGCGGTCTCCTCTATCCCGATGCGGGCGCGGGCAAGCCCCTTTTCTTTCAGGAAGGTGGCGATAAGCGCAAAGGGGCTTTCATCCTCCTGCCAGACGCGGACCTCCGCCGGGATGCCGAGCGAGAGCGCGACCGAGGGCTGCTCGAAGAACGGCGTAACGATGATCGGATCGCCCTGCGCCGGGATGACCGCCGCGGTCAGCCGCTCGCTGCGCCACCATTGGACGCCGGTGAAATAGATGAGGCTGGCGCCGGGCTCGACGAGGATGGCACCGATGTCGGCCGCCTGCATCAGTGCTTGCGCACGGGCGAGGCGGGCCTTGCGCTCGTCCACGCCGATCGGGGCCACGGTGCCGGGAAGCGGCGCCAGTTCCTCAAGCGCGCGTTGATCGAGCGTGCGTCCGTTACCGGGCTGCTGCGCGAACAGCCGGGGCGAGCCCCCAAGCAGCCCCGCGCCGCCCACAATGCCAAGCCCGGTCAACAGCGTCCGGCGATCGAGATGAGTCATGCATCCTCGCAATATATCGGTATCGGCAGGAGCCGGAGACAGGATGGAAGTTCCCCCCCCCCATGGCTTCCTGCATAGCCGGGGCGCGGCCTATCCGCCACGGCTATTGGCGCGCGATTTGTGGTGAGCGGTCCGCTGGCGGAATGAGGGCGCGGGATGGGCGCGCGGCCCGGCGGCGGGAGTGGAGAAGGATCATCAACAGCGCTCTCAGCCATCATGATGAGAGCCGCGCGAAATGAGAACAGCACAGGGACAGAGTGATGCTGGCGAGGGCGCATTCCCGATGGGATCCGGCAGGCGCCATCTGTCGTCGCAGAAGCAAGTCTCGTCACATCCCAAATTAGGGACGCCGCCCCGACACGGACGCAGGCGGTAGACCCCTGACAGCACAGAAGGCCGGACGACGGCCCCGAACGACCGGCCCGAACGGCAGGCCCCATGGCAATATACCCCCATGATAAAAGGCCCGCCGGTGGAGCGACGGGCCTTTTCGGTTATTGAGGCAGCAGGAGACAATCATCCCGCGACAGGGCGCCGGCTGTACGGGCCGGCACCCATGCCGTCAGATATCGCCGTCCTCCGCCTCGGAGTCGGGTCCGGTCATCATCCCCTCGGCCACCGCCTCGGTCTTGCCGCGGATCGCCTTTTCCAGGCGCTCGGCCAGTTCGGGATGCTCCTTCAGATAGGTCTTGGCATTCTCACGGCCCTGCCCGATGCGGACGGAGTCATAGGAGAACCAGGCGCCGGATTTCTCGACGATGCCCGCCTTCACGCCCAGGTCGAGCATCTCGCCGATCTTGGAGATGCCCTCGCCATACATGATGTCGAATTCCACCTGCTTGAAGGGCGGTGCCACCTTGTTCTTCACCACCTTCACGCGGGTCGCATTGCCGACGATGTCGTCGCGATCCTTGATCTGGCCGGTACGGCGGATGTCGAGGCGGACGGAGGCGTAGAATTTCAGCGCATTGCCGCCGGTCGTGGTTTCCGGGTTGCCGTACATCACGCCGATCTTCATGCGCAGCTGGTTGATGAAGATCACCATGCAGCGCGAGCGCGAGATGGAACCGGTCAGCTTGCGCAGCGACTGCGACATAAGCCGCGCCTGCAGGCCGACATGGCTGTCGCCCATTTCACCCTCGATCTCGGCACGCGGCACCAGCGCGGCCACCGAGTCGACCACCAACACGTCGATGGCGTTGGAGCGGACCAGCGTGTCCACGATTTCCAGCGCCTGCTCGCCGGTGTCCGGCTGCGACACGATCAGTTCGTTGATGTCGACGCCCAGCTTCTTGGCATAGACCGGGTCGAGCGCATGTTCCGCGTCGACAAAGGCAGCGGTGCCGCCGCCCTTCTGCGCTTCGGCGATGACATGCAGCGCCAGCGTGGTCTTGCCCGAGCTTTCCGGCCCGTAGATTTCAATGACGCGCCCGCGCGGCAATCCGCCCACGCCAAGCGCGATGTCGAGGCCAAGCGATCCGGTCGAGATCGCCTCCACCTGCATCGTTTCCTTGGAGCCCAGCTTCATCGCGCTGCCCTTGCCGAAGGCGCGATCGATCTGGGAGAGCGCTGCCTCCAATGCTTTCTGTCTGTCCATGGTTCCCGTCTTCTTGTCGGCGTCGATCAGTTTCAGCATTGCCGTCATCGCATGGTCCCCTGTCAAGCGGCCGATGTGGCCAGGGTGCGCCACAAGCGGCGCCTGCAATGCCATGTATCCCATTTGTTCTTATGGAACAAGATAGGAACAAATTTTTCCGTCACCATGCGTAAAGGCACGGCAGAGGAGCCTATGCGTTCAGGATTTTCTCCAGCGCGCGCTCGACCGCGCCGATGGTGAAGGGCTTGGCGATGCTGGGATGGCCGGCCAGCGCCGTGGGCACGTCATCGGACGTGCCGCCCGTCGCGAAGAGGAAGGGGATGCCCCGCTCGCTCAGGATCTCCGCGATCGGCCAGCTCTTTTCACCATGCAGGTTGCAATCGAGGATCGCCGCGTCGATCCCGTCCTCGCGGGCCAGGGCGCAGCCTTCCTCGACGGTCGTCGCCAGTCCATGCAGGCGGTAGCCAAGTGATTCGAGGAAGTCCTCGATCATCATGCCGATCATGACCTCGTCTTCGATGACGAGGATGGATTTTTCCACGCGCTCTTATCCCATGCCCCGTTACATCCGAATGGTTCGCTATCGCATCGATGCCCGATTGCCTAGGCTTTAGACCTTGATCGAAAGCAATAACACGGATTGAGACGATGAAAATCGCGCCTCAGGGTTCGGGCCGGCGCCCGGCCAGCGCCTCCCGCGCCGCCTCGGCAAGCTGGGCGACCGAGAAGGGCTTGGGCAAAAAGGCGACGTTGGCAAGGTCGATGGACTTGCGCAGTTGCTCCTCGGCATAGCCCGACATGAAGACCACCGGCAGCCGTGGATGCGTCTGCCGCACCTGCGCGACCATCGTCGGCCCGTCCATGTTCGGCATCACCACGTCGGAGATCATGAGGTCGATATGCTCGCCGCTCGCCAGCACCTGCAGCGCGTGCTCGCCATCGGCCGCCGTCAGCACCTTGTATCCCTGGCGCGACAGCGCGCGTTCGGCGACGGCGCGCACCATGTCCTCGTCCTCGACCACCAGCACGGTGCCCGTGCCCCAGGTCTCGGTCCGCTTGTCAGCTGTCTTGCGCAGGATCTTTTCGGGTGCGGGCGCCGAATAGACCGGCAGGTAGATGACGAAGCTCGCGCCGCGCCCCAGTTCCGATTCGGCGAAGATATAGCCACCCGATTGCTTGACGATGCCGTAGACGGTGGAAAGGCCCAGCCCCGTGCCCTTGCCCAGTTCCTTCGTCGTGAAGAAGGGCTCGAAGATCTTGGCCAGGATGTCGGGCGGAATACCCAGGCCCGTATCGGACACCCGCAGCGCCGTATAATCCCCCACCGGCAGGATCTCGTTGCGCATCTCCCGCACCTTGGCGCCCTGAACCGAATAGGTCTGGATGTTCACCACGCCGCCATTGGGCATCGCGTCGCGCGCGTTGACGCAGAGGTTGACGATCACCTGCTCGAGCTGACCCGGATCGGCGCGCACCGCGCCCAGGCTGCGGCCATGGCTCACTTCCAGCTTCACATTCTCGCCCAGCAGGCGATTGAGCAGGCTGGAGACGTCGGCCACGATGTCCGGCAGCTGCAGGATCTGCGGGCGCAACGTCTGCTGGCGCGAGAAGGCCAGGAGCTGGCGGGTCAGGCCGGCAGCGCGGTTGGAGTTGGACTTGATCTGCTGGATATCGTCATAATCGCTGTCGCCCGGCGTGTGGCGCATCAGCATCAGGTCGCAATGGCCGATGATGGCGGTCAGGATATTGTTGAAATCATGCGCGACGCCGCCGGCGAGCTGGCCGATGGCCTGCATCTTCGTCGCCTGCGCCACCTGCCGCTTCAGCCGGCTTTCCTCGCCATTGTCCTTCAGGCTGAGCAGCACCGCCGCCTGCCCCAGCCCGCGCACGCCCGCCATGCTGAGCGCGACCGGCTCCTCGGGCTGCGCCCGCATCCGCACCGCAAGGTCGCCCGACATCTGCGGCCCCAGCGCGTAGCGGCGCACGGCGTCCGCAACCACCGCCTGATCCTCCCGCACCACGATGTCACCCGGATAGGCAGGTTTCTCCTCCGGCTCCAGGCCCGCGGCCCGGCCGAAGGCGCGGTTGACGAACAGCAGCCGCCCGTCGCGATCCGCCATGGCGAGGCCGAAGGGCAGCAGCGACAGCAGCGTCTCGATATAGCTCAGCGCCGAATTGCCATCGCCGCCCGCCCCGCCGCTTTCGTCGTCGATCATGACGATCAGCATCGGCCCTTCGCTCGCGCCGGGCTTCAGCGGCACCTGGATGACGCGCATGGGGACGAGGTTGCGCTCTTCCCGCGCGAAGAACACCCGGCCCTTGTCGTCCACGCGCAGGTAGGAAGCGAAATCGCGGCCGGCCAGATGCGCGTCGACCTTGCCGGCGGCGCGCTGCAGGAAGGCCGGATTGGCCGCCCGGATGCGCCCTTCTCCGCCGATCAGCGCGGCCATGATGCCGGCCTCGGCCATCTGGCGCCCTGCCTCGCTGGTCAGGATCCGGTTGAAATCATCGAAGATGCTGGCCTGGCGGATCGGCGTAAAGCGCCAGAGCAGATAATCGTCGGCCCGGCCCGTGCGGGTGACATCGGCATCCATCCGCGTCGAGCCGCGCGAAATGCCCTTGGCCTTGCCTTCCCCATCGCGCCAGGCCGCCCGACCGGCGGCGGCGAGCTGCTCGGCATCGGCCGGCTCCAGCGGCAGGCCCGGCGGCGTGGGGAAGCCGGGAAACCATTCGCCGAACAAGTCGCTGGCGCACACCAGCCGGCCGGCCCGGTCCGTGACCGCGATGGCCATGCTGGACGCATCGGCCGCCGTCCGCGCCACGGTCCAGTCCGGCAGCGTCTCGGTGATCGATTCCTGCCTGGGAAAGAGCCGGGTGAACCAGTGCCCTAGCCCGGCGATGGCGATCAGCGTCGCGGCGAAACCGGCAGCGACCGCCGCCTGATCGGTCGCCCACCAGATCAGCCCGCCGCTCAGTGCCGTCGCGCCGGCCAGCATCGGCAGCAGCCCACGCATCTCCGGCCGCGCGGAGATGGCGGAGATCTCGTCCTTCGAGGATGCCCTGACCAGTGCCTTGCTATGCGACGCCATTGCGCCCCTGTTCCTTGCCACGATGCGCCGGCGCCAGAACGGCACCATCAACCGCGGAGGGCTGCATCAGCCTGCCGCGACTTCCTCCATTGCGCCGCTTTCATGCGCGCGGGCAATCCTCAATTTGCGCGCCTGCCATTTGCGGGCCATGCGGGCGCGCCAGAAGAAGATCGCGATGAAGTAGCCGATGGCCGCCACGCCGCAGGAAATGATGGCCAGTCCGAACAGCATCGCCGGCGCAGCTTCGGAAAAGAGCCAGGCGCACCATTGCTGGATCGTCGCATGTTCGTTCACCAGCGCCATGAAGCCCGATACGTCCGCCGTGCGCCCCAGCATGAAGTTGCCGACATAGACGGAGGCCCACAGGATCAGCGGCGTCGTCGCCGGATTGCTGAGGAAGGTCATCGCCGCAGCGACGGGAATGTTCGCGCGGAACGGCAGCGCGAGCAGCGCCGCGCCGGCGATCTGGATGCCGGGGATCAGCAGGAAGATGCCGACCAGCAGGCCAAGCGCAACACCGCGCGGCACCGATCGGCGGGTAAAGCGCCACAGCGATGGTTCCAGCACGCGATGCGCCACAGGCGCGAGCACCCGGCTGTTCTCCAGCGATTCGCGGGTCGGGGCGTTGGCATGCCACCAGCGGGTCAGACGGTTGCTCATGCCCGATCCCCCATCGCGTCAGCCCCTGTCCCGCAGGATTCGGGCCTGGTCGCGCTTCCAGTCGCGTTCCTTGATGGTCTCGCGCTTGTCGTGGGTCTTCTTGCCCTTCGCCAGCGCCAGCTCAACCTTCGCGCGGCCCCGGCTGTTGAAATAGATAGACAGCGGCACCAGCGTCATTCCCTGCCGGGCGACGGCGCCGTGCATCTTGGCGATCTCGCGGCTGTGCAACAGCAGCTTGCGCGGACGCTTGGGCTCGTGATTATGGCGGTTGCCGTGGCTGAATTCTGGGATGTTGCTGTTGACCAGGAACACCTGGTCGCCCTTCACCTCGGCATAGCTTTCCGCGATCGACCCTTCGCCAAAGCGCAGCGCCTTCACCTCGGTCCCCTGAAGCGCGATTCCCGCCTCGAACACGTCGTCGATGAAATATTCATAACGCGCGCGCCGGTTCTCGGCGACGATCTTCTTCTTGTCGAAGGTTTCGGGACGGGGGCGGGCCATGAATCCAGTCTATATGGTTACGAACGGGCCGTTAGACCAGCCCTGCAATTTCCAGTGCCCGGTCGACGGCCATGCGACTCGCTTCCGATGGCCATGTAATGGGAAGGCGAACGTCTCCGGGCATGTCCGACCGCACCCGGCTGAGCGCATATTTGACCGGCCCAGGTGAAGAATCGCTGAACAGCGCGTCGTGCAAGGGATAGAGCCTGTCCTGCAGCGCGATCGCTTCCGCCCAGTCCCCGGCGGCGCAGGCGGCCTGGAACTGCGCGCACAGCCTGGGCGCGACGTTCGCGGTCACGGAAATGCATCCCGTGCCGCCCATGGCGTAAAAGCCCAGCGCGGTTTCGTCATTGCCCGAAAGCTGACAGAAGTCCGTGCCGCAGGCGAGCCGCTGGGCGGTGACACGCCCCAGATTTCCGGTCGCGTCCTTGATGCCGACGATCGACTGATATTCCTGAGCCAGGCGGCTCATCACCGGCACACCTATGTCGGTGATGGTGCGGCTGGGCACGTTGTAGAGCACGATCGGCAGGTCGCACCGCTCCGCCAGATAGGCGAAATGCTGGTAGACGCCCTCCTGGTTGGGCTTGTTGTAATAGGGCGCGACAACCAGCGCGGCATCGGCGCCGGCAGCCTGCGCCGCGAACATGTGCTCCAGCGCGATCCGCGTGTCGTTGGAGCCGCATCCGGCGATCACGGGAACGCGACCCGCCGCCTGATCCACGCAGATGGCGACGACGCGATTATGCTCCTCGACCGTCATGGTGGCGCTTTCGCCGGTGGTCCCGCAAGGCACCAGAGCGCTGCTCCCCTCGGCAATCTGCCAGTCAACGAATGCCCGGAAGGCGCCCTCGTCCACCGATCCATCGCGAAAAGGCGTCACCAGAGCCGGAATCGACCCGGAAAACATGCAAAAACTCCTTCAAACCGCCCCGTTTCCAAGGCATGATAGGGACAAGATGAGGATGCGCGCACCCGCCGTTCAGCGCCTGATAAGGAACGTATTGCCATAATGTCCAGCATGGTCTCGCAAACAGTTCTCGTTCGGCTTCTCCTTCTGGGCACGGCAGCACCGGCCGGGGCGTTCGGCGCGCAGACGATTGCCCAGACATTTCAGGGCGCGGCGCCGCAAACCGTCGCGCCGGCAAGCCAGCCGTCCGGGCAACTCCCGATGGTGCAGCCGGTGCCCGGCCAGCCGGGATGGGAACAGGTCCGCGCCCGCCTGGGCACGTCGCCCGACGCGCAGGCCAGCGCCGCCATCACCGAATGGCGCCGCCTGCAGCAGAGCGACACGCTCGGCGCGTCGGCCTATGCCAATTTCATCACCGCCAATCCCGGCTGGCCCGGCGAAGACCGGATGCGCAAGCTCGCGGAAACCACGATCAACCCGATCAGCTATGATCCGGGACAGGTGGTCGCATATTTCACCCGCTTCCCGGCACGCACGCCCGCCGGCAATGCCCGCTATGCGATCGCCCTGTCCGCGCTCGGCCGCATGGCGGAGGCGAAGCTCGCCGCCCGCGCCGCATGGATCGGCGGCAATATGTCAACGCAGGACGAGGCACAGATCCTTTCCCTGTTCGGCAGCAGCCTGACGACCGCCGATCACGATGCCCGCGCCGATGCGCTGCTCTGGGCCAGGAACAGTAGCGGGGCCGAGCGCATCCTGCCCTACACCTCGTCCGCCCGTCAGCTGGCCTTCGCCGCGCGCATCGCGATGCAGCGCAAGGCGCCAGACGCCGCGATGAAAGTCGCCACTGCCGACGCGACCGGCCAGGGCGATCCGGGCTTCATCGCGGAAAAGGCGATGTGGCTGCGCGACAGCGGCGGCAGCATTTCCGCCCGTACCCTGCTCGCCAACCGTCAGCCGCTCGCCGGCCCGCCAGCCAATGCGGAAAAATGGTATGAGGCGCTGCTGACCAACGCCCGCGCCGCCGCCGCCGACAGCCAGTGGACCTTCGCCTATGCCATCGCCAGCAAGGTGGACGATGCCTACGCGCCCGGCGTGCAGGTGCGCGACCGCTCGCTGGGCGAACGCGACGATTATACCAGCCTGACCTGGCTGGCCGGCACCACCGCCTTCTACAATCTGGGCAAGCCGCGCGACGCGCAAGCCATGTTCCTGCGCTACGCGACCGCCGCGCGATCGCCGCAGACCATCTCCAAGGGCTATTACTGGGCTGGGCGCGCGGCGCTGCTCGCCGGCGACAATACCGCTGCCAACCAGTTCTTCCAGAGCGCGGCCGCCTATCCCGACCAGTTCTATGGCCAGCTGTCGCTCGAGCGGCTGGGCCTGCCGGTGCCCGCGCCCTCGGCCGTCGCGCGGCCCGTTCAGATCGCCCCCGCCGAACGCACCGCCTTCATGAACCGCAGCGTCGTGCGCGCGGCGCGGGCTCTGGGTGCTCAGGGCTATTGGGAAGACCAGACCAAATTCCTGCGCGCCATCGCCGCCTCGGCGAGCAACCCGCAGGAGCAGGTGTTGACCAGCGAGCTTGCGCAGAGCCTCAACCGCCCTGACCTCGGCGTCATGGTCGGCCGGCGCTCCGTGGCGGACGGCGTGTCGGGCTATGGCGAGGCGAGCTTCCCCAAGGTGCCGGTGCCAGAAGGCCACCAGTATAACTGGACGATGATCCACGCCATCGCCCGGCAGGAAAGCCAGTTCGATCGCGCCGCCGTCAGCCATGCCGGCGCGCGCGGCCTGATGCAGCTTATGCCCGGCACCGCGCGGGAACAGGCCGGCAAGGTCGGGCTCAGCTACAACATGTCCTCGCTGACCGACGACCCCAGCTACAACATCCAGCTCGGCTCCAGCTATTTCAAGCGGCTGCTCGACCAATATGGCAGCTATCCGCTGGCAGTCGCCGCGTACAATGCCGGCGGCGGCAATGTGAACAAGTGGATCGCCCAATATGGTGACCCCCGCATGGGCGGCACCGACATCCTGCGCTGGATCGAGCAGATCCCCTTCACCGAAACGCGCGGCTATGTGCAGCGCGTGCTGGAGAACGCGGTGGTCTATGATGCCAGCAACCCGAGCCGCGCGATCTTCCCCAATGCAAGGGCGCCGCTGAGCCGTTATCTGGGCAAGAATATTCCGGGCTGATCACGCTCCCTTCGTCATCCCAGCGCAGGCTGGTATCGCGTGCCTAGACGCCGTGCCTTCGGGCTTGAGACCCCAGCCTGGGCTGGGGTGACGGAAATGGGGCGCATGCAGCGCGCGCCCGGGTTCGGGGCTGGGCCCATCGCAGCCCTCGCTTCCAACGCAAACAGCCCTTCGACAGACCGGGGCCGAGCCGCTAATCACACCGCATGACCAGCCAGCCCAACTACATCACGCCCAAGGGCTTCGCCGCCCTCCGCGCCGAGTATGACCATCTGCTCGGCGTCGAGCGGCCGCGGATCGTCGAGGTGGTGAGCTGGGCCGCAGGCAATGGCGATCGCAGCGAGAATGGCGACTATCTCTATGGCCGCAAGCGGATGCGCGAGATCGACGGACAGCTCAAGCGTCTGTCGAAGAAGATGAAGGACGCCAAGGTCGTCGACCCCGCCGCCCAGCCCGACAAGAGCCGCGTCTATTTCGGCGCAACCGTCACCATCGCGGACGAGGACGACAACCAGCGCACCGTGACCATCGTGGGCAATGACGAAACGGACGTGAGCGCGGGCCGCATCGGCTGGGGCACGCCGATCGCCCGCGCGCTGCGCGGTGCGGCGGTGGGCGACCTGCGCCGCGTGATGCTGCCGGCGGGTGAGAAGGAATATGAGGTGATGGCGATCAGCTATCCGGGGTGACGGCGCTGTGGGCTGACCGATTGTCCTGCTGGGGCTGCATCAGCGCAGCTTGTCTCAGGCACTCCCCCATGAGACTGACCACACCCGTTCGGGCTGCACTTGTCGAAGCCCCGTCCAGCCTTGGGACGTCGCCCCGTCTCGAAGGGAGGACAGCCCTTCGACAGGCTCAGGACCAACGGTGGATGTGTTTCCGGAAGGGGCCAGGGAGGCCACGCTTCGCCACGCAAAGGGCCACGGCAGCCCCTGCCCCTATCCGCCCACGTCGATCTTCGTCACGCCGTCCTGCGGCTGGGTGAAGCCCCGGATGATCTGCAGCATCCCCTCGGTGCCGAACAGCTGGTAGAGCGTGAACAGCCCCTGCGCGAGGTCGCCGTCGAACTGGAAGGAGAAATTCTCCATCCCGCAATCGCTCATGTCGACCGCCTTTCCGGCATATTTCAGCGTGACGTTGCGGAAGGTGCAGTTGGTGAAGCTGTTGCCGTCCAGCTCGACCGTGCCGCCATCGAAAACCCTGTCGACGAAATCCATAATAGCTGCCTCTGATACCGTGTCGCGGCCGCGCTGCTTCAGCAGACGGGCGTCGCGCTTTCATGATAGAAGTCGCACATCGCCTGCCACGCTTCCTCGGCGGTCTCGACGAAGGTGAAGAGGTCGAGGTCCGAATGAGAGATCACGCCTTCCTCGGCCAGCCCCTCGAAATCCACCACGCGCGTCCAGAATTCCTTGCCGAACAGCAGGATGGGGATGGGCTTCACCTTCCCGGTCTGGATCAGCGTCAGCAGTTCGAAAAACTCGTCGAACGTGCCGAAACCGCCGGGGAAGACGGCGAGCGCGCGGGCGCGCAGCAGGAAGTGCATCTTGCGCAGCGCGAAATAGTGGAACTGGAAGGACAGCTCCGGCGTGACATAGCGGTTGGGCGCCTGCTCATGCGGCAGCACGATGTTGAGGCCGATGGTCTCCGCGCCGACATCCACGGCGCCGCGGTTCGCCGCCTCCATGATCGAGGGGCCGCCGCCCGAGCAGACGACGAAGTGCCGCCACCCGTCCTCGGTCGCGGGATAGCTGGCCGCCGTCCGCGCGAGCTTGCGCGCCTCGTCATAATATTTCGCCTTCTTGGCGAGGTTCTGCGCGATCAGCCGCTGCTGGTCGTCGGTCGCGGCATCGATACGCGCCTGCGCCTCGCCGGGCGCGGGAATGCGCGCCGATCCGTAGAAGACGAAGGTCGATCGGATCTTCGCCTCGTCGAGCAGCAGTTCGGGCTTCAGCAGCTCCAGCTGGAAGCGCACGGGGCGCAGATCCTCGCGCAACAGGAACTCATTGTCCTGAAAGGCCAGCTTATAGGCCTTGCTCTGCGTCTGCGGGGTCTCGACGGCCTGCTTGGCGTCCTTCGCCTCTTCGGCGGCCGGGCGGAACTTGCGTTCCTCAATCTCTTTTCGTGTCATTATGTTGGAGGTAATCACTCGCGGGCGGCTTGCCAAGAGCGGCTTACCGGCAATATCCGCCCTTCCCGCCCATGTCGAAATGCAGATGGTCGTGATGGGCCGCGTTATAGTCCGGGCTCAGCACCGTCGCGAAGCGCTTGCACGCGCTGGCGCGCACCACGCGCAGGAATTTTTGGCTCTGGTCGTCGCCGTTCCAGCCGGTCTTCACCGAAATGCGGCGCCCGTCGGCCAGCATGAACGCAGCCACATCCACGGCATTGCTATGGGCATGCTCGGACAGCTTCGCGCTGCCCGCGATCGGGCGGCAATTATAGGTGCCGAAGGTCTCGATCCGCACGATCTCGCTGCCCAGGATCAGCCGCGCCGCCGGCTCCACCCCATAGCGCGCCCAAGCCGCGAAATTGGACGCGAGCGGACAGGTCATCGCGCCCAGATTGGTCGCCGGCACGCCGATGTCGAGCAGCTTGACGCTGTCATAGGAGGTGCAGCCACCGCCATAGCTGCGGTCGGGCAACTGGCTGTAGCGCACGTCGATGGAGGATAGCTTCGCCAGGCATTGCCGCAACGTCTGGGATGGCGGGCGCGGGGCTGTGACGCGCGCGCTCCGCTTCACCTCCGGGCCGCCACAAGCCGAAAGAACGAGCACGAGCGCAAGCATGGCAGCCGGAAGCCGCCGTCCTGCACCTCGCACCATATCCATCCCGCCGATCATCATTCCCGCTCTATCGCAGGCATCATAAGAGAAACCGGCACGTCTGGCGTTAACCCAGCGACTCGCCCCGTCGCGAAAGCGACTCGCTTCGTCATTTTCAGCAGCGCCTGACATGGCCTGACATGGGAATGACGGCTTTTCGTGCGGTGCGGCGTCACGCCATCATGCACGCACTGGCTTCCGACACCCTCGCCCTGCCGGACTTCCCCTCGGCCACCTTTCCCGCCTCATCAAGAAAGCCGCTGAACGCGATCGCGACGCGCCTGTTCGGCGTCCATCTGACCGGCGACATCCGCGAGCGGCTCTCTGGCGCCGGCGTCCGGCCGCCGCTCACCGCCGCGCGGCGCACCAGGCTGCGCAGCATCGAGCGGGCCGGCGCGCTGTTCATCCACATCCCCAAAAATGCCGGCATGTCGGTCAGCAACGCGCTTTACGGCCTGCAGGTGAAGCATGCCTCCGTCCGCTATTATGACTGCATCGCGCCGGCGCTGCTCGACAGCGTGCCCAGCTTCGCGCTGATCCGCGACCCGCGCGACCGCTTCCTGTCGGCATGGCGCTATGGCCGTGCGGGCGGCACCGCCCACAACCGTGTGTCGCCGCCCTTCCGCAAGACCTATATGGGCTTTCGCGACATCGACTGCGCGCTCGACCATCTCGAATCGGTACGCTCCATCTATCAGCTCGACCACATTTTTCGCCCGCAAAGCTGGTATATCGCTGATCGCGATGGGGAAATCATGGTGGACCGGCTGTTCCTGCTGACCGACATGAGCCGGGCAAGTGCCGCCATGCCGCATCTTCTGCCCGCCGCCATCCCCCACCTCAACCGGACGGCGGCAGGAAAAACGATGCTGACACGCGCGCAGGAAGAGCGGCTCCGCGCGCTCTATCCCCAGGATTTCCGGCTTTTCGAGATGCTCAGCACCCATCGCCCCTGGCTCTGACCGGCGCCGGCAGCGCCATCTTCGCTTGACTAATCCCCCGGCATCTATACCAGCGCCGACGGGCCACGCGGTCCCAACGCCGCGCGTGCTCTCTGCAAGGAGAAGCATTACATGACTGATACGATCGCCGTCGGCGCAACCCTTGCGCCTGCCGCCAAGCCTGCCACCACTCCGGCACGCCCCTTCTTTTCTTCCGGCCCCTGCGCGAAGCCGCCCGGCTGGACCCCCGAGAAACTGGCCACCCAATCGCTTGGCCGCTCGCACCGTTCCAAGATCGGCAAGACGCGCCTCGCCTATTGCATCGACCTGATGCGCGAGCTGCTGCGCCTGCCCGAAACCCACCGCATCGGCATCGTCCCCGGTTCCGACACCGGCGCCTTCGAAATGGCGATGTGGACGATGCTGGGCGCCCGCCCCGTCACCACGCTCGCCTGGGAAAGCTTCGGCGAAGGCTGGGTGACGGACGCCGCCAAGCAGCTGAAGATCGACCCGACCATCGTGCGCGCCGACTATGGCCTGCTGCCCGACCTGTCGGCCGTCGATTTCTCGAACGACGTGCTCTTCACCTGGAACGGCACCACCAGCGGCGTGCGCGTGCCCAATGCGGACTTCATCCCCGCCGACCGCGAGGGCCTGACCTTCGCCGACGCGACCAGCGCCGTCTTCGCCTATGACATCGACTGGGCGAAGATCGACGTCGCCACCTTCTCCTGGCAGAAGGTGCTAGGCGGCGAAGGCGCGCATGGCGTGCTGATCCTCGGCCCCCGCGCCGTCGAGCGGCTGGAGACCTACACCCCCGCCTGGCCGCTGCCCAAGGTGTTCCGCCTCGTGTCCAAGGGCAAGCTCGCCGAGGGCGTGTTCAAGGGGGAGACGATCAACACCCCGTCGATGCTGGCGGTCGAAGACGCGATCTTCGCGCTGGAATGGGGCAAGTCCGTGGGCGGCGCCGACGGCCTGATCGCCCGCAGCGACGCCAATGCGGCGGCCCTGGACAAGATCGTGGCGGATCGCGACTGGCTCGGCCACCTCGCCGCCGACCCGGCCTCGCGCTCCAAGACCAGCGTGTGCCTCACCGTCGAGGGTGCGGACGAAGCGTTCATCAAGACCTTCGCCGGCCTGCTCGAAAAGGAAGGCGCGGCCTATGACGTCGCGGGCTATCGCGATGCCCCGGCGGGCCTTCGTATCTGGTGCGGCGCCACCGTCGACACCGCCGATATCGAGGCGCTCGGGCCCTGGCTCGACTGGGCCTACGCGACCGCCAAGGCGGCCTAATTCCTGATGCCGTGCTCCTGCGAAAGCAGGAGCCCAGAGTTCGGGGCGCTGCGTTCAGCCGCCCTGGGTTCCTGCGTTCGCAGGAACACAAGTGACAAGGATCATCAAAATGCCCAAAGTCCTTATTTCCGACAAGATGGACCCCCGCGCCGCCGCGATCTTCCGCGAGCGCGGCGTTGAAGTAGACGTCATCACCGGTAAGACCCCGGAAGAGCTGAAAGCCATGATCGGCGAGTATGATGGCCTCGCCATCCGCTCCTCGACCAAGGTGACGAAGGAGATCCTCGACGCCGCCACCAACCTGAAGGTCATCGGCCGCGCCGGCATCGGCGTCGACAATGTCGACATCCCCTATGCCTCGGCCAAGGGCGTGATCGTGATGAACACGCCCTTCGGCAACTCGATCACCACCGCCGAGCACGCCATCGCGCTGATGTTCGCCCTCGCCCGCCAGCTGCCGGAGGCCGACGCCTCCACCCAGCAGGGCAAGTGGGAGAAGAACCGCTTCATGGGCGTCGAAGTGACCGGCAAGGTGCTGGGCCTGATCGGCGCCGGCAATATCGGCTCGATCGTCGCCGACCGCGCCATCGGCCTCAAGATGAAGGTCGTCGCATACGATCCCTTCCTCACCGCCGAGCGCGCCATCGACATGGGCGTGGAGAAGGCGACGCTGGACGAGCTGCTCGCCAAGGCCGACTTCATCACCCTGCACACGCCGCTGACCGACCAGACGCGCAACATCCTGTCGAAGGAAAACCTCGCCAAGACCAAGAAGGGCGTGCGTATCGTCAACTGCGCGCGCGGCGGGCTGATTGACGAGGCGGCGCTGAAGGAAGGGCTCGACAGCGGCCATATCGCCGGCGCCGCGCTCGACGTGTTCGTGACCGAGCCGGCCAAGGAAAGCCCGCTCTTCGGCACGGCCAACTTCATCTCCACGCCGCATCTGGGCGCATCGACCGACGAGGCGCAGGTGAACGTGGCGCTGCAGGTGGCCGAGCAGCTGTCCGACTATCTGCTGGACGGCGGCATCACCAACGCGCTCAACGTGCCCAGCCTGTCGGCCGAGGAAGCCCCCAAGCTCAAGCCCTATATGGCGCTTGCCGAAAAGCTGGGTTCGCTGATCGGCCAGCTTGAGGGCGATGCCATCACCGGCGTCGCTGTCGAGGTGGAAGGCCATGCCGCCGAACTCAACCAGAAGCCGATCACCGCGGCGGTGCTCGCCGGCCTGATGCGCGTCTATTCCGACACGGTGAACATGGTGAACGCGCCCTTCCTGGCGAAGGAACGCGGCCTTGATGTGCGCGAAGTGCGCCACGACCGCGAGGGCGACTATCAGACGCTGGTGCGCGTGACCGTCTCCACCGAACAGGGCGACCGCTCCGTTGCCGGTACGCTGTTCGGCCATGCCAGCCCCCGCCTTGTCGAACTGTTCGGCATCAAGGTGGAGGCCGACCTTACCGGCAACATGCTCTACATCGTCAACCAGGACGCCCCCGGCTTCATCGGCCGCCTTGGCTCCACGCTGGGCGAGGCAGAAGTCAACATCGGCACCTTCCACCTCGGCCGCCGCAACCAGGGCGGCGAGGCGGTACTGCTGCTCTCCGTCGACGGCACCGTCACCGAGCCGCTGTTGTGGGACATCTGCAAGCTCAATGGCGTGAACAAGGTGAAGCTGCTGCGCTTTGCTTGAATGCGGTTATGGATGACGTGACGGCGGGGTAAGCGCCCCGCCGGAAGATGATAAAACGACGCCCCGTTCTAGCTGAATGCCGGAGCGGGGCGTTGGTTTTTGGAGGAAACGGAAAAGCATCGACCCAAGATCGCTAAGCTTGAGATCCGCCAATTCAAGGAGTAATCATTCCTCAAATTCTGATTATTACCACCAGACATTCAGAGAGTCCGGCGATATGAAGTTCGTAATCGGCCAAAAAGAAAGGTTAGCATTCCATCAGGCAAATTGTTTTCACGAAGCCGCCTTGCGATGCAGATACCCCGAATCCCACGTCCAGATAGCACCCATGATCGTGAATTTTGCTTTTGCATGCGAAATCTATATTAAATTACTACTCATGACAAACGAGACGCCAACTCGAGGCCACCATCTTGGAAGGCTATTCGAGCAGCTTCCTATGGAAACCTCTGAAAGCATCGAAAGGCTTTATGAAGAGGGCGGCGCTGCCAATGACCTGCCGTTGCGAGCAACCCTAGATGAGATCGGCGACGCATTCGTTGATTGGCGATACCAATATGAAAAAAGCATTCCAAAATTTCGCTTCGGTGCACTCCATCGACTGTCACAAATCTTGCTGATCTGGATCGGACGACATCTGCCGCAGTTGATAGCCAATGATCTTTCGGGCTTTCAGCGGCTTTTGAGGGGCAACGAAACCTAATCACGGTTGATGGGAAAGTGCGAGACGAAATTCCGTTATCTCCCGCATCCCTCCCCCCATTCCCCCTCTGGCCTAATCCGCCAAATCCGCTAAAGCGCGCGCATGACCAATACTCCGTCCGGCCTGCTCCCCGAGGGGCTCTCCGATCGCCTGCCGCCGCAGGCGGAAGCCTCTGCGCGGCTGGTGCGCCATGTGCTCGATACGGTCGACGCGCATGGCTATGGCCGGGTGATGCCGCCGCTCGCCGAGTTCGAGGAGACGCTGGTCGAGCGGCTGAAGTCCGCGCGGGCGCAGGATCTGCTGCGGGTGGTCGATCCGATGTCGCAGCGCACGCTTGCCGTGCGGCCCGACATGACGGCGCAGGTCGGCCGCATCGCCGTCACCCGCCTTGCCGATGCCGCCCGTCCGCTGCGCCTGTCCTATGCCGGGCCGGTGGTACGGCTGAAGGCGAACCAGCTGCGCCCCGAGCGCGAGCGGATGCAGGTGGGCGCGGAGCTGATAGGGACGGACAGCGTCGCCGCCGCCGTGGAGATCGTAAACGTCGCGATCGAGGCGCTGCAGGCCGCCGGCGTTACCGGCATCACCATCGACTTTACCCTGCCCGACCTGATCGACACGCTCGCCGCCGGCCCGCTGCCGCTGGCGGAGGCGGAGGCCGTGGCGGTCCGCACGAAGCTGGACGCCAAGGATGCCGGCGCGCTCGCCGCACTGGGTGAAGGCCCCGCCGCCTATCTGCCGCTGATCGCCGCCGCCGGCCCGTTCCACGCGGCGATGGACAAGCTGGAGGCGTTCGACGCCGATGTCGCGGGCGGCACGCTCGCCGGCCGGGTCGCGGGCCTGCGCGCGATCGCGAAACCGATCGGCTGGGACATCACCCTGACGCTCGACCCCACGGAGCGGCACGGCTTTGAATATCAGAGCTGGTTCGGCTTCTCGATCTTCGCGGACGGCTTCACCGGAGAGATCGGCCGGGGCGGCAGCTATGCCATCGTCGGCGCGGACGGCACGGAAGAGCCCGCCATGGGCTTCTCCCTCTATCCCGATCCGCTGATCGACGCGGGCTTCGGGGCGGAACCCAGCCGCCGCCTGTTCCTGCCGCTCGGCCATGATGCCGATCGCGCCAAGGCGCTGCGCGGCGAGGGCTGGCGCACGGTAGCGGCGCTCTCCGATACGGACGATGGCGCCGTGCTCGGATGCAGCCACTGGCTGCAGGGAAGCGAACCCAGTCCTTATTGAGTATCGTCGCGCGCGGTGTCGAACGCGGCCCGCGCCGCCTCGATTCGCTCGGCATGGGCCTCCGCCCAGATCCACACGCCGCAAAAGGCCGCGCTCAGGCTGCGGCCCATGTCGGTCAGCATATATTCCACCTTCGGCGGGATGACCGGATAGACCTTGCGCGTCACCAGCCCGTCGCGCTCCATCTGGCGCAGCGTCTGCGTCAGCATCTTCTGGCTGATCCCCGGCACCATCCGGCCGACCTGCGTGAAGCGCAGCGTGCCATGCTGCTCCAGCGCCTCCAGCACCAGCATCGTCCATTTGTCCGCCACCCGGCCGATCAGGTCGTCGACCAGCTGCTCGATGCGCGGATCGATGCTGTCGGGCGGGGCCATCTCCGCAATCTCCCGTGCCCGTTCCATGGCATCGGGCGGGAAGCGGCGAGCGGATTGTGGTGCGTTACTTTCCATAAGGTGGGTATAAATCTTTTGGGTGCCTTCTTCAAATTGGAAAGCGTGATCGTAAATGGACGGCAGACGCACAATCGAAGGAATGACCCCATGCGACAGACCGGCAACACCATCCTCATCACCGGCGGCACATCCGGCATCGGCCGGGCGCTGGCCGAACGCTTCCACGCGGCGGGCAACAGCGTCATCATCGCCGGGCGCCGCCGCGCGCTGCTGGACGAGGTGACTGCCGCCAACCCCGGCATGATCGGCTATGAAGCGGACATGACGGACGCCGCCGCCATCGCCACCTTCGCGCAGGAGGTGATCGCCGCGCACCCCGCGCTCAACATCCTCATCAACAATGCCGGCATCATGCGGGTGGAGGACGCAAGCAAGGGGCGCGACCTGAGCGACGCCGAGGAAACGATCGTCACCAACCTGCTCGCGCCGATCCGCCTGACCAACGCGCTGGTCGATCAGCTTGCAGCGCAGGAGGACGCCGCGATCGTCAATGTGACATCGGGCCTGGCCTATGTGCCGATGGTCGCCACCCCGACCTATAACGCGACCAAGGCCGCAGTCCACAGCTACACCCAGTCGCTGCGCGCACAGCTTGAAGGCAGGGTGGAGGTCATCGAACTCGCGCCGCCGGCCGTGCAGACCGACCTGACCCCCGGCCAGTCCACACGCGAGGGCTATATGCCGCTTCAGGATTTCATCGACGAGGTGATGGAGCAGTTCGCAATCCAGCCCGCGCCGCGCGAAATCATGGTCCAGCGCGTACTGTTCCTGCGCAATGCCGAGAAGGAGGACCGCTTCGACGCGACCTTCGAAACGCTGAACGCGCACAGCCCCTATAAATGAGGCAGCGGGCCTAAGGAACGCGCAGCTTCACCGCGCGGCGAACAGGCTGCGCAGCCAGGCATCGACGACAGGGGTGGCCGGATAGTCCGGCTCGCCCAGTCGCCGGTTGATCTCCATATGCCCGCGCAGCCCGGTGCCCGCAAAGCCCCGGACTTGCGCGGGCGTGCCAGCGGCGGTGAGCGCGGCGGCCAGCGACTCCGCCTGCGCCGTGCCATCCTCCCGCGCGACATGCAGGATCAGGAAGGCCGGGACATTGGGCCTTGCCGCCTGCAGCGTGGGGGAGAGCGCCCGCTGGCGCGCGGCATCCTCGCCGAAGGTCTGCACATAGGTCGCGTGCATGAACTTGCCGCCCTCCGTAATCTGGCGGGGCACGTCATAGGCGGCGCCATCGATCGGGATGACCCCGGCCAGCGAATCGGGGGCCAGGCCTGCCTTGCGCAGATAGCGCATGTCGGTGCCTACCAGCGCCGCGAGATGCGCGCCCGCACTGTGCCCCATCAGCACCACCCTGCCCGGATCGAAGCCCAGCGTCTTCGCGCGGACGATGAGCGCGGCGACGGCATCCGCGACATCCTGCGCCTGCTGTTCTACCGCGACATCGGGCACCAGCCGATAGTCGATGGAGGCAAAGGCATAGCCCTCCCCCAGAAAATGCGTGACCTTGGCCGGCCCGGTGGCGCTGCGCTTGTCCCCGCGCTTCCAGCCGCCGCCATGCACGAAGATCACCAGAGGCGCCGATGCGCCGGGCGCCTTGGCCCGCCAGAAATCAACATGTTGCAACGGGTCCGCGCCATAGGCGATGTCCTGGCTGGCCGGCACCGCCGCGTCGAAGCGCTGGGCGAGCCGCTGCTCCAGCAGCCGCCCCGCGCCCGCCTGCTCTGCCCGACCGGCCTGTGGCAGCGCCGCAGAAGCGGCCAGCATCGCCATGACCGCACCGATTGAAACGCCCTTGCCCATCTTCTCATCCTTCGGCTTCCCTCGTCGTCCCGCCTATCCCTCGCCACGGCGCTGTGGGTAAAGCTTCAAAGGGTGACAAATTGTAAGGCTGGACGCCGGGCGCTCCCGCCACTAGGGGGAAGCCGGTTTTCCAGAGCGCTTCCTCGTTGGGCGAAAACGCTCTGGTCTTTGGATGTCGCATTTTCCGAGCCGTCGACCGTAAACGGCCGACTTGAAAATGCTCTAGAGGATAAGTCAACTTGGCCAATGTGACCGTGATCGGCGCCCAGTGGGGCGATGAGGGCAAAGGCAAGATCGTCGACTGGCTCGCCAGTCGGGCGGATGTCGTCGTGCGTTTCCAGGGCGGCCATAATGCCGGCCATACTCTGGTGGTGGGCGACAATGTCTACAAACTTTCGCTGCTGCCTTCCGGCATCGTCCGCGGGACGCTGAGCGTCATCGGCAATGGCGTGGTGCTCGATCCCTGGCATTTCCGCGAGGAAGTCGCCAAGCTGAAGGCGCAGGGCGTCGAAGTGACGCCGGAGAAGCTGCACATCGCCGAGAATGTGGCGCTGATCCTGCCCTTCCACCGCGACCTTGACGGGCTGCGCGAGGATGCCTCGGGCGCCGGCAAGATCGGCACCACCCGCCGCGGCATCGGCCCCGCCTATGAGGACAAGGTCGGTCGCCGCGCGATCCGCCTGTGCGACCTCGCCCATCTGGACGATCTCGATCCGCAGCTTGACCGCATCTGCGCCCATCATGACGCGCTGCGCGCCGGCTTTGGCGAAGCGCCGATCGACCGCAAGGCGGTGGTCGCCGAGCTGGCCGAAGTCGCCGATTTCATCCTGCCCTATGCCAAGCCCGTCTGGGTGACGCTGAACGAGGCGAAGAAGCGCGGCGACCGCATCCTGTTCGAGGGCGCGCAGGGCGTGCTGCTGGATGTCGACCACGGCACCTATCCTTTCGTCACCTCCTCCAACACCATCGCCGGCACCGCATCGGGCGGATCGGGTCTTGGCCCCTCCTCCGTCGGCTTCGTGCTGGGCATCGTGAAGGCCTATACCACCCGCGTCGGCTCCGGCCCCTTCCCGACCGAACAGGAAAATGACGTTGGCCAGAAGCTGGGCGAACGCGGGCATGAATTCGGCACCGTTACAGGCCGCAAGCGCCGTTGCGGCTGGTTCGACGCAGTGCTGGTGCGCCAGTCCGCCGCCGTTTCCGGCATCACCGGCATTGCGCTCACCAAGCTCGACGTGCTCGACGGCTTTGAAAAGCTGCAGATCTGCGTCGGCTACAAGGTGGGCGACAAGACCTATAGCTATCTGCCGCCGCATCCGCAGGACCAGGCCCGCGCGGAGCCGATCTACGAGACGATGGACGGCTGGCAGGAAACCACGGCGGGCGCCCGCAGCTGGGCCGACCTGCCCGCGCAGGCGATCAAATATATCCGCCGCATCGAGGAACTGATCGAGTGCCCGGTGACGCTGGTGTCGACCTCGCCGCAGCGCGACGACACCATCCTGGTCCGCGATCCCTTCGCGGACTGAGCCGGACGGACCAGCGACGAACAGGCAAAGCGCCGGGCGGGATCATCCCCCCGGCGCTTTTTCGTTTCAGTGAACCATTTCCGATGGATTGGGTCGATCCGCGCCCCGGTTCGGCCGGGTGAACAGCTTGCCCCGCTCGGCCCAGCTGACGATCAGCAGGGCGATGAGGCCGAAGACGAGGAAGCCGAGCGCCAGCGGCAGGGTCGTGCCGTTGAACTGCGCACCGACCGCAGCGCCCAACATCGCCGACAGGATCGTCGTCAGGCAGGCCTGGAAGGAGGAGGCAAGGCCAGCGCCACGGGCGAACGGCTCCATCGAGATCGCGCTGAAGTTCGATCCGGTCAGCGCGAAGCAGAACATGGTGAGCGCCTGGGTGACGATGAAGGCCGGCATGGAATCCAGCCCTGCCCAGCCGATGAAGGCACGCACCGCCGAAATCAGGATCATTGCCATCAGCGCGCCATGGCTCAGGCGCCGCGCACCGATGCGCACGACCAGCCTGCTGTTGGTGAGCCCGCCCAGCGCCATGAACATGGCCATGCCGGCAAAGGCCAGCGGAAAGACCTTCTGCGCGTGATAGACGTCGAAGAATATCTGCTGGACGGATGTGATGAACGCCACCAGTCCGCCCGTGATCACCCCGCTGGCGACCATGTAGCCGATGCTGGTGCGATGGGTGACGATGCGCCTGAGCGTCGAGGCCAGATCGCGCAGGTTGACCTCCATCCGGTTCGCCGGCTTCAGCGTCTCGGGCAGGCGGATGACAATCCACAGCAGGACAGCCAGACCAACGCCGGTAAGTACCCAGAAGATCCCCCGCCACGGCGCGACGGTGAGAATGAGCTGGCCGAAACTGGGCGCGAGCACCGGCACGATCATGAAGACCATGAAGATGAGAGACATGATGCCCGCCATCTTGTCGCCATGAAAGCGATCGCGCACCACGCTGACGGCGATCACGCGCGAGGCAGCGGCAAAGAAGCCCGCGGCGGCGCGTCCGGCAAGCAGCAGCGGGAAACTGGGCGCCAGCGCGCACATCATGGTCGCGATCGTGAACAGCGTCAGGGTGACACACAGCACCGGACGCCGCCCATAACGGTCGGAAAGCGGGCCGTAGATCAGCGACCCCAGGCCCATGCCGATGAAATAGGCGGTGATGATCCACTGGCGATCATTGGGATTGGAGACAGACAGCGACTTGCCGATCGCGGGCAGTGCCGGAAGCATCGGGTCGATCGACAGCGCGTTGAGCGCCATCATCGCCGCTACCAGCGCAACGAACTCCCGAAAATGGATCGGAAAGTGCGCTGGGGATTCAACCCGCTTGCTGATATTCTTTTGCTGCATTGCAGCGCTATGAACGCGACAGCGCGATATGGCCAGAGGGCCGGGGCTGTTTGATCGCAATTCGGACTTTTAGGGCCCTCAATCAAAAGGCCCCGCCGATACCTCGGCGGGGCCTTTCGTGGATCGCTGTGCCGCCTGCGCGGCACATGACGGATCAGGCGTCGATGCCACCCGGGGTCGGCGCGCCGGGCATCGGCGGCACCGGCTGCGGCGGCGCATCGCTGTCGCTCTCATGCGTTTCGATGAGGCCGCGACCCAGATGGCTGCGGCGATAGCTGTAGCCATAATAGACCAGCAGGCCGACCGCTGCCCAGCCGACGAACATCAGCTTGGTCTCGGTGCCCAGGCTGAAGAACAGGTAGAGGCAGCCGGCGATGGCGATCGGCGCCGTCACCATGATCGCGGGCGTGCGGAAGGGACGCTTGCGATCGGGATCGGTCTTGCGCAGCACCATCACCGCGATCGACACGGCGGCAAAGGCGAACAGCGTGCCGGAGTTGGAGATGTCCGCGAGGATGCCGACCGGGAAGAAGGCGGCGAACAGCGCCACGAAGATGCCGGTCAGGATGGTGATGACATGCGGGGTCTTGTAGACCGGATGCACCTTCGAGAAGAATTCGGGGAGCAGGCCGTCGCGGCTCATCACGAAGAAGATGCGGGTCTGGCCGAACATCATCATGAGGATGACCGAAGGCAGCGCCAGACCGGCGGCGAGGCCGAGCAGGTTGCCGATCTGCGGCCAGCCGATTTCACGCAGCGTCCATGCAAGCGCTTCCTTCGAGCAGGTGACAGCTTCCGTGCCGGCGGCAGCGAGCGCAGCGCACTGTTGCGACAGCGCAACCGATCCGGGGGCCAGCACTTCGCCAGCGGGGCCTGCGACCGGCTGCGCGCCGACCGTGCCGATCACGCCGGCCGCGACCAGCATGTAGAAGATGGTGCAGATGCCGAGCGAACCGATAAGGCCGATGGGCATGTTGCGCTGAGGATTCTTGGTTTCCTCCGCAGCGGTCGAGACCGCGTCGAAGCCCACATAGGCGAAGAAGATGGAGGCCGCCGCCGCCGAAATACCCGAGAAGCCAAGCGGCGCGAAGGGCGTGAACTTCTCCATGTTCATCACGGGCAGGGCCAGCACGATGAACAGCGTCAGCGCCGCCACCTTGATGAGTACCAGCACCGCGTTGACGCTGGCGCTCTCCTTCGTGCCGATCACCAGCAGCCAGGTGACGAGCGAGGCGATGAGCATCGCCGGCAGGTTGATGACGCCGCCGTCAAACGGCCCGCGCGTCAACAGGTCCGGGATATCGAGGTGGAACGTATGCTCGATCAGGCCGACCACATAGCCCGACCAGCCCACCGACACGGCACCCGCCGCCACGGCATATTCCAGGATCAGCGCCCAGCCCACCATCCAGGCGATCAGTTCGCCCATGACCGCATAGCTATAGGTGTAGGCGGAGCCGGACACCGGCACCATGGACGCCATTTCGGCGTAGCAGAGCGCGGCGACCGCGCAGACGAAGCCGGCGATGACGAAGGCGAGCATCATGCCCGGCCCCGCCTTTTGCGCGGCCTCTGCCGTCAACACGAAAATGCCGGTGCCGATCACCGCGCCAATGCCCAGCATGGTCAACTGGAATGCGCCCAGCGACCGATGCAGCGATTTCTTCTCAGCCGTCGCCAAAATGGCGTCGAGTGGCTTTACGCGCCCAAAAATCATTTAGTGCCTGTCTCTTTCCCTGTGCGGCGCGCCTGCGGGCGCTGCCCCTTATTTGGATAGAACGAGACTATCGCCTAAATCCGCATGCGCAAGCTTGTTACAATTTCGGGTTTTTATCGGACGCACGAAAAACAAGACCCGGATGGCGCAAACTGGCCTGCATCCGCGCCCTCGCGCCCGGCGATCAGCGCTTGCCGGAGCCCGGCCCGCGCCCTGCCAGCATCGGTCCCAGTGGTTCACCCGCCAGAATATGCACATGCAGGTGGGGCACTTCCTGATGGGAATCGAAGCCGGAATTGGCGAGCACGCGATAGCCCGGCGCGACCAGCCCGGCCGCTCGCGCCACTTCGCCTACGGCGCGCACGAAATCGGCGATTTCCGCGTCCGAGGCCTTGGCCGAGAAATCGTCCCAGCTCACATAGGGGCCGCGCGGAATGACCAGGATGTGCGTCGGCGTCCACGGCGAGATGTCGTGAAAGGCGATCGCATGCTCGCTCTCATAGACGCGGTTGCTGGGAATCTCTCCGCGCAGGATCTTCGCGAAGATATTCTGGTCGTCATAGGGCAGCGTCGCGTCGACGGGCATCGGTCAGTCTCCTAAAGGCGTGGCGGACCCGCTGCGCGCTGCCTTTTCGGCAAGGCCCGAAAGCCCGTCGCGCCGATCGAGTTCCGCGCAGATGTCGGGCAAACCTAGCCCCATGTCGGCGAGCAGCACGGCAAGGTGGAAGATCAGGTCCGCTCCCTCCTTCACCGCCTCGGCCCGGTCATCGGCCATCGCGGCGATCACCGTCTCCACCGCTTCCTCGCCCAGCTTCTGCGCCATCTTGGCGCGTCCCTTGGCGGTGAGCGCGGCAACATAGGATTGCGCCGGGTCCGTGCCCCGGCGCGCCCTGATCGTTGCTTCCAGTCGTTCGAGCGTAGCCTGCATCGCGGCAGTTGCGGCGGCAGGGGTGCGCCCGTCAACCGGAAAATGCGGTTACTTGTTCCGGCGGTGGCCCTTCACCGCGCGCAGCACCAGCACGGCCGCGCCCATGCCGAACAGGGCCATCTGTTCCGGCTCCGGCACCGGCGTTGCGCCGCCCGAAGAACCTCCACCCGAAGAGCCACCGCTCGACGAGCTTCCGCCGGAGGACGAACCGCCGCTGCACTTGCCCCACCAGCATTTGCTCGCCTGCGCCGGTACTGCCGCCGACATCATCATCGCAGCCCCGGCGATCGTCAGAAGAGTGCGCGTCATCATCGTTTACATTCCTTCCCCATGGTCAATTGGCGAAGAAGGACGATGCAATCGCGGGGCCAGAGCGAAAATCTGAGCCCTCCGCCGCCACGCCATGGTTAATGCGCGTGAGGATGTGATGGTTACCGTCAATTCAGCCGACACTAAGCGACTGAAACGCATGCGTTTTCAGACATGTTCGGTTACAAATCATGCAGTGAATCTTGCTGCATGATGTCCGGCAGCCGGATGGCCGCCCCGATCACATCGCGATCAGTGGCTGCGAACGGGAATCCCAGCCGCCGCGAGCGCCGCATGCGCCTGCGCGATGGTGTGTTGGCCGAAGTGGAAGATGGAGGCCGCCAGCACCGCGCTCGCATGGCCCTCGATCACGCCCTCGACCAGATGGTCGAGCGTGCCCACGCCGCCGCTGGCGATCACCGGCACAGACACCGCATCGGCAATGGCGCGGGTCAGCGCCAGGTCATAGCCCGCGCGCGTGCCATCACCGTCCATGGAGGTGACGAGCAGTTCGCCCGCGCCCAGCTGCGCCATCCGCACAGCATGTTCCAGCGCATCGATGCCGGTCGGCGTGCGGCCGCCATGGGTGAAGATTTCCCAGCGCGGGCCGGCCGGGCCGTCCTCCACGCGCCGCGCATCGACGGAGGCGGTGATGCACTGGCTGCCGAAACGGTCGGCGATCTCCGCGATCACCTGCGGCCGGGCGACGGCGGCGCTGTTCACTGCCACCTTATCTGCCCCGGCCAGCAGCAGCGCGCGCGCATCCTCGGGCGAACGCACGCCACCACCCACCGTCACCGGCATGAAGCAGACTTCGGCGGTGCGCCGCACGACGTCGATGATGGTGCCGCGCGCCTCGTGGCTGGCGGTGATGTCGAGGAAGCAGAGTTCATCCGCGCCAGCCTCGTCATAAAGGCGCGCCTGCTCGACCGGATCGCCCGCGTCCATCAGGTCGACGAAGTTCACGCCCTTGACCACCCGGCCATTGGCAACGTCGAGACAGGGGATGACGCGGGTGCGGACGGTCATGCGTAAACCTTGCCGTTCGGGCTGAGTTTGTCGCAGCCCAGTCCTTCCTTGGAAAAGCAAGGAGAAGAACAGTCCTTCGACAGGCTCCGGGCGAACGGGAAAAGTGGACTAATCCTCATGCCGCCGCCTGCGCGATCGCCAGCGCGGTCTTGAGGTCGAGGCGCCCGTCATAGAGCGCGCGGCCGGTGATGACGCCCTCGATGCCCTCGTCGGCGTGGAGGCTGAGGATGCGGATGTCGGCGATCCCCGCCACCCCGCCGCTGGCGATCACCGGAATGTCGGTGGCGCGGGCAAGGTCCACGGTCGCTTCGATATTGCAGCCCTTGAGCAGGCCGTCGCGGCCGACATCGGTGAACAGCAGCGATGCGACGCCCGCATCCTCGAACCGGCGGGCGAGGTCGATCACCGGCATGTCGGACTTTTCCGCCCAGCCATCGGTCGCGACAAAGCCGTCGCGCGCATCGACGGCGACGACGATGCCGCCGGGGAAGTCGCGCGCGGCGGCCTTCACGAAGGCAGGATCCTTCAGCGCTGCGGTGCCGATGACGATGCGCGACACGCCAAGGTCGAACCAGCGCTCCACCGATTCGCGATTACGGATGCCGCCGCCAAGCTGCACATGGCCGGGAAAGGCGTTGACGATGCTCTCTACCGCACCGGCATTCACCGCGTGCCCCGCAAAGCTGCCGTCGAGATCGACGACATGCAGATGCTTCGCGCCCGCATCGGCGAACAGCACCGCCTGAGCGGCGGGATCGTCGCCATAGACGGTGGCGCGATCCATGTCGCCCTCGGCCAGGCGGACGACCTGGCCGGCCTTCAGGTCAATGGCGGGAAAGACGATCAGCGACATGGGTCTTCACGGTCTCCAGTCGAGGAAACGGGCAAGGAAGGAAAGGCCATAGAGCTGGCTCTTTTCCGGGTGGAACTGCACGCCGATGACGGTGTCCCGCGCGACGGCGGCGACCAGCGGGCCGCCATGGTCCGTGGTCGCGGCGATATCGGCCGGGTTGGCGGCGTCGAAATGGTAGCTGTGCAGGAAATAGGCCTCGCCCGCTTCCAGCAGCGCATGGGGCGTGGCGAGACGCACGTCGTTCCAGCCCATATGCGGCACCTTCACGCGCGCATCGGCGGGTTCGATCAGCTTCACCGTGCCGGGAATCCAGCCCAGCCCTTCATGCCGACCAAACTCCTCACCCGCGTCGGCGAGCAGCTGCATCCCCACGCACACGCCAAGGAACGGCACGGCGCGCTCATGCACCGCGGCGTTCAGCGCATCGACCATGCCGGGAATGCCGACCAGCGCATCGCGGCACGCCCTGAAAGCACCAACGCCGGGCAGGACGATCCGGTCGGCCTTCGCCACCACATCGGGATCGGCGGTGATCGCGACATCGCGCGCGCCCGCCTTCACCAGCGCATTATGGACCGAATGAAGATTGCCCGCGCCGTAGTCGATGAGGGCGATGGCGCTCACAGCATCCCCTTGGTGGAGGGGATCGCATCCGCCTTGCGCGGGTCGATCTCCACCGCCTGACGCAGCGCGCGGGCCAGCCCCTTGAAGCAGCTTTCGACGATATGATGGTTATTGGTGCCGTACAGATTCTCGACATGCAGGGTGATGCCCGCCGCCTGCGAGAAGCTGTGAAACCAGTGCTCGATCAGCTCGGTGTCCCACTCGCCAAGGCGCGGCATCGAGAATTTGGGCGTAAAGACCAGCCATGGCCGCCCGGAAATGTCGAGCGACACGCGGGTCAGCGTCTCATCCATGGGCGCATAGGCGGTGCCGTAGCGGCTGATGCCGCGCTTGTCGCCCAGCGCCTTGGCCACCGCCTCGCCAATGGCGATGCCGGTATCCTCGGTCGTGTGATGCTGGTCGACATGCAGGTCGCCCACCGTCTTCACCGTCATGTCGATCAGCGAGTGGCGCGAAAGCTGCTCGAGCATGTGATCGAGGAAGCCGATACCGGTCGAGACCGTATATTCGCCCTTCCCGTCCAGGTTGACGGTGACGTCGATGGCCGTTTCGGCCGTGTTACGGTGGATCTGAGCCGTGCGCATGGCCGCTCCTATAACGCCGATTCGCGCCCGTGCAATGTTCCGCCGCGAGTCGCGCGGCCTCCCGATGCGGAAAGCGCGTTGCCCTAAGGCTTGACCCGCCCCATCCCATCGTTAGGAAGATGGCCCATGAGCGAAGAGCTTCCAGATAGCATGATTCCCTATGACGAGATCGTCCAGGAGGCACTGCGTGCCGTGGTCGGCCGCGTGCTGGGTGAAATCGAACGGTCCGGCGGGCTGCCCGGCACCCATCACTTCTACATCACCTTCAAGACGCAGGCCGCGGGCGTCACCGTTCCGCGCCAGCTGATCGAGCGCTTCCCGGACGAGATGACCATCGTCCTGCAGAACAAATATTGGGACCTGAAGGTTGGCAGCGACGGTTTCGAGGTCAGCCTGACCTTCAGCCAGGTGCCCGCGCATCTGGTGATCCCCTTCTCGGCGATCACCGCCTTCGTCGATCCGGCCGTCAATTTCGCGCTGCAATTCGCGGTGCAGGAAGATGACGAGGCGCCCGAGCCGCCCGAACCGGCCGGCAACGACATGCCAGCGGTCAGCACCGAGGACGGATCGAACGTCGTTACCGTGGATTTCGGCAAAAAGAAGTAATCAGAGATGATTAGGGGGTGGCGCGACCCGTTCGCAACACCCACATTCGCCCCGTCCTCAGCCCACATTGGGCCAGCACGGAGCGCTTCATGACCGCGACCATCCCCGAAAATGCCAACGGCGAAAATACGCGCATCGAAACCGACAGCATCGGCGCCATCGCCGTGCCCGCCGACGCCTATTGGGGGGCGCAGACCCAGCGCAGCATCGAGAATTTCCCGTTCGGCGTGACCGAGCACATGCCCATCGGCATCGTCCGCGCCCTCGCCCATGTGAAGCGCGCGGCCGCCCGCGTGAACCGCGCCCATGGGCTGGACTCGAAGCTCGCCGACGCGATGGAAGCCGCCGCGCAGGAAGTGATCGACGGCAAGCTGGACGACCAGTTCCCGCTCGTCATCTGGCAGACGGGCAGCGGCACCCAGTCCAACATGAACGCCAATGAAGTGATCGCCGGCCGCGCCAACGAGATGCTCTCCGGCACGCGCGGCGGCAAGTCGCCCGTCCATCCTAACGACCATGTGAACATGGGCCAGTCGTCCAACGACAGCTTCCCGACAGCGCTGCATATCGCGGCGGCTTTGGCGGTCACCGGCGCGCTCTTCCCGGCGCTCGACCGATTGCACGACGCGCTGGATGCCAAGGCGAAGGCCTGGGATCATATCGTGAAGATCGGCCGCACCCATTTGCAGGACGCGACGCCGCTGACGCTGGGGCAGGAGTTTTCCGGCTACGCGCATCAGATTTACCGCAGCCGCAAGCGGATCGAGCCGGCGACCCTGCACGGCATGACGGCGCTGGCGCAGGGCGGCACGGCGGTCGGCACCGGCCTCAATGCGCCCACCGGCTTTGCCGAGGCGATCGCGGCGGAGATCGCGTCCGCCACCGGCCTGCCCTTCCGCACCGCCGACAACAAGTTCGAGGCGCTGGCCTCCAATGATCCGCTGGTCCACCTCTCTTCCACGCTCGCGACCCTGGCGGTGGCGCTGACCAAGATTGCCAACGACATCCGGCTGCTCGGCTCCGGCCCGCGCTCGGGCCTTGGCGAGCTGGACCTGCCCGCGAACGAGCCGGGCAGCTCCATCATGCCGGGCAAGGTCAACCCGACCCAGTGCGAGATGCTGACCATGGTCGCCGCACAGGTGATCGGCAATCATCAGGCAGTGACGGTGGGCGGCCTTCAGGGCCATCTGGAACTCAACGTGTTCAAGCCGATGATCGGCGCGGCGGTGCTGCGTTCCATCCATCTGCTCGCCGTGGGCATGGACAGCTTCGCCGAGCGCTGCATCGAGGGGCTGGAGGCCAATGAAGGCCGGATCGCCGAACTGGTCGACCGTTCGCTGATGCTGGTGACGGCGCTGGCGCCGGAGATCGGCTATGACAATGCCGCCAAGATCGCCAAGCACGCCCATGCGGAGGGGCTGACGCTGCGCGAGGCCGGACTGGCGCTCGGGCTCGTCGATGCCGCGACATTCGACCGGCTGGTCCGCCCCGAAACCATGGTGGGCCGGTAACGGCGTCGTCGCGGCCCGGAACCTTGCCGGTTTTGGGCCGCGAACATGCGTGATCGACTCATGTCACCGCGTAAAACACTCGGCTTCCCGGAACCGAGGCGCCTCGCTATACATTCCCTATGGCGAAGACACCGACAGAACAGGGACACCACAGCATGCGAATCCTGGGCAAGATCGCCACCACCATCATCGGCACGCGGATAGCGGCGGAGGCCGGCAAGGCGGGCCTGCTCGGCGCGGCGGCCGGCATGGTCGCGACACGGGTGATCGCCCGCTCCCCCATCGGCGCGCTGGCCATCGGCGGCGCCTATGTCGCGCACAAGCTGTGGCAGAAGAAGAAGCAGATCGACGCCAAGGGGCCGCATGAGGCCGCCGTCGAGGACGGCCTCGTCAAGGAAGGCGAGCGTCCGCTGTCCTTCGCCAGCCGCCGCGCATCCTATCGCAAGGCACGTCCGCTCAAGCCCAAGGCCCCCGTCAGACGCCGCCCTGCCAGGCCTTGATCGCCTCGACCGGCCAGGCGAGCATCAGCACGTTCAGGGTCAGGTTGTCGCGGATCACCCACAGGGTCATCAGTTCGAAAGCGATGGCAACCGCGACCGTCAGCCATACGGGCACGCGCGCGGCAAACAGGAAGCCAAGCGTCATCATGGCGATGTCGCTCACCGAATTGAGGATCGAGTCACCGGTATAGCCGAGCGCGATGGTCGCGGTGCGATAGCGGTCGATGATGATCGGCGAATTTTCCAGCACTTCCCATGCCGCCTCGATCAGGACGGCGACCGACAGGCGCAGCGGCAGAGCGCGCCCGCGCATCACCAACCACGTCGCACCATAGAAGAGAAAGCCATGGATGATATGGCTGAAGCTGTACCAGTCGGCGATATGCTGGCTGTTGCCGCTGTCGACCGCGCCATGCCACAGCTCCACCGTGCCGCAGGTGCAGATCGGCGGACGCCCCATCGCGAGCAGGATGAAGATGGTCGCCGCGACGATGATCGGGCTTAGCGCCCAATATTTCCAGCCGCCCGTCATGCGCCGCCCTCTCCGAGCAGTTCCGCGATCTTGAGCACGCTGTTCCAGTTACGCCCCGTCACCGTGGAGCCGGCACATTTGTCGATGAAGGCCGGGGTCAGCTTCGAATCGGCGACCGACTGGCCATAGTCTATCCACAGCGCACCGCCCGCCTGCGCGATCCGTTCATGCGGCGAGGCCCGCGCACGCAGCTTCTCCGCCGCATCCGCCTCCAGCGGTGCGCGCGACAGGCACAGATGGACCAGCTTGGGGTTGGCGTTCGCTTCGCCGGCAAAGGGGTTCGCCGCGATATAGCCCGCCCAGTCGGCCGCCGCCCGCACGATCACATCGGTCGCGAAGCCGAATTCCGCGACGATCATTGCCTCCAGTGCCTCCCGCACCGCATCCAGCGGGCCGGGCGCATCGACGATCAGGTTGCCGCTCTGGATATAGGTGCGGGGATTGCCCCAGCCCCGTTCGAGGCACAGCGCGCGCAGCCGCGCCATGGGCAGCTTGCGGTTGCCACCGACATTGATGCCGCGCATCAGCGCGATCCATGTCGGCCCCTGTGCCTTTCCGGCACTGCTTTTGCCTGCCATTCCCGCCATTCCCCCTTGCAAAATCGCGATACCATCGTCACTAGCAGCCATGGCCCACAGCAACCAGTCCGACCCCCATGGCTTCAAGCGTCGCGGGGTGCTTTTCGTCCTTTCCTCGCCCTCAGGCGCGGGCAAATCCACCATCGCGCGCAAGCTGCTTGCGTCGGACGACGGGCTGCAGATGTCCGTCTCCGCCACGACCCGCGCGCCGCGTCCGGGCGAGGTCGACGGCAAGGACTATCATTTCACCGATCTAGAAGGCTTCCGGCAGATGGTGTCGGACCATGAGTTCCTGGAATGGGCGCATGTGTTCGGCCATCGCTATGGCACGCCCAAGGCGCCGGTCGAGGCGATGCTGAAGGCCGGGCGCGACGTGCTGTTCGACATCGACTGGCAGGGCGCACAGCAGCTTTACCAGATCGCCGGCGGCGACGTGGTGCGTGTGTTCATCCTGCCGCCGTCAATGGACGAGCTGGAACGCCGCCTGCGCGGACGCGGGACGGACAGCGACGCGGTGATCCAGGGCCGCATGGCGCGCGCCACCAGTGAGATCGCGCATTGGGACGGCTATGACTATGTGCTGTGCAACGACGATGCCGAGGCCTGCTTCCTGAAGGTCAAGACCATCCTGGAAGCCGAAAGGCTGAAGCGCAGCCGCCAGACCGGCCTGATCGGCTTCATCCGCCACATCAGCAAGCAGGTCCACGACCCCGAATAAATCCGCTCGTCCCCTCCTCTTCGGGATAGCCTTGGGCGTTCGCGCGTTCATGCTTCGATATGTGACGGACCGGAGGGATAAGGGCGATGTTCAAGACACTGATCGGCGGGCTGCTGGGCGGCCTCGCCATGTATCTGATCGGCTTCGTCTTCTGGGGCACGCCGCTCAGCAACCTCGCCTATTCCAGTATCGACGGGCAGGCCAGCGCCACCCTGCAGGCGCAACTGGCGCAGGCGCTGACCCAGTCGGGTACCGGCGTCTATGCCATCCCCTCCCCCGGCAGCAGCGAAGGCACGATCCTGTACGGCAAGGGGCCGGTCGCGCAGGTGATGTTCAACACGGCAGGGTTTCCGGTGGTCGACAGCGCCAGCCTGATCGCCGGGCTCGTGCTGGCGCTGGTCGTCGGCGTGATCCTGGCCTTTGCGCTGCGCGCGGTGACGATCGACTCGGCGACGCGCGGACGGGCGGCGATCCTCTTCGCCTTCGCTGCCGTGCTGTGGATGCATATCGGCCAGCCGATCTTCAACCACGCGCCCTGGGGCTATTTCCTCTACCTCGCCTTTTCCGATTTTCTGGGGCTGGCGGTGGCAGGCTTGATCGCCGCGCGCTTTGCCGACAGCAAGGAAAGCAGGGTTGCCCCCGCTCCCAACGTCGAGCCGACGTTCAAGCCGGCGACACCGATCGATCCTGCGCCCGGCCCGCGGACAGATCCGCTCGGCCCGACCATTTAGGGCGCAGGCACCACGAGGCGGTCAACCACCCATGGCACGATCGCCTATGAGGACATGGCGAGTGATACCGATCCTGGCGAGAAATTCGGCATCATGGCTGACCACCAGCAGGGCGCCGTCATAGGCTGACAGCCCGGCCTCCACCGCCGCGATCGATTCCAGATCGAGATGGTTGGTCGGTTCGTCGAGGATCAGGAAGCCCGGCAGGATCGGACCGCCCAGCACGCAGGCGAGCCCGGCACGCAGCATCTGCCCGCCGCTCAGATCCGACACCAGTTGGTCCGCTGCGGCGGCCCTGAAACGAAAGCGTGCGAGCGCGGCGCGTACGGCATTGTTCGTAGAGCCGGGATGGAGCCGCGCGAAATTCTCCGCGACGGTCAGCGATGGATCGAGAATGCTGACCCGCTGGTCGAGCAGGGCAAGCGGCATGTGGACGCGAACGCTGCCCGACCATGGCTGCAACTGGCCGGTGATGAGGTGCAGCAGGGTCGACTTGCCGCAACCATTGGGGCCGGTCAACGCCATCCGCTCCGGGCCGCTGATCGACAGGGAGAGATTATTGATGACCGCCTCCCCCGGCGCATAGCCGCCCGTGACATGCTCGACGTCCAGCACCGACCGCGAAGAGGACAGCCCGGTCGAGGGCAGCGTGATCGCGATCGCCTCGACCACTTCAACGCGCTCCTTCGCCTGGGCGACCTGGTCCCCGGCCTCGGCGCTCTGGCGTTCGGCAAGGCGGGCATTGCCGCCACTGCTATTTTCAGCCTGTTGCTTGCGCGCGCCCAGCAGGATACGGGGAAGATCACCCCGCGCGCCGCGACGGCTGCCGGCGGCATCGCGCCGGTCCTGCCGCTCGGCGGTGATCTGCGCCTTGCGCCTGACATCCGCCATCCGGCGCTCCGCGCTCGCAAGGTCATGCTCGGCCGCCGCCAGTTCGATGGCCTTGCGCTCGCGATAATGGCTCCAGTTGCCGCCATAGCGCGTGGCGCCGAGGCTGGTCAGCTCGACGATGGCATCCATCTCCTCCAGCAATTGCCGGTCGTGGCTGATGACGATGGCGCCAGAACGCCAGCCCCGCAGGAGGTCGCGGATCGCGCGCCTCCCGTCCATGTCCAGATTATTGGTCGGCTCGTCGAGGAGCAAGAAATCCGGCGCCGCGAAGATCGCCCCGGCGAGCGCCGCACGCGTCCGCTGGCCGCCCGACAGCCGCGCCAGCAGGGTATCGGCGCCAGCCTCCAGCCCGACTTGCGCCAGCGCGGCCTTCATCCGGGCCTCTATGGTCCAGTCGGCCTCGGCGAGTTCCTCGATGCTCGCTTGGCCTGCTTCAGCCTTTTGCAGCAGCGCGATACCGTCGGCGACGCCGAACAGATCGGCGATCGTTTCATCGGGCGTGACCTGAACGGCCTGTCCCAGCAGGCTGACCGATCCTGCGACCGTGATCCGGCCTTTCGTCGGTTCCAGTGCGCCGGCGATCAGCTTCAGCAGCGTCGTCTTGCCGACACCGTTGCGACCGACGATGCCGGCCCGTTCACGCTGGAAGTTGCAGTCGAGGTCCGAAAGGACGGGCTGGCCGTCAGGCGTGGACCAGCTGAGATGGGAGATCGTGATGGAAGCGGGCATGGAGAGAGACTTTCCTGTCGGCATGGCAGTGGGGCGATGCTGTCAGGGTGATGTCCATGGCCGGGGGGCTCCGTTACGATTGCGTCCCTCAAGATAGGTCCGGTCGGGCGCCGGGGCAAGGCGGGCAGTCGCCTGAAAAGCGCTCACGCGATATGCTGCCGACGTGGCGATTGCCGATCCATGCGCTAAAGGGATGTCACCTCCGCGATCGTGCGGGCGGCGGCCGATGGCGTTCAGGCTGTCGGAATTGCCCTTTGGGTCGCGATCAATGTGCGCGGCGAAATGGAGAATGAACAAGCTCATGGCGCGGCTGATCCTGCTGAACAAGCCTTACGACATGCTGTCGCAATTCACCGACCGCGGCACCCAGACGGCGCGTGCAACCCTGTCGGATGTCGTCGACGTGCCCGGCGTCTATCCGGCCGGGCGGCTCGACCTCGACAGCGAGGGGCTGCTGATGCTGACCGATGACGGCCGGCTGCAGGCGCGAATCGCCGATCCCAAATTCAAGATGCCAAAAACATATCTGGTGCAGGTCGAGGGTGATGCGCAGGAAGAAAGCCTCGAGGCGCTGAGGCGGGGCGTGACGCTGAAGGACGGCCCGACCCTGCCTGCCAGTGTCGAGCGCATCGCCGATCCCGCGCTCTGGCCGCGCGATCCGCCGGTCCGCTTCCGCAAGAGCGTGCCCGACTGCTGGTTGAAGCTGACGATCTGCGAAGGACGCAACCGGCAGGTGCGCCGGATGACGGCGGCGGTCGGTCATCCGACCTTGCGGCTGGTGCGATGGAGCATTGGCGACTGGACGATCGAGGGCCTCCAGCCGGGGGAATGGCGGGACGCTGCCGCCACCTGAGCGATAAGATGGCGAGGACGGGAGCCCGATCAGCCGGCCCCCGGGCTGACCTCAATCCTCGTCATCCCCATCCTCGTCCTCAAAGCTCACACTGCCCTGATTGATGAGCGCGGCGAGTAGCGCCATCGCCGGCTGCGCTGTTGCAAGCGCGGGATCGACCATGATGTGATCCTGCGCGCAGAGCTGTTCGGCCAGCGCGACGGTGTCTCCGCTGCACGGGAAACTCCTGCCATCGGCGAACAGCAGCACCGATCCCGCATCCTGCCGGATGAAGGAAAAGCGGCTGGCCGGATTGCGCGAGAGCGGCCCGTGCTGCTCGACACAGGCACGCACCGCCTCGACCGTCATCGGCTCTTCCAGTTCGAAATCCATCTCGGGATATTTGGGCGCGCTGTTATATTCGCCGAACCAGCGGGCGAAGGCATCGCGGTCCAGCATCTTCTGCGTGACCATCGCGTGGAGCCGTTCGAGGGCAGACGCGGAAATCTCGCCGGGATTGGCGCGGGCGGCGGCGATGCCCGCTCCGTCGAAACGATCCTCATAGCGGTCGTCATCCTGCATTTCCTCCAGCAGATGATCGCACCACTGCCCGATCAGGTCGCTGCGCGAGGGCGCGCGAAAGCCAACCGAATAGGTCATGCAATCGTCGCCGACCGCAACGCCGTTATGCGCAATGCCAGGCGGCACATAGAGGATGTCGCCTGGCTCCAGGATCCATTCGTCGAGCGCCTCGAAGCTGGCGAGCAGGCGCAGGTCGTCATGCGGCAACAGCGGCGTGGCGGCATCGCACAGCGCGCCGACCTGCCAGCGACGCCGGCCGAGCCCCTGGATGAGGAACACGTCATATTGATCGACATGCGCACCGACGCCGCCGCCGTCGGTCGCATAGCTCACCATCACGTCGTCGATGCGCCAATTGGGTATGAAGCGGAACGGATCGATCAGCGCTGCCACATCGGGCACATGGATGTCGACGGCCTGCACCAGCAGCGTCCAAGGCGCCTTGCCCAGCTTGCCGAAGCGGGTTTCGGCGAAGGGGCCATGCTCCAGCTTCCATGTCCCGCGCGCCTGGGTGATGAGGCGCGATTCCACACCCTCCTCGCACGCAAGGCCGGCCAGTTCAGCGGGTTCGAGCGGATTGCGCCAGGCATTCCACGGCGCCTTGATCAGCAGCGGCTTCTTCTGCCAGTAATCGCGAAGGAACATGTCGATGTCGAAATGCGTGAGCTGCATGGATACTCGCAACGAAATGGGGCGCCGGGCGCAAAAATGGCAACTGGACATCGACGACCGGAAGACGTCGCCGATGAAGACCGCGCGCAACCATATCGCACGCCTGCGCCGTTGCATTGCCGGCTTGAAGCGCCGGAGTCAAAAGTGAGAACTAAAGATGTGATCGGGATGGCCTGTCAGCGCCGATCCTTCTCCGCTGCATTGCGGGTTAGGCAGACCTCGCCTGTCGCGCACAAAGGACAAGCTTGCTTGGAAAGACGGATGAACGCCACGTCCGCCGCTCATCGGCCCTTTTTTTGAGGTCGCTTTCGCGGCATTGCAACGAACCAAATCCTAACGCATTGACTCCGTTCGTCTCGATGGATGAACAATGGCGACGAAAATCATTTACGCTGGCCATTCCAACGTAATACAATCAGCATAAATCGTCTTTGACAAACCTGCCCAGGCCGGCACCGCTACGGACGTGCCCGCTTTAGTATCAAAATAGGGATTAAGATGAAAATCGCGGTTGCCGGTCTCGGCTATGTAGGACTGTCAAATGCGGTGCTTTTGGCCCAGAATCATGAAGTCTTGGCTATCGATGTCTCGGCTAATCGAGTCGAAAAGGTCAATGCCCGCATCAGCCCGATCGAAGATACCGAAATCGAGACCTATCTCGCGCAGAAGCCGCTGAATCTTACGGCCACCGTCGATGGCGAATTGGCTTATCGCGACGCGGATTTCGTCATCGTCGCAACGCCGACAAATTATGACGAAACGACAAACTCCTTCGACACTTCATCGGTGGAAGCGGTGATCGCAGACGTGATGCGCGTAAATCCCGTCGCGACCATCGTGATCAAGTCCACGATCCCTGTTGGCTACGTCGCCAACCTGCGGGCACGGACGGGATATGACAATGTGATCTTCAGCCCGGAATTTCTGCGTGAGGGACGGGCGCTCCACGATAATCTCCATCCCAGCCGGATCGTAGTAGGCGAGCGTTCGCCCCGCGCCGAGCAATTTGCCGATCTCCTGCTTGAAGGCGCCATCTCCAAGGACGTGCCTGTCCTGCTCACTGACCCCTCGGAAGCCGAGGCCATCAAGCTCTTCTCCAACACCTACCTCGCTATGCGCGTCGCCTATTTCAATGAACTCGACAGCTACGCCATGATCCATGACATGGACGCCAAGCAGATCATCGCCGGTGTCGGCCTCGATCCGCGGATCGGCAACCATTATAATAATCCGTCCTTCGGCTATGGAGGCTATTGCCTGCCGAAAGACACGAAACAGCTTCTTGCCAACTATTCCGAGGTGCCGCAAAACCTCATCCGGGCGATCGTGGAAGCCAATACCACGCGCAAGGATTTCATTGCCCAGCGGATTCTGCAAAAATCTCCGAAAGTGGTCGGCATCTATCGCTTGGTCATGAAGGCAGGTTCGGACAATTTCCGCCAGAGTTCTATCCAGGGCATCATGAAGCGGATCAAGTCGAAGGGCGTTGAAGTCATCGTCTATGAACCGGCCCTCGAAGGCGAGGAGTTTTTCAGGTCCCGCATCTTACGGGATCTGGATGCATTCAAAGCGGAAGCGGATGTCATCATCGCCAACCGCATGACGGCGGACTTGAGCGACGTTGTCGACAAGGTATTCACGAGGGATCTTTTCGGCACCGACTGACCGATCGGCCGCAGCAATTTTCCAAACAGCCTCTCAAAATGAAACTGGCCATGCTGGTATGATGAGAGAAGCCGTTTATTTTTGGCAAGCGACGATCGCGGCGATGACGGCAAGGGTTTCCTGCGGATCGCGCACGCGGACGGTATCGAGACCGAGTTCCTTGGCGGGATAGTCATTGCCGCCGGGGAAGATGGCATCGCCGATGAACATCATGGCATCGAGGGGGATATTGCTCGCGTCGCGCAGTTTCTTCAGTCCATAAGCCTTGTCGACGCCTTCGCGGGTGATGTCGATCGATGTCGCGCCGCCCATGTTGATAGAAAGGCCGGGCAGCCGCTTGCGAAGGTCAGCCTGGATGATCTTTCGTTTGGCGAAATCGGGGTCCCAATGTTCCTTGGCGTCGAGCGGTGCCTGCTGGCCAAGAGCGGAAAAGGTGATCTGGCTGCCGCGATCCTCGATGCGTTCGCCCCAGGTCTGTTCCGGGACGAATCCGGTCGCTTCGAGCGCAGCGTCGAAAGCGGTAAAGATGGCCTGCTTCTGATCCTCGTCGAACAGTTCGGCGTAGACCGTCTGCCAGGCGCCCTCATGGCGATACAGCTTCGTGCCGGTGGTGGGCATCAGCCAGAGCCGCGAACGATCCGCCCGGGCTGGAAGGCGGTTGGCCACCTGCTTTTCAAATTGCGGCCAGTCCCCGCCGGAAATCACCGCGACATGTGCAACCTGCAGCAGGTCGGCCAGTGCTTCGCCCATGGCATCCTGCAGCGGCTGCTTGCTTTCCGCCAGCGTGCCGTCGAGATCAAATGCAACGAGCTGCTTCATTCTGGACTCCCAATGGTGACCTGCGGCAAGAGACTGTGTCAGACGCGTCGACAATCGATGCCGGGGTGTAAATGGAGCAATTGCAGCATTCAACCGGAAAGATGCTGAGGCCATCCCCTGTTCACGACCGACGGACAAAAAATGTTCATTTTCCGGCCTTAAAAAGCAGGTGCGGTCACGCCCTCCATTGTGTTTTTTCGGGTTTGCCGAACGAAGTTTTTGCATGTGCGAACAAGCATGTTATGCCGCACAAAAGGGTTCGCTTCACCTTCCTCTCACTGCCAAGCGAGGCATGATGAACAGCACACACATGATCGTTCCCGTCATTCTTTCGGGCGGGTCCGGCACCCGCCTGTGGCCGGTATCCCGCCCTGAGCGCCCCAAGCAGCTTCTGCCGCTGACGGCGGACGAGACGATGCTGCAGCTGACGGTGCAGCGGACCAGCGGCGGCTCGGCGCAATTCGGCCGTCCGATTCTGGTGGCCAACGCCGCCCATGCCGACATCATCGAGGAGCAGCTCGCCGCCATCGGCGTGGAGGACAGCCTGATCCTTCTGGAGCCCTTCGGCCGCAACACCGCGCCTGCCATCGCGCTCGCCGCGCTCGAAGCGAAGGGCGACGACGCGCTGCTGGTGATGCCCAGCGACCATGTGATCGCGGACCTGCCCGCCTTCCATGAAGCGATCGCCCGCGCGCTGCCGCTGGTGGCCGATGGCTGGCTCGTCACCTTCGGCATCACGCCGGATGCGCCGGAAACCGGCTATGGCTATATCAAGATGGGCGAGACCTGCGCCGAGCGCGTCCACGCCGTCGCCCGTTTCGTCGAAAAGCCCGATGCCCAGCGCGCCGCCGAAATGATCGCGGAGGGCGACCATGCCTGGAATGCGGGCATCTTCCTGTTCCGCGCCGACGCCTATCTCGCCGCGCTGGAACGGCACCAGCCTGACATGTTGACGGCGGTGAACACCGCAATGTCGAGCGCCGTCCGCATCGGCAATCGGGTGTCCCCCGATCCGCAGGCCTTTGCCGCCTGCCCTTCGGATTCCGTGGACTATGCGATCATGGAGCGCGAGGATCGCGTGGCCTGCGTGCCGGTCAGCATGGGATGGTCCGATGTTGGCAGCTGGGATTCGCTCCACATGATCAGCCCCAAGGACGCCGCCGGCAATGCCGTGCGCGGCCAGGTGCTCGCGCTGGGCGCCAACAACTGCCTCGTCCACACCGATGGCCCGCGCGTGACCCTGGTGGATGTCGACGACCTCATCGTCGTGGTGTCGCATGGCGACGTCATGATCCTGCGCCGCGGAGAATCCCAGAAGGTCCGCAAGGTCACCGACGCGCTCAAGAGCGCCTGACCAAAAAGGGCATAGCGGCGGCGGCCCGTAATATCCGCCCCCATCCGCAAAAACGGCCGGACCGGGATGATCCCGGCCCGGCCGCCCTTGCGCCCCTCAGAATGCCGTCAGAATTTGGCGACGACACCGGCCATCGGGCGGATGCTGTTGCCGTTGCCGAAGGTGTCCGCCTGCAGCCTCAGGCGGATGTTGCTGCTGTCGCCCTTGGCGAGGCCCAGGTCGACCGGCGACACTTCCACGCCGGCGCCATAGGTGGTGCCGTGATAGTCGCGGCTCTCGGTGCCCAGCGCGTCGAAGTTGATCCACTGGTAGCCGACCTTGCCGAAGATCATGCTATCCTTGCCAGCCTTCACGCCGACGCGGCCAGCCGCGCCATATTCCCAGTCGATGTCGCCCGAAACGCCCTTGGTGGCATTGCCTTCCACGCCCAGGATGATCGGCCCGGCGACGTTCACGTTTACGCCCGCAACGCCCTCCACAAGCCGCCCGTCATAGCCGACCGGCGGAATGCCGGCCTTGTTGCCCTCCCTATCGAAGTCATGGATGCCGCCCATCACGCCGACATAGGGCTCGATACGGCGTGTCGATCCTTCGCTCTGCGCATGGGCGGCGGCGGGGAGGATGGTCGCAGCGCCAAGCGCCGCCAGAAGCAGTGTCTTCATGTCTTTCGACCTTTTCATAATGTTCGGAAAAAGGCGCACGGTGTGGACCCGGCGCGGCGCTCTCGATCGGCGCACAAGGATAATGGCTGAAGCGCAGGAGAGGTTTCGTCATGAACGACAAAAAGGGGCCGTCCAGCGAAACCGCGACCTTTGTGCAACGGTTTCTGCACGCCCGATGAACAGCAGGCAGGGTTTCCTGAACGCCCGATAAACAAACAGTTATTTCAGCGGAGCGGGCTATTCATTCACAACCAATTCAACCGCCGCACGTTATTTCTTCATCATATCCCCTGCGCACTGGAGACGATCCATGCCCCGCCTTTCCTTCACAGCGACCGCATGCGGCCTGCTCCTTACCCTCGGCCTCGGCGGCTGTGCCTATGATGACGGTTATGGCTATGGCGGCGTCGATATCGGCTATGGCAGCGCCTATGGCCCCGGCTATTACGGCCCGGCCGGTTATGGCTATGGCGGCTATGGCGGCTGGTACGACGATTATTATTATCCCGGCAGCGGCTATTATGTCTACGACCGGGGTGGATCGCGCCACCGCTGGAACGACCGCCAGCGCGGCTATTGGGAGGCCCGCCGCCGCGAAGCGCTGGCCCGCGGAGATCGCGATCGCCGTCCGGGCGACGGCATTCCCGGCAATGGCCAGCCGGGCAACAGTTGGCGGGATCGCCGCGATGACGGCAACCGCTATGAGCGCGACCGCAATCGCGATGACCGCCGGCAGGGCTGGAATGGCGCACCGGGCAATGGTGCCGTGAGGTCGCGCCAGGACTGGGAGGCCAATCGCCAGCGCCAGTGGCGCGAACAGGGACAGCGCGCCGTTCGGCAACCTCCTGCCCAACCTGCCCCCGCCGCCCGCCCCGAAGCGCGCCCTGAAGCCAGGCCCGCCCCGACGCGCGGGGACTGGAGCGGCATCAGAAAAGCCATAGGCGCGCCCGAACGCGCGCGGGAGCGGCGCCGTTGAGGGTGCGGGCGATCACTCCGGCGCCAAGGTGGCGGATCGCGGCCTTCGGCACGTTTGCGCTGCTCACGGCCTGCAACCAGCAGGAACGCACGACGATCAACGAGGTCGCCAATGGCGGCAACAGCATCGTCGTGGACGAGGCGGTCCGTACCCAGGCCGAGGATGTGATGGCGCCGCTCGATCCCCCCGCCCCCGGAACGCCCGGCGGCCTGCCCATCTCCCCACCGGTTCAGGAGGAGCAATCGATCGCGCCCGGCAGCCCGCAGGGCGCCGCACAGATCGTACAGGGCTATTATGGCCTGCTGGAGGAACAGCGCTTCGGCGAGGCGCGGAGGCTGTGGAGCGAAACCCTCGCGCCCTCGACCGAGAGCGAGGCCGACTTTGCGGCGCGGTTTGGCGGCTTTTCCGAAATCCATGCCAATGTCGGCGCCCCCGGCATGGCGGAGGGCGCGGCAGGATCGGTCTTCGTCACCGTGCCGGTGCAGGTCTATGCGCGCGTCAAGCCGACCGGGCAGCCCTTCTATACGCTGCGCACGGTCACGCTCCGCCGGGTCAACGACGTGCCCGGTTCCACGACGGCGCAGCGCCGCTGGCATATCGAGAGTATCGGCCCTTATGTGCCACCCGCCCCGGCAGCGGCTGCGGCCGAGCGTGCGGCTCCGTGATCTCCATTCCGCGGGCTGGTGCGGGCTAGGCCAGATCGCCCCGACGGGCATGAACGGAAGAAGGGCTCCCGCTCATGCGGAAGCCCTTCTTGTCTTCAATCCAGCCTGGGCAGGAATTGCCCGGCGCCGGAAATCAGGAGACGGTCGCCTTCACGATCTTGCCGGGCGCCTTGGGCGGCTCGCCCTTGGGCAGCGCGTCGACATGATCCATGCCTTCGGTCACTTCGCCCCAGACGGTGTACTGGCCGTCGAGGAAGGTGGCGTCGTCGAAGCAGATGAAGAACTGGCTGTTCGCGCTGTTCGGGTTCTGCGCACGTGCCATCGAGCAGACGCCGCGCACATGCGGCTCGCGGCTGAATTCCGCCTTGATGTCGGGCAGCTTGGAGCCGCCCATGCCTGTGCCCGTCGGGTCGCCGCCCTGCGCCATGAAGCCGGGGATGACGCGGTGGAAGACCACGCCGTCGTAAAAGCCTTCCTTGGCGAGCGTGGTGATGCGCTCGACATGGCCGGGCGCCAGATCGGGACGCAGCTTGATGACCACGTCTCCGGTCTCAAGCGTCAAAGTCAGCGTTTCGTCGGCCATCAATTGATCCTCTTTTCTCGTCGCGCGCCGGGAAAGCACGGATATGGAATGAATGCGCCCATATAGGCATTGAGGCGCGCGATGCCATTGCTTTTCCATTGTGCATGAGCGAAAGGATTGCCCATGCAAAAGGAACCGGACAGTTGGAGCGGGGGCAATGAGCGAAAGCAGCGCTCCCTCGCAGGAAGAGATCGAGCGCCTCGACGCAGTTGAGGACGATCCCTCGTCGCGCCATGACGAGGACGACCGGCTGAAGCATGAATTCGTGACCGCCGTGCTCGACGCGGTGGAGGACGACGATACCGAGGAAGCGCGCAAGCTCGTCTCGCCGCTCCACCCGGCCGACGTCGCCGACCTTCTGGAACTGACCCCATCGGAACGGCGCGGCGACGTGGCCGCCGCGCTTGGCGACCTCGTCGGCGCCGAGGTGCTGTCCGAACTCAACGACTATGTGCGCGACGACATCATCGACTCGCTTGCGCCCGAGCAAGTGGCGAACTTCGCCGCCGAACTCGATACCGACGATGCCGTCGCCATCATCGAGGACATGGAGGCCGCCGACCAGCAGGCGGTGCTCGACGCGCTCGACCCGGAAGACCGCGCCGCGATCGAAAGCGCGCTCGCCTATCCCGAGGAATCCGCCGGCCGCCTGATGCAGCGCGATCTGGTCGCGGTGCCCGCCCATATGACCGTGGGCCAGGTGATCGACTATCTGCGCGACAATCACGACCTCACTACCGATTTCTGGGAAATCTTCGTGGTGGATGAGGCGCACAAGCCGATCGGCACCTGCCAGCTCAGCTGGATCCTCACCTGCCCCCGCGCCATCGCCATGGCCGATGTGATGAAGCGCGAGCAGACCCTGATCCCCGTCGACATGGACCAGGAAGAGGTGGCGCTGCGCTTCCAGAAATATGCGCTGATCTCCGCCGCGGTGGTCGACACCAATGGCCGGCTGGTCGGCATGATCACGGTCGACGACATCGTCCACATCATTTCGGAAGAAGCGGGCGAGGACATTCTGCGCCTGTCGGGTGCCGGCGACGGCGACATCAACCGGCCGATCCTGGAAACGGTCCGCACGCGCCTGTCATGGCTGATCGTCAACCTTGGCACAGCCATCCTTGCAGCGTCGGTCGTCGGCCTGTTTCAGGAAACCATCTCGCGCTATGTGGTGCTTGCCGTGCTGATGCCGATCGTATCGGGCATGGGGGGCAATGCCGGCACGCAGACGATGGCCGTGGCGGTGCGGGCGCTCGCCATCAACCAGCTCACCAGTTCCAACACCATGCGGCAGATTATCCGCGAATTTCGCATCGCCAGCGCCAACGGCACGGCGCTGGGCATATTGATCGGCATCGCGGTGGGGCTGATCTATGGCAATCACGACCTTGGCATCGTGATCGCGCTAGCCATGCTGATCAACAATCTGGTCGCGGGCCTTGCGGGCATCTTGGTGCCGGTGACGCTGGACCGGCTGAATGTCGATCCGGCGGTCTCCTCGGCGGTGTTCGTCACCACCATGACGGATGTGATGGGCTTCTTCTCCTTCCTCGGGCTGGCGACGATCTGGGGGCTGTAGCGGGATGGAGGCTGTAGCAGCGCGCTGCCGCATGCAGCAGAGCCCACAACTCTCCCTAGATTGACCGTTTCCCTTGATTGCGCAGCCCGCAGGCGCCATGTCCCTGCCATGCCGCTGCACATGACGAAGATCGCCTTTGGCGCCGAAAGCCCTGCCACCCTGCGCGCCTGGCTGGAGAGCCACGGCACGGCTCAGGGCGGACGCGGAGAGGCCTGGCTCACCACCCGCTACCTGCCCAAGCGCATCGACGAAATGACCGGCGGATCGCTCTACTGGATTCACGCGCATATGCTGGTGGGCCGCAGCCCGATCATCGGCTTCGCGCCAACGCCAGAGGGTCGATACTGGATCAGGCTGGAACCCCGGCTGATCCCCGTCGCCGCCCGCCCCCGCCGCGCCCATCAGGGCTGGCGCTATCTGGACGGGGAGGACGCCCCGCCCGACCTAGACGGATCGGGAACGGGCGAGGACCAGATGCCCCCGGCACTGATGAGCGAACTGGCCCGGCTTGGACTGGTCTGACCGGGCGGGAAGTGTTCTGAACGGTCAGGATCGAGGGATCAGGTGGCGGAACCGGTCCGCCCCCCATCTCACCCCGCCTGTTCGGCGCGCTCCAGTTCATCGGGCTTGCGCTCGGCAAAACGGTCCGCCAGCGCCTTTTCCTCCTTACCGGTCAATTCGGCGGCGGCGTCGGGGAACATCTCCTCCTCTTCCTCGTCGATATGGTGGAGGTAGCGCTTCTTCATCTTGGCAAATTCGCGTTCCCACGCTTCGCCGGCGAATTTGAGCTCGCCCAGCGTTTCCAGGAAATCGTCGATTTCCTTATGCTCGGATACGCTGTGCTGCGCATCCTCGCGCAGGTCCGGCCGCGCCAGCATGGTTGCGTAGAGCGTCTCTTCCTCGGCTGCGGCATGCGCCGTCACCTCCACGCGAAACTGCTCGAACAGCTTCTCGCGGCGCTCCTCCTCATTCTTCGCGTCGCTTATCTTGTCCAACAACAGACGATGCTGGTCATGATCCTGCTTCAAGCGGTCGAAAATAGTGGCATTGGCCATGCTGATCCTCCTCGAATGTCGAGGAAGCAACGAGCCGGAACCGCAAAGGCTCCGTCAGCTGGAAAAAGAGATCAGCCCGCGAGGGCGCGCCAGACGATGGCGACGGGAATCCAGCACAGCGGCGAAAACAGACTGGCCACCCAGAGCTGGAGCAGGTCGATGCGGAAACGGCCGGCCAGCGCAATATTGGGAAGGCCGCTCTGCTCCAGTGCCTGCCAGCGATGCTCCAACTCACGCGCGGCGAGCGCGAAGCCGGCGATGGCAATGATGATGCCCAGATGCAGCAGGAGCGATCCGCCGGTCATGGCGACCACGAAGATCTGGAGCAGTGCAAACACGACCAGCGCGAAAGCGAGATGCGAACTCATCCGCTTTGCAAATTGTCCGTTTCCAGCCTCACGGGACCGGAGCGGAAACAAGGTCGCCATCACATACTCCCAACCACCCGACAGGCGCAGGATTCCACGACTTTTCGTCCTGATCAACAAAAAAGCTTCGCGATTTGGTCGTAAAGCGGAAAAAACTGCCGGCATGGGCTCGCGCAGAACACTTTCCAGCATTTTCCGAGCTGTTGACCTAGACGGTCAACTTGAAAACGCGTGAGTGGGGCTCAGGGCGTGCCAGACGATTGCTGCATCCGGCGTTCGGCAAACCATTGCGCCAGCATGGCGGCGGTGCAACCGGTGAAGCCATTGCTCCCAATGGCCGAGCAACTGCCGGGCAGGACCTGTCGGCCTGCCGCTTCCATATTTGCCACCTGGCTTGCCCAACCCGGTCCGCCCACCGGCTCCGGCTTTTCGCGCAGCGCCTTGGGGATGCGATAGCGCTCCGATTCCGGCTTGCGGGCGCACACCACAATCTCATCATCCTCGCCCTTTGGACAGGGATCATCGCCATAGACGACGGCCGCGAAGATGCGCTGCGGCGGCTCCTCAGCGCGCGCCTGAGAGGGCGCGACCATGGCGGAGGCCAGCATCACCGCGCCGGCGAGCAGCGGCATCGACACCGATGTCCTGGGCGACCGGGTCAAAAAGGAGGGGAAACGACGCATTCAACTATCCTTCGTCCAGGGACGTGGCGACATGCCACTCCCTTCCGCCCCTTCTGTGTCCCGCTCATGTCGGCATTCGACATGAAGACGCTACACATGCCGCAAAACCGTATCGCGATCGGCGCCCGTCCCTCGGGCCGCCCTCCTATTGCGGCTGCGTTCCGGCGGCAGCCTTGCCCTTTGACTCCTGCGCTTCCTCTGCCTTGGCCTGCGCCTCGATCTTGTCGGATTCCGCGTCGATGGTCGACAGGCGGCGGGCGCGCTCCGCGGCGACCAGATCGCCCCAGCTCGCATTGTCATTCTGCTGCTTCTCGGCCTTGGCCGCGCGCGCCAGCTTCTGGAAGCAGCCGGTGAACCCGCCGCCGCCTACCGGCGAACAGCTGTCCGTGCCGGTCTTGCCGACATATTCCAGCGCCTTGAACTGCTGCCCCCATGCCTGGTTGGCAGGCGCATTGGGATCGCCGCGCAGGGGCTCGGGAATGCGGTAGCGTTCCTTCTCTTCCTTGCGGCCGCAGACGACGATATCGCCCGTATCGCTCTTCGGGCAGGGATCGTCGCCATAGACGATGACGAGGTTCACCTTCTCTGATTCAGACACGACCGTCTGTGCCGGCGTCGGCGTGGGCGGCGGTACCGCCGGACCGGCCTGGGCAAGCGCCGCCACGGGAGCGGCGGCAAGGGCGAGCGCCATGGCGGACATCATCAGTCTGGTCATATCATCGTCTCCCGGCCGGGCGCGTCAAGACGAAGCGCCGGCCCATTTCAAATGCGCTTCGACAGCGCGATCGCTGCCCGGCAACCCAGGCGGATCGCCCCGGACAAGAGCGGATAGGCCGGAGCGTCGCGGGCGCCATGGGCGAAGGCAGCGTCGCGATGCTCGACTTCCTCCGCCTGGAAATCCGCGATTGCCTCGGAGAGTTCCGGGTCGCTCGCCCCCAATGCCTCGCGCTGTTCGGTATAATGCAGGTCGATCTCGGTCTCGATGGCGGAGGTGCAGGCCATCGCCGCTTCCGGCCCGAGCGCGGCAGTCACAGCGCCCAGCGCAAACCCGGCGACTTTCCAGACCGGCTGGAGCAGCGTGGGGCGCACGCCGCGCTCGGCGATCATGCGGTCGAAATGGGCGCGGTGGCGTTCTTCCTGCGCGGCCATGCCGGCGATGATGCGGCTATGCGGATGCCTGTCCCCCATCACGGCCAGCTGCCCGGCATAGATGCGGGTCGCGCCAAATTCGCCCGCCTGATCGACACGCAGCATGGACGCGGTGTCACGCTTGCGCGCGGTGGGGCGCGGGAAATCCTTCGATGCGCTCATGCCGCTTTCCTCCAGCGAGCCAGGAACACGAAGCACAGCAGCGTCGCGCCCAGCGAGAAGATGGCGTTATAGCCCGCGAGCGAGATGCCGAACAGGCTCCATGGCGCGACATCGCAGCGGGTCAGCGGCGCGGCGAGGATATTGTTCAGCACATCCTGCGCACTACCGCCCGAGGGGCTGGTCGAGCAGGTGGTAAGCCCTTCCCACCAGCCATATTCGACGCCCGCATGGAATGCGCCGATCGCGCCGCTGGTGCCGATCGCCAGCGCCGCCAGCACGACGATGACAGCGCTCACCCGCTCCCGCCGGCGATGCACGATGGCGTCGAGCGCCAGGATGATGCCCGCCAGATGCGGCCAGCGCTGCCACATGCACATTTCGCACGGATGCAGGCCGAAGACATATTGCGAGACGAGCGCGCCGCCCAGCAGCAGCACGGGTGCCATGATCGCCACAAGGCGGGCGTTCGAAAGAGCCTTGGCGGCGGTCATGCGATCCCAGATGTCCTTAGAGGGCGCGGCAGGAAGGGCGGCGCCGGTGCATGCACCGGACGCCGGGTCAACGAGCGGCAGTGCGCTTGGGCTTTGGCGGCGTCGCCTGCGCCACGACGGCGCTCGGCTTGGACGCAAGGCGACCGATCGTCTGCAGCGCATAGTGGAGCTGGAAGTCGTCGATGCCCTTCTTCTTCAGCTCCTCGGCCGACATCGCAAAGCGCGGATCGGACTTGGCATCTTCCTCCAGCGCGCCATTGTCCACCTTGATCTCGTTGATCAGGTGGCGGCGCAGGTCGCTCTCGCGGAACTTCGGCCGGTTCTTGTAGTCGGGGTCGGAAATCTGCGGGACGCGGATGTCCGGCTGAATGCCGCCTTCCTGTACCGACCGGCCCGAAGGCGTATAGTAGCGCGCCGTCGTCAGGCGCAGCGCGGTGGTGTTGCTGAGCGGCAGCAACGTCTGCACGCTGCCCTTGCCGAAGCTGCGCTCGCCCATCACCAGCGCGCGATGCTGATCCTGCAGCGCGCCCGCGACGATCTCCGATGCGGAGGCCGATCCGCTGTCGACCAGCACGATCACCGGCAGACCCTTCGCGTCGTCGCCCGGCTTGGCATAATAGCGTTCCACGTCGCCCTTGTTGCGCCCACGCTGCGACACGATCTCTCCGCGTTCCAGGAACACGTCGGATGTCGACACCGCCTCGTCCAGCAGGCCGCCGGGGTTGGAGCGCAGGTCGAGGACATAGCCGGTCGGCTTGTGGCCCAGCGACTTGTCTATGCTGCGGATTGCCATCTTCACGTCCGCACCGGTATTGGCCGAGAAGCTGACGATGTTGATGACGCCGATATTGTCCTTCACTTCCCACTTCACCGGCTTCAGCTCGATGATCTCGCGGGTGACGGACACCTCAATGGGCTTGTCGCGGCCGGCGCGAACGACCGTCAGCTTGACCGAGGTACCGGCCGCGCCCTTCATCTTGTCGACCGCGTCGTCCAGCGTGCCGCCATAGATCAGCTCGCCGTTGATATGGGTGATATAGTCGCCCGCCTTGATGCCCGCGCGCCAGGCCGGCGTGTCTTCCATCGGCGCGATCACCTTGACCGCACCATCCTCCAGCGTGACCGAGAGGCCAAGGCCGCCATAGCTGCCTTCGGTCTGCGTGCGCAGCGTCGCGAAATCGCGCGCGTCAAGGAAGCTGCTGTGCGGATCGAGGCTGGACAGCATGCCCTGGATCGCGCCCTTGATCAGCGCCTCGTCATCGACCTTCTCGACATAGTCGGCGCGCACGCGCTGGAACACGTCCATGAACTCGTCCAGCGCCTTGTAGCTGCTGCCTTCCGCCTCTGCGAGCGCGGCCGTGGTAGCGGGAATCAGCGCGAGCGCACTGACGGCAAGTGCGCTTTTCAGAAGAGTCGATTTCATCGGTGTACGTGAGTCCTGCTTGGGCATTTACCGGAATATAGGCGCAATATCGGCCCTGCGCAAAGTGCCGAGCCTGCAATGTGGCAGAAAGCGGATGAGCGCCGGGTTAACGGCTCGTCGCAGATGCGGGGCGGAAGGACGCCCGCCACGCATATTCCGGCAGAAATGTCATGAAAATCCGCCCGCAAAGGGGCGATCGGCACTCGCTGATCGGCTCATCCGTGAAAAGCGCCGTTTTGGCCTTCGACAGCCTCCTGGTACGCACGAACGGGAGCGGCGGCCATTGTGCATCGGCAGTCCGGCCATAGATATGGCGACCACGAGACCACCGGCCCTACGCAGGACGGAAAATATCACGATCTTCTGAAATCAGTGGATAATAAAAGAGCCGCCCCGGTGATAACCATGGGCGGCCTTTTAATTCGCCGTATCGAACGAGCGAAGATTGTGCTCAGTTAAGCACTTAGACGAACAGCACCGAATAGAAAGTCAGCACCTGCATGCCAACCGCACCAATCAGCACCGCACCAAGAGTGGCATGACGCATAATTCATTCCTTATTAGGACTTTATTTTCGCTCATCATGAGCGGAGCGCGCCTATGCGCCTGACTTTGTTTTGTAACAATCGCAAAGAATGACTTTTCAGTTGCAACAAATGCAACAGTGCGTGTCCTGAAAGACACGGGACATCCCGGCGAAAGTTCATGGACGATATCGGCAATGATCGGCCTCAAACTGCCACAGGCAGGACCGAATCTTCCAAGCCCGGCCAGGAGGCATCCTGCGCGCCTAAAGGCTGACGAGCGAAATAATGTCCACCGGAAGGCCGCCATGGCGCAGTTCGACGGTGATCGTCGGCGCATTCTGGCCCGCATTGCCGATCGACTCACCCTGCCGCACCTGCGCGCCGACGCTGACGGACAGGCGCTGCATGCTGGTGATCAGGCTGGTCCAGCCATCACCATGATCGAGGATGACGATCTGACCGAAGCCGCGATAATGGCCGGCAAAGGCAACGCGGCCGGCCGAAGGCGCGATCACCTGAGCGCCGGGCTGGGTGGCGAGGGTCAGGCCGCGCGAGCGCACGCCACTGTCAGAGGTCTCGCCCAGCCCCGTCACCAGCGTACCGACGACCGGCAGACGATAGGATGGAGAGCGAACGCCAGGCGCAACGGCCATCGCGGCCTGCCCCATTGGCAGCGCCTGCGCCTCACCCGGCCGGCTGGGACGCATCGTGGGGCCGGGCAATGCCTCCAGCCGTGCGCGGATATCGCCTGCGTCTTCCAGCTTGTCCATCAGGTCCACGATGTCGCGCGCGCGCTCACCCATCGCAATCGCGCGGTCGCCCTCGAGCCCGGCATCATTGCGGTAATTGCTGGAGGCGAGGCGCTGCTCCGCCTCCGCCCGGCGCAACACTGCCTGTCGCTGTGCCAATGCCCGGCGGCCAGTTGTCAGCGAAGCCGCTGCCCGCTGCGCATTGACCTGCAAGGCACGGCTGCGCGCCAGTTCGACACGCAGGCCGGCCGTGCGCTCACGGATCACCGGCAGCACCGTATCGAACACCGCACGCATATGCACCGCGTCCCTGATCGATCCGGGCTGCACCAGCGCCAAAGCGGGCGGCCTGCGCGCGAATGTCTGCAAGGCGGCGGTCAGTCGGGCGATCGGCTGCTGGCGCTGCGCCAGACGGATCGCCTGCGCGCGCTGCAACCGCGCGATGATGGCGATGCGGGCCTGCGCCGCCTGAATATCCGCCTCTGATTCCTGGATGCGCGCGGCGAGCGCGGCGGCGTGACGACGAGCGCGCTCGGCCTGCTCCGTCGCCTGCCGCGCCTGCGCATCGAGCTGTGCCGAGCGGGCGCGGGAGGCATTGGCCTGGAGCAGCGCCGTCTTGAGCGCGGCGCGTTCCTCGGCAAGGCTCGTCGGGCCAAGGCCGGGCAGCACGACGGCGCCACCAGTACCCGCCCCCGCACCGGACGCAATATCGGGGATCGCCAGCGCCGCAGCCACCGTAACGCACGCCAAGATCGGCGCACATGCCAGCAATGCAGTCCACGCGCCGCGCCGCGTCCGGCTGCCCGCTGGATCACCGGCGCCCGTCATCGCGCGCCTGCCGCCTGGTTGCCGATGCGCCTCCCGGTCATGCCTTCCCCCGTCATGCCTTCCCTTATCGCGCTTATCCTTCGCGATGATAGGGGTGGCCTGCAAGAATGCTGGTTGCGCGCCACAATTGTTCGGCCAGCATCGCGCGGGCCATCATGTGCGGCCAGGTCATCGCACCGAAGGCGATCAGCAGGTCGGCGCCGGCGCGTTCCTCGTCGCCAAAGCCATCGGCCGCGCCGATCAGGAAGCGGCATTCCCGCACGCCCCGGTCACGCCAGCCCTCGACATGGCGGGCAAACGCCATGGAGGAGAGCTGCTGCCCCTTCTCGTCCAACATGACGGTGACTGCGCCGGGAGAGGCCGGAGGCACGCGCCCGCCGCGGTCGGGCAACTCCGTGACCTTGTGCGGCATGGTCAGCCGCTTGAGATAGCGGTCCACCAGTTCAGCCTCGGGAGAACGCCCGATCTTGCCGCGCGCAATGATGTGCAGAAGCATCGAGCAGCCCCATCGGCGGGGCATATCCCCGTCGGTTCGGGCACGACAAAGCCGTGCGCTAAGAGCAGGCCGGCGGCCCGCATGTTGCGGGCTGTGCCGGCGCCGCTCATCTAATCGACCGTCAGGCCGTGCCCGCGACAGGCGCGTCGACGAAACCCCACATCCGTTCCAGATTGTAGAAGCTGCGCACTTCTGGCCGGAACAGATGGACGATCACGTCGCCAGCGTCGATCAGCACCCAGTCGGCGACCGGCAAGCCCTCGACACGGGCGATGCGCCCGGTCTGCTGCTTGATCCGTTCGGCGAGCTTCTGCGCCATCGAAGCCACCTGACGGGACGAGCGCCCCGAAGCGATGACCATATGGTCGGCGATGCTGCTCTTGCCTTCGAGCGGGATGGAGACGGTTTCCTGCGCCTGGTCGTCGTCAAGCGACTGCATGACAAGGGCGTGCAGGGCTGCCACGGATTCGGCACCAAGTGCCGTATCGTTGGCGGGTTGCGGGTTGGTCAATCGGACTCCTTTGAGGTGATGAGGCGACGCGTCAACGGATCGCGCACGCACGCTTTTTCATATTCGCGATGCCAGAGGGGGTCCGCCCGCCGCAGCAGGGTTGCCGATCGTGGATCAGGGCGAAAGCGCAAAAGCACGAGCGCCGGCGGTCTCCAGTTCGTCCATTGTTTGCACTGGCGCGCGGGCCGGACGTTGCGCCGCAGCCATCCCATGGCCGGTGAGCCCTGGGCTGTTCCATCATAGCCCGGACGGGCGACAACGGCAATGGGCATCGTGCGGGCTATGCCGCGCCAGTTTTGCCAGCGATCGAACTGGGCCAGATTGTCCGCCCCCATGATCCAGACGAAGCGATGATTGGGATAGCGACGGGCGATCGCGCGCAGGCTGTCATAGGTATAGCGCGTGCCCAGCTCCGCCTCGATCGCGGTCGCACGGATGGGCGCGCGGCGGGCCATTGCCTGCGCGCTCGCAAGCCGCGCGGGCAGCGGCGCCATGCCCCTGGCGGGTTTCAGCGGATTGCCCGGAGATACCAGCCACCAAACCTCGTCGAGCCCCAAGGCGTCCGCCAAGAACAGGGATATGGCGCGATGCCCGCCATGGGCCGGGTTGAACGAGCCGCCGAGCAGGCCGATGCGCTTCATCATCCAGCTCTTGGCAGCAACGGGGCACAGGGGCAATGCAATGCGCGGGGAAGTCGTCCGCCGACGCCCGCCCATAGGCAATCACGGTCGGCGAATCGCAAACGGATGCGCACAGTATCAATATCAGGCACGATTCAGGTCCGTCACGTTCCGGCGCAGGCGCCCATCGTCTCGCCTATGGCCTGATCTGGCCCTTGCCGCGCACCAGCCATTTGTACGTGGTGAGCCCTTCCAGTGCCACCGGACCGCGCGCGTGCAGCCGCCCGGTCGAGATGCCGATTTCCGCACCCAGACCAAATTCGCCGCCATCGGCGAACTGGGTGGAGGCGTTCCACATCACGATGGCGCTGTCGACCGCGTTCAGGAACTGCTCGGCGATCGCCGCGTCCTCGGTGATGATCGCGTCGGTATGGTGGCTGCCATGGGCGGCGATATGGGCGAGCGCATCATCGATGCCGTCCACGAAGCGCGCGGACACGATGGCGTCGAGATATTCGGTGTCCCAATCCTCGTCGCTCGCCAGCGTCACGCGGCTGTCGAGCGCCGCGACATCAGCGTCGCCGCGCACCGCGCATTTCGCGTCGAGCAGCGCCTTGACGATGGTCTCCGCCTTGGCGAAGCCGCGGTCGATCAGCAGCGTCTCGGTCGCGCCGCACACACCGGTGCGGCGCATCTTCGCATTCACGACCAACGACTTCGCCATGGCGGGATCGGCAGCGGCATGAACATAGCTGTGATTGATGCCGTCCAGATGGGCGAGCACGGGCACCCGCGCTTCTTCCTGTACGCGCGCGACCAGGCTCTTACCGCCGCGCGGCACGATCAGGTCGATCAGGCCCGCCGCCTTCAGCAGCGCGCCCACCGCCGCGCGATCCGTCGTGGGGACGAGCTGCACCACGTCCGCGGGCAGGCCGGCGGCGACGATACCCTCGACCATGGCGGCATGGATGGCGCGATTCGATTCCTTCGCCTCGCTCCCGCCACGCAGGATAACTGCATTGCCGGCGCGCAGGCACAGGGCGGCAGCGTCCGCAGTCACATTGGGGCGGCTTTCATAGATGATGCCGATGACCCCCAGCGGCACGCGCACGCGGCTGAGCTGCAGGCCGTTGGGGCGTTCGCTCGCCTCGATCACGCGGCCCAGCGGATTGTCGAGCGCCGCCACCTGATCCACGCCGGCAGCGGTTGCGGCAATGCGGTCGCCATCCAGCCGCAGCCGGTCCAGCATGGCCGGCGACAGGCCGTTGGCGGCGGCATTTTCCATGTCACGCGCATTGGCGGCCGCGATGTCGGTGGCATGATCGCGCAGAGCTTGCGCCGCATTGCGCAGCGCCTGCACCTTCTGCACGTCGGTCGCCTGCGCCAGAATGGCAGCCGCCACCCGCGCCCGCGCGCCCATGGCGGCGATCAGCATTTCGGGGGTCTGGGTCATGTCATTCATCGCGGCACCTTTTATCCTTGGCGGTGCCACTAGCATGAAATGGCAGGGGACGGAACGGCCTGACCCGGTCGTTTCGCCATGCAATCAAACACATTGCCACGGCCGTGCGCGATGATAGGCTGCCCCTTCATGTCATCAGGGGGATTCGAAGCGGCCGGCGACGCATTGACCGGCGGGATCGTGGCGCATGCCGTAGAGGGGGAGTCGCATGCGGGGCATGGCGCCGGCAAAGGCTCCGGCCATGATGGCGCCCATGGCACCACCTGCCTCAATTGCGGCGCTGCGCTCGGCGGTCCCTATTGCGCGCAATGCGGCCAGTCTTCGCATATCCACCGGACACTGCATTCGATCGGTCATGACATCCTGCACGGCGTCTTTCATTTCGAAGGACGGATCTGGCGGACCCTGCCGGAACTGCTGATCCACCCCGGACGCCTCACCCGCCGCTTCATCGACGGCGAGCGCGCCAAGTTCATTTCCCCGCTGGCGCTTTTCCTCTTCACCGTCTTCATGATGTTTGCGGTGTTCGGCTATACCGGCGGTGCGCTGTTCGGCGGCGCGACGATCAACCAGAACGGCAAACGGGTCGCGATTCGCGACGGCAACTGGCGTTCGGCGATCCAGCGGGAAGCAGCAGTCGCCAAAGACAAGCTCGACACCCTGGAAGCGAGGCGCGCCAGGCCCGGCCTGAAAGCGGAGAAGCGCGCGAAACTGGATCAGGACATCGCCGCCGCGACGGCCGAGTACCAGGCACTGTCGGCAGCCGGCGCAGGAGACTGGGCAAAACTCGCGGCGCTCGACAAAAACAAGGGCGCGGCCGTGACGGGCTCCACCGACCATGGCGACACATTCAGCGTCAACACAGGCAACAGCTATTTCGACAGCACATTGAAGCATGCGATCGAAAAGGCGAAGGAAGACCCGGATCTGCTGCTCTACAAGCTGAAGGTCAACGGCTACAAATATAGCTGGATGCTGATACCGCTCAGCATGCCCTTCCTGTGGATCCTCTTCTGCTGGCGGCGGGACGTACATCTGTACGATCACGCCATCTTCGCCACCTACTCCATCAGCTTCATGATGGTGCTGCTGATCCTGCTCAGCATCCTCGCCGTAGCTTTCGGGCCTTCGGCAATCTGGGTGCTTGCGCTGCTTATCATTCCGCCCGTGCATATGTACAAGCAGCTGCGCAGCGCCTACGGCCCGTCCTCGCGTTTCATGACACTGATGCGGCTCAGTTTCCTGCTGGCTTCCTCTGTCGTCGTGCTCGCGGTCTTCATGCTCATCCTCTTCGCGCTGGGCGCGCTGCATTAGGGTCGGATCAGGCACAGCGCCCGCGTAGAGGAAAAGCATCATGGCCGACAATGGCGACGACTATGTCTATGACGAAGACAGTGGCGAGTGGATCAGCGCCGCCGATGCCGCGGCTAAACAATCCAGCACGACACAGGGCGACGTCATAGAAGTGCGCGACGGAGTCGGCAACCTGCTGGCGGATGGCGACCAGGTCACGCTGATCAAGGATCTGGTGGTGAAGGGCGCAAACCAGACGCTGCGGCGCGGCACGCTGATCAAATCGATACGCCTTACCGGCGATCCACAGGAGATCGACTGCCGCTACGAGGGGATCAAGGGTCTCGTGCTGCGCGCCGAGTTTGTGAAGAAGCGCTGAGCGGGAAACCACGTTCAATGCCCGATTAACTCCACAACGGAGCGAGTAAAGATGGTGCATTGCACAATAAGGCGCCAGCGGGCATAGCTTGGCGCCGAAATCGGAGCGCCCGTCCGGGCGCGATTTGTCAGGGAGCAATCATGCGTAAAGGGATTATTCTGGCGGGTGGATCGGGCACGCGGCTATATCCGCTGACCAGGGCTGTGTCGAAGCAGCTGATGCCGGTCTATGACAAGCCGATGATCTATTATCCGCTCTCCACGCTGATGCTGGCCGGCATCCGTGAAGTGCTCATCATCACCACCCCGCATGACCAGGCGGCGTTCAAGGCGCTGCTGGGCGACGGCAGCGACCTGGGCATCGAAATCCAGTACGCCGTGCAGCCCGATCCGGGCGGCCTGGCACAGGCCTATCATATCGGCGCGGACTTCGTGGGCGACAATCCCTCCGCGCTCGTGCTGGGCGACAACATCTTCTACGGCCACGGCCTGTCGGAGCTGCTGGCCGCCGCCGACAAACGCGACGCCGGCGCGACGGTCTTCGGCTATTATGTCAACGATGCGCGCGCCTATGGCGTCGTCTCCTTCGATGCCAATGGCAAGGCGGAGACGATCGAGGAAAAGCCGAACGTTCCCAAGTCCAACTATGCCGTCACCGGCCTCTATTTCTACGATGGCGAGGCCGTGCGCCTGGCCCGCGACCTGGCCCCCTCGCCGCGCGGCGAACTGGAGATCACCGACCTCAACCGCCTCTATCTGGAAGCGGGCACGCTGTCGGTCGAGATCATGGGCCGGGGCTATGCCTGGCTCGACACCGGCACCCATGCCTCGTTGCTCGACGCCGGGCTCTATGTGCGCGTCACCGAGGAACGGCAGGGCCTGAAGATCTGCTGCCCCGAGGAAATCGCCTGGCGCCAGGGCTTCATCGACGCCGCCCAGTTGGAGAAGATCGCCGCGCCCCTGCGCAAGAGCGGCTATGGCGATTATCTGATGGGCCTGCTGGAAGGCCGCGCCGCCTTCGGCTGAACGACTTGGGCTGGCGGGCGGCTCTAGTCTCCCGCCAGTATCTCCGCATAGAGGCCGGGGTCGACATTGCTCCCGGAGATGACGACCACCGTGGCATCTCCGCCATCAGCTCCGCCATCGGGCAGAAGACCGGCGAGCAGCGCAGCCAGCGCGACCGATCCGCCCGGCTCCACCACTAGCTTGAGCGTGCCGAAGGCATAGCGCATCGCTGCACGCACCTGATCGTCGGAAACCACAAGCCCGCCGGCCAGCAGATGCCGGTTGATCGGGAAGGTCATCGCGCCGGGGCTCGGCGCCATCAGCGCGTCGCATAGCGAGGTCGCGCCGGGCGCCACCTGTTCCCGCACGCCGCTCACCAGCGACCGCGCGGTATCGTCGAAGCCCGCCGGCTCGACCGCGTAGATCGCGACATCGGGCATCTGCGCCTTGACCGCCGTCGCAATGCCCGCCGTCAGCCCGCCCCCGCCGCAGCAGACCAATATCTGGCCGATCCGCGCGCCGGCCTCATCCGCCTGCGCCATGATCTCAAGCCCCGCCGTCCCCTGCCCGGCGATGATGAACGGATCGTCGTAGGACGGCACCAGCACGGCGCCGCGCTCCGTTGCGAGCGCCGTGGCGATCTCCTCCCGGCTTTGAGTGAACCGATCATAGGGCACGATGTCCGCGCCCAGATCGCGGGTATTCTGCATCTTGATGGCCGGTGCGTCCGCCGGCATCACGATCGTCGCAGGCATGCCCAGCAGCTTCGCGGCCGCCGCCACGCCCTGCGCATGATTGCCCGAAGACCATGCGACCACGCCCGCCCGCCGCTCCGCATCCGTCAGGCGCGCCAGCCGGTTATAGGCCCCGCGAAACTTGAACGATCCGGTATGCTGCGCGCCCTCGAACTTGATGAGCACGCGCCGGCCGATCCGCTCATTGAGCGCTGCATTTTCGAGCAGCGGCGTGCGGATCGCGGCCGGACGGATGACCCGCCCGGCATCCGCGACATCGGCCGCGCTGATCGCAAACCCCTGCGCCATCAATGCGCCGCGCCCCAGCTCGGCCCGGTGCCGATCTCGACGCCCAGCGGCACGCTCAGCTTCACCATCGGCTCGGCCGCGCCTGCCATCACCCTGCGGATCACCTCGGTCGCGGCGGCAACGTCGCCTTCGGGCAGTTCGAACACCAGTTCGTCATGCACCTGCAGCAGCATCCGCACGTCGGGCAAGCCTGCTTCGACCAGTGCCGGCCCCATGCGCGCCATCGCCCGCTTGATGATGTCGGCGCTGGTGCCCTGGATCGGCGCGTTGATCGCCGCACGCTCGGCGCCCTGCCGTTCATGCTGGACCGATGCCTTGATGCGCGGGAACCATGTCTTCCGCCCGAACAAAGTCTCGGTATAGCCGTGCGTCCGCGCCTTCTCCAAGGTCTCGCTGATGTAGACGCTGATGCCGGGGAAGCGCTCATAATATTTGGAGATCATGTCCTGCGCCTCGTCCGCGCTGATCTCCAGCCGCCCGGCCAGCCCCCAGCGGCTGATACCGTAGAGGATGGCGAAGTTGATCGTCTTCGCCCGCCCGCGCGTGTCGCGATTGACCTCGCCGAACAGCTCCATCGCGGTGCGCGCGTGGATGTCTTCGCCCTTCTCGAACGCATCCTTCAGCGCCGGCACGTCGGCCATGTGCGCGGCAAGGCGCAGCTCGATCTGGCTATAGTCGGCGGCGAGGATGACATTGCCCGGCTCGGCGACGAAGGCATGGCGGATCTGCCGCCCGACTTCGGTGCGGATCGGGATGTTCTGCAGGTTCGGATCGGTGGAGGACAGGCGCCCGGTCTGCGCGCCCGACAGGCTGTAGCTGGTATGGACCCGGCCGCTGTCCTTGTTGATCTGCTGCTGCAGCGCATCGGTATAGGTGGAGCGGAGCTTGGAAAGCTGCCGCCAGTCCAGCACCTTGCCGGCAATCTCCACGCCCTGCGCCTTGAGCTGCTCCAGCACGGTGACGTCGGTGGAGTATGCACCGGACTTGCCCTTCTTGCCGCCCTTCAGGCCCATTTTGTCGAACAGGATCGCGCCCAGCTGCTGCGTCGATCCGATCGCAAAGGGCTGCTCGGCGAGCGCGTGGATTTCCGTTTCCAGCGCCGCGATGCCGGCGGTGAACTCGGCGGACAGGCGGGAGAGATGCTCGCGGTCCACCTTGATCCCGGCATGCTCCATGCCGGCGATCACCGACACCAGCGGCCGGTCGACCAGTTCATAGACGCGGGTCGCGCCCTCCTCGGCCAGGCGCGGCTTGAACAGCTTCCACAGGCGCAGCGTGACGTCCGCATCCTCGGCGGCATATTCGGTCGCCTTGTCGAGCGGCACCTCGGCGAAGCTGAGCTGGTTCTTGCCGGTCCCCACCACATCCTTGAAGGCAATGCATGTGTGATCGAGATGCACCTTCGCCGCCTCGTCCATGCCATGGCCGGCAAGGCTCTGGCCGGCATGCAGGTCGAAACTCATGACGATGGTATCATCGAAGGGCGCGACCATGATGCCATGACGCTTCAATACCGTCAGGTCATATTTGATGTTCTGCCCGATCTTGAGGACGGCATCGTCCTCCAGCAGCGGCTTCAGCTTGGCCAGCGCCACATCCAGCCGCAACTGCGGCGGTTTTTCCGCAAACATGTCCCGCCCACCATGACCGACCGGAATATAGCAGGCCGCGCCCGGTTGCGTCGCAAGGCTGATCCCCACCAGCGCGCAGGAGACGCAGTCGAGCATGTCCGTCTCGGTATCGACCGCGACGATCCCCTCGGCATAAGCAGCGGCGATCCAGCGATCCAGCGCCGCCTCGTCCACCACCGTTTCATAGGCGGAGCGGTCTATGGGCGGCATTTCCTCCGTCCGCGCCGGTTGCGGCGTGTCAGGCGTCGCCGCTGATACCGCCGCGACCGCGACGGCAGCGGCGGGCGCGCCCAGACGGTTCATCAGCGTCTTGAAGCCATGATGTTCGAGGAAGGCCTGCAGCGGCTCCTTGGGGATGCCCTTCAGGCTGAGGTCGTCCAGCGGCTCGGGCAGGTCCATCACGTCGTGCAGCGCCACCAGGCGGCGGGACAGGCGGGCCATCTCCGCATGTTCCAGCAGATTTTCCTGCATCTTGGACTTCTTCATGCCCGGCGCGGCGGCCAGCACGGATTCAAGGTCGCCATATTCGGTGATGAGCTTCGACGCGGTCTTGGGGCCGATCCCCGGCACGCCCGGCACATTGTCCACGCTGTCGCCCATCAGCGCGAGCACGTCGCCCAGCTGCTCCGGCTTCACGCCGAACTTGCCCATCACATAGTCGGCGCCGCGCCGCTCATTCTTCATCGTGTCGTACATGTCGACGCCGGGCTGGATCAGCTGCATCAGATCCTTGTCGGAACTGACGATGGTGACATGCCAGCCCGCCGCGACCGCCGCCCTGGTATAGCTGGCGATCAGGTCGTCCGCCTCGAAGCCCGCCTCCTCGATGCAGGGCAGCGAGAAGGCGCGGGTGGCGTCGCGGATCATCGGGAATTGCGGCACCAGGTCTTCGGGCGCGGGCGGGCGGTTGGCCTTGTACTTGTCGTACATGTCGTTGCGGAAGGTGTGGCTGCCCTTGTCGAGCACGACGGCCATATGTGTCGGCCCCTCCGCCTTGCCCAGCTCCTCCGCCAGCTTCCAGAGCATGGTCGTATAGCCATAGACGGCGCCGACCGGCTGGCCGTGCTTGTTGGTGAGCGGCGGAAGCTGGTGATAGGCGCGGAAGATATAGCCGCTGCCGTCGACAAGGTAGAGATGATTCTGGGTCATGGCGCAGGGGATAGCGCGCGGGGCCGCTGCAGATAAGCCCTAATGGGGTGAGAAGCGTGGGATTGGCGGCGTTGGTGCTGAAAGGACGTAAGAGCCCCTTTCCTTCAAGGGGCGGGGACTATCCGTGCCATCCAGCATGTACGCCTGTGGCACGCGCGCCTGTTGTTTTCCTCTCCTGAAGGGGAAGGGCGGAAGAACGCACCCCAATGTTCGACATCAGCGATGCCCCGCCGAGCCTGAGCCCGGCAATCAGCGCCGGTCGTGGTTCTCCGCCACGGCGCGCGCCACGGCCTGCATCAGTTCCATGCGGTCGGGGATGGGGCGGGTCGTGCTGCCGATCATCACCGCCACGGCATAGCTGGTGCCGTCCGGCGCCGTCATGATGCCGATGTCGTTATAGCCGGTGGAGCGCGGTGGCAGATCCTGCCCCGTGCCGGTCTTGTGCACATAATGCCAGCCGGGCGGGACGCCGCCCTTCACGCGGCGCGGCCCCGTCTTCGCTTCGCCCATGGTCGTGAGCAGCAGCTGGGTCGATCCAGGCGAGAGCATCTGCCCCTGCTTCAGCTTGGCGAGCGCGTTGACGATGCTGGCCGGCGCGGCGCCATCGGGCGGGCTGGCAAGATAATTGTCGAGCGCCTTGTTGCGGGCGGACAGCGGCAGCTTGGCGCGCGCCGCGTAGAAATTGCGGCCGATGGAATAATCCTGCCGCCAGTCGAGCCCGGCGGTCGCCGATTGCAGCAACCGCTCGCCGGGGCCGAAGCGGATGTTGCTGATGAAGCGCCGCGCCAGGAAGCCGCGCACGACCTCCGGCCCGCCGACCGCGCGCAGCAGCGCGTCGTTGGCGGTATTGTCGCTCTGGGTCATCGCGCGCTTGAGCAAGTCGCCATAGTCGGTGGTCCAGCCGGTGCTGCCGACCAGCGCGGCGCTCGGCTGATGGAACAGCGTCAGGTCTCGCGGCGTGATCGTCGTCGTGCTGGCAAGGGTCAGCTTGCCGCGATCGACGCTGTCGAGGAAGGTCATCGCCACCCACAGCTTCGACACGCTCTGCTGCGGGAACAGGTCGCTGCCGTTATGCGCCACGACCCAGTCCGCGCCGACACGCTTCACCGCGATGCCGACATGCCCGCCGAAGCCACGCCCCAGCGAGGAGATGATGCTGACGAGCGCCGGGGACGGTTTGGAACGCGGATCATAATCGGGGATGGCGACGGGCGGATTGGCAACGGGGCGGGCCGGGCTCATCGCCGTGGGCGCCTGCGGCGCAATGGCGACGGGGCGCGGCATTGTGCTGGCATCGCCCACACAGGCCGCAAGCCCGCACATGAGCGCGATGGCCCCCATGCGGATACGCCTCGCCCGGCCCCGTGTGGGGTCTGCGCGCACCAGTCGCACTGTCACCATGGAATGTTCTTTTGCCCGCATAATCTGTTCTATTCTGCTCGCTTTTTGGTTCCCTTGCCTGCAAGCGGTTTGCGATGAGACGAGTCTCGCGCCAGATATAAGGATGGCACGATCGCCTTACCAATTTGCTCACCCCTTATACGCTCATTTCCGGTTCAGCCCTATCCTCCGAAAAGCCTCCTTATGCCGACCTATGAAGACCCTCCCCTCATCGCCCCGCTGATCGACCGGCGCACGCTGATCGCCGGCGTTGCCGCTACCCTTGGCACCATGCTCCCCATGCCCGCGCTCGCCGCGCCGTTCACCTCGCGCCGGATCAACGTGACCATCCGGGGCAGCGGGCCGGACGTGATCCTGATCCCCGGCCTGGCCAGCGGGACAGGCATCTGGGCCGGCACGATCGCCGCCAGCCCGGGCTATCGCTACCATCTGGTGCAGGTCTGCGGCTTTGCGGGCGTGCCCGCCGAAGCCAACAAGAGCGGCCCGCTGATCGCGCCGCTGACGGCCGAGATCGCCCGCTATATCAGCGCGAGCGGGCTACGCCGCCCCGCGATCATAGGCCATTCCATGGGCGGCACGCTGGCGATGATGCTGGCGCTGCGCGGCGTGGCGAGCCGGGTGATGGTGGTCGACATGCTGCCCGCCGGCGCCGGCATGGTCGGCGGCACGACGAACGGCGTGGGCTATCTGGCGGGCCAGCTCTCGCAGATGTTCACCGGCACACCGGCGGGGCGCCAGTTCTTTTCCGAGATGCTCGCGCGTAATCCCGGCGCGAAGGGTAGCGACCCCGATGTCGTCGCCCATGCGCTGAGTGAACTGGCGCAGACGGACCTGGGGCCGCGCCTGCCCGCCTTGGGCGTGCCGCTGGAGGTGATCTATGCCCAGCCCGCCGATGCCGAGATGCGCAAGACGCTCACCCAGCGCTTCCAGTCCGCCTATGCGCGGGCGCGCACGGCGCGGCTCGTCCCGATCGGGCCGAGCGGCCATGTCGTGATGGAAGACCAGCCCGGCCGCTTCGCCGCGGCCTTCAGGAATTTCCTGAAACGCTGAGCGATCCGCGGCTTTTGACGTGCATCAATGATGCGGTTGGATGGCCCGGCTAGGCAGACGGGGCTGATTGATCCCCAATCACACTCTCTCCTCCGGCGCGCCACTACCATGGCGCGCCATTTTTTTTTGACGGCGGGTCTCAGGGGACGAGAACGGTATCGACCGCCAGCGGCAGCATCTCGGGATAGTCGAGCGTATAGTGCAGCCCCCGGCTTTCCTTGCGGTGCAGCGCCGAACGTACGATCAGCCGCGCGACTTCCAGCAGGTTGCGCAGTTCGATGAGGTCCGGCGTCACGCGGAAATTGCCATAATAGTCGTCCACCTCCTGCGCGAGCAGGTTGACGCGATGCTGCGCACGCTCCAGCCGCTTGGTGGTGCGGACGATGCCCACATAATCCCACATGAAGCGGCGGATTTCCTTCCAGTTATGCTGGACGATCACTTCCTCGTCGGAATCGGTGACACGGCTTTCGTCCCATGGCCGGATCGCCGGCGGCGCGGGCAGATCGCCCCAGTGCGCGCGGATGTGCTGCGCCGCCGCCTCGCCGAAGACGAAGCATTCGAGCAGCGAGTTGGAGGCGAGGCGGTTGGCGCCATGCAGGCCGCTTTCCGTCACCTCGCCCGCGGCATAGAGGCCGGGCAGGTCGGTGCGGCCGTCCAGGTCGATGACGACACCGCCGCAGGTATAATGCTGGGCGGGGACGACCGGGATCGGCTCCTTCGTGATGTCGATGTCGAGATCGAGCAGCCGCGCGTAGATGGTCGGAAAATGCTCCTTCACGAACTCGGCGGGCTTGTGGCTGATGTCGAGGTGGACATAGTCGAGGCCAAGCCGCTTGATCTCATGGTCGATGGCGCGGGCCACCACGTCGCGCGGGGCCAGTTCGCCGCGCTTGTCGAACCGGTCCATGAAGCGCTTGCCGCCACCCGGCACGCCCGGCGGCAGCTTGAGCAGGCCGCCCTCGCCGCGCATCGCCTCTGTAATCAGGAAGTTCTTGACCTCCAGATTGTAGAGACAGGTCGGGTGGAACTGGTTCATCTCCATATTGGAGACCCGGCAGCCCGCACGCCAGGCCATGGCGATGCCGTCGCCCGTCGCCCCGCGCGGCGCGGTGGAGAAGAGGTAGGTGCGCCCCGCCCCGCCCGTCGCCAGCACGGTGGCGCGGCCAAGGAAGGCATCGACATGCTTGGTCTTGCGATTGAACGCATAGACGCCCCAGACATGGCCATCGCCCGAATATTTCTCGCCATGGCGCGAGGTGATGAGGTCGATGGCGACCATGTCGGTCAGCAGGGTGATGTTGGGATTGGCTTCCACCGCCTTCACCAGCGCGCGCTGCACGGCGGCGCCCGTGGCATCGTCGACATGCACGATGCGGCGATGGCTGTGCCCGCCCTCGCGGGTCAGGTGCCAGCGTTCGCCGAAGGTCTCGTCCCCCGCCGTCTCGACGTTGAAGGGCACGCCCAGCGCCGCCAGCCGCTCGATGGCGGCAGGCGCGTTGCCGACGACGAACTCCACCGTCTCGCGGTTGTTGAGGCCAGCGCCGGCCACCATCGTATCCTCGACATGGCTTTCAAAGCTGTCGCCTGCGTCGAGCACCGCCGCGATGCCGCCCTGCGCCCAGTTGGTGGAGCCCCCATCCAGCGGCCCCTTGGCGAGAACCGCGACCTTCTTGTCCTGCGCCAGCGTGATGGCAGCGGAAAGGCCGGCCGCGCCGGAACCGATGATGACGACGTCGAAGTGATGGAGAGCCATTAGGGGGTCGCAATCATGATTTGAAGTTCAGCGTCGGCGCTCGACAACGGTAAATGCCGGATTAGGGCCAGAAGGAAGATCCCAAAGATCGTAGCGAAACCCCGTGAATTTGAGCGCCATTTCCACTGGGACATCGAACATATAATCGACATTTTGACAGCTGCCATCTGCCTGCTGCTCAGCAGCAAGAGCCCGCCTTATTTCCGCGAGTTCAACCGGGACCGTGCCATGAATTTGCAGATCGTCATGCCCCCGATCACTGTCATGTACGACGCGCCAGAGTTCAACGCCGTCTTGGGCAGCGTAGGCAGCACTGTACATGACGCCTTCATGCACCTGGCAAGCAATGGATCGCCCTAATGGCGGTCGTGTGTGAAGCGCTTCGCTTTCGACCCAGCCGAAATCATTCGACCAGATGATGCTCCATCCCGTCGAGAGATCGGCAGATGAAAAGCGCGCCTCGTTCGCTTCATCCACGCGACCAGTATCAATGAAACCAAGTGCATCCAAAAGCTGCACTTTTCTCATGTCTCTCACGGCGAGCCAGGAAATCTTGAAGCTCAAAACTTGTCCTTGGAATTACGGCACGACGCCTGCAGCGATCAGGCGACGGCCCGCGTCAGGTTGAGGAACACATCCTCCAGGTCCGGTTCGCGGGTGACGACATCGACGATGGAAAGGCCGCGCGCCTGCACGGCGCTCAGCACCTCGCCGGCGTTCGCCTTGTCCTTCATATAGGTGATGGTGAGCACCCGGCCGGCGGACAGCTCGACCTTTTCGAACTTGGGGTGCATCGGTGCCTCGTCCAGGTCGGTATCGACCGTGACCTGCACGACCTTTTCCTGCGCCATGCCGACCAGTTCGCGCGTCGGCTTGTCCGCGATCACCTGGCCATGGTTGATGATGGCGATGCGATCGCACAGCTCCTCGGCCTCTTCCAGATAGTGCGTCGTCAGCACCACCGTCACGCCCTGGTCGTTGAGCTGCCGCACATAGGCCCACAACTGCTGGCGCAGTTCCACGTCGACGCCGGCGGTCGGCTCGTCCAGCACCAGGATCGGCGGCGCGTGGACCATCGCCTTGGCCACCAGCAGCCGCCGCTTCATGCCGCCCGAGAGCGAGCGCGCATAGGCATTCGCCTTGTCGGAGAGGTGGACGGCGGCAAGCAGTTCGTCGGTCCGGCGCATCGCCTTGGGCACGCCATAGAAGCCGGCCTGGTTCTCCAGCGTCTCGCGCGGGGTGAAGAAGGGATCGAAGACGATCTCCTGCGGCACGATGCCGATGGAATTTTTCGCGTTCCGCGGATTGGCGTCGATGTCGAAGCCCCAGATGCGCACGCTGCCCGACGTCTTGTTGACCATCCCGGACAGGATGTTGATGAGCGTCGACTTGCCCGCGCCATTGGGACCGAGCAGTCCGAAAATCTGGCCGCGAGGGATGTTGAGCGACACGTTGGTCAGTGCCTGCTTGCCACCCTTGTAGAGCTTGCTCAGCCCCTCGATCGCGATGGCGGACTGGCTGGGGTCGGTCTGTGTCATGCCGCACTCCATAGCGCGGCGATGTCGTCAAGGCAAAGAGAGCGGCGGCGATTTTACAGCGAGATCTTGCGGGATGATTTTAGAGACGCCCGACCGCAGCTTCCACCTATCCCCCGCTCCCTCATCCGGTCTTGCGCACATCCCCCTGCCAGCGGACGGGCGCCAGCGGATAGAGCCGCTCGTTCTCCCGCGTGATCCGCTCGACGAGCATCCCCATTACCTCACGGGTCTCCTCGCAGAAGCGCGGCCACTCGCCCGCGATGCGATCATCGCTCCAGCGCGCCATATAGTCGGTGAAGCAGCCGGCGAGATCGCCCATCTCTCCCTGGAAATCGCGTGCGATGTTACACGCTTCCATATCCTGCCCGTTCAGCATGTCGGGGTAGAGAAAGCCATCCTCCAGCGCCAGATGCACGATCAGTGCGCGCGCCAGCTTCCACCGCAGCGCAGCCACGGGACGCGGAAAATCGGCTTTGCTCACCTGGTCGAGCAACGCGTTGGCATTTGCCGCCAGCGCATCATGCTGTTCGCGCAGCACCGAGATATCCATGCACGCCGCTCCTGCCTCTTTCTCCACACCGACGTTGCATGGATTGTCTTGCCGGACCATTAAGTCGAAAAGCCCTGATGGTCCGTATTGCGGTACAATCGGTGCGATGATAGATGCCGTGCCGATGATGCAGCCTCCTGAAATCCTCCGCGTCCAGAGCACCCGCGTTTCCTGCGATGGGTCGGGCGACATTCCCGCCGCCCTCGGGCATCCGCGTGTCTTCCTCGAGATCGACGAGCATGGCTATGTCGATTGCGGCTATTGCGATCGGCGCTTCGTGCTGATCGGCGGCGTTGCCGACGGTGCTGACCTGAGCGGCCAGCCGGACATCGCATCGGGCGCCAGCCTCTAACAACGCCAAACCTGCGCTTACGAGTTGGTGAGCGAGAGGAAGCGAATTAGATGGTGGTGATGGACGCGGGAGCCTCCTATATGGAGGTCATGACCGACATCGCATCCCAGTTCACCGACGCTCGTGGCCTCCTCTATCGCCGCGGCCTGCTCGATCCCGATGGCGCGCGCAGGCTGACCGCAGAGGCGCTCAGCCGCTGCGACGATGGCGAACTCTACCTGCAATATCGCGCGTCGGAGAGCTTCGGCTTCGATGACGGCCGGCTGAAGACCGCCGATTATTCCACTGATGCCGGCTTCGGCCTGCGCGGCGTCTCCGGCGAGATGACCGGCTTCGCCCATGCTAACGACATCAGCGAGGCAGCGATCCGCCGCGCGGCCGAGACGCTGGCCCTGCTCGATCCGGCAAAGGCGTCCCCCGCCCCGCCGCCGGCCCGCACCAACCGCCATCTCTATACCGACGCCAACCCGATGGAGATCGTGCCCTTCGCCGAGAAGGTGACATTGTGCGCCGCCATCGACGCCGCTGCCCGCGCCCGCGATCCGCGCGTCGCGCAGGTCTCGGTCGGGCTTTCCGGCAGCTGGTCCGTGATCGAGATCGTACGGCCGGACGGCTTCACCGCCACCGACATCCGGCCGCTGGTGCGGCTCAACGTCTCGATCATCATGGAAGAGAATGGCCGGCGCGAGAGCGGCACCTTCGGCATTGGGGGGCGCTATCTCTACGATCAGGTCATGTCGCCCGAGGTGTGGAACCGCGCGATCGACGAGGCGCTGGCGCAGGCGCAGGTCAACCTGCGCTCCGTGCCCGCGCCGGCAGGCGAGATGACCGTGCTGCTCGGCCCCGGCTGGCCCGGCGTGCTGGTACACGAGGCGATCGGCCACGGGCTTGAGGGCGATTTCAACCGGAAGGGCACATCGGCCTTCTCCGGCCGCATCGGCGAACAGGTCGCGGCGCGCGGCGTGACCGTGGTGGACGATGGCTCCATCAATGCCCGCCGCGGATCGCTCAGCATCGACGACGAGGGCACGCCGACGCGCGAAAACGTGCTGATCGAGGACGGCATCCTCAAGGGCTATATGCAGGACCGGCTGAACGCCCGGCTGATGGGCGTGGAGCCCACCGGCAACGGCCGCCGCGAAAGCTATGCCCACGCCCCCATGCCACGCATGACCAACACCTTCATCAAGGGCGGCAATGACGACCCGGAAGCGTTGCTCGCCGGCATGAAGAAGGGCATTTTCGCTAAGAGCTTCGGCGGCGGCCAGGTCGACATCGTCTCGGGCAAGTTCGTCTTTTCCTGCACCGAGGCCTACAAGGTGGAGAACGGCAAGCTGGGCGACCCGATCAAGGGCGCCACGTTGATCGGCGACGGGCCGACCGCGCTGACCAAGGTGATCGGCATCGGCAATGACTGGGCGCTCGACGAGGGCATCGGCATGTGCGGCAAGGGCGGCCAGAGCGTGCCCGCCGGCGTCGGCCAGCCGACACTGCTGATCGAGGGGTTGACCGTTGGCGGGACGGCGGCTGGCTGAGGGAACCTGAAGGCCATGCCCCGCGTATGTATCGGATGGCAAGCATGGCTAAAGACCACGACGATGTGACCGCGCACTGGGCGCGCCGGATCCTGGATTTCTGGTTCAAGGAACTGGGTGAGAGCGGGTGGTGGACGAAGTCGGACCGGATCGACGCGACCTGCATGGCGCGCTTCTCTGCCTCATGGCATGACTTGCGCGTGGAGCCGTCCGATATGTTTCTGCAGCGCGCGGATGAGGCGCTTGCCGCGGTCATCCTGTTCGACCAGATGCCACGTAACATGTTCCGCCATGAAGCGCGTGCGTTCGAAACCGATCCGCTGGCGCGGGATATCGCGCGCGGCGCAGTGGCCAAGGGCTATGACGTGCAGATCGGCGGTGCGGGCCGCATGTTCTTCTACATGCCCTTCCAGCACAGCGAAGCGCTGGAGGACCAGCAGCTCTCTTTGACCCTGTTCGAAGGGCTGGACGATACGGAGGCACTGGCCTTCGCCAGAAAGCATCACGACGTCATCGCGCGCTTCGGTCGCTTTCCGCACCGCGACGCCATGCTTGGCCGCACGACCGCACCTGAGGAAGAAGAGGCTGCCCGCCTCGGCGCCCAATGGTGAGGCTTTCAGCGCTACTGCAGGAAAGCGTCATCTGACCGACGATCAACGCAGGATTATGCCTATTTTTTGAGCGATGGGCTGCCGTTGCACAAATTTTCGGCACGCAACGCCTCTTCCTGTCACGAAAATGCCGCTTTAACCTTCGATTAAACTTTGGCACGGCTCTTGCTACTCTCTACGTCGCACACCAGCAACAGGGGAGCGACATGAAACTAGTCATGGCTATCATCAAGCCGTTCAAGCTTGACGATGTCCGCGAGGCGCTGTCCTCGCTGGGGATCGCAGGAATGACGGTCAGCGAGGTGAAGGGCTTCGGACGCCAGAAGGGGCAGACCGAAATCTACCGCGGCGCCGAATATTCCACCAACATGGTTCCGAAGATCAAGATCGAGGTCGTCTGCGACGACGATCTGGCACCCCGTGTTGTCGAGGCCACGCAGCAGGCCGCCAACAGCGGCGCCATCGGCGACGGCAAGATCTTCGTTCTCGATGTAGGTCAGGCCGTGCGCATCCGTACCGGCGAAACCGGCGAAACCGCGCTCTAAGAAGGGGGGAATGATGACGCTTTCCAAGAAAATTTGGGGCGCGATGGGGGCGGCCGTAGCCACCCTGCTCGTCGCTTCGCCGGCGCTTGCCGCCGGGCCGATCAAGGCGCCGGATGCCGCCGCCATGGCCGGCATGGTCAACAAGGGCGATGTCGCCTGGATGCTGGTTTCCGCAGCACTCGTATTGATGATGTCCATCCCTGGCCTGGCGCTGTTCTATGGCGGCCTCGTCCGCACGAAGAACATGCTCTCGGTGCTGATGCAGGTCTTCATGATCGTCGCCGTCGCCGGCCTGGTATGGGTCAGCTGGGGCTATTCGCTGGCATTCACCAGCAACTCGCCCTTCATCGGCAATTTCTCCAAGATCTTCCTGATGGGGGTCGACGCGACCACCTACGCAGCGACGTTCAGCAACAACGTCTATCTGCCCGAGCTGGTCTTCGTCGTCTTCCAGATGACCTTCGCCATGATCACGCCTGCGCTGATCGTCGGTGCCTTTGCCGAGCGCGTGAAGTTCTCGTCGCTGATCGTGTTCGTGGTGATCTGGCTGACGGTGATCTATTTCCCGATCGCTCACATGGTATGGTACTGGGCCGGCCCGGACTTCCTGGCTGACGCTCCGACCGACACGGGCTTCCTCTGGGGCATGGGCGCTCTCGACTTCGCAGGCGGCACCGTGGTGCACATCAACGCCGGCATCGCGGGCCTGGTCGGCTGCCTCATCATCGGCAAGCGTATCGGCTATCCCAAGGAGCCGATGGCACCCCACTCGCTGACCATGACGATGATCGGCGCTTCGCTGCTGTGGGTCGGCTGGTTCGGCTTCAACGCCGGTTCCAACCTGGAAGCCAATGCCGTCACCGGCGTCGCCTTCATCAACACGATGGTCGCGACCTGCGCGGCTGCCGTAAGCTGGGCACTGATCGAGCAGATCCACCATGGCAAGGCATCGCTGCTGGGCGCCGTCACCGGCGCGGTCGCCGGCCTCGTCGCGATCACCCCGGCCGCTGGCCTTGGCGCACCGATGACCTCGATCGTCCTCGGCCTGGTCGTTTCGCCCGTCTGCTACTTCTTCGTCGCCTTCGTGAAGGGCAAGCTGGGCTATGACGACAGCCTGGACGTCTTCGGCGTCCACTGCATCGGCGGCATCGTCGGCGCCATCGCCACCGGCATCGTCGCTGATCCGGCGCTCGGCGGACAGGGCTTCTTCGACTACACCGTCTTCCCGGCGGCAGTTGGCACCTATGACATGGGCGCCCAGGTGATCACCCAGATCAAGGCCGTACTGCTCACGCTGGTCTGGTCGGGTGTCGGTAGCGCGATCCTGTTCTTCGTCATCGACAAGACGCTTGGTCTTCGTCCGACGCCGGAAGCCGAGCAGGAAGGTCTCGACCTCTCCAGCCACGGCGAGCGCGCCTACAACATGTAATTCGGCAGGGCGGGCCGCAAAGACACGGCCCGCCCGCCACACGATGTTCCTCCTGCGAACATGCCTGGGCCGGTACGAAAGTACCGGCCCTATTTTTTGGCAGGGGAAGGCGAGATACGCCCATCGGTAGGGCGACGCAGCCGCGCCGGAATCGCGTCCATGCAAATGGGAGAAAAGTCCCGGCTGCGTGCGGGATCAGGCCGCCACAGGCACCACCCCGCCGGTGTCGCCCTTTCTCGAGATCGTCAGCACCATGACCGCGCCGATCAGGCAAAGAACGCCGGCGGCAATGAAGGCAGGCATGTAGCTTTGCCACAGGGTGCGCGACACGCCTCCGCCGAAAGCCGCGGAGGCCGCGCCGATCTGATGCCCGGCGAAGATCCAGCCGAAGACGATGTTGGAACGCTCGCTCCCGAAGCGCTGTGCCGTCAGCCTGACCGTAGGCGGCACCGTCGCGACCCAGTCGAGGCCATAGAACATGGCAAAAATCGACAGGCTGTAGAGCGAGAAATCGCTATAGGGCAGATAGAGCAGCGAAGCGCCGCGCAGGCCGTAATACCAGAAGAGCAGCCAGCGATTGTCCAAACGATCGGACAGCCAGCCCGACCCCAGCGTGCCGGCGAAGTCGAACAGCCCCATCATCGCCAGCATCGACGCCGCGCCTACCGCAGCAAGGCCATAGTCTCCACACAGCGCGATGAAATGGGTTTGGACCAGGCCGTTGGTGCTGGCGCCGCAAATGTAGAAGCTGAAGAACAGCACCCAGAAGGTGTGGGTGCGCGCGGCGTCGCGCAAGGTGACAAGCGGCAGGACGAGCAGCGTGCCGAGACCGGCGGGCTGGGCAGGCGCTGGCGCGATCTGCGTATCGCCATAGGGCGCAAGGCCAAGATCGGACGGCCGGTCGCGCATCAGTAGCAGCACCAGAGTTGCCGCAAGAGCGACGGCGCCGATCACAAGGCCCATGGCAATGCGCCAGCCATGATCGCTCGTCAGGCGCGCGAGCAGTGGCAGGAAGACGAGTTGCCCCGTAGCGGTGCTCGCCGCGAGTAGCCCCATGACCAAACCGCGCCTCGAGGAAAACCACCGGGTCGCGACGGTCGCGCCCAGCACCATCGCAGTCAGCCCCGTACCAAGGCCGATGACCACGCCCCAGAGCATGAACAGCTGCCACAGCCGGCTCATGCCGAGAGACAGCAGCATGCCACCGATCACGATCGCGAGCGAGATCAGCATCATCCGGCGGAGACCAAAGCGGTTCATGAATGCCGCGGCGAACGGCCCCATCATGCCGAACAGCAGGAAACGAATGGCCAGCGCCCCGGAGATGTCCGACGCGCTCCACCCGAACTCCCTTTGCAGCGGCACGATGAATACGCCCGGTGCCCCCACCGTGCCCGCCACTGTGAGCATGGTGAGAAAGGTGACAGCCAGGACGACGAAGCCATAATGGCGGTCGCAATCCGCAAGATATCTGGCAAGCGCATTGGACAGCACGGCATTCATCTCCACCGACAGGGATTGCAGTTAAATGATGCATATCATATAACTGGTCAAGACCGGTTGGAGTGAAGTGGCATGAAGGTAACGCGGGAGCAGGCCGCACGGAATCGCGAAACGGTGGTGGACGTCGCGTCACGGCTGTTTCGTACTCATGGGGTGGAGGGCGTCGGCATTGGTGAGATCATGCGGGAAAGCGGCCTGACTCATGGCGGCTTTTACGGCCAGTTCGGATCGAAGGAGATGCTCGCCGCAGAAGCCTGCAGGCGGGCGCTGGACGCAAGCGCTACGCGCTGGACACGGATCGCCGACGCTCATCCAGATGATGCGGTAACGGCGCTGGCGACCGACTATCTATCAGCGCGCAATCGCGACATGCCGGAAACGGGCTGCGCACTGGTCGCGCTGGCCGCCGATGCCGCCCGGCGCGGCGGCGATGTCGCGGCCGCCTTTCGCCAAGGCCTGCTGAACCTCGCCGACATCATCGCGCAATCGCCGCCGGAGAGCGACGCAGATCGCGCCTTGGCCGTGCTGTCGCAAATGGTCGGAGCGATGACGATCGCCCGCGCCGTGAACGATGACGCACTATCCGACAGGATCATGACCGCTGCACGGAAGGCACTGGCGAAAGCCGAATAGCGATCCCGCCTGGCCTTCCCCCGGCCGGCCTTCAGTCGCCCGCGGCGAGCGCATCCATGATCTGCCGAACCGGGCCGACATCATAGCCCGCCTGCGCGGCCTGCGCCGAAATCGCCTCGACATCATCGCCGGCGCGTGCGCGGGTCAGCGCCCAGAGCAGCGTGCTGCGCGTGCCCGAACGGCAATAGGCGAGGATCTTGCCCTCCCCTGCCTGGTCAAGCGCCTGCGCCATGCCGTCCAGCTGCCAAGGCGCGAAGCCGGCATGGGTCACGGGCACGGCGGCATAGGCAATGCCCGCCGCCTGCGCCGCCGCTTCGATCGCGTCGCCCGGCGTCTGCCCCGGCTCTTCGCCTTCCGGGCGGTTGTTGATGATCATCGTCACGCCCAGCGCCTTCGCCGCCTCGACATCGGCGAGCGCGATCTGCGGCGAGACCAGGATCTGGTCGGTCAGCGAGCGAAACATGGTCTTCTCCATTTTTTCGGCGTCCAGTCACGACGCCCGGTCGGGGCGCTTATCGGTCAACGCCGGGAAAGGCGCAACTCTCCAACCCTGCTTCAGCCATGATCGCGGATAACCTGCAGAAAGGCCTCGCCCCAGGATTCGAGCTTCCGCGTACCCACGCCGCTGACATTGCCCAGCGCCGCCATGCTGGTCGGGCGACGCTCGGCCATTTCGCGCAGGGTGCTGTCATGGAAGATGACATAGGGCGGCACGCCGGCCTCCTTCGCCAGATCACGGCGGCAGGCGCGCAGCGCGTCGAACAGCGGGTCGTCGATCGGATTGGCATCGGCGCCCATGCCGCTCGCCCGCCGGGTACGCTTCTCGCGCCGTGGTGGCAGGATCAGGCTGACGCTTTCCTCGCCGCGCAATATCGGCCGCGCCTCCGGCCCCAGCGCCATGCCGCCATGTTCGGTCAGCTCCAGTGCGTCGCGCACCAGCAGCGCGCGCTGCACCGGCCGCAACAGCGCGGCGTCCTCGCGGTCGACGATGCCGAACACGGACAGCCGGTCATGCCCGCGCTGCGTCACCTTCTCATTGGCGGCGCCCGTCAGCACCGCCTCCACATGGCCCGCGCCGAATGTCTGCCCGGTGCGGTAGACGGCGGAGAGATATTTGCGCGCCACCTCGGTCGCGTCGACGCCGGCGGGCGGGCTCAGGCAATTGTCGCAATTGCCGCAGCTGGCCTCGGGCTGCTCGCCGAAATGGCGCAGCAGCACGGCGCGGCGACATCCCGCCGTCTCGACCAGCCCGCCCAGCGCCGCGATGCGCGTGCGCTCGCCCTGCTGCCGCGCCGCCTCGATCTCGGCGATGCGCTGGCGGGCGCGAGCGAAATCCTCCGCGCCCCAGAACAAAGTCGCCCGCGCCGGTTCGCCATCGCGCCCCGCACGGCCGCTTTCCTGATAATAGCCCTCGATGGATTTGGGCAGACCGGCATGGGCGACGAAGCGCACGTCCGGCTTGTCGATGCCCATGCCGAAGGCGACCGTCGCCACCATCACCATGTCCTCGCTGGCGATGAAGGCGGCTTGGTTGGCGCGGCGTACATCGGGGTCGAGCCCGGCATGATAGGCGCGCACCTCGCGCCCGGCGAGGCCGAGGGTGGCGGCGATCTTCTCGGTCGCGGCACGCGTCTGGGCATAGATGATGCCGGGGCCGGGCTCCGCCGCGACGATATCCTGCAACTGCCGGGTCAGCCCGTCGCGCGGGCGCACGGTGTAGCGGATATTGGGCCGGTCGAAGCCGGAGATGACGAGCCCATCATCGGGAATGCCGAGCTGGCGCAGGATGTCGGCGCGGGTATGCGCGTCCGCCGTTGCCGTCAGCGCAAGGCGCGGGACATCGGGGAACTCATCCAGCAGCGGGCGGAGCAGGCGGTAGTCGGGGCGGAAATCATGCCCCCATTCGCTGACGCAATGCGCCTCGTCGATCGCGAACAGCGCGATGCGGGCGGAGCGGAGCAGCGCGAGGAAACCCTCGTTGGTCGCGCGTTCCGGCGCGACATAGAGCAGGTCGAGATCGCCGCTGCGCAGCCGGTCCTGCGTCTCGCGCCAGTCGGCATCCACCGATGTCAGGCTCGCCGCGCGGATGCCGACCGCCTGCGCCGCACGCAATTGGTCGTGCATCAGCGCGATCAGCGGCGAGACGACCACGCAGCACCCGTCCAGCGCGACCGCCGGCAGCTGATAGCAGAGCGACTTGCCCGCACCGGTGGGCATGATCGCCAGAGTCGGCCGCCCAGCGAGCACGCGATCCACCACCTGCGCCTGTACGCCGCGAAAGGCAGGAAAGCCGAAAATATCGTGAAGCAGGACAAGCGGATCGCCGGACATGCCCTCCCCCCTAGAGGGGTTTCGTGTTGCATGAAACCTCTGCCCGCGATGAGACAGGGATTTTGCATGACTGCGGCGGTCCGGCCAGTGCGTTACCGAAGGTCAGCTACCGCGCTCAGCCACACATATGGGAAAATCCGTCGCAGTTGCGTGGCGGCCTTCTGTTCCGGGTTCCCTGTCGACCGCATGCGCAACGGCCCGCCCTGCGCGTTCATTGGCGCGGATCCCCGGCCAGCGTAAATAGCCATGCTGATCTTCGGAGGCCCCCCGCCCCCCAGCGGCTCAAGCGACATGATCGCCGTTCGCCATTGCGAACAGGGAAACGGGCGCGAGCCATTGTTTCCGGCCTTGATCCGCGGGCGCGGTGTGACCATCCGCCTAAAATAGCAAAATGTCCATGGTCCGCCGCATAGAGAGAGCATGAACTCCAGCCCGTGGAGGTTCATGCAGAAAATCGAAGATAAGCCACTTGAAATAAATGATATTTTTTCCCAAGGCCGTTTTATAAAATGGCCTCGCCAGGACGCAGCCTCCCCTCGCCAGCCATGCCGAGTAAGGGATACCCCCTAGTTGACGCCCTTGCCGACAGACGACACGGCCGGCGCCAAATTAAATCAAATTAACCAAATAGATATCGGGAGAGCAACGGGCAGGTTGCAACAGCGCTAGAAAGATAGAATGAGCAGGATCCCAAACCCCGAGAAGCCGGCCAAGGATGATGATATGCAAGCATCCAGTGCCAAGTTTCATTTTACTCTTCAGCTGGAGGTGAATTGTCCGACGACGCTGTGGCATGCGGCGGCAATACGATGTCTGAAACAGGGCAATATTTCCGTGGACGAACTGATCGATCTGATCGGACCGCTGGAAGACCCCTCGCTCTCGGACTGTGTCATGGCCATGGCTTTGCCCGACACCATTCCCGGCTGCACACGCCTTGCTGTCGAACTGAACGGGGCCTGACATCCGCCGCCATCTCTCGGCAATGGCCTTCCCCATTGCCGTTTTGGGCCGTTCGCGGTGAGGTGCCCTTTTCTTCTGGACGGCCTACGGCGCATGCCTTGGCCAACGGCTTCCTGCCAGGCGCAGATTTGAAGATATGGACGTATAGTTTGCAGGCGATAAGGGGCAGGTAATACGCGGCTGGCCATCGTCTTTTTGATGTTGCGGGACCAGAGACGAAAGCACGTCATCAATTATTGTGACTGCCTTTAGGCGCTGGTTGGCACGCCTTTCACAAATCCCATTCGAGAATTTTCTTTTCGGCAATCCAGATTTGTGGCTTATTCGCGACTCAACAGTGGGAATCGGCAGTCATGCTAAATTCCAGGGTCATCGGCGCGGCCATGGTCGCCGCTCTTCTTCTTCCATCGCCAGCCTATGCCAGACGTCATGATGACTGGCATCGCGATCATCACCATCATGACCGGGATCATGATGGTGATGCTGTCGCCGGCGCAGCGCTGGCCATTGGGCTGGTTGGGATCGCCGCCGCCATTTCAGCAAAGAAAAAACGAGATGCCCAGGAACGGCGCGACACCTACCGATATGGATATGGCGACAGCTATGGGCGAGATGCGTTCTCGCCCGCGCGGGACGTCAATTGCTATCCGGGCGAGCGCCGCTGCTTCGTCCGCGGTCAGTTCTCCTACGAATGGACCGATAGCCAGTTCGGCTACGATCCTCATCGCAGGGGATATTGATCATGGTCATTCGTCATCTCTGGCTCGTCGCCGCGCTCGCAATCGCAACGCCCGTTTCGGCACAGATGGACGCATCGGCGACGGCGCCCGACAGCATCAAGATGGACCTCGCCGCGACCGACGCGATCCGCTCGATGCTCCACGGCGCCTTCGACGAGGGCCATATCGCGATGCTGCACGCGCTTGGCCATCAGCAGGCCGTGGCATCGACCTGCTCGGGTTTCGAGATAGATCCCAAGGCGTTCTCTACGGAGTTCGACCTCATCTATGATGATTCAAACGGGAAGCCGCGCAGCCTGGATGCTCGGCAGCGCGCCGACATCGAACGCAAGGCGACCGTGACAATGGGTATGGCCATCGGCGCCCAGATCGCCATTTCTGCGAACGATCATCAGGCATTCTGTCAGGCTGCCATCCAGGAACGTGCCAGCGGCAAGGCGACCCACCTGGTCTGGATGAAATAGGCGTGTGCGCGTGAAGCCGAACTGGCGAGCCGCTGCTTGCGTCTACCTGTTTTACAATGCCATCATCTTCGCGACCTGGGGATCAGTCGGCGCGCGATATACCGACATGGTCTCCGAAGCCGTCGCCTTCAAAAGCCTTCTCCTTCCCCTGGGTCTCGGCGCCATATTCATGGCAACGGCGGTCACTTGGCTCGGCTGGTGGGGACCAGCGTTGAAAGAGGAGCGGCGCGGCCGACCTACATGGGCCCTCCCGCTGGTGCTGGCTGGCATGATCGGCATGATCGTGGTGAACGGTGCCGCCGCGAACTGGCCGACCTTCCCTCCATCACATCTGGCGATGCTGGCCGTTGCCGGCGTCCTGGTCGGATTCAACGAAGAGCTTCTCGCGCGCGGCGTACTTATCACGGGCATGCGCGGTTCGACCTCGAACGAGCTGCGGGTGTGTTTCTGGGCGTCGTTTCTGTTCGGGGCAATGCACATCCCCAATGCCCTGTTCGGAATACCCCTCGTGGCCGGCTTGATCCAATGCGTGTTCGCGTCGCTCATGGGCGGGGCCTTCTATGTGGTCCGCCGGATCAGCGGCAGCATCTGGTTGGCGATGGTCATGCATGGCGCCTGGGACTTCAGCTCGTTCAGCGCGCAGGCGGCAGGACAGTCGCCGCTGCTGTCTCCGCTATTTCAGTTCGGCACCTACATTGCTGCTTTCATCGCCGTCATCGCGGTCCTGCGCCATGAACGGCGCCTGGCATCGGCATGACACGGCCAAAACCAGCCTTCCGCACGCTCATGGATCGCCCGGAGCGCAATGGTGCCTGCGGACCAAACCTTGCGTCGCATTGCCATGCTGACCCTGGGAGCCGGAGGCCTCCTCTGGGCTTCGCCGGCCGCGAACATCACTGCGAAGTTGTTCGCGCGCAATTGGGGCCGGGCGCCAGCAGCCTGATCACAAAAGCGGATTTAGGCGACCATAGCCGCCGCGGGCGGATCACGATCATGGATGGATGCTGTCATGGCACTGCCATGAAATGGAGCGTTTAAGCGGATAATGTTTTAACAGGAAAACCAACCGTGAGAAGGTGACGAAAATGATCAGGGACATCATTCCAGCTTCGGTTATCGCGCTTGCCGCCACGGTCGGGGCGGCGCAGGCGCAAACGCCTTCCGCACTGAATGATCTGGTGGGCGCGCGGGCGGCGGGCGCCGAAACCCAGATGCGAACGCGCGGCTATACGTTCATCAAAACCGAGAAAGGCGACGACCGCAGCTACGCCTACTGGTGGAACGGCTCCAGCCGGCAGTGCGTCACCGTGGCGACGATGGACGGTCGATACGATTCGATCACATCCTCGCCTGCCCCGGACTGCGGCCAGCGCGAAGAGCGCCGCGGGTCCAACGAAGGCAGCAGCTACCGTCCCACCCAGGGCTATGGCTATGGAAGTTCATCCTCCAATCGGCGCCAGTCTCCCAGCTATGTGGAAGACCGCGACCGTGGACAGGACCGTTATCAGGTCGATGGCCAGAATGTCGACCTCGGGCTCGTATGCTTCGGCGACGGACAGCGGCCGGGCTTCGCCACCACCTACGGATATTCGTGGAACAGCCGGACGAAGCGCTACGACTACGGCAATCGCACCGAGATGACCGGGCAGCAGTTCGACGCGTCGGTTTCGGTACAGTTCTGGCCCGGCGGCGGCCATATCCGCCTTCCCAAGAAGCTCGTCCCGCCAATCAACAGCCGTGGCAACGATGGCTGGTGGGATCTTTACGACGTCGATATGGGCCCCGACGTCATCCGGGCGAAATACCGGCTCAACGGCATGAACAAGCCGAGCGTCACCATCAATCGCCGGAGCGGGCAGATCAGCATCCGGGGGCTCGATCCTTATGCATTCAATGGAACCTGCGACCTTATCGACGGCGACGATCACCGCCGCTTTTGACCATCATGCAGGCCCGGCACGCCGGGCCCGCAGCGCTTTGGGGAGAATGCCCATGAGTTGGAAGCATGGATTGGTCGTCGCTTTCGCCGTCACGATCGCGGCGATGCCGGCAACCGCACAATCGCCGATCAGGGCGGAACGCGTCCATTTTGCGAGAGGCGCCAGCTCGGCGACCATTCGTGGCTCCATCAAGGGGTACGACACCATCGATTACATCGTCGGCGCCCGCGCTGGCCAGGCGATGTCCGTCTCGTTGAAGACGAGCAATATGTCGTCCTATTTCAATGTCCTGCCGCCACGATCAGAGGAGGCGATCTTCAACGGCTCTATCGCGGGTAGCCGTTTCGATGGACGACTGAAGGATAGTGGCGACTATCGCATTCGCGTGTACCTGATGCGCAATGCCGCAAGGCGGGGCGAGCGGGCGACGTACAGCCTGTCGGTTGGCGTCAATGCCCGGCCCGGCAATGTCGGAGCCGGTCCCGGACCGATTGGCTCTGGACCACCCATATCCGCGGGCAACAGGCCGGCCTATTGCCGTGGCGAGGCGTCACAGCGATATGGCGTGCCCCCCAATTATATCCGGACCAGGCCCGCCATTGCGAACGCCACCGGCATCATGATCGACGGCACCGCTGACCAGGGCCGCGACGGGATCAAGCGGTTCCGATGCCGCTTCGATGCACGAGGCCGCTTCATCGACGTAATGGCCATGACGCCCGACGGTTTCTGAGCCTGCGGATCATCGGCAGGTCAGGCTGACATCGTCCCGCTGACGTTCGCGATACAGCTTCGCCTTTTTCGTTTTGATGAGAAGAAGGGAGACGTCCCTGTTTTGAAAAGCCTGCAAGGGCGGCATCCAGCATGACCGACCGATCGCGATGCCCTCGGCTATGTCACGACCTCTGCGCCGCTCCGTCCCCCTGGGAAGCGCGCCCCGCATCGGTACCATCGGCCCGCAGCCAGATTTCACGCTGAGGAAAGGGAATACCGATGCCCGCTTCGTCCAACGCCCGTAGAATTGCGAAATAGAGGTCCGATCGTACCGCCTGGCGCTGGTTCACGTTGCCAACGAAGCAGAGGGCCTTGAGGTTGATCGCGCTGTCGCCAAGGCTATCCAGAACAACGGCGGGAGCCGGGTCGTCCAGGACGCGGGGATTGCCTGTGAGCACGTCCAGCAGGACTTTGCGCGCCATCTCGACGTCGCTGCCATAGCCGATGCCGACCGGCAATGTGATGCGGCCCAGGCTGCCACCATAGGTCAGGTTGGTTACGCTGCCCGAAATCAGCTCGGTGTTGGGGACGATGACTTCGTGGCGGTCGAACGTCTCGATATGCGTGGAGCGAAACGCGATCTTGCGGACGTGGCCCGAATAACTGCCGACCTCGATCCAGTCGCCGATCTTGATGGGGCGTTCGATCAGCAGGATGATGCCGCTCACGAAATTGGCGACGACCGATTGCAACCCGAAGCCGACGCCGACCGAGAGCGCGCCGGCGATGAAGGCAAGGCTCGACAGGTCCAGGCCGGCGGCGGTGATGGCGACCATCGCCGAGAGCGTGAGCCCGAAATAGCCGAACCCCGTAAGCACAGCAGCCCTGGCGCCGGCCTCTATGCGCAACCGGTCCAGCACGGCATAATGCAGCACCCGCTGTAACCAGCGCGTCAGCGCGTAGCCGAGCAGGAACACCAGCACGAACGTCATCACGCTACCGAACGACACGCGGATCTGGCCGACCGCCACGCCGTTCTTCAGCGCCAATATCCAATCGAAGATATTCTCGGCGCTCACGCCCCACATCACCGCGACGATGGGGAGGGTAAGAAGGAACAGGCAAAAGCCGAAGGCGAGCGGCAGCAGCTGGAGATAGCGCGACCCGGTGCTTTCCCGCTTGTGGAACAGAAGCTCGCTCGCCTCCGTCAGCGAACGATAGAGAAACAGCGCGGTGCAGATGGCTGCGAAAGACATGAGCGTCGATGTCAGCAGATAGCGTGCCAGGGCGATATAGCCCGCGAGCGCGGCCAGCACGCCTAACGCGGCTGCGAAGGTCATGATCCGGGCGGAAGGTAGGACCATGTCCGTCGCGCGGCTTGCCTTGTGACCGTGCGCGATGCTTTCGTCAGCTGCGCTCCTGGCCCCGGTCGCGCCGTTGAGAATGCGGGCAAGTCGCCACGTCAGGAAGCCGGCAGCGAAGACAATCAGGAACGAAACAAGCGCGCCGATTGCCGAAGAGTTACCCGGTTGCTGATCGACATATTCGGCCAGTTGATCCGCCGCCAAGGCAATGCCGAGCATGGTCATGATCCTGATGGCGGCTTCACTTCCACCATTCGGGATCCGCACCAGCTGGGCCGGAGGGAATGCGGGACTGAAGATGCTTTGACCCAGCCAACGCGCAAAGATGACGGTCAGGCCGGCAGCGATGATCTCGCCACTGAAGGACGCCATGAACGGCAGGTCCGCCGTAAGCAGGGTAACGCTGGCCAGCACGATCAGCAGTACGGCGGCCGGGATCGCGATGTCCAGCAGGTCACGCGCGAACGCCAGCCCCAGGCGGCTGCGCGGCGAGCCCGCAGGCGTGCTCCGTCGATCTATGGCCGCACGCAGTGCGCGGCGGCACCATGCAGCCATCCAGCCGGCGGCCATTGCGATCGCGACGACCAGGACGAGTCGCACCGGCAACGGCACGCCGACAAGGTCTGGATGCGGCTGGCGGAACGTCGCCTGCGGGGCAAGGCTGACCCGGCCGGAGCGCATGTCGCTTATGGCGGCGCCCCATGTGTTCGCACTGAGGAACGGATGGTCGTGCGAGAACAGCTTCTGGCGCCGCTTCTGACGCAGGATCTGGTCGATTTCCCGGATCAGTGCGCCGTCGCGCGCCTCGATGTCGCGGGCCGCGATCGCCGGGCCTTCTTCCAAAGAGACCTGGTCGTTCAGTTCACCGCGCTTTTGCTTGACCCATGCAAATTCGCTCTGCCCCTTGGGCGTGGCCGTGTCGAGCTGGGCCAATTGCGCTCTGGCGATCCGGCCCTTGAGCGTGCCTCGCTGGGTCAGGAGCAGCGCCTCCTCGCGCTGGACGGTCAGGTCCAGGCGAAGGTCTTCCCACTGGTCGATCGTGACATGATCGCGCCGGGCCAGAGGAAGATCGAGAAGCGCCTCTGCCCTGTTTGCCGTCTTTCGCCATCCCGCGACTGACCGCCAATCGTCCGGCATGGTCTGGGCCGCGACGGGCAGGCAACCGGCCGCGAAGAGGAATGAAAGGTTCAGGCAACAGAGAAAGAAGCGGGCGATGATTACTGCCTCCAAGCCGTTTCTGGACAGCTGTGTAGCGAAAATCGACAGGCTTCAGAAGCTCCCGGACAAAACTTGTTTCTTCGCTTTCCGCGCTTTCAACTGATTGCGCTGGAGGCGCCGCAGAACGGGACGACGCTTCCAGAGACAGGGCTATTCAGCACATGTGCGCAAACCCGGCGACACACTCAAGGTTTCCACCCGCCGGGCTTGATGATGCCCAGGCCCGGGCTTCGGGACGATCCGGTAAAAATCTCGCCGCCGACCCTTATGGCTCCGGTGAAATGCCGATACGCATCGTTGTTCTGTCGGCGCAGCAGAAATCTTGCCTGCAAAGACTTGGGATCTATCTCGACGACGCCACCTGCCACATCATCAAACTGGGCAGCCCCGATGATTTTGCCGTCCGCGCTCCAGTGCAAATTGTCGATCCGATAATCGAGCTGAGCGACGGTTCTCCTGGCAGGAACCACGCGCCGGTCAAAATGCACAAGCTGGCGGGCACCCCAAGCGGAGACATATATGTCCTTGCCGTCACGTGAAGCGACGATCCCGTTGGGACCGGCAATTTCGGTTCCGGGAAGCTTGGTCCACCCTTTTCGCGGCTGCCATTCCCAGATCTCACCGAGATGCTGGCCGGCGAGCACCTTCTCGCGCGTGACGCCCTGTCCACCATTGAAATTGGTAGCGAGAAAGCCCCCGTTCGACAAAGGCGCGATCGAGTTCAGGCCGACACCAACATCGGGCGGAAGAATGCACCCGAGCCAGCTCGCCGCCGCCCCGCGCAGGTCGAGTTCGAACACCTCCATACCGATGCGGTCGGGTCCCGTGTTCGGCGTGTATCTATTGGCCCGTACCGCATAGACCGTGTAGAGGCCGCGCGTTTTCGATGGACGCACTGCGAGGCCGGTTAGCGGCAGCGGTCCATCCAGTGTCGGCGGGTGGGCGCAGGTGCCATAGGTCGACACATCGGGCCGGAGCCGTGCCGTCTGCGCCGGAAAAAGCGGAGTATCGGTCTTATCCTTCGTGTTGAGCAGATGCAGCCCTCCACCATCGATCGAGGTTGCGAGCGCCCATTCGGTGCCGGGGATTTGGGCCAAATCCTCCCAACGCCTGTCGCTGCACAGCACGGTCAGGTCGCCTTCCTGCGCGCAGACCTTGACGGATTCCTTGTCCGGCGCCTGCGCCGACAGGTTGCTCGGTGCCAACGACAGGAAAGCCATCATGGAGAGAGATGAAAGCAGTATAGGTGCACGCATAGACTTTCTCTCCATTTCACATTGTCGTAGTTTTAATGATTTTCACCGAACCATATTTGGAATTACAAATTCCGCACTACTTATGATTATTTACCGCCATCTCGACTTCCAACGCCATCATGGCCAAAAATGCGGCTTTTCAAGCGACGCTTCGTCGACCGGGCAGTTCGCCAGACACCACCGGATAACCGCCCTCTCGCATCAAATATGCGATCACCGCAGCATAGGCGGCCTTGGGGAGACTGCCTGGCGCGTTTTCCGGCATCGCGCCCGGAACGCATTTGAACATCGCGGCAATCGGGCTGCTGCCCCATCGCCGGACGGCCGTCACCGTGCGCCATTCCTCGACCTGCGCCGGTTCCTGGCCCGGCGTCATCGCAAAAGCCGCGTCGACAGGACAGCAGCCCATCACAGGAACCGCGCATTGGAATGCCCGCATTCTGGCCGCCCTTGGCTTCCGGTACATCTTCACAGGTTGAAGCGGAAACCGGCGCGGAAGGTGCGTCCGTCGACATCATATAGCAGGCTGTTGGCGCCGTTCTGCAGGGCGTTGCCGGATACGCGCGGCGCACCGGGTGCGCTGTTGAGTAGGTTGCGAATGTTGAGGAAAAGCGTCCCACCGCGTTTTCCGCCCAAGCCGATATCGTAACTGAAGGCAGCGTCGAGATAGGCGCGCCCTGGCAGGTGATTCTGGCTGTAGGTCGGCCGGGCCGTCGTACTGGTGGGGCAATTCGAGGTGCAGGCAATCGCGATGTTGTTGATCGTGCCCCCAGGGAAGGCGCGGACCGTCAAGGAGGTGACGAACGGCTGCACGCGATATGTCGCCGTTGCTGTGCCACGCCATTTCGGCGGATTGCCCGCGCCATTCTCGCCGACGAAGTCGGCGGGGGCCGACACACGCGAATTGACATATTGCTTGAGGTAGATCGTCGCGTTGCCGTGCAGCGAGAACGTGCCCGGCGCGTTGCCGAATATCGCGTTCAGCGGCATGGTGTAGCTCCCCTCAAAATCGATGCCACGGGCCTGCAACAGCGCGAAATTGATGCTGCGCGAGGTAACGGCCGTAAGGACGCCATTCGTGCGGGCGATGTTGGCGCACAGTTCCGGCGCCGTACCGTCGAAGCACAACAGCAGCGTCTGCGCGGGGTTGATCGACGAGATGGCCTCCTTGATCTTGATATCCCACAGATCGGCCGAGAAACTGAGGCCCGGGATGAAGGAAGGCTGGATCACGGCGCCGATGGACGTGTTGTCCGCGACTTCAGGCCTCAGGTCCAGATTGCCGGTGGTCGTCTGGTTGAAGGTCGTGGACGAATTGGTGAACGGATCGAAGACCGTCGCGCGTGTCGTAACGGCGGGCGAGAAGGTCTCAAGCAGGTTGGGTGCCCGGATATCGCGTGATCGGGTGGCGCGGATCCTGATATCATCGATCGGTGTGTAGACCAGGCCCAATTTCCAGGTGGTGACGCTGCCGGCCCGGCTGTAACGGGTGAAACGGACCGCGCCGTTGAAGTCGAGACTCTCTGCCCACGGCTGCCCCTTGAAGATGGGGATCACCGTTTCGAGCGCGCCCTCAGTCACCTTCGTTTCGCCCTGAATGGCGCCGTAATTGCCCAGGATGTGATCTGCGGCCAACGATCCGCGATCCACCGTTGAAGCAGCGGAATTCCGCCGGTGCTCGGCGCTGAGCGCGATCGAAACCGGGCCGGCCGGTGCGGAGAAAGGTTCTCCGGTGATAGACGCCGCGTAGACGTCCTGCTCAAGTTTCAGATCCTGGAAACTTTCGACGCTGATGAAACGGCGTCCCGGCCCGTCGAAATCGTTAACGCCGATGCCCATCACATTATAGGGCGAGCACCCGTTGTTGGGGTTCGTGAGAGTCGAGCGGCACACGATCGCGCCGTTGGCAGGATTGCGCACGGCATCCACGGCAAGCGCGTAGTTCGCCCGGGAAAGATTGTTCGGTGTCGTGAGCTTCGCGTGAGTCCGGCCACGCTGGGCATAGACGTCGAACTTCCACTTGGAGCCGAGCGCATCGAACGCGCCTTCGGTGCCGAGTTCGAAACTTTGCCCCGTGCGGACGGTGCGGGTGTCGATCACATGCGAGTCAGCGTTCGTCGTCCCGATGCGGATCGAGGTCAGGCCGCGCGCTATCATCTGCGCGCGCACGGAATCGGGAATATAGGGGTTTTCGATACTGATCAGCGGGCCCGTCGTATTGAGCAGGAATGCCGGGATAATGCCGGAGAAGGTCTCCGTGCGGTTCCACGCATATTGCGCGTAGATCGTGACATTATCGGCCAGATCATAAGCGGCGCGGCCAAAGGCCGACTGACGCGATTCCTTGGGCGCGATCCATGCAAACTGGCGCACCCCGGTCTTTTCATAGTCGCCGCCGCGCATGTAGACGTCGCCGACGATGTCGCCATAGACGAGCTGGAAAGGCACGCCCCCCTGCCCGAAGGCCGTGCCGCGCAGCGGTCCGTTCACGATGACGCCGCCTGGACTGCCATTGGTATAGCCCGTATTGTTCAGGACCAGATATTGGGGCTGGCCGTTGGTCGCGGTGTAGGCTGGATTGATGAACGTCTGGGCATTGTCCCGCGTCCATTTACGCTTGCTGTGGCCGTCGATACCCTTGTCGTCCACATGTTCTCCAGAGAGGAGGATGTGGCCACGACCGTCGGCGAAGTCCCAGCCGCCGGCGAGTGCGATCTTGTAATTCCTGCCGTCGCCATAGGTGGTGATCCCGCCCGAGGCCTCGCCCTTGATCCCTGTATATTTCTTGTCGATGATGAAATTGACGACGCCCGCCACCGCATCCGAGCCGTAGACCGCCGATGCACCGCCCGTCACGACATCGACGCGCGAGACGAGCTGCTGAGGAATGAGGTTGATGTCGATGTCGCCATTCGGATGCGCCGGGGTGGTCCGGTGCCCGTCGAACAGGATCAGCGTCCGGTTCGATCCGAGGCCGCGCAAGCTGATCGAGTTGATACCGGTCGTGCCGGCGCCACCGGAGGCCAGACCGGACCGCGTATTGCCGCTACCGACAAAGGCCGGAAGCGTGGACACAAACTGGGCGAGATTGGAGTTCGCGCTGCTCGCAAGCCGCTCTGCGCCGATGACCGACAGCGGAGTGGGTGCCTGATAACCTTCACGCACGATCCGCGTTGCGGTGACCACGATGTCAGCGGCCGGGTCGGACGTGGACTGGCCAGCCACCTCCACCGCTTCATTCTGCCCCGTCGCAGTCTGCACAGGAGCGACCGGCGCGGCGGCCGATTGCGCGAGGACAGGAAAATACGGGAACGTGGCCGTCGTTGCGAAGAGCAATATGCGCGAAGCGGCACCCCGTGAACTGCGGCGCGATGCCCGGCGACCGGACATGACTGTGCTGTCGACTGAATTCATCCTCTGATCCTCCCCAAATTCATTATTTTTATTTTGGCTTTTCGGCGCGTGTCGCGCTCTTGGCCTCATTCGGTACTAAACGGTCTGAAGATTGTATAAGCCGCCACAGAGGCGCAAAGGGGCAAGCCGAATTATGACAAATATGCCCTAGAGAATATCCCGGCACCGGGACGAGATATTCATGTATATCGGTTAAAGGTGATACAAGATCTCGCAGATCAATGACCACCGCCCACTTCTGCATAACCTCCAGAGTGAACAGGTGTCGAGCACGCGCTTTGCAGCCATTTTTTCAAATATGGAGAAGCATCTACCCTTACCTCCCCCATATTGGCCTCGATCAATCGATTAGCCTGCTTATTATTTATAGATAGCAGATTGCTTTCTTAAAATTGACAGGTCAATTCGTTTTTTCAGATGACGGCCTGCCATCTCTCCGAACGCCCCGCGGCAGATCAACCTGACGCCCTCGCTCTGATGACGATAATTCTATACTATCACAGTCTGCGACCAAATATCCGACGACCTGCACTATACTGCTTTTACCAACACTATAACGCAGCAGAGGTGCAGGGTCCGCTCAACCGATTGCCCTTCAGGGTGACGCCCGCCTGAGCAATCACACTATGTTCCTGCAAGATTGCGCTCGTGCGCGCGTTGCTTACGCTCTTGCAGCAACCGGCATTTGCCCAAAATCCCGGAGACAAAGCGCACGATGACTCGCTGACCATCAGGCTGCTCCAGATGCCCTCGCTCCACGCGCCGTTCAAAGCGCAGAGCGCAGTCGCCGAGATAGCGTTCCACAACAAGGTGATGGATCGCGCGACCGCAAGGCCCGGAGCGGCAAAGGCGCGAGCGGCGGCGAGCCCCATGCCGCGCCGGTGACGAAGGCGGCCTTTCCGGAATAATCATAGGTCAGGTTATGGTTCAGTTCTCCGCGGTCGTCGTTTCCGCCACGCGCTTCTTGCCGAAAACGGGGAACATGCTCGCCTCGCCATAGTCTGGGTCGCGGGTGCGTCGCAGCGTGTTCATATCGGCATCGGTGATCATGAAATCGACCGCGGCGTTCTCACGCATGTGCGCCGGGTTGGACGTTTTCGGCAGGGGCGAAAGCCCAAGCTGCAGGCAGTAGCGGATGCAAAGCTGCGGCACGCTCACGCCGTAGCGGCCTGCCATCTCGTTGAGACCTGCATCGTTCAGCACCGCACCGTGCGCCACTGGTGAATAGGCTTGGACGAGGATACCCTGCGACTGCGCATAATCGACCAAGTCGAACGGTGTATCGCCGACATGGGCGAGCACCTGGTCCACCATCGGTGCGAAGCTGCCGTTGCGGCTCAGGTTTTCGATGTCGACCCGCTCGAAGTTGGATACGCCGATCGCGCGCAGCTTGCCGGCGCGATAGGCGTCCTCCAGCGCACGCCACGCTTCGAGATTGCCTTCGAAGTAACGGTCGTCCTCGCGAAAATCGGCCCATGGCTGCGGGCTGTGAATAAGCATGAGATCGATATGATCCAGCCCGAGAGCCTGCAGCGAGGCATCGATACGCGCCGCAGCGTCGGCGTGGCTCTTGCTTTCGGCAACGAGCTTGGTCGTTACGAAGATCTGGTCACGCGCGATGCCGCTGGTGCGAACGCCTTCACCCACACCCGTCTCGTTCCCGTACGCTTGGGCCGTGTCGATGTGGCGATAACCGATCCCAATCGCTTCGCGGACGGCGCGCGCGGCGTCGTCGCTCGGGATCATCCAGGTGCCAAAGCCGAGGCGCGGGATGAGCACCCCGTTCGAAAGGGTCGATGTTTCGTTCAGGATCATGATGTCCTCCGGGTCAAATTCAGCGTTCAGGGCCAGGACCGTAGCCGGGCTGCTTGGTGAGCGTGTTCCAGCGGCCCCGGATGTCCGGGTCGTAAACGCGCGCCTGCCATTGGTCGGGCACAACTTCCTCAAACCCGACGGACACGGAATCGTCGGCATAGTCCAGGATGTCCGTCACGGCCCCTAGGATCGCGTTCGACAGTTCCTGCTTCTGGGCGTCGGACTTGCCCGGCCAGAGTTTCACGATGACGTGCGGCATGGCTTACTTCTTGCCTAACGGAGCGAGATATTGCTCATCCGTGACCTTCTCCATCCACGTTACCGGCGTGCCGTTTACCGATTCCTGGATGGCGATGTGGGTCATGCCTTCATGGGGCGTGGCGCCATGCCAGTGCTTGTGCTCCGCCGGGCACCACAGGATGTCGCCCGCATGGAATTCCAGCTTCGGACCGTCCTCGATCTGCGTCCAACCAACGCCTTCCGTGACGATCAGCGTCTGCCCGGCGGGATGCGTGTGCCATGCCGTTCGCGCACCCGGCTCGAAATGGACGATTGCGCCGGAGACCCGCGATGGCGCCTCTCGCTGGAACTGGCCAGTGATCGTCGCCTTGCCGGTGAAGAATTCTTCCGGGCCATCGACCGTTTTCATGTCTGCCTTGTACGTAATATCCATGCTTTTTCCTTCCTGAGTAGCAACGGCCGGAACGCAGACCGCCTGTGCGGCAATCGAAAACAGGGTTCCCAGCGCGCACCTTCCCTTGCCATGAGATCGAATCTAATGGGCCTGGGTGCGTCGATAAGAGCCCTGCCGCGCAACGAACTGATGAACTGCATTCAATAAAGTGATAGGTCAGGCCATGCAGATCAGTCGTTCGGACCTTGCCGATTTCGTCTATTTCCTGGCCATCGCCCGCAACGGCAGCTTTCGGCGCGCGGCGCTGGAGATGGGCGTGACGACCTCCGCCCTCAGCCATGCGATGGCGGGGCTGGAGGCGCGCCGCGGCGTCAGACTTTTGAACCGGACCACGCGCAGCGTCACATTGACGGCTGCCGGAGAGGAACTTTTCGCGGCGATCGAGCAACCGCTTGAGAGCGTCAGCGCGGCCGCTGACAATCTTGATCGCTACCGGGATACCCCGGCCGGCAAGATCAGGATCAACGTGCTGGAAGACGCCGCTTCGCTGCTGATCGAGCCGGTCATGCCTCTGTTCGTGGAGCGCTATCCCGAAGTTGCCATCGATATCTGCGTGAACAACCGCCTGGTCGACGTGATCGCAAGCGGCTTCGACGCGGGGATCCGATATGGCAATACGGTGCCCGAAGATATGATCGCGCAGAGGCTGTCACCGGATATTCGCTGGGTTGTCGCAGCCTCCCCCGCCTATCTCGCACGTCGTGGCGTACCGTCGAGGCCCGAAGACCTGCGCGATCACCACTGTATCGGCATCCGATTGGGGAATGAACAGATCTATCAATGGGAACTCGAACGTGGAGAGGAGGCCATGGCGTTGAACGTCCCAGGATCCGTGACCGTCGATAGCAGCCATGTCGCCGTCAGCCTTGGCCTCAACGGCGTCGGCATTATTTACGGATCGGAGCCAATTCTTCGCCCACATATCGACGCTGGCGCGCTGGTGCTGCTCCTCGAAGAATGGGCGTCTATGGGACCGGGATTTCACCTCTATTATTCCGGTCGCCGCCAGCTTCCGACAGGCCTACGATTACTGGTCGAGTTGATAAGAGAAGGGGCGTGGCCGCAAAATCAACCGTCCCCAAGCCGCGCTCGTCGCGGCGAATGATAGCGGCCGTGCAGCTGCCCGCTTCTGTTCGGAACCGCGATCCCGGCTATCGCCTTGGCGACAGAACGTGCCTTGGCAGATGGTGCGAAACCCGTCCGGCCACCGAACCTACCGCGCTGGCGCCGAGGAGTTGCGCAACGCTTTCCAGCGATGGCTCCAGATGCGCGCCGAACCACGCGACCAGGCCCAGGAAATAGCCGAGCAGATTGTTCATGGCAGGCAGGCCGCCAGGGCGACGACCAGCAAGGCGACCACTAATATCATTGCCGGAAGGGCAAGCACCGGTCCACGATCATGGCTGCAGACGGGATGACCAGCGCGGCAGCCGCGCCGATGATCATACCGAGGCCGACGCAGCAGAAGCTTCTTCTGTTTGTCCAGAAAGCGGTAGTTGAAGCGCCATAGCTTAGAGCCGTTAGGCTGGATGACAGGATAGAGGCTTTGGGAATCGGAAAGGTTCCAGGCCTTCGCTCTCGGCTTGGCGGCATTGATCTGGATGTAGGTCAGTATGGTCGTTTTCCCAGCAAAGCCGGGTCGATCCGAGGGCAACAAAAAGAGCAACAATTTGTGGTCGCTGCTGTTGCCCTTAGCCGGAGGTCGCCGGACGGTGCCTGGCGATTCTCGGTCAAGAAATGCTGTGAAACGAGCCGCTTACTGGACTTACCTGGACGTCGCCAGAGCCAGTATTGGTGCAGAAGAACACCCGCGCCATCCAGACCGTCCGCCGATGCCTTAACCAATGATGCAGGAAAGCCTGTGTTATGATTGAGTTGGGTCATTGGTAGAGGCTCTGACTATCGTGATTGAGCATGGCGAACGGTGCGGCGATGATGGGCCGGATGGGGCGTGCCCGATCTGCCGGGGTGAGATGTCGCCCGAGTTCATCGAGTGGTTGGGTGAGGCCGTGGCAGCGGCGGAAGCTCAACCGGGCAAGGCCATGACCGCCGAAGAAGCGATCGAGTGGCTGGGCACCCTGTAATCAGGCGGCTTGCGCCATCTGCTGCTTGAGCCGATGGACGGTTGCGACACCGACCTTCAGCTTCTTCGCCGTGGCGTTGATGCTGACGCCCTTGCTGAGAGAGCGTTTGATCCGCTCCACCTTCTCGGGATCAAGGGGCGGTCGCCCAGACCGCTTCTCAGATCGGGCCAGCCCAGACATGATCCGCTGACGCAGGATGCTGCGCTCAAGCTCCGCAAACACGCCCAGCATCGAGAACATCGCGCGTCCTGCCGGGGTCGAGGTGTCGAGGCCCTGCGTGTGCAGATACAGATCGACGCCGCGCGCGTTGATCTCGCCGAGGAAGGTGACGAGGTGCTGGAGGGATCGCCCGAGGCGATCGACCGACCAGCATGCGATGAGGTCGATCTCCTTCCTCGCCACCATCGTCATCAGCCGGTCATAGCCGGGGCGCTTGTCACGGCCCTTGGCACCGGAGATGCCCTCATCGCTGAGGACTTCGACGATCTCCCATCCGAGCCGCTCACCGATGATGAGCAGTTCCCGGCGCTGGTTCTCGACGGTTTGCGAGTCCGTGCTGACACGGAGATACAGGGCTACACGCTTGGTCATTCCGCAATGACTCGCTCCAGTTCTGGAATGGGTCAAGCAGTTCATTTAGTTCGATTATTTCCCCCATCCATGAGAGCGTGGGGCCTTCATCGACAGGAGGCACTATGGCACGCACGGCGGTTCGGGATCAGCGCGGTTTCATCATCGGCCACATCGAGGACATGACGCAGGGGCGGCAGCGGGCATTCGACTTCGGCGGTCGCATCCTCGGCACCTATGACCCCACCACTGGCAAGACCGTCGATGACACCTTCCGCATCGTCGGCACGGGCAACCAGTTGATGGGGCTCATCGAAAGGGCGCGGTGACCGGGCACAAGATTTGATCGGGTTTTCATCGGCCCGGTGAGATCGGGGCGGGCACGGCGGGAAAAGCCCTCGAAAGCAAAGCTATCCACCCCTTCTGGGTCTTGATCGAGTTTTGATCCTCGACGACTTCGTGCCCCGTTCCAATTTCAACTGGTTCTCGAACGGGCAAAATCGACATCGCAGATCGACGGAAAATCAGGGCTTTCGGAAGCCCGGATCACAACGGGTTATTGGAATGCTATCCGGCAGGACATCATTCCCGTCCGTTGTCTCGATTGGGTCTAAGGCGAACCGGCGCGAGCGTCCCGGAAATCCAAACCACACCCGCCTGAGACGCGGATCGTGTCTCAGCCGGTGTGCCGTGAAGGGTTACCCTATCGAGGCGGCTGTCCGCTCGCGCCTCTCGTCGGGCGGGTGCCCGATGATCTGGGGAGCGTGGTGGCGTCGAGGGAGAAGCAGATTCCCGGTCGAGGGTGAACTGGTCGAGCTACAACAGGAACAGGGAGGCGGCTTGGCATCGCAGATGTCGAGCCGGTGAACCTGTTCGCGAGGACGCAGGCGGGACCGCGCCAGCGGGACCGGCAAGTCCGAAGCCCGATCCGACATGCTGATCATCGACATCCATCCAGCGGTGCCGCGCTGCGCGCGTCCCCGGCCCTTGCCATTCCCCCGGCACTTGCTGGTGCGCCGTGCCGTCGCCCCATCAAGCACCGCGCCAATGCCTGCGTGCATGTCGATGTGCTCGATAGGAGACAGGTCGATCAAGATGTCCGCACGAAACCCTACATATTAAGAGAGTTGTTTGCGGACACTCGATCAGGGCCGCGACAGGACAATCAAATAATGCGGGGACGAGTGGGAGTTTGGTAAAGTCCTACTATCGATTCAATAGAGGACGAAATGAAAGTATTTGTTGACGAATCCCACGCTGGCGCAGGAAAAACGCGCGAGGCAATTAAGCGCATCGTATCCGCTCCGTGCAAAGCGCTCTTCATCATCGAGCGAAAAAATGCCTTCGCCGAGTTGGAGCAGAGGTTCCGAGCCGCCGCCCGTAAAGCGAAAACCAATCCGATCATCCGGCACATCCACGGAGGAAACCACGACGGGCGCGGCGTGGTCAAACGGATCGCCGAGCTTCCTGCCGACTACCACCTTCATGGGCATGTCATTGTCATCGCCACGCATGAGGCCCTTCTGCGCAGCGACTTCAGCGGCTTCGCGGGCTGGCAGATCGTGATCGATGAGGTGCCCCGCTTCCTCGACTTCGAAGAGAAGCACACCCCGCTCGATTTTGCATTCTTCCAACGCCACTATGTCCTGACACCCATGGAGGGCAACTGGAGCACCGTCGAACCTACCGGTGCTGGCCGCGCACTCGCGGCCAAGGATGTGCGAGACGACGACTCTCATTCTCATCTCGACCTGTTCCACGCCCGAGTGCTGGAGGCCGATCATCCCAACGGCACGCGGAAGGTGATGTGCAATTTGCCTAACTGGTCGGCAATGAAGGGAAAGAAGGTGAAATGGTGTTGGGCCAGCACCTTCTCTCTTCGGGCGCTCGCTGCCTTCGACCGCGTGGAATTGCTCGGCAACAGGTTCTCGGAGGACATCGGCGCAAGGATCACATCAATGATTGATGGTGATCGCGTCGAGTGGGAAACCCTGCCGCCCCCACCGATGGAAGGTGACGCTCCTGCCACCCGGTCGGTGACGATCAACTTTTTCAGTGATCGGCCTTCCGCGAAAAGCTGGTTCGGCCAAGGCGGAGGCCAAGCGGTGCTGCGTGAGATCGGTGACCATCTCGCGACGACATTGCCGCAGGATGCCATCTGGACGGCCAATGAGAATGGCGATTGGGGCAAACCCGCGCCAAAGGCACTTCTGGCGCTCAAAGATGATGCGTTCGTCAAGCCGAAGCAGGCCGGAACCAATCAGTTCCGAAAGCTGCATCATGCTGCCATGATATACGCGGCGAAGCCGTGTGAGAATCTGCGCTCCCTGCTGCGATTGTTCGGGATCGATCCGCTGCTCTGGACCCGCAGCGTCGAGTTCGAGACCATTCTTCAGTTCGCGACGCGGACCAGCGTGCGCGATCCCGACAGCGCCGCGCCGGTCTCGCTCTGGGTATTTGACCGAGAACAGGCACTGTATCTCAAGGCGTATTTCGACACCCAGCCTCATATCATCGCGTCGATGGTCCGAGTGCCGTTGGCGGTCGCCATCCCGCCAAAATCCAAAGGCGGTCGGCCCACGACTTTCCGCACGCCTGAACAGGAAGCGGCTCGGAAAGCCGAACGGCGAAAACGCGACGCAGCGCGCAAACGCCTGAGACGAAAACTGAAAGCCGCCTGAGTCTGCGTCGTCCATCGGCTAAATACCCGATGGACGATGACTATATCGACGATGACGGCACGATCTGGATTTGGAAGGTGCTGGCCCGTCCCGCATATCCTGCGAGCGACCCCCGGCACCTTCCGCCAGACATGCGAGAGCGCCTGATTCAGCACCGCCTTGCCCAAATCGAGCAAGAGGCGGCGCGCAACATCGCGCTGCTTCGCTCCCGAGGCCGAGACTAATCGAGCTATCCGCAGTCCTACGCGTGCAATGCCTCCTCCCCTTCGAAACGGTCAAAAACTCAAAAATCGACTTCGGCCAGCGCGGTGACCACGGCGTAGTCCTCAACGCCACGGCGAAGAAGCTGAAGGTCGGTGTCGCAACCGTCCATCGGCTCAAGCAGCAGATGGCGCAAGCCGCCTGATTACAGGGTGCCCAGCCACTCGATCGCTTCTTCGGCGGTCATGGCCTTGCCCGGTTGAGCTTCCGCCGCTGCCACGGCCTCACCCAACCACTCGATGAACTCGGGCGACATCTCACCCCGGCAGATCGGGCACGCCCCATCCGGCCCATCATCGCCGCACCGTTCGCCATGCTCAATCACGATAGTCAGAGCCTCTACCAATGACCCAACTCAATCATAACACAGGCTTTCCTGCATCATTGGTTAAGGCATCGGCGGACGGTCTGGATGGCGCGGGTGTTCTTCTGGGCACCAGTTACTCCAACATCGTTGGAAATGCGCGGAGATCGTCGGTCAGACGGTCTCCGACGCGCGTTTGCTACACACGACTGCTACACAATCTGCGCGGCAATCGTCTCGAAACCCTCGGAAAACCGCCAGCGATCGTCGAAGTGGCTGTTACACAAAGCTGCTACACAATCGGCCTGTCGGGCTGTGTATGCGCGGCACCCAATTCTACTATCGTCGCCGGGTTCCGCGTGACGCTCGAAGCCTGATCGGTCGCGCGGAGATATGGCGTTCGCTTCGGACAGATAGTCTCAAGGTCGCGCTGCGTCGGTTGCCGAGCGCCATGGCGCAGGTCGAAGCTGAGATCGAGCATAGCCGCTGGATGGCGGGCTTTCCTCATGACCAGACGCTTTTCGAACCGTCACCTGACGATGCGGTGGCAAGGCGACCGACGATCCGAGAAACAGCCCCTATCGAGCAGGTGGCAACGGCACCTTCCGTCCAGCCTGCCAACCTGACCTTTGGTGATGCCTATGAGCGCTATCTCGCCGATCCGACACAGGCATGGTCGGCGCGAACGCGCGAGACATATGAGACGAGCCGTAAGCTCGCTGTGTCGGTGATCGGGAAGGATATCCCGATGCACACGCTCGCGCGCGCTCACTGTCGCGACTATATCGATGTGCTACGGTTCATGCCGCGCAATGCTGCCAAGCGCTTCCCGAAGCTCACCGCACGCCAAGCCGCCGACCGGGCTCGTAAGCGCGGCGACACCGACCTCATCAGCGCGTCGAACGCGAACGCCTGCATCGCGAACCTCTCCACCTTTCTGAACTGGGCGGTCAATGAAGAGTTTCTCGGTCGCAACCCGATCCGGGGACTGCGCCTGCCAGACGATACGGCGAAGAAGGACAAGCGTTTCCCGTTCAGCCGGGAGCAGCTTCGGGCAATCTTTGATGCTCCGTTGTATCGTGGATGTCTCGATGGAGAGCGAGGCTATGCAAAGCCCGGAGATGAGAGACCGCGCAACGCTCGGTTCTGGGTGCCGCTGATCGGCCTTCACACCGGCATGCGCCTCAACGAAATCTGCCAACTGGATGTCGCCGATGTCCGAATGGTCGATGGCATCAGGTGCTTCGTAATCACCGAGGATTCGATCGCTGGAAGCAACGACAAGAACCTCAAGACCGGCGCGAGCGAGCGGCTGATGCCGATCCACCAGAATCTGATCGACTGTGGCTTGCTCCACTTCGTCGAAGAACAGCGTCGTAACGGGCAGATGAAGCTATTCGAGGAGATCGACCCCGGCACCAAGGGCGTGCGCGCAGTGGCATTCTCGAAGTGGTTCACGCAGTTCATCCGTGGTTGTGGTGCTTACCAGCCTCGAACCTGCTTCCACTCGTTCCGTCATAACTTCCGCGACGAGTTGCGTGATGCGCGTGTCGATCATGATCTGGCGATGGCGCTCGGCGGTTGGACCAGCGGGTCAGGAAAGCGCGGCGCATCAGAGAACTATGGCAACGGACACCGCGTTGGCGCGCTGAATGAGGCAGTCAGCGCGCTGACCTTCAAGGACATCGACATCTCTCATCTGGCGCGAGACGCCAGATAACAGCCACTTCGACGATCGCTGGCGGTTTTCCGAGGGTTTCGAGACGATTGCCGCGCAGATTGTGTAGCAGTCGTGTGTAGCAAACGCGCGTCGGAGACCGTCTGACCGACGATCTCCGCGCATTTCCAACGATGTTGGAGTAACTGGTGCCCAGAAGAGGACAAAACCGCATCGCAGGATTCGAGTCCTTCGGCGGGGTCGGGATTTTGTCCTGCCTTTTCAATGTCGAGCGGCGTGGACGGTTCGAGTCCAGAAGAGGACTCGAAAAGGCAATATTTATGTTTGTAAAACAATAATTTATGAAGTGGGCAACGAGCCTATACCATAACCGATACCCGGGGACTTTTTTATCGGAGAGGTTCGAGTCCCGATAGCTCGGAATCGGTGATTTTGCATCGCCGATTCGTAACGCTGCCAGTCGAGCAGGTTGCCGCGGACATACGGCTCAGGTGAGCATCATCATCTGTCCGAAATATGTCTACAGATTGCGGGCAGATGGCTTTCAGAGCCCCTATGTCAGCGACTTCTCGAGCGCGTTTAGGATTGCCTCATGGCGCTCCGGGCTAACGCGATGGATCACCACTTGCGACGCTTGAAGTTCCAGAGGTGGGCGTAAACTTCAGATAGGTGCTCAGCCTTCTCGTTGGAGAAGCCGCGAGCGATCAACATGGCCCGAAGCTCGTACCCTGGGAGTTGCTGCCGGCCTTCGCGTACAAGCGCATAGAAGCGATCCCAATCCAAGGGATGAAGAGATGCTGTGTTGGCTAGGACTACAAACCGCTCGAATAGCATCTTGGTCCGAGTCGAGAGCTTGGCTGCCTTGAGAACGGTGTTTTGAACCCTGAAGCGATAGCGGGTGTCGTAGGTGCGATTATAGATATTCAGTAACGGCAGCATCAGTTCCGAGGCTGCCGTACAATAGCTTGCACGGGTGAGCGGATCAGGGTCCCACCAGTGTGCGCGCATCTCGACCAGCACGCGGCCAGGAAGGTCGTCGCGCCCGATCAGTTGCCCGCCCACCTCCATGTGCGGGCTGCTCCCGAGATATCGAAAGTTTATGACGTCGAGCTTCCCGTCTTTAATCGCATCATAGTGCCGCTCGACGGTGAATTGCCCGGCTTGTTCCCCAATGACAGCCATCCGTTCGAGGAATTCTCGGGGCTCGACCGAAACAGCTATATCGATGCTGGGAAGGAATTCAGCCAAAGCCTCGCTCCGTAACAAAGCTGTTCATAGAGATAGATGCTCGGACTCTCAGACGATATGACTTCGGTAAGGCCTGCGCAATGCGCGGCGTGTGACGCAGGGGAGGAACTTCGTGGGCTTGATCCCTAAATGGCATGGTACGGTGGCCGTCCCTCCGCTCCCTGAGCGCAAGCTGAGTGTCGGCGGCAACTGGATAATCCAGCAACCCTTTCGCGGCGCGATGTCGCGGGCAATGGTCTCAGACTCGCAGTATGCCGGCCACGATCAGATCGAGCTCAGGGATTTAGCACCGCCATTCAATATCCTGTTGCTGCGCCAGAAAAATGCGCGACGCATCAAGACAGATCTGCCGGTGGTCACCGCGCATGAGCTCACCGAATCGTCCGATCAACATCCGATCGCGCTTAGTTGGGATAGCTATGGCGATCTTGAACATTGGGGCGACACCCCAGCTAAGGTTCGCAAGGCCTGGATCAACAAATTCGACTTTCGCATCGAGGATGAGGACGAAGGCGTCCGGGGCCTGCGCGCGCCGCAGATCGGCGCGCTGCACGCGATTTCCGCGCACTTTTCGGTCGGACACCAATTCGACGCGGCGACGGTGGTTTTACCGACCGGAACCGGCAAGACCGAAACGATGCTGGCGACCCAGGTCTATCGCCGGCTCGAGCGGTCGCTCGTGCTCGTGCCAAGCGACGCCCTACGGCGTCAGATTGCTAAGAAATTCATTTCACTGGGCGTGCTGCCGGAGGTCGGCGTGGTGCCAGCGGACATGGCCGGACCGCGTGTCGCTGTGATCACAGCGGGAATCCGGTCGGCCGACGATGCGCGCACGATCGTCGACAATGCCAATGTCATCGTGGCGCTGCCCAACAGCTTGCAGGCGAGCGAGCCGGAATCTGTCGCCATCCTGACCGAAGGATGTTCCGACCTGATTGTTGATGAGGCGCATCATATTTCGGCCACGACCTGGGCGGGCATTCGGGACCGTTTCGCCGACAAGCGTGTGCTCCAGTTCACCGCGACCCCGTTCCGGCAGGACAAGAAGCGGATCGATGGCAAGATTATCTTCAACTACAAGCTCGGGGACGCACAGGCGGCAGGCTATTATCGCCAGATCAACCTCATGACGATCGAGGAATATGGCGATGATGTCGCACGGGATACGGGCATCGCCGCTGCCGCGATCGCTGCTCTGAGGCGGGATCGTGCAGCGGGGCTGGACCATCTTCTCATGGCTCGAACCAAATCGAAGGCGCGCGCCGATGACGTCTGGGCACTCTACAACAGGCTGGCGCCGGACCTGACACCGCTTGTCGTCTATTCGGGGCCGGGTCAGGCACTGGCCAACCGCACAGCGCTGCAAGCCCTGATTGACCGCGACGGCAGCGGCTCATTCATCATCGTTTGCGTCGATATGCTGGGCGAAGGCTTCGATTTGCCCAATCTCAAGATCGCGGCGCTCCACGACACCCACAAATCGCTCGCCATCACCTTGCAGTTCATCGGCCGCTTCACGCGCACCGGTGCGGCCGGCGAAATTGGCGAGGCGACGGTCGTGACCAATATCGCCGATCCGGACGCCGAGGCGAAGCTTGCCGAACTCTATGCGGAAGGAGCCGACTGGGACCAACTGATCAAGCGGTTGAGCGAAGAACGGATCGATCAGGAACTCGACCTCCAGGAGGTCGTCTACGCGCTGAAGGAGAAAGGCGACCTTCATGCCCACCTCTCGCTATGGAACCTCAAGCCGGCGCTCTCCGGCCAGTTCTACCGCACCCGCTGCGATGAGTGGAATCCGACCGCCTATCGCTCGGTCCTACCAAAGAAGGCCGAGACCTGGTTCGCGCTCAGCGAAGACAATGGACTGCTCGTCGCTGTCGTCAGCATGGAGAAGGACGTCGCGTGGGGCGACTACAATGATGTGTTCAACACCATCTACGATCTGGTCATTCTGAAGTGGGACAAGGCCAAGGGATCGCTGTGCGTCTTCGCAAGCGACTATGACGGGCTCAGCTCCGAGAAGATGGCCAAGGCCGTGACGAGCGATGAAACCGATCTGATCCGCGGCACGCCGATCTTCAACATCCTAAACAATGTCGAGCTTCCGCTGGTCAAGAGCCTGGGGTCGTCGCGGATCGGCGCGATCAGCTTCACATCCTATTTTGGCCCGAACGTAACCGACGGGCTGGCACTTATCGAAAAGGCGCAGTCCGAACTGAACAACATCGCCTGCCTGGGCTATGAGGATGGTGAACGGGTCATCTGGGGCGGGACGCAGCGGCGCGGCAAGATCTGGCAGCAGAAGCGCGGCACGGTGCCCGAGTGGATCGCTTGGACCAGCCGGACCTTCGACAAGATATCGACAAGCGGTGGCACGGTCTCCAATATCGTGCGCGACTTTCTCCGGCCTACCCGCCTCGACTGCCCGCACAATTCACACCCGATTTCGGTCCAGTGGGGCGAGCAGGCGCAGACGCGGTTCAATGACCGGCAATTTGTGACGTTCGGGACCGTTGAGCTGCCGCTCTACCAGGTCGATCTTGATGTCGATTCGATCGAGGACGACGGTTCGATTAATATCAGCATCTCGTCCGAAGAGTTTCGCTCCGTCTACCGGCTGGTTGTATCGGCGGCGATTACCGGCGGATATCGGCACGAACATGTGTCCGGCCCACTGCTCCTTTTTCGCAAGTCCAGTGCGCAAGCTATGCCGATCGCCGACTATCTGGAGAGCGATCCATTCATCATCCGGTATGTCGACGGCACCTATTCGTACAATTGCTATCACATTCCGACCAACCTCGATGCTGGGGAGTACCCACGCGCGCGGATCGAAACCTGGGACTGGGCCGACATCCCTCTCAACCGCGAATCGATGCACAAGGCCGGCGACCGCAAGACCATCCAGTATCGCGCCTTTGAGACAATCCGCGATGACTATGACCTGATCTTCAACGACGATGGCAGCGGCGAGGCCGCCGATCTCGTTTGCCTAAAGGATGTGGACGACAAAACCATCCTGCTCTGCCTCGTCCATTGCAAGGGCGCTTATGAGGGACGGGTCTCGGCAGACATCCGCAACTTCTACACTGTGTGCGGTCAGGCGCAGAAGTCGATCACCGTCAAGCATGGCGGCGTGCAAACGCTGTATCACGACCTGAAGCGGCGCCACGAGCTATGGGCGAAGGATGGCGCAACGCGCTTTCTCAAGGGCGACATGAAATCTCTGTCCTACTTCAAGGAAAAAGCGCGGCGCTCCAAACTCGATTTCGAAGTGATCCTCGTCCAACCGGGCGCCTCGGCTCAGACGGTGAGTGGTGACGCTTTGAGACTTCTCGCAACGACCGAATTATTTCTGAGCAAGACAACCGAAGCTAATTTTCGATTTGCTGCATCGCCGTAAGTGCTTCGTCCTGCATGCGTCGAGTTTCCAAAGCAACCCAGAGAAAAAAGATCTACGTGACAATACCCATGACATAGATCCCTGTTATCTGAGACTTTGTTACATGATTACTGACGCCGGCTAGCGTGATCGCCTGAAAGGCGTGTTCCAGCACAGTGCCCTCATGTGTGCTCGGGAACTTCGCGACGCAGGGATATCTTGAAGCCCTTGCTCTCGATGGCTAGCGCTCGACCAACCGCTTTATGGATCGGTAAGGAATGAACGTGGATCGCCCGATCTTGACGGTTTCGATCTCGCCGGATTGGATAAGCTCATAGAGGGTCGAACGGCCGATACCCGTCAACTTGACCGCAGTCTTGATCCGAACGGTAAGCGGTTCCATCGGCAATGCGTCCTGCTCGGCTATCGCCTCATGCGCCTGCTTTCGACGCTCGTCCTCGCTCGGCCCGCGGGTCATGATCTGATCCGCGAACGAGCGAAGCTGCGGTCGCTTTCGAGAAAAGCCGTCAGCATCGCGGGGATGAGTTCTGCGATCGGTTCTTCACGCCCATAAGCCGCAGCGTAGAGCGCGGCATAGTCCTGCAACATCTGATGCAGGTCGGGCGTGACGGTGATCGACAGCTTGATCGGTGTCCTGTCCGGCAGCTTGGGGAGTTTGAGTTCCGGCATGGTCTTTTCCTAGTCGCGCCACGGCGCGAGTATGAGATCGCGGTGCACGATGAGCCGTACCGGCGCACCGGGCCGTATCGTGATCGTCGGCTGGATCTGCAAATTTCGAGACGTGATCTGGTCACCGGCACGCGAGACATTCTGCTGGGTGGATTCCCGGATCGCCTGGACGAGGTCGCTTTCCCCGGAGAAGGTCAGGTTCGCGCCCACGCCAAGCAATGTCGAAATCGCGACGCCCTTGAGGAGGCTCCAGGTGTGGAAGTCGACCTTGTCGGCAAGGCCAGCATAGCCCGACGGGTCGGTCGCGGGCACATTGTCGAGCCGCACCGAGCTGCCGTCCGGCAGGATGATCCGCTGCCAGACGATTAGCGCCCGCTTCTGTCCGAAGGCCACCACGCTGTCGTAGCTGCCGATCAGCCGCGCACCTTGCGGGATGAGCAGGATCCTCCCCGTCGCGCTGTCGAACACACGCTCGGTCACCTGGGCAATGACAAGACCAGGCAGATCCGATCTCAGGCCAGTGATCAGGCTCGCGGCGATGACACTCCCGGCTGACAGCATGTCTGGCGAAGCTGGCGGGACAAGCCGCCCGGCGTTGACGTCGCCGCCGTTGTCGCGTGCCGCGACGAAGTCGGCTTTCCGCTGCTGGGCATTGGGGTCGCGGTCAGGATCGATGGCAATCCTTGCAGCATCGGCAGCTGCCGCCGGTGGCGCGGATGGCGTTGCTTCGACATAGGTCGTCGGCGCGGCGCGATTGCCGGACTGCACCAGCAACCCCGACTCCCGAGCTGCCCGCAACTCTGCGGCCCTTCGATCGCGCTCGGTCGCCGCCGCCTGATCGGCGCGAGCGGCCTCTCCTCCCCCGGGTTCGATCGCCATTGCGCGCTGATGCTCGAGGATCGGGCGCCCGAGATCGCCCGGCAGCGCCGGACCGAGCCTGGGCACGTCGCCATAGCTGCCGGGGAGCGCGCTCAGCGCGTCAGTGGGGGGCTTGGCGGCTACCGTCTGGTCGTCAGCCTGGCCCGCCAAGTGGAAAGAGGATGGCCGCAACGCGATCCAGGCGGTCGCGACCAGGCTAACGGAGCCCAGCGCCGCGATCGCCACCACGGCGCCGCGTTTGAAGCGGATCGCCCGCGCTGGCTGCGCCCGCAGCGCGAGCGTTTCCGGATCCACCTTGTTCGATGCGGCGTGGCCCTCCGCCACCGGCCGATCCTCCACGTCGGTCATGATCCCCTCCGCGCCCGCGCGCCATCCGCCACTCGGCTGATGCGGACGACCTGCTGGTTCTTCGTGCCAAGCCGCAACTCGGCGACGTCGAAGATGCGGTCGACCACGTAGAAGCGGCCCTTCACGCGATAATTGACGAGTTGAGCCTCGCCCTTCGTATCCAGCAGGAAGATCGGGGGTGCCTCGCCCACGCCAAGAGTCGCGGGAAACTCGATGAAGGTCTGCCGTCCGTCGTCGAAGGCGCGCAGCGGTCGCCAGGACGGGCGATCACCAGACACGGCGTAGTTGAAATGAAGCTGCTCGACCGCGATGCCGGCCGCGACCGGCGCCGTCGCTTCGGCCGCGGCGGCGGCGCGCTTCAATGCGATCAATGCATCCTGCGGATAGGTCCATGACAGCGCGGCCATCGCCGTCTTCGCCACGCTGGACAGCGCGATATGATAGCTGCGCCGGTCGGTGGTGATCACCAGGTTGGTGGCGAGGCCGGCGCTGAACGGCTTGACCAGCACATGCGTCCGCTTCTCGGTACCCGATCCGCTGGTGGTATCGCCGATCACCCAGCGCACTGTGTCGCCGCTCGCCACGGCCACGAGCGTCTCGCCGGGCTGGAGCGCGATGTCGGTCACCCGCCCGGGCGCGGTGATGACGTGATAGATTGCCCCTTCCGCGAATGGATAGACCTGCACGGCATTCAGGAATCCCTGCGCGGCCGGCTCAATGGTCGCGAGGCGGTTGGCGGTCGCGACCGTCGCCTGATGCGCGGTGTCGCTGGACAGTGGCGAAGCCCAGGCGCCTTCCGCGGCGAGGGAAAGGCAGGTCGCCAGCAATATTGGTGCGGCAAGGGAGCGGATCATGGCTGTATCTCCGGTTTGACGGTCGGTTGGGAGGCAAGGTTCGGATCGAGCGGCGAACCGAGCGGCAGATTGCCCGGCGGTGTGGCCGCGCGTGCCGGAGCGGCTGATGCCGAGGGCTCGAGCTCGCGGCTCCAATCGATTGCATCGACGTAGATTCCGAGGGGATTCCTGCGGAGCGTGTCGGCCGACACCGGCGGTTTCGTTACGATGGTCAGGATGCCGGTCCAGTGGGACGATCCCGCCTCGCTGCCGCGCTCGTAGGCCGTTTCGGTCCATTTCACCTGGAACGAACGCTCCGACGCACGAACGACGCTGGTCACCTGCACCGAAACCGTCCGCTCGCCGATCCGGGCGAAGGGGTCAGCAGCGCGCGCATAGTCGTCGAGGAACCGAGCGCCGCGATCCGTCACGAAGCCATAGGCCGACAGCCAGTCGCGTCGCATCAGCACCGGATCGAGCGAGACGCCACGAACATTCTCGATGAACTTGGCGAGATGCCATGTGATCTGCGGATCGGTGGGCTTGTATCCAGCCTCGGCTTCGGTCACCGCCCGTGCCTCGCCGAGGCGATCGACCTCGACGACATAGGGCGTGACCCGGCTCTGGAGCGACTGCCAGACGAGCGCGCCCGACATGGCGCAGGTGAGAGTCAACGTGCCGAACGCCATCAATCGCCAGTTGCGGGCCTGGACGCGGGCCGAGCCGATGCGCTCATCCCAGAGCTGGCCTGCGCGCTGATAGGGCGTTTCGGGTTGGGGTGTCCGTCCATAGCGCTGGACGGCGCGCTTGAAGATCATCAGTCGTCCCTTTCCTTGATGTCGGGTGTTGCGGACGCACCGCCACGGTCGCCTTGCTGGAGCGTGTGCAATGCGATTTGGCGGTGGTGGCGAGCGTTCTGTTGGGCGCGCATCGACCGCGCCCAGGCGGGCGCTCCGTCGGCAGCTTCGCCGGCGCCATTGGACGACGAGCCCGACGTTCGATTGAGTGCGGACCATGCCGCGTTGCGGCCTCGCTCGGCGGCGGCGCCCAGGCCGAAGGTGCCTTCCATCTTCTGTGCGGCGGCGCCCTTGGCTGCGGCAGCCATGCCGCCGATGCTCGAGCCGCCAGTCTCGCGGCCGAGCTGCGCCGCGGTCGATGCGGCCGAGCCCATCGATGTGCCGGCGCGGATTGCACCCAGCGCACCGCCGCCGATCGCGCGCGCCGCGCCAACCGTGGCGCCACCCGCGAGCATGGTGACGCCCGCCGCGCCGACGGCCGTGCCGAGCGCGGCACCCGCACCGAGCTGCGGCGCACCGGCAACCAGCCCGGAGGCGATGCCGGGACCGAAGATGCCCAGGCCGAACAGCGAGAGCGCGCCGAGCGCCAGGCTCATCGCGGCGCCGAGATCGGGCTCCTGCCCTTGCATGGAGGTCGTGAACTCGGCGAAGAAATTGGAGCCGATGCCGACGATGACAGCGAGCACCATCACCTTGATGCCCGACGAGACGACGTTGCCGAGCACGCGCTCCGCTAGGAAGCTCGTCCTGTTCCACAGCGCGAACGGCACCAGGATGAAGCCGGCCAGCGAGGTCAATTTGAACTCGATGATCGTGACGAACATCTGCACGGCGAGGATGAAGAAGGCGAGGATGACGATCGCCCAGGCGAACAGCAGCACCACGATCGTCAAGAAATTCTCGAAGAAGCTGACGAACCCCATCATGCTCGACGCCTGTTCGAGCAGCGGCCAGGCGGCGGAAAAGCCGGTCGAGGCGACGCGGCCGGGCTTGAGCAGATCGTCCGCGGACAGGGTTCCGCCGCCGGCGGTCAGTCCGGCCTGCACAAACGACTTGAAGATGATGTCGGCGAGCGTCGAGAAGCTGTTCAGGATGAACGCGAACGCCCCGATGTAGAGGATTTTCCTGAGGAAGCGGCCGATGACATTGTCGTCGCCGCCCATCGCCCAGAATAGTCCGGCGAGCGTGATGTCGATCCCGATCAGCGTTGCCGTCAGGAAGTGGACGTCGCCGCCCAGCAGGCCGAACCCGCTGTCGATGTAGCGGATGAAGGCCTGCATGAACCGATCGATGACACCGAGGTCGTTCACATGATTCTTCCGACAGGAGGGATGCCGCGGGGCGCGCTGGGGGAGCTAAGCGCACCCCGCGGCGACGGCGGCGGGAAGGCGATACCGCCGCCGCCTGACCGGCGTCCGACTACTGGGGGGTGTAGGCGGTGCCGGTACCGAGGAACTTCTTCGTGGCGGCGCGTCCTTCGGCCTCGGCCTGCGCGCGGCGGGCCGCTTCCGTGGCCTCGGCGCGATATTGGGCAGCCATCAGGTTCTGGATCTGGAACTGCTGCTTGGCCGTGAGTGCGAGGAGCTGGTTGGTTGCCTGCTGCGCCTGGAGCGCCCCTTCCGCGCTCTGGCTTTTCGCAACGATTTCGCCCAGCGTGCCGGCGTCGGCCTGGACGTTGGCGACGACCTGGGACTGGACGCCCATGGTCTGCCGGAACGCTGCCTTTGCGACGTCGAGCCGGGTCGCCGCGTCGATCACGCGCTGGTTCGTGGTCAGCGCCTGGTTGAAGTCATTGGGGAACAAGCGGCCGAATTGCTGGTCGAGGCCGTCGATCCGAAAATCGATTCCCTGGGCCTGTGCCATCAGCCGGTCGATCGCCTGCAGGTTCTGCGCAAGCTGCTGGAGCTGCGGGAAGTCGATGCGGGTCAGGTTCTTCGCCTGGTTGATCAGCATCTGCGCTTCGTTCTGGAGCGACTGGATCTGGTTGTTGATCTGGGTCAGCGTCCGCGCGGCGGTGAGCAGGTTCTGGCTGTAGTTGCTTGGATCGAACACGGTGAACTGCGCGTGGGCAGGCGTGCTCGGCACGACCAGCGCGCCGGCGAGCGAGCCGAGGGCGCCCAGGCCCAGCACGGTCGCGACCAGACGTTTACGGGTGGGGACAGGCATCACATTTTACTCCTTGGCTTGGGGGGCGGGAAAATCGGCGAGGAGACCGGCGGCCCAGTCGAGGCCGGCTCCATCAAGAAAGCGGGCCGCGAAATCCTCGGCGCCGTGCTCGGCCAGCAGCGCGTCGATGCGCGCCTGGGTCGCGGGATCGGAGGCGCCGCACAGCGCCAGCGCAACCGGACCCAAGCCCAGTTCGAACAGGCGGTTGCCGCGTGCGGATTGCAGATAATAATGCCGCTTGGGCGTGGCGCGGCTGACCAGCTCGATCTGCCGGTCGTTGAGGCCGAACCGCTCGTATGCGGCACGGGACTGCGGCTCGATCGCGCGATCATTCGGCAGCAGGATCCGTTGTGGGCAGCTTTCGATGATGGCTGGCGCAATGCTGCTGTCGGCGATGTCGGCCAGGCTCTGCGTCGCGAAGAGCACCGCGACGTTCTTCTTGCGCAGCGTCTTCAGCCATTCGCGAATGCGGGCGGCGAAGAGCGGATGGTCGAGAAAGATCCAGGCCTCGTCGAGGACCAGCAGGGTCGGTCGGCCGTCGAAGCGTTCCTCGAGCCTGTGGAAGAGATAGGTCAGCACCGGGGCGACCACCCCGGCTTGCCCCATCAGCGCCTCGGTCTCGAAGCACTGGACATCCGCCAGCGCGAGATTCTGCTCGGCCGCATCGAGGAGGCGGCCATAAGGTCCGTCGAGCGTATAGGCCGTCAGCGCGGTGCGGAGCGCGTTCGACTGGAGTAGCATGGCGAGTCCAGTCAGCGTGCGCTCCTGGGGCGGCGCCGAGGCGAGGCTGCCGAGCGCCGACCACACGGCGTCCTTGACCTCGGGCGTGACCATGACTTTCTCGTGCGCCAGCAGCGCCGCGATCCATTCTGCCGCCCAACTGCGTTCGCTCTGATCGTCGATGCGGCGCAGCGGCTGGAACGCCAGGGTTTCACCACCGTCGGCGCCGAGCCCCAGGGCATGGTGCGCGCCGCCCATCGCCAGCACGGCCGCGCGTGCCGAGAAGCCCTTGTCGAAGATATAGACTTGGCCCCTCGCGTAGCGCCGGAACTGAAGGGCGATCAGCGCGAGCAGCACCGACTTGCCGGCGCCGGTCGGCCCAACGACGAGCATGTGCCCCACGTCGCCGACATGGGTCGAGACGCGAAACGGCGTCGATCCGCTCGTCTGCGCGTAGAACAGCGGCGGCCCGCCGAGATGGCGGTTGCCCGCCGGCCCTGCCCAGACCGAGGACAGCGGCATGAGATGGGCCAGGTTGAGCGTATGGACCAGCGGCTGGCGAACATTGGCGTAAGCCTGGCCGGGCAGCGAAGACAGCCAAGCCTCCACTGCGTTGAGGCTTTCGCGAACGCAAGTGAAGCCAAGGCCGTTGACGATGCGCTCGACTGAGCGGACCTTGTTTTCCACTCGTGCCCGATCGGCATCGGCGACGGTGATCGTGGTGGTCAGGTAGCCGAAGGCGACGTGATCGCCGCCGAGTGCCTGCAGCGCGAGGTCGGCATCGATTACCTTGTTGTCCGCGTCGGTGTCGAGGAGCTGGACCGGCTGGTTGTACATCACCTCGCGCAGCAGCGCGGTGATCGACTTGCGCTTATTGAACCATTGCCGCCTGATCTTCGTCAGCGCCTTGGTCGCATCGGTCTTGTCGAGCGCGATAAAGCGCGTGACCCAGCGGTAGCCGAAGTCCTGGTGGTTGAGGGCGTCGAGGATGCCGGGCCGGCTCAGGTTCGGGAATCCCAGCACGGTCAGCGTGCGGAGATGGGTCTGCCCAAGCCTGGGCTCGAGCCCGCCGACCAGCGGCGTGTCGGCGAGAAGCGCATCCAGATAGATTGGCGTTTCCGGCACCGCGACCGCGTGACGGTGGCCGGAAACCGTTGCATGGAGATAGGTTAGCGTCTCGGCATCGTCGAGCGCGCGGACCTCGGGCATGAAGCCGGAAAGAAGGTCCAGCATGCGGTCGGTTTCGGCGACGAAGCCGGCGAGGCTCGCACGCCAATCGCGGCCCTGCGCATCATCGGGCCGTTCGACCAGTGTCCTCCCGGCGGCGTCGCTGCTGTCGGCGGGCGGCAGCCACGTCAGCGTGCCGTGATAGATGCTCTCGAAATGCTGGCCCTCGGCTTCGAAACCGGCACGCCGTTCCTGGTCGACCAGCCAGGAAGCGGCGTCGGGAAAGACGCTCTCCGGATAACCCAGCGCCTCGCGCCGTTCGGCTTCGAAGAACAGCGCCCAGCCCGTACCGAGCCGCTTGAGCACGTTGTTGGCGCGCGCGCAGGCCGAGACGAGCTCGGCTTCGGTCGCGCTCTCCAGGTCGGGACCGCGGAAGGCGAAGCTGCGCTGGAAGCTGCCGTCCTTGTTGAGGACGACGCCCGGCGCGACCAGTGCCGCCCAGGGGAGATGATCGGCGAAGCGGTCGGCGCGTGGCCGATATTCGGCGAGGCTCAGCACGCGAGATACCCCTTCTGGCGCAGGTGGCGGAGCAGCACGGGCGCGAAATCAGGATCGCGGCGCGCGGCGAACACCGCGACGCTGTGACCGACCGCCCACAGCACGATCCCAACCAGCCACTGCTGGAGGCCCAGTCCGACCGCCGCCGCGACCGTGCCGTTGACGATCGCGATGCCGCGCGGCGCGCCGCCGAGCAGGATCGGCGATCCCAGGCTGGCATGGATCGGCGCCTCGAAGCCCTCAATGTGGCTCATGCGACGAGCGCTCCGCCGCCGAAGCTGAAGAAGGACAGGAAGAAGCTCGAGGCGGCGAAGGCGATCGACAGGCCGAAGATGATCTGGATCAGGCGCCGAAACCCGCCTGCCGTCTCGCCGAAGGCCAGCGTCAGGCCGGTCACGATGATGATGATCACCGCGACGATCTTGGCGACGGGTCCCTGCACGGATTCCAGCACCTGCTGGAGCGGCTGTTCCCAGGGCATGCCGGAACCGCTGGCCTGGGCCGTGCTGGTCAGGGTGAGCGAAAGGCCGATTATCAGGCCGGTCAGGAAGAAACGGCCGCGGTTGGGAATGCGAAAGGTGCGCATGTCAGTCTCCTTCGAAGTCGGGGGTCAGGGTTGGGGAGAGATCGACGACGGCGTAGCCGCCATCGGGGTCCAGGCCCGCGACGCGGGCAATCGTCTCGATGCGCCGCGCTGTGCCGCGGCCGGCGATGAAGACGATCATGTCGATCGCCTCGGCGACCAGCCGGCGCGGCACGGTGACCACGGCTTCCTGGATGAGCTGCTCGATCCGGTAGAGCGCGGAGGACGTGCTGTTGGCGTGGACGGTCGCGATCCCGCCGGGATGGCCGGTGTTCCAGGCCTTCAGCATATCGAGGGCCTCACCGCCGCGAACCTCGCCGACGATGATGCGGTCGGGCCGAAGACGAAGGGTCGAGCGCACCAGGTCGCCCATCGTGACGGCGCCCGCCCTTGTCCTGAGCGCGACCGTGTCGCTGGCGGGCGACTGGAGCTCGCGGGTATCCTCGATCAGGATGACCCGCTCATCGAGATGCGCCATCTCGGCGAGCAGCGCGTTGGCAAGCGTCGTCTTGCCCGAACTGGTCCCGCCAGCAATCAGTATGTTCCGGCGATCGACCACGGCGAGGGAGAGCAGGCGCGCGGTTTCCGCCGACATGATGCCGTCGGCTACATAGTCCATGAGCGTGTAGACTCGCGCCGCCGGCTTGCGGATCGAGAAACATGGCGCGGTCGAGACCGGCGGGAGAATGCCTTCGAAGCGTTCGCCGGCACCTTGCCCATGCGGCGGCAGTTCGGCTGAGACGATCGGGCGCTCGCCATGGACCTCGGCACGGGCATGCGACGCCACCAGCCGGATGATTCGCTCGACCTGCGGCGCATCGAGCTTCACGTCGGTATCGACCCGGCCTTCACCGAGGATATCGACGCGGAGCGCCCCGTCGGGATTGACCATGATCTCGATGACGCGCGGATCGGAAAGCGCGGCAGCGATCGCCGACCCCATCGCGGTGCGCAGCATGGCACGGCGGCGATCCGTGGAAACGGTATCGAGTCCGGCCGGCGTCACGACCTGCCTCCCTTCGTTTCGGGTGTCGCCAGCGTGCGCGTGCCTCCGGCGATCTGGCGGCCGACCTGGGCGACGAAGGATTCGAAGCGGTCGCGCCCGATGGCACGGCCTACGGCATCGGCCTCGGGCAGCGGCGCCGTCACCATCAACTGGTAGCGGACGAACAGCGACAGGCTTTCCAGCAGGACGTCGATGTCGCGCCGTGCGCCGTCGAGTTCGCGCGACAGCCTGTCGAGGCGAACCTTGAGGAGGTCGTCGACTTCCCTGGTCCCGCGTCGCGCCAGCCAGTCCTTGAGCGCGTCGTTGACCAGCCGGCTCTTGTTGCCGCGGTTGCCGGCTGCGAGCGCCTCGAGCGCATCGCCAATCTCGCGGTCGATATAGAGGTTCTGGCGGATCTTCATCGCCGCCTCACAGGCCAGGCAGGAGGTCGCGGTGGGCGCCCTCGTTTATTGCATAGCCGCGGGCGACGGCGCTCAGGCTCTGCGCCTGGTCCATGGCACGCTTGTCGGCGGCGACATCGTCGTCGTCCGGCACCAGCTGCGGATCGCGCGTTTCGGCGGCATCGGTTGCCCTTGAAACCTGCTCGGGAAGGCCGGGATGGCGCTGCTGCTGCATGCCGCCATCGTCCTCGCCGCCCGCGGCATCCTCGGCCTGATGCAGCCGGGCATCGATCCCGCGCACCCGGTCGGACCAGTCATCGATGCGCAGCTTCGGGCAATCGGCATAGGGGCCGTGCGCCAGCATCGGCGGCGGCGCCACGCGCGCGATGAAGTTGCGGTCGCGGAAATAGCGCAGCTTGCGCGCCCGGATCGGCGCGAGCCCGGACACGAGCACGAGTTCCTCTTCGGGCGACAACTGCATCACCTCACCCGGCGTCAGGAGCTGGCGGGCGGTTTCCTGGCGGCTGACCATGACGTGGGCGAGCCAGGGCGCGAGGCGATGGCCTGCATAGTTGCGCATGGCACGCTGTTCGGTTGCGGTACCGAGCGCGTCGGAAATGCGCTTGGCGGTGCGTTCGTCATTGGTCGCGAAGGCGACGCGGACATGGCAATTGTCGAGGATGGCGTTGTGCTCGCCGTATGCCTTCTCGATCTGGTTCAGGCTCTGCGCGATCAGGAAGGCGCGGATGCCGTAGCCGGCCATGAAGGCGAGGCTCGTCTCGAAGAAATCGAGACGGCCCAGCGCCGGGAATTCGTCGAGCATCATCAGGAGCTGGTGCCGGCGCGCGGAAGTGCCGGGCTGGTCCAGCCGCTCGGTCAGGCGACGGCCGATCTGGTTGAGCACGAGCCGGATCAGCGGCTTGGTGCGGCTGATGTCCGAGGGCGGGATGACCAGATAGAGCGACAGCGGCCGGTCGGCCTCGATCAGGTCGGCGATGCGCCAGTCGCAGCGCGAGGTGACCTCGGCCACGGTCGGATCGCGATAGAGGCCGAGGAAGGACATGGCGGTGGACAGCACGCCCGAGCGCTCGTTCTCGCTCTTGTTGAGCAACTCGCGCGCGGCGGAGGCAACGACCGGGTGGACCTTGGGATTCTTGTCATCGCCGAGATGATTGGTGGTCATCATCCGGCGGAGCGTGGCGACGAAGCTGCGCTGCGGATCGGACAGGAAGGTGGCGACCCGCGCGAGTGTCTTCTCTTCCTCGGCATAGAGGATGTGGAGGATCGCGCCGACCAGCAGCGAATGGCTGGTCTTCTCCCAATGGTTGCGGCGTTCGAGCGCACCCTCGGGGTCGACCAGGATATCCGCGATGTTCTGGACGTCGCGCACCTCGTCGATGCCGCGCCGAACCTCGATCAGCGGATTGTAATGCGCCGACGCGGCGTCGGTCGGATTGAACAGCAGGCAATGTGAGAAGCGCGCGCGCCAGCCGGCGGTCAGTGTCCAGTTCTCGCCTTTGATGTCGTGGACGATCGCCGAGCCGGTCCAGGAGAGCAAAGTGGGCACGACGAGGCCGACGCCCTTGCCCGAACGGGTCGGCGCGAACGCCATGACATGCTCGGGGCCGTCATGGCGCAGATAGCGTCCGCGAAGTGTGCCGAGCATGACGCCCACGTCGCGGTGCAGGCCGGCGCGCTCGATCTCGCCGCGGCTTGCCCAGCGAGCGGAACCATATGTGGTGACGTTGCTGGACTGGCGGGCGCGCCAGAGCGAACCGAAGATCGCGGCGGCGCAGCCAACAAATCCGCTAGCGCCTGCGAACATGCCCGCCCGGTCGAAGACATGCGGGGCATAGGCATCATAATGATACCACCAGGGGAACAGCGCCCAGGGATGATAGATCGGCACTCCCGCGAGCCGGAACCAGGGCATCCCGAGTTCGGGCTGGTAGGCCAGCATCGCCGCCGTCCATTGCGTCGCTGCCCAGACGCCCGCGATCACGATCGCGAAGACGACAAGGATCTGGCCGATGAGCAATTTGGTGGGTGTCACGTCGAGGCTCCCGCCCGCCGGACAGGACCGGCTCGGGCGGATTCAGACTCGGTGAGGCGCTCGAAAAACGGAACGGCGCTGATGGGCGCAGATGGGCTCGGGTCGGCCTGTTCCGATCAGATGCGGGGCCGGGAGCTATCGATAGGCGTCTTCTGGCGACTAAAGGCCGGCGTCTATCCGGAGCGTTTCGAGCCGCTCGCGTGAGACGGTCTCGACGATGTCGCGAAGGGACCGCACTGACTGCGAAAGGACGTCGAGATCATCGTTATCGATCTTGTAGCTCGCCGAATAGCGGGCTTCGACGTAGGCACGTTTGAGCAGTTCGAAGCGGCGGCGGTCGATCCGGGTGGCGCGTGGCCATGCCTCGATCAACCGTGGTTCACTATCCTCAGCGAGCGAGCGCAGGAACTTGATGTTATGCGACCGAGGAAAATAAAGGGTACGGACCAGCAGGAAGCAGATGTAAGCCCGTTCCGTCGCTTGATGGAGGGTGAAGGCGGCGTCCTTATTATGACCTTTGCCAAAGTAAAATGCCGCTCCTTCCAGTGCGGTATCAATCTTGCTCAGCCAGTCGACAAAATAGGCCGAGGCCATCTCATGGGCATCGGCGGCCGTTAGCGGCTTGGGCGTGGCGAGCGCGCTGCCCGGCAGTTCGTAGAGTACAATCCCATCGCGGGCGATGTCGGTCCAGAAATATTCGCCCCGGCTCAGCGCCTGGTTCACTTCGTCCAGCGTATGGACGATGATGTTCACCGGCCGCGCGATTCCCGTGTCATGCAGGATCTTGTCCTCGGCGACGTACCAGTAATCGGCTACGTCGGTGAGGTCCGGGTGGCTAACGATGACCAGCAGGTCGAAGTCCGACTGGTAGCCATTCTCGGGTTCGTCCACCCAATCGGTCCGGGCGTAGCTGCCGAACAGGATGATCTTGAGGATGCGGCCGTTCTTCTTCCACGGCTGGTTCGCGCGCGAGATCGCATCGGCAAACTCACCCATGAGCGTTTGCTTCACGCGATCCAGTTCGCCTTGCTGGACCGAAGGTAGATGATCGACATCACTCCGCACGGAGACGATTCTCGCGAGAGACCATGCACTTGGCAAGTCTTGACCGCCTCAACGGGTCCGCCGATGATCGCATGTCACGCACGAACGGCACCGCGTGCATGTCTCGTATGATCGTACATCCCTTGCCCGCCTCCCTTATTTAAGCCCGCTTATCTTAGCTCATTTGCTAATTAAATGAAGTGCCGATTGCTTAAATAAGATGCGCCGTGCATATTGGCCCGTATGGTCGATCTAGAATCGAATCCGCGGCTCGGTCGCTTCGTGGAGACTCCCGTCGCCGGCGAGGTGGTAAGGGCATTCGTGCCGCCCCCGCTGCCGCCGGCACCACCTATCGACGTGCTGGTGCTGCTCGACCGGCTCAGCCTCGCGGAGCGCGCCTTGGGCCGCCTCGACGGCATCACCATGCTGCTGCCACGCCAGGAACTCTTCCTCTACATGTACGTGAGGAAAGAAGCCGTGCTTTCGTCCCAGATCGAGGGCACGCAATCGACGCTCACGGACCTGCTTCGCTTCGAGACCGAAGCGCAGGCCGGCCAGCCGATCGACGACATCCGCGAGGTATCGAACTACGTCGATGCTATGATGCATGGCCTTGAGCGGCTGGAGGAAATGCCGCTCTCGCTTCGCCTCATCCGCGAGATGCACGAGCGCCTGCTGCAAAGCGGCCGAGGAGGCACCAAAAGCCCCGGCGAATTCCGCCGATCACAGAACTGGATCGGCGGCACCCGACCCGGCAACGCATTGTTCGTCCCGCCTCCGATGATCGAACTCGATGGCTGTCTCGATGCCCTCGAGCGGTTCATGCACGAGGAGGAATCCCGGCTACCGGCGCTCATCAAGGCGGGTCTGCTTCACGTCCAGTTCGAAACGATCCACCCTTTCCTCGACGGAAACGGGCGCATCGGCAGGCTGTTGGTGACATTGTACCTGTGCGTCAACGGCGTGCTGCGCAAGCCGCTGCTCTACCTCAGCTTATACCTGAAGACCCACCGCGCCGACTATTACCGGCTTCTGCAAGAGGTCCGCGAGCGTGGTGCCTGGGAGGCTTGGCTCGACTTTTTCCTCGCCGGCGTAGCCGACACAGCCAACCAGGCATTCGACGCCGCCGCCCGCATCGTCGATTTGTTCAAGGAAGATCGCGAACGCATCACGGCCGAAAGTGATCGGCCCGGTTCGGCGCTGCGGGTCCATGACCTTTTCCAGCAGAACCCGTTTCTCACTGCAAACCAATTGGTCGAACGGATTGGGCTCTCGGCGCCAACCGTAAATGCGGCGCTCGCGGACCTCGAACGCTTAGGGGTCGTCGAAGAGATCACGGGCAGGCGACGGGGGCGGGTTTTCGCCTATCGTCGATATCTTGCAATCCTCAGCGAGGGCACAGAACCGTTGCCATCACGATCTACGGGATAACTGCATTATCGTATATTGCTCAACGTCCTCTTTGAGAACCTAGTCTGCGTAAGCAGACCTTCATTTTCGCGTGCTCGCGCCCTACCGCTGGCATGACGAGTTTGATTATAAAAGGTGTCAAAGGCATATCAAGAATTGTGTCTCGGCGTTCTAACACGCATCATGCTTCCAGGGTAACGGTTGTTGGGGGCAGTCGATTCCATTGCTTAAGCAGTTGACAACGCGGATGTCGCTTTTGCTTGCTCAGGAAGCGGGCTTGCAATGCGAGGTCGAGAGGAATGAGCTGTGGCGACGCGCCTAGCGATCGCACCCGCCATGCTCGGCTATCTTGTTCAGCATCGCCTGTTCGGTTGCTGCAAGATCGTCAGCATCGATGGCGGCCGGGTGGAAGTGCGACTTTGCGACAGCGGCGGTCGCCGCCTGTTCTCGTGCCAAGCTATTGTGGAGGGTGATTTCAAGCGCGCGACGCTTCACGCTGGCGCGCTCGCGATCGGGCCGCACGGCCAGTGCTCCATTGCCGGCCTCGCTGACAGCGATCCCAACGGGCCGAAGCATTATCGGATCACCTACGACGACGAATTGAGCGCGACCGTCAGCGAAATCGAGCTCCTACCTCTTCCGGCCAACCTGACCGACAGCCTTGCCACGCGTCTGCTGGAGGGCAGGACCGATCCCTATGCGGTCTTCGGCGCGCGTCACAAGCTGCTGGTCGCGCTTTCCCGCTACAATCGCCAAGTCGGCGGCTTGCGCGCATTGCTTGCCAGTCGGATCGACCTTCATCCTCACCAAGCCTTCGTGGCGGGCACCGTTATTCTCGATCCGGTACGGCGCTACATCCTCGCCGACGAGGTCGGCCTTGGCAAAACGATCGAGGCCGGCATCATCCTCCACGATCTTCTGTCACGCCGACCAGATGCGCGCATCCTCATCCTCGCTCCGGGGCCACTAACTCGACAGTGGCTCTGCGAAATGCACAGCAGTTTCGGCGGCCAAGGCTTTAAGCTTGCGGACCTGCATCCGATCGAGACGATCGACCTGGCGCGCTGGTCGAAGGTCATTTGCTCGACCAACTATGCGCTGGACGGGCTCGACGAAGATCTGCTCGATACCCACTGGGACCTCGTCATCGTCGACGAAGTTCATCACCTGCTCGACGCACCCCACCTATACGATCTCGTCCACGCGCTGTCATTGAAGGCACGGGACCTCCTGCTGCTGAGCGCGGTTCCCGTGCGCCGCCGCGAAAGCGAACTCTACCGCCTGCTCGCTTTGCTCGATCCGCGGACCTACTCCGCCGATGGTACCGGGGAGGCCGCGTTCCTTGATATCTACGCGGCGCAAGAGCCGCTCGGTCGGCGCCTCAACTTGCTCTCGCACGATCTGGCCGACCTCGACAGTGGCGACGCCACGTCCGACGACGTTATTGCGCGTCTCGACCGACTACTGTCGCTGCCTATTCTCGCTGAGGACACGCAACTCCGCGACATGCTTACCGCTGCCGAGGCCGCACCCGAGCGGGCCGGAACGATCGCTCGCGATGCCCATCAGATCATCTCCGATCGCTACCGGGTCAATCGGCGGATCCTGCGTAACCGACGCGAACGGCTCATCAGCCAGGAACGACTGACGGCAATCCAGCGCAGGCCGGCACCTTTGCCATTCGATCCCGACCAAATCGAAGCCGACGCCGTGCGCGCTGCCCAGGCGCTCCTCGCCGACCTTGCGGCCTCGAACTCTGCGAGCGACGTCGTGCGACCATTCGCGCGGATCCTGCTTCAGGCGCTTTGCGACGCCGATGCGATCCTCGGCGTGTTCGGCGCTGTCCACTCGGCCACAGCGGCGACGGTTAATTCCTACGGCCTCGAAATGCTCAACGCCGTGGTCGGGCTCGGCGGCGAACGATGGCCGATCTTGCTTGAGACCGTCTGCGCGGGCGTGAAGGCGCATATCGATAGTGCTCTGCTCGCAGATGCGACGCGCTGCGCCATCAATTGGCGCAAATCTTCATCTTCGTCCGCCCGATTGGACAGAGTTGCGGAACTGTTGCGCACGGAGATCGCGGCGGGTCGCAAGACGCTCGTCTTCGCTGGCTTTCCCGGTGTCGCCGAGCGTCTCGCCATTGCTCTGCGCGAACGCCTTGGCGAGGCCGCCATCACCGAGTTTCGCAGCAGCATGGACGACATGGCCAAGGAGGAAAGCGTTCGTCGCTTCCGGGCCGTGCCGAGCGTTGCCGTCATGGTCAGCGACGAAAGCGGCGGCGAGGGACGCAACTTCCAGTTCGCGCATAGCCTGATCCACTTCGATCTGCCGTGGCAGCCGGCAGTGATCGAACAGCGCATCGGCCGGCTGGATCGCCTGGGTCGCGAAGCCATCTCCTGCGAGGTAATCTCTCACGTCTGCATCGACGCCGACGGCTGGGAGGCTGGCCTTTACGCTTGTTATAACGAAGGCCTCGACCTGTTCGGCACCTCGGTCAGCGGGCTCGAATTCGCGCTGAGACATCTGCAGGACCAGATCGTCGATGCGGCGCTTGCCGGCGGCCGCGACGATCTTGTCGATCTTGCACCCTCGCTCAAGGTGAGCGCCGCGGAGGAACGTGTCCGCGACGACAGCGAAGCACTGCTCGACGAAGCATCCTACCACGCCGTTCGCGCTGAGCGCTTTGTGCGACACCCGTCTGCGGACGTCGAACCGCTTCTCGAAGGCGCCTTCCTCGACTATTTTCGCGCGCTCGCGGGCGGCAAGGGCGTCTCGCGTTATCGCCCCAACGACGGCAGTGACGGGGGCTGGAGCATTCGGCCGGATGATATCCCCCACGGCGAGATCACGATCGTCGACAAGGATGCGGCCGGCGAACTTGGCAAGCGCGTGGGCACCTTCCGCCGTACGGTCGCGCAGCGCCACCGCGACTTCGAATTTTTCACTTATGGCAATCCCCTGTTCGACGCGATCGTTGCGGCCCTGGGGCAGAAGTTGACCGGTCGCACCTATGCCATCAGCTGCCAAGCCGCTGGCGTTGCGAGCTTTATTGGACTTGAGATCATCATCGCGGCCCGCCCTCGCCTCGAAGGCGTAGACATCTCCGCAAGCCTGCTCAATCTCGCAGATGCTTTGTTTGGAACCCGTCGCCGGCCGCTTTTCGTGCCCCTAGTAACGGGCGCGCCCGTCGATGGTCCGGCGCTGGGAACCCTGCGCGCCTCTTTGTCAACGAGTGGCGACGGTCCGCGCTGGCGCGACCTCAGCGGCGATGAAGTCCAGCATCTGGTTCGGCGGGAGGGTGGAGATCTCGCAGAATGCCTTCGCATCGCAAATGAGGAGACCATTCCTGACGCCCGCGAGATCCTGGCCGGCGAACTCGCTGAACCGATCCACGCGGAACTGGAGCGCACACGTGTTCATCTGCGGCAACTCAAGCTGGTCGGTGACGCCGCCGCTGAGGCTGAAGCGCTTATGCTCGAGCGCTATTGCGCTCTCATCGAGCATTGGCAGATCGTCATCGACGGTATCGGCTTTCTCGCCGTGAATGTTCGGAATTGAGATGGCGACCATGACACATTCCTCCCCGGGACCAACATTGGTCGATGCGTTTCGCGATGCCGTTCGCTCCGGCGTTGCCCCAGAAATCTTTCCGCAGGCGCCTTCTACCTGGCAGTCGGACTACGCGCTGTGGCGCTTCCTCACGCTGCTCAAACGATGCCCGACGCCGACCCTCGACCATGGCGTGCTACTTCGCCAAGCGGTCCGCTGGTCTGGAGATCGGCTCTTCGTCGGCAACTGGGAGACTGCGCTCGCCATCCAGGGCCGCGCGTGCGGTGTTGAACTCTCCGCGTCCGGAGACCTCGCCACTTCGGCCTATAAGCCTAGCTGGCTGGAAGACGAGGCCTGGAGTGCCGGCAAGGGGCTCGATGCAGCGCCCGAGATTGCGATCCCAGAGGAATCGTTACGTGCCGAACCTTGGCTTTGGTCGCTTGCCGACGGCAGCATGCGGCGTTGGCACTCGCCAGCCCAAAAAGAGGCCTGCTGGCAGGCGCTCACAGCACCACCCGGGTCGACGACACTGCTCGGGCTTCCGACCGGCGCCGGCAAAAGCCTAAGCTTCCAGCTTGCAGCCCGGTTCAGCGCGGGCGTCACGATCGTGGTCGTTCCAACCACCGCGCTCGCCATCGATCAGTATCTCGCGGCGCGTTCGATTCTCGCCAGCTTCCCGCATCTGGGGCCGCGCTACTATTCCTCGAACGACCCTAACAGCGACCCTGCCGCGGTCCGTGCCGCCCTGCGCGATGGCAGTTGCCGACTGCTGTTTACCTCGCCTGAGGCTTGCGTGTCCGGCAGTCTCCGCGCGGTCATCGACGGCCTCGCCGAAGCCGGGCGCCTCGACATGCTCGTCGTCGATGAAGCGCATATCATCGATAGTTGGGGCGGTCACTTTCGCGTCGAATTCCAACTGCTCGCCTTGCGCCGCAAGCAATGGCTCGAACTCAGCGGCGGCAAGCTGCGCACATTGCTGCTGTCCGCGACCTTCACGCCGAACTGCCTTGCGCTCTTGCAGACGATGTTCGGCGGGCCACTCTGGAGACAGTTTGCGTGCCAGCGCCTGCGGCCCGAAATCTCCTACTATCGCAACGGTTTCACGTTCGAAGCCGATCGTGACGCGGCATTGATCGAAGCGCTTCAGCACCTACCGCGCCCACTGATCCTCTATGTCACCGAAGTCGCACAAGCCGTGCGTTTCCGCGACACCCTTCGAGAAGCAGGCTTCCTACAGACCGAGTGCTTCCATGGTGAGACCAAGGGCGCCGACCGCCGCCGGCTGCTGCTAGACTGGCGCGAGAATCGGATCGAGATCATGGTAGCGACCTCCGCGTTCGGCATGGGGGTCGACAAGGCCGATGTCCGTGCGGTCGTTCACGCCTGTTATCCTGAAAATGTCCATCGTTACTATCAGGAAGTTGGCCGCGGCGGACGCGATGGCGCCAAGTCGATCGCGCTTTGGATGCCGTGGACGGTCAAGGATCGATCGGTCGCGTCGAGCCTCCTTCCGCGCATGCTCGGCGCCGACCTCATCAAGCTCAGATGGCAAACCCTACTCGTCGCCGCACGTGACGAAGCGAACGGTGTGCTCAGCATGCCGACCAACGCCAAACACGAGCGGCTGATTGGTGGCCGCAGCTACGGAGAGAATATCCGATGGAACAAGCGCCTGCTGCTGATGATGGCGCGGGCCGGGCTCATTGAACTGGTCGACCTCGTCTATGAGGACGATGAGGATGAGCCCGAGGGCGTCCTTGAGCGGGTTTATCTGCGCTGTAACTTCATACCCGGCGACCCGGCGATCGCCGATCTGCTCAAGGAACCGCGGCAGCGCGAACTGGCTGAGTCGCGGCGCGGCATCGAGGCGCTTGACCATTATTTGGACGGATCGGCGAAGATCTGTCGACTGCTGCGCCGAGAATATGGTTCCGACACGATCATTGCCTGCGGCGGCTGCCCGGCATGCCGCGATCTGCCTTTCGACCGCTACTCGGTGCCGATACTCGACTTCGATCCGGCACCGCCGACCCAACCGGCTCTCGACATCGTCGTCACTCAGGTCCACTCGTCCGGCACGAAAGGGCTTAGTCAACTCGCGGATGACGTGGTGGATCTGATCAGCGACCACCACCGCTCCTATTTCTTGTGCGCAAACGATCTCGCAGACCCGATCACCGCCGCCATTGGCGCGCGGCTTCCGCCACAGAGCCGAAACCTCTATCGGCTGGATGACGCGAATACGCTTGCCCGCATCTGGATAGATCCGCGCGCTCACATCATTGCTCTCCACGGCCACACGCCCGACCGATCCATGCTGAGGCTGCGCGCAGGCGCGCGTATCTCGCACCTCTTCCCCAAGGATGCCCAAATCACGGATGCCAATGAGCGCGTGCTCCTCATGCACGATGGCGCTTCGTTCTTTCCTTCCTTTGCCGATTGGCGGACACAGATTTGATGTTTACTGATTCTGAAGCCACACCAGCCCGCGTCGAGATGTTGCTGGAAGTCGTCCGCTCGATGAGTGGCCGGAAGCTTGATGGTCCCACGGTCCGCCAGTTGCTGCAGCCCGAGGGACTGCCTGGCCTGACCAGCAAGAGCGAACAGGCCCGCAGCATAATGTTCGCCGCGCGCGAACTGGAGTTGATCGCCGAGCAGCCTGACGGAAATCTCCGGCCGACGCGCTCGCGTGACAACCGGAGCGCGCGCTCGGCACTGGTCGAAGCGATCGACGACAAGGTCTTGAGTGACGACAAGGTCGAGCCTTGGTTCGCCTTGTTCTACGCGTTCCTTCTTGGCCGGGATGAATCCGCCGCTGCCGGCCCCCAGGCGGGCATCCATTGGGAAACCCTGTTCGAGCGCGAGCTGTTCAGTGCGACCAAACCGGCCAACCGCTTCAACCCCGAGAAATATCGCGGGTTGCGTCGTTGGTTTCGCTACAGCGGCCTTGGGTGGCATGACGGCGACGATCGCTTTCACCCCAATCCTTACGAGCGCATCGCCCGCAAGCTACCGACCATTTTCGGCAAGAACCGCGATCTCGCCATTGAGGCGTTTATCGATAGCCTCTCCGAAATCTGTCCAGAGCTCGACGGAGGACACATCTTTCTGCGCGCCAATCCCGGTTGGGATCGTTCCAGCCGCACCGCTTCGCTGGGGCTCTCCCATGCGCTTGTCGACCTCCATCTCGATCGGTTGATTCAGCTTAACTGCCCGCTCGACAGTGATGGATGGTCGATCGCCAAAGCCGCTCCGCCGTTCGATCGCGACCATTTGAAGTCCGACCGCATCACGAGCGTGCGCTATCCCGTCCCCGGAGCGCGTGCCAATGGCTGAGCCGATCGCCGTCCCGCAAACACTCGGACAGCCATGCTGGACGGATGCCAATCTCGAAGCAACGATCCGGACGGTTGCGGCGATGGGCACCGAAAGTGCGCCGCGCTTTCTCGCGACGCACGCCCCGATCTCCCATGTCCGTGTCGGTGACACCGACCGCACGCTCACCGATGCCAAGGTGTTCGACAGCATCGCCCGATTGAGTGCTCGGGAAAATGTCGTCCTCGTGCACGGCGCGCCAGGCACCGGCAAGTCCCATCTCATCAACTGGGTAAAGCTGCGCTACGATCACGCGATCGCGTCGGGGAAAATGACCGCTGTTCTGCCCGTTCTTGTGCGCCGCCGCACCGGCAGCCTCAAGGACGCGCTCGAGCAACTTGTCGAGCAACTCCCCCAGCGGTTCGGCAAATATCTCGAGCCCGTCCAGGCGGCCATCGAACGCATCTCAGAACGCGAAGCGCGAAAGAAGTTGGCGACCGAGTTGCATCTGGAGCTTGGCGTTCGCTGGGAGGAGGCCGGCAAGCCGCCGCTGCCGCGGACGATCCGCCACCTTCCTGAAGCATTTCACGCCGAAGGCTTTGGCGCTTGGCTTTGCCGCGAAGGCGGTGTGATCGACCGAAACATCCAGCAGCTGATCAGCCCTAGCGACGTCCGTGAGCGCGATAGCTTTCCCCCCTTCACGGCCGCCGAATTCAACATCTTGGATCCGCAGCAACGCAGCGCTGGTCAAAACACCGCAAATGTCCGGCGCCTGATCGACGAGTTCGATGATGAGCCCGATTCCGCCGTCCAGGCGGCCGTGCTCTGCAACGAAGCGCTTCGTTCAGCGCTGCGCGAGCTGACGGGGCTCGGCAATGCGGCGCTCTCGACGATCCTTCGCTCGATCCGCCAGGATCTAAAAAAGGAAGGCACGCGCCTCGTTCTTTTGATCGAAGACGTATCGACGCTCTCCGTCCTTGACGATGAAGTGGTCAACGCGGTCGAACCCCAGGACGACGCAAGCCTCTGCGACCTGACGTCGGTCATCGGCATGACCGAGCAGGCATTCCAGCGGCTGCGCGACAATCAATATCAACGCATCGCCGGCAGCGGCCTCATCCTGTCCTTTCCAAAGGACGCGATGGCCGCCGATTGGGCTGACGATGATGCCGACATCGATCGTTTTGTGGCGCGTTATTTGAACGCGACGCGCCTTTCCGATCGCGAAGTCGCGCTCATCGCCCAGCAACGTCAGCAGGGAAGCGATGTCAGTGTCAGCGCGTGCGACGATTGCCCCGTCCGCGAGGCCTGCCATCTGGCCTTCGGTACCGTCACCTTCGAGGATACCGTCATCGGGCTTTTCCCGTTCCGGCCGGGAACGACCGCCTATCTGCTCGACCATCTGGACGCGGGGCAAACGGGCGTTCGTGCGACCCAGCGCGGATTGCTCGACTTTGTGGCCAAGCCCGTGCTCCGCCATGTCGAGGGCCTGGCTGAAGGCGATCGTCACCAACTGACGCTTCCTATCCATCGACAGCAGCCGACCGACTGGCAGACGCTGGTCGAGACTTTCCTCGGCGGTTGGCCCGCCGTCGAGCAACAGAGGCTCCGCCTGCTCGTGGAGGCCTGGACATCCAAGAGACGCGCGGCGGAAATTGCCAGCGACCTCCAACCACTGCTCGCGCCATTCGGCTTGTCGGCATTCAGTGCCAAAGCGGCACCCGCCAAACCGCTTCCGCCGGTTACAGGGGCGGCGAGCGGCGGTGCAGGCGACCCCGCTCGGAGCCATGGCACTCCGGGGCTGGAGGCGCCGCCTCCGTCCAGGACTGCTCCTGCTGTCGATGCTGCGCAGGAGAAGAGGCTCACCGACCTTCTCAATCGGCTCGATCGCTGGTGGTTGGGAGATCGACTTGAAAACCCCCGCGATTTCCAGGACGCTTTGCTTGCATTTCTCAAAGGCGCGCTGCCCGTCGAGGACATCCGATCGCCTGCCGTCCCGGCACAGCGCCTGCTACGACAGGCCGATCGCGGCGCGATCCGCATCGTCGATTCCGCGACCCAAGCGGTTCAGAACCGCGTGTCCTTCATCTTCGATCGCACCGAGGCAAACTATAATCTGATGGGAGCGCTGATGCGCTTCGTTGTCCTCGGCAGCGGGAGTTGGGCGTTTGCCGAAGCCGAACGCTACAAGCGCATTGTCGCACGGTGGCTACGAGACCATCAGGGTCCCATGCTCAAGGCGCTCGATCCGCCGTCTCTTGCCACCGATCTCCCGGTCAAGATTGCGACAAAATTCCTATGCATGGCCTCGATGATCGAACGACGCGCGGGCCTCCCGGCCGATACACCGGCGGCGCTCGCCTATGTGACCACGACCTCGCCGATCAAGCTCCCGACGGTCCTGACCGAGCCGCTTCGGAAGCTCTATGCCGATCTGCCGGATCGGCGTCAGATGCTGCAGACCTTCGTCGCCGAAGAAACGACCGTGCCGCAGGGCACCGGCGGCATCAACGTCATCGACCCGCAAGTGATCGTCGAAGCGATCAGCGAGGCCCGCAGCGACCCCACGCTGACGACGCTCCCGCCAGACTATGCGTCGAGCTATTGGAAATCACGCTATCAGGCATTCGATGGCCTCAAGGGGTGGTCCAATCTTCCGGACGCGATCGCCGGCGAACGCGCTGCGATCGGCGAGTTGCTTGCAAAAGTCGATCGCGAGTTCGCGCGGCTGGGCTTTCCCACGGGCGGCGACTATGCGGGCTGCATCGCCTTCTTCGTCGAGATGGGGCGGCTCATCGCTCTCCTGCGTGCCGAGTTTCGTTGGCCGGCTAACGATCTCGACTTTTTCAAGCGCGAGCGCCTCGGCGACCGCAGCGAAGGCTTTGCCCGCATTCTGGCAGACGCTGCAGCGGTCGCTGAAGGCACTAAGGACAGCGACGTGTTGCTCTTCAATCCCGACGATCTCATCATGGTCGCTGGCCATATCGATCGGTGCGTCCAGCTGATCAAGACCGCCGAGACCCATGCCGAGAACAAGCTCCAGCACCTGTCCGGCGAAGGCGATCCGGACGCCATTGAGGCCGAGATCGTCCACGAACTCGCGCGCTTGAGCGGCGACGTATTGGTGACAGCATGAACCGTATCCAGGCCCTCATCGCACGAATGCAGGACATTCCGGGCAAGGAACAGCGCGCAACCCAGATTCAGGACATGCGCGCAATTCGCGACAAGCTGCAGGACGCGGCCCGCCGCGCGGAAACGCTGCGCGAGCAGAGTAGCGCACTTGCCACGATCGATGCAGCCGAGTTTGTCGGTTCGGCCCGCCAAGGCCTCACCAAGGTCGCGTCACGCGCGAGCGCCCTTAAGAAGCGGCATGACGATGGCGCCGGCTTCGACCGTAAGCGCGCAGACCAGACGCTGACCTCGATCAACGAAAGCCTGGAGCAGGTCTCGGCCACGGTCACGAAGGGCTGGAAAAGCCTTATCGAAGACCAGACCAAGCGCTACCGTCCCCTCGCCGAAGCCGCCACGCGTGCGACGCTTCCCGGCGCAGCCGGCCTCAACGAAGCCATCGAACTGCTCGACGGCTGGCGTGACGCTCCGCCGCGGAGCCGCCAGGCCGCAGACGCCTATCGGGCCAACGCCGCGAGCCTGCCGACCGCCATTGCCAATCTCGGGCTCGAGGGACGCGCCGGTCGGTTTATGGTCGACGCTTCGAATGGCCGCGCCAAGGCAAAAGACCTTCAAGATCCCGACGTACTTGCATTCCTCGAATTGCATCCCGCGGTCTGGGCGATGCTTAAGGTCGGCCTATAAATGACCCTCGCACCGCCGGAGTTCGTATCAGATTTCCTCAATTTCATCGAAGAGCGCGAACAGCGCCTGCAGAATTGGGGCTTTTACGACGTTGCCTTTGATGAAGCGGATCTCGAGCTCTTGCTCGAAACCGAGGCTTCCGAGAGACTGCGCGACTCCTGGACCACGCTTGCCGAGGAAGGCCTGGCGCTCGGCAGTTTGCTCACCGCCATGCGCCGCGCGGACCTCCTTTATCTCGTGCCCGACGGGTCAGGTCGAATTCGCAGTCGCTTCGCCGAAGGATTTCGGCTGCTTGCGCACCTGCGTCAGCGCTTCGACCATCAGGATTGGGCGAGCGGTCCCCGACTCGTCTCGGACCTCAAGCTTCATATGGCACCGCGGCGCTATCCGGCGGTGGGCATCGCGGCATCCGAAGCGTGGACGGCAATGGCACCGCATGCGAGCGCGCCGGCGCTGCAGCGTGCAGTCTTCGATGCTCTCGCCTCGCGCCCCGGGGGCAGTGTGTTCACGTTTGCGGGCTTCCAGGTTCGGTCGTTCGAGCGTGTCTTCGCGGCTTATGGTGCAGAGGAGCAAAGCGGCACTGTAGTCTGCGCGAGCACGGGTGCCGGAAAGACCAAAGCCTTTTACATCCCTGCCTTCACTGCGATCGCCGCCGAACTCGATCCGGCGCGTGCACCGTTCACCAAGGCGATCGCGGTCTATCCGCGCAACGTCCTGTTGGCTGACCAGCTACGGGAGGCGATCGCCGAGGCCGGCAAGCTCACCAGCTTGCTCGCCGCCCATGGCAAAAGGCCGATCACGATCGGCGCATTGCTGGGCGACGTGCCGCCCGCCTCGCAATTCGACAACGCGACCAACAGCCCATTTCTTCGGAACTGGAAGCGGGTCGGTGACCGGGGATGGATCGTCCCGTTCCTGCGGGCGCCTTTTGATGCCGGCCGCGGGGAACTGATTTGGCTGGACGCCGATCGCCGAGCGGGACGCACCACGCTGTACCGGGCCGACGCGCTCGACGCACCGCCTGAAATTCCCGATGGTGTTATCCAACTCACCCGCGAGGGACTGCAGGCTAATCCGCCCGACATCCTCTTTCTCTCGCTCGAGATGATGCACCGGGAACTCGGCAACCCGCTCTGGTCACGCACGTTCGGTGTCGGCAGCGAGGACAAGCCGCGGCTTTTCCTGTTCGACGAAGTCCACAACTATAGCGGGCTGAGCGGCGCGCAGGCTCCATGGATCATCGCGCGCTGGCGCCAGGCGGCGAGGCTGCCTGGGCTTCATGTGGTAGGTCTTTCCGCCACCCTTCGCGATGCTCCCAAGCACCTTGCGACCATCGGTTGCGTCAACCCCGAACGCGTTGTCGAGTGCACACCGACCGATGATGAGCTCGAACCCGAAGGCCGCGACTATACGGTCCTAGTCAAAGGGGATGCCGCATCCGGCGCTTCGCTGCTCGCCACGTCGATCCAAACAGCGATGCTGCAATCACGGCTTCTGACACCGCGTCACGTTGCTTATCCAGCACACGACAGCCTTGCCGCACGCACGCTCTATCTCCGCAAGGTGTTTGGATTTACCGACCAGCTCGACAGCCTCAATCGCTGGCTGCCCGATCTTGCCGACGCGGAATGGCGGCGCCTTGCGCAATATCGTGAGCCGCCCGTGAAATCGGGTCAAAGCGTGACACCCGCGACCGAGCGCGCCATGCTTGCGGACGGACAGATCTGGTCCTTGTCCGACAGCCTTGGCTACGATCTCCAGCAGTCCTTGCGAGTCAGTCGGTGCTCTTCGCAAGATCCCGGCGCGGACACGACCTCGGATATAATCGTCGCTACCGCAAGCCTCGAGGTGGGCTACGACGATCCCGATGTAGGCGCCATGATTCACCACAAAGCACCGCGCAGCATCGCTTCGTTCCTCCAGCGCAAGGGACGCGCCGGTCGTACCAGGGGATCGCGGCCGACCACGCTCGTGGTCCTGTCCGATTGGGGCCGGGACCGCTGGCTCTTCCAGAACAGCGATCGGCTATTCCAGCCTGAAATCGAACCGATCAAGGTTCCGGTTCTCAATCCCTATGTCCAGCACGTCCAGGCCACCAGCTTCCTGCTCGATTGGCTCGGTCGGCGCATCGGCGCGCCCGATCCGATTCGCTTTCTGCGGCGTCCCGAATCCTATATGGCTGCGGCCCAGCGCCGCGCGGCAGGTCTTCTCCGCCGGTTGCTCGAACTTGGTGACGACTACACCGCCTTCCGCCGCGAACTAGGGTGGGTCATTCGCCACACGCAGCGCTTCCGCGCCGCCAGTGACGACGACATCGATCGTCTTGTCGATGCCATGCTGTGGGAAGCGCCGCGCCCGGTGCTGCGGCATGCGGTCCCGGCCTTGCTTCGTAAGCTCGAGACGGGCTGGCGGTTCGCCGACCCGCAGCGCGGTGATGCACGTGAAGAAAGCGGCGCCCGCCAGCCGCTGCCGAACTTCATACCTTCGGCATCCTTCGCCGAACTTGCGGCTTCGGATGTCGTCGTCGAATTTCCCGGCACCGACAAGGAGAGCGAGACACGCGGAATCGCCTCGCAATTGATGGAATCCTGTCCTGGCCGCGTTTCCAAGCGTTTTTCGGTCGGACGGCGTGAAAAAGGTTATTGGCTGGTCGGCTCGGATCAGCTGTTGAATACCGCAAGTCCTGTGCTGCTGTCGCCTCGGCTCCTGTTCCCTGAGAGCATCGCTGTCGGCGACAATCCCGCCGTCGCGGCGCTGCAGCCGATCCGAATGGCGTTCGCCGAGCGACCGGCAATGGTCAAGGACAGCAGTAACGCGCGTTGGCTGTGGGAGACCAGCGCGACGCCGGTCGGCGATGGCCGCCCGCTCCCTTTGTTCGCAGGGGCGCAGTGGCAGTCGGTCTTCTCGGATAGCCGGGCGTATCTGCACGGAGACCTCAACGCCGTTCAGGTTCGGCGCAGGACCAGCGAAGGACAGTTCGACATCCTCCTGCGGGGCGGCGTCGAACGCCGCGGCACCGTGCTACTCGGGTCAACCGGCGAGGGTTCGGCGGTACAGCGCGAACCGATCGGCTTCGAGCAAACCGTCGACGCCCTGATTTTCACGGTCCAACCTGACCATCTTGCCTCGACACCCGATCTCGACGCGGCATCGATCGGAAGACTGCGCCAGGACTATTTCAAGCATCTGCTCCTGACTTCGCCGGCGCTCCGCGAGGCCGCGAGCAGCTTCACGCTCGAATGGGTTTGGCAGACCAGCCTGGCGATGCTGACCGCGAAAGCATTGGAGGCGGACTGTGGCCTCGAAGCCGCGCAGGCAGCGCTGGAAGGTAGGCGCGTCGAAATGATCGGGCGCGTATTGACGCGGATGTATAGCGTGAACGCTTTTTATGACGATGATCCGGACGACCATGACGCGGGCGGGCGCGCGCGGCTGCGGCTGGAAAGCCTGTGGGCCGACCCTGTCAGTGCCGCCGAAATTCGTCGGGCCGAGGCTGTACTCTGGCGCCACCTCGATACGGACTTCGAGACTTGGCTTCGCCAGCGCCACCTCCGTTCACTCGCCGAAGCCTGTCTTGCGGGTGTTCTGACGATTGCCGGGGATGTCGGCGATGGCGACCTGATCGCCGACGTTCTCGACGAGGAGGACGGAACAAGGATCATCATTTCCGAAACGGCGCCGGGCGGCATTGGCCAGATCGAGGCTTTCGTGCAGGCTGCACTCGACGGGGCCGGCGCGTTCGAACGCGCCTTCGCGCATGCACTCGGCTTTTGCAGCCGAGCATATACGGCAGAAAATTTGCTCGCCGTTGTCGCCAATGTGCGATCAGCAGGAACATTGGCATCGATATTCTCGGACGTGCGGCAGGCGCGGGGCTATCAGCAGACCATCTTGGCTCAGATGGCCCTGACCGATACCCTGGAGGCCGCCGGCCATGGCGCTTCTCGCCAGGACGTCGTCAGCGTCGCTGGCCGACTACTCCGGCCGGGCACCGAGGCCGCCACCGATGCCTGGTTCGATGGCCTCAATCGACTGTGGAGCGAGCGGGAAGCACGCCTCGGCGCGCCCATCGATCCACGGGTGTTCGCTTATCTTCTCGTCGACTCGCCCATCGTTCGCCGGCGCTTCTCCGCGATGATCACGCGCCTAACCGGACAAGTTCCATCCGAGGCCCAGTTGTTCGCCCGCGCGCAGGATTTCCTGGCCGAAGGCTGCCATGACAGCTGCCCGCAATGTCTACGTAACAGCAACCGTTTCGCCATGGATATTCAGCCGTCGCGAAGCCTCAGCCGGCAATGGTTCGAGCAACAGCACGCGGCGCTGCCGGAGGTCGAAGTGTCGCCGGGTTGGGTCGAGCGGCTGCGCCACCTCCTCGCGCGGGCTGATCGCGTGGTGGTGGTCGGGCGGTCCAACGATCACGCCGAGATCGCGCGAACTCTTCAGACCCTGCTCACCGAGCCGTTTGAACGGGACTATCTGATGGTCTGGCCGATCCTTTCCGGCGTCCACCGCGCGCGTGACACCTGGCGGGTCGAGATCGAGCTGCGCAGCATGGGGGTGCAATGATGCGCGCCCAACTCCAAAGTCGCGACATCTGGACCCATGGCGGCGGATGGCCGCTTCCCGATCTGCTGCGCTCCGCCTTCGCATCGCTGCTGTTACTCGATTCGACGGATCGACCGGCCTATTTCGCCAGCCCCTGGATCACTGACTTCGATCTCTTCGATAATCGTTTCCGCGACTATGCCGCTCTCTTCCCGCGGCTTGCTGATGAGCCGTGGATCCGCTTTTCGCATTATCTCGCTAAACTCTCGACCAAGCTGGACGTCCGATTGCTCACCACCGACAATGACCGGTCCAGAGCCTTCATGAGCCTGCCGACCCTGAGAGCCTCGCCTCGGATCGCCTGCCGGCTCGGCGACAGCAAGTTTCACGAGAAAGGCATCCTCGCGCCGACCTTCTACATCGAAGGTTCGATGAACATCACGCACCATGGCGTGCGCGTCCGCGGTGAAAAGATCGTGTATCACAGCGTCCTTAGTGCCGGCCTGCCTGCCAAGATCGCCGCCGCCTATCTTGAATTCGATCGCCATTGGAAGACGCTTGCATGAGCGAGCACGACCCACTCGCGCTGCTCAACATGCTCGGCGCCCGATTGCCAGCCGGGCTCGCCTTCGAGCTCACTGGCGACAACAGGCTGGCTGAGGCTCACCCTTTGCGTGGCGAAATCGAAGCGGCGCTCACTCGAGCGACGGCGTCGCTGCCCTATGTCCGTAACGAGGATGTTCTGTGGGTCACGGTCGCACCCACCGCCGACGCGCTTCGCCGCGCGATCGAGGACCTGCGCTGCTGGATCCTGCCGAGCTATGGCTGGGAAGCCAGGCCGGCGGTGGTGGTGGACGCAAGTGGCGCCGGCCAGATGGGCGCTCTGCTCCTCGAGCAATCGCCCAATGGCTATTTCCGATGGTTCAGTCGGCGGAGTGATCTCGACGCCGTGATCGCGCGGCTCGCGATGATGCGTACCGTCATTGTGCGTGCGCCGGCGCGCGAATCTCAACTGCGCCCGACGCTAGAAACGCTGCGCCGTCAGTTCGCGCTGAGCCTTGCGATCGGCGACCGTGATCTTGCGCTGGCGGCGGTCGATGAGATCGACCAGCGCCAGCTTGATTCCGCCCCCAATTCGCTCGGGATGCGCATCAGGCTTGCCGCCACATTTGGCGATGATGAAGCGATCGTTTCCAATCCGTTGCTCGACAATCTGCTGTCAATGCGGGCTCCGCGGCGCGTGGTGGAGAGCGTACTGCGCGCCCATCATACGGTCTTCCTGGCAGCCTTCGAGGCAAAGGGCGACCTTGACGGCGCACTCGACGCTTATGGTGGGATCGCCGATCGACTGGCCGGCCTTGCGGGCACGCCGGAGGTCGGCGCCGATCCGATGATCGTGAGCATGGCATCCTACCAGGCGGCGGTCGACGAAGACGCACCGCGACTCGATCTGCTTGCAGCCCGCTTTCCGGACAATGCCGTCGCCGTCACGCTCGCCGAGATGCTCAGGGCCGTGCCGAGCACCGAAGGGGCGCCTGAAGGCGAGACGTTCGAGGTCCCCGAGCAGCCGTCGGTCAGCGAGGAGGCGGAGCCGGAAGGCGAAGCGGAAGCCGATATCGGCCCGGGCCCCCAACCCGTCTCGACGCCGGCTCCCGTCACGCGGCTGGCCATAGACGACTGGTCCCAGGTGCCGGCGGCCCTCATCGCGGGCGATAGCGAACGCCTAAAAGTCTTTCTTGCACAGGTGGTGCTCGATCCGGACGGATGCGATCCGGCCGCAGGCGACTTCATGTTCGAGATTTTCGCCGACGACGCGATCTTGGCCGATCCTGCACGCGCCCTCGAAGCTGACCAAGTCCTGACCACCGTGATCGACGCCTATATCTGCGAAGATCGTTTCCCCCGTCGCGAGCGGCTGCCACTCTATCGAACGGTGCTCGATGTCTGGTCCAGCAGCCGCGCGCAATCGACGGACCCTGTCGACGGCCAATTGCTGCTGACGATCTCCGACGCCCTGCTGCGGCTTGACGGGAAGCTCGAGGCGCCGGTGGCGCTTGCGATTGCCCGCTGGTGGGAAGCACGCGCTGTCCGCTCGCGCCTCGCTTGGCTCGGCGAGTCATTGGAGCTGTTGACCGATGAGAGCAGTTCGCAGGACCATCTCGTGCTCTGGTATGAGGGCGCCAACCTCATCCGGCTCGACTCCGAAGCGCTCTCCTTCGCAGATCGGCATCTCTGGCATCGGCTCGGCCGCCGGCTGGGTCTCGATGCGGCGGCGACCGATGAAGCCCTTGGCGGCCCCCTGCCAGGACTTGGAATCGACAGCGACCCCCTTCATGGCTGCAGCTTCACTAAGATCGCTATCGTCTCGCTGCATGAGCGCGCTGCGCGCGAAGCCGCCGCGCAGATCGAGGCGCGCACCCAGGCCAATGTCATCGTCGTGACCGATCATGCCGCTGGTGAAGGCACGGCATCCGCCGCAACTGCAGATGTCATCTTGTTCGTCTGGGGCGCAACCAAGCACGCTGTCTACCGCGCGTTCGACAAGGTTCGCGACCGGCTCGAATATGTGCAGGGCACCGGAAGTGCGAGCATCGTCAGAGCTCTCGAACGGCGCGCGAAGGTCGAAAGCCAACCGGACCTGGTCAAATAGACCAGGCAAAAGCTGTTCAGATGACAAAGTTCACACCTAAGGGGGACGACAAAACAGAGCGAAGCTATGCTGTCTCTCTGTTGGGCTGGATCATCCGTCGCTACCGCGTCCCGTCGAAGCCAGCTAGTTTAAGGCGAATACGGCTCCAATCTCAGGTGGCGGAGGGTGTGCGACATCCGACATCAACTGGCGGCGATCGCCCTCCGCTCGGCAAGCACGATGTCCGGGACTTCTGCGAAGCTGGCGATGATATGATCGGGGCCAACCTTCCCGACCGCAGGCGACCAGCGCGGCTGAAAGCCGCCCGGGAAATAGATCGTGCCGATGCCAGCCGCCTTGGCGGGCGCGATGTCCCGGTCGAGTTGATCGCCGACCATATAGGCTCGGCTGGGGGCGCCGGTCAGCCTCAGTACCCGCCGATAGACTTCGGGAGACTTCGGTGCCTCCAGTACGCGATCGAAGAACCTCGCAATCCCTAGCCTTTCGGCATTGCGGTCGATCTTCGCCTTTGCTCCTTCGCTGACGACCAGCAGCAGGCAGCCCACCGCGTGCAATCTTTCGAGCCCTTCCACCACCCCCGGGCGAGGCTCCGGCGGTGTCGCAAGCGCGGCAAAGAAGCGCTGCTCGATCGCGCCCGCGGCATCATCGTCGATGCGGTATTGGCTGTTCCCCTTCCATGCGCTTCGCGCCGCGGAATCCGCTGGCGTGCCCGTCAGGGCGATCTCGGTTGCCCGGATCAACAGCCTGGGCGGATAGCGAAGTCCTGCATGGTGGCGTTCGGCAAGCGCCTGATCGACCGCGCGGATGAAGGCAAGAGGATCGCCCAGGGGAATGGACGTGCCAAGGCCGGCAATGACATCGTCTAGCAGCGCGAGTTGCGCTCGCGCAAACACGGCATCGGTGTCCCAAAGCGTGTTGTCGGCATCTACGAACAGGGTGGCCGGCGGATTCGCGCGACTACTCATGACCGCTTTGCCTTGCTGAAACGGTGCCAGCCGGCGGCGTCGCGGCTTTCGGGTTCGGCATCTTGCCAACCTGCACCTTTGCAGGCCCAAGCGCTGGAACCGCAGCAGGCAGCGGCGCCGACACGGTTTCGATCCGGATGGGCTTGCCGGATGCCGAAACATCGACATGCAAGGGCGGATGGACGGCTTTCTTCGGGTCAACGGCGACCGCGATGAACGGCAAGAGGAAAAGCCACAAAAGCAGACATTTCAACGAGGCGGACAACAGGCTCTGGGCAGGTTCGAGATAGCGAAGCTTGTCAGCTGTCTTGGCCGCCACGAGATAGGTCTCGCCGACGAGATCTCGGTAATAGGCCTGCACGATATCATGGCGCGGCGTGGGATCGATCCCGCTTGCAGGCGTGCCGACGAACGTGCTGGCCCATGCCTTGGGCCGAATGCTGATGACACCGGAATAGAAGAGCCGGGAATTGGGATCGCCCGCCTCGCGGGCGGCCGATTCCTGCTTGGGATATTTGAAGCGGGTCCGGGTCGCGTGGAAGGTGACGAGCGCGCCCGCGAGCGCCGTCAGCAAAAACAGGCCGAAGACCGCATAGCCCAGCACGAGCAAACCAGTGGCCCAGCACGACCGATCCCACAAGGTTCCGAACGGATAGGTGTCGTTGAAGCGCGTGAACAGCGCCCCGGACAATGCGGTGAGGAAGGTCGTGACAGTCAGAAGGCGGGTGGCCTTCTGGTCCTGATATTCGGTTTGATCCTTGCTTTCGTCGAGCGACTGCCGAGCCAGCTTGATCGCCTCGTCAAGGTCATCGGCCTTGAGCTTAGCCCAATCCTGCGCAGCCTCGTTGAACTCCTTAACCATCGCCCTGGTGTCGAGCGAGATGATGGTGCCGGTAGCGTCCTTGACGCGGGGGTAGAAATCGAGGTCGCGCGACCGCAGGGCATGCCAGACAGCCACATACCAGGGCAACGCGGCCGGATTCTTGTCGGCCGAACCGTCGGTGGGAGGCGGCGGGGGCGATGGAAGTGTCGGAGCCATCATGGCGCGACGGCCTCTTCCGGACCACCAACGAAGGCATGAAATCCGCGCGCTCTGATCTCGCACGCCGGACAGCTGCCGCAGCCATAGCCCCAATCATGGCGGGCATCGCGTTCGCCCCGATAGCAGGTGTGGCTGTGTTCGACGATGAGATCGACCAGCGTTTCGCCGCCCAGATCGAGCGCCAGCGCCCAGGTCGCTGCCTTGTCCAGCCACATCAGCGGCGTGTGCAGGACGAAATTCTGCGCCATGCCGAGATTGAGTGCGACTTGCAGCGCCTTGATCGCATCGTCCCGGCAATCGGGGTAACCGGAGAAATCGGTCTCGCACATGCCCCCGACGACATGCTTGAGGCCGCGCCGATAGGCGAGCGTCGCCGCAAAAGTGAGGAACAGGATGTTCCGCCCGGGCACGAAGGTGTTCGGAAGTCCGTTCGCGTTCATCTCGATCGCGACATCGCGGGTCAGCGCCGTATCGGAGACCTCACCGAGCGTCGCCAACCCAAGGCTATGATCGGTGCCAAGGCGCCCCGCCCATTCCGGCTTGATCTCGCCGATGCGTTTCAGGATTTCATCGCGGCATTCGAGTTCGACCGCATGGCGCTGGCCATAATTGAACGCCAATGTCTCGACCGTGTCGAAACGATCGAGAGCCCAGGCGAGACACGTCGCCGAATCCTGTCCTCCGGAGAGGAGGACAAGTGCACCGGTTTCGTTCATGCGTCGACCTCTTCGGGGCCATAGTAGAAGCAGGCGTCGCCGCTGCTGTCCCGATAGACGGCGACACGCGAGAGATTGCCGATCGTCGGTGCGAGCTTGCGCCAGATCCAGGCGCAGAGATTCTCCATCGTCGCGGGGCCGAGATCGTTCATCTCATCGAGGAAGCGATGGTCCAGCGCTTCATGCGCTTCCTCGAGGGCGCGTTCGAGCAGGCCGAGATCGACGATCATGCCGGTGAAGGGATCAGGCCTGCCGCGCACGGTCACCTCGGCGCGATAGGAATGGCCGTGAATGCGCCGGCTCGATTCGGTCTCAATCACCCGATTGAGCGTGTGCGCAGCGTCGAACCGGAATTGCTTGGAAAGCTCAAACATCAGGCTATTCCAATCATCTTGTGGGTCTGGAGGCTGAGCCGCCAGGGCGGATTGGCAAGGCAATAAGCGATCGCTGCCTCAGTATTGGCCTCGCGCTCCGGCCCATCCATCGGCTGCAACCAGAAATACCGGAAATTGAGGTGAGCGAAGCGCTCAGGGGGCGCGTCGGGCTGAGGATATACCAACTTGAGTTCGCTTCCGCAGGTCTGCGCGAGTGGCGCGGTCGACTTGGGACTGACGCAGATCCAGTCGATCCCCGCGGGCGCCGCAAGCGTGCCGTTGGTTTCGACGGCGATGTCGAAACCTGCAGCGGCGACCGCGGCAACAAGATCATCATCGAGTTGGAGCAGCGGCTCGCCGCCAGTGAACACGACTAGGCCGGGCCGCTTGTCGGACGACCAGGCCGCGACGATTGCGCCCGCCAATGCGTCGGCCGAGGCGAAGCGCCCGCCGCCAACACCGTTCATCCCGACGAAATCGGTGTCGCAGAACGCGCAAATCGCGGCTGCGCGATCAGCCTCGCGCCCGGACCAAAGATTGCAGCCCGAAAAGCGGCAGAAGACTGCGGCGCGACCGGTCTGGCCGCCTTCGCCCTGCAGCGTTTTGAACACTTCTTTGACCGCGTAGCTCATCAGTACGCTGTTCCCGTTTCTAGCAGGGGCGCAGGAAGTGACACGCGCCGCCGGCGTTGATCGGCCTTCACGACACCAACGAGGTAGTGTTTTAGCAGGGCCACATCACGGTTGACGTTTTGAAGCGAATTCCAGCGACGGACTTCGCCATCGAAGTTCCACTCACCCTCGGTCCAGGCGGTTCGGCCCTTCAGGCACTCGAGTCCGATCCGGAAGTCCTCAACGGTCCTTGCCTCTGCACGCTGCGCGAGCACTTCCATGACGTCGCCGACGGCCTGGATGCCCGCACCGTGGAGCAGGCGCGACGTGGCAGGTTTCTGACCATGCCACGCGTCGGGAAAGGTCTTTTTTACGCCGTCGAAAAAATTGGAGACGAGCCGAACGCAACGCTCGAGCCCTTTAGGGCCGCGGATTAACTCGCGCAGAACACCGTTCGTAAGCGACTCCATGATGACCTTCTGCATCACCGTGTCGGCGATCATGCCTTCCGGCGCGGTGTGTTGCTTAATGTATCCCTTGAGCGCCGTGTTTTCGAAGTTGAGGCGCGCGGTGATATCCGCGGCCGTCGATCGGCGGCTAAGACGCGGCGGTAGGTCGGTGACCGTCGGGAGCAACTCGTAGATCAACGATTTCGGCAACGGCTTCGTGTTGTTGATCAGCACGAACTGGCGGCGAAGCTCCGCCTCATCGCGGCAGATGAGCGCCGAGACGAACACCTGAAAGTCGCGATCGACCTCGGCTAGCGCGGACAAACGCTGCTGGCCGTCAACCACCAGGCCGGGCGCCCCGTCGCTCATGTCCACGCGAAGCCGGGCAATGCCGCTCTCGAGGTGATCGACGCGGACTCGATCGATGAAGGCGACGACGATTGGGTTCGGAAGCACCGCGTTTGGCTTTTCAAGGTAGTCGCGGATCTCGCGGATGTGGGCTGCCACCTGCGGCCGCTGAAATCCACTGAGTTCACCTTGGCTATCGCGGCCGATCCGATCGATCGTGGCAAAGCGCAGCACGTCGGCGGCGCGAGCCGCGAAGCTGAGCACAACGTGTTCATCGCTCTGCTGCGCACAGACTGCGTTGAAAATCATCGGGTCGTTTGACGGCACGCTTTAAATCCAGTCGTTCGATATGGTCGTGATAAATCGCGAGATTGTGGATCCCGCGACGCTTATTGCGGTTACTCCCGCGAAAAATGATGACGTCGATCGCCGCTTCGCGGCAAATTGCGCAACTGCACTCCTGCCAGGGCCGATCCTTCAGCGTTGTCCGATAGCGCTCCTCGAGCCGCGCCAGGGATACGCTGCCCGAGCAATCCTCATAGGGTCGCTCTTCGATCAAAGGCGCTGAATAGACCAGCACATGACGAAGCGCCTCTTCCAGGTCCGCTTCGCCGCGATCAAAGGCGCGAAGGGTGTTCAAGGCCAGCGCTTCCATGCGTAGGAGATCCTCAGCGCGAAAGGTTCCCTTCTTCACGCTCCGCTGCAGCTTCGGATTCTCAATCGCCTGAGGAACGCGGATCGAGGTGTAGTAGCGGAGCGTAAGGTCGTTGCCCGGGAGGTAGTAGTTCTGTTTTGCGTCCTTGAAGGCGCGAATAAGCGGCGAGGTCGTGTCGAAGCTGGCGATATCAAAGCTGTGAAAGCTGTCGATGTCATCGGCTTTCGCGAAGCCGAGAATGTGAAGTCGCGTCGACGCGGGCACCGCATCGCGGATCGCTTCCAGACAATGCTTTATCTCGGGTGACTTGAGCGGAACCATGCCGCCGACAGCAAGATAGTCGTACCCCATCGTGACCAATCGCCGCGCGGCTTCTGCCATGCTGCCGGGTGACCAACCTTGGATGACCCCGAGGGGCTTGAACAAGGCACCCATGCCAACCGCTTCACGACGAAAGCCGTCGGCATTTTCGAGTGTTATCTCAAAACGAGCGCGCGCGTCATCGCTGCCGCCTGCCATACCAGTCAGAGTCGGATCGAAATCGAAGATGATGTGGTCGACCGAACAGCCGTGCGTAAAGCCACACTCGTCGTAGAACTCAGCCATCTCCAGCGGCGAGTACGGAGGCCGCTCCTCCTGAACGTAGGTGAAAGCCCCACAGTCGCCAAAGATGTCGAGATGGGCAAACTCGGGCTTATCGAGCCGGAGAAACTTCCGTACGCCGACCAGCCCAAAACGACGAGCCTGGCTTGCGGTATACTTCCCCTTCACACGGTGATCGCCGACGATCCCCCTCGAAACCAGGACACCGTCATATGGCGCGTAGCCCAGAATCTCGTGCGGGTAAGCATCGTCCCAATAAGGTTGACGCTCGGCCGGACTGCGGTCGCCAATGAAATCGAAAGCTGGGTCGACATAGTCGAGGCTGTCAGCGAAGATGAACTTCATGCGGCAACCCTCGCGAGGTCGCGCTCGATGTGCATCAAGTGGTCGCTGAGCTTGGTGATGTGCTGGGTGGTCGATTGGATCTCATTCCAGCGGAGGCCGAGACCGTCCCATGTGCCCTCCGTCCACCGGCAAAGCGGCGCAATGCGCTTCAGCATTGAACGCACCGCGGCAGCTTTGTCCGGCGCACCGTCGGCGCGCAGCATGATCGTATCCATCAACGCGCCCATTGCGCGGATCCCGGCCGAGTGCATGAGCCGGCTTTCAGTCGGCGGCTTCCCCCATGCGTTCGGAAAGACGTCCCGGACGGCGGACCAGTACAGCACAAGCGCGTCGTACATGGCCTCGCTGTCATTGCCGTCGCCGTTGTGCTTGAATTGACCGAGCGCACCGGCAGGCGTCTTCAGGCTCACCTTCATGGTCTCGATCAGCGCGCTATCGGTGACGATACCGACGCGATCCTTGGTATCGGACTCTCGCTTGATCAGTTTGTGAAAGGGCGATCGCGGATCATTGTTCAGCGCCTCACACAGCGTACTCGGGAGCTGCTTGGCCGCGAGGTTGCGAGGCAGGAGTACGTTCACTTCCGGCAGCAGTTCGTTGATGAGGCCGGTCGGCAGCTTTCGCGCCTTGTTTACCAGGATAAATTGCTCGCGCTGGGTCGCGAGTTCGTCGGATACGAAACCAATCACCGGAACCGCGATCGACCGATCCTTCGCCGTACTCAGCGCCAGCGACCGCTGCTGGCCGTCAACAATCCACGCCGCGCGGCGCCCCTCGGGATAGATTGGCACCGAGAGCGTGCCGGCATCGCCGACCTCGCACATATTACCGGGAGAGCGGCCACGAGCCGAGGCGAACTCGACCTCGGGCGACATGGCGAGAATGATGGCATTGGGAAACAGCACCGGCCCGCTATCGAGGAACGCGGTAATTTCTTTCACATGATCGCGGATCTCGCGTCGCTGAAAGCCCTTAAGCTCCTGCTCGTCACGCCGGATGCGGCTGATATCGGCGATGCGGCTGATGTCGGCACCATAGAGGAAGAAGGCGTAGACGCCGATGCCGTTGCCCTGCTCGGCACGCACGGCGCGAACCTTGAGATATTCGCGCGCCGTCATGAACGTTCTCCGCGGACCTGCCGCGCGAGCGCCGCGAAGCGGGATTGCTCGCAAGCTACGCCAAGCTCGTCTCGGAAAAAGCGCAGCAGTTTGGACGAGCTTCCATGCGCTGCGTCCCAGTGACGCCTAATCATCGAGAGGAGTTCCAAATCGTCGTGGCGAGCGCGATCAAATTTGGGTGGCATCCTCCAACCCGCGAGTGCTGCCTCAACGGCCTGCGCGTCGTCGGCGGCCGATCCCCCATGATCCAAGGCGACGAAGTGCCGAAGCGCACGCGAGGCGAAATCACTTCGCGTCCCCCGGAGGCCGCTGTCGGGACCATCGAGGCGATCATCATATGGCATGACAAGCGGGTGTAACGATTCCACTATCCGGTTGGCGGGGGTTCGAGTGAATATTCGGAGCCGGCTCAATACCGCTGGCGGCAGCGCGATCATCTCGTCAGCAATCATGGAGAGATATGCGTCGGACAGCGCGGCTAGGATCGGACCGTCATCGCCCGCGACGAAGTCCGCCAGCGGGGCAGCAAATGGAGACGCGCTACGCAAAGCGTTCCACCATGCCTGAATATTGAATGAGTTGGTGACTCGGTCGGCAACACTGTCGCCCGCCCCGACCAACACCGTGCAGGCATAAGGCGGCACTTTGCAGCTGGCATCGACAAGTCCGAGCCCCGCCGAAACGACGAGCAAGCGACCTCCCATTTCTCGTGCCGCGGCGGCTGCCTCCTGAAAGGCGCGTCCGCCGTAGATAGCAGATGCGGGAAAGCGCTCGGACGCCGCCGACAGCCGCTCGCACCACGAGGTCGCAACAGCAAATAGTGGGGCGGCGCTGAGGTCGGAGATATGGAGGGCGCTAGAGATCGGCTTGCGTTTGCGATTCGTACAGGTCGTAATCACCAATGCCATTAACGCGCCCCCATCGCCCGCCGTCACGAGCACATTTATTTCTATCAAGGCTTGATCAGAATAGCCATATAAATGCATCGGCAATCCACCGGTTCGGCGCATTAATGCCTCCGTCGGGACAAGTTGCAGGCTGATGCGAGGGTTGGAAGACGATGGCCCCCGTTGGTCGAGTCTAGCTCTTCACAGCGCTGCCCCCATCAACTCATGGCGCCCGGGATTGCCAGAGGAGAAGGTCGATCTTCTTCACGTCGCTCAGGCGGCGCAGGTCCGGGAGCGCGTTGTCAAAATCGGCGCGAATACGCCGGTATCCCGCTTGCTCGATGATCCCGGCATAGGCGGCGGCAATGTGCGCGTAGTCTTCGCACAACCCCGGTATCCTCTGCGAAGCTGGGCCGGTTCGCGTCCTCAGCGCCATGTTTATCCGAACCCAGGAATCATAAACTGGCATGTTCGGATCGATCGTCGCGAGCAGCTTCGACGCGAACGAGGCTTCGACCCGGCCGGTTAAATCATGGAGAGCGGTTAGGACGTGCCTGAAGCTCTGCTCTCCGACCGTCTTTTGAATTTCAAACAGTTCGTAAAATGCGTTCCGCCAAGGGGCACCCCGTCTGACCATGTAGAGGCCGTTGAAGGTGCGCTGAAAGACCGCATCGGCCCGGACGTCGCATTGCCCGACCCGCGCCATTAAATATTGGTAGCGGTCCATGTCAGAACGTCGCGACTGCAGGCGACCAAGAATCGATGGCAAGCTGTTTGTAAGCAAGTCGAAGAGTCCAGCCTCTACCGCATCCACCATCGCTGCACTCGCCTTTGACCCGGTCACACTGTTTCACTTCGCACCTCCGGCCGCACCTCGTCGAGCGAAATGGGCGACCGCGATTTGTCGGCGAAGCCCTGACGGAGAGTCGACGCAGGTCACGATATCGATGGTCCGCCTCGCTCTCGTCCAAACCGCCAACTTACTCCGTCTGACCCCATTAGCCCGCTGACCTTGTTTCCCATCTGCCGTTCGAGCACGGGCCTCCACGGCACGAGGGTGAATTCCCGCGATCGTTCGACCAGGGCGAAGCGCCCGCTGACGAGGTCGACTGGCCGGCGATAAATCCCCTCGACCCGCGCGCCCTCCGCAGTTTCCTGGAACGGCATCTTGAGTTCTTCGGACAGTTGCCCCGCAATGCGCAGCAATTCGCGCCGTTGGAGCGCAGCGATCATGCCGTTCGGAAACATCGTGCCGCTGCCCGTCTCCTCGGCAAATCCCTGTGCCACCAGCCACTGCCGACGGCGCGCCTGGGCGTCGCGCAGATCATGCCCGAACCCGGCATCGCGGACGGGCTCGGGCGCCCCCGATACCAACTCCCGGTCGATCCACGTCGCGGCATCGGCCTCGACCAGCCGGTCGAGCGGCTGCGCCGACAGCGCGGTGATCGCCACTGGACGGTCGCGCAGCCGTGTTGCCTCATAGTTCGCCACGCGATCGAGATGATCGGCCGCGACGATCCAGCGGCCCGACGGCTCGCGCTCGACGATGCCCCCTATCCGCCGCATCGCCTCGAGCCGCCGGACATGGGTCTCGGCGAAGGCTTCAGTGGCGGTCGGATCGTGGCGCAGATGGGCATCGACGTCGTAGCGGCCGCCATTGGCAGCAGCGACCCTGACGATGGTGCGATCGACCTCCCGAACCTCGGGCCGGATCGGTGCGATCCGCACGATGGAGCCATGGGACATGATTGCATCGGTTTCCGCACCCTTGCCGATCCCGACATAATGGCTGCGTCCATCCGTGCCATCGACGATCAGATAGTGGCGATCGGCATGCTCGTCGGCGAGCCCGCGCGCCAGCACGCGGCCGACGAGCGGGCGGGCATCGGGCGCGGCGGGATCGTAGATCGCCTGATCGGCAGCCCCGCGCTCGACCGCAGCGCGAGAAAATTCGCGCTGCATCGTGCGGATGATGTCGCCGCGCTCGCCCAATGCACGGAGTGTATCGGCGAGGTCGGGCGCGAGCCGGAATCGTCCCGCGCCGAGTGGCTCGGCCAGACCGAGGCGTGACAGCTTCGCCAGCCGGCCGGCACGCAGCGTCTGGTCCATGACGTCGCGACCGTTGGTCGTCACCATCCGATCGGCGTCCACCCCTTTGAGCAAGGCCCGGTCGATTGACGTCAGACGTTCCTGTTCGACTTCGGCGCGCAGTGTCTGCTGGATTTCGCGGTGGGTACGCGGGCCGAGATCGAGATCGACCAGCTCGGCGGCGCGCTCGCGAATGCCGGTCGTCATAAAGTCGCGGGCGAGGATCAGGTCGGCGCCGCGATCGTCCTTCCCGCGCACCAGAATATGGGTGTGCGGATGGCCGGTGTTGAAGTGGTCGACCGCGATCCAGTCGAGCTTGGTCCCGAGATCCTCTTCCATCCGTGCCATCAGCCGCCGGGTCAGGGGTTTCAGATCATCATATTGATCGCCGTCCTCGGCCGAGACGATGAAGCGGAACTGGTGGCGATCGCCTGCCCCGCGCTCGCCGAACGCCTTGCCGTCGACGGCGTCGGCATCACGGCCGTAGAGCTGGCCGCGCTCACCGTCGCGCGTGGTACCGTCGCGCTGGAGATAGCGCAGGTGCGCGGCGGCGGCCGACGCGCCCTTGCCGGCAAGCTTAACGATGCTTGCCTTGACGATGACGCGGCGGCCGTTCGACGCCGCATGACGGCCACGGCTGGCGAGCATCCGCCCGACACCCGCGCCGCGTCCGATCCGGGTGCCCGAGAACGCTCCCCGCGCGAGGCCCGGGGCAGCCGTACCGCCGCGCGCAAGATTGGCGGCCGCGAGCACGCGGCCGAGATAGCGCCGGGCGCGCTTGCCACCCTGGCTGCGCTGGCGCCCGAGGCGCGGCTCGAAGCTGTCGTCGTCGGCCATTTTCCTGTTTCCGGGGGCGTGGAAGGGTGAGCATGACGCGCACCGGAACAGATGAAAACCGGTGCCAATGAACGTGGCGGAACTCCGCCGGTTTCACGCGAGACGGCACTGGCGGGAGGAAGACAGTGCCGTCTGCAAGCCAAAAAAACGATGTGCAGACAACGGCTTATGGAACGACAGTGCCATAGCTTTATCTTGCCTTACGCCGTCCTCCCGCCTGACCTGCTCCTGTCGCTCATTTCCGCCACCCTGCTGCTCGCCAATGTCGCCCGAGACGAGGCAAAAATGAGCCGGGACACGATGCCTGTCCGGCATCCTGTCCCGGCGTTTCCGAGCCGCAGATCAATGCGTCGCCGCGAAGGCTTCGCGTGCCTGGCGTTCGCTCCTGAAATGGCGCCGCCCCATCAATCCATGCGCGTTCCCATCGCCATCGACGATGCTCACTGCGACGAACCAGCGGCCATCCAGCCGCCCGACGATCGCCACCCGATCGAGGTCGAAATCCTCCTCGTCGTTGCTCTCATACGCCCCAAGCCACCGCTCCGACACCCGCGCATCCCACAGGAAATCGCTCTCCTCGGCCTCCAGGAACCGTGCGGCAAGCGCTTCGCCGGCACCCCGTCCGAACTCGATTTCGAGCCCGGCCACGAGCGTTGCCACCACGCGGTCCGACGCCGCACCGATAGATTGAAACATGGTCATGATCGCCTCCTTCGCTTGAAGTCCCCATCATCGAGGACAGACCTCCGAAGACGGGTGGCGGAGCGGCTGTCAGGGCCGCTGGAGGCGCAGCCGGAAGCGCCGCGCAGCGGCGGCGGAGGAACCGATTTTGTTGCGCTGAAACCAAAAGACTCGGCTGCGCAGCAGCCTCCGGCTCGCAGCAAAATTGGAGGGGCCGCCGGCCTTGCACAGCCGCTTCGCCGCCCGTCATGCTGGGCCTTGCCGAGACGAGCCCCTCCAACATCTGCTGGTCGCAATGCCGTCGCGGTCGGCACCCTTCGACGCCGCCGCAGATGCTGAATCAACGGGGTGCGCGGACCGCGAACAGGCTGTCTGGTGGATCGTCCGGCGCGCGCGATGGTGACGGATCGCTGGATTTCGTGCTGGTCCGAAGCACGACGAACAATGCCGGTGGCGGCTGCTGTGGAGGGGATTGCGACGGACTTGGAACCATGCCCGACACCTGCGCGAGATAGGCGCGCGTCTCGGCCGGCAGCGCACGGCCCGACGCGAGAAATGCCGCATAGCGGCCGGGACCGGCATTATAGGCACCGAACAGCCCGGGATAACCGAAGCGGTCATACATCGCGCGCAGATAGGCGGTGCCCGCCAGGATATTGTCGCGCGGATTATGGGGATTGTACCCGAGGCCGTGCGCCGCCCGCATCGCCTTCCACGTCACCGGCATCAGTTGCATCAGCCCCATCGCACCCGCCCGGCTCGTGATCGGCCGTCCGCCAAACACGGTCATGCCGCCGCTTTCGGCGCGGATCACCCGCTCGATCCACGCCACCGGCACGCCGAACCGAGCGGACGCTTCGGCGATCTCGGCGCGCCAGCGCTGAACGGGATCGGCCCTTGATGAAGCGACTCTGGGCGGACCGGCCGCGGCGGACGTCGCAACGAGCAGCGCGGCGGCGAGCGCGAGCAACCTCAGCGCAGCCACAGCGGGGTCGCCCTGCCGATGACATCCTGCCCCAATGTCGGCCCGAAATAGCGCCCGTCGAACGAATCCGGGGTCTCGGTCATGAGCAGGAAGACCATGCCTGGGGCCAGCCGGATGCAGCCTTGCCAGGCAGGCAGCGGGCGGTCCGCTGCGTCGGCATTGCGGCGCACCGCAACCGTCGTGCCGTTCACCAGTACGGAGCGATCCACCGCGCACACCATGTCGCCTGCGATGCCGGCGACGCGCTTCACCAGCGGCACGTTGCGGGGCAGATAGTGGCGGCTCGCGGCCAGTTGCCGCGCTTCGGCTGGCGGCCAGGCGACGGCCATGTCGCCGCGCTTGAGCGCGGCGCCGGGCGATACGGCATAGAGACCAATGGGCGCGCTGGCGCTCGCATTCCAGACCAGCCGGGGCAGCGGCGGCAGCGCGATCGTGAGGCCGAGGCAGGCGATGCCGGCGCCGAGCAGCGCGGCGCGACGGAGCAGCCGCAGGCGGCGGACATGGGCCGCCCGCCGGACCTCAAACCACGCGAACAGCGGCAGCGGGCGGTGGCCAGAGTGTTCTGGGGAAGGCCGCTCAACCATGGTCGCCTCCCCGCGCGCGGGCCGTCGACCAGGCCTCGATATCGTCGATATGGTAGCGCCAGGTGCGGCCATGCAGGCGGCATTTCGGACCTCTTCCCGTCTGGCGCAGGCGCTTCAGCGTCGAATAGGCAAGGCCGAGATGAAAGGCCGCCTGCTTGGCGGTGAGGAAGGGGCAGGTCTCGCGCGCGGCCTGCGCACGTTCGGCGGTATCGTCCATGATCCAGTCCATCTGCGCCGGCGCATCGTGCGCCGCTGATGAGCGCGGATTGGATCGATCCGGCCGTCTTCGGCAGGGTCGCAAATCGACCCATGCGATTCCGACCCCCCATGTTTCGGACGGGCAGCAATGCCCCGCGCCCTTGCAGGGCGCGGGGCGGTTCGCTCAGTCGGCGGGATTCCAGATGATCGCGAAGGCGTCGTCGTCGTCCTGGCCCGCAGCGCGGCCGAGATTGGCGTAGAGCCGGCGCGGCCCGAATTCGGGGGCGGCGAGCGACAGCGACACATAGTCCTTGCCGCTCATTTCGCCGCGCCGGACCCATCCGGCCCCGACCTCGACGCCGGCCGCCGACACACGATAGTCGGGCTGGGTGTCCCCGGACTTGCGGGTGTTGGGAATGATCTCGATGTCGGTGCGGATCGAGAGCGTCTTGAGCTGGCCCTTGAAGCCGTTTCCGTCGCGGGTGACATAACCGATGGCTGGCATTGTTCGTCTCCTGAAAAGTCGCCCCGAACCGTTTCCGGGCGATGGGCGGACCGGAGGGACGGTCACGGCAGGCCCGCGAACCGGCAGGCCGGAGCGGCAGCGGAGGACCGGAGCCGAAGGCTTATTTGAAGCGCAGCGACCGCGAGGAGCGCGCCTTGGCGGGCGGGGAAATAAGCCGCACGGCGATTGTTTCGCGGGGACTGCGGCCGTCCCAGGTCATGCGCCCGAGGAGCCGGAAACGGTACGGGGCACAGCGCGCCAGACGACAATCGACATCCCGATGTGTCCCGCGCGAAGGCAAAGAGAAGCCGGCAGATGTACGCCACCGTTCCAGCCGGTCGATCGCCCAATTCTCGCTCGGTGAGGGCACCAACAGGGATTTGCGGCTGATAAGCAAGCAGAAGCGCGACGCAACTGGTCCGGCGCAAAGCATGCGTGGCAAGGCCAATGGCGGGGATCGTTCTCCGCGTCGCATTGATCTCGATCGCGCATTTTGCGGATCGGTGTGCTGCCGGCCGACGTCGCCCCATCGCTCCAATGGCGGCCGCGAAACGGTCCAGTTCGGGGGTCGCGACATCGCGGTCGAAACGGTAGAGATCGGTATCGCGTGCGGTTGGTCGCGCGTAAATTCGCCCGCCAGGCACTGTGAGAAGGAAGATGAATGTCGGATCGGGAGCGCGCGGTACTGCAACGCAAGATCATGAAACTGACCCTCGCGATGCTCCAGACGCTACTGGAGTTCAAGACCGTCTACGATATCCAGGCGTATATGACCGACCGCCACGGGCGCGATTTCAGAACGTTCGAGGAGGAAACTGCGGATCAGGTCTTTGCGGGTGCCGGAGTTCTGGCTACGCGCGAGAATATCGTCGTTATCGACAAGTTCGGCGATGCGGAATTTTGCCATTGGGAAGTCCCTATGGGGTCGCACGAGACCGGCGCGTATATCATGGCGTTTCCGCTCGCGGCGGCGTCGGCATCCTATGTCTTCACGCTCATCGAAGGTTTCGGCGACGACATCGCCGATCTAGTGAGCCCCGGCAGTCGGAACCGCAACAGAGCGTGGCACGAAGATGTGAAGGGGTTCGCGGACCTGGCCGATCCGGTGCAGGTCACAAAGGCGCGCGAAGCGTTCGCCAAGCATTTCGCGGCCGACCCCGCCGACGTTCCGCCACTGGCCGCGCGTCGCATCGTCGGGCTGAAAGCCGCGCGGAATGCCTTTGCCCATGACGGTGAGCGTTCAATTGATTTCCAGCAGTTCCTGCAGGATGCACTCGCGATCGTGTGCCACATCGCGTTCCTGACGACGGGTGAGGATCGCATCTCAGTCTATCCATGGGAGGACCATATGGATCAATTCGCGCCGCGATCCTCCTGAGCCTCATCGCGCGCCCGAGCCCGTCGGGGCGAGGGCGCGCGGCCGAATTTTCGAGAATGGAAGGATGCGGGCGGCGGTCTTCCGCCGCCCGCAAGGGATCAGGCGGCGAGGCGGTCGGCCTCGTCGTCGGGGTCCGGCAGGGCTTTCGCCGCGCCGGGTGCGCTCGGATCAGGCTCGTCCTCCGGCAGCTTCCGCCCGATTTCGCGGGCTGCCTGTGCCTTGGCATGGGCCGCGACGGTGCCGACGCCGCCGCGCGCGGTGTAGGCGGCGGGCGGGAACGCCATCCAGCGCGGCACCCAGCTTTCGCGTTTCACACGCCCGTTGGTGCCGTCGAGATGATCGCGGACGATGCGTTTCAGTGTCTTGGTCTTCTCTTGCCGATTGGCGCTGGCGACGGTTTCGCCCGCCACCTCGGCGACAATCCGGGTCAGCACTTCCCGGTCGCGGATCAGCTCGAAAAAGGCATCGTCGGCCTGCCAGCAGCGGGTCATATCGACGCCGATCTCGATGCCCACCGCCTCGACGGCGGCGCTTCCCGACGCCAGCGTTTCGCCCATGACGATAGCGATCACTTCCATCACGACCGTTATCGGGAAGGTCGAGCAGGCGCTGGAAGATGCCGACGACGCCATAATCGTCGCTATTGCCCCCGGTCACGGTCGGTTCCTCGGCGGAGAAGCCGAGGACCGCCAGCACGGCGCGGCGGCGCTCGTCGAAATCGGCCTCCGCCTTGCTATTGTCGAGGCTGTCGCGCACCTCGTCGTTGCGGGTGGATTGCGGTTCGGCCTTGACGGTCCAGAGGTGCGAGCCGCCGATGGCATGGGCCACCATCAAGCGCAGCGCGATGGTCGGATGGCCGGTCAGCGCGGCGCGGACGGCGGCATGGCGATGCAGGTCGACATAGGTTTGCATGGTCGATGTCACCTCGGGTCGGGCGGGCTTGTGGCCGGTTACGCCACCATTCTCCGAACCCTCGGCCGTGGCGAGGCGCGCCGCTTCCTTGCGGCTGACATAGCCCTCGTGGATCGTGACTTCGCCGCTTGCGCGCACGTCGACATAGACGCGCCCGCCCTTGCGTTTGCCCGCCTTCTCATATTCCCATGTCGAGAAATGATCGGACGGCGGCACGGTGATCGCGTCGGCCCAGCCCTGCTCGACATAGGCCGCGCGGCGCGCCTCGATCGCCTCGTTCTGCGCGGTCCAGAAGGCATCGGCGTCGGCGAAATAGCGGTCGTCGCCGAACAGGTCGGCGATGGTCGCAAGTCCGCTCGCCTCCACGTCGAACAGCGCATGTCTCACCGGGATCGACTGCCCGCCGAACAGCCACGCCTTCAACTGGTGGCCGGTCGGCACATAGCTGTCCTCGTCCTCGGCCAACGCCAGCCATGCCTTTTGCTGGCTCTTGGAGGCCAGCGTCAGGTGGCGCACCGTTGCGCGGTCGATCTGCTCCTTGCGGTAGAGATCGCGGATGCGCGGCAGCAGGTTGCCGAGCGCCAGCACGCGGCGGATGGTGAGGTCGGGCAGTCCGAAGGTGGCGGCGATATCCTCCACTTTGCGGCCCTCGCGGACGAGACGGGTGAAGTTCTCCCACTGTGTCACCTCGTCGGGGTCGAGCCGCGCCATGTTCTCGATCATCGACGCCTCGATGGCGTCGGCGTCGTCGCCCTCGTCGAGGATCGCACAGGGCAGCATTGCCGCATCGGGGTCGGCGTCGCCGCCCGCGCGCCGTTCGTCGGCGACGATCCTTGCGGCATGGAAGCGGCGGCTTCCGGCGACGATCTCATAGCCATCGGGCGCGCAGTTCGGGCGGACGATGATCGGCTGGATAACGCCACGGCTGCGCACGGTCGGCAGGATGTCGGACACGTCTGGGGCCTTTTTGCCGTAGCGCATATTGGCCTTGCTCACGACCAGCTTGTCGAGCGGGATAAAATCGAGTTTCATCGGTCTACTCCTTGTGAGTGCCGGTCCGTCGATCTTTCCGGGTGGGCGGACCGGCTTACAAAGCGGCGAAAACGCGCCGCGCGTTATCCGTCTGTCCCGTCTTCGGGATCGGTCGGAATCTCGGGGTCCGGCGCGGACTCTATGCGCCAGATGATCGATTGGGCTTGCTGGATTGAACCGGCGCGGCGCGCGGTGTCGGCCCAGACGGACAGGCGGCAGGTCGTGGCAAAGGCGATGTCGCGCTCGATGCCGAGGCCGAACGGCAGATAGACGCCCGCCAGTTCGGACAGGCTGAACGTCCCGAGTTCGGGGCAGCCGAAACCAAGGTCGGCCAATCCGAACAGGGTGCCGCCGTCATCGTAAAGCTCGGTCGCCAGCCACGTCGCCGCGCCCAGCGGGTTGAAGAATTTGACGACCGGCGCGGGATCATGATCGCTCTCGGCGGAGCGGTTGGCATTCACGCGCAGCGCGGCGTGAAGCTCGGGGTTGAGCAGGATCATGCCGCCCTCCGTTCGCCGGTGTCACCTTGCGCAGCCTCGGCTTGGGCGGCGGCGTGCCGCGCCAGCAGCCAGTCGGCGGCCTTGGTCGCGGCGCTCGCCGCGCGGAAGATCGCGCGATTGTCCTCGCGCAGCACGTCCAGCCAGTTCGCCAGATAATCGGCGTGGCGGACGGTCGGGACGATGCCGAGGGCGGCGCAGAGGAAGGCCGAACCCATTTCGGCGACCAGTTCCTCGCGAGCATAGTCCTTGGTGCCGAAGCCGGTGGTCAGGTTGCGCGCTAGCCGCGACGGGTGGCCGGTGGCGTGGGTCAGCTCGTGAAGGCAGGTCCGGTAATAATTGACCTGCTCGAAGAAGGCCGGTTGCGGGGGCACCTGCACATAATCCTGCGCCGGGACATAGAAGGCGCGGTTTCCGCCGACACGGAAATCAATGCCGCTTGCCGCGATCACCTGCTCGGCGACGGGCACGATCTGGCGTTCGGGCAGCGGCGCGGGTTCGGGCGCGAGGCTGGGGCGCAGCCCTTCGCACTGCGCGACGTTGAACACGGTGAAGCGCTTCAAGAAGGGGATGGCGCGGGCCTCGCTGCCCTCGTCGCGGGCGCGGGCCTTCTCGGTTTCGGGGGTGAAGCGGTCGGCATAGACGACGGTGGTGCCGCGCTCGCCCTTGCGGACGCAGCCGCCCGCCTCAAGTGCCTGCTTGAAGGTCAGCCAGCCCTGCGAGGGAAATCCATGCTCGATCACCGCGCCCCACAGGATCAGCACATTGACGCCAGAATAGCGGCGCGCGGTGAGTGCGTTGCGCGGCAGGCCGGGGCTGATCGTGCTGCCATCGCCCTCGGGACGACCCCAAGGCTGCACCCACGGAAAGCGGCCTGCCTCCAGTTCGGCGACGATCCGCGCCGTCACTTCGTCATACAGGCTGACGCGGGCGGTTTCGGCTTCTGTCGGGGCCTTGGCCGGGTTTGGTGTTCCGCCGTTGGACGCCGAGGATTTCCGGCCCTTGCCGCGCGCGCGGACGGTTGGGGAGATACGCATCGTTCACCTCCTGCACCGCCCCAAAACCACCATGGCCTCCCCGGAAAGCGGGGGTGGGCGGCAGGATGCGAACCGGAGAGGACCGCTTGAGCGGTGCCGGCACCCGAAGGGCCGCAACGCCAGTGAAGGAGCCGGGCGCAGCCCGGCTTGCCGGCGACGCGAGCGGGCCTAGCAGGGAGCGCCGCCCACTCCCGCGCCACCGGGAGAGGCCACTAACAGTGCCGCCGCGCTAGCGGCGACCGCGTCAAGGACGGGCAGCGCCCGTCCGCAAGCGCCAGCCGATCGTTACCGCCAGGCCGAGACCCGGCATGGCCGGGGCTCGGTGGTGAAGGCGACGGAAAGCCATTGACGTTGCCGAGCCATAGAGCGCGATCGCGCCGTCAGGCGCGAGGCGCCATTCAACCTGGACTTGCCCGCCAGGATGACTCGTTTCAGAATTACTTGCCAAATGGATCTTGGATCGGGGGATGGGGAATGGCCGAAGCAATCCGGATAAGACTGACGCCACGGGAATCCCGTGGCGATCATCCAGATATTCGCCGCGAGTTCTGGAATTCCGTTGGCCAGGAATTCGAGACATCGACGGATATCGGCAAGCTCGAAGGCAAGCTTTGTCGTGAACTGTCCCAGGAACTGCGCAAAGGGCTCATTTCAGAGATTGCGACGCCCATCCGGGAAATCGAAAGGTCACTATTCGACGGTGAATACAGGAGCCTGGACCATTTCCTTTTTCGGGTCATCGAGCGTCCTGACCGCGGGTTTGGAGGCGATGCGTCGCAGATTTTCGAAACCCTGACACGGCATCTGGATCAACGGCAGGAGCTGTTCAGAAGCAGTCCCGAAATCAGGCGGTTGCAGGAAAAGATGGCGCGCGCCGGCAGCGTCTATTTTTCCGTCAGGATTGCCGGATATTCGAGTTTGAACCTCGATGTGTCAGTCAGCTCGCTTTCGGCCCTGGCCGACGTCTTCGATCGGGATTTCGACAGCTTCCGGGTCTTTCTCGAGGCGTTCGTTCCGCAAGCCTTCAACCAGGTATTCTGGCACGATGCCTCCGATCTGGTGGAATTTTCTACCCACATCCCTTCAGGCTTCGCCGCCGCGTTCAGTGCGGCCGCCATAGCCCCGGCAATATCCCAGCCCGTGCCGAACCCGTTGTCGACGCCGCCAAGCGGCCCGTCCTCTCGTGAAAAGGCGGAATGGCTCTGGAAGCTGGCCAACGGCTCGCTTCTATTGCCGGTGCTGCTCGCGCTCATCGTCATGTACTTCGGAATGTCCATGCTGATCGAGATTCGAGGAACGCAATATGACGCCTTGAAGCCGGTTCTGGACCATCAACTCAAGCTTCTGGAGGAGGACCGCCTTCGCCTTGGTGGGACGACGCAGCCGGCACCCAGACCCAAGCCATAATCCCGCTTCCGTGCCGGCTGCCATCAACGCCCGCGCCGCATCAGCTGCCGGTATCCGCCGCGCGCCATGTCACGCGCCTCGCGCACCAGTCGCCGAACGCGCGAGCGCAGCGAATCCGAGGCACCGCTCCATTCGTGCGCCGTGCGTTCCTCGCCGAACAGCATCGCGCCGATCTCCCGCTGGCTCGCACCTTCCCCGAGCGCGTCGTGCACGCGCAGCAACTCGATCCCGCGGTCGATCCGAGAGTCGCGGGGAAACAGCGATCGCGCGAACCGGCGATGCCGGCACAGGTCGAGCAGGCGGCGCAGCGGCAGCAGCCGGGTTTCGGCCGAGGCCAGTCCGCGCAGCCGATAATGGAGCAGGACGGCGTCCTGCCCGGCCAGGCGCCCCTCCTCGATGTCGAGCCGGATGTGATGCCAGCCGTCGGACAGCACCGCATGCTCGTGCCCAGCGGGATCGATGGCGATCGCCAGCCAGGGTGCGATTCCCGCGATATGGATGCTGTCGGGATCGGCCGGATCGGCAGACAACGCGGTGACGGCGATCGTCCCGGGGTCGAGATCGGCATGCCAGATGATCCGCGCCTCCGGGGCTGGGAGGCCGGGATGTTCCGCGAAAGTGCAGCCCCCAGGGCACGGGGGCGCCGGCGCTGCGGGTCGCGGTGCTGGCGCGCGTGTACCAGCCGACATAGCCGGGATCGCGGCGCAGCCATTCCCACATCAGCCCCGCGCAATCGATGCCGCGCAAGGCACCATAGGACGCCGGGTCGCGCCAGTCGGCCCCCGGGCTGCGAGATCCTTGCCCATTCACGCGCGGTCCCATCTCCGGCGCGTCGTTGCACCCCCGGCATCCCCGGCGCAACGATCCGGCGTATCGCCGTCGCCGTTCGCCGAAAGGCAGGTTTTGTGTTGCAATGCATCATGATACGTCAGTTCCATGACATTGCTCGCCGGGTGACGGCTTGAGGAACCGCCGCCCGGCCCAAGGGACCGGGAAAGGGCGACCCGGGGATTTTCGGTGGCTTGAGACACCGCCCGGGGCCGCGACGCTGCCCTATGGGCATGCACAACATGGCGACGCAGTTCATGCGCGTCGTCGAGGCCGTGGCGAATGCAGACGATCTTGCCGCCGCGATGACGGCGGTGACGGAACAGCTCGGCTTTCAGTATTTCGCGCTGACACACCATGTCGACATCATCGCGGCGAGTGGCAGCGCCATTCGCCTCCACAATTATCCGGCACGCTGGGCGGACTATTATGACCGCAATGCGCTCGGCGTCTCCGATCCCGTCCACCGCGCCAGCCATATGACCAGCGTCGGCTTTCCCTGGTCGCGGATGTCCGAGCTGATCCCGATGACCCGCGAGGACCACCGCGTGCTGGCGATGGGCCGCGACCAGGGCATCGGCGACGGATTCACCGTGCCGGCGCATGTGCCCGGCGAGGCGCGGGGCTCCTGCTCGTTCGCCAACGAGGCGGGCCGGCCGATGCCGCACGAAATGCTGCCGCTGGCGCAGCTCGCGGGGATGTTCGCCTTCGAGGGCGCGCGGCGGCTCTGGGCGATGCGCGGCGGCTTGGAGATGCCACCCCGCCCCGTCCTCACCGACCGCCAGCGCGACTGCGTGCTGTGGGTCGCGCGGGGCAAGAGTGACTGGGAGATCAGCCTCATCCTGGGCGTCGGCGAGGAGACGGTCGCCCGTCATGTCAAGCAGGCCTGCGAGCGCTACGGCGTGAACAAGCGGACATATCTCGTGATCCTGACGCTCTTCGACGGAACGCTGACCTTCTCGGATATCTTTCGCCGCCGATATTACCCTTTTCCGGAATAGCGGGCTGACCCGCAGCAGGGCGACCCTTGGCCGATCACGGTCAAGGAGGCAGTCTCATGCTGCATGTTGTTCAATCCGCCGCGCGCCCGGAATCGGACGCGGTTCTTCGCGCAATGTTCGAGGCGCGCAAATCCGTCTTCGTCGACCTGCTCAAATGGGACGTTCCCGTCCTCGACGGCCGCTATGAGGTCGACCAGTTCGACGATGTCCACGCCGCCTATCTGATCCTCGCCGAGCCGGACGGCACTCATCTCGGATCCGCTCGGCTGCTGCCGACGACGCGGCCGCATATCCTCGACAGCCTCTATGCAGAACTGTGCGAGGAGGCTCCGCCGCAAAGCCCCGACACTTTCGAGATCACCCGCTTCTGCCTCGATCGCCGGCTGAGCGCGCGCGAGCGCCGCCAGGTGCGCGACACGCTGGTGACCGCCCTCGTCGACCATGCGCTGGCGACGGGCATCGCTGCCTATAGCGCGATCGCGGAGATGGGCTGGTTCCAGCAGATCCTCGCCTTTGGCTGGCGCTGCATGCCGCTCGGCCTCCCCAAGATCATCGACGGGACGATGCTCGCGGCGCTTCGTATCGAGATCACGCCGGAAACCCCGGCGCTGCTCGCAGCCGGTCACATTACCGCGTCGGCATTGCGTATCGACCAGCGCGTCGCGGCCTGATGGAGCGGGAGAAGCACGATGACCGACACTCTCGATCTTTCTGGCGACCTCGCCGGCGCGGTCGCGCGCCACACTGCCGAGCTCGCCGCCCAGGGGTATTGCATCGTCGACGATGCGCTGCCGTCCGCCACCGTCCGGGCGCTCGACGACGACCTCGCCGATCAGTTCGCGCGCACGCCGTTCGGGCAAGGTGGATTCTACGGCACGACGACCAAGCGGTTCGGCCGGCTGCTCGTCCGATCGCCCCACGCCGCGGCCCTGGTCCAGCATTGCCTCGTCCTCGGCATCGTCGAGACGGTGCTGTCGCCCTGGTGCGACCGTATCCAGCTCAACACGACGCAGGCGATCGCGGTACATCCCGGCGCGCCCGCCCAGCTGGCGCACCGCGACCAGGACATGTGGCGTGGGCCGGTCGGCGAGATCGAATATCTCGTCAACGTGATGTGGCCGCTCACACCCTTCACCAGCGACAATGGCGCGACACTCGTATGGCCGCGCAGCCATGGCGGACAGGCGCTCGAGCCCGAGCCCGCAGCGCCGCCGTTCGCCGCCGAGATGGCGCCGGGCGCGGCGCTGATCTTCCTCGGCTCGACCCTGCACGGCGCCGGCGCCAACCGCACCGGGGCCGTGCGGCGCGGGCTGGTCATCGGCTATTCGCTCGGCTGGCTCAAGCCCTACGAGAACCAGTGGCTCGCCTATCCGCCGGCGGTGGCGCGACACTTCCCACCGGAGCTGGCGGCGCTGGTCGGCTATCGCCAGCACCGTCCCAATCTCGGCAATTATGAAGGCCAGTGCCCCTCGGTCCTGCTCGGCGACGATGCCGATCGCCCACTGGGCGCGATCGACGCGCTCCGCCCCGACCAGCAGGCCATGGTCGATGCCCATCTGAAAGCGCGGCGAGCCGCGTCATGAACTCGGGGGCAACCGCCGAGCGCGTCCATGAGGTGCTGAAGCGCCGGATCATGGGCCGCGAATTCCGGCCGGGCGACCGCCTCGACCCGGCGGTGCTGGCCGCGCCGCTGGCGTCGAGCGTGACGCCGGTGCGCGATGCGCTCCACCTGCTGACCGGGGAGGGCCTGGTCGAGACCCGCACGAGCGGGGGCTTCCACGTCCCGGCGCTCGACGAACCGGCGTTGAAGGATATGTATAACTGGTCCGCCGAGTTGCTTGCGCTCGCGATCCGGTCATGGCCGCAGCGTGCGGCGATCACCTTGGTCGTTCGAACCGGCCGGGATGATCGGGCGGTCGCCGAGATTGCCTCGGACACGTTCCTGGCCCTTGCCCAGCGCTCGGCCAATAGCGAGCATGCACGCGCGATCGAGCGGCTCAACGCACGCCTTCATGCCGTGCGAATGGTCGAACCACACGTCCTTCGCGAGGTGGACGAGGAACTGGCTGCCGTGACATCGGCTGCGGCGGCCGGGGAGCGTGATACGCTCCGACGCCTCAGCGCGTCCTATCATCGTCGTCGGCGCCGTGCCGCCGCCGACATCGTGCGAGCGGTCTACCGGGCCTGATCAGGCGGACGCCGGCCGCAGTCTGCCGCTGCAGAGCAGCGTGATGGTCCATATATGGCTGAAACCGGCATGATCGCTTCTGAGCACAGGGAATCCCGGCGGCCGATCAGAGTTGCATCGGAAAGCCGCCATCCTGAAACTCCGCCTTCTATATAGCCAGGGCCTGCAGCAGCAATCGGTATCGGCGCAGCATTTCGGCCTGGGGCGGCGTCGCCGTCGGCTCATGCTCGTCGCATTCGGCCAAGGCTTTCGCGATGGTCCCCCACTTGCAGTCGCCTTCAAATAGAAGGCGTTCGCGAACATGGGCGCGGACGGATTCTTGCAGTTCGGGCGGCAGCAGGGCCGGGCTTTCGGCGTAGATGATCCGCGCGCCAAGCAGCGCGAAGCGGCTTTCGGTGAATTGTGAAAGCAAGAGATGTCGATCCGGCCAGGGCGCGGCATGAAACCGGTCCATGAGCCGTTCGTCAGGCGTCGAGGCAAAAGCGCCATAGATCATCTGCTCGACATGCTCTGGCTCGTCATACTGAAGCTTCGAACTTTCGTAGGCCTCGAGGAGGCGCGCGACGAAGGAGGTGTCGGCAAGCACGGCAGCCGCTCGATGCACGATTTCCGCTTCCGACAGGCCACCAAGTGACCAGGCCGGTGCATCGTAGATCGATCGCAATGTTGGTGCCGCGTTGATCTTGACCTTGCGAAGAGGCTTGGGCTTGCCGGTGATGCAAGCCATCAAGGCATGATCGGGCATCGCGGCGAATGCCGCTGGATCATGGCTCAAGTCGAAGCACAGGTGCTTGGTGGATTGCTCGCGATCGACACCGACGCAGATTATGGGAAAATGTTTCTGCCCGCCAAAGCTGTAGAATTCGCTCAGCAGGACGGGATCGCCGTCCAGGAGAAAGGCTTCGGTCGCCGCCTTTTGCGAGAAGCGAATGAAGTTGGACCATTCGGCCGACGCGCCGTCGGCGATAATCCGGCACATGTGGATGACGGCCTCGACGTCGGCCATCGCATCGTGGGCATTGCTGTGATCAAAGCCGTTGGCCGGAGCGAGTTGGTCGAGCTTGAAGTTCGGCCTGCCGTTGGCCTTCGATGGAATGACCAGGCAGTCGGGCTCGAACTGGGCGACCGTCTTGACGAGCATCATCGCGTCCGCGCGCGCATTCCCCTCGCGCTGCGTCAGATAGGGGTTGTGCAGGGTCTGATATTGCGCCTGCCGCAGCAATTCCTCGTCAAATGCCAGGCTGTTGTAACCGACAAAAATCGCGGGCGACCATTCGAGCATTTTGGCGCGAATGGCCCTGACCATCGCATAATGGGTCGGCAGGCTGGGATCGGTTGCCTGCTCGATGGAAACGCCGGTTACGAGCATCGCGCCCGGTGACATGATCACATGCGGCAACAAGCGGCAGCGGATTTCGAACCGGTCAATCTCTTCGAGATTTTCGTCCGTCTTTATCGCGGCAAATTGCAGAATCTGGTCGAAGCGCGTGTCGGTTCCGGTGGTCTCGGTATCATAGAAGATGAATGCCACCGGAGCCCCCCGCTCGCTCAGCTCAAGGCGAGCAACCTGAATTGCAGTGCCGACAAGCTCACCTTGAAGCGCTTGGCAAGCATCTGCAACTGTTCAACATCATCCAAATCGAACCCAGTTGTATCGATAAGCGGGGCGAGCAGCATCGTTGGCATCAGCAGTTCCGAGGCAAAGGTATTTGCCTCGATTTCCATGCGATTTGTTCCCTGCGATGCCTCTGTATCGCGGAGCAGGATCGCGAAACCCTTGTCGACATGCGCGGTGCCGTTAATTTCCTGCTGATGAAGGACATGATGGCCAAGCTCATGCGCCATCGTGAAGCGTTGCCGGTTGGGGTGGTGCAGCGCATTGACGCCAACTATGCCGACGCCGTCCTTGATCAACGCCATGCCAGACAGTTCCTGGTCGAGCGGCGAAAATTGAACGCGGATACCGCGTTTCTTGATGATCTTTTCCACGGGAACAGGAATCGATACATCACCATATTCGGCCAGGATACGGCGTGCTTCTTCGCGAGCATGTTGCTTGAAGGTTGTCATCGCGGCACGTCGACCTTTTCAGGGCCCAGGGCGCTGCGAACCAATCTCTCCAGATCCGACAATTGCACTTCGGAGAAACCATCCGGATCGATGTTCAGCATGGAAGCCGATGCCGGAGTGTCGGGTTTCGGCAGCGTGGCCGGCACCAGGTCCGTGATCGATTTGAGGGCGAGCACGCGCGCGATTGCGTAGACCTGGTGCAACAGCACCTTCTGGCGGCCTCGCTCGACGTTGGCGACCGACGCGCGCGACACGCCAATCCGGTCGGCAATCTCCTGCTGGGTGAGGCCCAGCGACGTGCGCCGGGCCGCCATTGCCCGCCCGAGCTGCGCGTAGATTGCCATGTCTTCCATGGGGAGCGGTGTGACAGGCTATCCTTCGTCCGTCAACGTCACAAACAATTGTTTGTGATACACACACTATGAAGTTGGTATAGTTGACATGCGCGAAAGGATTCGAGATATGGATGGCACGGCACGCGGTTGATCGAGTCGCAGGCGAAAGGATTGGAAATGCAGTTGGAAGGTGCAGTGATCCGGGAACAGGGCGTGACGTTTGCGGTCGTCGTGGTGAAGCGCCATGTGACCAGCAACCGCGGCGAGGCCTCGCGAGCGATTCAGGGCTTTGGGCGCTACTTCCCGGGAATGCCGATTGTCCTGATGTCTCAGGATGCCAGCGGGCAGGCCACCTATTTTGGTCGGTCCGACATCTCGAAGTTCCTCGCCGGGGTGCCGCGGCACGCCATCCCCTGGAAGCGCTACACATTCAACTGATCCGATAGGAGATTTTATGGCCAAGAATACGGGCAACAATTTTCGTCGCGGGGCCGTGACAGGCCGTACCCAATTCCAGCGCCCCGACGGCAACTACCAGAAGCGCGACGAACGCACGGGGCATTTCATGACCGTCAAGGACGACGGCAAGCCCTTCAAGGGCGTGGCCAAGGAGCCGGATGGCCGGGATGGCCCGAATTCCTGATCCCATCATTTCATCTCGAAGGAATTTCCGAATGGCAGACGTAAGGGTTACCTGCATCAACAAGCAGCCGCGCAACGATCCGCACGAGGGCATCACCCACCTGGGCGGTGCGACCTGGCGCTGGACGCGCCAGGAGGTCATCAATTCCATCGAAGCCAAGACCAACACGTTCTTCACGCTGGTTGGCGGGAATCGCGCAGAGGTCGGCGTGGTGAACGGAGCGAACGGCAAGTACCTTCGCACCTATGCGGATGGAAAGTGGAACGACAATCTCCTGGCGCTCCCGGAATGTTCGAACGCATAGTTGCTGAGGTCGGGAGGTCACATGGACTGGCTATGGACATGGGGCGGTGCCTGCTTCGGCTATCGCTATGACGACGATCTTTGGACCTACGACGGGCGCCATGTCGGCCGCTTCCATGGCGATGAGATCTATGGGCGCGATGGCCGCTATCTTGGCGAACTGAGAAACCAGAACCGGCTGATAACGCATCGTTCAAAGTCGGGATGGCGAAAGCCGGGTTTCGGTGCTTTTGGGCGTCGCGGCGCTTATGCGCGCTATGCCAGCTATGCGGGTTACGCAATGTACGCTGGGTATGAAGACTTTCCCGCGCCGGAAGCCTTTCACTAGATCGAAAACAGGCGGGCGCGAGTGATGGATCAAAGAGCATGATTGAAATTGAAGGGAATTTGTTTGTTGGCGGTGAGGTCGATGAGCAACAGGTGCGCGGCCAGCCGGGCTGGTTTTTCATTCATGCTTGCAAGGAGCCCTATCACCGGCAGGCGTTGGGCTATGCTGGGCGAGCCGCCTCCAAGGATCATCCCGAATATCTGATCGCCCGGCGCGAGGGGCGCTTGATCCTGAATTTAGTGGACGCTGCCGACGTCAATTACATTCCTGCCGACATCGTGGACGCAGCACTTGTCGCAATTCATGAAAATATCGACGGCCATCGAATCCTGCTCCATTGCAATCAGGGGCAATCCCGCTCACCGACGATAGGCCTGCTCTATCTGCTCAAATTCACGGACCGGCTGAGCGGCTTGGACAGGGACGCCGCGATCGATGCATTCAGGTCGATCTATCCTCCTTACAATCCGGCGCGAGGCATGGCCGAATATGCGCGGATCAATTGGGATCGATATTGCCCTGGTGCCTGAACTGACATTTGCGATCATGGTCGGGCAGCACCCGTTTCTATCGTATCGCCTGGACGGGGTTTCGCTTGGATTGCTTGCCAAGTGTGGCCGACGGGAACGATGGGCGCGTAGCCGACCGTTCTCGGCAACGGTGGGATATCCGGTACCCCCAAACAAAGTCTGTATAGAAGCCGTATAAAGTTCGGATAGCCGGTCGCGCTCCATAGAGTGGGCTTGCTGCATTTTCGCAGCATGTCAGAGGAGTGCACCATCATGGAACGCAACGACGAACGGCATGACGACCTGATCGACCTCGGCGCCGCCAGCACCGAGACCCAGGGCCGGCCCGGGCTCCAGCTCGAGTTCGGCGTGATCGCCCAGCCCATCGGCATCGAGGCCGAGTGATCCATCGGCGCGGGCGCGCCGCGCGGGCGGCGCGTCCGCTCCATTCGCCATGCAGCAGCGATATCGGATCGCAGATGGAATCGGCTTCTGCCGGTTCGAGGGTCGCACGATCGTCCTCGACATCACCGCCGACCGCTATTGGCAGCTCGGCGAGGATGCGGGGCGCGTCCTGGAGACCGTAGGCGCCGGCATGACCGTCGGCATCGACGAACATGCGCTGGCGCGGCTGGTGACGCTCGGCTTCGTCGCCCCCGCCGGCGAGAGGCCGGCAGCCATGACGGAAAGCCTTGGCGCATCGATCGGCGCCTCTCTATCGCATCCATCGAAAAGTGCGCTCGAGCGGGGCAGCCAGCAGGCGCGTGCCGGCTGGACGATGGCGTGCGAGGTCACCACGCTCGCGATCGCGGCCCGCGTGGCACTGCGCAGGCTTGCGTTGAAGACCATCATGGAGCGGCTGACGGCTCGACGCCTGCGGGCGACACCGATCCATTCCGCAAACAATCTCGAACAGCTTGCGCAACGCTTCGCGCGATGCCGGCGACTGCTCCCTTTGCGGCCGCTGTGCCTGCCGGATTCGATCGCGTTCCTCTGGTTCGCCATGCGTCGCGGCCATGCCCCGCGACTGGTGTTCGGCGTCGAGGCCTTTCCCTTCACCGCGCATTGCTGGGTGCAGGATGGCGACGTCGTCCTGACCGACGCGCTCGACCATGTCGGCCGCTTCAAGCCGATCATGGTGCTGTGACGAGCGATAGCTACCTGGCGATCGTCGCGCCCGTGGCCGATCCGGGAGCGGTGCGGCGGATGGCGGAGCGCGCTGCGGAAAGACTCTCGCTGATCCCGGCGTTCGAATGCGACGGCCTGGTCGTTCTCGTCGATACCGCGACGCGGCTTCGCCGGTTCGGCGAAGCTGGTATCGCGGTCGGCTCGACCATGGCCCGAAATGGCGATGCCGGCATAGCGGGCGGGGCCGATCGATGGGACGGACGCCAGTTCGCGGGCGCCTTCTGGGGCGATCATGTCGCATTCTTCCGGCCGCAAGGCAGGGGCGAGATCTCGGTCATTCGCGCGGCATCGGGGCGTCTTGCGGCATTCCGGATGACGGTCGGCGGGATCACGCTCATCGCATCCGAGCCTGCGCTGCTGCTCGCGCTGACCGATGCAGAGCCGCGCATCGACTGGCGCTTCGTCGCGCATCATCTCGCCTTCCCGCACCTGCGCTGCGGCGCGACCGGTCTCGCCGGCATCGACGAATTGTTCGCAGGCGACCGCACGACATTCGCCGGGACGGGCACGCGGCGTCAATCGATCTGGAATCCCTGGGACTTCGCGGCGGCCGAGCGGCAGGTCGCGGACCTGGACGAGGCGCGGCACATGCTGCGAACCTCCGTCAACGAGGCGACCGCGGCGCTGGTGCGACCCTATCGCTCGATCCTGCTGGAGCTGTCGGGAGGGCTGGATTCGTCAGTGCTCGCGGCGGCGCTCGCAGCGTGCGGCGCGCCTGCCACCGCGCTCAACCTCGTCACGCCGCGTGCCGAAGGCGACGAGCGGGACTATGCCCGCGCCACTGCGGCAGCCACGGGCCTTGTACTTGCTGAACACAATGTCGCAGCCGACGTCGACCTGACCCGGCCGGTGGAATGCCGGTCGGCGCGGCCCGGCATTCCGCAGCTTCTGGCGCCTGCCGACCGCTTGCTGGGCGACACGGCGCGGGCGGCGGGGGTGGAAGCCTTTGTCAGCGGGACCGGCGGCGACTGCATATTCTGCGCTCCGGGGTCGGCGGCGCCGGCCGCCGATGCGCTCCGCCGTTTCGGTCCCGGCCGCCGCTTCCTGCGCGCGGTATGTCACATTGCCGAAGTCCATGACACGAGCCTGTGGATCGCGGGCTCGATGGCGTGGCGACAGGCGCACCGGCCGCCGATCCACCGCGTCTGGCCGGGATCGGATGCCTTTCTCGCAAGGGACGTGCTGCCGCGCGAACCCGACTTCCATCCCTGGCTCGTCGAGCCCGATGACGCGCTGCCGGGACGGCGCAGCCATGTCCGCGCGGTCGTTGCGGCCTTCGCCCATCTCGATGGCTATGCACGGCACGCCGTCGCCCCGTCGCTTTTTCCGCTGCTGAGCCAGCCGGTGATGGAGACCTGCTTCAGGATTCCGACTTGGATGTGGATCGACGGCGGGCGCGACCGGGCGGTCGCGCGCCAGGCGTTCAGCGACGTGCTGCCGGCGAAGGTGATCGACCGCCGGTCGAAGGGCGGCATGGACGCCTATTGCCTGCGGAACTTCGAGGCCAACCGCGCAAGGCTGGAGCCCTATCTGCTCGATGGGCACCTTGCCGGCGCCGGCCTGCTCGATCGACCCACTGTCGCGGCCTATCTCCGCCAGCCGGTGGGATCGCGCGATCCGCGCTTCTATCGCCTGCTGCCGATCATCGATGCCGAGGCCTGGGCACGCGGCTGGCTCGGCCCGGAGCCTGGGCCGGCCAGCGCTCCATAGGCCTGCCAGCGGCGGTACTGCGCTGCCTTGGCGGGATCGGGGTCGATCCAGCCCTGCAGCCAGTAGCGGAACCAGTCGAGGTTGCGCGCATTGGCCGCCAGCTGATGCCGGGGCTGCCATTTGACATGCACCTCGTCGGGAAAGGCCCAGAGTTCGACCGGCTTGCCTGCCCGCTGGAGCCGCGCCAGCAGCTCGACATTGGGCCGATATTCCTGCTCGGGAAGCTGCATCAAGAGCGGCGCCTGGATCCGGTCGGCATTGAAGGCGGGCGACAGCTCGCGCCAGCCGCGAGGGTCCTGGTCGGGGTCGCCGATGCCCCAGCCCGATTTCAGCACCTCGGGGACTTCCCGGCCCTTGACCGCGTTGAACCAGTAGTAAGTCGGGGTCAGCAGCACGTTCGCGATCGAGGTCGCCGCGAGCAGGCGGGTATGCATCGCGATCCAGATCGTCGACTCGCCTCCGAAGCTGACCCCGCCCATGCCGACCTTCGTCCGGTCGACGATGCGGTCGCGGGCGAGCAGGTCGATCACTGCCTCAATGCCGGATTGGGCGATGCGGTAGGCGCCGACCTGGTCGCCGACCCCATCGGGCGCGGGATAGCGGTTGATGCAGAGCGCGGCGATGCCGTGCCGGGCGAGTTCGCGTAACGGGAATTCGTCGCCGAGGCCGCCGCGCAGATAGCCGCCGCATGAATAATAAGTGACGAACAGCGGCGCCGGCCCCGTTACCCCATCCGGTCGCAGGAGTTGGCCGGTGAAGCGCCGGCCCGCACGATCCACCCAGCTGATCGGGCGAAATTTCGGCGCGGCATCGGCAAGCGCCGGGTTCGGATCGACCAGCAGGCGCGGCTTGCCTGTATCAAGCTCGATCGCGACGAGGTGCGGCGGCACGTCCGCGGCCGCCGCGACGCACACTATGGTTCGGGTTCCGATGGCGCAGCCCTGCGTCTGGTCGCGACCACCGCCCAGCAGGCCCTGTCCGGTCGCGATCGTGTCAACAACGCCCGACCCCACGTTCCAGCGATGGAGGCTGGAGTTGCCACCGCCGTCGCTCGTCTCGAACACGAGTGCATCGGCCCCCCGCTGCCACGTCACCGACCGGATGCGCTGCCCGGTGCAGGCCGCCGCGCCGCACCGGAGCGCGCCCTGGAGTCCCGAGCCCCTGGCGACCAGCAGTTCATGGCGGGCGCCCGAGGAGAGGACATAGGCCGTGCCGCGCCCGTCGCCCGAGGCAATGCGGGCGACGAGGAACCGCCCATCCAGCTTGTCGAACGCCTGGGGTGCCGGCGCGAGCCGCGCCGCCTCCGCCGCCGTCGCATCGCGGGCCAGCCCCGAGGCGATGTCCACCGTCCGCACCTGGGGCGCCTGGTCGGCCAGCAGCCCGGCATGGCCGAACCAGAAGCCGCCGAGCCGCTCGGTTGCCCGGCGTCCATCGATCCGGCCGCCGCGATAGAGCGGGCGCGAAGGATCGACCTTTGCGTCGATCAGCACGCCGTCGTCATGTTCCCTGTTCTCCGCGCGCACGATTTCGTCGCGCGAAGGCCCGACCCGGTAGGTGATGCTGCGGCCATCGGCCCCGAGCATCATGTCGATCACATTGCCCGACTCCGCGGTTGTACGTGCCACTCCCGAGCCGTCGACAGCCGCACGCCAGACCTGCACCTCGCCGTCGATGATCGCGCGATAGAGGATGTAGCGCGAATCCGGCGACCAGATCGGCGGCTCGGAAAGCAGGGTGCCGTTGAGCCAGGTGCCTTCGCCGGCATCGGCGAGCCGGCGCGGCGGCGCGCTGCCGTCGACCGGCACGACGAACCAGGCGAGGTCGTGCGCATTGCGCTCGATCGAGGCGACTTCCTCACGGAACGCCACCATCCCGCCGTCCGGCGAGATCGCGACGCTGGACAGGTCGGTGAGCTCGATCATCTCGCGCATCGATGGCGTGCGCTGGGCTTGGCTCACGCCGGGAAGGGCAAGAAGCGCGAAGAGGATCGACAGCCGCCGCTTTACCATGACTTCACCAGCTGGAAGGCGATCATGCGCCCGACGGGACTGGCATTTTCGGGGTCGAAGCCCGATGCCGAGAAGGGCGTGCGATTATTGACGTAGGGCGGCGCGCGATCGAACAGGTTGGTGATGCTGAGCGCCAGCCTGACGCCGTGCAGCGGTCCGCGATCCCCGCCGAGTTCGTAGCCAAGCTGAAGATCCAGCGTTGTCCAGCTATGCACGCGCTCGGCGGGCGTGACGCCGTTGTTCAGGTAGCCATTGACGAAGTTGAGATAGGCAGCGGCACTTGCCTTGCCGAGCGTAGCGGCGGCGCGGCCCCGCAGGCGCAGGTCGACCGGATTGCCGATGGTCGACACGACGTCGGCGGAGTCGGAGGTCGCGGTGATCCGTTGCGTGAGATTGAGCAGCCAGGTGCCGCTCACGCCGAGTTCGAAACTCCGACCCTTCTCGCCGCCACGATATCCGATGTCGAAATCCAGCCCGCGTTCGGTCGTTCGGGACAGATTCGCATTACGCCCGTCGACAAGCACCGTCACGGCCGAGGCGGGAATCCCGTAGGGGTTCACGAAGGTCGGGTCCGCATAGAGCGCGGCGATCGTGGCGGCGGCGGGATTGTCGGTGATCAGCGACTGGAACCGGCTGCGCTGCGACAGGAACGAGAAGAGCTCGGCGGCGGGATTGCTGATGCGGTCGCGATAGGAAATATCGAAATAGGTGGCGCTGACCGAGAGGCCGGGTAAACGCTGCGGGCGGAATTCGAACCCGACGGTCCAGGTCCTGGCCTTTTCCGGACCGATGTCGGGGCGGTTGCCGAACAGGGCGATCACGGTGCTGGCGCCCGTGGGCGAAGCGGGATCGGGCAACGGCAGCGGGATGATCTGATTGAGGCCCGGACCCTGCCGGATGTCGACAAAGCTCGGCGCGCGAAACGAGGTGCCGAACGTGCCGCGCACCGTCAGGGACGGCACCGGCTTCCAGCTCAGTCCGAGCTTGGGATTGGCGGTCGTGCCGACGTCGCTGTAGCGTTCGATCCGCCCGGCGACCGACAGGTCGAGCCGGTCGATGCCGGGCACGTCCTGTTCCGGCGCGACCAGCGGTGCCAGCAGTTCGGCATAGCCGGCGACGATCGAACGACCAAGCGGGAAGCCCGCCGTTCCGCCGCTCACCGGCTGCGGCGTGAACTCGTCGTCGAACGATGAAAAGCCGTACCATTCGTGCCGGTACTCGCCGCCGATCGCCATCCGGACATCGCCTGCGGGAAGAGCGAACAGCGGCCCGTCGAACTTCAGCGAGGTCGACCATTGCCGGGAGTGGCCGGTCTGGACGAAGCCGCCGCGCACGCGATCGATGGTCGCCGGATTGGTGACCGCGCCGTCGCCGAACAAATTGTACGAGCTGGCCGGATCGGGATCGGCAAGCGCGACCGCCAGCCGGTAGTAGTTGGGCACGTTGCGCGTAGCCTGCCGCTCGCGCTGCTCGCCATAGGCACCGTGAAGCTCGGCCGACCAGCGCCCGAGCGCGGCTTCGAGCGTGGCAGCGCCCGCCCAATTGGTGACATGGGCGTCGAGCGTCGGGGCGCCGAGGTCGGGCCGGAAGTCATAGTGGACGGTCACCGGCTGGCCGGTGCCGATCGGATCGACATAGAAGGGATTGGCCGGGCTGACGGTGACGCCGCCATAATTGCTGGGGAAGGTCCGGGCGGACGACCGCCGGTCGGCGAAGAAACCCTGTGCCCGGAACTTGAAGCTGCCGCCCAGGTCCTGTTCGAGCGCGGCATAGGCGGAATGCCGCTCCAGCGCCGGCAGGATGTCGGTGTCGCGGCGCCCGTCGGCGAGATTGGCGACGCCGGGGACGAGGTCGCCAGCGGCGAGGCCGGTGCCGTTCTGGCCGCGCGGAATGCCGAAGACCTGGCCGTTGGCGGCGATGATCGTCCCCGGATTGGCATAGTCCTGCCGGTAGTCCGGCCCGCCAAAGGCCCGCAGGTCCTCGGTCGCATAGGCGCGGTCCTTCGCGCCGAGCCGGCCCCGGCGGTAATATTCATAGCCGGCGATGAACCGGCCGCTGCTCCAGTGGAAGCCGACGAGTTGGCTCGCCTGCACTTCGTCGAAGCCGTCGGCAACGCCATAGCGCAGGCGGGTCTCGGCGCCGTCGAGGTCGCGCCGCAGCCGGACGTTGACCACGCCCGCGACGGCGTCCGAACCGTAGATCGCCGACGCGCCATCGGCGAGCACCTCGATCCGCTCGATCACGCTCGACGGGATCAGCGTCAGGTCGACGAAGCTGCCCGAACCGCCGCCAAGCGGCGGGCGGTTGCCATCGACCAGCGTCAGCGTCGAGGTCGTGCCGAGCCCGCGCAGGTTGACGCCCGAGCCGAAGCCGAAATTGGTGCTACTGTTGTTGCGCACCGAGAAGCCGACCGTTCCCTCGTTCGCACCGCCGGCGAAGTTCTGAGGCAAGGCCGCGAGGATCTGCTGCGTCGTCGCATAGCCGCTGCGATCGATGTCCCGGCGGTCGACCGTCACCAGGTTCGAGCCCACCGGGGCAGCACCGCGAATGCGGGTGCCGGTGACGACGATGTCCGCCTCGTCGCCCCGCGGGTCCGCGCGGCCGGCCGCCGGCCGCACCACGAAGCTGTCGCCGACGCGCTCGAAGGACAGGCCGGAGCCGGCGAGCAGCAGGCCCAGCGCCTCCTCGATCGTGTAGGAACCCCGGAGCGCCGGGGCCTCCCTGTCGCCGACCAGCGCCCCGTCGGCCAGGACGGTCCTACCCGACAGGAGCGCGAGCGCCCTGAGCGAATCTCCCAACCGTTGCGCGGGAATATCCACGCCGAGCCGCCGGGACTCCTGTGCGTGCGCCTGCGACGCGCTCGCTACCAGCGCAACCGTGGCCATGCCCTCCAGCAGGTGCATTGCCGTCTCTTTGAATCGAACCATCGTCGTCATTCTCCCCCTTTGGCCGCCGGAGGGCGGGATGGGCGGGAGACGACGAAGGCGGGAATCACCCGCCAGATTTTTTATCGATTGGGAGAACCGGCTGTTGCTCGGGGCTCAAGGAGGATGACCGCCGGGTCCGGGCGATCGACTGTGAGGTCGAACATGGCGGCGGTGGCGCGCGCGAATTCCTCCGGGTCGCGCGACCGGAACGCGCCAGTCACCGACAGGCGCGCCAGGCGTTGGTCGGCAAGGCGTATCTGCGTCCCGTTGTAGCGGTTGATGGCGTTCACGGCGTCCCCGAGCGGCGTGGCGTCAAGCGCCAGCATGCCGGACACCCAGCGGGCCTGCGCCGCCGAGATTGGCTGGGGCGCGGATCGGTCGCCCAGCGCTATCCTCTCGCCGGCATCGAGTCTTCGCGACCGGACTGGTGCCCCCGGCGCGGAACTGTGCAACTCGACGCTTCCTTCCAATATGGCGACCGTCGGCACACCTTCAGCGATGCTGACGTCGAACAGTGTGCCTCGGGCCACGACCTCGCCGCCTGGCACCACGACGGTGAACGGACGCCGACGGTCCGATGTGACGCGGAAGCGGGCGCGTCCGCGCTCCAGCGCGATGCGCCGGTCACTTCCGGTCAGCACGACATGCAGGCGCGTCGCCGTGTCGAGCGTGATCCGGGAGCCATCGGCAAGGCTGATCGTGCGGATTTCGCCGACGCCGGTCTGATAGACCGCGGCCTCGGCGGGCGAGACCAGCGCAAAGGGGCCGACCTGCTGGACGACGCCTACCGTCGTCACGCCCAGGACGGCCGCCAGGGCAACGCCGGCGGCGCCGACATGCGTGCTGCGGCGCATGAGAAAGGGCGCGCGGCCGAGCCCGCGGGACCGGCCGATAGCGCTGTCGGCGAGCAGCAGGCTGTCCCGCCAGCCGCGTTCCGCCTCGTCATAGGCGGTGCGATGCGCGGGATCGGCCTCGAGCCAGGCACGGAAGGCCCGTTCGACCTCCGGCCCGGCATTCCCCTGTCGCCGCGCCAGCCAGTCGCCCGCCGCATCATGCACGCGGGCGGGAGTCGAAGACCTGGGCGAGCCGGTCATGCGCGCAGGTGGCGCCCGAGCTGCTTGATCGCCCGGCTCATCTGCTTCTCGACACCCTTCACGCTCAATCCCGTCTTTTGTGCGATCTCGGCATAACTATAGCCGTCGAGGCGGCGCGCGAGAAATATTTGCCGCGTGAGCGGCTTGAGGCGAAGCACTGCCTGCTCGAGCCGGGCGAGCCTGTCGCGCGCCTCGAGCGCGGCGACCGGGTCACCACCGTGCAGCGCGACCTCTTCGATGGGAACATGGAAGTGCCGGCTGCTGCGCGCATTCGACCGGGCTTCGTCGCGCAGCAGGTTGCGGGCAGCTTCGCGCAGATAGGCAGCGGGCGAGGCGATCGCCGCAGCCTGCTCTTCGGTCCTTCCCGCCATGCGCGTGAAAATCTGCTGGACGACGTCATCGGCATGGCCGGGCGGCGTGCGTGGCCCAAGGAAGCGCAACAGCCCCGGCCGTTCGGCTCGGTAGAGATCGGCGAGCCCGTCCGGCGATGCCGCGACGAGATCGTGGCCCGGCGGCAGCGGGGCGTCTTCGTCCAGCGGCAAGCGGGCGGTCCCTAGCGCCGACCGCATTGCGATCGATGCCGCTTGCTTGTGCCGGTCTCCGTTTCCATCGCTGGCGTCTCCTCGCGTCTGGCGAGGCGAAGCCGGCGGGAGCCGGGTGTTGAGAACGTGCTTGAGACACGCGCCGACGCCTTTGGCCGCAAGCGGCTTGGACATGCGCGTCGGCCACCCGGCCGCGTCGATGGCGGGTCATTTCACTCAAGCGAGGTTCTCACGCCTCGGCGCCGCCCTTGCGGCGCGTGATCAGACTAACGCAGCGAATGGAAGACGCAATAGCAACGGCTTGTGCACCACGGGACGCGGCTCGCTCCACTTCAACGGTCGATCGTCAAACGCTCGTCGCTGGACTCTCCCACTCGCCGCGCACGGGCGCGCGGGAGCTTCTGACGCGCGCTAGTAGCGCCGTGATCGCTGGCAGCACGAGCAGGGTCAGCACTTCTGGCAGGGCTGCAATCGAAAATTCGGGGATTAGCGGATCCTTCGATGCACCGAATGCCGAATTTTCGGGGCTTTGTTAGCCAATTTTCCGAAAAATCGAGAGTTAATGGTGAATTTTGGGTCGATGTCGCCTGCGAACACGATGAAATGTTCTTCGGGCACGATCCGCAATCCCGCTATTTCAAAATTCCTGTCGGGGAGAGTAGCTAATGCGCGTCTGACCGCGGCATGCGGCTCCTCGCCGCCGTTCCCGTTCGTCCAAGAGAAAAATCAGGTTCGGTTATGCCATGAGTTCCCACGAGCCTGCCGTACTCCCAACGAACCTGACCCGAAACCAGCTTCATGCGCTCGTTTGGGAAAAGCCGATCAGCCATCTGGCGAAGGCATTCGGCATATCGCACTACGATCTGGTGGCGATCTGCACGCGGCTCGACATTCCCCGGCCGGCGCGTGGGCATTGGAACAAGCTGGCGGCGGGCAAGGCGGTCGAAACGAGGGCGCTGCCGCCGAAGGGGCCCGACATGGCCGACAGGATCAAAATAGCGCCGCTCCCGCGGGGCCGTGCGGCTGAACCCGCAGCGGAAGAGGCATTGGCGGCGGCGCGCGGCAGCGCGAAGATGCGGCCGGTCGCCGAACGGCTCGTCCGTCCGCATCCGATCATCGCCGGCTGGCTCGCCAGGCGCGAGCGGGAAATCAGGAAGGGCGATCAGATCTACGACCGCCGGCTCAAGCGATCGGTCCGGCCCTCGGCGTTCAGCGTGCAGGAGCGGCGGCGCCACCGTATCCTCGATGCGCTGTTCAAGGCGCTCGAAGCCGAGAATATCAGCGTGACCGAAAGCGAGCGGTTGGAGCTTTTCGCGACATCCGGCCGTGAAAAGATCGAGTTCCAGCTCAGGGTAAAGCTCCAGCAGGTCCGGCGCCCTCTCACCGCCGATGAGCGCGAATGGTACTCCTATCGCGACAAGGACTACAGGCTGGAACTTGCCGAAACCGAGGCCCTCATTTTCGAGGTGAAGACCTGGCTGCCTGCCAACCTGCAGCGCAACTGGCAGGATGGCCGCAAGGGCACGGTCGAGACGATGGCGGGCGACATTCTTGCGACCATGCTCGCCGCGTTCCCGCTGATGGTCGCCGAGCGGGAGCAACGCGAGAAAGCGGAAGAGCGGCGGCGGATCGAGGAGCAGCGGCGCCATGAGCTCGAACAGCAGCGCAAGCTCGACCAGAACCGCTTCCGGTGCCTGCTCGAACAGGCCGGCCGGTGGCGCGAGGCCGAGCTTGCCCGGAGCTTCGTCGCCGCGCTGCGCGCCGCGATCGCCGATCCGACCGTGGAGATCGACGACAGGCCGGCATCCGAATGGCTGGATTGGGCGGAGGCGCGGGCGAGCCAACATGATCCGCTCGCATCCGATCCGCTGGATGTGTTCGATACGATCGCCGATGTGACGAACTGGACGTACCGTGATCGGTGATCGGATGCCCGTCCTGTCAGCCGCGAGCGAAGTTCGGCTTCAGCACTTTCGCGCCGTCGCGCAACTCGTCGAGATGATCGGACCAGTGCTGCATCATCCGTACGCGCTCGTCCCAATATTCGCCGCGGGTGTAGGCACGCCGGATGGCGTTGGTCTCCATATGGGCGAGTTGGCGCTCGATGGCGTCGGGATTGAACTTGCCCGTTTCGTTGAGCAGCGTCGCCGCCATGGCCCGGAAGCCGTGCGCCGTCATTTCCTCCTGACCAAAGCCGAGTGCCCGCAGCGCCGCGTTGACGGTGTTCTCCGACATCGGGCGCCGCGGCGAACGGAAGGAAGGGAAGCAGTATTTCCCCGTGCCCGTCAGCTCCCAGAGTTGCTCGAAAAGCTTGGTGACCTGCGTGGACAGCGGCACGCGGTGTGGTCGTCGCATCTTCATCTTCTGCTCGGGGATATTCCAGACCGAGCGGTCGAAGTCGAACTCGCTCCACTCCGCCTGGCGCAGTTCGCCGGGGCGCACGAACAGGTGCGCCGACAGCCTGAGCCCGAAGAGGGTGATGGCATGCCCGGTATAGCCCTCGATGGCGCGCATGAGTTCGCCCGCGCCCTTGGGCGTGGTGATGGCGGCGAGATGCTTGGCCTTGGGCACGGTAAGCGCGCCGCGCAGGTCACGCGCCGGATCGGTTTCTGCCCGCGTCGTCGCAACGGCGTAACGGAACACACGGCTGAGGACGCTGCGCATGCGCCGCGCGCTTTCGTATCGGCCCGTGGCCTCGACCGAGCGGAGTACGACAAGCACCTCCTGCGCGGTGATCTTGGCGACGGGGCGGTTGCCGATCTTGGGATAGGCCTTGGCGAGCAGCCAGCGGATCTTGCTCAGGGTGATCTCTGCTATCCCCTCACGCTCCTGCTTGGCGACCCATTCCTCGGCGACCAGCTTGAAGCTGTTTTCCTCGGACAGCATCGCGCGCGCCTCGGCAAGCTTGGCCTCGTGCGAGGGATCGAGGCCGGCGGCGATCAGCTTGCGCGCCTCGTCGCGCCGCTCGCGCGCATCGGCGAGGCCGACGTCCGGCCAGGCGCCGAAGGAGAGCGTGCGCTGCTTGCCGAGATAGGCGTAATTGAGCCGCCAGAGCTTGCGGCCGTTCGGCTTGACGAGAAGATAGAGCCCGGCGCCGTCGGTGAGCTTGTATTCGCGCTCCCTCGGCCTGGCGCTCGTGACAGTGGTCGCGAAGAGTTTTCCCATGGTATCGGCCCGTCCATAAGGGGCCTTCGATACCATGCAGGATACCATGTTTGTTCCCGATTGGTGCCGGATCAGCCCGGATTTGACCGGACGATCTTAGCACAAAAAACGGCTGAAATCAGCCACTTTCGGGACGTTCCCGGACGCCGCCGGAAGAACAAATGGTGCCCAGAAGAGGACTCGAACCTCCACGACCTTGCGATCGCCAGCACCTGAAGCTGGTGCGTCTACCAATTCCGCCATCTGGGCACGGGGTAGGTCGGCGCAACTAGCCGCCGGCTTTCTGGCTGTCAATCGCCATGGGGCGATATTTTTCAACAAATCGCATCCGCCCCCCGGTTGTTTCGCGCTGCACCATGTTGCAAGGGATGATGGAAAGCCCATGATCGCGCTTGGCGCGCAAAGCGAAAGGCTCCTGTGATGAAGGACATTCTGGTTACGATTTTCGGCGGAGGCGGCTTTCTGGGTCGCAACGTCGCCCAGGAACTGCTGGCGCAGGACGTGCGCGTGCGCATCGCCGCGCGCAATCCGGGCACGGCGCTGCGCGTAAAGCCGCTCGCCGGGCTGGGGCAGATCCAGCTGATGAGCGCCGACATCACGAAGGAAGCCAGCGTCGCCCGCGCGGTCGAGGGCGCCGACGCGGTCATCAATCTCGTCGGCATCCTGAAGGGCGATTTCGATCGCGTGCATGTTGCCGGCGCGGAAAATGTCGCGAAGGCGGCCGCTGCTGCAGGTGCGAAGGCACTGGTGCAGGTGTCGGCGATCGGCGCCGATTCGCAGAGCCCCTCCGCCTATGGCCGCAGCAAGGCCGCGGGCGAGGCAGCGGTCCGCGCGGCCTTCCCAACGGCAACCATCATCCGCCCGTCGATCATCTTCGGCCGGGAAGACCAGTTCACCAACCGCTTCGCCGGCCTTATCCGCATGGCGCCGCTGGTGCCGGTGATCGCGGGTGAAACCAGGTTCCAGCCGGTCTATGTCGTCGATGTCGCCCGCGCCATCGCGGCGGCGGCCATCGCCCCGGCAACGCATGGCGGCAAGACGTTCGAACTGGGCGGGCCGCAGGTGATGAGCATGGCGCAGATCAACGACTGGCTCGCCTCCGTCATCGGCCGGGGCCGCGCATTCATGCCGGTGCCCGGCGCCGTCGCCGGCATCCTGGCCGCGCTGCCCGGCGCGCCGCTGACCCGCGACCAGTGGCAGATGCTCAAGCGCGACAATGTGGTGGCCGATGGCGCCGAGGGGCTTTCCGCCTTCGACATCGCGCCGACGCCGATGGGCTCGGTCGCCGACCAGTGGCTGGTGCAATATCGTCGCCACGGACGGTTCGCAGGCCGCGCGCAGGCGTGATCGCCCGCGCACCCTGCCCTCCCTTTCCGCCTTTCTTCCACCGACATCATTCGCCGGAGCCTTCCGCATGGACATGCACATGCTTACCGTCATCCTGCTCGGCATCGTCGAGGGGCTGACCGAGTTTCTTCCCGTCTCCTCGACCGGGCACCTGATCCTTGCCAGCGAACTGCTCGGCTATGACGCCTCCGAATGGGCGATGTTCAATGTCATCATCCAGCTGGGCGCGATCCTGGCGGTGGTCGTGCTCTACTGGCGCACCTTCTGGGCGGTGGCGGTTGGACTCATCAAGCGGGAGCCCGTGTCCTGGCGCTTCCTGCGCAACCTCATCATCGCCTTCATCCCGGCGGCCGTAATCGGCCTGGCCCTGCACAAGCAGATCGAAGCGCTGCTGGGGGCCCCGCGCGTGGTGGCGGTGGCGTTGATCGTCGGCGGCGTCGCCATCCTTGTGATCGAGAAGCTGATCAAGAAGGGCACCATCCACGGCATCGCGGAAATCCCGGTGATGCGAACGATCGGCATCGGCTTCATCCAGTGCATCTCCATGATCCCCGGCGTCAGCCGTTCGGGCGCGACGATCATGGGCGCGCTGTCGCTGGGCGTGGAACGGCGCACCGCCGCCGAGTTCAGCTTCTTCCTCGCCATCCCCACCATGCTGGGCGCGACGACGCTGGAGTTGGTCAAGAACGGCCATGAGCTGACATCGGGCAACGTCGCCTGGGGCGATATCGCGCTGGGCTTCATCGTCTCCTTCATCGTCGCCATCCTGGTGATCCGCTGGTTCGTCGGCATCGTCTCCCGTCATGGCTTCGGCCCCTTCGCCTGGTATCGAATCATCGCCGGTAGCGCCGCCCTGGTCTGGCTCATGATGAAATAGGTCCATATCGGCCTTATTGATCGTCTTATTCTTTCGCTAAAATGAAGCATTTGACAGGTTGAGTCGCAATATAGGTCAGCAATAATTACCTATATTGCGAAAACTCCGTGACTTCCGCGGTTTTTATCGCTATGAGCCCCCCATCATAAAATTTTGGGGGACTTATGGGCGATACTCCAATGTTGAAGTTCGTCGGAACCGGGCAATCCTATCCCGACAAGCGCGAAGCTGATGCACGCGCGACCGACTTCAACGAGATCAGCCGCAGCTTCGTGGTCGACAAAGCAGAGGAACAGGCGTCGCGCTGCTCGCAATGCGGCGTACCCTATTGCTCGACACACTGCCCGCTGCACAATCATATCCCCGACTGGCTGCGGCTCACCGCCGAGGGCCGGCTGCGCGAAGCCTATGAGCTGAGCAACATGACCTCCACCATGCCGGAGATCTGCGGCCGCATCTGCCCGCAGGATCGCCTGTGCGAGGGCAATTGCGTCATCGAATTTTCCGGCCATGGCGCCGTCACCATCGGCTCGGTGGAAAAGTTCATCACCGACACCGCCTGGAAGGAAGGCTGGGTGGAACCGCTCGTCCCCGGCAAGCCCACCGGGCAGTCGGTCGGCGTGATCGGCGCCGGCCCCGCTGGCCTCACCACCGCAGAATATCTGCGCGCGGCGGGGCACGAAGTGCATGTCTACGACCGGCATGATCGCGCCGGCGGCCTGCTGACCTATGGCATCCCCGGCTTCAAGCTGGAGAAGGACGTGGTCATGCGCCGCGTCAATCGCCTGAAGGATGGCGGCATCGTGTTCCACGAAAGCTTCGAGGTCGGCCGCGACGCAACCATGGAGGAACTGCGCCGCAAGCATGACGCGGTGCTGATCGCCACGGGCGTCTACAAGGCGCGCGACATCCGCGCCCCCGGCGTCGGCGCGCCCGGCGTGGTCAAGGCGCTGGACTATCTGACCGCCTCGAACAAGGCCGGCTTCGGCGACGCCGTTGCCGAGCATGACGACGGATCGCTGCTGGCGACCGGCAAGGACGTGGTCGTCATCGGCGGCGGCGACACGGCGATGGACTGCGTACGCACGGCCATCCGACAGGGCGCCAAGTCGGTGAAGTGCCTCTATCGCCGCGACCGGGAGAACATGCCCGGATCGCAGCGCGAAGTCGCCAATGCCGAGGAAGAAGGCGTCGAGTTCGTCTGGCTTTCCGCCCCCCTCGCCTTCGAAGGCACGGAGAAGGTGACGGGCGTGAAGGTCACGAAGATGCGCCTGGGCCAGCCCGACGCATCGGGCCGCCGCGCGCCCGAGCCCGATCCAGGCAGCGAGTTCAGCGTGCCGGCAGATCTCGTCATCAAGGCGTTGGGCTTCGACCCGGAGGAACTGCCCAAGCTGTTCGGCGCGGACGAGCTGTCCGTCACCCGCTGGGGCACGCTGCGGGTCGACCACAAGTCGATGATGACCAGCATGGACGGCGTGTTCGCTGCCGGCGACATCGTGCGCGGCGCATCGCTGGTCGTGTGGGCCATCCGCGACGGCCGAGACGTGGCCGAGCATATGCAGGCTTACCTCAAGGCGCAGGCGCGCACGAAGGCCAGCCAGAGCGTCGCGGCGTGAGAAGGGCGCTGCCTCTGATGCTGCGTGTCGGCGCCCTTGGCGCCGCTCTTGTAGTTGCGAACGCTCCGGCAATGGCGCAGCAGGCATCGCCCGCGGCCGCCGCTTCGCCCGCCATCGACCCCGCGCGCGTCGCGCTGGCGCGGCCGGTCGTCGATCGGCTCTTCCCGGTCGGCACCTACAAGCGGATCATGGGCACGACCATGGGCAAGCTGATGGACACGGTGATGGACAGCACCATGAACATGCCCATGGCGTCCCTCGCCCGCATCGGCGGCGTGCCGAGCGATCAGCTGGCCAAGATGGACAAGGCGACTCTGGCCGAGATCATGACCATTCTCGACCCCTATTATCGCGAGCGGACCAAGCGCGGCATGAACGCGATGATGGGCAGCATGACCGATCTGATGATAGGCTTCGAGCCGCAGGTGCGCGACGCGCTGACCCGCGTCTATGCCCGCCGGTTCGACGCGAAGCAGCTGGAAGAACTCAAGCTGTTCTTCGATACGCCGACCGGGTCCGCCTATGCCGCCGATTCCATGACGCTGATGATGGAACCGGAGATCATGGGCGAGATGCAGGCCTTCATGCCGCAGATGATGGCCAAGATGCCGGACTTCGTCGCCGCGGCGGAAAAGGCCGTCGCCGAGTTGCCCAAACCCAAACGCTATGCCGACCTCAGCAAGCCAGAGCGCGAAAAGCTCGCCAAGCTGCTGGGCGTCGATGCCAGCGAACTTCACGATAATGATCCCGCCACATCCATGGAGGCGAAAACGAAATGAGCCAGACTCCAAACAACCCGCTGGGCCAGACCTTCACCGTCGATCCCTATGTCGCGACGCCGCAGGAGCGCGCGCGCATGGCCGCCGAAGGCATGTACCGCCCCGATCTTGAATCCGACGCCTGCGGCGTGGGCCTGGTTGCCGCGACCGACGGCAAGCCGTCGCGCCGCGTCGTTGCCAGCGCGATCGACGCGCTCAAGGCCGTGTGGCATCGCGGCGCGGTGGATGCGGACGGCAAGACCGGCGACGGCGCCGGCATCCATGTCGACCTGCCCGTGCGCTTCTTCGACGATGCGATCGCGGACAGCGGCCACAAGCCCCTGCCCAACCGCCTTGCCGTCGGCATGATCTTCCTGCCGCGCACGGACCTGTCAGCGCAGGAAACCTGCCGCACGCTGGTCGAAGCGGAGATCATCGAGGCGGGCTACACCATCTATGGCTGGCGCCAGGTGCCCGTGGACGTTTCCGTGATCGGCGAGAAGGCGCAGCGCACGCGCCCGGAAATCGAGCAGATCATGATCGCCGGGCCGATGCCCGAAGAGCGCGACATCGCCGAGTTCGAGAAGGATCTCTACCTGATCCGCCGCCGCATCGAGAAGAAGGTGATCGCGGCGCAGATCAACGATTTCTACGTCTGCTCGCTCAGCTGCCGCTCGATCATCTACAAGGGGCTGTTCCTCGCGGAATCGCTTTCGGTCTTCTACCCGGACCTGAAGGATGAGCGCTTCGAGAGCCGTGTCGCGATCTTCCACCAGCGCTATTCCACCAACACCTTCCCGCAGTGGTGGCTGGCGCAGCCGTTCCGCACGCTCGCCCATAATGGCGAGATCAACACGATCCGCGGCAACAAGAACTGGATGAAGAGCCACGAGATCAAGATGGCCTCCCTCGCATTCGGCGAGCAGTCGGAGGACATCAAGCCCGTGATCCCGGCCGGCGCATCCGACACCGCCGCGCTCGACGCCGTGTTCGAGGCGATCTGCCGCGCGGGCCGCGACGCGCCCACGGCCAAGCTGATGCTCGTCCCAGAGGCATGGCAGGCGGGCGCGGGCGACATGCCTGCCGCGCACAGCGACATGTACAACTATCTCGCCTCCGTCATGGAACCGTGGGATGGCCCGGCCGCGCTTGCCATGACCGATGGCCGCTGGGTCGTCGCCGGCGTCGACCGCAATGCGCTGCGTCCGCTGCGCTACACGCTGACCGCCGACAACCTGCTGATCGTCGGCTCTGAAACCGGCATGGTCGTGGTTCCCGAAAGCACCGTGCTGCGCAAGGGCCGCATGGGTCCGGGCCAGATGATCGCCGTCGACCTGGCCGAGGGCGAGGTCTATGACGACCGCACCATCAAGGACAGGATCGCCGCCGAGCGCCCCTATGCCGACTATGTGAAGGACTTCCTGTCCGTCGACGACCTGCCGGCGGCGGCTGCCGACGCCCTGCCCGCCTATGGTCGCGCAGAGCTGACCGAGCGCCAGGTCGCCGCGAACATGACGCTGGAGGACATGGAGCTGATCCTCAGCCCCATGGTGGACGACGCCAAGGAAGCAATCGGCTCCATGGGCGACGACACGCCGATGGCGGTCATCTCCGACAAGCCGCGCACGATCAGCCATTTCTTCCGGCAGAATTTCAGCCAGGTCACGAACCCGCCGATCGACTCCCTGCGCGAACGGCAGGTGATGAGCCTGAAGACGCGTTTCTCCAACCTCCACAACATCCTGGAGGAAGACGCGCAGAACAGCCATGTTCTGGTACTGGATTCGCCGGTGCTGACCTGTGGCGAATGGACCCGGCTGAAGGCGCATTTCGGCCCCGCCGTGGCGGAAATCGACTGCACCTTCCCCGCCGAGGGGACGCATGAGCAGCTGCGCGCCGCCATCCGCCGCATCCGCGAGGAAGCTGAGCAGGCCGTGCGCGAGGGCCATAGCGAACTGTTCCTGACGGACGAGAATATCGGCCCGGATCGGGTCGGCATCGCCATGGTGCTGGCCGCCGCCGCCGTCCACACGCATCTCGTCCGCAAGGGCCTGCGCAGCTACGCCTCGATCAACGTGCGGTCGGCCGAATGCCTTGACACGCATTATTTCGCGGTGCTGGTCGGCGTCGGCGCGACGACGGTGAACGCCTATCTGGCGGAAGCCTCGATCGCCGATCGCCATGGCCGCGGCCTGTTCGGCGACATGACGCTGGAAGAGTGCGTCCGCCGTTACCAGACGGCGGTGTGCGAGGGGCTGCTCAAGATCATCTCCAAGATGGGCATTGCGGTCATCAGCTCCTATCGCGGCGGCTATAATTTCGAGGCGGTGGGCCTGTCCCGCGCGCTGGTGAACGATCTGTTCCCCGGCATGCCCTCGAAGATCTCCGGCGAAGGCTATGCGTCGCTGCATTATTCGGCGATGCTGCGGCACAAGGCGGCCTATGACAATGCCGTCGTGCGCCTGCCGATCGGCGGCTTCTACCGCCAGCGCAACGGCGCGGAGAGCCATGCCTATTCCGCGCAGCTGATGCATCTGCTGCAGACGGCGGTGGGTACCGACAGCTATTCCACCTATCTGCAGTTCTCGCGCGGCGTGCGCGACCTGCCGCCGGTCTATCTGCGCGACCTGATGGAGTTCAACTTCGCCCGCGAAGCCGTGCCCATCGACGAGGTCGAGGCGATCACGGAGATCCGCAAGCGCTTCGTCACGCCCGGCATGTCGCTAGGCGCGCTCTCCCCGGAGGCGCATGAGACGCTGGCAATCGCCATGAACCGCATCGGCGCCAAGGCCGTGTCGGGCGAAGGCGGCGAGGATGCGAAGCGCTTCAAGCCCTATGAGAATGGCGACAATGCGAATTCTGTCATCAAGCAGATCGCGTCGGGTCGTTTCGGCGTCCATGCCGAATATCTGGGCTCCGCCGAGGAGATCGAGATCAAGGTCGCACAGGGCGCCAAGCCCGGCGAGGGCGGCCAGCTGCCCGGCTTCAAGGTGACGGAGTTCATTGCGAAGCTGCGCCATTCGACGCCCGGCGTGACTCTGATCTCACCGCCGCCGCATCACGACATCTACTCGATCGAGGATCTTGCGCAGCTCATCTACGACTGCAAGCAGATTAACCCGCGTGCGCGCGTCTGCGTCAAGCTCGTCAGCCAGGCGGGTATCGGCACGGTCGCGGCGGGCGTGGCGAAGGCGCATGCGGACGTCATCCTGGTCGCCGGCCATGTGGGCGGCACCGGCGCGTCGCCGTTCACCAGCATCAAATATGCCGGCACGCCATGGGAGATGGGCCTGTCGGAAGCCAATCAGGTGCTGACCCTCAACGGCTTGCGCCACCGGGTGAAGCTGCGCACCGATGGCGGCCTGAAGACCGGGCGCGACATCGTGATCGCTGCGATCCTGGGTGCGGAGGAGTTCGGCATCGGCACGCTCAGCCTCGTCGCCATGGGCTGCATCATGGTGCGCCAGTGCCACAGCAACACCTGCCCGGTGGGCGTGTGCGTGCAGGACGAGAAGCTGCGCGCCAAGTTCACCGGCACGCCGGAGAAGGTCATCAACCTGATGACCTTCATCGCCGAGGAGGTCCGCGAGATCCTGGCGCGGCTGGGCTATCGCAGCCTTGACGAGGTGGTGGGCCGCACCGAGCTGCTCAAGCAGGTCAGCCGCGGCGCCGAGCATCTGGACGACCTGGATCTCAACCCCATCCTCGCCAAGGTGGACGCGCCCGATCACGAGCGCCGCTTCACCCTGGGCGCATGGCGCAACGAGGTGCCCGACAGCCTGGACGCACAGATGATCGCCGACGCGAAGGCGGTGTTCGAGCGTGGCGAGAAGATGCAGCTGACCTATACGGTGCGCAACACGCACCGCGCCGTCGGCACGCGCCTGTCCGCCAAGATCACCGAGAAGTTTGGCATGTCGACGCTGGCGGACGGCCATGTGACCGTGCGGCTGCGCGGGTCCGCCGGCCAGTCTCTCGGCGCCTTCCTGTGCAAGGGCATCAAGCTGGAAGTGTTCGGCGACGCCAACGACTATGTCGGCAAGGGCCTGTCGGGCGGCATCATCTCCGTCCGGCCGATGGTCAGCTCGCCGCTGGAGAGCAAGAGCAACACTATCATCGGCAACACCGTGCTGTACGGCGCGACCAGCGGCAAGCTGTTCGCGGCGGGACAGGCCGGCGAGCGCTTCGCTGTCCGCAACTCCGGCGCGCAGGTCGTGGTCGAGGGCTGCGGCGCCAATGGCTGCGAATATATGACCGGCGGTACGGCGGTGATCCTGGGCAAGACCGGCGCCAATTTCGGCGCGGGCATGACCGGCGGCATGGCCTTCATTCTCGACGAGGATGGCTCCATGCCCGACCGCATCAACCCCGAAAGCCTCGTCTGGCAGCGGCTGGACAGCGCCCATTGGGAACAGGTGCTCAAGGATCTGGTGGCCGAACATGTCGCCACCACGGACAGCAAATGGTCCAAGACAATCCTGGAAGACTGGGATCGGTGGCGCGGCCATTTCTGGCAGGTCTGCCCGAAGGAAATGGTGAACCGCCTGGCCAATCCGCTGAGCGACGCGCTTGCCGTCGAAGCGGCGGAATAAGCCGGAACCGATCTCCCACATGAAAGGGCCGGCGCGAGAGACATCTCCCGCCGGCCCTTTTGATTCTAAGGCCATCCAAGGGACGGCGGTCAGTAGGACGATTTGGGTGCCGTTCGCTGCAACACGGGCGGCGGCGTGCGGATAAGAGCTGGCGGCTCGCCATGGGCGCCTTCCGACGTGGCGACCCTGCCGGGATGCGACGCCAGCGAGATCGTGCCAACGCCTGAAGACTGGGTGACGGCCGATGGCCCGGCGGGCTTCGCCATCCCCTGCTCCTGTGCCGTGGGCGCGCGCACCGTCTCGTCGCCCATCTCGGTCTCGACGGCTCGCGTATAGGCGTCTGGCGTCATCGCACCATCAACGAACCCCTGATCGTTGCCCATGATCCGTCGCTCGGCCAGCGTCGGCCCGCAGCCCTTGCAGACGACCGGGCGCGTCATCCCCGCATAGTCGCTGTCCCCGCCGCCCGCGCCATCATCGGTGCCGGTGGCGGCAGTCAGGCGATCTTCGCTGCCATCATCCTGCGTGGCCGCCATGTCATAGGAGGTCATGCTGCTGCGGGGCTGCGCGATCCGGCCGGCGGCAAACCCGCCCAACGCGATCCCGCCCGCGCCGCAGGACAGCAGCACGGCGGCGCTCACGATAATGAACCTTGGCGACATCAATCGATGAGATGTCACCCTATGCGACAGGCGGATCGGCATGGCCCTGCACTCCCGTTCGACACGGCATCATAACGCCGGAACGCGCCGGCGGCAGCCTTCCCTGTCCGCTCCAGCGCCCACCAAGCTCCATTGACCGCACACATGCCTAACGCGCGGCTATTGCGGGAGATCCCCCGGCCGATCGATATCCCGCAACTGAAGTGCGGGCGCCGGCACGCGCGCCGCGTCGGCGAGCAGGTCGCGCGCGCCCTTGTCCCCCTGCATCGCCTGAAGCGCTGCGAAATGCCCTCGTCCAAGCAGCGCCGGCGGCATCGGATGGGCCCCGTCGAACGAGGCCGTAACCGCCAGGGGCCTATCGCCATGGGCCAGAAGCAGCGCATCCACATGTGCCGCGGAAATGAACGGCATGTCGCCAAGGCACATCAGCACTGCATCCACATCGTGCGCCATGGCGGATGCGACACCAACGGAAAGCGACGCCGCCATGTCCGTTCGGTCCACGCGACCGCGCACGATGACAAAGCCGAGCGGCGCGAGCAGCGCTGCAACCGCGTCATCCTCCGGCGCGCAGACGGCGATGCGGCACGCAAAGCCAACCTCCGCCAGTACGCTCGCCGCATGCGTCACCAGCGCGCGCCCATTGAGGTCGGCAAGCAGCTTGTTTTCCTGCCCGAAGCGCCGGGACGCGCCGGCCGCCAACAGCACTGCAGCCACACGATCGGGCCGGATCATCCGGCCACCCCGCCCGTCATCCGGCCTCAACCAGATTGAGGCCACGCACGATGCCCGCCGCGATCGACAGCGCGATCTCGCCATGGCCGACCGCCCCTATCGGCACGCCCGCCGGCCCTTCGATCCGCGCCAGAGCCTCATCCGAGAACCCCAGTTCCTTGAGCCGGGCAAGCCGCGCTGCGTGACTCTTGCGAGAGCCGAGCGCGGCGATATGGCCGGTCGGCCTTTTCAGCGCGGCGACAAGCGCAGGATCGTCGATCTTGGGATCGTGGCTGAGCACGACGACCGCGGTGGAAGCGTCCGGCGCATGGGCGGCAATCGCCTCGTCCGGCCAGCGATCGTCGAGCACGATGTCGGGAAAGCGCTCGGGCGTCAGGAACCGCGCGCGCGGATCGATGACGATCGGGGCAGCGTCGATATCCCGGACCAGCCGGGCCAGGGTCTGCGCGATCTGCACGGCCCCGACGATCAGCACGCGGCGGGGCGGCCGATAGGTGTTGATGAACGCGTCGGACTGTTCCCCCAGGCTGCTGTGACCGCTGGCCAGATCGGTCGCGACGGCCAGCGCCTCACCATGGTCGCGCGATTGTGCGATTTGGTCGAACAGTTCAGGGGGAAAGCCGGCCTCGCCCACGGGCTGCACCAGCACCTGGATTTCGCCGCCGCAGGGAAGCCCCACATCCCATGCGCTGTCATTAGCGATGCCATAGGATTTCAGGCGGCTGACGCCATCGGCGATGACCTGTGACGCCGTCTCCAGCACATCGCCCTCGACGCAGCCACCCGATACCGAGCCTTCGAACCGGCCATCCTGATGGACGAGCATGTGCGCCCCGCGCGGACGGGGCGCCGACCCCCAGGTGGCAATCACAGTGGCCAGCGCAAGCCGATCATTCTTCCATGCCTGCGCAGCGGCGAGCAGTTCTTCCAATGCCTGTTCCTTTCGGGCGGTGCTTGCACTGCTGCCGCCATGACTCTGTATGCAGCGCAAAAACGCGCAAATGAAAAGGGGTATCCGGCGCATACATCCCATTTTTGGCAGCGCCGGCAGACGCTGATGGGGCGGCGCCCTCCATCGACGAGATGCGCACGTCGTCGCCATGCGGGACCGCTCCCGCGGTGTCCATTCGCCGGATCAGCGACGCGGCCCTGCCGTCGATCCCCGCACGATGCAGGCCGCGCCCAGCACCACCTTGCGCGGGGCGGCGTCGGGATTGGCGCAGCGGTCGAGCAGCATCGCCATGGCATTGCGGCCGATATCCTCGACCGGCTGCTCGATCACGGTGATGCCCTCGCCCACCAATTCGGTCCATGGCTCATTGTCGAAGCCGGCAAGGCCCATGTCCTGCGGTATCCGCACCCCCGCACCGATCAGCGCCCGCGCCGCATCCAGCAGCATCACGCCATTGCTGGCAAGCAGCGCATCGGGACGGTCGCCCGCGGCCAGCATCGCGGCGATCCGGCCGTTCACAGCGTGCGCCCCATGATCGAGGAAGGCGGCATCGGGCGCCAGGCCATGGCGCTGCATGGCGGCCTCATAACCCGCACGCCGCTCGCTGCCGGTCGTGCTCGCCGCGCCGAAGAGGCCCGCGATCCGCCGATAGCCCTGCGCGTGGAGATGATCGACCAGCATCGCGCTCGCCGCAGCATTATCCAGCACCACGCAGTCGTGCAGCATCGCCGGGCTCGACCGGTCGATGGTGACGATGGGAAAGGCGTGATCCTGCTCCGCCACCTTCTGCGCGCTGTGGCGGGTCGGCGCGAAGATGACGCCCGTCACCCGCTCCTCCTCCATCAGCCGCAGGTACATTTCCTCCTTCGCGGGGTTCTCGTCGGTGTTGCACAGGATGACACGCAGCCCGCGCGCGAAGGCGATGTCCTCCACCACTCGGCTGACAGCGGTGAAGAAGGGGTTGCGGATGTCCGCGACGATGAGCCCGATCGTGCCGCTGTCGCGCGAGCGCAGCCGCCGCGCGGCAAGGTTCGGCCGATAGCCCGTCGCCTTCACTGCCTCTTCCACGCGCTGGCGCATATCGGGATCGACAGGCTTGCCGGAGAGTACGCGCGATACCGTTGCGGGCGAGACACCCGCGACGCTGGCCACCTGCTTGATCCCTATCCCAGACATGGAAAACCTTTTCTCATTCTTGCCTGAAACCTAGCATCAACAATGGAAAATTCCAGACCGAAAGCCATGGATGTTGACATTTTCATGAGAAAACGTTTTCTTGAAAGCAACAAGCCGAGTCTGGAGAGGCCTGATGTCGACGACCACCACCGAACTTTTGCTGCCGCGCGAACTTGTGCGCATCAATGCGCAGGCTTCCGGCAAGGCGGACGCGATCGCGCAGGCCGCGCAGCTTCTGGTCGGCGGCGGCAGTGTCGATCCGGCCTATGCCGACAGCATGCTGCGGCGCGAGGCGGTGGCGAACACCTATTTGGGATCGGGCGTCGCCATTCCCCATGGCATGGGCGAGGATCGCGATCTGGTGCGGCGCGATGGCATTGCCGTGCTGCAAGTGCCCGGCGGCATCGCATGGAACCCCGGCCAGACCGTTCGCCTGATCGTGGGCATCGCCGCCCGGTCTGACAGCCACATCGCCATCCTGCGCCGCCTGACCCGCCTGATCCAGGACGAAGCCCTGCTTGATCGGCTCGCCAGCACCCATGATGCGGACGAGATCGCCCGCGCACTGATGGACGACAGCCCGGCGGCGGCCTCCCCCACCGCCCCGGCGACCGATCTGCCCGAGCGGATCGAGTGGACCGTCGCCTATCCCTCCGGGCTTCACGCCCGCCCTGCCGCAGCCTGGGTGGAGGCCGCACGCGCCGCCGGCACGGCGCTGCGCATCCGCCATGGCGAGGACATCGCCGATCCCCGCAGCCTCGTCTCGCTGTTGCAGATGGGCCTGACGCAGGGCGACACCATCGTCATCTCCGCCGGCGGCTCCGATGCGCCAGCCGTGCTCGCCCGCTTCCGCTCGGTGATCGAGGGCCTGACCGCCGACGAGAAGGCGCAGGCCGAGCGCGCCGCGCAGAAGATCGCCGCCGCGCGCGGCACGCGGGGATGGAAGCCCGCCAGCAGCATCGCCCCGATTGTCGGCGTCGCCGCCAGCCCCGGCCTCGCCATCGGCACCGTTCACAGCATCGCTGCCGCAGACGTCACCGTGCCGGACGTCCCCGTCAACCTGAACGAAGGCGCGGCGCTGCTCGACGCCGCCATCACCCGCACGAAGCTTCAAATGAAGGCGCTGGTGGACGACACCGCCCGCCGGCTCGGCCCCGCCGACGCCGCCATCTTCAAGGCGCAGGCCGGGCTGCTCGACGATACCGACCTCATCACCCTTACCTGCCAGTTGATGGTTGCCGGCCATGGCGTTGCCTGGTCGTGGAACGAAGCCGTCGACCGCATGGCGGGGAAGCTGTCCGCACTGGGCAATCCAGTGCTGGCCGCACGCGCCGCCGACCTGCACGATATCGGCCGGCGCGTGCTTGGCCAGATCGACCGGTCGCTGGAGCGCGGATCGCTCGCCAGCCTGCCGCAGGGACAGAGCATCGTGGTCGCGGCGGACCTTTCCCCGTCGGATACCGCGGGCCTCGATCCCGATCGCGTCTCCGGCCTTGCCACGACGCTGGGCGGCCCAACATCGCACACCGCCATCCTTGCCCGCACGCTGGGCCTGCCGGCGGTGGTCGCGGGCGGGCAGCCGCTGCTGGATGTACGCGGCGGCACGACGATGATCGTCGATGGCGATGCCGGGCTCATCTATCTCGACCCCGGCAAGGACGACCTTGCCTCTGCCCGTGCGTGGATCGACAAGCTCGCCGCGCGACGGCAGGCCGAGGAAGCGGAGCGCCAGCTGCCGGCCCATACGCGCGACCATCATGAAATCGCCATCGGCGCCAATGTGAACCGCCCGGATCAGGTGCCCATGGCGATCGCGCAGGGCGGCGAGGGCGTGGGCCTGATGCGCACCGAGTTCCTGTTCCTCGAACGCGGCGACACCCCGACCGAGGACGAGCAATATGAGACCTATCGCGCCATGATCGACGCGCTGGAGGGCCGCCCGCTGATCGTACGCGCGCTCGACATCGGCGGCGACAAGCAGGTCGCGCATCTGCAGCTGCCGCATGAGGAGAACCCCTTCCTCGGCGTGCGCGGCGCACGGCTGCTGCTGCGCCGCCCCGATCTGCTCGATCCGCAGCTACGCGCGCTGTATCGCGCGGCGAAGGATGGCGGCGACCTGTCGATCATGTTCCCGATGATCACCTCCATATCCGAGGTCATCGCGCTCAAGGGCCATTGCGAGCGCATCCGCGCCGCGCTCGACGCGCCCGCCGTGCCGCTCGGCATCATGATCGAGGTGCCCGCCGCCGCGATCCAGGCGGACGTGCTTGCCGCCCATGTCGACTTCTTCTCGATCGGCACCAACGACCTCACCCAATATGCGCTGGCCATCGACCGGCAGAACCCGGACCTTGCGAGCGAGGCGGACAGCCTGCACCCGGCCGTGCTGCGCCTCATCGCGATGACGGTGAAGGGCGCCGCCGCCCATGGCCGCTGGGTGGGCGTGTGTGGCGGCATCGCCGGTGATCCCTTCGGCGCGACGCTGCTGTCCGGGCTGGGCGTATCCGAACTCTCGATGACCCCACGCGACATCGCGGCGGTGAAGGCGCGGCTGCGCGGCGGCCGGCAGGATGCCTTCGCCGCGCTTACCGCCAAGGCGCTCACAATGGAAAGCGCCGCCGCCGTGCGTGCGCTCGACAATGGCACGGACAAGACGGCATGAGCATCCTCACCCTTACGCTCAACCCCGCCATCGACCAGACGGTGACGCTGGAGCAGCTGGTGCGCGGCGCGGTGCATCGCGCGTCGGCCGTGCGGTTCAATGCCGGCGGCAAGGGCGTGAACGTCGCCTCCTGCCTTGCCGACTGGGGCGCGGACGTCATCGCGACCGGCCTGCTGGGTGCCGACAATGCCGCGAGCTTCGAGGCGCTGATGGCCGCCAAGGGCATCGGCGACACATTCGTCCGCGTAACGGGCGCAAGCCGGACCAACATCAAGCTGGTCGATGCGCAGGAGACGACCGACATCAACCTGCCCGGCTTCGACGCGGATGCCGGGGCTATCGCGACGGTCGCGCGCACCCTGAAGCAGCATGCCACGCCCGGCAGCCTGATGGTGCTGGCCGGCAGCCTGCCCGGCGGCATCGATCCGGACTGCTACGCCGCGCTGCTCGCCGATCTGGTGCCCATGGGCGCGAAGGTCTTGCTCGATGCGAGCGGACCGGCTCTGCGCGCGGCGCTGGACGGCCCGGCGCTGCCCTGGGCGATCAAGCCTAATGTCGCCGAACTGGCCGAATTGGTGGGCCACCCGCTCGAATGCATCACCGATGTCGTAGCCGCCGCCAGCGATCTCCATCAACGCGGCATCGACCTTGTCGCGGTATCGATGGGCGCGGAGGGCGCGCTGTTCCTGAACGCGCAGGGGGCAGTGCGCGCCTCCCTGCCCCCCGTCACGCGCGGCAGCACCGTGGGCGCGGGCGACGCGATGGTAGCGGGGATCGCAGCGGCGCTCAGCGAAGGCGGCGACCTTGAGCGCATCGCCCGGCTCGCCAGCGCCTTTGCGGTGGGCAAGCTGGGGCTGGCGGGACCGAACCTGCCGCCGCGCGAAGAGATTGAACGGCTGGCGGCACAGACCAGCGTGGAAGCCATGAGCATGGCGGGAGAGACATTATGAGCACCATCTGGGCCACAATCTACGCGGGGGACGCCAGCGTCGCCGGCGTGCTGGCCGGCGAGGCGCTGCGCACGGCGGCGCAGGCACGCTGCCTTGCGCTGGAGGTGGAGGTCTACACCACCGACGGCGTCCTGGGCAGTCTGGACGCGGCACGGATAGACCCCGCCGACCACTGGCTGATCGTGGGAGAAGGCCAGCCGGACGACCCGCGCTTCGCCGCGCTGCCGCGCAGCCAAAGCAGCATCGACGCTGTGCTAGCCGACCCGGCGGGGATCATCGACCGCGCGTCGGGCAGCGCATCGCAGGACGCCCCGGCTCTTCCGGCGGCCGGCCCGCTGCACATCGTCGCCATCACCTCTTGCCCCACCGGCATCGCCCATACGTTCATGGCGGCAGAGGGGCTGACACAGGCCGCCGCCGCCCTCGGTCACAATATCCGCGTCGAGACGCAGGGTTCGGTCGGTGCCGGCACGCCGCTCACCCCCGAGGAGATCGCCGCCGCCGACATCGTGATGATCGCCGCCGACAAGGAAGTGGATCGCGCCCGCTTCGCCGGCAAGCGGGTCTTCGTCTCCGGTACCAAACCCGCGATCACCGGCGGGCAGGCCCTGATCGCCCGCGCCATGGCGGAAGCGCACGCGCAGGCCGGTGGCAGCGATGCGGGCGCGCCTGTGGCTTCGGGATCGCAGGAACGCACCGGCCCCTACAAGCATCTGATGACCGGCGTGTCCTTCATGCTGCCCTTCGTGGTCGCGGGCGGCCTGCTGATCGCGCTCGCCTTCGCTCTGGGCGGCATCTATGCGAGCGACGAGGCGAACAGCGGCACGCTGGCCCATGCGCTCTTCACCATCGGCGCCAAGGGCGCCTTCACCCTGATGGTGCCCGCGCTCGCCGGCTACATCGCCTTCTCCATCGCCGACCGGCCGGGCATCGCGCCGGGCATGATCGGCGGCGTGCTGGCCGCCAATCTCGGCGCGGGCTTTCTGGGCGGCATCGTCGCCGGCTTCATCGCGGGCTATGGCGTCTATTGGCTCAACCGGCTGATTCAGCTCCCCAAGACGCTGCAGGGGCTGAAACCCGTGCTCATCCTGCCGCTGCTCGGCACGCTGCTGACCGGCCTGCTGATGATCTATGCCGTCGGCACGCCCGTTGCCGCCGTGCTGACCTTCCTCACCGAATGGCTGCGCGGCATGCAGGGGTCGAGCGCGATCCTGCTCGGCCTGTTGCTGGGCGCGATGATGGCCTTCGACATGGGCGGGCCGGTGAACAAGGCGAGCTATGCCTTCTCCACCGCGCTGGTCTCCAGCCAGGTCTATGCGCCGATGGCCGCGACGATGGTGGCAGGCATGACCCCGCCGTTGGCGCTCGCGCTCGCCACCCGCCTGTTCCGCAACCGCTTCACCGCCGACGAGCATGAAGCGGGCAGCGCCGCCGCCGTGCTGGGCCTTGCCTTCGTGACGGAAGGCGCCATCCCCTTTGCAGCGCGCGATCCACTGCGCGTCATTCCCTCGCTGATGGCGGGATCGGCGCTGGCCGGCGCGATCTCCATGGCGGTGGGCGCGGAGCTGAAGGTGCCCCATGGCAGCGTGTTCGTGCTGCCCATCCCTGGCGCGGTCACGCATCTTGCCGGCTATGTGATCGCGCTGGTCGCGGGCACGCTCGCCAGCGCGCTGCTGCTCGGCATCGTCAAGCGGCCGCTCGCCAGCGGAGCGCCCTGACGCCCGACCGACCCCGTTTCTTCCTTCCCGGACTTTCGCCATGACCATCTGCCTTCGCGCCGCGCTGATCGCCGCGGCGAGCCTTCCCCTCATGCCTGTCGCGGTGCACGCGCAGGACGAACAGACCCCGCCAGCGACACAGGACGCTCCGGCGACACTGGACGCAGCGCCCGCCGCGACGGACACGCCGCGCAGTTGGCAACCGCTCGCCGACCAGGGCATCAGCCTGCAACTGAGCTACACCGGCGAGGCGGCCGGCAATGTCACCGGCGGCCTGCGCCGGGACGCCGCCTATGCCGGGCAGGTCTTCGTCGGCGCCGATCTCGACATGGAGAAGATCGCGGGGATCGCCGGCGGATCGCTGCATGTGGCCGTCACCGACCGCCACGGCAAGAGCCTGTCGGCCATCGCCATCGGCAACAATACGTCGGTGCAGGAAATCTGGGGCACGCAGAACACCCATCTCGCCTATCTCACCTGGAAGCAGCAGATGCTGGACGGCAGGCTGGAGGTGGAACTGGGACGCACCGTCGCCAACATCAACTTCCTGAACTCGCCCTTCTATTGCCATTTCCAGACCAACTCGGCCTGCGGCAACCCGACCTTCGTGTTCAAGAACAGCAATTTCACTTACTTTCCCGCATCCGCCTGGGGCGGGCATGCGACGGCGCATTTCAGCGACCGGGTCTATCTGCATGTCGGCGCCTATGAAGTGAACCCGGACCGCAAGCGCGAGAGCGACCATGGCATCAACTTCGGCATCGCCAACGCGACCGGCGTGATCGTGCCGTGGGAGCTGGGCTATGCGACCGATTTCAGCAACGATCACCTGCCGCGCAAATATCAGATCGGCGGATGGTTCGACCGGGGCGACTATAACGATCCGCTACGCGATGCCGATGGCGGCCTCGCGGTGCTGACCGGCAAGCCCTATGCCACCCGCCATGGCCGCACGGGCGCCTTCTTTCGCTTCGAGCAGATGCTGACCCGGCCCGATCCCGATACGCAGCGCGGGCTGACGCTGTTCGGCGTGGCGATGGCCAACCTTTCCGGCCGCGCGACCGAGAGCCGCTATCTGGAACTGGGCCTCGTGCAGACCGGCACCTTCAAGGGGCGCGACAAGGACACGATCGGCTTCGTCATCAACGACCAGCGCTTCAGCGACCTGACCCTCGCCAACATCCGCGCCGCGCGCACTTCTGCGGGCGGGTCGGCCAGCATCCCGCGCGACCAATATATGATGGAACTGGCCTATGGCGCGCAGATCACCCCCGCCATCCGCGTGTCACCCAATATCCAGTATATCGTGAACCCGGATCAGGGCTCCGTTCCCTTCCGCACCAGCGACATTCCGAACGCGCTCATCTTCGGGTTCAAGTTCACCGTGGACGGGCTGGGATTGTAGCGCGTGCGGGGCACGTCCCGCTCCTCACGCCGAAATCAAATACTTATCTTCCGCGCCCGCGCATTTTAGGCTTTCACCTCTGCGCCATTGATGGATAGTGGCTTTGCTGCAACGCAGCGTTGAGTCAAAAACCGCCGGAGCCCGCCCCTGTGATCGAAAATGTGAAAACCACGCCTTTCAACGATCAGAAGCCGGGGACATCCGGCTTGCGGAAGAAGGTGAAAGTCTTCCAGCAGCCGCATTATATCGAGAATTTCGTCCAGTCGGTGTTCGACGTTCTGGACGACTTCCAGGGCAAGACGCTGGTCATCGGCGGCGACGGACGTTTTTATAACCGCGAGGCGATCCAGATCGTCATCCGCATGGCTGCTGCAGCCGGCTTCGGCCGCGTGCTCGTTGGCCAGGGCGGCATCCTCTCCACCCCGGCGGCGTCGCATGTCATCCGCAACTATGGCGCCTTTGGCGGCTTCGTGCTGTCCGCCAGCCATAATCCGGGTGGGCCGGACGAGGATTTCGGGATCAAATATAATATCGGCAATGGCGGCCCCGCGACCGAGACCGTCACCGATGCCGTCTATGCCCGCACGAAGACGATCGACGTCTATCGCATCGTCGACACCCCGGACATCGACATCGACAGCCTGGGCACACAGGACGTTGCCGGCATGAGCGTGGAGGTGATCGATTCCGTCGCCGACTATGCGGAGTTGATGGAAAGCCTGTTCGATTTCCCGGCCATCCGCGCCATGTTCGCTGGCGGCTTCCGCCTGTCCTTCGACGCCATGAGCGCCGTGACCGGCCCCTATGCCCATGCGATCTTCGAGGGACTGCTGGGCGCGCCGGAGGGCACGGTGGTAAACGGCACGCCGCTGCCCGATTTCGGCCACCATCATCCCGACCCCAATCTGGTCCACGCCAAGGAGCTTTACGACCGGATGATGGCCGAGGGCGCGCCAGACCTTGGCGCAGCATCGGACGGCGATGGCGACCGCAACCTCATCATCGGGCGCGGCGCCTATGTGACGCCGTCGGACTCGCTTGCTGTGCTCGCCGCCAACGCCGATCTGGCGCCGGGGTACAGGGCGGGCATTGCCGGCATCGCCCGCTCCATGCCGACCAGCGGCGCCGCCGATCAGGTCGCCAAGGCACGCGGCCTGCCGATTTTCGAGACGCCCACGGGCTGGAAATTCTTCGGCAACCTGCTCGACGCCGGCCTCGTCACCATCTGCGGCGAGGAGAGCGCGGGCACGGGATCCAACCATGTGCGCGAGAAGGACGGGCTGTGGGCCGTGCTCCTGTGGCTCAACATCCTTGCGGTCAAGCAGACCAGCGTGGCGCAGATCATGGACGATCACTGGCGCCTTTATGGCCGCAACTATTATGCCCGGCACGACTATGAAGCCATCGCCACCGAAAAGGCCGATGCGCTGATGGCCGCCCTCCGCGCCAGCCTGCCCGCCCTGCCCGGCCGCGAGACGGCGGGCGGCACGATCGCGACGGCCGATGACTTCTCCTATCTCGACCAGACGGACGGATCGGTCAGCAGGAACCAGGGCGTGCGCATCATCTTCGAGGATGGATCGCGCCTGGTCTTCCGCCTCTCCGGTACCGGCACCCAAGGCGCGACGCTTCGCCTCTATATCGAGCGGTTCGAGCCCTCCTCGGGCAATCTAGGCCTGGAGACGGCGGATGCGCTGGCGCCGCTGATTGTTGCTGCCGAGGAACTGGCGGCTATTGTCGGCTATACCGGGATGGAAGCGCCCACCGTCATCACGTGATGCCACGGGCGCGAGGCGGGACATGGCTTCATTGCGGAAAGCCTGGTTCTCGCCTCGCCGCCCACCATTGGAAGCAAGAACGCCCCGCCCCGCCGCTTCATGTTGAGGAGTTCCCACCTGTCATGATAGCCCAGACCACGAACCTTTTGAGGCTAGTCCCCCACATGCGATTGAACGCTGCCTTTCTCCTGTGCCTCACGACTTCGGCTTTAACCGCCGCACCTGCCTACGCTCAGGAGCAGGAATGGAACACCCGGTGGTCGCCGCTCAATGTCGAGGCGTCCGCGCGGAAATTCTGCAAGATACCGCCGGCCTATCTCAGTATCAGCATGGACCATGACGGCCGGGCATGGGTGCAGCAGTCGCCATCGGTGACGACCGAACAGAGCAGTTGCGTGGCGGGCCTGTTGAAGCGGTACAACATCGCGCTTCGGGATTCGCGCTGAACCTAGGGCAATTTCGGCGATGGACGATCGAGTACATCGCTCCCAGCCCCGCCCCCCTATTCCCACGCGCTTCGAAATCGCTTTAGAACGGGGGCATGAAAGCCCTCCTCCGTATCCTGCCTGCGCTGACCCTCGCGCTGTCCACTCCATTCCTCGCAGCGTCCGGCAATGAGGATGTCGATCCGTTCATCGGCACCGGCGGCGAGGGACACACTTTTCCCGGTGCGGTCGCGCCCTTTGGCATGGTGCAACTGAGCCCGGACACCGACACCGGCTGCACCATCCGCGAATGCTATGGCCATGCGGCAGGCTATCGTCATGGCGACCCGACGATCCAGGGCTTCTCGCACACCCATTTTTCCGGCGCGGGCCATTCGGACCTTGGCGACTTTCTGGTGATGCCGGTTGCGGGCGACCAAGTGCCGCTGGAACCTGGTGATCCCGCCAGGCCCGGCTCCGGCTATCGTTCGCGCTTCGGCCATGACAGCGAGATCGCGCGGCCGGGCTATTATGCCGTGACGCTCAGCGATGCGGGCGTGCGGGCGGAGATGACCGCCGGGCTGCGGGTGGGCGTGCATCGCTACAGCTTCCCGGCGGGCAAGGCCGCGCATCTGCTGCTCGACATGCGCAGTTCGCTCTACAACTATCCCGGCAAGATTCTCTGGTCCTCGCTGCGCCTCCACCCCGACGGCACGATCACGGGATCGCGCCAGACGCGCGGATGGGCGCCCGATCGCCAGCTGTTCTTCGCCATGCGCTTTTCCGCGCCGCTCAAGGACCATGCGTTCATCAGCACGGAAAAGGACGTCGCCTATCGCGGCTTCCAGGGGCCGGGTCGTGGCAGCGACGCCGTGGCGGAACGCAGCGGCCGCGCGCTGGTCGGCCGATTCGACTTCGGCGTCGTGGAACGGCCGTTGGAGGTCAGCGTCGCCCTCTCTTCCGTCGATGAGGCCGGCGCCATCGCCAATCTGGCGAGCGAGGCCGGCGGCTTTGACGCGGTGCGCGCGCAAACCCGCACTGCATGGGAAAAGGCGCTGTCCGCCATCGAGATCGATGCGCCTGCGCCGATGCGTCGCAACCTCTACACCGCGCTCTACCACAGCCTGATCGCGCCATCGGTCGCGGGCGATGTCGATGGTCGCTATCGCGGCCCTGACAATGCCGTGCACAAGGCGGATGGCTTCACTTTCCGCTCCACCTTCTCGCTCTGGGATACGTTCCGCGCCGAGCATCCGCTGCTCACCCTCGTCCAGCCGGAAAGCACCAACAGCGACATCGTCCGCTCGCTGCTCGCCAGCCGCAGGGAGAGCCCGGACGGCATCCTGCCGGTCTGGCAGTTCCAGGGGCGCGAGACCTGGACGATGATCGGCTATCATGCGGTGCCGGTGATCGCCGACGCCTATCTCAAGGGCATCGGCGGTTTCGACGCCAGGGAAGCGCTGGATGCCATGGTCGCCAGCGCGACCTATGGGCCCTATGGCGGGATCGGCGACTATCAGAGGCTGGGTTATGTCCCCATCGACCGCGAGCCCGAAGCGGCATCCAAGACTGTCGAATATGCCTATGACGACTGGACCATCGCGCGCATGGCACAGGCGATGGGCGAGAAGGATATCGCCGCGCGCTTCTTTGCGAGGGCGGGCAACTGGCGCAACAGCTTCGACCCCAAGACCGGCTTCGTGCGCGCCCGCAAGAGCGACGGCGCCTTCCGTACCCCGTTCGACCCGACCGCGATCAACTATGGCTCCGATTATACGGAAGGCAATGCCTGGCAATATAGCTGGTTCGTGCCGCAGGACCAGACGCGCCTGTTCGCGCTGATGGGCGGAGACAAGGCGGCGATCGCCAAGCTGGACGCGATGTTCGATTTCGACAATTCCAAGGTCGACTACAGCCATGCGGAGGATATTGCCGGGCTGATCGGCCAGTATATCCACGGCAATGAGCCGAGCCATCACGTCGCCTATCTCTACGCCCATGCCGGTGCGCCGTGGCGCACGCAGGCGCGGCTGAAGCAGATCGTCGAGAGCCAGTACAAGCCCACGCCCGACGGCCTCTCGGGCAATGACGATCTTGGCCAGATGTCCGCATGGCTGATGTTCACCGGCCTCGGCTTCTACCCCGTCACGCCCGGCAGCCTGGAATATGTGATCGGCCGGCCTTTCGTGGAACGAGCGGTGCTGAACCTGCCGGGCGGCAAGCGGTTCACGATCCTGGCCGACGGGCTGAGCGACACGCATCCCTATGTCGGGCGCGTCCTGTTGAACGGCCGCCCGCTGGAGCGCAGCTATGTGCGACACAGCGAGATCCTTGCCGGCGGCGAATTGCGCTTCACGATGCAGGGCGAGCCCAACAAGGCCTGGGGTCGCTCAGCGGCAGCGCGGCCCTATTCCATGAGCGGTCGTGCGCAGTAGACTGCGTGGGAAGTCATGTGGCGGTAGCGCCCGAGCCCCGCACGATTCCGACCGTTCCACCAGCTAACAAAAATGCACGGCCAGCCATACCGTCGGCTCGGTGGTGGAGGTGTATGTCACCCAGTGGCGCACACCGCCGGGGATCAGCATGTGGTCGCCCGGCGCCAGTGCCTGCTCATCCGCGCCCTCCAGCAGCAGCCGGGCCTCCCCGGAGACGAGCATCACCCATTCATCATGCGGCTGGAGATAAGGCGCATCGGGCGGCGTCACCTGTCCGTGCGAGACGATCCGCTCGATCAGCGCGCCCTCGCGGCGCAGCAGCGGTTCGAACTGTTCATCCGGGCTCTGTCGATCATCGGTCATGCGCGGCAATGTATCGCCCCCTCCCTCGCCTGTCGCGCGAGACATGTCGCGCCGCGGGTGGAGGGCGCCTATGACAGCGGGCATTGAGGGATGGCGTTCGCCGGTGCGTATGTGCCTGCAGGCTGTCAGGAGATCAGGATGAGGGATATCGATAACGTGCTGCGCAGGCTGAGCGAACAGCCGGTCCATCCCGGCCTTGTCGAGATGGACGGGGCGGTAATGGACGCGCTGCGCGCCCGGCGGGCAGGCGAGGCTCGCCCCGATGCGCTGATGATGAGCCTGGCGGTCGTCGCCGCGCTCGGCATCGGCTTTGCGGGATCGACCCTGCCCCGGCGCGCGCCCCAGCGGATCGCGGCGAGCGCGCCCTTCGGTGCGCCCTCCGCGTTGGCGCCCTCGACGCTGCTGGGCGAGCCGGAATGACCCGAATGACTGGAGCACGTCATGCACTGCTCTATGCGCTGATCGGATTTCTGGGCGCCATCGCCGGTACGTTCATCGGGCGCGAACTGGTGGCGCCGACCCCGCCGGTGGAGAATGAGCTGCACAACCTGCTGCACGAACGCCTGTCGCTGGACGAAGCGCAGCGCGCCCGGCTGGATGCGATTGAAAAGGCGTTCGCCGGGCGGCGCCATGAGCTGGAGCAGACCCTGCGCGCCGACAACGCCCAGATCGCCGACGCCATCAAGGCCGAACAGGGCTATGGCCCGCGCGTGCAGGATGCGGTGGATGCCTCGCATGGCGCGATGGGAGAGCTGCAGAAGGAAGCGCTGCAGCATATCTTTGCGATGCGCGCCGTGCTGCGCCCCGACCAGCGAGGGCCGTTCGACGCGGCCGTCGACAAGGCGTTGACGGCGCAGGGCAAGTGAACCCATCCGTTCCCGGCTTGCGCCTGTCTGATGTCCCGGATGCTGAGCTTACCGCACGCGCGATCGCCGGCGAAGAACGAGCCTATGGCGCGCTGATGCAGCGGCATCGCGACCGGGTGTACCGCATCGCGCGCGGGCATCTGGGCGACGCCGATCAGGCGCTGGACGTGACGCAGCAGGTATTCGTTTCTGCCTTTGCCGCGCTGCACCGCTACGATCCCGCCCGCCCCTTCCACACATGGATCGCGCGCATCGCCGTCAACAAATGCCATGACTGGGCGCGGCGGCGCGCGGTGCGGGCCTTCTTGACCTTCGCCCGGCCCATCGACGATGCGTCGCAGGTGGCGGACGACAAGGCCCTGGCCGATGTGGCGCTGGCTGACCAACGGGAATTGGCGCGGGCCATGGCGGCCATCGCCCAGCTGCCCGCGCGGCTGAAGGACGTGCTGGTGCTGCGGACGCTGGAGAGCTTCACGCAAGCGGAGGTGGCCGCCACCCTCGGCATCAGCGAAAAGGCGGTCGAGACCAGGCTGTATCGGGCCCGCGGAAAACTTGCCGAAATGTTGAGGGATTGACGTCGCGGCCGCGTAAACTCCTGCAAGCGACCGAACGCACAGCACAGGATTTTGACCGCATGACCATGTTGAACCGGCGCAGCCTCATCAAGGGCATCGCCACCGGCTATGCGGTTTCCGGCCTGTCGCCATGGTTTCCCGCCTGGGCGCAGGGCGTGTCGGCCGGGATCGCGCCGGGCCTGCCCACGCTCGCCGGCCCCGACATCCGCCTGACCATCGCACACCAGATGATGAGCGTCGATGGGCGCGAAAGCCATGCCATCGGGATCAACGGCACCATCCCAGGCCCGCTGCTGCGCCTGCGCCAAGGGCAGCGCGCGCATATTGCCGTGACCAATGATCTGGACGAGGACAGCTCGATCCACTGGCACGGATTGCTGCTGCCCTTCCAGATGGATGGCGTGCCGGGCATCAGCTTTCCCGGCATCCGCCCGCGATCGACCTTCACCTATGACTTCCCGGTCGTGCAGGCCGGCACCTACTGGTATCACAGCCATTCCGGCCTGCAGGAGCAGATGGGCCATTATGGCCCGATCATCATCGATCCAGAAGGCGAGGAGCCAGCCCCCGCCGATCGCGAGCATGTGATCCTGCTGTCCGACCACAGCCCGATGCATCCGCACATGATCTTCCGCAAGCTCAAGCAGCAGGGCGGCTATTTCAACTATCAGAAGCAGACGCTGGCCGGCCTGATCGCGGGCAGGGACCAGCCGCTCAAGGACCGGATGGCATGGGGCGGCATGCGGATGGACCCGGCCGACGTCGCGGACGTGACCGGCGCCACCTACCGCTATTTGGTAAACGGCCATGGCCCGGCAGACAACTGGACCGGCCTGTTCCGTCCCGGCGAGCGCGTGCGGCTGCGCATCATCAACGCCTCCGCCATGACGATCTTCAACCTGCGCATTCCGGGGCTAAAGATGGTGGTGGTGCAGGCCGATGGCGTGCCCGTGCGGCCGGTGAGCGTGGACGAGTTCCAGATCACCGTCGCGGAGACCTATGATGTCATCGTGACGCCGCAGGATGACCGCGCCTTCACGCTGGTCGCCGAGGCAAGCGACCGGTCCGGCATGGCCCGGGCGACGCTGGCGCCGCGTGCCGGCATGGTCGCGCCGGTCCCCGCGCTGCGCCCGCGCCCGCTCGCCTCCATGAAGGACATGGGCATGGGCGAGATGGGCGCGAAGGATGCCGACATGGCCGACATGGCGGGCATGGATCATGCCGCGATGGGCCACGACATGGCCGGGATGGACCGTGGCGCAACGCCGGCCAGCGATCCCATGCCCGGCATGGACCATGGCGGGATGTCGCACGACATGCGCGACTTCGCCCACGCGCCGGGGGTGCGGAAGAGCCCGACCGTGCAGACGATCGCACCCATGCCGATGGACCGCACCGGCGATCCGGGCCAGGGTCTGGATGTCGTCGAAGGGCGCGTACTGACCTATCGCGACCTGATGGCGACGCAGCGCAACCCGGATGTCCGCGCGCCCTCCCGCGCGATGGAGATCCACCTCACCGGGAATATGGAACGCTATATGTGGGCGTTCGACGGCGTGAAGTTCAACGAGATCAAGGGCCCCATTCCCTTCCGGCAGGACGAGCGGGTGCGCATCACGCTGGTCAACGACACGATGATGGCGCACCCCATCCACCTGCACGGCCATTATTTCGAGCTGGTCACGGGCCATGGCGCATATGCGCCGCGCAAGCATACGGTGAATGTGCTGCCCGGCGGCAAGGTGACGTTCGACGTGACGATGGATGCGCCCGGCGATTGGGCCTTCCACTGCCACCTGCTCTACCACATGCATGCCGGGATGATGCAGGTCGTCTCGGTCCGCGCCGATGCGGAGGGGGCGGCATGATGAAGCGCGCGCTGCTGGCGACGACCGCCGCTTTCGCCTTCATGGGCAGCGCTCATGCGCAGCAGATGGACCATGGCAGCCACGATATGGGCGGCATGATGCACGACATGCCGATGGCCAAGCCAGCGCCGAAGCCGCCGGCCAAGCCCAAGCCCAAGCCAGCCGCCAAACCGGCTCCGGCAACGAAGGCGAAAGCGGCGAGAGCCCATGCCGGCCCGGCCGCTGCGCACACCCCGACCAGATCCGTGCGCCCGCCCGCCGCATCGACACCGCCGGCAGCACCGCCATTCAGCGCGTCCCATGGCGACCATGGCAGGACCGCCAGCCCTCCAGCCACGGGCATGGCGACCGATCATGGCGGGATGGATCACAGCATGATGGGCCATGGCAACATGGCCCCATCCGCCCCGGCGCCGGAAGCGGCCGCGGACGGTAAGCGGGCAATGGACCATCAAGGCATGGACCATGGCGAGACGGATCACGGGACCATGGATCATAGCACCATGGACCACGGCGCTGTGGATCATGGGCCTATGGGCCACGGGGGCATGGATCAGCCGATGATCGATGACGCTCCGGGAGCATCGCCCGCAACACGCATGGACCATGCCACGAATGGCGATCATGCCATGGCCGGTCATGGCTCCATGAACCATGGGACGGGTGGCACCGCCCTGCCCGCCGGCGATGCCCCGCCTCCCCCGCAGCCCACGACATGGGCGGCCGACGGCGCTCATGACCCCGCCGACATGGCGCGGGTGCGCGCCGCGCTGTGGAAGGAACATGGCGGCGCCACGCTGACGCAGCTGATGTTCAACCTCGCCGAATATCGGATCCGCAAGGGCCGCGACGGCTTCCGCTGGGACGGCGAGGCGTGGATGGGGGGCGACATCAACCGCGTCGTCATCAGGACCGAGGGCGAGGCGACCGCTGGTAAAGGCGTCGACAACGCTGAGATACAAGCCCTCTACAGCCGCGCCATCGGCCCCTATTTCAACCTGCAGGCGGGCGTGCGGCAGGATATCACCCCCAATCCCTCCCGCACCTATGCGAGCATCGGCGTGGAAGGCCTCGCGCCCTATTGGTTCGATGTCGAGGCGACGCTGTTCCTGTCCAACAAGGGCGACCTCCTCGGCCGAGTCGAGGGCTATTATGACCAGCGGATCACCCAGCGGCTGATCCTCCAGCCGCGGATCGAGTTGAACCTAGCCGCGCAGGACGTGCCGGAAAACGGCATCGGCGCCGGCCTGTCCGACGCAGAATTAGGGCTGCGCCTGCGCTATGAGATCGCTCGCGAATTCGCGCCCTATATCGGCATTTCCCATGACCGGAAATTCGGCGACACCGCCCGCTTCGCGCGCGCCATCCGCGACGAGCGCTCATCCACCAGCTTCGTCACCGGTATTCGTTTCTGGTTCTAATCGCGGGTCTAGTTTGGGAAGCATCAAGCCCCAACGGCCCGGATTAAACGCAAGCTCTGACCTGCCCCCCTCGGGCGGTCCCTCGATTATAACGAGAGTCCTGCAGTTGAATATTCCGGCACGCTCGCCTGCAAAAGCGCGTCTGGCGTGATGCTATCGTCCTGCACGAACGTCCGACGCGCTTGTGCAGGCGTCCGATTTCTCAACGACGAGTGGGGCCGAACATGGTTGTAGTCGTAGCGCCAGATGGCCAACTTCCGGCGGGCATCGGCCAAGCTGTAGAACGGTTCCTCGTTGAGCAACTCATCACGCAATGAGCCGTTGAAGCTCTCGATGAAGCCGTTCTGCTGGGGTTTTCCGGGATCGATGTAATGCCACTCGACCTTGTTCTTGCTGGCCAACTGCAGGATCGCCCGGCTCGTCAATTCAGTGCCATTGTAGCTTCGCTGGCCTTGGGCTCACTGACAATGCAAGCCGGTTTTCCTTGGAGGCGAACCAAGGCATCTAGTTCGCGCGCCACCCGTGCTCCCGAGATGCTGGTGTCCGTCGCCAGGCACAGGTTCTCCCGGCAGCAATCATCGTTGATCGCCAGAATCCTGAAACTGCGCGACGCGCCGAACGTATCGGAGACAAAGTCCATCGACCAGCGGTCACCAGGGCGAAGTGTTCCCGGCACTGGTGTCCGACTGTCCCGGGCGCGCTTGCGGCCGCGTCGTCGGCGCACGGACAAGCCTTCCTCCCGATATAGCCGGTAGAGCTTCTTGTGGTTCATGCTCATGCCCTTCGCTCCAGCATGACGCCGATCCGGCGATAGCCGAACCGACGGCGCTGCCCTGCAATCTCCCGCATGGCTTCGCGGATGGCTCAGTGGTTCGGCGGGCGTTCGCGCCTGGTCGTCTTGGGATCGACGCCAATCAGCACGCAGGCCTGACGCTGCGAGACATGGTAGTCCCGCACCACACCGAGTGCCATATCGCGCCGCTGGCCCGGCGTCGTCAGCCGCTTTCCAGCAGGTCCTTGAGGATAGCGTTTTCAAGATGCTGTCGGCCAGGAGCCGCTTCAGCTTGCCGATCTCGTCTTCCAATTGCCGCAACCGATGGGCATCGGAAACCTCCATACCTCCATATTTCGCATTCAGCTTGTAGAAGTCGCCGTGCTCGGGCCGTGCTTGCGGCAAACCTCCACTGTCGGAAGTCCAGCCTCCTTTTCCTTGATCATCCCTATAATCCGCGCCTCGGTGAAACGGCTCTTCCGCATGTGTCTGCTCCTTCCTCGTGGACAGACTCTACATCAGAATGAGGGACCGCTCCGGGGGGAACGCCGATGGGATGACCTAATGATAGTGGGTGCACAGTGATGGCAAACCATGTCTGACCCGGGCAGGGCGGGTAGACCAGCCGATGAGCAACATCGGCTGGCATAATTCCGCAATTGCGGATATGCTGCATTGCAGAACTAGACGGAAATCATGAGCTGGAGAAGTGGTTTGTCAACAGCAGTTGCTATTCTAGATCCGCTAAGCGAACATGGGGGCATGCACTATTACGTCCATGATCAAGCATCTTCTCTAGTCAATAATCAAGTCCAGGTCACAGTATTTTCGCCTTCGACTCAGTTGGCCGAGCGGACGAGCTATAGGCACAAGGTCGCATTTCAGGGTGTTTACGGAAAAGCGCCAAAGCCGCTGCGCGCGGCACGCCTGCTATTCAACTATGTGAAAGCGATCGCGCAAGCCCGCGCGAGCGGTGCACGCTCATGTATTTTTCATATATTCAAATCTGATGCTTTCGAAGCATTTGCAGTTGGCGCTGCAAAGGCTGCTGGGCTCAGGGTGCATTGCGTCATCCATGATGTGGCGCGGCTTGACGCCGCTGCTGATTTTTCATTGATCCGACAGATTGTGGGTATGTCCAATGGCGTGATCGTGCATAATGGCTATTCTCGCGATGCGCTTTTGGCTGCTGCTCCCGGCGCATCGGGCAAGACCACCGTCGTGCATCACGGAAACTATATAGAGCGATTCGAAAAACCGCCGACACAATACGACGCTCGTGCGGCCTTGAGATTACCTCAAGATCGAATGATCCTTCTCTTCTTTGGAAACCCCCGACGAGAGAAGGGGCTGCATGTACTGCTCGAAGCGCTTGCGCCGCTGGCGGGGCGAAATGACCTGCTGTTGCTCGTCGCCGGCAAGATGAAGGCCCCGGAAGAAAAGGAATTGCGGGATTTTATCGGGGCGCGCGGCATGGATTCGATCGTGCGGATCGACGCAGGACATGTCGCCGACGGCGATGTGCCCGATTATTACTGCGCGGCTTCCATCGTTGCCCTGCCCTATCTGCGTGTTTACGAAAGCGGCGTGGGCCTGATGGCGATGAGCTTAAGGCGACCTATTCTGGCCAGTAATGTCCCGGTGTTTCGCGATTTGGTGGAAGAAAGCGGTGGAGGAGTCCTATTCGAGAGCGACGATCCGTCTTCCCTGCGCGAACAGGTCATGTCCTTGCTCGATCAGCGGCATGACTGTGAAAGGCTGGGGGAGCATGCTCTGAAATTCGCACAGGAAAAGCGGAGTTGGGATACGGTGGGGGAAATCCTTGCGGAAGCGATGAAGGATCGTCCTGGACACAAATAGTTCGTTATTTTCATAGTATTCAACCCATCCAAGTCGACCTATCGGTCGGTCATCTATTTGATGAACGAATATGGCGATGAGGGAAAATGATAGACTTGCAAGTATGATAATATCGTAGGGACTCAGCCTCAGTCCGGTTGACTCGATGGTAATATATTTTGGCCACAGAAATAGCGTGATTGCCAAATGTATAGCGATGCAAATTTTATTGTGTCGAATGGTAACCCGCCGATCTTCACAACTGCCGGTTGTCGCGCCATTCTATGCTCCGGTTGCAGTTTGCTTTCAGGAAATTTCGCTAGGGCCTTATAATGGGCCGCGCCGTGTTTTTCCCGTTAAAAAGTCGCCGACCGCTTTTGCAGTCACTCGCGCCGCTGGCAAGTCTGCTTTCACCGCATATCGTATGGCGATGACGCCGTGGCGGACGAGTGACAGCAAGATGAAAGTGGGGTGATAGGCCCACATGAAGCGCAGATTGCTGTTCGTCATATAATAGAGCGAGGTTATGCTTGGCCTGCCCCGGCTTGACGTGCCGATTGCCGCGCCTTCTTTATGGAAAACATGGGATTTTGGCGCCCAGCCCAGCTTGAATACAGGCTGTCCGCGCGTGGACCAGTCTATTTCCTCATAATAGAGAAAATAACGCTCGTTGAGAAGGCCGACCTTCTCCAGAAAGCGGCGTGTAACCAGCATGGACGCGCCGGCAACATAGTCCATGTCCTGCTCCAGCGCGTCCCTGGCGGGAAGCGCATCGACGCTAGCGTGGCTGCCGATCTGTCGCGCCCGCCCCGTCCTCTTGTTGAACGCACCGCCAATCGCCTGAACGACATCACGATCATCATAGTAAATTAATGTGGACCCGCAGATCCCAATGGCATCGTCTTCTGCACTACGATCAAGCAAATGGGTTAGACTGTCAGGCGCGACGACGGTATCATTGTTGACCAGCCACACATAAGTGCAATCAGGATCGTTGAGGGCCAGCCTGATGCCGACATTGTTACCGGCGGCAAAGCCAAGATTGTCGGGGTTCTGCACCAAGCTGAGGCAATGGGTTGCGCCCGCGCCCGCAGCGATCGCCTCACTGGTGACGAAGACCGCAAGATCGCTTGCACGGGCATTGGCCCAATGCGCGATCGTGGCAAGCGCCGGATCGCGCGATGCATTGTCGACCACGATTATCCGAACGTCGGACTGCTGAAGTTCGAACAGCGATTCCAGGCACTCGATGGTGTCTTGCGTGCCATTGAAATTGAGCAGGATGATATAGATCATGGCTGTTCCATCACGGCAATCTCGTCTGACGCTTGGGCAGGCGGCGAAGCGTTCCGAGGAAATCGCGCAACTGGCTGAGAATGGAGGTTTGGCGTGCGGTTTGCGCCAATTTCAGCCTAGCATAGCGTGGGCCACGGCGACGCCACAGCCACATCGCGGCGATCCGGGCACGGATATGCCGTTTGCGATGGACCTGATAAGGCTGCATCTTTGCTATTTCATCCACCGCAAGCGGCTCAACCGCTATGCGCTTTTCCTGCGCCAGGCTTTTTACGAGCGTTTCGCCGACCTTGGTCCGGGCTACCACCAGGCTGCGTCCTTCCCGCTCGGTAAAGTCGGGATAGCCGTCCGCGCCGTACCATGCGTCGGCGCACGCAATGTCCGCAAACTCGCCGGTTCCATCCGGGCAAATCTTGCAACGAAACTGCAGATGCCGATTAAGGATATTGCCCCAGGAACTGTTGTAATCCATTGTTTCCTCGGAGCCGTCATGGCGGCGCGCACGAGCGAGCCCAGGCCAGCCATCGCCGCGATAACGAAAGGCTTCAACATCGTCATGGGCAACGCCCAGCGCATCCAGGACTTTGAGCGTTCCCTTTCGGCTTGGGACGCCAGCACAGAAAAAGGCAATCATATAGGGCACAAGCGCATCAACGCGCGCATCGCGTTTGGCCATCTGCCTCAAGGCGGCGACGTCGCATGGCTTTCCGATAAAAGCAAAGCGCCGTCCGGCTGACAAATGCTGTTCTATCGCCGCGAGCGGAGAGGATGGCGCGTAGCGTGAGCCCGCGGCGTGAATAATCTCAGTTCGATCATTCCGGGCCCCCGAATAATTGCCGATCGGATCGGATGGGTCGGCGCCCGTAGCCAACACAAAGTCCACCTCGCCCCGTTCAACAAGGCTGATCGCGATCGCGGAAATGACACCACCAGAGGAACCGCGATAGCGAACGTCCGGATCAATCGCATAGCCCGTGCCAAGCCATTTGATCGGACCCCACAGGGGATGATAATCTTCGTCGATACTCTCATGCGACAGCGCGCGTCCGACGCATACCGCGTTCAGGATATTTTGCTCTACATCATTCAGCGGTGCTGCGGACTGGGGCCGTAGATATCCATCTTCGGTTAGAGCCATCCTCAGGTCGCTGCGATTGATGGATGCAACGCACGCGCCGCACCCCAGGCAGAGACCATTACTGGTAATGTTTTCCAAGGGGTCGACCATTCAAAGTCCCCTGATAATCATCGTTAAACGTTTTTCATAGGAGGCAAGCCGCTCTTCGGCAAAGGCAAGCGCCGGCTCGAGTTTCGCGTGCAAATCGTCGCGGTTTTCGAGCCAGAGAAGCGTGTTATCAATCGCTTCCTCCGTAGAGGCGCTTTTGCCATCAATAAAATAGGGATAGCCAAGCGTCCCGAACAGCCCGTTGAATTTCCGGCTATAAGCAATCGGCACTACCGGAACTCCGGCGGAAAATGCCCCGATGCAGGCATGCATGCGCGCGGCGATGACAGCGTCCAGCCCGGACATGTAGCTTTTTGCTTCCGACGCGCTCGAAAATGCCGGCGCGGCAATCAGTGCCGGATAGCGTTTAAGAAGTTCGTCCATGACCGGCAGATCGTCGTCATTCCCACCATTTGCACTAACAACGTGAGAAATCAGGTGGACTTCCGCATCGTTCTTGCCGAGCAATTTTTCGATGACAGCATGGCAATAGCGCTGATAATCGATGGTCAATCCCAGCTCGTTGGAGCCTGAATAGCCGCCTTTATACAGGAGTCCCGAAACGTTGAAGCCGATGCGGTCCTTGCCGGCCAGCTTTGGCTGACGGGTAAATGGCAGACGGAACGCAACATCGATGAATTCGTCCATTGGCGCCTTGATCTTCGCCGATTTCAAATAGTCCATGGACAGGTTGTCGCGAGCGAAGACGGCGGCGGCGCGGTTCATGATGCCGCTGGCAATCGCCTTGCGGACCGGGTTGTTGAAAGGCCCCATTGTCTGCGGCGCCAAGATGAGCGGTTTTCCCGCTGCAAGAGTCGCCAGCTTGCTGCCCGCCTGCAGCATGAAGCGCCAGTTCCCGTAAATGTCGGTCCAACTGTCGCCTTCGCCAATATCGATCACGAGGTCGCATGCGCGCAGTGTCGGATAAAAGTCTGACTTGCCGCGAAGGATTTCCTTGATCCGGGGGCCAGGCCCCACGCGGATGTCCTGCGGGAGGTCGCCGATCGACTTTGGTTCGCCAAAGCCCATCGTTACGAAACTGACGCTGCGGCCAGCTTTCTCGGCAGCGTTGCGCACGATTGCAGCGTTGGCACGCGCTAAAGCGTCAACGCCCAAATTACCCTGTCCGATCGTGTGCCACAACAGTCCGATTTGAATATTTTTCATTACGATCTCGCAAGATTTTGTATAGATTTGATGGTGTTCATCAATAATTCTCCTGACCTAGCAGATGTGGCCGAAACACCATATCTGGCTCTTCAGTGATCAAATTTCGTAATTCTTCCGGTGATCTATACCACCATTGCGTGGATTCGATCGCATCTATAGTTTTTTTATCGAAGCGCATACGAATGACACGGGCCGGATTACCAGCGACGATCGCATAGGCTGGGACTGGCTTGGTTACGACAGCTCCTGCAGCAACGATTGCCCCCCTACCAACGCTTCCGGTGCTGGGTAGAAGGATAGAAGCATGGCCAAGCCAAACATCATCCTCGACTGTTACGACAGTATGCTCGATCATGTCTCTGTCAACAACGCCAAGGGATGGATTGTAAAAATAGGCCGTCAAACCAAGAAACTCTATACCATGATTCCTAGTATAGATTCGCGCAGTATCTGCAAATGAGCAGTAACGACCAATCTTGGATCGCTTTCCTATGCGATTAAAATCAAAACAGCCATAGCTGTAAAGTCCGATATCTATACCCTGCTCTTTGAATCGAGCGCGCAACTGAACGCTCGTCAATTCCTCTTCAAGACTTGGCGGTCTTTTAAGCAAGCGACGAAGTCTGGACAGCATCTTCGAGCCTTATAAAAACATAGCGGCGGCGACCACGCTGCCGCCACACAGAATGACTATGGCGCTCACCGCGGCGATCAGCCGGATGTCGCGGACATGAGTGGCGACACCCCAGGCCATCAAGGTGAATGACGGTATCGCCGATGCTGCGAGTATCCATGAAGAGCCTTCCAGTCCCCATATCGGCAGGCATATCCATGTCGCTGCGACAAAGACCACGATCGATATGACCTGGTTGCCGATACGGGTACGGATCTCGCCAATCGCCACTAGTTGAATGCCAAGGCCAGCCGCCACAAGGCGCAGCATGGCGAAAACCGCAAAGCCATACCATAATGGTACCAGTTGGGCATAAGGGTCGCCGTAGAGCAGTCTTGTAAGGATCGGCCCGACAATGGCGAAGCCCGCGGCCGCCAGAATAGCCAACGTGGTAAATTCAATAGTCACGCTGCGAGACAGTATGGCAAATTCCCGGTCATTTTTCTGGGCCGATGCCGATGACAGTCGAGGCAGATAGACGGTCGACAAAACAACCGCGAAGGGCAGGACAACTTGTACCAGCCGCCCGCCCGCCTGATAGATGCCGAAAGCCCTGGCGCTCATCAGGGCGCCAAACAGAAAAACGTCGATTTGGCTAGAAAATGTAGTGAGCATACTGTCGACGGCGTAGGTAGAAGCCGAGCGCAAGGTGGCACCAATCTCCGCTATGCTGAACTTTTCCAGCTTCAGCGATAGCCACGGATGGAGAGCAAACAAGCAGCCAAGGAGATAAAGGCTTCGGCTCACGCAATAGGCGACCGCGCTCCACAGCGCATCATGCGTGATCGCCGCGGCTATCCCGACAATAAGCAGCCAGCCGATGCTGGCGACCGTCACGAGCTTCGCCTCCACGTCGAAGCGTCCCGCAACGCGCACGACAACTAGTGCCAGATCCGCGAAAGATGCGGCCAATGTTCCAAGAAACACGAGACTATAAATAGGGAAACGATAGAGTGGCTGGGTCACAAGCAGCAGGATGCCGCCAAGGCACAAGAGGCCGCCAACCAGCACGAATTTCGCTCTGAGCGCATAGGTGACGATCTGTGCGGCATTTTGCGGGGAGGCGCCGCCGCTGCGTGTTGAATATGCTACAAGGCCATAATCCGATGCGATGCCCGCCAATGTCGAATAGGCAATCGCTGCCGCAATCACACCAAATTGTTCGGGCCCCAGATAGCGTGCCAGAATGATGAATGTCGCAAGGCCGCCAGCCATGCGACCTGCGGTTGCAACCAGCATCTGGGCTTTTGAACGGCCCATTTTTGATGGCACAGCCTGCGTCGTCACAAATGCAATTCGCGCAGCGCTGCAGAATGGTGGAAGGTACGCAGGACTTTCGACACCCCTGATTGCCCTCTATTGGTTGCGATGCACAAAATGCAGGATCGCCCATCACTTAGCACGACTTATGATATCCGAGTGGGCGATGATAACAGTCTAGGCGCTCATGTTGCACCGCACAAGGGGGATGTTCAGAATCAGTTATCTGTCCTGCGAAAAATGCCGGAGGGACCGGGTCCGACTTGGAAATTTTTCCCATGGGCGAAGCAGAAGATGTGCCGGTGATATTTTTAACGCTGGAGCGAACGACTTCGGTGCCGACCTGCAAATATGAGCAGTACGTCCACGCATGTCGTGGTTAGACAATCGGTCGACATCCAGGCTGTCTATGGCATTCAGCAATATGGCTGCGCCGCTCTCGGTCAGCCTTCTATATTATCCAGCGTGATGTTTCGGAACTGCGCATCTTTGTGCTTGATATTGCGATTGCAGCCCCTGCTGACTGATTGATGCCACCTGATATTCCAACGAAACCATTGCTGTATGGGTCGATGGCGCCATATGTGCTGTCAACTCTAATGCCATTTGAATCCGGCCCATTAACAGACTGCTGAATCTTGGATGGCTCAGACACAGTTAAACTTGTCACGTTCCTTGCGAACATCCCATGCCCTCCGGATCGGTCGATGCGGCCATCAAATGCGAGTGATGGCAAAAATGCATCGCCGCCCAGTAATGCAATGCCGTGCGATTGAGAGTTGGCAATGTCAGTATTTGATACTGACAGAGATCCCTTCCCAAGAACAACAATGTTCGATCCAAACAGTCCGGCGATATTTTTCCTGCGGTCAGCAAGCAATGTGCCAAAAATCTTTGAATTTTCGAGAATGGCGCCATATGCGCTTATGTGGATGCCCTGATTGAAGCAATTTTCAACCAGCGCTCCCGATATGTGGCAATTGTGAGATTTTACGTCCTTGCTTTTGATCTTACTAATGTCATCCTCTATCGATATGCCACCACCATTATTCGGATGACCTTCAAGTTGTTTCCGCAAAACCGTACATGTGCATCTTTGATGGTCACGCCGGTCGCGGCGTAACTCGTTGTCCCTAGCCCGTTACATTTCCAGGCCCGTGCTCGCGTGAGCGTAACTCTTGACCAGGTGGCTGGATTGTCCTGTAAAAAGGAGCGGTATGATGGATCGAAATCTATGCTGTGGCCGTTGTCATAGAGGGCTTCCGAGGGATCACAATCCGTTATTTCGCCGATGCCACATCGCACTGCGCTTAAGCAGTTTACCTGTCCGTGACGTGCATGGATGTTTTTGGAGAACCATCGCTCGCACCACATAAAGATTATGGGTGAATAAAAAGTATCAGATGTATTATATGTGTAACCGAGCATGTTTCGGGCATTCCCGTCCACGACGGGACATCGGCCGATGCCTACAATTCCTACATTATAAATTGGACGCTTCATGTTTCCCGAAAACAAGAGGCCGGCGGCCTTCGTGTTTTTCGTAAGCCTGAGGGAATCGCCTAGTTCAATTGTGCAGTTGTCGAAATCAATAATGACTGTGTCGGAGATGCTGTATCCACCGATTGCCGGAAGAGTCAGGGTCCTCCACCCCGGCGCTTGAGTTCAGCCCGGGCGGCCATGATTGCCGGACGGGCATCCTTGTCTGGCCTTGCACCAAAATTTCGGACGTCTATCCTCGTTTCCGCAGCAACCGCGCTTCGCAGCAGGTTCCGGCGATTCATTCGCTGTCCATTGGCATGGTCTTTTGGTGAACGCTTGAGGCTTACGCCTGAGTTGACGCCTCTGAAAGAAGTGCCCAGGTCGCTTATGTGCGATTGAGTTGCCTTCGGCCATGATGTGAAATTCAATCGCTTCAATTCTGACAAACGCCTTTCAGATCGCGTCTTGCAAGCGGCGCACGTCGAAAGTGGCGGGACCGCGCGCGTTGCGCCCCCCCGGATTTGGTTAGTGGAGGTCATCTGAACCATCCTTGACCGACTGTGTCATTGCGCTGGAATCAATAGCCCTTAGGAAGCTGGGCAGCAGCACGTCATTGCCAAATGCGCTGAGGTGATCCGTATCGAAATAGAGGGGTTTGCCATCAAGATAGCCATTGCAGGTTTTTCCGGGGCAAAGGATAGGGAACGGGTCCCATATGCTGATGCCTGAAGAACTGTTCGCGATGGCCTTGACGGCAGCCATCGGCCGAGCGGCGCGCTGTTCCATCTTGACCCGAAGCACATTCCATCCCGCGGTACAATAATGGCTTTCGCGATTGAACCAGTCTCCGCAGCGATACAGGGATGTCGGCAAGGTCGGCTTTGGCGCTTCGATGATGAGCCGGATGCCCTTGTCCGCAAGTGGCTTTAGCAATGCGGCGGTTCGGGCAATGGTTGCAGCACTCGCGGCGAGCGGACGTGCATCGGCAAGATGAATGGCCTTGCGATCAATGTCCTCGTCCCACTCGCCTCTGAAGCGGGGCGTGTAAAGGCGAGGAAGCAACAGCGTGTCTCCAGCACGCGCCTTTGCCAGTATCTCTTTAAGCACCTTCGTCCGAAAGCTGGCACATCCTGGCAGGAGCGGCCGTTCATCGACCTGAATCGGGCTGCACCCGCCATAGGTGTAGATGAGCGCTTCCTGGCCTCGGATCGAGGCGGTGCGCGCGATCATGCGCTGATAAGCGCCGGCATGAGAATCGCCCAAGACGAAAAGCCGGGATTTGCCTATCCCGGCACATTTCGGCGTGAACCGCCAAAGCTCCCCGCCCGCATATTCTTCTTTTTGCGTTGTGAGGGCGCATTTTCCATTGTCGCCAAAATAGGGGGCGTAAGGGTCCCAGATGGATGCCTGATTGGCGACCGACAGACCGAATTTCGGCTTCTCGATATACAGCAGGAAGCAAATGCCGACACACAGCGCTGCAACTGCCGCGTAAGCGACGAAGAAGGCCGGCGTGCCAAGTTCTGTAATCCGTCGATTATAGCGTAACGGGCGCTCAACAACATAGTAACTCGCACATGCAAGCAGGGTCATCAGGGCGAGGGCGAATGCTTGTTGCCCGATCGTGCTCACGCCAACAGTCCAGCGCATCAGCACGAGCACGCCCCAGTGCCAGAGATAAAGGGAATAGCTGATATTCCCCAGAAAAACGCAGGGACGAAGGGATAGCAACCGATCGGTCAGCGTTCCTGGACGCAGCCACAATATCGCTATCAGTACCGCAGTGGCGCCACAAGGAAGCAGCGCCCAGGGAAAAGGAAAGCTGTCAGCAGAGGCGAGCCAGAAACTGAGGAGTAGACTGGCAAGCGCGCTCAGCGCCAGCGCTTCTACAGGAAGAGAGCGGGTGGTGCGTACACTGGTAAGAGAAAAGCGATCAAGCTGATAACGAAGGAGGAAGCCGATGCCCAGTTCCCAGAAACGGGTGGGCAGCATATAAAATGCAGCGGATCGCCATTTTTCCGTTAAAATATAACAGGAAATTAAAGATAGAAGCACCAGCACATATAGGGAAAAAAGATAAATCGATCTTTTTCTGTCATTATTTTTTGAATTTACAATCAGCGCATATGATATGAACGGAAACAGAAAATAATATTGCTCTTCTACTGCAAGTGACCATGTGTGGGTAAACGTATTATATTCTGTCGATGTGGAAAAATAATCTCCAGACGTAAATAATAATGCAAAATTGCTGACGCCAAAAATGGCCGAAATTCCAGTGATTTCAATGGTCTTGCTAGCCGGCGCTTGCGGGATGAAAAGCACGCCGGCCAAAGTCGTAACGATCACGAACAAGAATATCGCAGGCAATATTCTTGAGAAACGCCGCCTGTAAAACCAGGAAAAATAGACCTTAAAAGAATTACCCGAAAAATGATAAACGGAATGGGCGACAACAAACCCAGATATCACAAAAAATACATCGACGCCTACAAACCCCCCAGGCAACCATGAAGAGCTTATGTGGAATAGCACAACAGATAAAACGGCGAGCATTCTCAGGCCGCTTATGCCTGTTATCTGATTTTTTTTCACCTATTCTTGCCCCTTCGAACATGGCGTGTCAGCGTCATTGAATAAATTTTGGCTTCTGATGATCTTATTAAAATTTTCTGTTCACATAATTTATGAACACTCTCGCTCAATTGTCTCTCGAATACCTGATCCATTCTTCGGATTAGAGCTTAGTAGGCGAGACGAGGCGGGCTTGAAAAAGTGCAGATTGATAAGGCTATGTGTTGCCTTGCCTTATGCCGCGCCGCAGCAATCTTGGCAATATTCAGGTCACTCACAGTTTTGACAGAAGTGGCCTGGTAACACTGCACAGGACGGCAAGTGGACTTTCTGCCTGACGGCGGCCCGTATGGCCGCATGACAGGAGTAGAGATGAGCAAACGATCACGCCGGGACCATGGGGCGGCATTTATGGCAAACGTGGCGCTGGCGGCCGTGAAGGACGAGAAGACGCTGGCGGAACTGGCGCAGCAGTTTGACGTTCACCCGAACCAGATCACGCAATGGCGCGGGCAGCTGTCATCGGTCTTAAAATTCTCCGTAAAAGTGGGCTTTGGAAATTCGCTATGTGAGTAGCCCCTAGATTTCTGGACGCCTTCTGCTTCCAAAATCTGTTTCCGTTCGAACTTGTGCGGGCGACAGCATGCCGTTCCTGACGTGCTTGCGCACCGGGTTTTAAAACATCTCGATATAATCGAACAAGTCTTGGCGGGCTTCTTCGCGGGTTTTGTAGGTGCGGCGCCGGATGCGTTCACGCTTGAGCGAGGAAAAGAAGCTCTCGGCTACCGCGTTATCATGGCAGTTCCCGCGCCGGCTCATCGAATGCTCAAGATAGTTAGCTCGGATGAAGGCCGCCGAGTCCATGCTGGTGAACTGCGAGCCTTGATCCGAATGGATCAGCACCCGCTGCTTCGGCTTTCGCCGCCATACGGCCATGTGCAGCGCCTGCAGCACCACATCGGTGGTCTGCCTGCTCTGCATCGACCAGCCCACCACGCGGCGGGAATAGAGGTCGATCACGACGGCCAAATAGGCAAAGCCCTCCAGGGTGCGAATGTAGGTGATGTCTGTCACCCAGGCCCGATCGGGAGCAGCGACGTCGAACTGACGATCCAAAGCGTTGTCGACCGCCAAAGATGGCTTGCCACCATAGCTCCCCGGCCGACGCTTGTAGCCGATCTGCGCCTTGATACCCGCCAGCCTGGTCAACCGGGCAACACGGTTCGGGGAACAGGTCTCGCCCTGATCCAGTAGGTCGTCGTGCAACTTGCGGTAGCCATAGACCTTGCCGCTGTCGTTCCAGGCTTGCCGGATTAACTTGGTCTGGCGAGCATCTTCGCGGGCTCGCTGGCTCAGCAGGTTCTTCTGCCACGCATAGAAACCGCTTGGCTGGATGCGCAGTCACCGACACATCGACCGCACCCGGAACTGGTCGCGATGCTGTGCAACGAACGCGTATCTCACTTTGCATCCCTGGCGAAATACGCGGTGGCTTTTTTTAGAATGTCGCGCTCCTCGGTCACCCGAGCCAGTTCGCGCTTCAACTGGCGGATCTCCGCATCCTTGCTAGCATCGCCAGACACTGACCGCGCCAGTTGCCGCTTCCACGCATACAGCGAATGCTGACTGACCCCGAGCCGCTCCGAAACCTCCGCTACCGGATACCCACGTTCGGTGATCTGGGCTACCGCATCACGCTTGAACTCATCGCTGAATTGGGCTTACCCATCGTCGTCTCCTGTCCTCAAAATTAGGATAGAAGGCGTCCAGAAATCTAGGGGCTACTCACTTCCATGTTCCGAAGATCTTCTCGATTCGGCCCCGAACGCGATGGATCGGCTGATTCCATTGACGAAGCCATGCCTGGGCTTCCTCTTCGCTGCGCCCCCAACGCTGGTGGAGACAATGCGGGGGATGCCCCCTTGCTCGCGCGGCATCGCGAAAGTGATTGCCGCGATAGGCGCTATCAGCAAACACTTCGCCTGGATTGTCGGGCAAGGCGTCTGGGCCTGCCTTGCCGTCATTGATATTGGCGGATGGGACCGAGACTTCTTCGACCAAAGCCGTATCGGCATCAGCACTAACGTGAGCCTTGAAGACGTAAACCGCCCGCTTGCCCTTGTGCTCCACCCAGCGGACGTCGTCATCGTCTTCACTGGTGAACGCGATGACGGTGGCATAAACCAGTGTTCCGGCCTTGACCGTCATCGCCTTTGATTTGAGCTGCAAGGTCACGCTTTCAAACCTTGACCGGTCAAGCCGGTGCGCAACGAGCAATCTGAGGAAGCGGACGAAGGCGGTCCGCTCAGGCGTCGCTTCCATCGCAGAGAACCAGCAGATGCGACGAAAGAAGGCTCGATCATCAAGCGCTTCGACCAGCTTCACATCGGACAGGTCGTACCAGATTGACAGCAGCAGGGCTTTGAACATCGCCAGCCTCGGCCAGGCAAGCTCACCCTTGCCAGCCAGATAGAGTGGATCGAGCAGCATCTCGACATGCTTCCAGTCGATCAGAGATACCAGCGTGTCGAGCGACAAAGCCGCCCGCTCGCGACTTGCAAAACCAGACTACTCCTGCCCAATCGAACGTCGCGCCACCAGCCGCTCTCTGTCTGGGAAAGCCCATAGAATCAGCAATCAACGCTCCTGTCCACGCCCATCCGCGCACTGGTCTCATGAGACAGGCTCAGGGCGAACGGGATTGTTGATCCCTACATAGAAAACGCGATACTGTGATCGGGGATAGACGTTCACGCCCATCCCCCCCCGCAAGAAAACGCCGGCGCTATTCGCCCCGCGCCATCGCCTCGCCCCGGTCGCGCGCGGCGCGCAGAGTGTCGGTGAGCAGGGTGACGAGGCGGTCGTCGGCGTCGAGCACATTCATGCCCTCCCGCGTCATCCCGCCGGGGCTCGCCACGCGATCGGCGAGCATGCCGGGCGCTTCGTCGCTCGCTGCGGCCAGCGTCGCGGCGCCCTGCACCGTCGCCAGCGCCAGCCGGCCGGCCTGATCGGCGGGAAGGCCGAGCGCCTCGCCCGCGCGGGCCAGCGCATCGATGAAGCGGAACAGATAGGCCGGGCCGCAGCCCGACAGCGCCGTCACCAGATTGAACTGGGCTTCATCGGCGATCCATTCGGCCAGCCCCAGCGGCGTCATCAGCGCCTGCACGGATGCACGCGCCGCGCCATGGGTATCCTCATCGGCGAACAGCGCGCACACGCCCTGCCCGACGCCGACCGGGGTATTGGGCATCACGCGCACGATCTGCGCGCCCTGCGGCAGGGCATCGCGCAACTGTGCCGCCGTCGTGCCTGCAAGTATGGAGACGAACTGCGTATCGGCCGCGGCGACCGCCGACAGCCGAGGCATCACATCGGCGAACTGATAGGGCTTCATGCCGATCAGGACGGTCGTGCCGGCGTCCAGCGCCTGCGGATAGTCCGTCACCACGGTCACGCCCGGCGCGACCGGCCTGCCGCTTGGCCGAAGCACCGTCACCCGAGCGGGATCAAGCCCGCAGGCCAGCCAGCGGGACAGCATCTGCCCCGCCATATTGCCGCAGCCGATCATGAACAGCCGCGCGGGCCAACTTGTCTCTATAGTGTCGGTCATCCTGCGTCAGGCTTCGCCGCGCGTCTCGATCAGGCTGGCGGACAGTGCCTCGGCCGGGGTCTTGCCGCCCCAGAGCACGAACTGGAACACCGGGTAGAAGCGCTCGCACTCGTCGATCGCGGTTTCCACCATGATCTGCGCCTGATCCAGAGAGAGCGTGTCCCCCTGCCCCAGCAAGGCGCCGTGGCGGAACAGCACAATGCCGCTGGAGGACCACAGCTCGAAATGACCGAGCCACAATTGTTCATTGATCAGGCCGATCGCTTCATAGACCGGCACCCGCTTGTCGTCGGAAACCTTGATGTCGGGCATCGCCAGAAGCTGGAGAACCTGATCGTCCTCGCGCCAGATCGCGCGCACTTCATATTGTGCCCAGCTGCCGCGCGTGGTGGCGGCGATCTCGTCTTCGCTGACCTGTTCGATCGTCCAGCCATTGGCATCGAAATAGGTCGCCAACATATCTATCGGCGCGGCATCATGCCCGTCATGTTCGAATTCGTCGCTATCCATCATATTATTTTCGCTCGTACACGCCCCTTATAGGATGCTCTATCAGCTTATATCGCCAATGGACAGGCATCCGGCCCAAGGCGGCCGATACTGTGCATCAAATTGTGGATAGGCTGTGGATAAGTCTGCGGTCAGTCCGCTTTTTTGGCCGAAGGCTTGCGCGAGGCGACGCGGGCCTTCAGCACTTCGGGCGCGGAACCTTCCAGCGCGTCGAGCCGCGCCTTCAGTAATTCCACTTCCTCACGCGCGGCGGCGGCGACGGCCTTGACCGCGTCGAACTCTTCGCGGCTGACGAAATCCAGATCGCCGACCCAGCCCTTCGCACGCTCTTTCGCGCGCGATTCGAATTCGCGGGTCATGCCGGCCACGGTGCCGGCCGCACCGTTCACCAGCTTGGCCAGATCGTCGAAGAAACGGTTTTCACTCTGCATGGCATTCACCTGGGATCGGGGGCTATCGCACTAATCTGGGTGCGCAGTGCCGGAACGACAAGGGTTTCCGCGCCTGGATTGAGGCGCATGATCTCGAAATTCAGCGATGCTGCGAACACCAGCCACGCCAGATAGGGCAGCATCAGCCATCCCGCTACCCTGCGAATGCGGAAAAACAGGATCATCGCCACAAAGCTGAGCAGAAAGATCGCCACGATCAGCGCGAAAGCCGCCGTCACCTTGTGCGCGGCGAAGAATAGCGGCGACCAGGCAAGATTGCCGATCAGCTGCACGACGAACATGGCAATAGCGGTGCCGCGCAGCCGCGCACCGCGGGCGTGCAGCACCATGGCGATGGCCAGTCCCATCAGCACATAGAGCAGCGTCCAGGCGATCGGGAAAGCCAGCGCCGGCGGCATGAAATCCGGCTTCACGAGCGCGGCGAACCAGCGATTGCCATAGCCGCTGTTGGATGCCTGCCCCGAGAGGAACCCCAGGAAGACGATGCCCGGCACGGTAAACAAGGCCCAGCGCAGATAGGCGAGGCGAAGCTGCCCTCTGGACGCGATCTGGTTCATCTATGCTATTCCCCCCGATGCTGCGCGCCGCGCCGTCGCTCTTTCTCTTCGGTCTCTATTCGGCTGGATTGGCCGCCCCGCCATCCAGCGCCGAATCCAGACGCCGGCCTACGGTTTGCGGGGAAACCGTGCGCCCTGCAACCCGTGAGTAGATGATCGGAATGAGGAAGAGCGTGATGACCGTCGCGAAGGTGACGCCGGCGACGATGACCACGCCGATGCTCGCCCGCGCCGCCGCGCCCGCGCCGCTGGCAATCACCAGCGGCACCGCGCCGACGACCGTCGCCACGGATGTCATCATGATCGGGCGAAGGCGGCGCACCGCGGCCTGGCGGATGGCCTCGCCGATCGCCAGCCCCTCGTCGCGCAACTGGTTGGCGAACTCCACGATCAGGATGCCGTTCTTGGCCGCGAGCCCCACCAGCATGACGATGCCGATCTGGCTGTAGAGGTTGATCGTGCCGCCACTGATCGCAAGGCCAATGACGCCGCCCGCCACGGCCAGCGGCACGGTGGCAATGATGATGGCGGGGTGGACGAAGCTTTCGAACTGTGCCGCCAGCAGCAGGAAGACGATAAGGATCGTCATGCCGAAGATCAGCAGGATGGAGCCGCCGGTCTCCCGCAGCGACTGGCTTTCACCACGATAGCCGATCGCCAGCACCTCGGGCGACTGCCGCGCCTGCGCCTCCAGATAGCTGATCGCCTCGCCCAGGGAATAGCCCGGCGCAAGGCCTGCCGTCAGCGTGATCGCGCGCAGCTTGTTGTAGCGGTTGAGCTGGCGCGGCCCAGCTACCTCGCGCAGGGTGACAAGGTTGGACAGCGGCACCAGCGCGCCGGTGCGCGAGCGTACCTGAATGCGGGAGAGGCTGGCGGGGGTGAAGCGTCCGTCGCGCTCGGCCTGCACGATGACGCGATACTCCTCGCCGCGATCGACATAGGTGGTGACACGGCGGGAGCCGAGCAGGCTCTGCAACGCCTGGCTGACATCGTTCACCGACACGCCCAGGTCGCCCGCGCGCCGGGTATCGACGTCGATCCGCATCTGCGGCTTGGTTTCCTTATAGTCGCTGTCGAGGTTGACGAGTCCGGGATTGGAGGCTGCGGCGGCCATGATGCGATCACGCGCGGCGACCAGCCCTTCATAGGTCGATCCGGCGATGACGAGGTTCACCGGAAGGCCGCGACCGCGCGACAGGCCGGAACGCGGCGAGACATTGCCGCGCACGCCGGGCTGCTGCGCCAGCACCTTGTTGATCGCCGCTGAAACCTCGTCGGTCGTGATCGTCCGGTCTTCCCATGGGCGCAGATAGGCGGTGATCGCGCCATTGTTGAAATCGTCGGAGCCGCCGAAGTTGCCGGGCACGCGGATGATGAGGTTCAGCAGAGAACCATCCTCACGCAGTGGCTGCAGCTGCTTCTCTATGGCATTCATGTAGAGCCGCATCTTGTCGTAGCCGGTGCCTTCCGCCGCGCTCACATTGCCCTGCACAACGCCGGTATCTTCGGACGGCGCCAGCTCGCTGCGCAGGGTCGCAAACAGCCCGCCGGCCGCCAGCAGGAACAGACCGACCGCCAGCAACGGCAGCAGAGGCCGCCGCAGCGCCGAATCCAATAGCCGCGAATAGTGATTTTCGATGCTCTGGAAGCGGTTGTCGATCCATGTGGTCAACCGCCCCCGCGCGCTGTGCTTGAGCATCTTCGAGCAGAGCATCGGCGCGAGCGTGAGCGAGATGAAGCCGGAAAAGGCGATGGCCGCGATCATCGCGACCGCCAGTTCACGGAACAGCAGGCCCGTCTGCCCGGCAAGGAACATGACCGGCACGAACACGGCGCACACCACCAAAGTCGTCGAGATGATCGCGAATCCGACCTGTCGCGTGCCCAGATAGGAAGCGACCAGCGGATCCTCCCCTTGCTCGATGCGGTGATAGACATTCTCCAGCACCACGATCGCATCGTCCACGACCAGGCCGATGGCCAGCACGAAGGCGAGCAGCGTCAGCAGGTTGATCGACAGCCCCAGCAGCCACATCACCGCGCAGGTGGCGAGCAGGCAGATCGGCACCGTCACCGCCGGGATGATGGTGGCGCGCATCGAGCCCAGAAACAGGAAGATGACCGCGATGACCAGCACCGCCGCCTCTGCCAGCGTGTGGTATACATTCTCGATGGCCCGGCTGATGAACAGGGACTCGTCCGATCCGACCGCGATCCGCATGCCTTCGGGCAGGGTCGGCTTCAGCTGCTCCATCAGCGCCTTGGCCTTGTCCGCCACTTCCAGCGTGTTCGCGCCCGATTGCCGCACGATGCCGAGCCCGACGCCGGTGCCGCTGTTCGAACGGAAGCTGTTATAGGGGTTCTCCGCGCCCACCTCGACCCGTGCGACATCGCCCAGCTTGATTTGATAGCCATCGGCGCCGCGGCCGACGACAAGCTGCATGAACTGCTCCGGCGTCCCGAACGGCCGGGAGACACGCAAGGTCTGGTTCTGGTCCCGCGATTCGAGGCGTCCTGCGGGCAGCTCGACATTTTGCGCGCGCAGGGCGCTCTCGACATCCGCAGGCGTCAGGCCGAACGCCGCCAGCCGCTCCGCGTTCATCCAAATGCGGGTCGAAGGTCGCGCCTCGCCAGCGATATTCACGCGCGCAACGCCATCGATCGCGGAAAAGCGATCGGCGATGTTGCGGTCGATATAGTCGGTCAGCTGGATCGAGCTCCAGCCGGGACGCGAGAAGGAGAGGAACAGGATGGGCCGGGCATCGGCATCGACCTTTCGGATTTCCGGCGCCAGCGCATCCTCGGGCAGATCCTCCACGGCAGATCCCACGCGATCGCGCACGTCGTTCGCGGCGGAATCGATGTCGCGCGAGGGATCGAACTCGATGCTGATGTTCGAGCGGCCGTCCTCGGATGTCGACGTGATCGTCTGGATGCCCTGCACGCCCGCAATGGCATCTTCCAGAATCTGGGTGATGCGCGTTTCCATCACGGAAGCCGCAGCACCGGTATAGTTGGTTTCCACCGAGACGACCGGCGGGTCGGTATCGGGATATTCGCGCACCGACAGGCTCATATAGCCCACGACGCCGACGATGCAGAGCAGCAACGCCACCACTGCCGCGAAAACCGGCCTGCGAACCGAGACGTCAGAAAGCTGCATCGTGCCTGTCCGTCACCCTGCCGGCTTGCCGGCGGCGCCAGCACCACCCTTGCTACCCTCGCCCCCGCTGCCCTCGCCCTTGCCGCCTTCCGGCTTGTCCGTGGTCAACCGCACGGGCATGCCGTCGGCAAGCTTCACGACGCCTTCCGTCACGATCATCTGCCCGGCCTTCAGGCCACCGATGACCTCCACCATACCACGGTCGCGCATGCCGGTCTTGATCGCCGTGCGCGTGACCTTGTGATCCTTGCCGCTGCCCTCGACAACATAGACCAGGCTCTTCTCGCCATCGCCCACCACCGCCAGTTCCGGAACCGCCAGCATGCTTCGCTCACGCGAGAGCACCTTCACCGTCAGCAGCATCCCTGGCTTCAGCGCCTTGTCCGGGTTGGGCAGTATCGCGCGGACCTTGATCGCGCGGGTCGCGGGATCGACCACCGGATCGATCGTCGCGATCGTGCCCCTGAACTGCCGGTCGGGGAAGGCGGCGGAGACGGCGTCGATCGGCTGGCCCTCGCGGATGCTGGACAGCAGCGTCTCGGGCACGTTGAAATCCAACTTGATCCGAGAAATGTCGCTGATCGTGGCGATCGCCGTGCCCGATGTCACGACCGCCCCCACGGAGATCGTCCGCAAAGAGGCATAGCCGGCAAAGGGCGCGCGCACGATGCGGTCCCCGATCGATGCCTGTGCCAGCGCCGCATTGGCGCGGGTAGCGCTGGCGGTGGCGGTCTGCGCCTCGACATCGGCATTGGTCGCAAAGCCGCGGGCCTTGAGCGCCTGGACACGGGCCAGTTGCAGCGTGGCCTGCTGCGCATTGGCGCGGGCGGCGGTCAGCTCCGCAACTTCCTGCCCCTGCGCCAGCGTGGCGATTACCTGTCCGCGCGACACGAAGCCGCCATCGGAGAAATTGAGCGAGGTGATCCGTTCTGTCACCGGCGCGGCGAGGACCACCTGTTCGTTGGCGATGGCGGTGCCGACCGCCTCGACTGCATCGGTGAATGTCGCGACCCCGACAGGCTGAGCCTCGACCAGCGGGGTCGGCCGGGCCTTTTGCTCATGCCCACCACCACAAGCGGCGAGCAGCAGCGCCGCGAAAGGAAAAACCACCGAATTTCGCATGGCGCTGGGCTAACGGTCCTTTGAAAGCGAGGCAATAATTCGCTTTGTCGCAAATTGTATCAACAGCGTGACTGCTGTTACCGCCGCTCAAACGAAGCAGTCAGCCGTTCCCGCCACGCCGTGCGCCAATCAAAAATTCGACATTCCCCTCGGGACCGGTGATCGGGCTTTGCGTGACGCCCATGACGTCCCATCCCGCGCTTTCCAGCCAGTCCTTCACCTCCCCGCACACCCGCTCGTGAATGGCGGGATCGCGGACCACGCCACCCTTGCCGACCTCCTCTCGCCCGGCCTCGAACTGCGGCTTGATGAGCGCGGCGAGCAGGGCGCCGGCGCGCGCGAAGCTCATCGGCCGCTCCAGCACCTTGGCGAGCGAGATGAAGCTCGCGTCGCACACAATGATGTCGATGGGTTCGGGAATATGCTCTGCCGTCAGGATGCGGGCGCTGGTCTTTTCATGCACGATGACGCGGTCGTCGGTGCGCAGCTTCCAGGCGAGCTGGTTGGTGCCGCTGTCGACGGCATAGACGCGCGCCGCGCCGTTGGTGAGCAGCACGTCGGTAAAGCCGCCGGTGGAACTGCCCACGTCCATCGCCACCATGCCGCGCACGTCCATGCCGAAATGGACGAGGCCATGGGCGAGCTTGATGCCGCCGCGCGACACCCAGGGATGGTCACGGCCGCGCACGTCGAGCGTCACATCTTCGGCCAGTTGCTGCCCCGCCTTCTCGATCTTGCGCTCCCCGCTGAAGACGAGGCCCGCGAGAATCAGCGCCTGCGCCCGCGCGCGGCTTTCCACCAGCCCCCGGTCGACCAGCATCTGGTCCGCCCGCTGCTTGCCGCCCGGCTTCGACATGGTCAGAGCAGTCCGGTGAGCGTCGAGGGCGTGAGGATCTGCGGCAATGTCCGCGCCGGCTGCCCCGGCGCGTACCAGAGATAGAGCGGCACGCCGGAACGCCCCTCGCCTTCAAGGAAGCGGCTGATCGCGGGGTCGCCATTGGTCCAGTCGCCCACCATCACGGTGACGCCGCCCTGCGAAAAGGCACGGGCGACCTCCGCCCGATCGATGGCTGCCGCTTCATTCGCCTTGCAGGTGATGCACCAGTCGGCGGTGAAATAGAGGAAGACCGGCTTGCCCTGCTTGCGCAGCGCCGCCAGCTTCGCCGCGTCAAAGGGCACGGTGCCCGCCTTCGTCACCGCCGCTTTGGCGTCCGTCGTGCGCGTGGGCAGCAGGACGATGCCGAGCGCCAGCGTGACCGCCATCGCAGCCGCCGTGGGCAGGCCGCCGGTGCGCCCATGGCGCTGGCGCACGCCCAGCCACCAGAGCACGGCGCTCGCAAGGGCGACGGCGCCCAGGCCCACCGCGATCGCGCCCATGCCCCGCTGCTGTCCCAGCAGCCAGAGCAGGCCGAGCGCGGTGAGGAACATCGGGATCGAGAGAATACGCTGCAATCGTTCCATCCACACCCCCGGTCTTGGCAGGCGGCGACGGATCGCCGGCACATAGGCGATCAGCACGAAGGGCAGCGCCAGCCCTGCCCCCAGCCCCGCGAACACAGCGAGCGCTGCGAAAATGGGCAGCACCAGCGCAGCACCCAGCGCCGCGCCCATGAATGGCCCGGTGCAGGGCGTCGCGACGAACGCCACCAGCGCGCCGGTCCAGAAGGCGCCGCCGATGCCGCCCTTGCTCGCAAGGCCGCCGCCGGCGCCCACGGCCGGCAGGGTGAACAGCCCGGCCAGGTTCAGCGCGATCGCCGTCACCAGGATCAGCAGCAGCAGGATGATGCGCGGGTCCTGAAGCTGAAACGCCCAGCCGACCGCCGCGCCACCGGCCCGCAGCCCCAGCAGCAGCCCGCCGAGCGCCATGCAGGTGACGATCACGCCCAGCGCGTAGGCGATCGCTTCCCGCCGGGCCGCGCCGCCGTCGCCACCGGCCTTGGCGAGGCTCAATGCCTTGAGGCTGAGGATCGGGAAGACGCAGGGCATGACGTTCAGGATCAACCCGCCCAGCAGCGCGCCGCCCAGCGCGATCAGGATGGCCTGCAGGCCCTGTGCCTTCGCCGGCGCACCCTTTACATCCAGCGGCTCGCCGGCCGGCGGCACTGCGCCCGGCTGTGCCGAAAGCAGCAGCCCTTGGTGATCGCCCGTCTTCAACACGCCTTCCACCACGCCGCCGCTCTTCGCGCTGCCGTCCGCGTCGGTTTCCACGATCAGCATGTCGCCGCTCCGCGATACGCTCTGCGCCGCCGCGAAGCGCAGTGCATGGTCGGTCAGCGCGAAATAATGCGGATCGCTGACGAGGGCGGAGGCGGGCAAGGGGATCGCCAGCCGGAAACGCCCGTCCACCAGCTGATAGCGGCCTTCCGCGCCCAGCGGCCGTGGCAGGCGGGCGCGATAATCGTCGAACAGGTTCTGCAGCGCGGGGTCAACCGCACCGCTGCCGACCGTCATGTCGACGGAAAGGTCCGCGCCCTCGGGAACGCAGACCTCGCGGGTGCAGGCGAGCCAGTCGGCGCGGACGCGAATCGGCAGGCGATCGCCCGCCTTCATCCCCGCCGGCACGCGGCCGCTCACCAGCACGGCATAGGGGCCTTCATAGACATGGTTCATCAGGCCCGAGACCACCAGCGTCTCGGGCACCGGATAGCGCAGCGGCCCCAGCGTGACGCCAGTCGGCGCGCTCCACTTGACCGTCATGCCGAGCCCAGCGTCGCCGGGATTTTCCCAATAACCATGCCAGCCGGCCGCAGGCCGCATGTCGAACGCCAGGGTGAAGGCATCGCCGGGCGCGGGCGCGGGCTGTTCGGTAACGAGCCGCGCGGCGATATGCGGCGGCCCGCCCTGGCCGAAGGCGCCGGGCGACTGCGCCCATGCGCCGGGCGCGCAAAAGGGCAGCAGCGCAAGCAGTGCCACGCCGATCAACACCCCGACCCTCTGGCCAAGGCTGGCCACTGTCATCTTAAGGACATGAAAAATCCGCATCTGGCACCTGTCCTCTTGTCCCTGAGGGGGCTAGGTCTGCCTTATACGCCCGTCAAGCCCGTGGAGTTACTCCTCTTGTCCCTTCGCCACATCGCCGCCCTGTCATTCCTGCTCGCAAGCGCCGCGCCGCTCGTCGCCCAAACCCCAGCGACATCGCCCGCAGCGACACCGGCTCCCACAGCGCCGCAATCGCCGCCCAAGCTGATCGTCGCCATTTCGGTGGACCAGTTTTCGGGTGATCTGTTCAACGAATATCGCCAGCATTATGTGGCGGGCATGAAGCGGCTGACGCAAGGCGTCGTCTTCCCGCGCGGCTATCAGAGCCATGCCGCGACGGAGACCTGCCCCGGCCATTCCACCATCCTGACCGGCAGCCGCCCGTCGCGCACCGGCATCATCGCCAACAACTGGTTCGATTTCAGCGCGCCGCGCGCCGACAAGTCCGTCTATTGCTCGGAGGACGAGAGCAAGCCCGGCACCGACAGCGAGAACTACGTCGTGTCTCCGCTGCACTTGCGCGTGCCGACGCTGGGCGGGCGGATGAAGGCGGCCAACCCCGCCACCCGCGTCGTCTCGGTCGCGGGCAAGGATCGCGCCGCGCTGATGATGGGCGGGGCGAAGACAGACCAGATCTGGTGGCTGACGCCCAAGGGCTATGTCAGCTATGTCGGCACGCCCGCCAATCCGCTGGTGGACAAGGTGAATGCCGAGGTCGCGCGCCTGCTCTCGGCACCGCGCCCGGCGATGGAGTTGCCCGGCAACTGTACGCCCAAGGATTTCGCCGTCGATATCGGCGCGGGCAAATCTGTCGGCACCGGCCGCTTCGCTCGCGCCGCTGGCGACTATAAGGGCTTCCGCGCCTCGCCGGAGCAGGATGCGACCACGCTCGTCCTCGCCGCCGCCTTCATCGAGCAGATGGGCCTTGGCAAGCAGGCGCAGACCGACATCATTTCCATCGGCCTGTCCGCCAACGACTATGTCGGGCATAGTTACGGCACCGAGGGCACGGAAATGTGCATCCAGCAGATGTCGCTGGACCGCGAGTTGGGCGCCTTCTTCGACCGCCTGGACAAGGACGGCATCGATTATGAGGTGGTGCTGACCGCCGACCATGGCGGCCACGACCTGCCCGAGCGCCATCGCGAAAACGCCATCCCGGACGAGACCCGCGTCGACGCGGCACTTGCGCCCAAGGCGCTGTCGGATGCCATCGTCGCGAAGACCGGGCTGTCAGGCACGCTGATCTATGGCGACGGCCCGGCGGGCGACCTCTATCTCGCCCCCACCCTCTCCCCCGCGCAGAAGGCCAAGGTGCAGGCAGAGGCGCTGACGATCCTGCGCGCCCATCCGCAGGTGCAGGCCGTCTTGACCAAGGCGGAGATCGCCGCCACGCCCAGCCCCACCGGATCGCCGGAGAACTGGAGCCTCATCCAGGAGGCCCGCGCCAGCTTCGATGCGCATCGCTCCGGCGACCTGCTGCTGCTGCTCAAGCCCCGGATCACGCCGATCATCGACCCGACCAAGGGCTATGTCGCCACACATGGCAGCCCGTGGGATCTCGACCGCCGCGTGCCGATCCTGTTCTGGCGCAAGGGCATCACCCCGTTCGAACAGCCGCTGGGCGTGGAGACGGTGGACATCATGCCCTCGCTGGCCGCGACCATCGGACTTGCCGTGCCCAAAAGCGAGATCGACGGCCGCTGCCTGGATCTGGTTGCCGGTCCTGCAAGCAGCTGCCCGCAATAAAGCATATGGCGCCGCCAGTGAAATCAGCGAACTGGCAAAACCTTTAGAGGAGCCATCGCCGAAAACAGCCACAACTTCTCCCGTTGCCTTTTACGTAAAAAGGCGACGGGTTTTTCTGATATATTCTGCCATCGTGCGTTTCTCACGGCGTGGCGCATCATTTATTTCCAGAACCTTGCCACCGGGACGCAGTTATTTTCCCGTGCGGGCGATTCCTATGCTATGGTGGCCCATCACGTCATCCTTCACGACCAGGATGTGACAGAGAGCGCCTTGGCTCCCGGTCGATCTGGGAGAACCGTGATCGACATCATGTATCTTGAAACACGTCTTCGCTCGGCCCGCGCCATGGCGGCGCGGGCTGCCGACGGAAGCACGCGCGCCCTCCACCGGGAAATGGCGGAGGACTATGCCCGGCGACTGGCAGCGATCCATGTGTTGAACCCGCCGCCCCCATCGGCAAGCCTGCTGCGGGACTTCCGCAAAGCCACGCCGCACATGACACACGCATCGCAGCCGTCGCGCATCGCGGCCTGACCGACATCTGCGCGCGGCCTTTTGCCTCGCCTCTTTCCTCCGGAGATCATCATGTATCCATCGTCCCAGCTGTGCCAGGCACAGGAAAAGATTCAGTCGGAACGCGCGCACGGCACGCAGCTCCCGAACGTCCGCCTCATCGCCGAAAAGGCCGCGAACATCTGGCGACTGGAAGGCATCAGCGCCCGGAAACGCGAACGAAAGCAATCGGCGATGCTTGCCAAGCGCGCCATCGCCGCGATCGCGCCGGCCGCCTGCCGACCCGACCTTGAGGATCAGCGCTTCAGCGAAAATCCCGATCGCGGATTTGCGGCCGAAAGCGTCGGCACGGAACAATCCACCACGCTCAGCTCTTGCTGAACAGAGTGGCTGCGATGGAGGCCGCCCTTGCCTCCAGCCCCCTCTCCTGAAGGAACAGTCCATGGCCAAGAGCCAGAAGAAATCGAACCGCGAAGTCCGCAAGCCCAAGGCCGAAAAACCAAAGAAGGAGAATGCGTCCAATCCTTCGCAAAAGCCCGGCCCGGTGACGATGGTGACGCTGAAAAGCTGAAGCAGGCCGGCCATCGCGCCGGCCTTCTTTTGGTTCTCCGGCCGGCCTTCCGGCCGATCCTCTCACCGAAAAGGCACATTATGCTGATACGCGCTGGCTACAATATCGGCTTCAGGACCGAGCACCCGACTCCCATGCTGGCCGCGCTCAGCGTCCATCCGTCGCGCAACAAGGATCTGCGGACCGCCCAGCGGATCATGACGACGCCCGACATCCCGCTCTACGACTATGTCGATAGCTATGGGAATATCTGCACGCGGCTGACGCTGCCGGCCGGCGACACCACCATATCCACCGGCTTCGTGATCGAAGACCCCTTCGTGCCGGACATCGTCGCGCCCGACGCGCGGCAGGTGCCGATCGAGCAACTGCCCGACGAGGTGATGCTCTACCTGCTCGGCAGCCGCTATTGCGAGACGGACCGACTGACGGACATCGCATGGTCGCTGTTCGGCGGCATGATGGGTGGCTGGCCTTTGGTGCAGGCGATCGTCGCCTATACGCATGAGCGCATCGCCTTCGACTATATGGCCGCGCGGATCACCAAGACGGCATGGGATGCCTATAACGAGCAGACCGGCGTGTGCCGGGACTATGCCCATCTGGCGATTACCCTGTGCCGCTGCATGAACATCCCGGCGCGCTACTGCACCGGCTATATGGGCGACATGGACCTGCCCGAATTGCTGGGCGACATGGACTTTTCCGCCTGGTTCGAAGCCTATCTGGATGGTCGCTGGTACACGTTCGACGCCCGGCACAATCGCCCGCGCAGTGGCCGCATCCTGATGGCCCGTGGACGGGACGCCACCGACGCGGCGCTGACCACTGCCTTCGGCACCGCCATCCTCACCCGCTTCGACATCTACACCGACGAGGACAGGCTGCCGCCTCCGGCCTGATCAGCCAACGCGGAGACGCTACCGCACCATGGCCAGATCGACGCGGTTCGCCAGCGTCCGCCCGGCCTCGAAATCACTGATGTTCGCCAGCGTCGTCTGCGCGATGCTCGCCAGCGCCTCTTCCGTCAGGAAGGCCTGATGCCCCGTCACCAGTACATTGGGGAAGGTGAGCAGGCGCTGGAACGCGTCATCCTCGATGATCTCGCTGGACAGATCCTCGAAGAACAGGTCGGCCTCCTGCTCATAGACGTCGAGCGCGACGCCGCGGATCTTGCGGGACTTGAGCCCGGCGATCAGCGCCCGCGTGTCGATGAGCGCCCCCCGGCTGGTATTGACGATGACCAGCCCGTCCCGCGCCCGCGCGATCGCGGCATCGTCGATGATATGCCGGGTCTGCGGCGTCAGCGGGCAGTGGAGCGAGACGATCTCCGCCTGCGCCAGCAGATCGGCGGGCGGGACATAGCGCACGCCGATGTCGAGCAGCTCCGGCGCCTCCACCACATCGCTCGCTAGCACGTCGCAGCCAAAGCCGAGCCTGAGGGTGCGGGCGACCAGCGCACCGATCCGCCCGGTGCCGATCACGCCCACCGTACGGCCATGCAGGTTGCGGCCGATCAGGCCGTCGAGCGCGAAATTATTCTCCCGCACCCGCGCCCAGGCGCGATGGATGTTGCGATCGAGCGCCAGCAGCAGCGCGATCGTGAACTCCGCGACCGCATGGGGGGAATAGGCGGGCACGCGGACGACGGACAGGTCCAGCCGCGCCGCCGCCTTCAGGTCGACATTGTTATAACCCGCGCAGCGCAGCGCGATCAGCCGGGTGCCGCCCTGCGCCAGCCGCTCCAGCACCGACGCGTCCAGACGATCGTTGACGAACGCGCAGATGGCAGGAAAGCCCTCGGCCAGGCGCGCGGTGTCCGGGTCCAGCCGGGGCTCGAGGAACATGAGGTCATGGCCATGCGCGGCATTGGCCCCGCCCAGATATTGCCGGTCATAGCCCTTGGTGCCGAAGATCGCGACGCGCATGACCGCCATAGTGGCGCTGCGCAGCGCCGCGTCAATGCGCAAAGACCGCAGTCGATGCCTGCGCGACGCCCGATGCTCAGCGCTGGTCGGTGATCTTCATGCTCGCCGCCAGCCGGTTCGCGCCGATGGAGGGCCGCGCGCCGTTCCATGTCGCGACGAAGGTGCTGCCGCGCTGCAGCCCCGGCACGAAGCCCGCGCTGTTGCCCGCGATCACCAGCCTGCCTGAATCGTCCCGCGCGCCCTCGGCCGCGATCGCGATGAAGGCGCTCCAATTATCCTTGTCGCGGCCCTGCACCATCTCGTTGCCGGTGACGGCGCCGGTCGCGCCCTCGGGCAGGTCGATCATATAGTTGGTCAGGTGCCCGGCGCTGTCGTCGAAGCTGTTGGCGTTGATCGTGACATGGGCGGCGCGGCTCTTGAGATAATGGCCGCCATCGCCCGCCTCGAAGCGGGTGCGGGTGACGGACAGGCTGCCATAGCGGCCGACATAGAGACTGTGCGCGCAATCGAGGTCACGATCGCAGCGGCCCAGATGCTGGAAGCTCGTCATGTCGATGCGGATGCGGCCGGCCTCGTCCTCGCCGGTCAATATGCCCTGCTCGCTGCGGCGGAACAGGCTGTTCACCACCTCCAGATTGCCATGCTCCAGCCGGATGCCGGCGCCATTACCATCGGGCACGCGCATGTTCTGGAAGGTCACGCCATCCACCACCGCGCCGCGCCCGCGCAGCACCAGCGCGGCCTTCCCCTCGCAGGTGACGCCGTCGAAGATCACCGTGCCCCGGCTCTGCGCGCGATAGTCGATCTCGCCCGCGCCCTGCACCGCGCATTGCCGATAGGTGCCCGGCGCGATCAGGATGCTGTCCTGCCCGTCGCCGATCGCATCGATCGCATCGGACAGCCGCGCATAGCTCCGCCCGCTTTCCTCCACGGTGAACGCGCCGCTGCTCCCCTGCGCGAAGGCAGTCGCCGCGATGGCGGCCGAGAGCATGACGAGCGTGGAAAAGAGGCGCATGCGCGCGGCATAGGTCGAAGGGTGGGCGAGGCCAATGCCGAGAGAGGGTTAACGTTGGGGGTGCCCCGCGATGGGACAGTGGAATGGGTGCTTGCTGGTTTGTCGCTAGGACTGCGGAAGGTGATTATTGGTGGGCCAAAACGTTGCCCCTCCTCATGCCAGCCTATGCTGGCATGACGAAAGGGTGAGTAGTGGATGGTCGGTTCTTCTAAAGCCGTTCGGGCTGAGCTTGTCGAAGCCTCGTGCATCTCAGGAAGAACGGCCCTTCGACAGGCTCAGGGCGAACGGCGTTAAGTCTTATTCTGCTCGCCTTGAGCCGTGCATCCCTCGCCATGCTGAACATGTTTCAGCATCATCGCGCCAATGAGCCTTAGCGCAATTCTGCGAAATAGACCGTAAGACGCGTTCCGGCTAACGACACAGTCTGATTGGGTCGGCAGCGGCCCTCCACCTGCAGTGCGCCATGCTGACAGCCCATCAGTCCAGGTTAGGCCGCAGCCAGCGTTCCGCCGTTTCCATGTCCACGCCGCGGCGCGCCGCATAGTCTTCCAGCTGGTCGCGACCGACGCGGGCGACGCCGAAATATTCCGCCTGCGGGTGGCCGAAATAAAAGCCGCTGACCGCCGCCGTCGGGAGCATCGCGAAGCTTTCCGTAAGCGTTATGCCGGTCGCATGATGGGCGTCGAGCATCTTGAAGAGCAGCGGCTTCAGGCTGTGGTCCGGGCAGGCGGGGTAACCGGGCGCCGGGCGGATGCCGCGATATTGCTCCTTGATGAGCGCCTCGTTGGTCAGTTGCTCGCCCTCGGCATAACCCCACAGCGCCGTGCGAACATAATGGTGCAGCCGCTCGGCAAAGGCTTCGGCGAGGCGATCGGCCAGCGCCTTCAGCAGGATGTCGGAATAGTCGTCGATCGCCGCCTTGAAGCGAGCGAGGTGCGGCTCGATGCCGTGGATACCGACCGCGAAGCCGCCGATCCAGTCGCCATCATGGCTGATGAAGTCGGCCAGGCACATGTTCGCCCGGCCTTCGCGCTTGGCGATCTGCTGGCGCAGCATCGGCAGGCGGACATGCTCCTCATCCTGCACATGGACGATGATGTCGTCGCCCTCCCGGCGGCAGGGCCACAGGCCGGCCACGCCGCGCGCGGTCAGCCATTTCTCGGCGATCACCTTGTCCAGCATCTTCTGCGCGTCGGCGAACAGGCTGGAGGCGCTTTCGCCGACGACCTCATCGGTCAGGATCGCGGGATAATTGCCGGCCAGTTCCCAGGCGCGGAAGAAGGGCGTCCAGTCGATGAATTCGCGCAGGTCGGCCAGGTCCCAGTTCGGGAAGTCATGCACGCCGGGCAGGCGCGGACGCCCCGGCTTCAGGCTCTCGTCGATCTCGAAGCCGTTGGAACGGGCATCGTCGATCGGCACCAGCGCGCTCTGCCCTTTGTTGGCGCGGGCGACGCGGACATGCTCGTAATCGTCCTTTGTCTTCTGGACGAAATCGGTCTTCTGCGTGTCGGAAACGAGCGCGGTGGCAACGCCCACGGCGCGGCTGGCGTCGAGCACATGCACGACGGGGCCGGCGAAGGCCGGGTCGATGCGCAGCGCGGTGTGGACCTTCGACGTGGTCGCGCCTCCGATCAGCAGCGGCATGACCATGTCGGCACGCTGCATTTCCTGCGCCACCGTCACCATCTCGTCCAGCGAGGGGGTGATGAGGCCGGACAGGCCGATCATGTCCGCGTCATTCTCGTTCGCGGCCTTGATGATGTCCTGCCAGGGCACCATCACGCCCAGGTCGATCACCTCGAAGCCGTTGCACTGCAGCACAACGCCGACGATGTTCTTGCCGATGTCATGCACGTCGCCCTTCACGGTCGCCATGATGATCTTGCCCTTGCCCTTGGCACCGGGTTCCTTGGCGGCTTCGATATAGGGGAGCAGATGCGCGACCGCCTTCTTCATGACGCGCGCGGATTTCACCACCTGCGGCAGGAACATCTTGCCGGAACCGAAGAGGTCGCCGACGACGTTCATGCCGTCCATCAGCGGGCCTTCGATCACCTCGATCGGGCGGGCGGCGACCAGACGCGCTTCCTCGGTATCCTCGACCACATACATGTCGATGCCCTTGACCAGCGCATGTTCCAGCCGTTTGGCGACCGGCCAGCCGCGCCATTCCTCGGCCGCCTTTTCCGCCGCTGCATCCTTGCCACGGAAGCTCTCCGCCAGCACGACGAGGCGCTCGCCCGCTTCGGGGTCGCGGTTCAGCAGCACATCCTCGCAGGCGGTGCGTAGCGCGGGGTCGATCGCGTCATAGACGTCGAGTTGCCCGGCGTTGACGATCGCCATGTCGAGCCCGGCAGGGATCGCATGATAGAGGAACACCGAGTGCATCGCCCGGCGCACCGGCTCGTTGCCGCGGAACGAGAAGGAGAAGTTCGACAGGCCGCCGGAGATGTGGACATGCGGGCAGCGCGCCTTGATCTCCCGGCACGCCTCGATGAAATCGACGCCGTAGTTGTTGTGCTCCTCGATCCCCGTCGCGACCGCGAAGATATTGGGATCGAAGATGATGTCCTCGGGCGGAAAGCCGATGCCCATCAGCAGCTTGTAGGCGCGCTCGCAGATCTCGACCTTGCGATTCTTCGTGTCCGCCTGCCCCGTTTCGTCGAACGCCATGACGACCACCGCCGCGCCATAGGCCATGCACAGGCGGGCATGATGCAGGAACGCCTCCTCGCCTTCCTTCATGCTGATCGAGTTGACGATCGGCTTGCCGGAGACGCATTTCAGCCCCGCCTCGATCACCTCCCATTTGGAGCTGTCGATCATCACCGGCACGCGGCTGATGTCGGGCTCTGCGGTCATGAGCTTGAGGAAGGTGGTCATCGCCTCGACCGCGTCGAGCAGGCCCTCGTCCATGTTCACGTCGACGATCTGCGCGCCGCTTTCCACCTGCTCGCGCGCGATGTCGATGGCCGTGGCATAGTCGCCCGCCATGATCAGCTTCTTGAACTTGGCGGAGCCCGTCACGTTGGTGCGCTCGCCGATGTTGACGAAATTGGCGGTGGTGGTCTTGGTCATCAGATACTCGTCACCCCAGCGAAGGCTGGGGTCTCCCGTTTCAAAGCGCACCCCAAGAGGCACGAGATCCCAGCCTGCGCTGGGATGACATAATAAAGCCTACGCCGCGATATGCATCGGTTCCAGCCCGGCGAGGCGCGTCACCACCGGCAGTTCGGGTGCAACACGCGGCGGATGCCCGGCCAGCGCCTTCGCCACCGCACCGATATGCGCGGGCGTGGTACCGCAGCAACCGCCCACGATGTTCACCAGCCCTTCGTCCACCCAGTGGCGGATCAGCGACGCGGTCGTTTCCGGCAGCTCGTCATACTGGCCCAGCTCGTTGGGCAGGCCGGCATTGGGATAGGCGAGGATCAGCGTGTCGGCATTCTTGGACAGTTCGGCCAGATAGGGCCGCAGCAGGTCCGCACCAAAGGCGCAGTTCACGCCGATGGTCAGCGGCTTCAGGTGCCGGAGCGAATACCAGAAGGCGTTGATCGTGTGGCCCGACAGGTTGCGGCCCGACATGTCGGTGATGGTGAAGCTGAGCATCAGCGGCACGGAACGCCCGGCCGCCGCCTCCGCCTCGCGCGCGGCCATGCCCGCGGCCTTGGCGTTCAGCGTGTCGAAGCAGGTTTCGACCAGCAGGAAGTCGACGCCGCCCTCGATCAGTGCGTCGCACTGCTCGCGATAATGGGCTTTCAGCGTATCGTAATCGACCTCGCGATAGGCGGGGTCGTTGACGTCCGGAGAGATCGACAGCGTCTTGTTCGTCGGCCCGATGGAACCGGCGACGAAGCGGCGCTGGCCGTCCCTGGCGGTGGCCGCATCGCAGGCCTTGCGTGCGATATGGGCGGCGGCGATGTTCAGCTCGCGCACCAGATGCTCGCAGCCATAGTCGGCCATCGCGATCTGCGTACCGCTGAACGTGTTGGTCTCGATCATGTCGGCGCCGGCGTCGAGATAGGCGGTATGGATGGCCTCCACGATATCCGGCCGCGTCAGGCAGAGCAGGTCGTTATTGCCCTTCTGATCCTTCGCCAGGTCCAGCTCGCCGCGATAATCGGCCTCGGTCAGCCCATATTTCTGGATCGACGTGCCATAGCCGCCGTCGAACACGAGGATCTTCTGCTTCGCGAGGTCGCGAAATGCCTGTTCAGCGGACGTCATATATATTCTCCGTTCGCCCTGTTGGCACGAAACACATGAGCCGTGCCAATGTCGAAGGGCCGTACTGCCTTTGAAGTGAAGGACTGGGCTTCGACAAGCTCAGCCCGAACGGGAAGAGGAACATTCGCCATCAAGCGGCCTCTTCCTTGGTCCCCAGCCCCGCCTTGGGCCGCAGCCCCAGCAGATGGCAGATGGCGTAGCTCAGTTCCGCCCGGTTGAGCGTGTAGAAATGGAACTCGCGCACGCCGCCGGCATAGAGCTTGCGGCACATTTCGGCAGCGATGGTCGCGGCGACCAGCTGGCGCGCGGCGGGGTGGTCGTCCAGCCCCTCGAACAGGCGGGCCATCCAGCTGGGCACTTCGGTATTGCACATGGCCGACATGCGCTGGGTCGCGGCGAAGTTCGACACCGGCATGATCCCCGGCACCAGCTCGGCGGTGATGCCCGCCGCGTCCACCTTGTCCCGGAAACGGAAGAAGGCGTCGGGCGAGAAGAAGAACTGCGTGATCGCGCGGGTGGCGCCGGCGTCGATCTTGCGCTTGAGATTGTCGAGATCGCTTTGCGCGCTGAGCGCCTCGGGATGGGTTTCCGGGTAGGCGGCGACGGAAATCTCGAAGGGGTGCAGCGACTTGAGGCCCGCGACCAGATCGGCCGCGCCGGTGTAGCCCTCGGGATGGGGCTCGAAGGTCCCGCCGACGTCCTGCGGATCGCCGCGCAGGGCGACGATATGGCGCACGCCGGCCTCCCAATAGGCATTGGCGACGTCCGCGATCTCCGCCTTGCTCGCAGCGACGCAGGTGAGGTGCGCGGCGGCGGCGATGTCGGTTTCCTTCGCGATCCGCGCGACGGTGTTGTGGGTGCGCTCGCGGGTCGATCCGCCCGCGCCATAGGTGACGGAGACGAAGCGCGGGCCAAGCGGCGCCAGCGTCTCGATGGCGGACCACAGCTGCGCTTCCATCTTCTCCGTCTTGGGCGGGAAGAATTCGAAGCTGATGGCGGCGTCGCCGGCAAGGTCGGCGAACAGCGGCGCGTCGAGCGCGCGGCGGGCCTCTTCCAACTGGCCAAGGGTCGGTTTCATGCGCGTAACTGTCCTTCAATCGGCAGGATCTGCGCCGTGTGGCGCCGCCCCAGCCATAATTTCACCGTAAGTTCGCCACCGGGCAGGCTTTCCACCCGGTCCAGTTCCAGCCCGCAGGCACCGAACCATTGCGACATCTGTTCATCCGAAAAGCCGAGCCGCGCATGCTGGTCGCGGCTCCGCAATTCCTCGCGCTCGTGCGGCGCGAAATCGGCGACCAGCAACCGGCCTCCGGCATCCAGCACCCGCGCGGCCTCCGCTATGGCGCCTTCGGGCGCCTGTGCATAGTGGAGAACCTGATGCAGGATGATGGTATCGACGCTGTGGGCATCCATCGGCAGGGCCATGAAATCACCCATCAGCACAGCATATTTGCCGCTGCCATCCTCGGGCAGCTTGGCGCGGGCAAGCCGCAGCATGTCGGGGCTGCGGTCCACCGCCGTCACCTGTTCGGCCTGGGGGCCAAAGAGCTGGATCATCCGGCCGGTGCCGGTGCCGATGTCGAGCAGGCGCCCCAGCGATCCCTCGCCGAGCAGCGCGTGCATCGCCATCTCGACATCGGTTTCGGGCAGGTGGAGCGATCGGATCGCATCCCATTCCTCGGCATGCTGGGCGAAATAATCCTCCGCCGCGCGGCTGCGGTCATTGCGCACGGCCGCCAGCCGGGCAAGGTCGGCATGCTGCCACAGCAGCTCGTTTTCCGACGGCACGATCCGGTCGAACATCTCCAGCAGGGGCGCGCTTGCCCCCTCCCCGCCGATGCGCAGGAAGACCCAGTTACCCTCCTTGCGACGCTCGACCAGGCCCGCCTCCACGAGGATGCGGACGTGGCGGGAGACGCGCGGCTGGCTTTGCCCCACGACCTGCGCGATTTCCCCCACCGCAAGCTCCATCGCCCGCAAAAGGTGGAAGATCCGCAGCCGGGTGGGATCGCCCAAGGCCCGGAAAATGTCGAGGATCGCGGTCATGACCGAAGCATATAAAGATTTCTTTATATTGGTCAATCGCTATGTCGCGCACGGCGGAGCGCCCGCGCCGCGCCACGACCGTCATGATGACGTCATGGTGCACTGCACGAATAGCATTGCCTTGGGAGTCGCAAAGCATTAGGAATGGCGTCCGCAGGTTCAAGGGGGTGAGCTGTTTTCTCCGAGACCGACCTGCGCGATTTTCATCTCTGAGAGGGGTTTGCCCATGACCAAGACTGTTGCTCTTTCGCTCGTTCTCGCCGCGTCGCTCGGCCTTGCCGCCTGCTCGGGTGGCGAGACCGCCAATGTTGCCAACGCCGCCAACAACACGGCTGAAAACGCCATGAACGTTGCGGAGAACGCCATGAACTCCGCCGAGAACGCGACGGGCAACGCCCTGAACACGACCGCCAACGCGATGTCGAACACCGCGAACGCGATGTAATCCGTTCAGGACGGACTATGGGATCGGGGCGCTCCGGCAACGGGGCGCCCCTTTTTCATGCCCGGTCGTTTTGAGGGCACTGAACCCGATCGCATCACGGGGCGTTCAACGGGACATGAGCATGAGCAGATGCAGAACTCTCCTTGTCGTCGCGGCGCTGCCAGCGCTGCTTGCCACTTCGGCCTGCGGGTCGGGCAATGACGATGGCGTGGGCGGCGTGACCGCAACCGAAGCACGCGCACTGAACGACGCCGCCGAAATGCTGGACGGCCGCCCGCGCGGCGAGCTGAAGGTCAGCAACACGACCGCCCCGCCACCTCCCGACGGCTCGGCGGTAAAGGCCGCCCCGTCCGACAAGCTCCAGCCCTAGGGCCGATCGACATTCAGTTCAGATGGAGCCGAAAATGGTGATTTGACGTGACCCGGCGCGCAGCGTGCTCACGGCACGTGAGCACCGGAAGCGCGGAAATCGCCATTTGCAGGCCCGTATGGGCTGAATGTCGATTGGCCCTAGCCGACACGCCGAAAGGGCCGCTCCCCTGAAGGAACGGCCCCGTCCGAAAAGTCTGCATGTGGGAAGCCGGGGCTGCTCAGCAGTTACGGTCGATCGCGCGCCCTGCGAGAGCGCCGACGCCGGCACCGATGATCGCGCCCGTGGTGCCGTCACCACGGCGACCATAGCGGTTGCTGCTGCCCTTGCCGACTTCGTTGCCGAGCAGGCCACCGGCGATCGCACCGATGATGGTGCCGCCCGTGCCATTGTCGCGGCAGCGATAGCCGCCCCTGTAGCCACCGCGATAGCCACGATCATTATAATAGCCGCGATCGGCATAATAGGTGCCACCGCCACGATAGTAGCGGTCGCCGCGATAGCCACGATCACCGCGATAATAGTCGCCACCGCCACGATAATAATCGCCTCGGCTGTAGCCGCGGTCATAGTGGCGGGAATAGCCATCGCGCGCGGCGGCCGGGGTTGCGGTGACCGCGAAGGATGCAACGCCCATGGCGAGTGCCGCACCCAGATTGACCAGAATGTTCTTCTTCATGGCGTTGCTCCAATTCCTCAATTCATCGACTCGAAGGACTATCGGTTCCTTTCGACTGTCCCCCTTTTGCGCCCCCGGCGTTGAGCCGATGCTGAACATGGATGTCAGCGCCCGTTCAGGAAATCGGCGCTCAGGAAATCGGGCTGCTGACGATGACTGCGCCCCCGTCGGACCCCGGGGATCAGATACGGGCTGGACGCCCCCGACAAATCGCCTATCCCCTTGGGGACATGCCACGTATCCCGCTGATCCTGCTGCTCGCGGCCCTGTTGCTGCCCCCACCCCATGAAATGAAGTCCGCACCGGTGACGCCCGGCGCGTTGCTGGTGAGTGCGCGCGCCGTGCCGCTGGACAGCGGCGATCCCGCCGTTCGACAGGCAGGCGCGCTGCCCTTTCTGGGCGGTTGGGTGCTCCACAGCCAGGATCCGCATTTCGGCGGCATCTCGTCGATGCTGATGCAGCCCGACGGTTCGATCCTGGGGCTGAGCGATTCCGGCACGCTGATGGGCTTCTCGCTCTCCCCCGGCAATCGCCGCCAGTTCATCGCGCCGCTGCCCACGCGCCCCTCGGAACGCGACTGGCCGAGCTGGAAATGGGATTCCGAATCCATGGTCCATGATCCCCAGAGCGGTCGCTACTGGGTAGGGTTTGAGCTGATCCAGCGCATCTGTCGCTATGCGCCGGGCTTCGCGCGGGTGGAGGCGTGCCGGGGTTGGCCGGAGATACAGGCCTGGCCGGAGACGGGCAGCATAGAGGCGATGGTCCGCCTGAAGGACGGGCGGTTCCTCGCCTTTTCGGAAATGGGCTTCGGCCCACATGGCGGCAATGACGTGCTGCTGTTCGCGGGCGATCCGACGGAGAAGGCGACACCGCATCCCCGGCACCTCGCTTATCATCCACCGCAGGGCTATCACCCGACCGATGCGGTACAACTGCCCGACGGCAGCCTGATCGTCCTCAATCGCCGGGTCACGCTGCATGAGGGTTTTACGGCGGTGCTGGTGCGGATCACCCTGCCGCCGTTCAAGGAAGGCGCGCAACTGGCCAGCAAGCCACTCGCCCGGCTCGCGCCGCCGCTGCTCGCCGACAATTTCGAGGGGCTGGCTTTATCGCAGGAAAAGGGGCGGACGGTGTTGTGGGTCATCTCTGACGACAATCACCAGTTTTTCGAGCGCACGTTGCTGCTCAAATTCGCCCTGCCGGATCGGTGGGACTGACCAGCAGGGTCGCCCGGCCGTGAAGAGCGCCGCGAATCATCCAGACACAGAAAAAAGGCGGCCGTTGCGGGCCGCCCTCTTCATGGCTTTTCAGCGCCGAACGAATCAGGCGGCGACAGCCACCTTCTTCTGCACTTCGCGCTTCAGGCGACGCGCCTTGAGCGAAAGCTTCTCTTCGCTGGTCTTCAGCAGCCAGTTGTCGAGACCGCCGACATGCTCAACCGAACGCAGGCCGTTGGTCGAAACCCGCAGCTTCACGCTCTTTTCCAGCGATTCGGAGATCAGCGTGACGTTCTGCAGATTAGGCAGGAACACCCGCTTGGTCTTGTTGTTCGCGTGAGACACATTGTGACCCACCTGACGGCCCTTGCCGGTCAGCTCGCAAATGCGCGACATAAGAATCAGCCCTATCGTTCGGTTATGCTGGTACGGCACTAGGCCGGGAAAGCGGCGCGGATAGCGGCTAATGCCCTTTCCGTCAACCCGCGCCATGCCATTTTGCAACGACATCGTGGCGCAAGCGCAACCATCCCCCAAGCGGGGCGTTCCCATCAGCACAGAATATCCTCCGGCACAATGAAGGATATGATGGCAAGGATAAGAGGAGCGTCGCGATGATGAGATTTCTGGCCGGATTGCTGTTGATTGCCCTGATCGCGGTTGGCGTAGCCTATGCCTTCGGGCTGATCCGGGTCGAGCAGACGCGCGACGCCAGCCTGCCATCGGTCGCGGTGAAGCCCGGCACGCTGCCCGCCTACAAGGCGGATGTCGTGAAGGTCGATGTCGGCACCCGCAACGAAACCGTAGAAGTGCCGACGATCGACGTGAAGAAGCCGGAATGACGTTGGGAACAACGGCAGGTTGAGCGCGGACCTCCCAAGACACCGATAGCGCGATCATCGCCGGGCCGTTGCGGCGATCGACTGCCCCGCCTATGCGATTCGCATGGCCGACCCCTTCCCCTTGCCCGCCCCCATGCGCCGCGCGCTCGCCCTGGCACGGGCGGCGGCGGCGGCGGACGAGGTGCCGATCGGCGCGGTGGTCACACATGAGGGACGAATCGTCGGCGAGGGCGAGAATCGCAACCGGCGGGACAATGATCCCACCGCCCATGCCGAGATTGTCGCCCTTCGCGCGGCGGCAGCCGTGCTGGGCGATTTCCGCCTGACCGGATGCGACCTGTGGGTCACTCTGGAGCCCTGCGCCATGTGCGCGGGCGCAATATCCCATGCGCGCATCGCCCGCGTCTATTATGCCGCACCCGACCCCAAGGGCGGGGCGGTGGAACAGGGCGCGCGAGTCTTCGCCCAGCCGCAATGCCTGCACCGGCCGGAGGTCTATGGCGGGCTGGGCGAGATCGAAGCGGCCGGACTCCTAAGGGACTTTTTTGCCGGGCGCCGGTGATGCCGCGATAGCCAGCGCCTTCTGTCCCGCCGCATAGTCGATGCGGTAAAGCGTATAGGGCAATGCGAATCCGGTCTTGAGGTCCACCGGCCGCAGCCAGCCGGGCACCCGCCCGCGCATGAGCTGCGCATAAAAGCCCTTGGGACTGCGTGCCTGATAGACGGTGCCCTCGGGGAAGCTGGGGCAGACGAGGAAATAGGTCGCGTGATGGCGCGCGGCGATCTTCAGGAAGTCCGCCGGCTGGCCGTCCATCGCATGATGGATGTCGAGGATCGCGGGGCCATTGCGATGATAGGGGCCGGCGATGGCGCTGTGATGCGTCGTCGCGATCAGGCGCGGGCCAAGATCGACGAGCGTGAAGATGAGCGCGGGCGGCAACTGGTCGAGCGCCTGTAGCGCTGGTAGCGCGCGACAGCGGCCACCCGCCTTGCGGATCGCCTCCCGGCGCGCCAGCGTCGCCTTGCTCGGCGGCTTGGCCTGAGCGCTGTTGTCGCCGGTGATGCGCGCGAACATCATGTTGGCCTGCGGATAGATCTGATAGACCCACAAAGTGGCGACCACGAGCAGCCCGGCTGCGATCCCGAGCGCGCGCTTCAGGCGGCTGCCGCGCAAGATCGCCTCCACCGCGGTCCAGCCGCCCCAGGCAATCGCCGGCAAAGCGAGAAGCTGGGCCGCCGGCCCGGCGCGGATCTGCCAGCACAGCAGGCCGAGCGCGAGCAGCGTCATCAGCGTCACCGTGGCCCATGCCCACAGCCGCTCCACATCACGGCGTGATGCCCAGCAGGCCGCGAGCGCGCAGAACAGCCCGATCACCGGTAGCGCCAGCATCGGCACCGCGACGTTGCGGGCCTGCGCCGTGATCGGCTTGGCCTCGCGGATGTTGGCAAGCCACAGCTTCTGCAGCTCGGGCGAGATCTGATAGGCGCCGCTCAGGCATTGCGGCCAGTTCATCCAGGCGAAGGCGCCCAGCAGCGCGCCCGCGACGATGCCCGCCGCCAGCCGCTGCGGCCAGCCCTTGAGCGGCAGCAGCGCCAGCACGACCATCAGGCCGGACGCCGCGCCGAGGATCGCGACCCAGATGGGCGAGATCGCGTCGCACATCGGCTGGCGGTTGGCATAGCTCGCAAACAGCACGAACAAAATGGACGTGCCGCCGCCGAGGCTGAGCGCATAGGGGATCATCCGCCGCGCCGCACCCTCCTTGAACACCCAGCGCAACGCGATGATGCCGCCGCCGCCGGCCAGATAGGCGATCATCTCCATGCCGATGGCGATGGAGAGCGCGCTAGAGAGTCCGGCGACGATGCCGCCCCGCAGCCAGTCCCTGTCCACCATCCCCGCCAGCATGATGACGGTGAAGGCCAGCTGCCAGCCATGATGGTCGATCCGCATGGGCATGAACATGCCCAGCCCCATCTGCGCCGCGAGCGGCAGCAATATGCCGACGATCCATGCCGGCCCCGGTGCCAGCCGGCGCACGATGAAGCCCAGCGCAAGCATCAGCGGCAACAACGGCAGCAATGGCGCGATGCCGCAGGCGAGCCGATCGGCCAGCCCTTGATCCATGAAAGCGCGCAGCAGCAGCATCAACCCGGCGAGCGGCAGGTCCACCAGCCGCGACCAGTGGATGTTCGCGCCGCCGGGCGGGTCGAGCCGATATTGGCGCAGGTCGAACCAGCCCTGCCCGGCCAGCCAGTCCTTCACCTGCACATAGCGGATATTGTCGTCGGTATCCCCCAGCCCCAGCCAGTGGATCTGGTTCCAGCGAATGATGAGATAGTAGGTGCAGATGCCGACCCAGAAGGCGAAGGTCAGGAATTTCCAGTTGGCGTCGGCCCAGCGCAGCGTTTCCGCGCCGCCATCGACCAGCCGCCTGTTCCATCCGCTCCAGCGGCCCTTGACGCTTTCATTCATAGCTGGTGGGGATTAGAGCAGCCGGCGCAAAGCGCAACGGGGGCTGACATGAATTTCGATCGCTGGCTTTCGCCGGAACGCCAGGCGCTGCTGTGGCAGCTCGTCCGCTACGGGCTGACGGGCGGCTTCGTGACCGCGGTGCAGGCCGCGATCTACTGGTGCCTGGCCGCGCTGGCGAACATCCATCCGCAGGTCGCAAACGGCGCGGGTTATCTCGCGGCGGTGCTGCTCGGCTATGTGCTGCACGGCGCCTTCACCTTCCGCGGCCATGGCGAGCGCGACAAGCCGGCGGCGCGCGGCATACGCTTCTTCCTGGTCTCGCTGGTCAGCCTGGCGCTCAACGCGCTGTGGGTATGGCTGGCGGTGACGATATGGCGATGGCCGGAATGGACCCCCATCCCGGCCATGATGTTCGTGACGCCCGCACTGGTGTTCGTGCTCAACCGGCAGTGGGTATTCCGGTAACGCCCGCCGCCGTGATCCTGCGAAGGCAGGAGCACGGCGTAGATTAATGAACGAAGCGCGCCACCACGTCGCGATAGCTGCGGCTGACCTTCACCTGCGCGCCGGATTCCAGCACCAGGAAGCATTCGCCGTTGGTATGCGGCTTCACCTGCCGCACCTGCGAGAGGTTGACGATGGTCGAGCGGTGCACGCGCTGGAAGTTGCGCGGGTCGAGGCGCTTTTCCAGATCCTTCATCGTTTCGCGCAGGATCAGGGAATTGTCGGCGGTGTAGATGCACATATAGTCGCCCGCCGCGTCGATCCGCTCGATCGAATCGACATCGACGCGGAAAATCTGCCCGCGATCCTTGATGTTGATGAGCTTTTCATAGCGGCTGGCGACATGGGTGTCGCCGTCGCTGGACGAGGCGAAGTCGCTCATCGCCTGAGGCGCGACCTCGGCCAGCACTTCGCGCAGGCGCTCGGCTTCCTGCACCTGCTTCTTTTCGGCGAGGCGCAGGCGCACGCGGTCCAGCGCGTCGGCCAGGCGGTCCTCGTCCACCGGCTTCATCAGATAATCCACCGCCTGCGCCTCGAACGCGCGGATCGCATGGTCGGAATAGGCGGTCACGAAGATGAACAGCGGCGGCTCGATCTCCATCATGCCCTGCACGACCGAAAAACCATCGAACCCCGGCATCTGGATGTCGAGGAAGACGAGGTCGGGCTTGTGGGTCTTGATGGAGCGGATGGCCTCCCGGCCATTCTGGCAGGTATCGATGATCTCGACATCGTCATGCGCCTCAAGGCGCAACTTCAACCCCTGGATGGCAAGGCTTTCGTCATCCACGAGGATCGTTCTGATGGTCATGCGGCCACTTTCGTTTGTTCTTCCGTCACAAGGGGCATTTCGATGGTAACAGCGAAGCCTCCTCCAGGCGTGGAACGCGCGTCGAAGCTCTGCCGTTCCCCAAAGGCCTGCACCAGCCGGTCGCGGATATTCGCTAGTCCCACGCCGGTAGACAAATGTGGACGGACCTGCGTCTCGTTCAATCCCGGCCCGGTGTCCGACACGACGATCCGAACATTTTCACCGGCAGGCTGCGCCATAACGGATATTTCGGCGCCCTCTTCCTTGGGAGTGACGGCATATTTGATGGCATTTTCGACCAGCGGCTGCAGCAGCAGCGAAGGCAGGCGGGCGTGCGCCACGGCAGGATCGATGACGAAGACCGGCCGCAGTCGATCCTCGAACCGCATCTTCTCGATCTCCAGATAGAGTTTCAACGTCTCTACCTCCTGCTCCAGCGTGACCTGCGCGGTCGGCTCGTTGATCAGCGTATAGCGCAAAAAGGAGGACAGGCGCGAGAGCATTGCGTTGGCCCTGTCCGTTTGTTTCAGCAGCACCAGCGTCGAGATGCTGTTGAGCGTGTTGAACAGGAAATGCGGGTTCAGCTGATAGCGCAGCATCGCAAGCTGGGCGGCGCTCGCCTGCGCTTCCAGCCGGAGCAGTTCATCGGCCTGCTCTTCCACGGTGAGGTAGAAGTTGATCGCATAATAGAGAGCAGACCAGGCGCCGAGCAGCGTGATCGAGAGATAGAAGGCGCCCAGGAACAGCTGCAGCCCCGCCGTCTCGCTGCCCTGGTTCTGCGTCGCGAACACCCAGGCGTCGATGAACGCGCATAGGCCCGCCGCAAGCACGATCACCACGATCGAGGCGCCCCATGTGACGAACGGCTTCTGCTTGAGCAACATGCGGAACAGCACCGCGATCAGCAGCGTGACCGAATAGCCCGTTGCGGTCGAGATCAGCACCGGCACCAGGCTGGACAGGGGCTGGCCATTGGCGATCGTCGAGGAGGCGCGCAGCAGGAACGCGCCCGCCCAGCCCAATGACTGAAGGTTCCAGAAGGCGCGGTTCTTGTCCGCGAAAAACGGTTTGGGCTGGAGAGGGCTTACCGACATCGGACGGAGCCTAGAGCGATTTCACGCCGGAGGAAATCACCTGAAAGCCCGGACATCGCGAAAAAGGAACGTCGCCGGGCAGGACTCCCTTGATATCACGGCTCCCCGGCCACTTTAACAAGGCCAGAATGCGATCAGCCGACGGCGGCGACTTCCTCGCCAACGGGTACCGCCTCGTCGGGGAAGACCCACATCAGGTCCGAAACCTCCAGCGGGCGACCATCATGAGCTTGGATACGGATCCGCTGGATGGGTTGCCCGTCGCGGCGATCGGCCAGCATCGGCGTGCAGGGAACCCCGCTGCCCCAGCGTTCACCCCACTGGCGCAGCGCGATCATGACCGGCGCCAGTTCCTCGCCCTTCTGCGTCAGGCGATATTCCACCTTGCGGCGATCGCAGCTCATCGGCTGCCGCATCATGATGCCGTTTTCAACAAGCCGGGTCAGCCGGTTTGCCAGGATATTGCGCGCAATGCCCAGGCTCGACTGGAACTCTTCGAAATGACGGATGCCGGTAAGCGCACCGCGCAGGATCATGAAGGACCAGCGTTCGCCCATCATCTCCAGTGCCAGCGGCAATGGGCATTGTGCCTGGTCGGCAAGAGGGGTCAGCGTATCATTCATCTCCATGGCCCGAAACAGTAGCGCAAAGGTCCAGCAGTTGCAAAATCCCGTCATATATAATTATGATGAAGCAATCTTCAAACCATCCCGTGATGTCCCACTGCCGGGGCGCACGCGGCGGCTATGCGCATTTCATGAGCATATGTCGCTGGCGTGGAGCGGATTTTTGTTGCACCGGAGCCATCATCCCCCACATCGTGAACTGACATGCTGCGCCAATATGAACTTGTCGAACGCGTAAAACGCTATGATCCCGATGCGGATGAAGCGATGATCAACCGCGCCTATGTGTTTTCCGTGCAGAAGCATGGCAGCCAGAAGCGCGCGAGCGGCGACCCCTATTTCAGCCATCCCATCGAGGTCGCGGGCATCCTGACCGACCTGTACCTGGACGACCAGACAATTGTGACGGCATTGCTGCACGACACGATCGAGGACACGCTCGTCACCTATGAGGAGATCGAGAGCGCGTTCGGCAAGGATGTCGCGCGGCTGGTGGACGGCGTCACCAAGCTCAGCAAGATCGAGGCGCAGTCGGAAAACGAGCGCGCGGCGGAGAATCTGCGCAAGTTCTTGCTCGCCATGTCCGATGACATTCGCGTGCTGCTGGTGAAGCTGGCCGACCGGCTGCACAATATGCGCACCCTCCACTTCATCAAGAAGGAGGACAAGCGCCGCCGCATCGCCAAGGAGACGATGGACATCTATGCCCCGCTTGCCGAGCGGATCGGCATGTACGACTTCATGCGCGAGATGCAGCTGCTCGCCTTTCGCGAGCTGGAGCCGGAAGGCTATGACAGCATCACCCGCCGCCTCGACCAGCTGAAGCAGGGCGGCGGCGACAAGGTGGCGCGCATCGCGTCCGGCCTGCAGCTGCTGCTGGGCCATGCCGGCATGAAGGTCTCCGTCTCCGGCCGGGAAAAGCACCCCTTCTCCATCTGGAAGAAGATGCAGGAGCGGCACATCAGCTTCGAGCAGCTGACCGACGTCATGGCCTTCCGCGTCATCACCGAGACGACCGAGGATTGCTACAAGGCGCTCGGCATCATCCACCAGAAGTTCAAGATGGTGCCCGGCCGCTTCAAGGATTACATCTCCACGCCCAAGCGCAACGGCTATCGCTCGCTGCACACCACCGTCATCCATGGCGAGAACGCGCGCATCGAAGTGCAGATCCGCAGCCAGGAAATGCACCGGGACAGCGAATTCGGCCTCGCCGCGCACTGGGCCTACAAGCAGCATGAAGGCAAGCCGGACGGCCAGGCCGGCTGGCTGCGCGACCTCGTGGAAATCCTGGAGCAGAGCCAGGACGCGGACGAACTGCTCGAACATACCCGCATGGCGATGTATCAGGATCGGATCTTCGCCTTCAGCCCCAAGGGCGAGCTGCACCAGCTGCCCAAGGGATCGACCCCGGTCGATTTCGCCTATGCGGTGCACACCAGCCTTGGCAACCAGACCGTCGGCGCGAAGATCAACGGCCGCGTCGTGCCGCTGCGGACATCCCTTGAAAATGGCGATCAGGTCGAGATCCTGAAATCCGACGGGCAGGAGCCGCAGCCCGGCTGGCTCACCTTCGTCATCACCGGCAAGGCGCGCGCCGCCATCCGCCGCTACATCCGCAACAAGCAGCGCGACGAGACCGTGGCTCTGGGCGAGAAGCTGTTCGAGGAAATCGTCGGCCGCCTGCCGGTGGAAATCGGCGACAAGGCGGTGAAGGCGGCGCTCAAGCGACTGAAGCTGGAAGACCGTTCCGCGCTGATGGTGGAGATCGCCACCCACCGCGTCACCGACGCGGAGGTGATGGAGGCACTGATCCCGGGATCGACCAGCGCGGAAGGGCATGAGGAGGCGCATCCGCGCCAGCATGAGCCCGTCTCGATCCGCGGGCTGACGCCCGGCATCGCCTATAAGTTGGGCGAATGCTGCCATCCCGTGCCCGGCGACCGCATCGTCGGCATCCGCCGCACCGGCGAGCCGATCGAGGTCCACACCATCGACTGCAAGTCGCTGGAAACCGGGCTGGACGACGACTGGGTGGACCTCGCCTGGGACACCAAGTCGAAGGGCGGCACCGCGCGCCTCTCCGTCATCGTCAAGAACCAGCCGGGCGCGCTCGCCGCCGTCACCAACATCTTCGGCGCCAACAAGGCGAACATCCTCAACCTGCAGCTGGTGAACCGCGAAGGCCCCTTCCACACCGACATCATCGACATCGAGGTGGCGGACGCGGCGCATCTGGCGCGCATCGTGTCGGCCCTGCGATCGCTGGAATGCGTGGCGCAGGCGGACCGGGTTTAGGGGTGATCCGAAAGCGTGCAGCGATGGCGCTTGCTGGCTTGGTCGTAATGGGTGCTGCAACAGCCGCATTCGCAAGAACCTGCTGATCTCAGGGTGGAGGGCAGTCTACAACCGCCTCGATATCGCCAGCCCCAAGGACAAGCAGTTGTTCGAACGGACGATGGCGGATCCACCGTCGTTCGATCGAGAACGCCAAGGCGCCCCCCCGCCATCACATCCTGCGAGGGTTGGCAGAAGCGTTTGTGGATCTGGATCCGGCCTATAAGTTGCACAGCAAGGTTAAGGTCGGTGTTAAAGGCTTGCCAAAGCGCATCATTATTCCGGGATGGGGGGGGGGAATACAGCAGTAGCTATGAGCGCAGCACTTTCGAGAATATCTGCTACGCGCTCGCCGCCTATCAAGGCCTTTAGCATTTCGCATTCAAGGAAATGTCAGCGATCAACCTCGCGCACCGAATGGGTGAATATGCCATTCTTGATGGGCGCCCGTACACCAGTATCGATCGCTACCGAAAGCAGGAGACGTTCCCAACTATCAAGCACGGCTTTGCGAATGGCAACGCCCATGTCATGCTTCGCTGAGGCTGGAACCAACGCCCCTACCGGGATGCTCAGGATGAGGGGCGCGGCATGAGCAAAGGCCTCCCATACCCGGCCTGCAGCAATCTACAATCCAACACCGTGGGACAACCTGCCTCTCCACCGAACCGCTCATGCACATTCGGCGGCGCAGGCGGACGCGGGCGGCCATCGCTACACGATGAGGGAATATATCGAGGATTATAGCAGAGGCGATCTGCTCGACCTGCAAGGCCTCACAACGGAACAACGCCACAACCTGCACAGCATTGCGGCTGCGCTGAAAGGACAGTCATGACCAACGAAGCACACCCCGCGCCGTCGCTGAGGGAAGCTTTGGAAAAAGCGAACGCGGATTTGAGCCGTGCAGGGTCTTAATTGCAGCGATGACTAGAGTAAGTCTCTCCGTCATGGTCGAAACATTTATCGAACGTATCGATAAAGCCATTTCCGCTCTCCCACAGACCGACGATGGGGAGGTGCTAGGCGAGGCGCTATTCAAGCTGTCCGCTCGTTTGCGAGAACCAGGCTGGCTTGCCGATGACGCGAACCATGCCGCGTATGAGGCGGTGGTCGCCGCGTTCTCCACCCCCACAGCCCAGCAAGCACCTATCGAGATGCTGCTGTTCTGCCCACGCTGCCGCACGCAACACATTGATAAGCACGATCTCGATGTGGGAATTTTCAGACAGCATCGTCGGCAAGGGCGACCAGGCATCCGGACGAACCCACCGCATCGCTCGCATCTGTGTCATTCGTGCGGATGCCTTTGGACCGCCTTTTATCGTGAGTGGGATAAGGCATGGCCAAAGCCATCGGCTCGCACTTCGGGAACGGTGGGCAGTTTGATCCGGATGGCACCCAAGCGCTGATCGATCGCTACAAGCGATGGCTCAAGAACGTTGGGTACGATGGTGGCTTGAACAGCCCTTCGATGCTTATGCTCGACTTGGTGGAGCGGCAGGCGGCGGAGATCGGAATGCGGCGGCGTTCAGCATAGCGCGTGATGAGGTGCTGCTGTGCTGACAGCCGGAGCGATAGGACTATGAAGCTGTAGACACAGCGCAATTTTATTTGTGCATCGCAAAAATGTGTTATCTTATGGCATTGCAGCGATCAGGGGGAACTCATGTCGGTCAGCCATAGTTCTGAGCGTATCAATAATTTTGGGCTATTAAGGCTATTCGCAGCATCGCAAGTGATGTTGATCCACGGATTCCATTACCTCGGCTTGCCTCAGCAAGGATGGCTGCACATTTTCAGCGCGTTCCCCGGCGTTCCTATTTTCTTTGTGATAAGTGGCTTCCTTATATCGGCGTCATGGGAAAAAAGCACAAATCCCGTAGATTATTCGGTTCGGCGCGCGGCGCGTATCTACCCTGGGCTCATAGTATGCATCATATTCACCTGTGCTGCCCTATTTTTCCTCGGCTTCGATATTCTCAATGGGAAAACAGTGCTTTGGGCCGCACTGCAATCTGCAGGGCTCATTTATACGCCAGGGCATCTTAGGTCGTTCGGGTTCGGATCCTACAACAGCTCACTTTGGACAATCCCGATCGAGCTTCAATTTTATGTCGTCCTTCCGTTCGTGCTGACCGTTTGCGGCATGGCAAAAAACAAGACAAGGGCGATTTTCTTGACCTTTGCCGCGTTCCTGATCGGGGCAGCAGCATTGAACGCTTGGCTTCCCGGCTTAGACGAACCCCAGACGCCTATTCAGAAGGCGCTACTCCATCTCTTTATCCCCTATTTCTATATGTTTATGTTCGGAGTCCTGATCCGCGCTACCAACCTGCACAAAAGTAAATTCCTAGTTGGTAAGGGTCTTTACTGGTGCGCGGCTTGCATCGCGGCCTCGATAGTCTTGCCGAAGAACTCCATTACGTCCTGCATTTCTGCTCTAGTCCTCGGTGTTACCGTTATTTCTATTGCATGGACAGCCCCTCGTCTTTCACCAGCCATATTGGGCGAGTTCGATATCTCATATGGAATATACATCTACCATGGAGTGATAATAAACATTCTTTTGGAGACAGGATTTGGTGGAAGTTGGTCAGGACTATTAATATTGATCGCAGCCACAAGTTCTGCTGCATGTATTTCTTGGTTGGCGATAGAAAAGCCTATACTCGCATTGGCGCACAAACCAGCTTCCGATTACATGCGAGCCATTTTTCGACGACGTCAACCTAATGTCGCGGAGATATAGCGTAACCTTCCTCAGATATCTGGGGTTGTTGAGTTTTATATTTTTTCTGGCTGCATTGTCGGCGTCGATGATCATAGCATTCTTGGACATGAATCCGTTCGAGAACTTTGTGTCAGACCAGAGTGATTGGGCACGATGGCAGGATGTTGAGATCGTACACAGGACAATCGCGAACTACTGGATCCTAGGTGCGGGTGTGGCTGCTGGCGAGGATCGCTATATGCCATTTACAAAGGTGGATTACTTTTTCCCCGGAGATATCGGACTGATAGGGCAGCACTTCAATTTCGGCGTCCTCGGTATGATCGTGTACACCGCGCAGGCCTATGGCGCGTGCTTCAGCAAGGCTTTGGAGTCTATTGCTGCAGATCGTTCGTCGCGCAGGATGCTTGCCTGACTGCTGGTGGGGCGTGGCACGAGCCGGATGCGTCAGATAATAAGGTTGGACAGATCAACATCCGTTCGTCCTGAGCTTGTCGAAGGACCGGACTTCCTGTTCGATGCCATCATGCCATTCTGAACGAGCGGTCGAAATGGCGCGACTGGAAAAGGACCAACTTACGCAAAAGTAAGGACGGGCCTTCGGCAAGCTCAGGCCGAACGGGTTTGGGGGCGTGCCGTTCATCTGGATAGCTGAGCCCGCAGCGCCGCTTTTGGCTTCGCAAACCGGGATGAGGCCGGGCTGGCCCCACCCCATTCCTAAACCCCTCACACCACGCCGTAAGCCAGCATCGCGTCGGCGACCTTCTTGAAGCCGGCGATGTTCGCGCCCTTCACATAGTCGACATAGTCGCCGCTCACCCGGCCATAGGTGAGGCAGCTGTTGTGGATGCCCTCCATGATGTCGAGCAACAGCTGTTGCAGCTCCGCTTCCTTCCATGATCGGCGCTCGCCGTTCTGGCTCATTTCCAGGCCGGAGACCGCGACGCCGCCGGCATTGGCGGCCTTGCCCGGCGCGTAGAGGATGCGCGCATCCTTGAAGACATGCACGCCGGCAAGGTCGGTCGGCATGTTCGCGCCTTCGCTCACTGCCATGCAGCCATTCTTGACCAGCGTCCTCGCATCCTCGCCCAGCAGTTCGTTCTGCGTGGCGCAGGGCAGCGCGACATCGCAGGGGACGCCCCATGGCGTCTTCCCCTCGTGGAAGGTCGCATTGCCATATTCCGCCACATAGTCGGCGATGCGACCGCGCCGGCGGGTCTTGTGCGCCTTCACCCAGGCGATCTTCTCCAGATCGATGCCGTCGGGGTCATGGATGAAGCCCTGGCTGTCGGACAGGGTGAGCACCTTGCCGCCAAGCTGCGTGATCTTTTCCGCCGCATGGGTCGCGACATTGCCGGAGCCCGAGACCACCGCGCTCTTGCCGGTCAAGTCCTGCCCCTTCGTTCGCAGCATGTTGGCGAGGAAATAGACCGCGCCATAGCCGGTCGCCTCCGGCCGGATCAGCGACCCGCCATATTCCAGCCCCTTGCCGGTAAGGACGCCGGTAAACTGGTTGGTGATGCGCTTGTACTGGCCGAACATATAACCGATCTCGCGGCTGCCGACGCCGATGTCGCCAGCGGGCACGTCCACGTCCGCGCCGACATGGCGATAGAGTTCGGTCATGAAGCTCTGGCAGAAGCGCATGACCTCATGGTCGCTCTTGCCCTTGGGGTTGAAGTTCGCCCCGCCCTTGCCGCCGCCCATGGGCAGGCCGGTCAGCGCATTCTTGAAGGTCTGCTCGAACGCCAGGAACTTCAGCACGCTTTCCGTCACCGAAGGATGAAAGCGGATGCCGCCCTTGTACGGGCCGATGGCGTTGTTGTTCTGCACGCGCCAGCCGCGATTGACGCGGATGTTGCTGTTGTCATCCTCCCAGCAGACGCGGAAGGAGATGATCCGATCCGGCTCCGCGATGCGGCGCAGGATCTGGTAATGATGATATTCTTCCTTGTCGTCGATGAAGGCATAAATGTCTTCGGCGACTTCCTGCACCGCCTGCACGAATTCCGGCTGGCCCGGATTGCGCTTCTTCACGCCCTCGATGAACGTCGGCAGGTCCACATGATCGGTGACAGCCATTATCCTCTCCCCCACGTCGTTGCGATGCGGCCCGACGCTGCGCCCGATTCGAGTCGGGTCGCCTTATGGAGTCAGAGTGTATCAGCAATCGGGATGAACGCCGTGATTTCGATCACCGGCGGCAGATGATTTCCCTCAACCCTCGGCGGGCGCCTTCGCGGCCCGCACAAGACCCTGGAACTGCTCGCTCAGTACCTGGTCCACCATCGGGGCGAACCGGGCCGCGCCGCCCTGCACATAGCCGCCCACGACATAGCGCATCATGACCTTCGTACCCGTGCCCACGGGCACGAAGCTGAAGGTCAGGGTGCCGACCAGCGCCTCCCCCTGAAGCGGCCCCAACGCGCCGGAGAGGCGCAGCGTAGCGCCCGGCATCGCCATCACCACGCGGCCATGTTCCACGCTGCCGGCAGGCTTTCCCTCCTTTGCGGGGAGCGTCTCGCAGAAGCAGCCGCCGGCGCGCGGATCGATCGTCAGGTTATGCGCGTCGCCGCTATAGCTGTGTGCGCCATTCCACCAGCGCGCTGGCGTCACCACCAGCGCATAGGCTTCGACCGGCGACAGCGGCACCTCTGCGCTGCTTTCCGTCACGAAGCCCGTATCACCCGAAGACAGCACCGTTGCAGACGCAGACGGGGCGGACACCAGCATGATTGCCAGCGCCGCCCCGCGTGTAGAACTCCATCTTGTCATGCCCTGCCCTCTCCTCGCCGGAGAGGACAGCATAGCGCCGCCCTATTTGCCGTCCAGCACCGCTGCGATGGCGACTGTCACCTCGTCCATGTCCGCCATGCCATCGACGCGGGACACGATGTCGCGCGCTTCGTAGATCGGCAGGATCGGCGCGGTCTTCGCGCGATATTCCGCCATGCGGGTGCGCACCGTCTCTTCATTGTCGTCGGGACGACGCTTGAATTCGGTGCCACCGCACTTGTCGCACACGCCGGCGGCCTTGGGCTGCTTGAACGTGTCGTGATAGCCCTCGCCGCAGGTGGCGCAGGTGAAACGGCCGGTGATGCGCTCGACCAGCGCATCCTCGTTCACTTCAAGCTCGATCACATGGTCGAGCGTGCGGCCACGCGCATCGAGCAGCGCGTCGAGCGAATGGGCCTGCGCCTCCGTCCGCGGATAGCCGTCGAAGATCACGCCGGTTTCCGGCGCCAGCGCGTCGAGAGCCTCGCCGATGATGCCTGACACGACCTCGTCAGGCACCAGCGCGCCCGATTCCATCAGCGCCTTGGCCTGAAGCCCAACGGGCGTACCGGCCTTCACCGCCGCCCGCAGCATGTCGCCCGTGGAAAGCTGGACCATGCCGCGACTGTCGACCAGCCGCGTCGCCTGGGTGCCCTTGCCGGCGCCCGGAGGTCCAAGCAATATGATGTTCACGCGCACGTCTCCCCCAATATTCTCAAAGCCCATGCGTGCCCTTAACGCATGCGGCCCTTCAGCTTCGCCTTCTTGATCAGATCACCATATTGATGCGCAAGCAGGTGGCTCTGAATCTGCGTCACAGTGTCCACCGTTACGTTGACGACGATCAACAAGCTAGTGCCACCAAGGTAGAAGGGAATTCCCGCCCGGGCGATGGCATATTCCGGCACCAGACAGATGATCGCGAGATAGGCCGCACCGATCACCGTGATGCGCGTCAGCACATAATCCAGATAGTTTTCCGTGTTCTTGCCCGGACGGATGCCGGGGATGAAGCCGCCATTGCGCTTCAGATTGTCCGCCGTCTCCTCCGGGTTGAAGACAACCGCGGTGTAGAAGAAGCAGAAGAACACGATGCCCAGGCCATAAAGGCCCATATAGACCGGGCTGCCATGCGCCAGATACTGGTTGAGCGACAGGATGAAATCGCCCCACTTGCTCTCGCCCTGCACCGCATTGCCGGCGAACTGAGAGATCGTCAGCGGCATCAGCAGCAGCGAACTCGCAAAGATCGGCGGGATGACGCCGGCGGTGTTGACCTTCAGCGGCAGATGGCTGCGATCCGCCTGCATGATGCCCTGGCGGGTCTGGCGCTTGGGATACTGGATCAGCACCCGGCGCTGCGCGCGCTCCATGAAGCAGATGAAGAAGATGAGCGCGAGGATGCCGATCATCATGCCGAAGATCAGCAGGCCGGAAATCGCGCCGGTGCTGCCCGACTTGAAGAGGTTGCTGAGCGTCACCGGCAGCTGCGCGACGATGCCCGCCATGATGATGAGCGAAACGCCGTTGCCGATACCGCGCGAAGTGATCTGCTCACCCAGCCACATCAGGAACATCGTGCCGCCGACCATCGAGACCACGGCGGTCACGCGGAACAGCATGCCCGGATCGACCACCGCCTGCATGCCCGCCGACGCGCCGAAATTCTCGAGGCCCACGGCAATGAACCAGGCCTGGATCGCGGCGAGGCCAACGGTGCCGTAGCGTGTATATTGGTTCAGCTTCTTGCGGCCGCTTTCGCCTTCCTTCTTGATCGCCGCGAGCTGCGGCGAGAGGGAGGCGGCGAGCTGCACCACGATCGAGGCGGTGATGTAAGGCATCACGCCGAGCGCGATGAGGCTCATGCGCTGCAGCGAACCACCCGAAAAGGTGTTGAAGATGTCGAGGATGCCGCCCTGCGTCTGCTTGTAGAGCTGCGACAGGACCGTCGGATCGACGCCCGGCAGCGGCACGAAGCTGAGGAAGCGGAACACGATCAGCGCGCCGATGGTGAACCACAGGCGCTTCTTGAGGTCAGTCGCCTGACTGAACTTGGCGAAGTTGATGCTGGAGGCCAGCTGGTCGGCTCTCGATGCCATTACCTTACCTTCAAAAACGCATGGACGCAGCAGAGCGTCGCTTCAAAGCGAATCCCCATAACGAGGGAGTGCATGCGTGTCACTTACTATGCGCCATCATTGTTCGCGCCGGAACGACGCAAAAAACGGCCAGATACGCACGACCCCGCCGGCCCATATCGGGCGGCGGGGTCGACGTTACAAGCAATGCGAAAGGCTCAGCCCTTCTTCGCAGCCTTGGCAGAGCCCTTCTTGGCCGCAGCCTTGTCAGCGGCAGAGACGGTCTCGATGACCGAAACGGCGCCACCGGCCTTTTCGACCGCTTCGATCGCGCTCTTCGACGCACCGGCAACGGTGAAGCTGACCTTCGCGGTCAGTTCGCCCTTGGCGAGCAGACGCACGCCATCCTTCCCACCGCGCGAGATGCCGGCGGCACGCAGTGCGGCCTGGTCAACGGTTGCGCTCGCGTCCAGCTTGCCGGCGTCGATCGCCTTCTGGACCAAACCCAGGTTCACCTCGGCATAGTCCTTGGCAAAGATATTGTTGAAGCCGCGCTTCGGCAGACGCATGTGGAGCGGCATCTGGCCGCCCTCGAAGCCGTTGATGCTGACGCCCGAACGTGCCTTGGCACCCTTCTGGCCGCGGCCGGCGGTCTTGCCCTTGCCCGAACCGATGCCGCGTCCAACGCGCATACGGCCCTTGCGGCTGCCTTCATTGTCCCGGAGGTCGTTAATCTTCATGATATTGCACTCGCTTTCGCTTTTTTCGCGCGGAGGTTCGACCGTCACCGATCGGACCGGAGCCCCGGCGAAGGCCGGGGGAGTTGAGAGCCTGCGCAATCCCCCTTGCGAAGAACCGCGACCAGCCTGACATCCCGGTCTGCACCGGGACTGTGGAAGCGCGCCCTTAGCGCCCATCCACAAAAAACAAAAGAGGGGTCGCCCCCTCCTTTGCCTTTATTTCCTGTGATCGGGTGGGCTTAGCCCTCCACGACCTCCACCATGTGCGGCAGCTTCTTGATCATACCGCGGATTTCCGCGCTGTCATCAAGCTCCACCACGCGGTTCATCTTGCCAAGGCCCAGGCCGATCAGAATCTTCTTCTGGTCGGCGGGGCGGCGGATCGGCGAACCGATCTGCTTGATCTTGATCTTTGCCATGTCGCTTACTCCGCAATCGCTTCAGCGTCGACGGCAGCAACCTCGGCCGAGGCGCCACCACGACGAAGCAGGTCAGCGACCTTCTTGCCGCGACGCTGCGCCACCGATTTGGGGCTGGTCTGCTCGCCCAGCGCCGCAAAGGTCGCCCGGATCATGTTGTAGGGGTTCGACGTGCCGTTGGACTTGGTCACGACGTCCGCAACGCCCAGGCTCTCGAAGACGGCGCGCATCGGGCCGCCGGCGATGATGCCCGTACCCTGCGGAGCCGAACGGACGGTCACCTTGCCCGCGCCGAAATGGCCAAGGCCATCATGGTGCAGCGTGCGGCCTTCCTTCAGCGGAACGCGGACCATTGCCTTCTTGGCAGCGGCGGTCGCCTTGCTGATCGCCTCGGGCACTTCGCGGGCCTTGCCATGGCCGAAGCCTGCACGACCCTTGCCGTCGCCGACCACGACCAGAGCAGCAAAGCCGAAGCGCTTGCCGCCCTTCACGGTCTTGGAAACGCGGTTGATGTGAACGAGCTTCTCGATCAGCTCTTCGCCGCCTTCCTCGTCACGGTTGCCGCCACGGCGATCGTCGCGACGGCCACGGCCGCCACGCTCGCCACGGTTCCGGTCGCCGCCACCACGGCCGCGACGCGGACCACGGTTTTCGGTCTGGACCTCGGCGCCGCCCTCTGCGGGCGCGCCGGCTTCGATGGTGTTTTCGTCAGCCATGCTCAGAACTCCAGCCCGCCTTCACGGGCGGCATCGGCCAGCGCCTTGACGCGGCCATGGAAAAGAAAGCCTCCGCGGTCGAACACGACCTTGGTGACGCCGGCCTTGGCGGCGGCTTCCGCCACGCGCTTGCCCACATCTGCGGCTGCTGCCGAGGTAGCGCCGGTCGTGCCACGCACGTCCTTGTCCAGGGTCGATGCGGCAGCCAGAGTCTTGCCCTGGGTGTCGTCGATGACCTGGGCATAGATGTGCCGGCCGGAACGGTGGATAGACAGGCGGGGCTTGGAGCCCGAGCGTGCCTTGAGAGCGGTACGGACGCGACGACGGCGCCGTTCGAAGAGAGAGAGTTTCGCCATGGCTTACTTCTTCTTTCCTTCCTTGCGGAAGATAAACTCGCCGTCATACTTGATGCCCTTGCCCTTGTAGGGCTCCGGCTTCCTCCAGCGACGGATCTCGGCGGCCACCTGGCCGACCTTCTGCTTGTCGATGCCGCTGATCTCGACCGTGGTGTTATCCGGGGTCTTGATCTCGATGCCCTCGGGCACGGCGAAATCGACGTCGTGGCTGTAGCCCAGCTGCAGCTTCAGGTTCTTGCCCTGAGCGTTCGCGCGGTAACCAACGCCGGTGATGAGAAGCTTCTTGGAGAAGCCTTCCGTCACGCCGGTGATCAGGTTCTGCACGAGCGTCCGCTGCATGCCCCAGAAGGCGCGAGCCTGCTTGGTGCCGTTGGCGGGCTGAACCGAGATGCCGTCGGCTTCCAGCGTGTAGCTGATCTCGTCGCGCATCTGCAGGGCCAGCGAGCCCTTGGGGCCCTTGACCGAAAGCTGACCGCCTTCGATGGTGGCCGTCACCCCAGCGGGGATCGCGACCGGCTTTTTACCAATGCGGCTCATCAGAACACCTCCGCCAGCACTTCGCCGCCAACATTCTGCTCGCGCGCTTCCGCGTCGGACAGAACGCCACGGGGCGTCGATACGATGGTGATGCCAAGGCCGTTGCGCACCACCGGAAGCTCCTTGGAGCCCGAATAGACGCGGCGGCCAGGCTTGGACACGCGGGCGACATGCTTGATCGCCGGCTGGCCTTCGAAATACTTCAGTTCGATGCGCAGGCCGGGGTGCTTGCCGAGGTCTTCCTCGGAATAGCCGCGGATGTAACCTTCGCGCTGGAGCACGTCGAGCACGCGGGCACGCAGCTTGGACGCGGGGGAAACCACGCTGTCCTTGCGCGCCTGCTGGCCGTTGCGGATGCGGGTGAGCATATCACCCAGGGGATCGGTCAATGCCATGAGATGATATCCTTACCAGCTCGACTTGGTGACGCCGGGGATGAGGCCCTTGTTGGCCAGATCGCGCAGCTGAATACGGCAGAGCCGGAACTTGCGGTAATATGCGCGGGGACGACCGGTCACTTCGCAACGGTTGCGCACGCGGGTCGGATTGCCGTTCCGGGGAATCTCGGCCATCTTCAGACGCGCCATCAGGCGCTCCGTGTCGTCGGCAGAGGTATCGGCGGCAATCGCCTTCAGCTTCGCATACTGGCCGGCATATTTCTTGACCAGCTTCTTGCGACGCTCATTCTTGTTGATGGAACTCAGTTTCGCCATGACTTAAGTTCTCTTCCTTAGCTTAGCGTGGGGAGGAGAAGCGGGGCCTGTCTTCAGGCCGCCTGCTTCGCCTCTTCGAGCGGGAACGGGAAACCGAAGAGGCGCAGCAGTTCGCGCGCTTCGTCGTCCGTCTTCGCCGTGGTTGTCACGATGATGTCCATGCCGCGCACCTTGTCGATGCGGTCATAGTTGATCTCGGGGAAGATGATCTGCTCCTTGATGCCGAAGGCATAGTTGCCACGGCCGTCGAAGCTCTTCGGGTTGAGACCACGGAAATCGCGAACGCGGGGCAGAGCGATGTTCACCAGGCGATCGAGGAATTCGTACATGCGCTCGCGACGAAGAGTGACCTTCGCACCGATCGGCATGCCTTCACGCAGCTTGAACTGCGCGATCGACTTCTTCGCCTTGGTGATCACGGGCTTCTGGCCAGCGATCAGTTCCATTTCCTCGGCCGCTGAAGTGACCTTCTTCTTGTCCTGCGTCGCTTCGCCCACGCCCATGTTGAGCGTGATCTTGTCGATCTTGGGAATTTCCATGACGTTCTTGTAACCGAACTTCTCGGTCATCGCTTTCGCGATCTCGGCGTCATAGAGCGCCTTGGAGCGCGGGATATACTTGTCAGCCATTACAGCGTCTCCCCGGACTTCACGGCCACGCGGACCTTCTTGCCGTCCTTGACTTCAAAGCGAACGCGGGTCGCCTTGCCGTCCGCGCCGGCTACGGCCACGTTCGAAATGTGCAGCGGCGCAGGCTTGCGGTCGATGCCGCCCTGCGGGTTCGCCTGGTCGGGCTTGCGGTGGCGCGCATGCACGTTGATGCCTTCCACGAGGACCTTGTCCTCCTTGGGGAACATCTGCAGCACGGTGCCGGTGCGGCCCTTGTCCTTGCCGGCGAGCACGACGACCTTGTCGCCCTTCTTGATCTTAGCGGCAGCCATTACAGCACCTCGGGAGCAAGAGAGATGATCTTCATGTGCTTCTTGGCGCGCAGTTCGCGAACCACGGGGCCAAAGATACGGGTGCCGATCGGCTCCTCGTTCTTGTTGACCAGCACGGCGGCATTGCCGTCGAAACGGATGACGCTGCCGTCGGGACGACGAACGTCCTTCGCGGTGCGCACGATGACGGCACGATGCACGTCACCCTTCTTCACGCGGCCGCGCGGCGTGGCTTCCTTGACGGAGACGACGATGATGTCGCCCACGCCGGCGAAGCGCCGCTTCGACCCGCCCAGCACCTTGATGCACTGGACGCGCTTGGCGCCGCTGTTGTCCGCGACGTCAAGATTTGACTGCATCTGGATCATGGATCCGGTTCCTTCTTATTTGGCCTACCGGGACGATCCCGGCGGTTCCGAATTCGCTAATCAGCCCAAACAGGGCGAGCGCGCCGCAGGCCCCTAGCCTTTTCCGGTGGAAAAGACCAGCCCCGCAACACGCTCAGCCCAATTAAGGCCGCTGACCTTGGCTCAGGCCGCCGTTTCCGGCGACTTGTGCGTGTCCACGCGCTCGATGACCTTCCAGGTCTTGAGCTTGGAGATCGGGGCGGTCTCCTCGATGCGGACGGTCTCGCCCTCATGGAAGGCATTCGCCTCGTCATGAGCGTGATACTTCTTCGAACGGCGGATGATCTTGCCGTAGAGCGGGTGCTTAACCTTGCGCTCCACGCGGACCACTACCGTCTTGTCACCCTTGTCGGAAACAACCGTTCCCGTAAGCACGCGCTTGGGCATGGTATTTCCCTTCTTACTTCGCCACGCGGGCGCGTTCGCCCTGCAGCGTCTTGATCTGAGCGATCGAGCGGCGAACTTCGCGGACCCGGCTCGGCTTTTCGAGCTGGTTCGTCGCAGCCTGGAAGCGCAGGTTGAACTGCTCGCGCTTCAGGTTGGACAGCTCCGTCGACAGTTCGTCGTCGCTCTTCGTCTTGAGATCGGCAATATTGCTCATCGCCTTATGCTCCCAGATGCGAGGTGTCGCCCAGACGGGCAACGACCTTGGTCTTGATGGGCAGCTTCATCGCGGCGCGCTCGAAAGCGACTGCGGCGAGCGGACCCGGAACACCGTCGAGTTCGAACAGGATGCGGCCCGGCTTCACGCGCGCTGCCCAATATTCGATCGAACCCTTGCCCTTGCCCTGACGGACTTCGGCAGGCTTCTTCGACACGGGAACGTCGGGGAACACGCGGATCCACAAGCGGCCCTGACGGCGGATGTGGCGGGTGATCGCGCGGCGAGCCGCTTCGATCTGGCGCGCGGTCAGACGATCCGGCTCCATCGCCTTGAGGCCGTAGGAACCGAAATTCAGGTCGGTGCCACCCTTGGCGTCGCCCTTGATCCGGCCCTTGAAGGCCTTGCGAAACTTCGTCTTTTTCGGTTGCAGCATGACGCTATACCTTATTCAAATCAGCGCGCCGGGCGCACGCCGGAGGTCTGAGCCTCCAGCATGAGCCGGTCGGTAGCCATCGGGTCATGGCCCAGGATCTCGCCCTTGAAGATCCAGACCTTGATACCACACACGCCATAGGCTGTGTGCGCCTCGGCTTCGGCATAGTCGACGTTCGCGCGCAGGGTGTGCAGCGGAACGCGGCCTTCGCGATACCATTCGACACGCGCGATCTCTGCGCCGCCAAGACGGCCGCCGCAGGTGATCTTGATGCCTTCCGCGCCGAGACGCAGGGCCGACTGCACCGCGCGCTTCATCGCACGGCGGAAAGCCACACGGCGCTCGAGCTGATCGGCAACGCCCTGGGCAACCAGCTTGCTGTCGATTTCCGGCTTGCGGATCTCAACGATGTTCAGGCTCACGTCCGAAGAGGTGAACTCGCCCAGCTTGCGGCGCAGCTTTTCGATGTCCGCACCCTTCTTGCCGATGATGACACCGGGACGGGCAGCGTAGATCGAAACGCGGCACAGCTTGGCCGGACGCTCGATGACGACCTTGGAGATCGCGGCCTGCGGCAGCGCCTTCATGACGTACTTGCGGATCTTGATGTCTTCCATCAGCAGACGGCCGTAGTCCTGGCCTTCCGCGAACCAGCGGCTGTCCCAGGTACGGTTGATCTGAAGACGCAGACCGATCGGATTGCTCTTGTGACCCATGTTCTTACGCCTCCGCTTCCGCAGCTTCACGAACGACGATGCGCACGCGGCTGAAGGGCTTCAGGATCCGGGTCGACTTGCCGCGGCCGCGGGTGTGGAAACGCTTCATGGTGATGCTCTTGCCCACCGAAGCTTCCGCAACGACCAGTGCGTCGACGTCCAGGTTGTGGTTGTTTTCCGCATTGGCGATGGCCGAAGCCAGCACCTTGCGCACGTCGACCGCCATCGCCTTGGTCGAGAAGGCGAGGATGTTCATCGCATCCTCAACCTTGCGACCACGGATCAGCGTAGCGACGAGGTTCAGCTTCTGGGCCGAACCACGGATCGAGGTGCCGACTGCCAGCGCCTCGTTGTCGGCTACCCGACGGGGAGACTTTTCCTTGCCCATTAGCGCTTGCCCTTCTTGTCGGCAGCGTGGCCGGGGAAGTAGCGCGTGGGTGCGAACTCGCCGAGCTTGTGACCGACCATATCCTCGTTCACCGAAACGGGAACGTGCTTGCGGCCGTTATAGACGTTGAACGTCAGGCCAACGAACTGGGGCAGGATGGTGGAACGACGCGACCAGGTCTTGATCGGCGCACGGCCACCGGCGTCCTGCGCTGTTTCTGCCTTCTTCAGAAGGCTGAGGTCCACGAAAGGACCTTTCCAGACGGAACGAGCCATCGCGGATTACCTCTTCTTCTTGGCGTGACGCGAACGGATGATCATCTTGTCCGTCGCCTTGTTGTGGCGGGTGCGAGCACCCTTTGTCGGCTTACCCCAGGGCGTGACCGGATGACGGCCGCCCGAGGTCCGGCCTTCACCACCGCCGTGCGGGTGATCGACCGGGTTCTTCGCAACACCGCGGGTCAGCGGGCGATTGCCCAGCCAGCGGTTACGGCCGGCCTTGGCAAGGTTGGTGTTGCCGTTGTCGGGGTTCGACACGGCGCCCACGGTGCCCATGCAGTCCGAGCGGATGTAGCGCTGCTCGCCCGAGTTCAGGCGCACCATCACCATGCCACGGTCGCGACCGACCAGCTGGGCGTAGGTGCCGGCGGAACGCGCCAGCTGGCCGCCCTTGCCCGGCTTCATCTCCACATTGTGGATGATGGTGCCGACCGGCATCTGGCCCAGTTCCATGGCGTTGCCCGGCTTCACGTCGGTCTTCTTGCCGGCGATGATCTTGTCACCGGGCGCAAGGCGCTGCGGTGCCAGGATGTATGCCTGCTCGCCATCGGGATAGCTGACCAGCGCGATGAAGGCGGTACGGTTGGGGTCATATTCCAGACGCTCGACCGTCGCTTCCACGTCCCACTTGCGACGCTTGAAGTCGATGATGCGATACTTCTGCTTGTGACCGCCGGCGATGCCGCGCGAGGTCACATGACCCTTGTTGTTACGGCCACCGGTCTTGCGCTTGCCTTCGGTCAGCGCCTTGACCGGCTTGCCCTTGTGCAGGGCCGAACGGTCGACGAGAATAAGGCCGCGGCGTGCGGGGCTCGTCGGATTATAATGCTTGAGTGCCATTATCCTGTCTCGCCTCAGATGCCGGTGGTGACGTCGATCGACTGGCCTTCGGCCAGCGTCACAATCGCCTTCTTGAAATCCGACCGCGTGTAGGGCTTGCCCTTCCAGCGCTTCACCTTGCCCTTCTGGACGATGGTGTTGACCGCCTTCACGGTCACGCCGAACAGCGCCTCGACAGCAGCCTTGATTTCCGGCTTGGTCGCGTCATTCGCCACCTTGAAGACCACGGCGTTGTTCTCGGAGAGCAACGTCGCCTTCTCGGTGATGTGCGGGGCGACAACGACGTCGTAATGACGGTTGTCGATGCTCGTGGCTGGCTTCTTAGCCATTGAACCGTGCCTCCAGCTTTTCGACCGCAGCGCGGGTCAAGACCAGCGTGTCAGCCTTAAGGATGTCGTAGACGTTCGCGCCGACAGCCGGCAGCAGGTCCACACCGATGAGGTTGGCCGAAGCCTTGGCGAAGCTGATGTTGACGGCGTCGCCATCAATGAACAGCGCCTTGCCCAGGTTCAGCTTGGCGAGATGCGCGACCAGCTCCTTGGTCTTGCCGTCCTTGACGTCAAGATTGTCGAGCACGGTCAGCGCGCCGCCCTTGGCCTTCGCCGAGAGCGCCATCTTGAGGCCCAGCGCACGCACCTTCTTGTTGAGGTCGTGACCGAAGGTGCGGGCGCGCGCGCCGTGCGCCTTACCACCACCGATGAACACAGGTGCCGCACGATCGCCGTGACGGGCAGTACCGCCGCCCTTCTGGCGACCGAACTTCTTGCCGGTGCGGGCAACATCGCTGCGCTCGCGGGTCGCGCGTGCCGGAGCACGGCGCTTCTCGAGCTGCCAAGTGACAACGCGGTGGAGAATGTCGGTGCGCGGCTCGATGCCGAACACTGCGTCGTTCAGCTCCACGTCGCCGGACGCCTGCGCGTCGAGGGTCTGTACCTTGACCTTCATGGTTTAGCCCTCCTGGCCTTCGGTCGCTTCGACGGCCACCGACTCTTCAGCCGGGGTATCGGCAGCGGCGCTGTCGTTGCTGTTGGCGGCAGCCTTCAGGCTCGCCGGATAAGGCACGTCGGCCGGGCGAGGCACCTTGACGGCGTCGCTCACGGTCAGCCAGGTGCCCTTGGCACCCGGAACACTGCCCTTGACGAAAAGCAGGCCACGCTCGACGTCCGTGCGGACGATCTCGAGGTTCTGCTGCGTCCGCTCGCGGTCGCCCATGTGGCCGGCCATCTTCTTGTTCTTGAAGACGCGGCCCGGATCCTGGCGGTTACCGGTCGAACCATGCGCACGGTGGCTGATGGACACGCCGTGGGTGGCGCGCATACCGCCGAAGCCCCAGCGCTTCATCGCACCGGCAAAGCCCTTGCCCTGCGTGTGGCCGGCAACATCGACCAGCTGGCCGGTGATGAAATGATCGGCGGCGATTTCCACGCCGACGTCCAGCAGCGCATCTTCGGCAACGCGGAATTCCACCAGACGCGCCTTGGGCTCAACTTCCGCCTTGGCGAAGTGGCCGCGCTGCGGCTTGGCGACATTCTTGGCCTTGGCAACGCCGGCGCCGAGCTGGATGGCGACATAGCCATCACGGTCAGCTTCCTTGCGGGCCACGACCTGGTTGCCCTCGAGCGCGAGGACGGTGACGGGGACGTGACGTCCATCGTCCTGAAACAGGCGGGTCATCCCGACCTTCTTTGCGATCACGCCAGTGCGCATGATCCTTACTCCCAATAGAGGCCCCTGTCTGCGCCGGGAAAATTCCCTTTGCCGTCGGGGGCGTATCCAACGAAAAAACCCCTCGGGAAACTCCCTCGGGGCCAACCCAATGCTCGATCACCCCGTCCGGGTTGGATGCTTCCGAAAAACGAAAGCGACGGGGGACCAGGACCACAGACTTCTGTGCGGTATCCCTTGTCTCGTTGCTCAGCCCTTAGGCGAGCTTGATCTCGACGTTTACGCCGGCAGCCAGATCCAGCTTCATCAGCGCGTCGACCGTTTGCGGCGTCGGCTGCACAATGTCAAGCATACGCTTGTAGGTGCGCACTTCGAACTGCTCGCGCGACTTCTTGTCGACATGCGGGCCGCGGTTCACGGTGAATTTTTCGATGCGCGTCGGAAGCGGGATAGGACCGCGAATGAGCGCGCCGGTGCGGCGGGCGGTATCTGCAATGTCGCCGGTGGCCTGATCGAGCACGCGGTGATCAAAGGCTTTGAGGCGAATGCGGATGTTCTGCGTTTCCATGTCCAACTTACCGATGCGAAAGAGCCAAAAACAAAACCGCCTCTTGTGATCCTCTAGCTTTTACAAGCCGGCGAGGACCGGTCCGAGGCGGTGAAAAACAGGGCCGCGCGAATCACCCGATTCGCGCGGCTCGCTGCCTATATTACTTCGTGATCGTGCCGACAACCCCTGCGCCGACGGTACGACCGCCTTCACGGATTGCGAAGCGAAGACCAGCGTCCATCGCGATCGGCGCGATGAGCTTCACGCCCAGCTTCACGTTGTCGCCCGGCATCACCATCTCGGTGCCCTCGGGGAGAACGACCTCACCGGTGACGTCCGTGGTGCGGAAGTAGAACTGCGGACGATAGTTGGCGAAGAACGGCGTGTGACGGCCACCTTCGTCCTTCGACAGCACGTACACTTCTGCGTCGAACTCGGTGTGCGGCGTAACCGAACCCGGCTTCGCCAGAACCTGGCCACGCTCAACGTCTTCACGGCCAACGCCGCGAACCAGCGCGCCGATGTTGTCGCCTGCGCGACCTTCGTCGAGCAGCTTGCGGAACATTTCAACGCCCGTGACGGTGGTCTTGCGGGTGTCCTTGATGCCGACGATCTCGACTTCCTCGCCAACCTTGACGATGCCGGTCTCGACGCGGCCGGTCACAACCGTACCACGACCCGAGATCGAGAACACGTCCTCAATCGGCATCAGGAAGGGCTTGTCGACCGGACGCTCCGGCTGCGGGATCCAGCTGTCGACAGCAGCCATCAGCTTCAGAACGGCGTCATGGCCGATCTCAGGGGTCTTGTCCTGCAGGGCAGCGACAGCCGAACCCGGAATGATGGGGATGTTGTCGCCGTCGAAGTCGTAGGACGACAGCAGCTCGCGGATTTCCAGCTCAACGAGCTCGAGGATCTCGGCGTCGTCGACCAGGTCAACCTTGTTCATGAACACGACCAGCTGGGGAACGCCGACCTGCTTGGCGAGCAGGATGTGCTCGCGGGTCTGCGGCATCGGGCCGTCGGTGGCCGAAACGACCAGGATCGCGCCGTCCATCTGGGCGGCACCGGTGATCATGTTCTTCACATAGTCAGCATGGCCCGGGCAGTCGACGTGCGCATAGTGGCGCGCTTCGGTCTCATACTCGACGTGTGCGGTCGAGATGGTGATGCCGCGCTCGCGCTCTTCGGGAGCCTTGTCGATGTTGTCGTAGCTGGTGAACGTGGCGCCACCAGTCTCGGCCAGAACCTTGGTGATCGCTGCGGTCAGCGAGGTCTTGCCATGGTCAACGTGACCGATGGTGCCGATGTTGCAGTGCGGCTTCGTCCGCTCAAACTTAGCTTTCGCCATTTCTCTCTACCTTCTTGTCTCAAACAGCTGGGTTTGACCGCCAGGCCGCGCCTTGCGAAGGCGCGTCCATAGCAGCAATTTTCCATAAATAAAGCCCCAACCGGCGCCTTTCGGCGCCGACGGGCTAAAAGCCTCAGGCGAGCTTCGCCTTGACCTCGTCGGCAACGTTCTGCGGCACTTCGTCATAGTGCGAGAACTGCATGGAATACTGCGCACGCCCCTGGGTGAAGGAACGCAGCTGGTTCACATAGCCGAACATGTTGGCCAGCGGCACCATGGCCTCGACGACCTGGGCGTTGCCGCGGCTGTCGGTGCCTTGGATCTGGCCACGACGGCTGTTCATGTCGCCGATGACGTCACCCAGATAATCTTCCGGGGTCACGACCTCGACCTTCATGATCGGCTCGAGCAGCTTGATGCCCGACTTCTGGGCCGCTTCGCGCATGGCGCCACGGGCACAGATTTCGAACGCCAGCGCCGACGAGTCGACGTCATGGTAGGCGCCGTCGGTCAGGTGAACCTCGAAGTCGATGATCGGGAAGCCGATCAGCGAACCCGACTCAGCGGTCTCGCGCATGCCCTTCTCGACCGAGGGGATATATTCCTTGGGAATATTGCCGCCCTTGATCTCGTCGAAGAACTGGAAGCCCGAACCACGCTCGCCGGGGATGACCGTCAGCTTGACGCGACCGAACTGACCCGAACCACCCGACTGCTTCTTGTGGGTGTAGTCGATGTCGACCTTCTTCGCGAGATATTCGCGATAGGCGACCTGCGGCGCACCGACGTTGGCCTCGACCTTGAACTCGCGCTTCATGCGGTCGACGAGGATTTCGAGGTGAAGTTCGCCCATGCCCTTGATGATGGTCTGGCCGCTCTCGGCGTCGGACGACACGCGGAAGGACGGATCCTCGCGTGCGAGACGGTTGAGCGCGACGCCCATCTTCTCCTGGTCGGCCTTGGTCTTGGGTTCCACCGACAGCTCGATGACGGGCTCGGGGAATTCCATGCGCTCAAGGATGATCGGCGCGTTGGTGGCGCAGAGCGTGTCGCCGGTCGTGGTTTCCTTCAGGCCGGCGAGAGCGACGATATCGCCCGCGAACGCTTCCTGAATGTCTTCACGGCTGTTGGCATGCATCAGCAGCATGCGGCCGACCTTTTCCTTCTTGTCCTTCACCGAATTGGTGACGGACGAGGCGGCTTCCAGCTTGCCCGAATAGATGCGGGCGAAGGTCAGCGTACCGACGAAGGGATCGTTCATGATCTTGAACGCGAGCGCGCTGAACGGCGCGTCGTCGGCGGGCGGACGGGTGTCCGGGGTCACGCCGTCGAGCTTCAGGCCCTGAACGTCGGGAATGTCGAGCGGCGAAGGCAGATAGTCGACAACAGCGTCGAGCAGGGGCTGGACGCCCTTGTTCTTGAATGCGGAGCCGCAGAGCACCGGCACGAACGAGAAGTTCAGCGTACCCTTGCGGATCAGCGCCTTGAGCTGCTCGGGGGTCGGCTCATTGCCTTCCAGATAGGCTTCCATCAGGTCGTCGTCCTGCTCGACGGCCATCTCGATCAGTTCCGAGCGGGCGGTCGCTGCGGCGTCCTTCAGGTCGTCGGGGATCTCGCCATAGGCGAACTCGGCGCCCAGCGCTTCGTTCTTCCAGATGATCGAACGATCGTGGACGAGGTCGACGAGACCGATGAAATCGCTTTCGATGCCGATCGGGAGGTACAGGACCAGCGGGCGGGCGCCCAGGCGATCCTTGATCATGCTGACGCAGCGCTCGAAGCTGGCGCCGGTGCGGTCAAGCTTGTTGACGAAGCACATGCGGGGCACCTTGTACTTCTCAGCCTGGCGCCACACGGTTTCGGACTGCGGCTCAACGCCGGCAACGCCGTCGAAGCAAGCGACCGCGCCGTCGAGCACGCGCAGCGAACGCTCGACTTCAATCGTGAAGTCGACGTGGCCGGGGGTGTCGATGATGTTGATGCGGTGATCGTTCCAGAAGCAGGTCGTGGCGGCCGACGTGATCGTGATGCCGCGCTCCTGCTCCTGCTCCATCCAGTCCATCGTGGCGGCGCCGTCATGGACTTCGCCGATCTTGTAGGACTTGCCGGTGTAGTAGAGGATACGCTCGGTCGTGGTCGTCTTGCCGGCGTCGATGTGCGCCATGATGCCGATATTGCGATATTTCTCGAGCGGATGGCTGCGGGCCATGATCGTTACTCCGTTGCCGTCGTGCGGCGGTCAAACCTGAGGACTGAAAATCTCAATCCGTTCGGGCTGAGCTTGTCGAAGCCCTGCTTTTTCTTCCAGAGAAGAAGCACAGCCCTTCGACAAGCTCAGGGCGAACGGTATTCGGGAGGCAAGGACCGTTCCCGGCCCTTGCCTCCCTATATAGTGCTTACCAGCGGTAATGCGAGAAGGCGCGGTTGGCTTCCGCCATCCGGTGCGTGTCTTCACGCTTCTTCACTGCATTGCCGCGGTTGTTGGCAGCATCCAGCAGCTCACCGGAAAGGCGGGCAGCCATGGTGGTCTCGCTGCGGTTGCGCGCGGCAGTGATCAGCCAGCGGATGGCCAGCGCCTGGGCGCGCTCGGGGCGCACTTCGACGGGGACCTGATAGGTCGCACCACCAACACGGCGGCTGCGAACCTCGATACCGGGCTTCACATTGTTGAGCGCGTCATGGAACATCGCGACCGGATCCTTCTTGGACTTGGTCTCGACGGTTTCGAGCGCACCGTAAACGATGGACTCGGCGACGGCCTTCTTGCCGTCCTCCATGATGCTGTTCATGAACTTGGAAAGAACCTGATCACCGAACTTGGGATCGGGCAGGATGACCCGCTTTTCGGGGCGACGACGACGTGACATGCTATTAGTCTCCCCTTACTTCGGACGCTTGGCGCCGTACTTCGAACGGCTCTGCTTGCGGTCCTTGACGCCCTGGGTATCCAGAACGCCGCGAAGTACGTGGTAACGCACACCGGGAAGATCGCGTACGCGGCCGCCACGGATCAGAACAACGGAGTGCTCCTGCAGGTTGTGGCCTTCACCTGGAATATAGGTGATGACTTCGCGCTGGTTGACCAAGCGAACCTTGGCCACTTTACGGAGCGCCGAGTTCGGCTTCTTCGGGGTCGTCGTATAGACGCGGGTGCAAACGCCGCGCTTCTGCGGGTTCGCCTCCATTGCAGGGACCTTAGACTTGGCCTTCTGCGGTTCGCGGCCCTTGCGGACCAGCTGGTTGATCGTTGGCATGAAGCCCTTCACCTTTTTCAGTTACTTTGTCGCTACCCACCGCGTCATCACCGTCGTTTCCAACGGCAATGGCCCCGGAGGTCGCGAAAGACCCCTGGAGCCGCATGAGCACCGGCAATGTTCAGCTCTGTTCTGACCGCCAGCGATTCCGGAAGCATGAGTCTCCGGCCCGGTTTGTCGGACAGGCGCGCGCTATAGCGATGCCCCGCCACCCGGTCAAGCGGCGCGAGCCCGCCGCGCCTGTGCGTTTCAAACCTGGGAACCGACCGATTAATGAACTGTTGTTCATGTTGGGACAACACTGGCGTGACTTCTGACTACCTATATAAGGGACCACAGAAAAGAGAGAGGATGAGGCTATGGTGAATCGCTATCTGCAGTCAGACGGCCTGGTGCCGACGCAGGCTTCGGATGTCTGTCGCGGGCTTATGCTGGCCGGCTTGGTCTCGGTCGGCCTCTGGAGCGCCATCGCTCTGGTCGTTGCCTTGTCGACGCGGATCATCTGACGAACGGATTCGAAAACAACCGGCTATCGAAAATGAGATAGCTGCAGTTTTTTCGGATATCCCGGCGGAACCAAGCGACACGTCAATCGTTTCGTCGCGCCCGCTGTTCGATTCGCCCCGAGTCCGACCAGTGCGATTCGCGCGCCCTGCAAAGGTTTGATAACGCCTCGACTCGATAGAAACATAAATCGGGTTCGCGGTGATCAATAAAATTGGAACGGCGATGGCCGGCCTCAGGACCGGTGCCGTCGCCTTGTTTGCGGAACAGGAAATCTTCCTGCGGAGCGAAGGGCGCGTGCGCTTCATTCGCATCGGCAGCAAGACACAGGTGGCGGCAGCGGCGCTGGTCGTGGCTCTGGTCGCGGGATCGGCCGGCGCCACGGCGTCGATGCTGATGAACCGGGCCGATATCGCCGCGCAGCAGGCCGCTCTCAGCCGGAAAGGCGCGGAGATCGCCGGCAAGGCGCAGCGCGTGAAGGCCTATGGCGCGTCGGTCGACGACATCGCGCAGGATCTGAAATCCCGCCAGGATTTTCTGGAGGAATTGTATAAGAGCAACTTCGGGTCGCAACCGGATGCTCGGGCGGTGGTGGGGCGACCCGCTGCCGCTGCAAATCAGGACGGCGCGAAGCAGTCCGATGGAGAGGCGAAGAAGATCAGCGCCGCCGGACCGGAAGCGAAGGGATTGCTCACGGTCGAGCAGCGCCAGTTGCGCTTCGCCCGCCTGCTTGGCGGCGCCGTCGCCAGCCGCACGAAGAAGGCCGAGGATGCCATCCGCAGCTTCGGCCTCAATCCCGATCAGATCGCCCGCCGCTCGCGCGGCATGGCGCAGGGCGGTCCCTTTGTCCCCTGGGACGGCGACCGCGATGCGCTGACGAAAGAGTTCACCCAGCTCGCCAGCGCCCTCACCCGGCTCAACGCGCTGGAAAACGGCCTTGTCGCCATCCCCTCCGGCAAGCCGACCGCGACGCCGATGCTCTCCAGCTCCTATGGCTATCGCCGCGATCCCTTCAACGGCAGCGCCGCCTTCCACGCCGGGCTTGATTTTCCTGGCGCCTATGGGCAGCCGATCCTGGCCGCCGCCAGCGGGCGCATCAGCTATGTCGGCCAGCGCCAGGGCTATGGCAATGTCGTCGAGGTCGAGCATGGCAATGGCCTGATGACCCGCTATGGCCATCTTTCCGGCTTCAACAGCCGCGTCGGCCAGAAGGTGGCGCGCGGCGACCAGATCGCCCGCATGGGCTCCTCCGGCCGCTCGACCGGCACCCATCTGCATTTCGAAGTGCGCATGAACGGCGCCCCCATCAACCCTCGCCGCTTCCTGGAGGCTGACCGCGATGTTCTCCAAGTCCAGCAGATCGCCAAGCAGCGCTTCGCCGAAATCGGCAACCGGGGCTAGGCATACACCCTTCTCGCTGATCGGCGGCGACGTGACGGTCAGCGGCAACATCGCCGCCTCTGTCGACCTGCATATCGATGGCAGGGTGGAGGGCGACATCACCTGTGCCGCGCTGGTGCAGGGGCCGGACAGCCATATCATCGGCCATGTCACGGCTAGGAGCGCGCGCCTGGCGGGGCTGATAGACGGGTCGATCGACGCGGACGAGCTGGTGGTGGAAGCCACGGCGAAGATCACCGGGGACGTGCGCTATGAACGCATCACCATTGCAGCCGGCGGTCAGATCCACGGGCGCTTCACCCACAAGAGCAGCCCGCCAGCAAGCGAACTCAAGCTCATCACCAACGAAATCGCCGCCTGACGCGATAGCGCCAGGCGGCGTCGGATGTCCACGGCCGCCGCAACACAGCCCCCCGCGATCCGGGCCGCGCCGAAATTGCTGGCCTGTCCCGCACGACGCGCTAAGCTGCCTGTCCATAAAATATAGGAGAGATCGCCATGATGGTCATGTTCGTTGGTGCGGATCGTTGTGAAACCTCGGTCAATGCCAGCCAGGTCACATTCGTCTCTTCCGTCTCTGACGGCACGCGCATCCGCTTCGGCGAGGGACGCAGCGTCACGGTGACGGAACCGATCGCGGAAGTGACCGAGCGGCTGAACCAGGCGCTCTTCCCGCACGAATAGAGTTTCGGATCCTCGAGGCTATCTCGCTTTTGATCGAGATCGCTTTTCTCCGTTTGGACTGAGCCTGTCGAAGCCCTACCTTCTTCAAAAGGGAGGCGGCCTTTCGACACGCTCAGGGCGAACAGGTCTGATCAAGATTTGAAGCTCCGACGCCCGCGACCTTCGTCGCCGGAGATCGCGCCTCAGGCGGTCAGCGCCTCGACCAGTGCCTTGACCTTCTTCTGTCGCCATTGCGGCAGGGGCGCGATCAGCCAGTAGCCGCGCGCACCGTCGCTGGCTTCACCCACTTGCCGCACGCGCCCTTCCGCCAGGTCGCGCGCCACCAGCAACGCGGGTACGCTCGCCTGCCCGAAGCCGTTGGCTGCCGCCTCGATCGCAAGGCCGCCATCGGCGACCCGCATGATGACGGGCAAGTCGCCCGCCGGGCATCCGGGCCACTCGATCCGCGCCTGCGGCCCGCCACCGGCCGCCTCCACCGTCACGAACTGCGTGTCGCCCAGCCGCACGCCCTCATGCTCGCCGGGGCCATCGGTCAGGCGCAGGGCGATGTCGAGATTGGCCTCGGTGAAATCCAGCGCATCGTCGGCGGCGATCAGCGAGAAATGCAGGTCGGACTTGTCCTTCGCATAGTCGGCAAGCCGCGCCTGCAGCCAGCGCGCGCTGATGTCGCGCGGCGCGGCAATGGTCAGCGACAGGCTGGACTGGCCCGCCTGCATCGCCCGGACCGCTTCCTCGAACTGCAGGAAGCCCGAACGCAGCGCGTCCAGCCCCGCCTCGGTCTCCGGCGTCAGCTCCAGCCCCTTGGGCGTGCGGCGGAAGAGGACGACGCCCAGCATGTCCTCCAGCGCCCGGATCTGCTGGCCGACGGCAGCGGGCGTCACCGCCAGTTCGTCGGCCGCGCGGGTAAAACTCAGATGGCGCGCAGCCGCATCCAGCACGCGCAGGCCGTTGAGCGGCAAATGGGTCCGCTTCATTCAGCCACCGCCGGCGCGATCAGCGCGAAACGGGGAATGGCCACCTCGAAGGTCCGGCCGTCATTGCCCAGCATATGATAGCTGCCCTCCATCGCGCCTGTCGGCGTCGCCAGCGGGCAGCCGGACACATAATCATAGGACTTGCCAGGTTGCACCACCGGCTGCTCGCCGACCACGCCTTCACCCTCGACCTTGTGCTGCGCCCCGCGACCGTCGGTGATCAGCCAGCGGCGCGTGAGCAGCTGCACCGGATGATCGCCATGATTCTCGATGCGGATATGATAGGCCCAGAACCAGCGGCCCCGATCCGGCTCCGACTGTTCGGGCAAAAAGCTCACGGCGACCCGCACCGTGATGTCACGGGTCGTCTGAGCGGAGGGGAAGAATGCGTTCACCCTGTCCGAATGCGCCTAGAGACCGATGCCAGTCAATGCCCGATCAAGATCATCGATCAGGTCCTGCGGATCTTCCAGCCCGACATTCAGGCGCAGCATGTCTTCGGTGATGCCCACTTCCAGCCGTGCATCCTCGGTCATGCCATAATGGGTGGTCGAGGACGGATGCGTCATCAGCGAGCGCGAATCGCCGATATTGTTGCTGATGTCGATGAGGTTGAGGCCATTGAGCAGGCCATGCGCCTCCTTGCGGCCACCGCCGGTATGGATGGCGAAGATCGGCCCGGCGGCCTTCATCTGCGCCATGGCGAGATCGTGCTGGGGATGGCTTTCAAGGCCGGGATATTTCACCTGCGCCACGCGGCCTTCCAGGAAGCGGGCGACCTTCAGCGCATTCTCGCTCTGCCGCTGGATACGCAGGTCGAGCGTCTCCAGCCCCTTCAGCACCACCCAGGCATTGAAGGCGGAAAGCGTCGGCCCGGTATTGCGGTGGAAGGGCAGCAGCGTGCCGTTGATCCACTCTTCCGTACCGCAGACGGCGCCGGCGAGCACCCTGCCCTGCCCGTCCATCATCTTGGTCGCGCTATAGGCGACGACATCCGCGCCGAAATCCATCGGACGCTGCAGCGCCGGCGAGGCAAAGGCGTTGTCGACGACACTGGTGATGCCATGTTCCCGCGCGATGGCGCACACCGCCGCGAGGTCGACGATGTCCATCGTCGGGTTGGCCGGCGTCTCGAAGAAGAAGACCTTGGTATTGGGGCGGATCGCCACCTTCCACGCATCGACGTCGGGCGCGTGGATCGTCGTGGTCTCGATGCCGAACTTGGGCAGCAGCGTGTCGGTCAGCCAGCGGCAAGACCCGAAGGCTGCCTTGGCGGCGACGACATGGTCGCCCGACTGCAGCTGGCACAAGAGCGCGGCGGTCATCGCCGCCATGCCGGTGGCGGTCGCGCGGCAGGCTTCGCTGCCTTCCAGCAGGGCGATGCGCTGTTCCAGCATCTCGACCGTCGGGTTCTGCAGGCGCGAATAGGTCATGCCCTGCTGCTCGCCGGCAAAGCGCGCCGCCGCGTCTTCCGCCCGCTCATAGCTGTAGCCGGACGTCAGGAAGAGCGCTTCCGACGTTTCGCCCCATTCCGACCGCGCGGTGCCGCCGCGCACGGCCAGCGTTGCCGGGCGCCAGTTGGCGGTGATGCTGCGGTCCTGACCAGAATATCTTTTCATGATGCCTTTGCCCGTAATAACTGTGCGTCCAAAGCCTGCGGACGAACCTGCGGGGTGCCCCCGGCCAGAATCTCCGCCGCCTGTGCCATGTCGCAATTACCGCCAGACAGAATCACCGCAACCTTCTTCCCCGCCATCACGTCTTTTTCCTGCAACAGCGCCGCCAGCGCGACCGCGCCGGCGCCTTCGGCAAGATTGTGGGTATCCTGCCAGTAGATGCGGATCGCCTGCGCCACCTCGTCGTCGGTCACGGCCACGAAGCGGTCGGCCCGCGACCCATAATAGTCAAGCGCCGCCTGGACCGGCGTGCAGACGGCAACGCCATCGGCAAAGGTGTAGGCGGTAGAGCTGGGGAGCAGCCGGCCCGCCTCGAAAGAGCGCTTCGCCGCGTCGACATGGGCGGAAACGACGCCGACAACCCTGGTCTTCAGGCCCAGCGCGTCTCGCGCCGCGATCGTGCCGCACAGGCCAGACCCGCATCCCACGGGCACATAGACGGTGTCCAGATCCGGCACCGCGTCGAACAGCTCCAGCCCATAGCTCGCCACGCCGCGCACCAGCTCGTCATGATAGGCCGGCACCATGAACAGGCCGTCGCGCTCGGCGAGCGCCAGCGCATGCGCCTTCGCGCTGTCGAAATCATGGCCATGCTCGATCAGGATCGCCCCGAATGCGCGCATCGCAGCATTCTTTTCCAGCGCGTTGCCATGGGGCACGACGATGGTGGCGGAAAGCCCGGCGGCCTTCGCTGCGCGCACCTGTGCCTGCCCGTGATTGCCGCGCGTCGCGGTGATGATGCCCTGCACGTCCGGGTGGGTGCGACGCAGCCAGTCGATATAGGTGATCGCCCCGCGCACCTTGAAGGCGCCGGTCGGCGTATGGTTCTCATGCTTGACCCAGAGGTCGCAGCCGGCACGCTGCCCGAGCAGCGGCCAGGCATATTGCGGCGTCGGCGGCACCTGCGCATGCACCATGCCGGCGGCGGCCCGCAGCGAGGAAAGCGTGAAATCGGTCATTATCTCTGTCACCCAATGCGCGGTGTGCGCCATCGGGCAATAGGAGCGCATCCGGCCCGTCAACAGAGCCATTGCCGACGGATTGGCTGGCTTGCCCTTCAGCTCGCCTTGCGGAATGTTTCCGGCGTGCTCACCACCGGCACGGCGACAGGGTGAAGCTCTCGCTCCTCCCATGCCATATGGTCGGCCAGCTGCCGCTGCAGCCCAAGCACGGCGCGGCGATAGCCCGCCCAATCGGCACCGATCCGGTCGGGGGTCCAGTCCTTGATATGCTGGCTGTAGTCCATGAAGATCCGGCGGATGCCTTCGGAGAAGGTCCGGGTGACCTGCGCGACACGAGCGGAGGCATCCACTTCGCTCCAGGCCGTCACCAGCTCATATTCGGCTGCCATATGGGCACGGAAGCGCTGCGAAAAGGCGATCCGCTGCCGCGAGAGATCATGCATGCTCTCCGGCTTGCCGGCGTCCAGCATCGCGGCATATTCCCGCATCATCCGCCGTAGGGCATCGTGATCCGCCACCAAGTCCCTGTTCACTGTCCCACGACCCTGCAAACGCTGTTGTTCCGTCCCGCCAGATAAGCAGGCGAGCATTAACATCAGGTAAGAAGGCCGCCGGCAGTTGCCGGCCGGCAGTGACGCCGGCCGGACAGCGCCTCAGAGCGCTGCGAGAACCGCGTCGCCCATTGCGCTCGTCGTCATCGTGCCGCCCAGATCGGGGCCGCGCGCGCCGGCCTCAAGCGCCTTGTCCACCGCCGATTCGATCCGGTCGGCCGCTTCGGGCAGGCCCAGCGAGTAGCGCAGCATCATCGCGGCGGAGAGGATCGCCGCCAGCGGATTGGCCTTGCCTTGCCCGGCGATGTCCGGCGCGCTGCCGTGGATCGGCTCGTACAGGCCCTTGCTGTTCACATCGAGCGCGGCCGACGCCAGCATGCCGATGGACCCCACGCACATGCTCGCCTGATCGGAAAGGATGTCGCCGAACAGGTTGCCGGTCACGATCACGTCGAACTGGCCGGGGTTGCGCACCAGCTGCATCGCGGCATTGTCCACATACATGTGGGTCAGCTCGACATCGGGATAGTCCTTGGACACCTCGATCACCACGTCGCGCCACAGCTGCGATGTTTCCAGCACGTTCGCCTTGTCCACCGAGCAGAGCTTGCGGCGACGCGCCTGCGCCGCGACGAAGGCGCTATGGGCGATACGGCGGACCTCGTCCTCGTTATAGGACATGATGTCATAGCCCTCGCGCAGGCCGGAAGCGGTCTTGCGCATGCCCTTTTCGCCGAAATAGACGTCGCCGTTCAGCTCGCGCACGATCAGCAGGTCGATGGCGGAGGCAACCTCCGGGCGCAGCGCGGAGGCATCGGCCAGTCCGGGGAAGACCTTCGCCGGGCGGAAGTTGGAGAACAGCGTCAGTTCCTTGCGCAGGCCCAGGATCGCCTGTTCCGGGCGCAGGTGGCGCTCCAGGGAGTCGCAATCGGGATCACCAACGGCGCCGAAGAGCAGCGCGTCGGCGCGCTTCGCCAGATCCAGCGACTCGGACGGCAGCGGATGCCCCTTGGCCTTGTATGCAGCCCCGCCGACCAGCCCTTCCTCATAGGTCAGGCCGTCGATGTCGAGCGCATCGAGCACGCGGCGCGCCTGCGCAATCACTTCGGGACCGATCCCGTCACCGGGGAAAAGGGCGATCAACATATCCGGTCTTTCCTCATCATCCGTTCGGCCATCGGGCCGCGCTCAGGAAGGCCTGTCGTGCCCTGCCCTCCATGGAGAATGAAGGACGGCCCCGGCGCAGGCACGGGGCGGAGGGGAACGGCAGGTTTACGGGCATCGCCTTTGCAGAAGCCGGCCGGGTTAGGCAACCGCTCTTTTGAGCCGATCGGTCAGTCGTTCGCGCGCTGCGAGCACATCGGCCCGCCGGTCGGTCAGCACCGATCGTTCGAGAAAATGCCCGGTCAGCCGCAGGCCGTCCAGGATAGCCGCCCAATCCTCCGCCTGCCCGCCGACGACCAGGAAGGCCGGCAGCGGCAGCAGGCGCGCCTCATAGCCCACAGCTGCAGCCCGGCTGACGGCGGCCGCGCTCTTCGGGCTGACAAAGGCCAGATCGTCCTGCGTCCCGGTGACGGTGCAGTCCGACAGGTCAAGGCCGAAGCCCAATTCCGCGAGCAGCAGCAGTTCATAGCGAATCAGGGCCGCCGCCCACCCGCGCGCGGCCGGTGCCGCTTCCACCGCGCCCAGCACGCCGTCGAGCGCCTCGTACAGTGCAGGATAGGCATTGGCTTCCGGCAATGCGGCGGCCGTGAGCGCGCAGGTCCAGTCGATCGCGGCTGCCGGCAACGGCTCGGCGAGCAGCGGTGCGCGGCTGTGCGCCAGTTCCACCGTGAGCCCGGCAAGCTGCTCCTCCGTCCGCCAGCGATAGTCCGCCTGCACCGCATTGCCCGGCAACAGCACCGGCCGCATCGCCCGCGAACGGCCCCCGCGCACATAGCCGGGCAGCAGGCCATCGTCCGGCGTCATCAGCCGCGCGATCGCGCCATGTTCGCCATGATGGCGCACGGCGCAGACGATCGCGGGGGTGGACAGAACAGACATGGGCATGGCGTAGAGCGCTTTGCCCCGACACGAAACCGCCGATTATCGCGAAGCAGGTTACGGGACGCCCAGCCCCAACGGCCGGAGCGGGGTTCAGCCTCAGGCGGGCTTCTTGCTCCGTCCGGAAAGGTGGCGCGAAAGTTCCAGCCCGAATTCCTTGGCGAGCTTTTCGCGCACGCCCCAGCCGCGCATCAGCATCTGTGCCCAGCCGCCCTGCACATTGACGACACTGACGCGGAAGCTGCCGAGCGGCGCTGCCGTCGCGGTGTCCAGCACCTGCACCGTGCCGTCCAGCACATCGGCGCTCGGCGCGAGCAGGATGGCTATCGCGGCGTCCGCGGTCTTCAGCCGTTCCAGCGTGATCCGCAGCGTGACGGGGCGGCCATGATCGAGCCCCCAGTCCTTCGTCACGTCGCGCATGACCAGCGGAAACATCTGCTTGAAGGGCAATGTATCATAGGCTTCCGGGGGTTGCGGCCCGGAGGGATAACTTGCGGGGTCGAGCGCGGGCAGGCCCGCCGCCGCCCGCTTGCACGCGGCCTTGGCGTCGCTTTCCTCCTGCTCCTTACGGAACGTCTCGCCGAAGGTCACGTCCATGCCGGTGATCTTCAGCCCCTGCGTCGCCGAGACCGTAAGCGGCTGGATCACCGTCACCTGCCGCGCCTGTACGGGCACCGTGACGGACATCGCGGCAAGCAACGTCAGCGGCATAAACATCAGGGCAAGGCGATGGCGCATGGGGCGTCTCCCGATAAAGATCAGGGATGCCTATGCCGGAGGAAGAATAGAATCCGGTTAGCGCCGATGGTTAACCGGGAAGGGATGGATCAGGCCCGCATCGTTCCCGTATCGATGAACCGCTGGTGCCATGCCAGCGCCTCGCCCGGCAGCATCGGCGTCTGCTGGCCATAGGAGCCATCACGCGCGCGGCGATAATAGTCGCGCAGTTGCGGGCGATAGTCGGGATGGGCGCAGCGCTCGATCACCACCTCGGCCCGTTGCTTCGGCGAGAGGCCGCGCAGGTCGGCCAGCCCCTGTTCCGTCACGATCACCTGCACGTCCTGCGTGATGTGGTCGACATGGCTGACATGCGGCACGATGGCGGAAATCTTGCCGCCCTTGGCCGTCGATGGCGTGACGAAGATCGACAGATAGGCATTGCGCGCGAAATCGCCCGATCCGCCGATGCCGTTCTGGATCCGCGATCCCATGACATGGGTGGAGTTCACATTGCCGTAGATGTCCGCCTCGATCAGGCCGTTTATGGCGATACAGCCGAGCCGGCGGATCAGCTCGGGATGGTTGCTGATCTCCTGCGGGCGCAGGATCATCTTGTCGCTGAAGCGGTGCATGTCAGCATTGAGCGCCGCCGAGGCTTCCGGGCTGAGCGAGAATGCGGTGGCCGACGCCATGCGCAGCTTGCCCGATGCCAACAGGTCCAGCATCCCGTCCTGGATCACCTCGGTATAGGCGACCATATTCTCAAACGGGCTGTCGAGCAGCCCCGCGAGCACGGCGTTGGCGATATTGCCCACGCCCGATTGCAACGGCAGCAGCGAGGGTGGCAGGCGGCCCCTGCCCACTTCATGGCACAGGAATTCCAGCAGGTGGCCGGCGATGGCATGGGCCGTCGCATCCGGCGCGGCAAAGGGCGCGTTGCGATCGGGCGCGTCGGTCTCGACGATGCCGACGATCTTATCGGGATCGCAGCGCAGATAGGGCTGGCCGATGCGGTCGTCGGCGCGGACGAGCGGGATCGGCACGCGATGCGGCGGCAGCGCAGTGCCATAATAGATGTCGTGCATCCCCTCCAGCGCCGGGTTCTGCCAGCTGTTGACCTCCAGGATCACGCGGCTCGCCCGGTCCAGCCAGGTCTTGTTGTTGCCGATGGACGATGACGGGATCAGCGATCCGTCCTCGCGGATGCCCGACACCTCGACCACCGCGACGTCCAGTTCGCCCAGGAAGCCCTGCCACGCCATCGGCGCGACTTGCGACAGGTGCATGTCGAGATAGTTCATCTCGCCCCGGTTGATCCGCTCGCGGGCGATGGGATCGCTGTTATAGGGCAGGCGCAGTTCGATGCCGTCGGCACGCGCCAGCGCGCCGTCCAGCTCCGGGCCAGTCGATGCGCCGGTCCACACCTTCACGCGAAGATGACGGCCGGCGGCATGCTCCCGCTCGATCCGGCTGGCGAGCGCCATCGGCACCGCCTTGGGATAGCCCGATCCGGTAAAGCCGCTCATCCCCACGGTCATGCCGTCGCTGATGAAGCCGGCAGCGTCCTCGGCGCTGATGACGCGCGCGGCAAGGGCGGGGTTGGCGATACGGCTGGACACGACAGGCTCTCCTCGACGGGTATTGCCGGCATCCACTCCAAAGGGGCCTCCTGCGGGCCATGGGCGGCTCAATAGGCGCTCGGGCCGCCCCCTTCCCCCTCGACTTTAGTCGAAAGCGGCGATCAGGGTGTAGTTTTTCGTGGAGCGAGAGAGAATGCGGGGGGCGGGCGGCGGCGGGCTTGCTTCAGCAGCGCCACGGCCGAACATCGCAGATATTCTGAGCATCTCGCTTCTCATCGAGATCACTTTTTCCCGTTCGCCCTGTTTGAACAAGGGGCGCGCCTCGTTCAAATGTCGAAGGGCTGTTCTTGTTGCGAAGAAGAACAGCCCTTCGACAAGCTCAGCCCGAACGGTTCTGATGTGTGGCTAAGTGCCCCATCGAAATGCTCCCCGTCGGCACAAGGGTAACGGGCGGGAACAGCAATGCTCCACCGCCCGTTCCGTTTTTCGGCAGCGCCTTATTTGGTCGCGTACTGCCCGGTTTCGGCACCGAAATGCTCGCGGGCATGCGCCTTCGCGGCGGAAGCGGTCTTGAACAGTTCGTCCTGCAGCCTTGCGGTCACGATGGGATAGCCCTGCGAATTGAAGCGCGTGTCGCGCACGGTCAGCCGATAGCTTCCCTCTTCATCCTTCGTGATCAAGAACGGCTTGACGATTTCCCTGCTCATTGTGGCTGTGCTCCTGCCCGGTGGTAAAAATACGTTGTGCGAAAATGAAAACACCAGGCGGGGCGGGTGCCCTGCCTGGTGTGTTGGTCAGCCGAGAATGTCGGCCACGATCTGTTGCAGCTCCCTGCTCGACAATGTCGCGACGGGCCGGCTCTTGGCGGCTGCACGAGGCGACGAACGGTCGAAGGGGAGGGTCAGAATGGTACGGGTAGAGTGAGTGATATTATGCATGAAATCCTTGGCGGGTCATCCGCCACATAAAGTTGCAGAGCCCATCGTCCCATGACGATGAAGCCTCCGGTCAAGCCACTGTTTGAGAGCCATGAACTGAAGAAAGCAGATGCTTTGGATTCAGACCTTCCGCAATTCCTGCGCTCTTTATGCGCATATGCCGGAAGGATCACAGATCGTCATAAACGACGTCAACAACATCCATATAGAGGATGTTCGGCAATTTTGCAATTGCAACGGGAATATTAGCGCGGCGGATCAATATTTGTTGCCCGTCCACGCTTTGGGGAGCACCCGCGCCAATCCTCTCCTGCGCCCTCAGCCGTGGAAATAATCATAGACCTGCTGCGCCACAGCGGTCGACACGCCAGGCGCGCGCCGCAGGTCTTCCAGCGACGCGCTGCGCACCGCCTTGGCCGTACCGAAATGCATCAGCAGCGCCTTCTTCCGCGCCGGCCCGATGCCCGGCACCTCGTCCAGCGTACTGACGGTGATCGCCTTGCTGCGCTTGTCGCGATGCGCGCCGATGGCGAAGCGATGCACCTCGTCGCGCAGCCGCTGCAGGTAGAAGAGCACCGGATCGTTGAGCGGGAAGATGATCTCCCGCCCGTCCATCAGGTGGAACACCTCGCGCCCCTCGCGGCCATGATGCGGCCCCTTGGCGATGCCGATCATGCAGACATCCTCGATGCCCATCTCCTCGAGGATCGCGCGCGCGGCAGAGAGCTGCCCCTTGCCGCCGTCGATCAGCACGAGGTCCGGCCATTCGCCGCTGTCGCGATCCGGGTCTTCCCGCTGCGCGCGCCCGAAGCGCCGCTCGAACATCTCCCGCATCATCGCGAAATCGTCGTTCGAGGTTTCCGGGTTCTTCATGTTGAACTTGCGATAGGCGTTCTTGCGGAAGCCCTCCGGCCCGGCGACGACCATCGCGCCCAGTGCATGGGCGCCCTGGATATGGCTGTTGTCATACACCTCGATACGGTCCGGCACGCCGTCGAGCCCGAACGCCTCGACCATGCGGTCCAGCACCTTCGCCTGGGTCGTCGTTTCCGCCAGCCGCCGCTCCAGCGCCTCCACCGCATTGCGCTGCGCCTGCCGGATCAGCTTCATGCGGTCGCCGCGCTGCGGCACCTCTATGCGTACCTTGCTGCCTACCCGCTCGGTCAGCGCCTGCGCCATCAGCTCGCATTCCGCCGGCGGACGATCGGCCAGCACCAGCCTGGGCGGCGGCACCTCCTCGTAGAATTGCGCCATGAAGCTGGCCAGCACCTCATCCTCCGCCACCTCGGCGGTGTGGACGGGGAAGAAGCTGCGATGCCCCCAATTCTGCCCGCCGCGAATGAAGAAGGCCTGGATGCACATCGCCCCGCCCTTCGCCGCGAGCGCGAAGATATCCGCGTCACCCAGCCCCTCGGCATTGATCGCCTGCGACCCCTGGATGAAGGTCAGCGCCTTCAACCGGTCGCGCAGCACGGCGGCCTGCTCGAAATCCAGCGACTCTGCCGCGACCTCCATCGCCGCGCCCAGCTTCTGCTGCACCTTGGTCGACTTGCCGCCCAGGAAATCCTGCGCATCCTGCACCAGCTCGGCATAGGCATCGTCGTCGATCCGGCCGACACAGGGCGCCGAACAGCGCTTGATCTGGTAGAGCAGACAGGGCCGCGATCGGTTGGCGAAGAAGCTGTCGGTGCAGCTGCGCAGCAGGAACAGCTTCTGAAGCGCGTTGATGGTGCGCGTTACCGATCCGGCGCTGGCGAACGGGCCATAATAGCGCCCCTTCGTCTTGCGCGCGCCGCGATGCTTCTGCACGCGCGGAAAGGCGTGATCCTCGCGCAGCAGGATGAAGGGGAAGCTTTTGTCGTCGCGCAGCAGCACATTATAGGGCGGCCTGAAGCGCTTGATCAGCTGCGCCTCCAGCAGCAGCGCCTCCGCCTCGTTATTGGTGGTGACGATCGTCATCGATCGCGTCTGCGACACCATGCGGCGGAGGCGGTTGGAGAGCCGGTCAACCTGCGTATAGTTGGTCACGCGATTGCGCAGCGCCCGCGCCTTGCCGACGTAGAGCACATCGCCGCGCGCATCCTGCATCCGGTAGACGCCGGGCCGCGTCGGCAGCGTCTTGAGCACGGTGCGGATCGCCTCCACCCCGGCATCCAGATCGGGCGCGCCGGCGCCGCGGACGGTGAAGGTGGCGTTGTCTTCGTTGAAACGATCGGGGGATTGCGGGCCGGACATGCCGCCTATCTAGGGCGTGAGGAGCAAGAGGGCTAGGGCGAGAAGGATCAGCCCCGCTTGCCGACGCGCTTCAACAGGTCGCGGCGGTGCCGCTCGGCCTCGAAGCGCGCAAGTTCGGGGTCTTGCGCCAGGATCGCGTCGGTAATCTGGCGCCGCCATCGCATCCAGGCGGCGAATCCCTCCTCGCCATCGAAGATCCGGGGGATGGGCGCGCTGCGATAGTAGCGCATGGCGACATTGGCGAGCAGCTCCATCAGCGGCTTGTCGACCATCCTGAACAGGATCGCGTGCAAATCATCTTCGAAGGCAAGGCGCCGCTCGCTCGTCTGGCAACCATCGATCCGGTCCTGCAACAGGCGCAGTTCGGCAAGCAGGGCGGGATCAGCGCAGCGGGCGGCCGCCGGCATCAGCTCGCAATCGAGCAGGGTCATCATGTCGAGCGCTTCATAGTCGTCCGACCCGCGCACCCGCAAATAGGTGGCGACCGAGCGCTCCAGCGCCGCCGCATCCGGCCGCGCGCCGAAATAGCCGCCGCCCGGACCGCGCCGCACCTTCAGCAGCCCCTCATGCTCGAGCACGCGCGCCACCTGCTGCACCGTCGCCGTGCCGACACCCAGCAGCCGCGCCAGATCGGGCAGCGATCCGATCAGGACGTCCGGCGGCTGCGCCAGGATCAGGTCGCGCAGCTGCGCCGCCGTCGCATTGACGAGCCCGTTCGGTGTCGGCGCCTGGGCGGCGGTAGCACTTGAGTCGGTGGCCCGATTGTCGATGATCCCTGCCTCCGTCATGTACCTGCCCCGAACGTCCCATTGGGGCGCGCAATGCCGGCCTTTTGCGGAACTTCCGGCCGCGTTTCAATGGCCGACATTGCGCGCGCCCGGCGGTTCAGGGGCGCAGCACCCAGCCGCCATCGACATGCATCACCTGCCCCGTGATCCAGCTGCCGGCCTGCGAGCAGAGCAGCAGCAGCGTCCCGACCAGTTCGTCGGGCGTACCCCGCACCCGCATCGCGACATTCATCTCGAGGAATTTGATGAAGGGCGAATCGTCCGGGGTCAGCAGCTTGCCGGCATCGCTGGTGGTGTTGCCCGGCGCGATCGCGTTGACCGCAATACCCTCGCGCCCCAACTGGCGGGCGAGCGTGGTCGTCAGCCCCAGCAGCGCGAGCTTGCTGATGCCATAGACGGAGATCGCGGGAAAGGCGCCACCCGACACCTGGTTGATAATGCGGCCGCCGCCCCGCGCCCGCATCGCCGGGATGACGGCCTGCGCGCAGAGCAGCGCGCCCGTCACATTGACGTTCATGATCCGGTTCCATTCCTCCAGCGGGACGTCCGCCGCCTGCAGGGAGCCAAGTTCCGCCATCAGCGCGGCGTTGTTCACCAATATGTCGACCCCGCCAAAGGCCGCGCCTGCCGTCTCGACCATCGCCACGACCGAATCCGGCCGGGTGATGTCGACCGTGGCGGCGATCGCGGCGCCGCCACGGTCGATGATCTCGTCGGCGACGGCCTTCGCGCCGTCCCCGTTGATGTCGGCGACCACGACCGAAGCGCCGGCGGCGGCGAGGCCGAGCGCATAGGCACGGCCGATACTGTTGCCGCGCCCCCCTGCGCCGGTGACGACCGCCACCTTGCAGTCGAGGCGGAACTGATCGATCGAAAATGTCATGGCGTGTCTCCGAAAAGGGATGGGCCGGTACCCGTCATTGCTGTGCGAGATCGAGAAATGGCGTCGCGACCGCATCGAAGAGGCGGGCGGCGGGATGAAGGCCGAGCACGTCGCCGAGCAGGCGGACATCCTTCGCCAGCAGCTTTGCGCCATGCGCGAAGGCCGAGGGCTGCGGCAGGCGCGCGGCGACTTCGAAACCGAAGCTGCGGCCGCTGCTGGAGCGGACCAGATCGGCAAAGGCCTGCCGGTCGATGCCCAGCACCGCGCTCGCATCGAGGGCCTGCTGCGCCAGCCCCATGTGAGCGGCCATCAGCGCATTGTTGACGAGCTTGGCAAGCTGCCCCGCACCGACACCGCCCAGATGGAAGATCGATCCGGCAAAGCTCTCGAACACCGGCCGGGCGGCGGCGACGGCGTCCGCATCCCCGCCGACCATCACGGTGAGCGTCCCGGCCGCCGCGCCCGGACCGCCGCCGCTGACCGGCGCATCGATCAGCGCAATGCCGCGCGCCGCCGCCTGCTCCGCCAGCGCGACGCAGGTCTGCGGGTGGACGGTCGAATGGATGGCGATGCGGCTGCCCGGCGCCATGGCGGGAATGAGGTTCGCGCAGACCGCCTGCACGCCCGCATCGTCCACCACGCAGATGCCGACATGATCGGCCTGCGCGCCCAGCGTCGCGACCGAATCGGCGAAGGTCGCCATGGTATCGCGATAGGGCTCGAACGCCTCGGGCCGACGCGCCCAGAGCGCGAGCGGATAGCCCGCCTCCACCATGCGGCGCGCCATCGGGCCGCCCTGGCTGCCGAGGCCGATAAATCCCGTCCTGATCATCTTCTGCCTTCCATCTTCCCGAATGGGCCGGGCCATTTTCAGCCCGCCGTGATGCCGCGATCCATGGTCACGCAGGCGCCGTGGAACGCGCGCCCGGCATCGGACGCGAGATGCGCGATCATCGCGGCGACGTCGCCGGTCTCGACCAGCCCGCGCATCCCCGAGAAGCGCTTGATGAGGGCCATGTCGGCGCCCTCCGGCATTTTCAGACTGGCGGCGATGTTCGTCGCCATGCCGCCGGGCGCCACCGCGTTGATGCGGATGGGCTGGTGCATATATTCCATCGCCATCGCCTTGGTCATGCCGATGAGCCCCGCCTTGCTGGCGCAATAGGCGGCGGCATAGGCCTCCCCGATAAACGCCGCCGAAGACGCGACGTTGACGATCGCGCCGTCCCTTTCGAGCAGATGGGGAATGGCGGTCCGGCTGAGGTGGAAGGGCGCGCTCAGGTTGACGGCGATCGTCCGGTCCCAGTCGACCACCGGCATCTGCGCGCTATGGGAAAAGCTGATCAGGCCGGCGACATTGCAGAGCGCATCGAGGCGGCCAAAGGCCTGGACGGCCACCGCCACAGCCGCCTCGCATTGCGCGACCTCCGCGAGATTGGCGGCATGGATCACGGCCTGCCCGCCCAGCGCTCGGACCTGGCCCGCTATTTCCTCAAGACCATCCGCATTGATATCGACAAGGCAGAGCACCGCCCCCGCCTGCGCCAGGGCGATCGCCGTCGCCCGGCCAAGGCCAGACGCCGCACCGGTGACGAGCGCCGCCTTGCCGGTCATGGCACCGACCATCGCGGCCGCGGATGTTTCACCCGTCATAGGACAACCCCTGCTCGACCTTCTTCGCCATCTCGATCACCGCCCCCTGCATTACGGAGGCGCGGGGCCAACCGGCGTGGACCGCATAATGCAGGACGAATTCGAACATCTCCTCGCGCGTCGCATTGCCGCTCGCCATGGCGGACCAGACGTGCGATCGGATCGGGATGTGCGCCGAGGAATTGCCCACGCCCACCAGCGTCAGCCAGCGCCGCGCCCGCTGATCGAGGCCCGGCCGGCTCCACATCTCGCCGAAGACGAAATTCAGGATGCCGCCTTCGAAATAGGCCGTCTGCGGCGGCGGTCCATCGAACAGCATGTTGCGCTGGAAGCTCTCCGCGCCCTCCGCATGGCGGGTGGCGGGATCCCATGGAGCACCCCTGATCGGTGCGATCTCGGCCGGCGGGAGTCCGAGGGCATCGGCGGCGCGGGTGATCGCCGCATCCATCACGCCGCCATAGCTCCAGCCCGAGTAGACGGCGACATGCAACGCGGCTTCCCGCAATTCTGCGAGCGTCAGCGCGCCGCCATTCAGAGCGCCGCGCGCATATTGCTCCACCGCCGCGCCATCGGATTCATTGGCCGCGCTGCTCATCGCGATCAGGTAGCGCGATCGCAGGTCCAGTCCCGGCCGCGTCCAGATCTCGGCAAAGACATAGTCCCGCCATGAGGCCGCCAACAGCGTCTGCGGCGCGGTTGCCGGCGTCGCAAGCAGCTCTGCCTGCGCGCGCAGGCCGCGGGCGCTCCGCTCCGTCGGATCGAGCAGGCTCATTGGACCGCTGGCCCCGCGAGGTTCACCCAGACATTCTTGATGCGCAGGAACTCTTTCAGTCCCGCCTCGCCGCCCAGCCGGCCATAGCCGCTCTGCTTGACGCCGCCAAAGGGCGCGCAGGGCGTCATCCCCTCGCCCGATCCGTTGACCTGCACCATGCCGGCGTCGAGCGCCGCCGCGACATGATGCGCGCGGCGCAGGTTCTGCGTGTGCAGATAGCCGCCAAGCCCGAAGCTGGTGCCATTGGCGAGCGCGATGGCTTCCTCCTCCGTGTCGAACGGCGTCACCGTGAGGACCGGCCCGAACACTTCACCCTGCGCGATCGCACTGTCGTTCGCGACATCCGCGACGATGGTGAGCGGCAGGTAAAATCCCGCCGCGAAATCGCCGCCCAGCCGTTCCCCGCCGGTCACTATCCTTGCGCCGTCCCTGCCGGCCGCCTCCACCACGGACAGGATGCGCCGGGCGGCATCATCCGAGATGACCGGGCCGAGGACGGTCGTGCGATCGGCCGGATCGCCGACCGGAATATGCGCGGCCATCGCCTGCAGCATCTGAAGATATTGATCATAGACGGACCGCTCGACGAGCAGGCGCGTACCGTTGACGCAACCCTGGCCATTGGCGCTGATCCCGCCCGAAAGGCCGCGCTTGGCCGCATCCTGCAGGTCGGCGTCGGCAAACACGATCACCGCCGACTTGCCGCCCAGTTCAAGGCCGCAGGGCTTGAGCGTTTCCGCCGCCGAGCGCAGCACCTTCTTGGCGGTCGCGCCGCTGCCCACGAACTGGATCTTGTCGATGCCTGGATGCGCGACGATCGCTTCGCCCACGCCCGCGCCGCCGGTCACGATATTGACGACGCCAGCGGGGAAGCCGGCTTCGAGGAACAGCTCACCCAACCGCATCACCGTGTAGGGCGCGATGTCCGGCGCCTTCAGGATGACGCAGTTGCCCGCGGCCAGCGCCGGCGCCACCACCATCGCAGCGGCGAACAGCGGCCCATTCCAAGGGATGATCGCCCCGACGACGCCATAGGGCTCGTAATTCACATAATCATGCGCCGGGCCGCCCCAGGTGCTGACCGTCAGCCCCTGGATCTTGTCTGCCCAGCCGCCGAAATAGCGGAACTTCTGGGCCGCCACCATCGGGATATAGGGCGCCACCATGGCGGGCTCGCCCTTTTCGATGACCCCGAGCAATGCGAGCGACTGGTCATTTTCCTCGATGAGCGCGGCGAGCCTGAACATCAGGTCGCGGCGCTTGTCGCCGGTCAGCCCACGCCATGCCGGAAAGGCGGCTCGGGCGGCGCTGACGGCAGCGTCGACATCCGCCGGGCTGGCGAGCGTCAGTTCCGCTGTGACCTGGCCATTGGCGGGATAGACATGCGCCTGCCGGACGCCGCTACCGCCTTCCCCCTTTTCCGCCCCGATGATGAGGGGGTGCCTGGGGAGCATGGTCGTGTCGGGAAGCGCGAATGTCATGACATCTCTCCTGAGGCGCCGTGCATCCAGCGCTCGATCTCCCGCACTTATTAATATGCATGTTATTTGCAGGTCAAGGCGCAATATGTCGACAAAATCTAGCATAATCTCCTATATATACGCATATTATATGGCTACAGAACAGCCCAAGGCGCTGTCCGATACCCATAACGGATATCGAGGCATGGACGAAGAGGCGTACCCAGAGCGCGAAGACCGCTGCATGATTCAGACAAACGAAGGATCGCACTTGCTTTCGGGCATGGCGCAGACGGGGAGTGCAGCCCTTCGACAAGCTCAGCGCGAAGGGGCCTGTTTCAGAGGCTCGGGACTTGTCTCATGACGTCGTCGTCTGCTTGGGACATGCTTTAGGCGCACACCGGATCAGAGCCGATCGGCGGCGGGCACCCGGTCGCCCACGGGAGGCGCCTTCACATCATGCCTGATCCCGACGGCGCGGATCGGAGTCGCATGGTCCGGCCGCTGGATCGATCCTTTGTCGGCCGACAAGGAACTGGCACCCTGCAAAGTCACCCTATGCCGCGGCTCTCCGCAGGCGGTCGTTGATCGCGATGCCTATGCCTTCATAGGGGATCGGCGCCACCGCGATGCTGGACGCCGCGCTCGCATCGGCAAGATGCAGGGCCGCAAAGAGATTGGCAGCGGCCTCGGCCAGATCGGCTTCCGGGCTGAGATTCTGGGTGCAGGGCATCAGGCCGAAGCCGATCAGATATTCGTCGCGCTCGGCCTTCAGCGCATTCAGGCGAACGGGCTTGCTGGGTGCATAATGGCTTGCAAGCTGCCCCGGCGCTTCCACCGTGGCGCCATCGGCCATGACCTCGCTGGTGGATACCGGCAGTCCGGTCGCCGCCTGCAGCATCGCCGTCGTCACCGGGCCGGGGCGGAGCAGGCGCAACAGATCCTCGCCCGGCGCGACGATGCTCGATTCCAGCCCCTCGCTGGTCGGACCGGCATCCAGCACCAGCGCCACGCGGCCTTCCAGGCTGGCGGCGACATGTTCCGCGCGGGTCGGGCTGATCGCGCCGCTGCGATTGGCCGATGGCGCGGCGAGCGGCCGGCCGCTTTCCCGAATGAGCCCCTGCATCGCCGGATGGGCCGGCATGCGCAGCGCGATCGTCGGCAGCCCCGCGGTCACCAGCGGCGCGATGCCCGACCCTTCGCGCAACGGCAGCACCAGGGTCAGCGGCCCCGGCCAGAATGTCGCAGCCAGGGTGCGCGCAACATCGGAAAATTCGGCGATCCCTTCCGCCATGGCCATGTCGGAGACGTGGACGATCAGCGGATTGAAACTCGGCCGGCCCTTCGCGGCATAGATCGCCGCGACCGCGCGGTTGTCCGTCGCGTCGGCGGCCAGACCATAGACGGTTTCGGTGGGCACGGCGACAGGCTCACCGGCACGGATGAGCAGCGCGCCCTCGCGCAAGGCGGCCGTATCGTACCGCCTGATCCGCGTCGACTGTACCTGATTGGGAATGTTCACGCCCCGCCTATAGCCCCACGCCCATATGCGTAAAAGCGCAAAGCGTCATTCCCGTGACATCCCATGACATGGGCATTGCGCATTTCAGCGGGTTGCAGCGCGCGGGCGCGGGGGATAGACCGCGCGACATGACCGATACCGTCCTGCTCCGCATTGCCGAGGCGCTGGAGCGTCTCTCGCCCCCGCCCGTCCCGCCGGTCGACCTTGCCGCCGCGCCTGCCTATGGCTGGGATGGTCAGGCGATTGCGCCGGTCGAGCGCTTCGCCCCGGTCGATTATGCCCTACTGGCGGGAATCGACGCGCAAAAGACCGCCCTGCTGGAAAATACCCGCCGCCATGCCGCCGGCCATGCCGCGCATGACGTGCTGTTGTGGGGCGCGCGCGGCACCGGCAAGTCGGCCAGCGTCGGCGCCGTCGTCGGCCAGTTGCAGGCGGAGGGCATCGATATCGCGCTCGTCCAGTGCGCCGGCGACAGCCTCGCCTCCCTGCCCCGGCTGTTCGCGCTGCTGGGCGCCTCCTCCCGGCCGTTCATCCTGTTCGTCGACGATCTGGGATTTGACGGCGGCGAAAGCGGCGCGGGCCATGCTGGCGACGCACGGACGCTGCGGTCCCTGCTGCAAGGCGGCGCCGCGGCGCGGCCGGCCAATGTCCGGCTCTACATTACGTCCAACCGCCGCCACATCGTGTCGCGCCACATGTCGGAACAGGACGACCCGATCAATCCGCGCGACGTCATCGACGACAAGATGGCGCTGTCCGACCGCTTCGGGCTCAGCCTCGGCTTCCACGCGATCGATCAGGACGCCTATGTCGCCATCGTCGCGGGCTATGCCGGCGACCTGGGCCTCAGCTTCGATCCGCTGGAGGCGATCCAGTGGGCGACCCAGCGCGGCAGCCGCTCGGGCCGCGTCGCCTGGCAATATGTGGTCGAACTGGCCGGCCGCGCCGGGCGCGCGCTTTAGCAGGCGGTGCGGATAAACTTCCAGCAATCCCGGCATGGCGGAGTTGGGTGGATTGGGGACGGTCAGCTTCCCGGCTCAAAAGTCCGATAACGGCCACTCGGCAGGCAGAGCCATATCTTGTCACTCGGTCACCTGATAACGCGTCTCTATGCATTGTTGAGCCGAATGACTGGCTCGCGCCGATGTTAAACCGCACTGCACAGCTTCAACCAACGGATGGTCGTTCGACCCGATCCAGAAATGGATTTGACGCTTTTGCTTCGCTGGCCAGCCGGATGGGCCACCCTCTTTCTCTAACGCTTTGACCTGAATAGTGAGTCTGGCATGACCTTGTGCTGACCATACAAAGAAATTCTCGATACTGGACCAACTAATGAACCGCCGCCCCACAGGGGAAAAGAGGCCCTGATTGTTGACGATGGCGAGAGGAGTTTTCCAATAGCGCATCTGCCATAGAATGAACGGAGTGAATCCCCATCCGGCAGCAGCAGCCAGACCAAATAGGCACAAAAACATGATTTTCGTTGCGGATGCGGGACCAGCCAGAACCTCCTTGATGCCAAAGTAAACCATCATAGTTGCGAGAGTTGCCAATACAATGGCGACAGGTATCAAGAGGCAACAAGTTACCATTATCAATCGCCACGAAAGCGGGCGTTTAAAGGTAATCGGTTCAGGAAACGGCGGGGGCATTCACGTCGCCTAGCGACAAAGAATTGCTAAAGCGTGCACCGTAAAGAGAAATCAGGGCTTGTCCCTATGCCGCACATCACAATGAATGAACTTATCTCCATACAGTGAATGACCGGTTCCGAGAGATGCAATTCGTCAGTGGATTAGCTGCAAATGGTCGATGATGGTTATCGGGCCTCTGCGGGTAAATCGATCTTAACGGCGTGCGTTTGGATCGGCGTCATTAGGAATACGGCAGCGCTAGCCAGTCCAACACCTCCCCAAACAAACCTGCGAGCGCGTAGGTCAACAACTGACTTGCTGATGCAATAGACCGCCGCAGCCAGCGCTGCAAAATTCCATAAGATGAAAGTCCCCATATCGGCAGACTATAGCCATCCGGCAAGACGAGCAATGACCGCTTTAAGGATCGTAGCTTTCACATCAAAGCGGCAGCAAATGGTCGCTTACAGCCCCCCCTCTCCCCCAGTCAGCCGATCTCTGTCGGCGGAAAGGGTGAGAACTGGCCATAGCCGCCGCGCACGAACAACAGCGGATGGCTGTCCCGCTCGATATCCATGGCGTCCACCCGGCCAAGCACGATGAAATGGTCGCCCGCCTCGTGCACCGCGTGCAGCGTGCATTCGATCCAGGCGACGACATCGCTGAGCACCGGCAGGCCGCTGTCCGAGATGCGATAATCGAGCCCTTCGAACTTGTTGGCAATGCGCGCGGCGAAACGGCGGCACAGATGCTCCTGGTCTTCCGCCAACACGTTGACGCAGAACCGCCCGGCCTTCTCGATCCGGGGCCAGCTCGACGATCCGCGATCCGGGAAGAATGCCACCAGCGGCGGATCGAGCGATACCGAAGTGAACGATCCCACGGCCATGCCCACGGGCACGCCATGCTCGTCTATGGCGCTGATCACGCAGACACCCGTGGGATAATGGCCCAGGATGTGACGGAAGGTGGACGGTTCGATGGTGGTCGCGCTGCTCATGCACATGCAAATGCCAGCACGCCCGGCGGCTGTCGAGTCATGCGATGCTTGTCACCGCTTGAGGATTCCTCAAGCACCTCTGCGTCCGCGATATTGGCTGCCGACCCTGCCATTCCAGCCGGGCTGACATCTGGACACCCCCCGGCAAAGGCGTATAGCGCTGCCAAACAACGCACATGCAGCAAGACATGCGAGGGACACAGGCACCATGACGATCATCAAGGAAGCCGATCTTATCGAGAGCGTCGCCGACGCGCTCCAGTTCATCAGCTACTATCACCCGATGGATTATATCCGCGCGCTGGGCGAAGCCTATGAGGCGGAGCAATCCCCCGCCGCCAAGGATGCGATCGCGCAGATCCTGACCAACAGCCGCATGTGCGCGGAGGGGCATCGCCCGATCTGCCAGGACACCGGCATCATCAACGTGTTCGTCAAATGGGGCATGGACTGCCGCCTGGACGACACGTCGCGGTCGCTGCAGGAGGTCGTCGACGAGGGCGTGCGCCGCGCCTATCTCCACCCGGAGAACAAGCTGCGCGCCTCGGTGCTCGCCGATCCCGCTTTCTCCCGCCGCAACACCAAGGATAACACCCCGTCCGTGCTGCATGTCGAAATGGTGCCGGGCTCCAAGGTCAGCATCGATGTCGCGGCCAAGGGCGGCGGCAGCGAGAACAAGTCGAAGTTCAAGATGATGAACCCCAGCGACTCGATCGTCGACTGGGTGCTGGAGATGATCCCGCAAATGGGCGCCGGCTGGTGCCCGCCGGGCATGCTGGGCATCGGCATCGGCGGCACCGCGGAACATTGCGTGCTGCTGGCCAAGAAGGCTTTGATGGACCCGATCGACATGGGCCAGCTGAAGCTGCGCGGCCCTCAGAACGATATCGAGGCGCTGCGCATCGAGATTTTCGACAAGGTGAACGCGCTCGGCATCGGCGCGCAGGGGCTTGGCGGCCTCTCGACCATCCTCGACGTCAAGATCATGGACGCCCCCTGCCACGCCGCCGGCAAGCCGGTCGCGATGATCCCGAACTGCGCCGCGACGCGCCACGCGCATTTCACGCTGGACGGCTCCGGCCCGGCCTATCTGGAACAGCCCAAGCTCAGCGAATGGCCCGACGTCAACTGGACGCCGGACAAGGCCGCGATCCGCGTCGATCTTGATGCGCTGACGCCCGAAGTCGTGCAGAGCTGGAAGCATGGCGACCGCCTGCTGCTGAACGGCAAGATGCTGACCGGCCGCGACGCCGCGCACAAGCGGATCAAGGACATGCTGGACGCCGGCGAGGAGCTGCCGGTCGAGTTCAAGGGCCGCGTCATCTATTATGTCGGCCCGGTCGATCCGGTCGGCGAGGAAGTGGTCGGCCCCGCCGGCCCCACCACCGCCACCCGCATGGACAAGTTCACCCGCATGATGCTGGAACAGGGCCTGCTCGCGATGGTCGGCAAGGCCGAGCGCGGCCCCATGGCGATCGAGGCGATCAAGGACCACAAATCCGCTTATCTGATGGCCGTCGGTGGCGCCGCCTATCTGGTGGCCAAGGCGATCAAGGGCAGCAAGGTCGTGGGCTTCCACGATCTGGGCATGGAAGCGATCTACGAGTTCGAGGTGCAGGACATGCCCGTGACCGTCGCCGTGGATGCCGAGGGCCAGAGCGTCCACCACCTCGCCCCGCTGGTGTGGCGCGAGAAGATCGCCAGGGAAAAGCTGCTCGAAAAGGCGTGAGCGCAATCGCGCGACGAAAATGGCGTGACCGAAATGGCGCGGAGGCATGCGAATGTTTCCGCGCCATGTCTCCATCAGGCAAATCTGGCCGCATTCTAAACCTTCCTTAATCTTCTTCGCCTACGGCTGTTTTCCGTGCGACAGGCAGGGAGTGTGGGGTGGATCTGGCTCAGACAGTGATGAAGGCGGCCAAGCTCTCGGGTGACCTGGGGATTCGCACGCTCGATCTGCAGGCGGACATCACCGAACTGGCCGAGCGCGTGACCGATCAGGCCGCCACCATCGAGACGATCGGCAACAGCACCATCCGCCTTGCCAGCGACGGCGAGAATGTCGCCGCCGCCGCGCATGAGGCACGGGAAAAGACCATCGCGGCCAAGGCCGTGATCGAAGACAGCAGCCGCCAGTTGTCCGGCGCCACCGGCGACGTCGTCGACCTGATCGACCAGGTCTCTCAGATCCATGCCAGCCTTGGCGCCTTCAACGAGGCGCTGACCACGGTCGGCCATGTCACTACCGTCATCAGCGGCATCGCCAGCCAGACCAACCTGCTCGCCCTCAACGCCACCATCGAGGCCGCCCGCGCGGGCGATGCCGGGCGCGGCTTTGCGGTGGTCGCAAGCGAAGTGAAGAAACTGGCGCAGGAAACCGCCGCCGCGACCCAGACCATCGAACAGTCGATCCGGGCACTGACCGGGGAGGCCTCCGGCATGCTCGGCCGCATCGGCCATGGCGTGGAAAAGGCGAAATCCGCGCACAAGGGCGCAAAGGACATAGAGGCGCTGGTCGACCGGCTGGAGGCGCTGATGGGCGGCCTGTCGGACAATAGCGACGCCGTGGCCGACCGCATCGGTTCCATGGTGACGGCGGTGGGCAGCATCCGCTCAGGCCTCAGCGCGCTGGCCAACACCTCCACCGACAACGCCACCGGCCTGCAGCGCCTTTCGGGCCGCGTGACGACGGCCAGCGACGACACCAATACGCTGCTGCAATATTTCGCCGAGAGCGGCGTGGAGATCCCTGATTCGGCCTATATCCGCTTCGGCCTCGCCGCCGCGCAGGATGTCGCGGAAAAGCTGGAGCAGGCGCTTGACGACGGCCTGCTCAGCGAAGCCGAGATGTTCAGCGATCATTATGCCCCCATCCCTGGCACCAACCCGCCGTTGTTCACCCATCCTGCGCAGACGGTGATCACGCCGGCAGCGCGCCCCCATCAGGAGGCGGCGCGGGCCTTCACCGGCTTTTTCGGCATGACCTTTTCCGACCGCAACGCCTTTGGCGCGGTGGCGATGCCCGAACGCTCCCATGCGCAGCGTCCGGGCGAAGACGCCTGGAACGCCGAACATGCCCGCGCCGGGCTGATCTTCGACGATTCGACCACGCGGGAACAATGCCGCACTGCGCAACCCTTCCGCGTGAAAGCCTATCGCCGGCCCGTCGCCGGCGGCGGCGTCGTTCTGCTCAAGCAGGTGATCGCCTCCATCCATGTGCGCGGCCGACACTGGGGCATCCTGCAGCTTGCCTATGAGGATCAGGGCTGATCCGGGGAACTCCCCCCCCTTTTAGGGAGGGGCCGGGGGTGGGTACGCCGCGTCAGCGGCCTTCCGTCGCCAAGAAGCCAGAAGCTCGCTGCGCTCGCCACCCACCCCTAGCCCCTCGCTGAAAGGGTGGGGAATGTCTTGTTTCCGCCCCTCTTCCCAGCCCCCCACCCGACCCCACCAACAATCCACACCGCCCAAAATCCCACCATCCCCCTTGCCCCTCTCCGACACCGCGCTATTCCGGGCGCTTGGATCGTACGGAGCATGCATGCACCTCTTTGGCATTTTCATGAGGCGCATGGGGGTCGGGCTGCTGTGGATCGTCATCCTGCTCTGCATCGCGGCGGTCATCGTCCCGCATTTCCTCGACCGGCTTTATTATCGCGGGCCGGTGAGCGCGCATTATGACGGCGCGCATTTCCTTAATCCCGAGGGTGACGCGCCCTTCAGCGGACCGGGCGGCGGCGGGCGCGGTGGCGTCATCGGCTATTTCCTGCGCGGGGTGACGGGAACGGACACGCGCCCGCGCTGGCCCGATGCAGTGGCGGTGAAGCCCACAAAGCCCGCCCCCTTCGCCGCGCCGCGGGGGATGCGGGCGACATGGGTGGGCCATGCGACGGTGCTGGTGCAGGCAGCCGGGCTCAACATCCTGACCGACCCGGTCTGGTCGGACCATGCCAGCCCCTTCCCGCCGCTCGGCCCCCGCCGCGTCGCCGCGCCGGGCATCCGCTTCGACGACCTGCCGAAGATCGACCTCGTCCTTATCAGCCACAATCATTACGACCATCTCGACATCCCGACCCTGAAGCGGCTCTGGGCGCGGGACAAGCCGGTGATCGTCACGGCGCTGGGCAATGAAAGCCTGCTCGCCGCGCATGGCATCCCGGCGCGCGGGCTGGACTGGGGGCAGTCGGCGACCGGGGCGGAGCTGACCGGCAAGGGCGCCGAGTGGGCGGTGGTGCAATGCGGTCAATATGAGCATTGCCCCGATTATCGGGTCCGTTCCATCCGCAACCATCACTGGAGCAGCCGCTGGGGCGTGGATCGCAACCGCGCGCTGTGGTCCGCCTTCCTGGTCGAGACGCGCGCGGGCCGCATCTTCTTTGCCGGCGATACCGGGGCGGGCGACATGCGCTGGGCCGATCAGGCGCGGGCGGAGGGGCCGATCCGCTTGGCCATCATCCCCATCGGCGCGTTCCGCTTCGCGCCGGGGCAGATGGAGGACGATGTCCATATCGGCCCCCGCACCGCCGTAACGCTGTTCAGGCGGCTGGGCGCGACCACGGCGATCCCCATCCACTGGGGTACGTTCCGCCTGTCATGGGAAGGGTGGAACACGCCGCCCCGGATGCTGGAACTAGAACTCGCCTGCGCCGGCGTCGCCCGCAAGCGCTTCGCGCCCGTCCGCTTCGGCCGGACCATCATGATCCCCGGCACCGCCGACATCGCCCCCGACGTCCCCCGGCGTTGCGACCGCAAGGCGATCGCCGCGCTGGAATAGATCGCACCAGGCATCCGCTGGGCGAGGCATAAGCGCCCACCCCAGCGGGAAGCCGCGCCTCAGCAGTCGCCGGTGCGCTTGCCGCTCAGGTCATGCGTCGTACGCAGCACCGGCTTGCCGTCCACGTTCTTCGTCATGCTGACGCCCAGCGTCAGGCTGTCGGGCATGTAATTGCCTTCCAGCAACAGCTCCGACGTGCCCGCCCCCGCCTTGCATTCCAGCGTGGCGATGAAGCGGCCCTTGCGGACGGTCTTGTCCTTGTAGCTGCAGCCGCTGCCCTCCTCGCCCGCCAGCGCATCGGCATCCGGCACGCCGGCGGCGTCGACGGCGACGCACAGCGCCGCCTCGCTCTTGGTCCCGACCTTGGCCGCATATTCCTGCGCCGTGACGGTGGGCGTGTTATAGCCGGTCTGGGTGCGGGACAGCGCCCACTTGCCCGCCTTCAGCAGCACCGGCGGGTCTTCCTTCGGCGCTTCCTCCGCGGGTTTCGATCCGCAGGCCGCCAGCCCCGCCAATGCCGCCATCATGAACAATCCGCGCATGGTTCCTCTCCCCCTGTCGTTGCGTCGAACCGCGCGAGGTTTCACCTTTCAAGGCGCAGATGCAAGCGCCCCTTCATTTTTGCCAGCGCGATCAATCGGTTCCGGGTGCGCATGCCGGCCCGACCCAGCGACCCGCGCTTTTCGCCTTCATGCTCATGTTCATGCCTTTCGCCCCGCCCGCCATCGTCATGTCCATCACCATGTCATAATTGCCCGGCGCATAATGGCCGGTCATGGTCATGTTGGTGACGGCGCCGTCGCGATCGCATCGGACATTGCCCTTCACCATTCCGCCGCTCATGTCGAAGCCGCTATAGGTGCAGCTCTTGTCCTGATTGGCGAAGAAGGAGCCATCGGGATTTTCGGCCTCCTCCTTGGTCACGCAGTGGCGGATGGCACGCTTGCTCATCGCTGCCTTCATCTGGTCCTTCATCGCGTCCTGCGGCACGCCCTGGGGCATCCCCGTCATCGTCAGGTCGGCGATTTCGAAGGTCGATTCCCACTGACCGGGCTTCAGCGCGATCTTCGCCGCCTGCTTGGCAAGCTCTCCAGCCGATTGCGGCGTGTCGGCGGCCGGTGCCGCCTCGTTGCCGCTCGCGGTGTCGCCGGCGGTATCGGATTTGCCGCAGCCTGAAAGGACGATCAGCGGACAGGCGAGCGCGAGAAGGGTGAAAGAGCGCATCCAATTCTCTCCATAGCCGGGAAGATGCGCCTGCATGGACGTCCCATGTTGCGCCCGCCCCCATGGCGAACCATATCAATGCGCGATGGCGATTCAAATCAGAACCACACTGGACGAGCCGGAGACCGGCGAGGACTTCGTTCCACATCGTCCCGCGCGCCCGGAAAAGACCGAGGGCGGACGTCCCTTCACGCTGGTCAGCGACTATGAGCCCTCGGGCGACCAGCCCACCGCGATCGCCGAACTGGTGCAAACCGCACTGACGGGCGAGAAGGACCAGGTGCTGCTGGGCGTCACGGGCTCCGGCAAGACCTTCACCATGGCGAAGGTGATCGAGGCGCTGCAACGCCCTGCGCTGATCCTCGCCCCCAACAAAATCCTCGCCGCCCAGCTCTATGGCGAGTTCAAGAGCTTCTTCCCGGACAACGCTGTCGAATATTTCGTCAGCTATTACGACTATTACCAGCCCGAAGCCTATGTCGCCCGGTCGGATACCTATATCGAGAAGGAAAGCTCGGTAAACGAGAGCATCGACCGGATGCGCCACTCCGCCACCCGCGCGTTGCTGGAGCGGGACGATGTCATCATCGTCGCGTCCGTCTCCTGTCTCTACGGCATCGGATCGGTCGAGACCTATTCGGCCATGACTTTCGCCATGAAGAAGGGCGGGATCGAGGACCAGCGCGAGATCATCCGCAAGCTCGTCGCGCTCCAGTACAAGCGCAACGATGCCGGCTTCGCGCGCGGCAATTTCCGCGTGAAGGGCGACAATCTGGAAATCTTCCCCAGCCATTATGAGGACACCGCCTGGCGCGTGAGCTTCTTCGGCGACGAGATCGAGGAGATCGTCGAGTTCGATCCGCTGAGCGGCAAGAAGATCGCGACCCTCGATTATGTGAAGGTCTTCCCCAACAGCCACCACGTCACCCCCGGCCCGACGCTCAAGCAGGCGATGGAGGCGATCCGCCATGAGCTGACCGAGCGACTGAAGGAACTGGAGGCGGAGGGCAAGCTGCTGGAGGCGCAGCGGCTGGAGCAGCGCACCAATTTCGACCTGGAGATGATCGCGGCGACCGGCAGCTGCGCGGGCATCGAGAATTATTCCCGCTTCCTTACCGGCCGCCTGCCCGGCGAGCCGCCGCCCACCTTGTTCGAATACCTCCCCGAAAACGCACTGCTGTTCGTCGATGAAAGCCACCAGACGGTGCCGCAGATCGGCGCGATGTCGCGCGGCGACCACCGCCGCAAGATCACGCTGGCCGAATATGGCTTCCGCCTGCCCAGCTGCATCGACAACCGCCCGCTGCGCTTCAACGAATGGGACGTAATGCGCCCGCAGACCGTCAGCGTCTCTGCCACGCCGGGCAATTGGGAGATGGAGCAGACCGGCGGCGTGTTCAGCGAACAGGTGATCCGCCCCACCGGCCTCATCGACCCGCCGGTCGAGATCAAGCCGGTGGAGGATCAGGTCGACGACCTCATCAACGAGGCGAAGAAGGTCGCCGCGCAGGGCTATCGCACGCTCGTCACCACGCTGACCAAGCGCATGGCCGAGGATCTGACCGAGTTCATGCACGAGGCGGGCATCAAGGTCCGCTACATGCACAGCGACGTCGAGACGCTGGAACGCATCGAGCTGATCCGCGACCTGCGGCTGGGTGTCTATGACGTGCTGGTCGGCATCAACCTGCTGCGCGAGGGGCTCGACATCCCCGAATGCGGCCTCGTCGCCATTCTCGACGCCGACAAGGAAGGTTTCCTGCGCAGCGAGACCTCGCTGATCCAGACCATCGGCCGCGCCGCGCGCAATGTGGAGGGCCGCGTGATCCTCTATGCCGACCGGATCACCGGCAGCATGGAGCGCGCGCTCAACGAAACCAGCCGCCGCCGCGAAAAGCAGGAGGCCTATAATGCCGAGCACGGCATCACCCCCACCACGATCAAGCGCAACATCGGCGACATCATCGCCCATGTCGCCAGCAAGGATCAGGTGACGGTGGAGACCGGGCTGGAAGACCGCCCCCACCTCGTCGGCCACAATCTGCGCGCCTATATCGAAGACCTCGAAAAGAAGATGCGCGCCGCCGCCGCCGACCTGGAATTCGAGGAAGCCGGCCGCATCCGCGACGAAATCCGCAAGCTGGAAGCAGAAGAGCTTGGCCTGCCGCATGAGCAGCAGGTGGCGGCACCCAGAGGCCGCGCGACCGAGGGCAAGCCTGGGACGCGCAAGGGACGGTTTGGGAAGACGACGCGGAAGTTCGGGCGGTGAATAAAATGGGAACGGCCTGACCGGGCTTTCCCCAATTGACCTGATGCTGCAGTTGCGAGATCACCCTTCGCATGATCCGCGCCATCCTGCTCAGCCTCGCCCTTCTCCTCCCCCTGCCCGCGCTCGCGAAAACGCCGCACGCACCCCCCGCGCCAGCGAAGCGCCTCGTCATCGTCGATGACGACCTGATCGGCCTCAACGGCGTGCCGCTGTTGCTGCTTCAGGCGCCCGGTGTGGAGGTGCTGGGCATCACCACCACCAGCGGATCGGTGTGGCGCGACACGGCGACCGCCTATGCGCTGCGCACGCTGGAGATCCTGAAGCGCACGGACGTTCCGGTCGTGCCCGGCGCGACATTTCCGCTGCTGAACAGCGCGGAGGCGACGAAGCGGTGGGAGGGGATGTACGGCCGCCTCGTCTTCAAGGGGCCGTGGACCGATTACTGGCCCGAGGGCACCATTCAGGATCATCCCGGCGCGACGAAGCCCGATGTCGTCCCCACCCTCCCCACCGGCAATCCGGTGACGAAACCCAGCAGCGAGATCGCCGCCGCCTTCCTCGTCCGCATGGTCCGCGCGCATCCGGGGCAGATCACGCTGTTCGCCACCGGCCCGATGACCAACATCGCCATCGCCCAGAGCCTTGACCCGAGCTTTGCCGCCAATGTGAAGGAGCTGATCTACATGGGCGGCAGCCTGATGCCGCATCAGGTGCTGGCGGACGCGTCGGCCGAGCAGTTCGCGCGCGAATTCGTCAATTCCCCGCGCCGCGAATTCAACATCCGCTGGGATCCCGAGGCCGCGCGGATCGCCGCCCACGCCCCCTTCCCGAAGATCACGATGATCCCCGTCGACCCCTCCACCGGCACGCAATGGACGCGCGCCTTCCTCGACAGCCTGAAGGACGCCCACACGCCGCTGACCGACATGATGGGCAAGGCGCTGGCACCAGGCTTTCCGATGTGGGACGAGGTCGCCGCGATGGTGTGGCTGGCGCCCGACATCGTGACGAAGGAAGACCGCCTCTGGATCGATTTCGAGACCAGCCAGACTGCCGCCTATGGCGACACCCTGTCCTGGACTGAGCAGTATCGCCCGCATCTGGGCGAACAGGCCCAGCGCATCATCCTGTCCGTCGACCGGGCGAAGATGGAGGCCGCGATGCGGGCGATCTACATGCGGCGCGCAGAGCGCTGAGCCGGATTTGAGCGCAAACGGCGGGAGGCGCAGGGACGCATGGATGCTATGCTGCCCGCCATGAACAGCAGCGATCTCGACCTTTCCAACCTCGACACCCATGGCGCCGCGCATGTCCCGGCGCTGCTCACGCCCGACCAATGCGCCGCGATGATCGCGCTGTGGGACGATCCCTCCGCCTTCCGCAAGGAAGTGGTGATGGAACGCCACGGCTATGGCCGGGGCAGCTACCGCTATTTCCGCTATCCGCTGCCAGCGCCCGTCGCGGCGCTGCGGGAGGCGCTTTACCCTCCGCTGGCGCAGGTCGCCAATCGCTGGGCCAAGGCGCTGGGCAGCGGCGACATCTATCCCGCGACCCACGCCGCCTTTCCCGATCGCTGCGCGCTGGCCGGGCAGGACAAGCCGACGCCGCTGCTGCTGCGCTATCATGCCGGGGACTGGAACGCGCTGCATCAGGATGTCTATGGGCCGACGATCTTTCCGCTGCAGGCCGCCATCTTGCTCTCGCGGCCGGAGGAGGATTTCACCGGCGGCACCTTCGTCCTGACCGAACAGCGCCCGCGCATGCAGTCCCGCCCGGAAATCGTGCCGCTGCGGCAGGGCGACGCCGCGATCTTTCCCGTGCGCGAGCGGCCGGCGAAGGGCGCCAAGGGCTATCACCACGTGCAGATGCGCCACGGTGTCAGCCGGGTGGAGAGCGGCGAGCGCTTCGTGCTCGGGTTGATTTTCCACGACGCGCCCTGATCGCCGTCCCGTGGCAGCATCTGGACCGATTAGCGGTTGAGCGCCGGGGGCGTGCCGGTCATACAGGGCGCCATGCCCCTGACCATGCCATTTCGCGCCCTGCGGCCGATCTCCATCCTGACCCTGGCGCTGCTGTCCTCCTGCGTCGCGCCGCCGCCAGAGGCTCCGCGCCCCACGCCAGCACCCGCGCCGATGCCAGCCCCACCGCCAGCCCCGGAAGCCCCACCGCCGTCCGCCGACTGGACACTCTGGCCACTCACACCGGGCAGTTGGGCCTATCGCCCGCAGGCAAGCGGCGGGGTCGCGGTCTTTTCGCCGCCGCAGGGCGCACCGCTTGCCACCATCCGCTGTGAACTGTCGACCAGGCGAGTCATGATCTCGCGCGGCGGGGTGCCTTCGCACAGCGCCGCGACGATGATCATCCGCACCAGCTTTGGTTCGGCGCAATGGCCCGCCACGATGCAGGCCGCCCCCGTGCCGCAGGTGCTGGCGACGCGCGGCGCGAACGACCAGACGCTCGACCAGATCGCCTACAGCCGCGGACGCTTCAGCATCGACGTGCCGGGCATGGCGACGCTGATCCTGCCGACATGGGCCGAAATTACGCGGGTGATCGAGGATTGCCGGTAATGATGGAATGCAGCGCGGGAAAGGTCGTTACGCTTCAGGTTCCAGCGCGGACGCAGAATTATGATTCGAAAAAAGAAAATTACAAGCCTTGATCGGCGAATCAGATTAGCACACATTCCGGACGTGGCCGGATGAAGGGCACATCCGAAATCCAGGCCACGCCGGTTTTCAACAACGCGAAAGGAGGTGATCCGATGTCTCATGGTTCAGCAATGGGGTCGGTCAAGTCCATTCGGGGAACGCGCCGCTGAGCGACGCCCTGGCGTCGATTTTCCAGGCAGATCAAGGATGCGGGCGCTTTTGCGGCCTCACCGCGCATCTTTCGGGAAAATAGCGCGATCAACGTTCTCCCTGGGCGGCACTTCCGGCCGCTGACCATGCACATGATGGGCCGTCGGGGTTCAACGCCCGGCGGCCCCTCTCATTGCATGTTGTTGCCACTCTCCACATTAGCCGGTCGCTTTTTGCCAATCCGGCAAAGCCAACGCCCTTGTTTTGGCACGCCGACACCGTACGCCGCCGTCCGGCCCGACCCGTGCGAACAGGCCCATGAAGCCCTTCCCCAGATCGAGATCGGCTTAGGCGGCGTGACCACATCATGCCGCACTGATGGCATGCAGATTGGCTTTTGCCGGCATGTGCTCTGGATCAGTCGTCACCGGACATCCCTTCGAAGACTGAAGCGCATGTCCCGCGCGGAAGGCGCGTCCCTCCACATCGCGGGGCAGCGCGTTGCCGCCGCTCTGCGACGCATCGCCGCGCGCTGACGGCTCACCGGCCGGGTGTTGAACAGATTGCGGACGTTGATGACAGCGGTGATCGCGGCCAGGCCGCCGAACTTCACATCATTGGAAAAGCGAGCTCGGCATGGGCGCGCCTGCACCTGGCGAACGTCAGGATTCTTCCTGCATGCGTGGGAAGCGCCATCCCCAGCTCGCATGGTGGCGCCCTCCTATCGTTTTCAAATGCGAACTTTCCATTGTTATTGCGAACATATGTATTGCTATGCTTCAGTCGATTGCCATGATGCTGACGGCATGAATACGGTCATGTCGAAGAACTGCGCGCCCAAAGAATGTCAGAAGCACGATCTTGGGGAGAAGAGGGCGAGGAAGACGGCGCGTGCAGCGCTCGACATGGGATTGTCATGGCAGCGCCGCGGCTGACGTGACATCGACCATTCTGTCCGGGCGCAAAATTCCGGTTCAGGCACAGACGTTCTGTCAGTCCAGATGCGTGACCCAATGATATAAGAAATATGGAGAGTGAAGATGCCTCTGTCAGCCAGGTCAAAAAAACGCCGCATCGCTTCGGCGGCCTTGTATCTTATGTCAGTAACGGCCGGGATCGGCTCAGCCCACGGTGCGGACGACATTGTCGCACCGACGCTGCAAGGCAAGGTCAGGGGCGGTAGCGCTGATGGCGTGGAATATTTCATGGGCATCCCCTACGCTGCGCCTCCGGTGGGCGACTTGCGCTGGCGTGAGCCCCAGATGCCAGCCAGTTGGGTGGATGTGCGTGATGCGACCAAGCCAGGCGCAATTTGCCCGCAGGTGGTCCGGCCGGGATCAACCGAACCAGCGCCTTCGGAGGATTGCCTGTTCATCAACATATGGCGGCCAGCGGGCGCCAAGGCCGGGGCAAAACTTCCGGTCATGCTGTGGTATCACGGCGGCGGCATGGTGTTCGGATCGGGCAGCAGCACGGACGGACGCTACTTCGCGCAGAAGGGCGTCATCCTCGTCACGCTCAATTATCGCCTGGGGCACCTCGGCACCTTCGCGCATCCCGCGCTGACCGCCGAAAGCCCCAACGGCTTGACCGGCAACTACACCTTGATGGACTCGGTTGCTGCCCTCAAATGGGTGCGGTCCAACATCGCCGGGTTCGGTGGTGATCCGCAAAACGTCACGATCTTCGGCTTCAGCGCAGGCGCGCAGATCGTCAACACGCTGATGGTCACGCCCAGCGCGCGCGGGCTGTTTGCCAAGGCCATCACGCAGTCGGGACTGGGACGGAACTATGGACATCAGGGACAGAACAGGATTTTGCCGATCCGCGGTCCTGCGACCGAGACCGGAGAAAAAGCGGGGCTTGCCGTTGCCGCCAGTCTTGGTGTGCAGGGTACCGGGCCGGACGCCCTGAAAGCCCTGCGCGCTATTCCGCCAGAGCAGTTCAAGCTCGCGCCGACTTCGCTTCCCGGTTCGATGATCGACGGCGTGCTGCTGCCGGAGCCGGTCGCGACGGCCTATCGCAACGGCCATGAGGCGCCGGTGCCACAGATCATCGGCCGGACCATCTGCGAACGGTGCGGCGTCGAAAGCATCATCAAGAATCCAGAAGCGACCTTTGTGCGCGCGAAGGCACTGCGCGACCGCGTCGTTGCGCTATATGGCAGCGAAAGCCCCAATACCGCGGTCGAATTTGCCAGCGACCTCGATCATGTCGAACCGGCCCGCTACCTCAGCCGTTTCCACGCGCACAATGGGCGGGCGACCTGGAACTATGTCTTCAACTATACCACGCCGTCCAAGCGGGGAGAGCAGAGCGGTCCGGCGCATGGGGACGATATCCCTTATATCTTCGGTACGCTGCGCAGTCCCGCCGGCCGGCGGTTCGATCCTACTGCTGCCGACATCGAGATGTCCGATGCCATGCTCACTTACTGGACGAATTTTGCCAAGACATCCAATCCCGGCACCGCTCATGGCCTGCGCTGGACACCATTTGGGGGACCGCAGCAGGAAACCGTCATGGTGTTCACGAACGAAGGCCCGAAGCTCGACAGCAACTTCAAGAAAGAGCGGCTTGATTTGGCAGAGCAGGTAAACGACGCCATCCAGAGCCAGTCCTATGTTGCGCAATAGATCGTCTGGAACCGGCGGTTGAGTAACAGACAGAGCCCCGGCCAACGGCTTGGAATCTAACTGGTCCGACCCTCCCGGCGGGGCACGCAGGCTTACCGCCGGGAGGATCGCTCTGCAGGGTCAGTAGAAGCGCACGTTGTCGATCTCCATCCAGATGCGGCTTCCGCTGGCCCCCGTCCCATTGATTTCCACCTGGACAAGCCCGTCGGTGTTCCAGGCCGGGCTTTTCATGCGCGCCGTGATCACCGGCGCCAGGGACGAGAAAGGAACTTCGACGGCTTGCCACGCGTCGCTGGCCTGTAGCGGAGCCGACCAACTGCCATCCAGCCCGTTCATGACCATCGCAAAACGGCCTGCCCCACGGATTTCGAACCGCACGCCCTTGTAGCGGCCCAGGTCCGCTGGCCGGACCGAGCCGCGGGTCAGGGGGATAGCCGCGCTGACGAATGGATCGGGCTTGTTGGCCAGCCGTGCGGACAGGCGCAACGCATGCCCATTCTCGCGCGGAACGATCTGCGTGATCTCGACCGAACGATCCGGCCCGCCATCGGGCGTCTCAAGCCGCAATGTATCCAGTGCGGAGCGGCCATCCGGCCGCTCGAAATCATCGATCAGCGGCCCGACCGTCGTCGATGGCAACCTGTCCGCCCGATTGGCGGCGGGCAAGGCCGGCGCATCGCGGCCACTCACCAGGCGACCGTCGATATAGACCTGCGAGAGCTTGTAGACGTCGGAAATGGTCTCCCACGGCTTGCCATCGATCAATATGATGTCTGCCCGCTTGCCCACCGCAATCGTGCCGCGATCCTGATCGATCCGCATCAGCTTTGCGCTCACAGACGTTCCCGCGACCAGCGCTTCGCTCGGGGTCAGTCCGGCCTGGACCAGTAGCTCCATTTCGCGCAGGGAGGATTTCCCATGCGGCGTGCCCGGCATGCCCGCGTCCGTGCCCAGTGCGATGGGGATGCCGGCATCATGCAGGGCCTTCACGTTGAAAAGGGCGTTCTGGAATTTCGCCATGGCCTGGGCCGTGCGCAGATCGGCCGGATCGCGCGGTGGCGTGCCCGGCTTGTTGGGCTCATAGACGGCCAATGTGGGGGCCATGGCCATTCCGCTTTGCTTGATTTCCAAGACTTCCTCCGGCGTGATCCGGCGGTCCTGCATCCCGTGCGCCAGCGAATCCACGCCCGCGCGCGCCGCCTCCAGCCCACGTTCAACGGTGACGGTATGGGTGAGTACCGGCCAGTTTTGACCGTGCGCGGCCTCGACGGCCGCCTTTACCGTGTCCTCGTTCATGCTGGTGTTGTTGGGCATCATCCCATAGCGCCAGCCATCGGTGAAAATCTTGATGAGGTCAGGTTTGTAGGGGACCAGCGATCCGATGGCCGCTCGGGCCGAGTCCGGCGTATTGACCCAGATAGTGGTCATCTGGTCGGCCCAGTCCGCGCCATGGCCGCCCGGCGTGCTGAGCCGCGCGGCAAACAGCACATGCGGGCTCGCAAGACTGGCAATCCATTCCCGCCTCGGCGCAAAGGATTCGGGTTGCTGGTTGAAATCGTTAACGGTCGTGATTCCCCACTGGATGTAGGCCGTCGCGATCTGTGGCGTCCTTTCGGGTATGCCGCCGGGGGTCCAGTGGCTATGGACATCGAAAAAGCCGGGCAGCAAGGCCTTCCCCCTTGCCTGGACGCGCCGTGCGCCCGCCGGAACCCGGATGTCCGGGCCCACTGCGGCGATGCGCCCGTTCGTCACCAGCACATCGCCCTGATAGGGCTTTGCACCGGATCCATCGAATATGGTGGCACCGATGATGGCAATGCTCTGGCTGGGCTGTCCGTTGGCTGGCACAGCCAGGAGCAAGGTCGTGGCGAGCAGCATCCTGATCGTCAAACGCGGCATGATCATGTTCCTGTGACTGGGCCGCGCGTCAGAAGCTGACACGGGCGTTGATGTACCAATAGCGGGCGTAGGGATTGTAGACCGACGCCAGATAGCCGGCCGCCGACAGTGGCGGCTTTTCGTTCGTCAGGTTGCGAGCGCCGACGCGCAGCCGCATCGCGCCCGCCGTCGCATTCTTTATTTCGACCTGGGCATAAAGGTTGAAGGTCAGCGTATCATCGACGGTCCATGCATTGCCCGCACCGTCAAGCAGCGTGTCGTCCAGCACCGATCCGGTATATTGGGTATATCCCCCGATCTGCACTGGCCCGGATGTCCAGGTGAGGGTGCCGCTCGCCTTCCATCTGGGTTTTCCGCCCAGCCTGACGAGATCGCCCCCGCCCGTGATCGTCGTGCCGCGATTGATCGTGCCCGCCGCGCGCGCTGCCAGAAGTTCGGCAATGCCGGCCGAGGGCGATCGATAGAATTTGTCGAGATAGGCCAAGTTCAGCGCCAGGTTGAAGTCCCCGATCCGCGTCCCCCGCAGGGTGTAGTTCAGGCCGAAATCCCATCCGGCCACTTTTTGCGGCAAGAGGTTCACATATTGATCCAGCGTGTAGAGGACCTGGCCCACTGGCGCGATGCCGGTATTGTTGAACGCGGCAATATCGTCGCTGGTCGGCGCAGCGCGGATGACGTTGGGATTGGAGCCCCCTTGCAGGCGCATCATATAATCCAGGATCAGCGCATTGCCTTCGCCGAAAAGGCCCACAACGCCTTTCTGCTTGATGTTCCAATAGTCCGCGGTCAGCGTCAACCGACCGAAGCGAGCGGGAATGAAGCGCGGCTCCAGCACGATGCCACCACCAAAGGCACGCGACGTTTCCGGCTTCAGGTCTGGATTGCCCGAACGCTGCACGCTGACGGTTGTCGCCTGCGAACAGCCTGCAAAGCTGCTGATCCGTCCGGCGCGCAGGTCCGCCTCGCATCGCACCCAGTCGGTGCGGCTGTTTGCCCGCGTCACGACTGTCGTGTTGATCTGCTCGAGATTGGGTGCCTTGAAATTCTCGGCATAGCTGCCGCGCAGTCGGATGCCGTCGACGACGTCCCATGCAGCGGCGAACTTTGGTTTGGCGACCGATCCGACGTCGCTATAATGTTCGAAGCGTCCTGCGATCTGCATCTCCAGCTTATGTACCAGAGGGATATTCATGTCCTGCGAGATGACCGGCACGGCCAGTTCGGCCCAACTCGAAAAGACCGTGCGCTTGCCATAGACGTCGGGGGACGGGCTCGTTCCCATCAGGTCGCTGGGATAGAAAGCGCCCGTAACACTGTCGGTAAAGCCAATCGTCCCGTCGACACGCGGATCGCGGTCATCCAACTGGGTCTCGCGCCGGATTTCTGCGCCCAGCGCCATGCCCAGATCGCCACCGGGCAGAGCGATAAGGTCGGCCCGCGATCCCTTGATATCGGCCAGCGCCAGGGTCGACTTGCTGGCGCGCGTCGTCTTGATCCTCATCGTTTGAATGGCAACAGGGCTGCTGCCAACCGTATCGAGCCCACTGGTGTCCGTCAGGGATGAGCCATTGAACGGATTATAGGCGTCTGGCGTGGACAGGGCGAGCGCCTGTTGCAGGCCAGTGACGCTGATGCCGTCAGACCTGTCGGTGACCTTCGCCTCGGAATACAGCGCGGCGCTTTCCCAGTCGAAACCGCCCAGCTTGAAGCGGATGCCGCCCAGCAGCCGGAACTGGCTGTTCTTGTCGACCACCACGTTGCGGCCGGTATCCGCAAAGGCCATCGTACGGATGATCACGGGCAATCCCGATGCAGGCACGTTGGTCAGGCCTGCGAGCCGGTTGGGATTGGGGGCGCCGTTGAGCAGGGTCGGGCCGAAGGGGTTCCAGTAATTGCTTGCCGGAACGGTGATGGGCACGGATGACAAGGTGCCGCTTGCCGATTGCACGCCCACCGTCCTTGCCAGATACAAGCCCGCCTCGCCGAACAGCTCGACGTCGGGCGTCAGTTCATAATGCGCCGTCGCAAAGATATTGCCCCGCTTGACCCCGGGCATGACCGTGCTGTTCGTGGCGCGGGGCGTATCATAACGCAGTTCCCGGTCCGCCCCGGCAGTGGCGATCGCGCCGTCATCGATGCATAGCCCGTTGCCGATGCCGGCCTGGCATCCGGCAAAGTTTTGCGGCTGGACATGGAAATATCCCGCAGCGCTGGTCAGCGCCGTGCCGTTCTGCTGGATGGCTCGACTGACCCCTGCCGCCTGGAAATAGCCCCATGCCGTTGTCGTCGACCGGCCATCGAGCGATCCGGCACTGGCGAAATCGGTGCCGGCAAACAACGGGCGCCGATCGGCTGAGGCGGTATACGCCTGATCCCCCGCCAAAAGAGAGTTGCGCTCTGTGTAATCGCCAAAGATGGTGATGTTGCCGCGCCCACTTGCGAAGCCGGTTCCAATCAGGCCGTTGACGTTGAATTCACGCATATGCGTGCCTTCGGCCAAGCCATATTGGGTCTCCAGGCTCGCCCCTTCATAGTCGTCCTGCAAGACGGTGTTGACCACCCCGGCCACGGCATCCGACCCATAGATCGCACCCGCGCCATCGCGCAGCACTTCAAGCCGCTTCACGCCCGACACGGGGATGGCATTGGTGTTGTAGGTCAGGACAGGCACCAGATTGTCGTCAGCGGTACTGGCAGGATGGGTGACGACGCGGCGACCGTTCAGAAGCACGAGCGTATTGCCCACCCCCAGGTTACGCAGGTTGACCGAGCCGACATCGCCGCGCGGGGAGTTGGAACTGTTGGGAATATAGGCGCTGTTGAACGTCACATCGCCCATTTGCGGGATCGATCGGAACAGTTCGTCGCCCGAAACGGCCGCAGTCGCTGCAATCTCTTCTTCGCCGACGACGGTTACGGGCAGTGCCGCCGTGGTCTTCGCGCCCCTGATCTGCGATCCGACGACCACGATCTCGTTGTCCGCCGGCTCCTCCTCCTCCGACGGTGCCGCCTCGCTGGTCAGCGCGGCGCCCGATTGCAGCGCGGCCAGTTGAATGGGTGCGCCGCCATGGTTGCGAAGGCGCAGTGCCTGCTCTTCGCCGCGACTTGCCAGCGCCACGACCTTTCCCCTGATGGAGGCGATCTTGAGAGGAGTTCCGGCCAGCAGGCGTGCCAGCGCATCTTCGGCCGACAGCGCACCGGCCAGCGATCGCGACCGGTATCCCGCGACCATCCGTGACGGAAAAAGCAGGCGATATCCGGTCTGCTTGGAAAAGCTCTGAAGCGCGTCGCTCATCGGCTGCGTAGGAATGTTGATCGCCAAGGCTTCAGCAGCAACGGCCTGCGCCTGTCCGCAGACACAGGCCGTCAAGGCCACGATGCTGGCCTGGGCGATATATAAGCGCTGCAAAAGGAAACGTGACATCGGCAAATAACCCCCCGCTATTCGACTGATCCCCACTCCCCGCCTTTTCTGTCCTTCCCAATTCAGACGAATGAATTTCGAGCTGCCCCCACATGCGAGCTGCAAAAAAATGAAATTTTAGAGACTCGACATTCGGCTGCGCGCGCATTCAACTAGGCATGAAAGAACAACATTGGGGGTGAGGAACAGGCGCCAGAAGGGGGGAGGCCGATTTGGAAGATCCATCACGGAAACTGGCCTGGTTCAAGGCTGTCATTCTGCCCTGCCGCGCGGGATTGCGGGCGCGCATTCAGCGGATCCTGCCTCAAGGCATGGATGTGGAGGATGTGATTGCCGAAACATTGGCCCGAGCCTATGCGGTCGACAATTGGCAGGAGGTTCGCGAGGCTCCGGCCTTTCTTGCACGCATAGCGCGTAATCTGCTGATCGATCAGGCGCGTCGCTCGGCGATCATATCCTTCGATTACATGGCCGATCTCGACCAGTTGGGCCGCGCGGTCACATATGACGGGATGTTCACGGCCCGCGACGAACTGCGACGTCTCGAAAAAATTATAGACAGCCTGCCGGGACAGCAGCGCCGGGCCTTTCTGCTGCGCCGCGTACATGGCTATTCCATTTCCGAAGTAGCAGCGGAAATGACTTTGACCGTCTCTACGATAGAGAAGCATCTGACTAGAGCTCTGACAACTATAGCGCGCGAACTGGCGAAAAATGAGGATCTTGCGAGTGGAGCACCACAGCGTGACCAGCATCAATCGGAAAGCGATAGAAGAGGAAGCTGCGCGTCTGGTCATTCTGCTGGATAGTGCAGCCACTCTCGACGAACGAAATGCCGCCCATGACTGGATCAATGCCGATCCGCGCCACGCCGTGGCTTTTGCCATCGCGCAGGACGCATGGCAGCAAAGCGCCCACGCCAGATTGAAGAATGTCGATCTGGATGGCGGCGAGCAGCCCGATGCTTCCGCTGCACTTCACGCCGAAAAGGCGGAACCGGGTGTTTCCCGCAGAAGACTGCTCACCGGGCTATCCGCGCTGGCGGCGTCCGTCACCGGCGTAGTGGCAGTCGGCAGCGCATGGCGGTTGTTCAGCCAGCGACACAGCACCGGCCATGCCGAGCGCGCTCTGGCGCAATTGGCGGATGGATCGGCGATCACCATGAATGGCGAAACGACGCTGGATGTCGATTTGCGGGCCAACAAGCGGCTGATCCGCATGGTGCGGGGCGAAGCGCTGTTTGATGTGGCCAAGGATCCCGATCGCCCGTTCATCATCGATCTGGACGGCGCAAAGATCGAAGTGCTGGGCACCAAGTTCAATGTCCGCAAGCGGCAGAACGGCGTCGAGCTTTCCGTTACCGAAGGGCTGGTCTCGGTATCGTCAGGGCAGGATTTCATCAAGGTTCCGGCAGGCTCGACAGCCATCATCCGCTTGGGCACCTCAGCAATGGCTGTGGCAGCCCCCAGCGTCGTTCAGCAACGCGTGGCATGGACCGAAGGGTTTCTCGAATTCGACAACGAACCGCTGGATGAAGTGTTGGACGAATTCAACCGCTACCGGCGCGCGCCCATCATGATCGGCGATCCACGTATCGCATCCACCATGATTACGGGCAGGTTCGGGTTGAACGAGAGCAACGAATTCGTTTCTGCCCTCGAAAGCAGTTTCGACATCCGCGCGATCGCAGGCCCCGGTGGCGAGTTGAACCTGATGAAGGCGGAGGATGTGCCGATCAAATAATGCCTGTCACTGGAACCCCATGATTGGTTCACGAATGTCCGCCATTCATCTCATCCGCCAGATAAATCGCGCTCATGCTGGCAATGCGCTGCTCTCATGGGCGCTCGACCACCCTGAACACCGCGCCGCTCCCGGCATCACGAACGAGATCGACCCGTTTGCCGTCCCAATGATAATCGAGATGCCGGCCCTGAACCGGGCTGGACGCACAATCTGGATAGAAGAGCGCGACACATTCGCCGCCAGCCTGCCGGACGCTCGGATAGGCGATGCCATCTGAACCTGCGCCGCGCAGGTGCGCGGCGAACTGCTGGGCCATCCCGTAATTGTCAGGATCAAGGCAGGGTCCGAATGCAGCGTCGCCTCCCCGAAGGTCGTGCAGCCTGGCATCGACCTTCAGGATGATTTCGCGGAACTGCGAGGTCCAGCCGGAGCGCTCCGCCGTCCTGGCCATGAAGCGCGCATGATGATGGATCGTCTCGAACAGCGCGGCTTCATAACTGCGCGCGACATAGAGCACTCCATAACGCCCGTCCGAGAAGTGGCTCGGCCGATCGGGACTGACATGGGTGAACGACGCCATCAGATAGGATGCGCCGACACCGCCGACCCGTCGCGCGGGCGGAACAAGGTCGATATTGCCCACGGATGGCATGATCCGCGGGTTCGTCTTCTGCTCGGCCGAAATGAGCAGGGGCCAGTCGGCGGGATCAGCAATATCCTCGAACAGATCGATCGGGGGATAGATGCTGCGGATGATCCTGACCGCACCGTCCCATTCGATCCTGTGGACGGGCGGTGGCCCTGCTGCCTTCACCAGCCGCCCCGCTCCGCATCGAGATAGCGGCGCACGCGCATGATATCGGTCAGTTCCCCGCCCAGCATGACCGCCAGCGCGGTTGAACCATCGAAAGCGATATTCGACGCCTTGATCCAGTCATAGCCCCGCTGCGGTTCTTGAAAGATGAGCCGGAGCGCCTTGTGGATACCCATCAGGTTGGAGAGCCGGGCAAGTCCATCCCGCGACATGCGCCCGGACCCATCCGCTTTCCACCGACGAAACGTCCGCACCGGCATATCGGTCAGAATAGCGGCCTGCTCATCCGTGATGCCCCATTTGGCGAACAGATTGAGGGCCGCGCGAAACATTGCGGCGCCTTCCTCCTGAGTGAGGGGCTCCGGCCGGAACGGTGCAGGAGCTGTTTCAATGGGTTCCAACATCACCATATGATATCTCCATATGACATCATATAGTCCAATCATTGCCAAATGGCAATTTCACTTATCGCGGTTTTATGTCTGGAGTGGCGAAGCGCGCTAACTCTCCCACGAATCTTATCTTAGGCACTGTCCCGTCGACCCGGCGACGGTGAAACGGGGCCGGTGAACGGGCCCGGCCCCAAAAAGGCCCTCATCGCACGCCATCATTGCAATGTCGTCAGCCTCACTGACGGCCATAGCGGCATCGCTGCCTGCCTTGCGCGGCATGATTCGCGGGCGCCGCATCTGTCAGCATGACGCTCATATTTGCCGGTCCCGATGCCCAGAAAATTACCGCTGGTGCATCCCAAGCTACACGTCCGGGCGACGGCGGACGAGATACCACAAGCCGACAAAAACATACCGTCGATCTCGGACGGCCATGGACGGCAAAATCAAGGGTAATGGTGCCCGGGGACGGATTCGAACCGCCGACACTGCGATTTTCAGTCGCATGCTCTACCAACTGAGCTACCCGGGCATCGTCGCAGGCGTGGTGTCGCCTTGCGGTTGGGAGCGCTGCCTATAGGCGTGGCTATCGCGCTCTGTCTAGTCCCTATTCTTCGTCTTTTTGCATGTCCGCGTCAGCGGGCGGGCCGGGCACGGCATAGCCTTCGCCGAGCCACTTCAAAAGATCGCGGTCGCGGCAGGCGCGGCTGCAGAACGGCCGGTATTCGGCCTGCTGCGGCGACTTGCATACCGGGCATCTGGGCGCTTTGGGTGCTTGTGCCATCTTATTCCGCATAGCCCGCGGAGATGGCGAGCGAGGCGTCCGCGCGCAAGGCGACGGCGCCGCCCCGGCGACGCTCCAGCCGCTGGGTCCAGTCCGCCGCGCGGTGGATGATGTCGATGACGGCGGGCGCCGCCACCAGCGTCACGTCGCCGCCCTGGCTGTTGCCCGCGCCGCCGCTATGCCGCTCGGCTCGGCGCAGCAGCGCCATCGCGGCGCTCATCGCGGGATCCTCGCGCAGCACTTCCATCAGCGACTTGCGTTCGCGCCGCCGCACGATCTGGATGAAGCCGAAACCGTTCACCGCCGTCCGCTCGAAGGGCAGCGGCAGGAACTTGTCGATCTGGGCGGCAGCGACCAGCCGCTCGTCCTTGTTGTTGAGCGTCGGCAGGTCGATGCCGATCGAGCCGCCGATCCCCATGCGCCGGATCGCCTGCGCGGCGAGCTTCGCGCCCTTGGGGCCAAGCTGGGCCGGCGGCAGGCTGCCGTCGACGTCGATCAGCACCATCGCGGGGGTAAGGAAAATGCGCAGCGCGGCGTCTTCCGCGCCGACCTCGCCGCTCATCGCCTCTTCCAGAAGATCGCTCCAGCCATGCGCCTCCAGCCGGTCTTCCTCATGCGCGGGGCAGGGAATGACGGGGATGTCGGTGGCGCGGATGCGCTGGAGCAAGCTGGGGCCGGGATGCGGCTTGTTGCCGGGAAGCGCGGCACGCCCCTTGGCGAGCTTGGGGCGGCCTTCCTCGGCAATCGCCTCGCGCTGGATGTCGAGCAGCAGCATGCCGCCCTCGGCGGTGCGCGGCGGGATGGGCTCCAGCAGCACTTCCTCGCCGGTGTCCACCAGCCGCACGATACCGCGCCGCTTGGGGATGAGGGTGTGGGTGAGCCGGCCCTGCACGACCGCGCCGGGCAGCACGCGCCGCCCCTCGCGCTCGATCTGCGCCTCGACGATGCGGCCACGCTCGACCAGTGCGGCACGGCTTTCGCCAATGCCTTCCTCGTACAGCCACTCAGCCAATGGGATATCCTGCCGCGATCAACAATGTCCGTACCTCGTAAACCGGCAGCCCCATGATGCCCGCATGGCTGCCCTGGATGCTGCGGATCAGGCCAGCGGCCTGGCCCTGGATGGCATAGCCGCCCGCCTTGCCGTGCCATTCGCCACTGGCGATATAGGCCTCTATCTCGTCGTCATGCAGCCGCTTGAAGGTGACGATGCTGGTCGACAGGCGATGGCGCGCATGCCCTTCCCCGTCGATCAGGGTCACGGCACTCAGCACGCGGTGGCGACGGCCCGACAGCAGCGACAGGCACATGCGCCCCTCTGCCTCCGTTTCCGCCTTGGGCAGGATGCGCCGGCCGGCGGAGACCACGGTATCGCCCGAAAGCACCAGCGATCCGGGATGGCGCGCGGCCACGACCGCGCCCTTCTGTGCCGCCATGCGCTGCGCATAGGGCGCGGCAAGCTCGGCGGCGTGCGGGGTTTCGTCGATATCGGCCGGGTCGATGGCGTCAGGCGTCACGCCGATCATGCCGAGCAGGTCGACTCGGCGCGGCGAGGACGACGCCAGCACGAGGCGGGGCGCGGAATGGGGAACCGAGCGCGTCATGCGCAGTACCCCCGCTTATTTGAAGCGATAGGTAATCCGACCCTTGGTCAGATCATAAGGGGTCAGTTCGACCAACACTTCGTCACCCACCAGCACGCGGATGCGGTTCTTGCGCATCTTGCCAGCGGTGTGCCCGAGAATTTCGTGATCATTCTCAAGTTTCACACGGAACATCGCGTTGGGGAGCAACTCCACAACCTGTCCGCGCATTTCCAGAAGTTCTTCTTTCGCCATATATATCCGACAGACTCAAAAAATTCGCGCCGCCATAGCGCCAAATGGTGGGAATGGAAAGCTGTGCCGAGTCAAACGGCCCGGCGGCCTGCCTCTGCGATGGCGTCAAAGACGTGGGAAAGCTGTTCCGCGTCGATGCAGTAGGGCGGCATCACATAGATGGTGTTACCCAGCGGGCGCAACAAGATAGCGCGTTCGAGAAAGAAAGCCCGCAGGCGCGGCGCGATATCGGAGAGATAGCCGGCATCGCCCACCTTGATGTCGATGGCGGCGACGGCGCCGATGCGGCGCGGATTCTCGAACGCCGGCAGCGCGGCAAGCTCCGTCAGATGCCCGTCCATCATCGCGCCCACGGCATGGACCCGGCCCAGCACATCCTCGTCGCGCCAGATGGCGAGGTTCGCGACGGCGGCGGCGCAGGCGATGGGGTTCGCGGTATAGCTGCTGCTGTGGAAGAAGGCGCGCGAACGATCGGTGCTGCGGTGACTCTCAAAGATCGCCGCGCTCGCCAGCGTCACCGCGAGCGGCAGCGCGCCGCCGGTGATCCCCTTCGACACGCACATGATGTCGGGCGAGATCCCGGCCTGCTCGCAGGCGAAGATCGTGCCGGTGCGGCCCCACCCCGTCATCACCTCGTCCGCGATCAGCAGCACACCGTGCCGCGCGCAGATGGCCGCCATCTCGCGCAGTACCCACGCCGGATAGACGAGCATTCCGCCCGCCCCCAGCAGCAGCGGCTCGACGATGAAGGCAGCGACATCGCCCGCCGCGCAGGCGGCCTCCAGCGCGTCGAGGCTCTGCCGCTCCGCGCCTGCTTGCGGAAAGGGGACGGTGCCGACATCGAAGAGCAGCGGCGCATAGGCGCGGTTGAACACGCCCCGCTCCCCCACCGACATCGCGCCAATGGTGTCGCCATGATAGCTGTGCTGCAAAACGAGGATGCGGTGCCGCGCAAGCCCCAGATTTTGGTCAAGATTATGCCAGTGGCCCAGCGCCATCTTCAGCGCCACCTCCACCGCCGTCGATCCGCTGTCGGAGAAGAAGGCATGGGTCAGGCCTTCGGGCGCCATTGCGATCAGGCCCCGCGCCACCTCTTCGGCGGGATCATGGGTGTAGCCCGCGAAGATCACCTGATCGAGCGTCGCGGCCTGCGCGGCGATGGCGGCGGCGATGCGCGGCTCGCAATGGCCATGGGTCGTCACCCACCAGCTCGATATGCCGTCGATCAGCGTGCCGCCATCGGCCAGGTGCAGCAGCGCGCCCTGTGCGCCCACCACCTTGGGGATCGCCTCTTCCAGCCCATGCTGGGTGAAGGGATGCCAGACCGGCGAGGTCATGCGAGCGCCGCCCGGATCGCGGCGAGATCGATATGCGCCTCGATCGCCAACGCCAGCGTGGCCGCGTCCAGCGGGTCGAGGCGGGGCAGGCGGCCGAGCGAGGGCACGCCGCCCATCAGCGGGATGATCCGCTCATTCTCCTCATGCGCGTCGCCGATGAAGGCGATGCCCAGCACCGCGACGCCGCGCGCGCGCAATGCCTCTATGCTCATCAGGCTGTGGTTGATCGTGCCGAGCCCGGTGCGCGCGCACAGGATCACCTGTGCCTGCCAGAACGAGAACAGATCGGCCATGGTGCGCGTCTCGCTGATCGGCACCAGCACGCCGCCCGCGCCTTCCACTACCAGCGGTCCTGCGACCTGCGGCAGGGCGAGCCGCTCCATGTCGATCTCGACGCCGTCGATGCGCGCGGCGAGATGCGGCGAGGCTGGCGTCGTCAGCCGATAGGCTTCCGCCAGCAGGTGCGTCGACGGCAGGCCGGAAAGGCGCGCGACCGTCTCCCTGTCCCCCTCCGGCGCGAAGCCCGCCTGCACCGGCTTCCAGTAATGCGCGCCCAGCGCCCCGGCGAGTCCCGCCGCGAACACGGTCTTGCCGATGTCGGTATCGGTGCCGGTGACGATGACGGCACTCATGCCACCAGCGTCCTCAGCGTGTCGCCCAGCGCCCGCACGTCATCCTCGCCTACGTTAAGCGTCAGCGAGATACGCAAGCGGGATGTGCCCGGCGCTACCGTGGGCGGGCGGATGCCGCGCACGTCGAAGCCGGCCTGCTGCAGCGCCGCCGCCACTGCCATGGTGCGTTTATCTTCGCCCAGGATCACCGGCAGGATCTGGCTCTGCGACGGCGGCAGTCCCAGCGGCGCGCAGATCGCCTCGGCCGCGACGGCGCGCAGCTGTGCAAGTCGCGCGCGCCGGTCATCGCTCGCCGCCACCCGGTCCAGCGCCGCGCCGACCGCCACCGCCATCAGGGGCGAGGGCGCGGTCGAGAAGATGAAGGGCCGCGCCCGGTTCACCAGATAGTCGATCATCAGGCGCGGGCCGCAGACGAGCGCGCCCTCCACGCCAATCGCCTTGCCGCAGGTGTGGAGCGAGATGACATCGGCCGCCCCCTCCAGATGCGCCCCTATGCCGCGCCCGCCGGGGCCGAAGACGCCGCTGCCATGCGCCTCGTCCAGCATCAGCACGCCGCCATGGCGCCGCGACACCGCCAGCAGGTCATCGACCGGCGCGATATCGCCATCCATGCTGTAAAGCGTCTCGCACAGCAGCCATGGCCGCCCCCTACCCCCACCAGCACCGCCCCCCTCGGCACGCCAGGCAACGATCCGCTCCTCGAACGCCTGCGGATTATTATGCGCGGCGAAGACATGGCCGGCGCGCGACTGACGGATGCCGTCATGCGCGCTCGCATGGATCAGTTCGTCGGCGACGATCAGGTCGCCCCGCTGCGGCAGCGCGCCGACCAGCGCCATATTCGCGGCAAAGCCGTTCGCCATGAGCAGCGCCGCCTCAGATCCGAAAAAGGCCGCCGCCTTCGCCTCCAGCGCCTCATGCTCCGGCGCATTGCCGCGCAGCAGCCGCGACCCGCCCGATCCGGCCGGCACGCCGCGCAGCGCCGCATCGGCAACCGCACGCGCGATCTCCGCGTCGCCCGAAAGTCCGAGATAGTCATTGGAGGCGAAATCCCGCCCCGCGCGCGGGATCAGCCGCCGCAACCGGCCGCGTGCCTCAAGGGAAGCCAGTTGCCGGGCAAGGGGATCGGTCGCGGTCGCACTCATGGCCGCACTGATAGTCGCGTTGATGCAGGCGGCAACAGAAATTCCGTCAGGCCGGCCCTGCGAGCTTCGGCATTCCTATGGTGGGCAGGGGGCGAAGGAGCAGATCGGGCTGCCCCTCCCCTCGTTCCCTGTCCGCCGTCTTATCGTTTGCTCAAACCCCATGCGCCAGCGCCGCGAGCAGCAGCAGCGCGACGATGTTGGTGATCTTGATCATCGGGTTCACCGCAGGCCCGGCGGTATCCTTGTACGGATCGCCCACCGTATCGCCCGTCACCGCCGCCTTGTGCGCTTCGGAACCCTTGCCGCCATAATGGCCGTCCTCGATGAACTTCTTGGCATTGTCCCAGGCGCCGCCGCCCGAGGTCATCGAAATGGCGACGAACAGGCCGGAAACGATCACGCCCAGCAGCAAGGCGCCCAGCGCGGCGAAGCCGTTGGGCACGCCCGCCACCGCCGCGATCGCGAAATAGACGATGATCGGCGCCAGCACCGGCAACAGGCTGGGCACGATCATCTCCTTGATCGCCGCCTTCGTCACCAGGTCGACGGTGCGGGCATAGTCGGGCTTGGACGTGCCCGCCATGATGCCGGTGTTGGTGGCGAACTGCTCGCGCACGTCCTTCACCACGTCGCCCGCCGCGCGGCCCACCGCCGTCATGCCCATCGCGCCGAACAGATAGGGCAGCAGCGCGCCCAGCAGCAGGCCGACGATGACATAGGGGTTGGAGAGGCTGAAATCGACCGCCTCGGTCAGGCCGAGCGCGGAATTGTAGAATTTCAGGTCCTCCGTATAGGCGCCGAAGAGCACCAGCGCGGCAAGGCCGGCAGAGCCGATGGCATAGCCCTTCGTCACCGCCTTGGTCGTGTTGCCCACGGCGTCGAGCGCGTCGGTCTTCACCCGCACGCTGTCCTCCATGCCCGCCATTTCGGCGATGCCGCCGGCATTGTCCGTCACCGGGCCATAGGCGTCGAGCGCCACCACCATGCCGGCCAGCGCCAGCATGGCCGTCGCCGCGAAGGCGATGCCCATCAGGCCGGCGAACTGGTGCGCCACCACGATGCCGATGCAGATCACAAGGGTCGGCAGCGCCGTCGATTCAAGGCTGATCGCCAGTCCCTGGATGACGTTGGTGCCATGGCCGGTCTCGCTCGCCTTGGCGATGGAGCGGACGGGGCGATAATTGGTGCCGGTATAATATTCGGTGATGACGACGAGCAGCGCGGTCACGCCCAGCCCGACCATCATCGACCAGAACAGCTGCATGCCGGTATAGCCGCCGCTGCCATCCAGATCGGTGCCGAAGGGCGTGTGCATGTCGCCCAGCGTGCGCCAGGTGACATAGTAGATCGCCGGGATCGAGAGCAGCGCTGTCGTCCAGAACCCCTTGTAGAGCGCGCCCATGATCGACTGGCTGGCGCCCAGCCGCACCATATAGGTGCCGATGATCGAGGTGATGATGCACACCCCGCCCACGACCAGCGGCAACGACATGAGCTGCATCTTGAACGCATTGTCGACGCCGGTGACGAGCAGCGCGATCAGCACCATCGTCGCGCCCACCGTCACCACATAGGTTTCGAACAGGTCGGCGGCCATGCCCGCGCAGTCGCCGACATTGTCGCCGACATTGTCCGCGATCACCGCCGGGTTGCGTGGATCATCCTCCGGGATGCCGGCCTCGACCTTCCCCACCAGATCCGCGCCGACATCGGCCGCCTTGGTGAAGATGCCGCCGCCGAGCCGCGCGAAGATGGAGATGAGCGAGGCGCCGAATGCCAGCGCGACGAGGCTGTCCACCACCGCGCGGTCATCGGGCGCGAAGCCGGCAGGTCCGGTGAGATACCAGAAGAACACCGAGATCGCGAGCAGCGCCAGCCCGGCCACCAGCATGCCGGTGATCGCGCCCGCCCGGAAGGCGACGGTCAGGCCGCTCTGCAGCGTGCCGCGCGCGGCCTGCGCCGTGCGCACATTGGCGCGCACCGAAATGTTCATGCCGATGAACCCCGCCGCGCCCGAAAGCAGCGCGCCGATCAGGAACCCGGCGGCAGACAGTCCCCCCAGGAACAGGAACACCAATATGGCGACGGCGATGCCGACAAAGGCGATGGTACGATATTGCCGCGCCAGATAGGCCTTCGCCCCCTCCTGGATGGCCGCGGCGATCGCCTGCATCTTCTCGTCGCCGGCGGACATCGCCAGCACCTGACGGCTCGTAAAAATGCCATAGAGTACGGCAAGCAGGCCGCACCCTATGGCGATATGTACAACTGACATGGGCTATCCTCTCCCCCTTTGTGGATTATCATAGACGCCGCTCCGCAGGGAATGACGGGCAGTGAATGGCATGTGGATCGGCACGGTTTCGCGATCGGCCGGGGATGCAGCATCCGGTCGCGCGGCTCGGCAGGCAGGTCAGCGTCTTCAAGGTCACAGGCGTTTCTTCCCGGCCAAAGCTGAATATCCGTTCAGGCCAGAGCCTATATGCCGGGCGGGCCACGTCAAGCCGTTGGTTTCACCTTCACCTTTCAGGCCCTGCCGTGCATATGTCCGGTGGGATCGTCAGGATGGGGATGGCTGCAAAATGTCCTGGATGTCGGGTGACGGCGCAAAAGCCGCATGAACCTCCGCCGCAATCCATCTGCCGTGAAGTCCGCCATCCTGGCGTCCACGCTGCTCGCTCTATCCTCCTGCGGCACACCGCCGCCGCTGCGCATCATGGCGTGCGGCGCGGCGCCGAGCCCAAACATCGTACTTTCCTCGGACCTCGCAACGGCATCGACGACCTTGTCGGTGCTGACCTATAATATCGAGGGGCTGGGCTGGCCGGCGCGCGGTGGACGCGAGAAACAGCTCGCGCAGATCGGCGAAAGACTGGCGGCGCTGCGGGCGGCGGGCCATGCGCCCGATGTCGTCATGTTCCAGGAGATGTTCAGCGGCGCGGCCAAGAAGGCCGTTGCGGCCACCGGCTATCCCGCGATCGTCACCGGCCCGCGCCGCACGACCAGGGCAGCGGGCTCGACCACCCAGGCGCTGCCGGGCAAGGCCAAGATCAAGCGCGGGGAAATCGGCCTGCACATGACGGGCAGTGGCCTTGCCATCGCCTCGCGCTTCCCGATCGTCCATGTCGACATGCGCGCCTATGGCCGGCGGTCTTGCGCGGGGCTGGATTGCCTCGCCAACAAGGGCATCGTGCAGGCCCGCATCGTCATCCCCGGCGTGCCGACGCCCGTCGACCTCTATGATACGCATATGAATTCGCGTGGGGCGTCAAAGGCCCCGGCCGCCCGCAATGTCGCCGCGCACGACCGGCAGGCGCTGGAAGCGTCGCAGTTCATCGACGAGAGCCATGACGATGCCTTTCCGGTCATCTTCGGCGGCGATTTCAACATGCGGCACTCCGAGCCGCGCTGGGAGAATTTCTCCCGCTACCAGTCGCTCACCCTTGTCCACCGCGTCTGCGCCAACCCTGCTTCGGGATGCGAGGTCCGCATGTCATGGGACGGCGACGAGCCGTGGATGGACACGCAGGACCTGCAATTCTTTAACAGCGGCGAGCATGTCTCGGTCGCGCCGATCCGCGTCGAGGCGCTGTTCGATGGCGGCCCAGGCGGACCGGTGCTGTCGGACCATGACGGCTTCCTCGTCACCTACCGGCTGACATGGCCGGCGAGCGCGCCGATCCTTTCCGCCTGCCCGGCCTCCACCCGCTGATCCCGGCATGCCACCGGGAAGCAGCGGGTCAATGTCGCGCCTGCCGGCCCACCCTGCCCGACCGCCCTACCCGCTCCCCCTGCCCCCCCTTGCCGGGCGACATCCACCCTCCTAAGCCCGGCGGCATGAGCCCACTTGAAGCGATCGCCGTCCTGCTTGGCCTTGCCAATATCGTGCTGCTGGTACGGCGGAGCATCTGGAACTATCCCTTCGGCATCGCCACGGTCTCGCTCTACGGCTTCATCTTCTTCCGCGAGCAGCTCTACAGCGACGCGCTGCTGCAGATCCTGTTCCTGGCGCTCAACCTCTATGGCTGGGTGAACTGGGCGCGGGCGAAGGACGGCGCCGGCAATAGTGATGAGCTGCCCGTGCGCAGGATGGCCGGCACGGGCATGGCGACATGCGTGCTGGCGGCAGCCTGCGCAACGCTCGCATGGGGCGCGATCATGCACCGCTATACCGACGCATCCATGCCCTTCTGGGATGCCTCCGTGGCGATGATGAGCGTGCTTGCCCAATATCTCCTCGCGCGCCGCTACATCGACAATTGGGCCTGGTGGATCGCGGTCGATCTGGTCGCGGTGCCGCTCTACTGGGCGAAGGGGCTACACCTCACCGCCGGGCTCTATGTCGTCTACCTGCTGCTGTCGGCCGCCGGGCTGTTCAGCTGGATGGCGGCGCAGCGCCGGATGGCGCCGGCCGCAGCATGACATCTCCCTCGCCCATCCCATCGGTCGTGCTGCACGGGCCGGAAAGCACCGGCAAGTCGACTCTGGCCGCGCGCCTTGCGGCGCATTTCGGCACTGTCTGGGTGCCTGAATATGGCCGCACCTATTGCGAGGAACATGGCACGGACCTGATCCCCGGCGATCTCGTCCGCATCATGCGCGGCCATGTCCGCAGTGCGAAGGCCCTGTCCAAGCAGGCCCACGGCGTGCTGTTCCAGGATACCGACCCGCTGATGACGGCGGCGTGGAGCATGATGCTGTTCGGCCACCGCATGGCGGAACTCGACGCCTTTGCCGATGTCGGCGCGCTCTATCTGTTGATGGACATCGACCTGCCATGGATCGGCGACGAAGTGCGGATGTTCCCCCGACGCGCGGAGCAGGAACGCTTCTTCGCCCTGTGCGAGGCGGAGCTGGAACGCCGCGCCGTGCCCTATGTCCGTGTCAGCGGGGACGGTGAACAGCGTTTTTCCGACGCGATACGCGCAATTGCAGCGGCCGGCATGACGCCCGCCTGCTGACAGAGCCCTTCGCGCCTGCTATCGGCGCGCCATGACCGAACTTTCGCGCATCCGCAACTTCTCCATCATCGCCCATATCGACCATGGGAAATCGACGCTCGCCGACCGGCTGATCCAGCGCACGGGCGGCCTGACCGACCGAGAAATGTCGGCGCAGGTACTCGACAACATGGATATCGAGAAGGAGCGTGGCATCACCATCAAGGCGCAGACCGTGCGCCTTGACTATACTGCGCAGGACGGGCTGCTCTATGAGCTGAACCTGATGGACACGCCGGGCCATGTCGACTTCGCCTATGAGGTGAGCCGCAGCCTGGCCGCCTGCGAGGGTGCGCTGCTGGTGGTGGACGCAGCGCAGGGCGTTGAAGCGCAGACGCTGGCGAACGTCTACCAGTCGATCGAGCATGACCATGAGATCGTGCCCGTCATCAACAAGATCGACCTGCCCGCCGCGGAGCCCGAAAAGGTGAAGGCGGAGATCGAGGAAGTGATCGGCCTCGATGCCTCGGAAGCGGTGCTGGCCAGCGCCAAGTCCGGCATCGGCATCGACGACATTCTCGAAGCCATCGTCAAGAAGATCCCCGCGCCCAAGGGCGACCGCGACGCGCCGCTGGAAGCGATGCTGGTGGACAGCTGGTACGACCCCTATCTGGGCGTCGTCATCCTCGTCCGCGTGATCAACGGGGTCATCAAGAAGGGTCAGAACATCAAGTTCATGATCGGCGGCACCGAGCATCTGATCGACCGCGTCGGATGCATGCGGCCCAAGATCGAGACCCTGCCGGAGCTTGGCCCCGGCGAGATCGGCTTCATCACCGCGCAGATCAAGGACATCAGCCAGACCCGCGTCGGCGATACCATCACCACGGTCAAGAACCCTGCGGCCAAGCCTCTGCCCGGCTTCAAGGAAGTGCAGCCGGTGGTGTTCTGCGGGCTCTTCCCGGTGGATGCCGCCGATTTCGAGAAGCTGCGCGATTCGATCAGCAAGCTGCGCCTGAACGACGCCAGCTTCAGCTTCGAGATGGAGAGCAGCGCCGCGCTGGGCTTCGGCTTCCGCTGCGGCTTCCTGGGCCTGCTGCACCTGGAGATCATCCAGGAACGGCTGACGCGCGAATATGATCTCGACCTCATCACCACCGCGCCATCGGTGGTCTACAAGATCCAGCTGACCCACGGCAATGGCGAGATCGAGCTGCACAACCCGGCCGACATGCCCGATCCCACCAAGATCGCCGACATCGAGGAACCGTGGATCGAGGCGATCATCTATTGCCCCGACGAATATCTCGGCTCGATCCTGAAGCTCTGTCAGGACCGGCGCGGCATCCAGAAGAACCTGACCTATGTCGGCGGCCGCGCGCAGGTGACGTATGAACTGCCGCTCAACGAAGTGGTGTTCGACTTCTATGATCGCCTCAAGTCGATCAGCCGCGGCTATGCCAGCTTCGACTATCACCAGATCGGCTATCGCGAGGGCGACCTCGTCAAGATGAGCATCATGGTCAATGCCGAGCCGGTCGATGCGCTGAGCATGATCGTCCATCGCGGCTCCGCCGAAACGCGCGGGCGCGGCATGTGCGAGCGGCTGAAGGACCTGATCCCCCGCCACCTGTTCAAGATCCCCATCCAGGCGGCGATCGGCGGCAAGGTCATCGCCCGCGAGACGATCGCGGCGATGCGCAAGGACGTGACCGCCAAATGCTACGGCGGCGACATCAGCCGCAAGAAGAAGCTGCTCGACAAGCAGAAGGAAGGCAAGAAGCGGATGCGCGAATATGGCTCCGTCCAGATCCCGCAGGAAGCCTTCATCGCTGCCCTGCGCATGGGGGACGAAGCCTGATCGGGCTGTGAGTGGCGACGACGTGCGCGAATGCGGACCGGTCGTTATCAATTCGACTGGGACAACCGATTCATCGTCACCCTGAACATGTTTCAGGGTCCATTTCACCGAATGAAGCCTTGGCTCGTCGGGCTTGATGGATGCTGAACCACGTTCAGCATAACGAAGGTCGAGGACGCAAGGCGGTTAGCACTACTTTGGCAGTTTCGATGTTGAGGGGACGCTGACAAGCTCGTTGCAGTGCGGGCAGTGCACAGGTGGCGG
>JARFNK010000010.1 GCA_029167225.1 Sphingobium arseniciresistens
CCGCCGGTTTCGTGGCGACCCTGGAAAGGGTGGCCGTGGCGGAAGCCAGGCGCGCTGCCGTGACGGGGTGAGATGGCAGCGGGGCAACCTGACCTTATGGGGCTCTCCGTTCTGCAGGCGCAGGAAAGGCTGACGGCGGAAGGGCCGAACGAACTGCCACGGCCCGCGCGCCGCACGCCGTTCCGGATCGCGCTGGAGGTACTGCGCGAACCCATGTTCGTCATGCTGTTGGCGGCAGGTGGCATTTATCTGCTGCTGGGCGACAAGGCTGAGGCGTTGATCCTGCTTGGGTTTGCGGGCCTGTCCATCTTCATAACGATCGTGCAGGAGGCGCGCACGGAACGCACGCTGGAAGCGCTGCGAGACCTGTCCGCACCGCGCGCGCTGGTGTTGCGCGATGGAGAAGCGCGACGCGTCGCCGGGAGCGAAGTGGTGACCGGCGACATATTGGTCCTGGATGCTGGAGACCGGATCGCAGCCGATGCGCTGCTCTTGCAAACACAGGCGCTGGAAGCGGACGAATCCCTGCTGACCGGGGAAGCCGTGCCTGTCCGAAAGCGGGCGGCGCAATCGAGCGATCCGGAACAGGCGGAACCTGGCGGGGACGATACGCCCCACCTCTATTCAGGCACAATCGTAACGCGTGGTAGCGGGGTTGCACAAGTGACGGCAACCGGCCTGCGCAGCCGCATCGGCCAGATTGGGCGGTTTCTGGAAAGTTTGGAGACGCAGGTTCCGCACATTCAGAAGGAAACGGCGCGGATGGTGAGCCTGTGCGCCATGGGTGGCATCAGCGTGGCTCTGCTGGTCGTGCTGCTTTATGGCGCCCTACGCGGTGACTGGATAGCTGGGCTGCTGGCGGGGATCGCCACGGCCATGTCGCTCTTGCCAGAGGAATTTCCCGTTGTGCTGACCATCTTTCTGGCGATGGGCGCGTGGCGCATCGCGCAGATGGGTGTGCTGACGCGGCGGGCGTCGGCGATAGAGGCGTTGGGCGCGGCCACGGTCCTGTGCACCGACAAGACCGGCACGCTGACGCAAAATCGCATGACGGTGACGGAACTCTGGCTACCTTCGGGCGCGGAGACGAGCCTTGGCGAGGGGTTGCCGCATCCTGATTTTCACGCGTTGATCGGCGCTGCGGCACTGGCCAGCGCTCCGATGCCGGTCGATCCCATGGAAGTCGCGTTCCACGCCATCGCAAGGAAGACCCCTTTTTCCGCTCATGCTGACTGGAAGCTGGTGCACACATATGGGCTGAGCCCGGACCTGCTGGCAATGTCCAATGTGTGGCGGTCGGCGGGAGAAGGCGAGCCGTTGACTGTGGCGGCCAAGGGCGCGCCCGAAGCGATCGCGCGGCTATGCCGTCTCAATGGAGAAGCGCATCAGGCTCTTGAAAAGGCGGCGCAGGCCATGGCGGCACGTGGCATCCGCGTGCTCGGCGTCGCATCAGCCCAAACGTCCAATGGGGATTTGTCCAAGGGGCATGAAGCGCATGATTTTGCGCTGCTGGGGTTGGTTGGTCTGTCTGATCCGTTGCGTGCTGGCGTTGTCGAAGCCGTTGCCCAATGCGCCTCAGCCCGAATCCGGATCGTGATGATTACTGGCGACTATCCTGTGACCGCGCAGGCGATCGCGGCGCAGGCGGGAATCGGGCCGGGCGGAATTATGACGGGCGATGAGGTGAAAGCTCTGTGTGAAGCTGACCTTTGTGCGCGCGTGAAGAATATCGCGATATTCGCCCGCACCATGCCAGAACAGAAACTGCAGATCGTGTCCGCGCTGAAGGCTGCGGGCGAAGTGGTTGCGATGACGGGTGACGGGGTCAACGATGCGCCAGCGCTCAAAGCCGCGGACATCGGTATAGCGATGGGCAAGCGCGGCACCGATGTGGCGCGAGAAGCAGCGGCCATCGTGCTGGTGGACGATGATTTTGGCGCGATCGTCGTCGCCATCCGCCTGGGCCGCCGCATCTACGACAATATCCGCAAGGCCGTCGGATTTATCTTCGCGGTGCACGTGCCGATCGCCGGGCTTGCTGTTTCACCGCTTTTGCTGGGCTTGCCGCTGGTGCTGGGACCGATCCAGATCGCGTTGCTGGAAATGATCATCGATCCGGTATGCGCGCTCGTCTTCGAAGCGGAACGGGAGGAACGACGCATCATGCAGCGTCCGCCGCGCGATCCGCTTGAACCTCTCTTTTCGAAGGGGCTGATTCTCCCCAGCATCCTTTACGGGGGCATCGCTTTCGCGCTGCTGCTCGGCCTCCAACTGGGCACGACATATTGGGGATTTGCGCCTGATCGCGTGCGTGCGGTCCTGTTCTTCGGTCTCGTGGGGACAATCATGGCGCTGGTGCTGGTGAACCGATCCTTCAGCACCTCCCTGCTGAGCGCCCTCTGGCGGCACAATGTTTCGCTACGCTATGTCGCTGCTGCCGTGGTGATTGCATGCGGGTCGATACTCATGCTGGCGCCCCTGCGGCGCATCCTTGAGTTTGCAGTCTTGGAACCGGTGGATTGGTTTTTCCTGATCGCGACGCCTGTCCTGGTTCTGGGCCTTTGCGAGTGCATCAAGGGACTGCGCAGCAGGGCTTTCTGACTGACTTCTTCCAAGCAATTTATCGCTCCGTCCCATGATCCCGCTCAGCAGGCGGCCGGTCTTTGGCGACAAAGAAACTTGGGCTGATCGTCGTACGGGGCAGCGGCGGCAATGCCAGCGACTGCCACATCGCGCGCAAGCCTGTTCGACGTAGCGCCCACGGGCATTGTGGAGATATCAGGCCAAGCAGATCAACGCCTCTTCGGTGCAACATCGTCTCTTGGCTTACCGCCTTTCGTTCGCTGCGCTGCCGCTCCTGCCCCTACCAGTACAGGGCCACAGGCTGCAGCTTTGGCGTTGCCGACATCCACAAACGCAAGCACGGCAGCCGGGGGGCTGACCAGCATGGCCAGACCGAGGCCAGCGCCGGATCGCCCCAAAAGTTCAGGACTGATAACGTTCAATGACGGCGCGCCGAAGCGCCCGCCAATGCCGACAGGCGACTGCCCGGAAAACAGGCTGAACTTCTTGCCATCGGCCCGCACTCCAATGTCCAGTGCCTCCGTGCTGAAGCTGAAACCGCCTCGTCCGGAAATCACATTCTTACGGGTATCGATCAAGATGGGGTCTGCGCTGCCAAAGCCGTTGCGAACGGTAAAGGCGATCAGTCCGCAATTGATCTGTACCGGTTCCTTCAGCCGTCCCTGAAACATCTTGTAGGCGAAGGTGCCCAGGTCCAACTCGGAGAGTTGTACGTTGCGTGTCCAGAAACTGCCTTGGGGAATGATGAAGGCTATGCGGCCCGTTGCGCTTGCCAGACTGTCATGGACAGTGTCACCGCGCCCTTCGAGCTTTATCCGGCCATGGATTGTACCGGAAGTTCCAGCTTCGGCGACACCATATCCGGCGAGCAACTTTGCAAGGGGGGTAGGCGCGAGGCGAATGTCATAGCTGACAGCAGCCGGATGGTGCCGTGCATCCAATATGATATCTGCCGCTACCTTACCGCGGGCCATGGAAAAGGTGAGAGGCGATAAGGCAAGGCGTCCCTTGTCCAGTGCAAGGCTGAGATCGATGTCGGAGACGGGGACGTTGCGCGATCGTACAATGCCGATCTTCCATTTCAGCGCTGCGTCGAAAGCCTGCATGGTTTTCACCGGGATGGCTGCGTCCGGCAGGATGCGGTTGGGTGCGGCGCCGGTTGCTGCCGCTGCAGCGGTTGCGCCCTTTGCTGCGACAATGTCCGGATTATAGCCGATGAAGGGTGCAGCCTCGATTATGTCGAGACGCCGGGTGTTCAATTCAGATTCTAGCCGAACCCTGTTGCCATTGGTGATGGTCAGCCTGCCCGCGACGTCGCTGTTGCCAAATGTGCCACTCAGATCTGTAAACCGATAGATTTCGCCGTCTTTCACAAGCTGGCCTTTGAGGCGGTAGGTTCGCGTCTGGGGAATGGCGACGCCGATGATCGCCAGCAGATCCGACAAGTCCCGACCGCTGACCTGCGTCTGCAACGGTACATTTTCGATGTCGGCAACCGAGGGAAGACTGCCCTTCACATCGATCAAATTGGCGCCCGCCCACGCACGCAGACTCAACTTGTTGCGTCCGCGGTTCGCCGTCGCATCGGGCGAATAGAGCTGAGCGATCATGCGAAAGGGCGTGTCGCGGATGCGTCCTGTGCCCTTGACACCTACGGTTTTGCCGATGCGGGCATCGACGGAATTGATCGTGTCGAACTCAAGGTCGGCAAGGAGCCTCATGCGCGGATCGAGATAGTGCAGGCGCGTGCCGGCGACGCTGGCCCTGTCGATCCGGGGGAGAGCCAGCGGCTTGCCTCCTTTCCCGCTGCCAAAGGTCCAGCTGTTGGCGTCATGAGCGCGATTCCATTCAAGGTCGATCGCTGCATCGTTCAGCACCAGAGAATAAAAACGACGCTTTCCGAACAGCAGGGAGAGCGGTGCGATCCGGGCATCGACCTGTCGCGCGGTGAACAGGGAACGCCTTTGAGCCCATGCAGGATTGGCAAGCGTTAGTCCCTGTGCGTGAAATTTAATGCTGAACGGTGCGAAATAGAGCTGGAAGTCACCTTTAACTGCTGTTTTGCGTTCAGTAAGTGCTGTCACTGTCCGTTCAAAGGGGCCTTTGAGAAATCGGCCTTTGGTGACGAAAAGGATGATCCAGGCAGCGAAAATCGCTATCAGGGCAGTGACACCGATCTTGGCCAGCGGGTGGAGACGGCGAAATGTCGCCGCGACTTGGAAGGGCCTCTGACGAGGCGAGAGTTTCGGCGGCGCGGTTTCCATCACGCGTAAACGACGAGGATAGGGCAAATGTTGCCTTGAAACGTGGATGCAGAGCGGATGGACCGCATCCGGGAACAGAGATTGTTGCTGAGGGTCCGACACGGGTTACTAAAGATGGTCCCCGTTGACGTCGCTTCCAACAGGGTTCGCCCATGCGATCAGTCAATTATGACGCCCTTCCCTTCGGCCTTCAGGCTGACGAGCCCGTCCAGCATCTGTTGTACCTGCTCTTGAGAATGCCCCTGCCATTTCCCGACTTCGGCGACGATCCGAAGCGGGTCTTGGCTGCGATAGGACAGAGTCGGATTGCCGGGAAACTTCTTGTCGGTAACGTTGGGATCATCCTCGATCGGACCGGTGGGCTCGACTACGTAGATGCGCTGTCGTTTGTCGCCGGCCGATAATTCGGCACCCCATATAGCGGCGTCCAGCGTGCTGGTGAAATAGACCCACGACAAAGCCCTATCAGTTTCGACGTTGGAGCTATGCCCAACAACGATCAGGTCCCCCGGCGCCAGATCCGCCCGTGTGCCATGGAAGTATTGACGAATGAACGGATCCACTTTTGCCGACATTGATTGCCTTTCGTATTGGCTCAATTCCAATATTCTCAATTTTGGTCGTGGAGCTTTACCCAGCTCATGATCCCACGAGTTTCATTGCGGCCCTTCGGCGTCAGGTCGAGCCAATTGAAGGCACCCATCAAAAGCTCGGTGCCGCGATGATAAGTCGAATAACTGTGGAAGATATCCCCGCGCCCGCATTCTTCACAAAGGCGCTGAGAATGGAAGTCGCCGCACTGCCGGTTGCTTCGCGCGCGTGCCGCTATGGCAGAAAACTGCGGATTGCGGTGGTCGACAGCAGAAGCGTCGGACAGGTTCTGCTCGAAGAGCATATGACTCGTCTATGGACCAAGCGCAGATAGCCATGGTGTTAGCGATCGTGCGGGAGAAAGGAGATGATATTTTACCTTCACCGGTCGCAGATACTCTCGACCGTGCCGATCAGGTAATCGGCATTCGCCCATTGCAGCCGACGATCAGGGCTGAGTTTGAAAGAGTCGGTCTCGGCGAGCTGTCATCGCAGAACAGCGCGACGCCATTCGCGCGCGAGCACGGCGCCAAGCCATCCCTACGACCGCGACGATCAGCACCAGCGTTTCATAGCGCGGATCTGCGAAGACCATGATCATGGTGTCGATCCGTATCTTCCCTTGTGGATCGATCCGCGATCTCGCGCGCCGTCCCAAAATGTCGGTTGTGGTCATGGCAACCGGCATTGTCACCGTCGCGACCCACGACCTGTCCACGGGCATTGCCGTGGGCGTCTTGCTGAGCGGCGCATTCTTCGCTTTCAAGGTCACGCGGATGATGGCGGTCGCTTCCACCTATGACGGGATGACGGATATGCGCGCCTACACAGTCGCCGGCCAGATTTTCTTCGCCAGCGCGGACATTTTTTCGCAGGCCAATTCGCTCTGCGCGACACCGCCACCCATGTCCGCATGGACCTGACCGCCAGCCATCCGTGGGACATCACGGCGATCGGCGCGCTGGAGGACGTCGTGACCCGGATGCGGCAGCATGGCATTGCGGTCGAGGTGATCTGCCTAAATCAGGCGAGCGCCATTTTGGTCGATCGGCTTGCCCCGGCCGTAACGGCGATCTCCCGCTGAACATCGCTGTCAATGCAGCGGCCATGTCCACAATATGAGTGGCGGCCCGACCAGAACCACCAGAAGGGAGAGCGGCGCCCCCAGTCGGGCATAATCGCTGAACCGATAGCCGCCAGGACCGAACACTAGCGTGTTGCACTGATGGCCGATGGGCGTAAGGAAATCGCACCCCGCGCCAATGGCCGTTGCGATCAGGAACGCTTCCGGCCGATAGCCGAGATCGTGCGCGAATACAGCGGCGATCGGCGCCATCACCAGCACGGTGGCGGCATTGTTGAGGAAAGGCGTGACGGCCATCGCCGCGACGAGGATCAACGCGACCGCGCCCCAAGGCGGCAGCATGGCCGCCGCATGGGCGAGGCCGGTTGCGATTACGGCCGATGCGCCGGTCGTCTGCAGGCTTTCGCTGATCGGGATCAGGGCAGCCAGCATGATGAGGATCGGCCACTCGACAGCCTCATAGGCCTCGCCCACTGGCAATGCGCCCAGGATGACGACGAGCCCTGCGGCTGCGAAGAAGGCGACAGCCACGGGTACATATCCCGTCGCCGTTGCGATCATGGCAATGGCGAGAACAAGAATGGGCAGCCACCCCCGCTTGGACTGGCCTAGGCGCATGGACCGGGCGGCGAGCGGCAGAGCGCCCAGCTGCTTCAAGCGGTCGGGTAGCAAATCCATCGGCCCCTGCATGACGATGACGTCGCCAGCCTGAAGCACCGTCTGGCCGATTTTGCGGGTCAGATGCTCGCCCGCGCGTGAGACCGCAATCAGGTTTACGCCGAACCGATCGCGCAGGGCCAGGCGGCCGGCCGTGCGTGCGATGAGGACGGAATCGGTCGTCACCACCGCTTCGATCACGCCAATGTCGTCGTCAGCATCGCCTTTGCCCATCGCCTTACCCTCCCCAGTGAGGACAAGGCGGTCGCGCGCGATTACCCGCTCCAGCGCATCGGGTTCTCCCGAAAGGATCAGCACGTCGTCTTCGCGCAGGTGAACGCTGGGATGGACGGTCCCATGCATGTCGCCCCGCAGCAGGCTCATCACCGTCACCTGATTGTCGTGCCGTTCGCTGAAATCCGCGATCGTCTCCCCGATGGCCGTACATCCCTCCGGCACGGAAGCTTCGGTGACATAGCCGGAGATGTTCAGCGCCTCGCCCATGGTCGGCGCCGCGCGGCGGTCGCGCGGCAGCAGGCGATAACCGAACCGCAGGAAGAGCAGCCCGACAATCAACAGACCGAAGCCTGTCGGGAAATAGTCGAACATGCCGAAAGGCTGTCCGGTCATCTCCTCACGCACGCGGCTGACGATGATGTTGGGCGAAGTGCCTACCAATGTCATCAACCCGCCCAGCAGCGACGCAAAGGACATCGGCATCAGGAAGACCGACGGGCTGGTGTTGTTCTTCTTCGCGATCTGGAACGCGGCCGGCATCAGCATTGCGAGCGCGCCGACATTCTTCACCAGCGAGGACGAGACACCGACCGCAGCCATCAGGACCAGAAGCTGCGACCGGATGCTCTTTACGTGGCGGGAAACGAAGCCCAACGCGATCTCGATGGTGCCGGAACGCTGGACGGAAGCGGAGATGACAAGAGCTGAACCAACAATGATGACAATGTCGTCGGCAAAACCCTTGAACGCATCGGCAGGCTTGACCACACCCATCAGCAACGCTGCCAGCAGCGCAATCACCGCCGTCACATCATAGCGGAAGCGCCCCCAGAGGAAGAGCGCCATCATGCCTGCAAGCGTCGCTATCGAAAGCCATTGCGGAAGGGTCATGGGGCGCCGTAACCCACACTGCCATATGCCCCGCCTTGCCGATGATACTGCATTGTTCGCCCCGCTATGGACATTCAACGCATGAAAATGGTTTCGGTGGCGTGGCGACCGCGATTTGACGACAGCGGCGGACATCAGGGCGGAAGGACGGGTGCATGACTCAGGCGTTGCAGGGCTGGCTTGCCGATATGGGCTGGACGTCGGAATTGGCGCAACTCGTTCTGGCGGGGTCTCTCGTCGCGCTGGCGGCGATCCTCGGAGAAGTCGCGGCGCGCTGGGTAGCGCCCCGTTGCGGTGCCTGGATTTCTGCGGACGTGGGCAAGCAAGGATCGGCGCTGGGCGATCGCCTCCCAGACGTCCTCCGCTTCGGCACCGGCGCCCTTCTCCTGGCCTTTCCGCTGACGTTGATGCCGTTCCGGGACACGGCGCTGATGCTCCTGTCAGCCGGATTTGGCGGGGCCGCCGCGATGCTGGTCGTCAGCGCATTGCGCGTCGCCGGTGTTCCGACATGGATCGCCGCGCTCCTCGGTCTCGCGGCCTTCGCCATGGCCATGGCGGGCGCGCTCGGTGGAGTCGTGCCGCTGATCGAGAATCTGGACGGCACCGCGCTGAATGTGGGCGCGCGGCGCATATCCCTCCTGAGCGTGGTGAATGCTCTGATCGTTGCCGCCCTGTTGTTCGCAGCCACCCGTATCGTGAACCGGCTCGTCACCCATTTCGTCGGCCGCCTCACCGCGCTCGACCTGTCGCAGCGCGCGTTGATGCAGAAGCTCGCCAGCATCGCGGTTGTACTCATCGCCATCCTGTTCGGCATAGACGTGCTGGGCATCGACCTCACGACGCTGGCGGTCTTCTCCGGCGCGCTCGGCCTCGCGATCGGCTTCGGCCTGCAAAAGACATTCGGCAACCTGATTGCGGGCCTCATCCTGCTGATGGACAAGTCAGTGAAACCGGGCGACGTGGTCGCGGTGGGCGACACGTTCGGCGCGATCAACAAGATCGGGGTGCGCGCCGTGTCCGTCATCACGCGCGACGGCAAGGAGCATTTGATCCCCAACGAACAGCTGATGACGCAGCCGGTCGAAAACTGGTCCTTCTCCAGCCGCGACGTACGCATTCACATACCCGTGGTCATTTCCTACGATAGTGATCTCAGACTCGCGCAGAAGCTCATGATTCAGGCAGCGAAAGCCTCCCGCCGGGTGCTTCCGACACCCGAGCCGAGCGTGTGGCTGCTCGCCTTCGGTGAACGGGGGCTGGAACATGACATAATGGTCTGGATACTCGATCCTGAACAGGGCGTCGGCAACGTCCAATCGGACATACTTAACCGCCTATGGGCGCTCTTTCAGGAGCATGGGATCGGCTTGCCCTACCCGCAGCGGGATATTCATCTGCATAGCAGCCCTCGCCACAGTCCCGGCAGCGCAAATCTGCAATCGCAGGGATGACGACCCTGAGAAACCATCCAGCTGGCGGTTTCGATTCCTAGGTGCGGTCCGACGGCTTCCCATTCTGGGGTGCCCAAGATGCCGGGGATCGGCGGCAATGGTCAGCATCGTCTCCGAGGCCGTCCAGAACAGCAGGTCGTAGAGCTGCACCTTGTTCTGCCACGCGATGTCGGCGACCTCGGCCGGCAGGGTGAAGACGACATGGAAGTAACCGACGGGCAGCAGGTCGGTTTTGCGCTCCGCGAGCCAGCTGCGCGCGGCGGCGCTCTGGCACTTGGGGCAGTGCCGGTTCCGGCAGCTGTTATAGGCGATCCGCCAGTGCCCGCAGTCCTCGCAGGCCTCGACATGACCGCCCAGCGCCGCGGTGCGGCAGGCTCGATCGCGGACATCACCTTGAGCTGGTGCAGGCTGAGGTGCCCAGCATGAGCGACCCGATAGGCCGGCCCAGCGGATCGGAAGATGTCGGCGACCTCAAGGGTGGGGGGCACCGGCTCAGTCGGCCGGCGTCTTGCCCTCCATCAGCGCCGTCAGTCGGTCGAGCGGGCTCGACACGGCGTGGATCGTCCGGGTCGAGACCTTGGTGTAGAGCGCGGTGGTCTCGAGCTTGCTGTGACCGAGCAGGACCTGAATCACGCGGATATCGACATCCTGCTCGAGCAGATGGGTAGCAAAGCTGTGCCGCAGCGTGTGGGGGGCTGACGCGTTTGCGGATCCCGGCCACTTCGGCCGCCTCCTGGACTGCGCGGTGCAGTTGCCGCGTCGAGATCGGGTCGGCGATATTCTGGCCCGGGCACAGCCAGCCATGCGGGATCAGCACCCCATGTTTCCTGCCTTCACGCCACCACATCCGCAGCAGTTCGAGCGACTGGGGCGAGAGCATGGCATTGCGGTCCTTGCCGCCCTTGCCCTGTTCGACGCGGATCAGCATGCGCTGACTGTCGATATCATCGACCTTGAGATGGGCGACCTCAGACACGCGCAAGCCCGCGCCGTAGGCCACGCCCAACGCCGCCTTGTACTTGATGCCTGGCGCCGTCTGGAGCAGCCGCGCGGCCTCCTCGACGCTCAGAACTTCGGGCATCCGGGGACAATGCGGGTGACTACCAGCGCCCGTGCCAGATCGCGCCGCTTGAGCGTCACCGTGTACAGGAAACGGAGCGCCGACACCGCGCCGTTGAGGTGGTAGGCCGGACGCCACTTTCATGCTGCATCAGCTGGACGCGGCGCAGGTCTTCTTCCGTCGCGGTGCCGGGAGGACGGCCAAGGAACGCGGTCAGGCGCTTTACATGGCGGACATAATCCTTCTGTATATGGTGACCGAGGCCGCGCATCATCATGTCGTGCTGCATGCGTTGGCGCAGCGGGCTGATCGGAGCGGTGTTGATCGAGACGGTCATGGCAAGTTCCTCTTCGCTGAAGGAACTTCCGACCTCAGAGGGCAACCTCGCCCCGCCAAATGCCAATATTTACCGCACTACAGCGCCTTACGCGACCCTCCCGCGGAGCGGGTTGGTGCAAGGGTCGATCCTGCAAACGCCCGGCCAGAACTATGTTACGCGTCGAAAGGATATTTCAAGTTAACCGCGGAAGTTGGCGCAAACAAGCGTCACACCAGCCAATAGCGTATTCCCAGCGACACGAGCAGCAGCGCCACCACGCTTGCGGTCCATATCCCCACGAACCAGCCAAGCCGGGTCATCCGCCCGCGCATCAATGATAGCCCTCACTGCCGACCTTGCCCCGGAACACCCAATAGGCCCAGGCGGTGTAAGCCAGGATCACCGGCACGAGCACCGCGCCGCCGACCAGCATGAACAGCTGGCTGCGGTATGGCGCGGCCGCTGCCCAGATAGTGACGCGCGCAGGGATGACATAGGGCCAGATCGATATGCCCAGCCCCAGCAGGCACAGGCCGAATAGCGCCAGCGCCCAGAGGAAGGGCTGGGCATCCCTGCGCTGTGACAGGCTGCGATAGAAAAGCGCGGTGACGATGACCGTCGCGAGCGGCACCTGTGCCGTAGCAAGCACGCCGGGCCAGGAGAGCCAGCGGCTCTGGTAGCTCGCCTCCAGCGTGAGCGTGGCCAAGCTGACCGCGCCGATCAGGATGAGCAGCGCAATGCCCAGCCGTCCGGCATAGGTTACAACCTGCCGCTGCAATCCGCCTTCGGTCTTCCAGTTGAGCCAGCAGGCCCCCAGCAAGGCGTAGCCGGCCATCAGCGCCACCCCGGTCAGTAGCGAGAAAGGCGACAGCCATTCCCACCAGCCGCCGGAATAGGCGCGTCCTTCCACGCTGATGCCCTGCAACAGCGCGCCCAGCGCGACACCTTGCGCAAAGGTCGCGACCGCCGATCCGCCCGTAAAGGCACGGTCCCATATCGCGCGGTGTGCCGGGTCGCGCCAGCGAAACTCGAACGCGACGCCGCGCACGACAAGGCCCAGCAGCATCGCGATCAACGGGGCGTAAAGTGCGGGCAGAATGATGGCATAGGCGAGCGGAAAGGCCGCCAGCAGCCCTCCGCCGCCCAGCACCAGCCAGGTTTCATTGCCGTCCCATACCGGCGCGATGCTGTTCATCGCGGTGTCGCGGTCCTTGCCCACCTTGAACAGCGGGAACAGGATACCGATGCCCAGGTCAAACCCGTCCAACACAACATAGGCGATGATCGCAAAGCCGATGATTCCGGCCCAGATGACAGTCAGGTCAATCATCCCTGGCCTCCTTCGATGGCGGGCGCGGGCGTGATGCCTGCGGTGCGGATCGGCGCGCCGTCCAGCGCGCTTTCATGCGCTTCCGGTGGCTTCTTCATCAGGTGCAACAGATACCAGATGCCCATGCCGAACACGCTGAAATAGACCAGCACGAACGCCAGCAGCGATGCCGCGACCGCAGGTGCGTCAAGGGGCGATGCGCTGTTGGCGGTGCGGAGCAGGCCATAGATAGTGAAGGGCTGCCGACCCACCTCCGTCACGACCCAACCCGCAAGCACGGCAATGAACCCCGCTGGCCCCATGACCAAGGCGGCGCGGTGCAGCCATGGCCATTCATGCAATTTGCCGCGTGCGCGCGCGATCAGGCTCCACAGGCCAAGGCCCAGCATCGCAAAGCCAATCCCCACCATCACCCGGAACGCCCAGAAGACGGTGCCGACAGGCGGCTTGTCGCCGTCTGGCACGCTATCGAGCCCCTTCATTGGTGCATTGAGATTATGCTTGAGGATCAGCGAAGACGCCTTTGGAATGGAGATGGCATAATCTACGCGCTTGTTGGCACTGTCAGGGATGCCAAACAGGATCAGCGGCGCACCGTGGGGATGGCTGTCATAATGGCCTTCCATCGCCATCACCTTGACCGGCTGGTGCTCCAGCGTGTTGAGGCCGTGCATGTCGCCCGCGAAAATCTGGATCGGTGCGACGATCGCCGCCATCCACATCGCCATGGAGAACATGGTGCGTGCGCCCGGATTGGTCCGGTCCTTGAGCAGGTGCCATGCTCCCACGCCGCCGACGGCAAAGGCCGTGGTTAGGTAAGCCGCGAGCACGGTATGGACCAGCCGATAGGGGAAACTGGGGTTGAAGATGATCGCCATCCAGCTGGGACCGGGCAGGAACTGGCCATTCGCGGCCATCTCATAGCCTGTCGGGGTCTGCATCCAGCTGTTGACCGATAATATCCAAAAGGCGGAAATGAAGGTGCCGACCGCCACCGCGCAGGTTGCGGTGAAATGCAGCTTGCGCCCGACCTTGTTGATGCCGAACAGCATGACACCCAGGAACCCTGCCTCCAGGAAGAAAGCGGTCAGCACCTCATAGGCCATCAGCGGGCCGATGACCGGCCCGGCCTTGTCGGAAAAGACCGACCAGTTGGTGCCGAACTGGTAGGACATGACGATGCCCGACACCACGCCCATGGCAAACACGACCGCGAAGATCTTGAGCCAGTAGCGGAACAGATTGGCATAGACGCCCTTACCGGTGGCCAGCCAAATTCCTTCCAGCACCATCAAGTAACTGGCAAGGCCGATCGAAAAAGCCGGAAACAGGAAATGGAAACTGACGGTGAAGGCGAATTGCGCGCGAGCGAGAAGCAGGGCGTCAAGGGAATCGAACATGGGCATGTCCTTTCGCGCGCCCTTGTAGCAGGCGTGCGGGGTGAGCGGGATTGGTCAGATTGTCATGCCGGGCAGAAAGGCAGCGGCGCTGCGCCAGAGCATGTAGAGCGCGACGACGAAGATCAGCATGGCGAACAAGGTGGTCAACCGGCCGGTCTTTCCGCCCATTGTCTCTGCCAGCCGCGTGCCGCCAACGCTGCCCGCGATGCCGCCGACGACGAACACCGCAGCCAGCGTCCAGTCGATCAGCCCGGAGAAGGCATAGTTCGCCGCGGTCGTCAGGCCGAATGCAGTCACCGCGACCAGCGAGGTTCCGACCGCCATGAGTATCGGCATGCCCGTCGAAGCGACCAGGCCCGGCACGATCAGGAAGCCGCCACCGATGCCGAAAAAACCGGAGAACAATCCTGATCCCAGCCCATAGGCGACGACCTTGGGCGCTTTCTCCCGGTTGCACTCAGCCCCCGGATTGCCTGGATTGCCGCGCCCCCTCAACATCAGCGCGCCGACCAGCAGCATCACCAGTGCAAACAGCGCCAGCAATTTGTCGCCATCGACCATTTTGCCGAAGGTCGATCCAGCCAGCGCGCCAACGATGCCCGCTGCGGCATAGATGCCACCGCAGCGCCATTTGACATGATGGGCGCGGGCATGGCTCGCCAGACCCGCCGCTGCATTGGCCGCGACCGCGAGCGCACTGGTGCCGATGGCGACATGGGCGTTGGGTACGCCGACGAGATAGACCATCAACGGCACGGCAAGGATGGAACCACCCCCGCCGACCAGCCCGAGTACGAAGCCGACAAGCCCGCCGGACACGCCACCCAGCAGATATTGTGCGGCCGTCATCATGGCCGCGCGTCGATCATCTGCGGCTTGACCATCCACTCCCGCCCCTTGAGCATCCCGTGCCAATAGACTGGCGGGAGGATGGTATCCTTGAGCAACCAGGACAGGCGTGAAGGCCGGGTGCCGTCGATCAGCCAGTTGGGGAAGCTGGGCATCAACCTTCCTCCATAGCCGAACTCGGCCAGCACGATCTTGCCCGCTTCCACCGTGAGCGGGCAGCTGCCATAGCCGTCATAGGTCGCGACCGGCGACTGGCCTTCCAGTGCCGCCAGCGCGTTGATCGCCACGATGGGTGCCTGCTTGCGCGCAGCCGCCATCGTCTTGGCATTGGAAGTCGAACAGGCGTCGCCCAGCGCGAAAATGTCGGGATAGCGCGGATGCCGCAGCGTGGCTTCGTCCACCTCGACAAAGCCCGACGCCGCAGCCAGCGGGCTGGCGCGGATGAAGTCGGGCGCGACCTGCGGCGGCACGACATGGATCATGTCGAACCGCTCTGCGACGCGCTTCACCCCTTTGCCATCTGCCTGCTCGAAAATTGCGGTCTTAGCAGCGCCGTCGATCTCGACCAGCTTCGATCCGAAGTTGAGATGGATGCCATAGCGATCGACATAGTCCATCAGTGCCGGGACATAGGCCGGGACGCCGAACAGTACAGCTCCGGCAGTATGAAACTGCACAACGCTCTGCGCCAGCACGCCGGATTTCTCCCAGCGGTGGCAGGACAGATACATCGCCTTTTGCGGCGCACCCGCGCATTTGATCGGCATGGGCGGCTGGGTAAACAGTGCGCGACCGCCCTTGAACTGCTTGACCAGCCGGTTGGTATAGGGGGCCAGGTCATAGCGATAGTTGGACGTCACCCCATCATGCCCCAATGCGTCAGACAGGCCGGGGATGGCGTTCCAGTCCAGCGCGATGCCAGGACATACGACCAGAACGCCATAGCCGATCCGTCGGCCGTCATCGAGCATCACGATCTTGTCGTCGGGCAGGAAGGCGCTTGCCGACGCCTTGATCCATTCAGCGCCGCGCGGGATCAGCCCGGCCTCGCCCCGCCGGGTAAAGCGGCTGTCGAACACGCCTGCGCCAACCATGGTCCAGCCGGGCTGGTAATAATGCGCGTCACTGGGTTCGATAATCGCGAGGCGGATATTACGCCGCCGCTTGAGGATGCTGGCGGCGGTGGCGATACCGGCACTGCCACCGCCAACGATCAGAATATCATAATGGGCGGCATCCTTGCTGTTCAATGCGCCTGCCATCTTCGCAAGCTGTTCCGCCCGCGCACCCGACCGACAATAAGCGAGTACCGGACCGGGCAGGCTGTCGAGCGCCACACGCATGTCGGTGGCATCGGCATCGGTTAGCGACCCTGCCACCGCCGGGACATAGGCAAAGCCAAGTCCCGCGGCACGCGCCGCTGCGCCAATCTGGGCCGCCGTCGGCTGCTCGGCGCCTTCGCCATCAGGCCGGTTGCAGAGGATCGCACGAAAGCCTGCCGCCCTTGCTTGCGCCATATCGGCTGGCGTCAGTTGCGGGGCGACGCTCAGCATCGGGGTCAGTTGCTTGATGGCCATGATGAACCTTCTCGGTCCGGCACGGAGCCGGTTATGATTGAGTGGTGAAGCGATGGATCGCCATGCCGCCCAGCATGGCCAGCACGAAGGGCGCGACGGCCGCCGGGGACAGCGCAAGGCTGGCAATCGCGGGACCGGGGCATAGCCCGCCAATGCCCCAGCCAACGCCAAACAGGATCGCGCCCAGCGCAAGCTTGCCGTCGATCCTGCGGGTGTCCGGCAGGGTGAAGGCGTTGTCGGCAAAGGGCCGCTCGACCCGTTTCTGCAGCATCCACGCCAGCGCCATCGGGATGATGGCCCCGCCCATGACGAAGGCGAGCGTCGGGTCCCATGTCCCTAGCAGGTCAAGGAAGGCACGCACCCGCATAGGATCAGCCATGCCCGAAATGGCGAGTCCGGAACCGAACAGCACACCCGACAATAAGGCGATCGTGATCCGCATCAGACCATTCCGGTCAGGCGCATCAGCGCCACGGTCGCAAAACCGCTGCCCATGAACAAGGCCGTCGCCATGATCGAGCGGGGCGACAGGCGCGACAGGCCGCACACGCCATGGCCGCTGGTGCACCCCGATCCCAGCCGGGTGCCATAGCCAACGATCAGGCCAGCGCCGATCAGCAGTCCGGGAGCGGGAAAGGTCGCGGGAACACCGCCCGCCAGCAGCGCCACCAGGAACGCGCCCAATGGCAGTCCGACGACGAACGCTATCGCCACGCCGCGCGGCGTGTCATGTGTCGACAGGCCGGCGGCCCGCGCTGTAAGCCCGCTAACTCCCGCGATCCGCCCCAGCCCCAACAGCATGATCGCCGCCGCCAGCCCGATCATCAGCCCACCGATGAGGCCCGCAACCGGCTGCGCCTCTGGAAAGTCGGGGATCATAGCTGGTTGACCGGAATCTTAAGGTAGGTGACGCCATTGTCGTCGGGCGGCGGCATATGGCCGGCGCGCATATTGACCTGCACCGACGGCAGGATCAGCCGCGGCATCGCCAGCGTGGCGTCGCGCGCCTCGCGCATGGCGACGAAATCATCCTCGCTCACCCCGTCATGAGCATGGATGTTGGCGCGGCGCTGCTCTGCAACCGTGGTTTCCCAGACATAATGATCGCGCCCTTCAGGCAGATAGTCGTGGCACAGGAACAACCGGGTTTCGGACGGCAATTCCAGTAGTCGGCGGAGCGACCGGAACAGGGTGCGCGCGTCGCCGCCGGGGAAGTCGGCGCGGGCCGTGCCATAATCTGGCATGAACATGGTGTCGCCCACGAACACCGCGTCTCCGATGACATAAGCGACGCAGGCGGGAGTATGGCCCGGCACGTGCAGCACCGTCACGGCCAGAGTGCCGATCATGAACTGGTCGCCATCAGCCCAGAGATGGTCAAAGTCCGATCCGTCACGCTGAAAATCTGGGCCTGCGTTGAACAGCGTGCCGAAGGTCTGCTGCACCTCACGGATATGCGCGCCGATCGCGATCTTTCCGCCCAGCTTCTGCTGAAGATGGGGTGCAGCCGACAGATGATCGGCATGGGCGTGGGTTTCCAGGTGCCAGTCGACGCTCAGCCCCCGCTCTTCCACATAGGCGATGACCGGATCGGCTGCTTCATGCCCGGTGCGACCGGCGGCGGGGTCATAGGTCAGAACGCTGTCGATCACCGCGGCGCGACGGGTTTCCGCATCATGCACCACATAGGTCACGGTGAAGGTCGGTGCGTCGAAGAAAGCCTTGACGACGGGTACGCCGCTCCTGGCGACAGAGACCTGGACATACGCTTTTTCAAGTGCAGGGTCGGCCACGCGACTTTCCTTTGATTTCACATTTACATGTATCATGTATTTATATAATTTGCAATCGTCAAGGGCTTGCCACATTCCTCTGACGATTGCAGGAAAGCGCCATGAACGACATCACGACCGCCCGCCCGACCCCGCTCCGCATCGGCTCCCCAGCGCCTGATTTTCGGGCGCGTTCCACCATGGGCGATTTTCAGCTGTCGGCGCTGCGCGGCCATTGGGTGATTTTCTTTTCCCATCCGGCTGACTTCACACCGGTATGCAGCACCGAATTCGCGGCCCTTTCGCGGCGGCAGGCGGATTTTGACGCGCTCAACTGCCGGTTGGTCGGCCTGTCAGTGGACAGCCTCTACGCCCATATCGCTTGGGTTCGGGCGCTGAACGATCTGTTCGACGTGCAAGTCGGCTTCCCGATCATCGAAGATCCCGGCATGGCCGTGGGCCGTGCCTATGGCATGATTGATGAGGATGCGACCAACAGCATGACCATGCGTTCGACCTTCTTCATCGACCCGCAGGGCGTCGTCCGAGCCACAACCGCCTATCCCCATAATGTCGGCCGGTCGGTGGAGGAAATGCTCCGCCTGCTGCACGCGCTGCAACGGGTCGATGGCGGGAGCAGCCTGACACCTGAAGGATGGGTGCCGGGTCAACCCACACTGCTGCCTGCTGCAGAAAGCGCCGACGCAGCACCCGACTGGTTCTGTCGGCTGGAGTTTCAGCCATGAGCGCGCTTCATGAGAACCGCGAAGCCGCCACTGTTGCCGCCGAAAAGATCAAGATTTTCGCCCAGCCGCAGCGGCTGATGATCCTGTCCTGCCTGCTGCGCGGCGAACGCAATGTGGGCGAGATCGCGGATGTCACCGGCATCGGCCAGCCGGCCCTCAGCCAGCAATTGGCCGAATTGCGCCGCGCGGACCTCGTCCAGACGCGCAAGGAAGCCAAGCTGGTTTGGTATATGCTGGCAGACGACAACGTCGCGCTGTGTGTCCGCAATATAGAGGCGATCTTCGGCAACGAAGGCAACCCTGAATTACCACCAGCAGCAAAGCCGACTTTGCAGTTGCCGCCAGCCGATGGCGTGGCAGGTTTTGCCCGCGTCCTTTGACTGCAGAATTAAAAACCGGGCGGCCGGTTCAGTTTGATTATGAGGCGACCAGGAATCTCCGGGCGGTCCAGACTTTGCTTGGGCACACGAAAATTGAAAGCGCAGCCCGATATCTCGGAGTTGATGTAGAGGACGCTTTGACGTTGGCAGAAGGCACGGAAATCCAATGTCGGCCTCGCTCCGCGCAACTGCGCGAAGCCAGGCCGGAGGCAGACGTCGTAGTATGCCCACGGACTGTTCCGCCATTTTCCGCACCGGCGGCCGGCCCAGGGCTGGCCTAGAGCAGATTCCGATCCGATTGCATCGGTTTGGCTACTCTAAGCTTTTGGTTTACCGCATTTTCCGAGCCAGCAGCCGATTCCGTCTGCTTGGAAAATGCTCTAGTCCTCGCCATACAGGTCGCGCTGCGAGCGATCGATCTCATCGGCATAGCGCTTGCGGACATATTTTTCGGTAAGCATGCCCAGGATGCGGCCGTCCAGGTCGACAACCGCGAGATCGTCAGCGCCGCTGTCGTCAAAGCGCTCCATGATGGCGCCGATCGACAAGTCGGGCGAGAGCGTGACATCGCGCAGGATGGAGAGGTCCGATATAGGGCGCTCGCCGGCGCCGGTGTCGGCGAAGACCGCAGCCGTGGGCACTAGGCCGGCATAGTGGTGAGCCTCATCCTCGAGCAGGACACGACTGGTCGATCCCAGCGGAAACTGCCGCTTGAAATCGGCCATGGGCAGGGTCGGCAAAGCGGTGGCCGGTGCGACGCGCATCATCTTGCGCGCCGTCAACGACCGCATCCAGCCGATGTCGCGCGCGCTGCGAACCACCTCGCCGCGCAGATGCAGGCGCCAGGTCGAGAAGGAATAGCCGAACCGCTCGCGGACCAGGGCGCTCGAGCAAAGCGCGGCGGTGAGGACAACCGCCGTGATCCCGAAATCATGGGTCGCTTCCAGGACGAGCAGCGACAGCGTCATGGGTCCGCCGACGACCGCAACCGCCAGGGCCGCCATGCCGACGAGCGCGGCGTCCACGGGCGAGAGGATCACGACGCCGGGAATAAGGCTCCATAGCCTTGCGAAGATCTGTCCCAGCAGCGCGCCCAGGAACAGCGATGCAAAGAACAGCCCGCCGCGGAAGCCGAAGCCAAGCGACACGATCGAGGCCAGACCTTTCAGCGCGAAGATGAATGCCAACGAGCCCAGGGCCAGCTCGCTGCCCATGGTGAGATGCAGGGCGCCATGGCCAGCGGACAGCGCGTGAGGCGAGGCCATCGCGATCGGAATCAGGATCAGCCCACCAAGAGCCGGTCTGGACCATTCCGGCAGCCTGGTACGCCGGACCCCTGCCTCGGCAACCGAGACCAATTGCATGAGCGCGATGCCGACAAGCGCCGCGATCAATCCGAGAGCGGCATAAAGCAGATAGTCGACCGTGGCGAGATGCTGGCTGCTGGTGGCCGCGATGAGATAGGGCGTTGCGCCCAGTGTGCGGGCCGTGACAACGGCGGCCAAGGCGGCGGCCGCAACCGGCGCGATACTGGCAGGCGTGTAGGCGCCGATCACGATCTCGAACGCATAGAATGCGCCCGTGAGCGGGGCGCCGAACGCCGCGCCGATCGCTGCGCCCGACCCGGCGCCCACCAGAACGCGAAGGTCGTTGCGGCGCACATTGAGCCATTTCCCGGTGAACGAGGCAATCCCACCGCCCGCCTGCGCGTAGGCCGCTTCCAGCCCGACCGACGCGCCGCACCCATTGGAGATGAGGGTCTGTCCGCACACGAGCAGCGTGTCTCGAAACGGTATGCGCCCGCCATGTAGCGCATTGGCTTCGACAACGTCGATCGCCGTCCGCTTGTGCTTGCGCACCAACAGGATGATCGCTCCGAGCAGCAGCCCTCCAAAGGGAAGCGCCAGGAGCCGGACCGGAGAGATGGTCGCAAGGGCGCTCAGGCGGTCGGCGATCTGGAGATCGTAGAATGTCGATTGCAGGACATGTGCTGCTGCACCGAGTCCCGCAGCGAGCAGGCCCGCGGCAATGCCGATGCCGACCGCGAGCAGGATGAAGCTGGCTTCGCTCGATCGAAACAGGCGCCGCGCGGCCGAAACAATCCCGGTGGGACGCAGCAGGCGCTCAACCATCGGAGATATCTTTGTAGCCCCTGCGACGTGGCGCAATGGAAATCATTGGAAACATGACAGGCATTACCGTTTGAGCGCGAGTCTCGAAAATGCGAAGGAGCGCTGTTCCCTTAGATCGGCCCCTGTCATGAGTCTCGCGGGGAATGCCCAAACCGCGATCTATTTTCCATCGCCGCATCTCGATCCGGTGCCTTTCCGGATCGGTGCCTTCGCCCTGCCCTGGTACAGCCTTGCCTATATCGCCGGTATCCTGCTGGGCTGGTTCTACCTAGGCCGGCTGCTCGACCAGGACGGCGCTCCGATGCGGCGCGATCACGCCGATGGCCTCGTCGCCTGGGTCACGCTGGGCATCATCCTGGGCGGCCGTTTCGCTTATGTCCTCTTCTACGATCCCTCGCATCATTGCTACTGACAGAGGGCATGACCCAGGGACGCGCTGTACCAAGCCGAGCTCTTTCGGTTGATTCGGAGCGGGCAATCTCGCCTTGGTCCCGCTTTGTGACTGAACTATCCAGTCAGTCCGCCGATGGTGCTTACCTGGTGATTACTTTCGTTTGATTTCTCCGCCAATATTTCAAAATTTCTTATGAAAATCAATTTTATAAGGGATTTTTGACCCTGTGGCCTGGTACTTTCGCTACCGGCGTAAATAGGCCGCACACAAGCATGAAAGTCGGTCACGGTATCGGCGCTGAGTGCATGAAGGCCAGTATGCGCGCTGCCCGCTCTTCCTGAAATGCCCGATCGTCCGATTGCGGCGGGCAAAGCGGGATGGCGTCGACAAGGTCATCGCCAATGGCCATGCTGTCATCGGCCAGCGGCTCATCATCATCGGCGGCGATCATGGCGGAATGGCGCAGATGCGGGAACCGGGCCGCGGCGTGCCCGGCACAATGACATGGCGATCCCGTGCCTGCATGGCGATCCGTGCAGCAACACGGTTGGCCGCGCCCGACGCCGATCTCGCGATAGTGGATCTGCCCGAAGCTCAGGTCCATTGAGCCGCATGCCGCCGATCTCGGCTGACGTTCCGCTCATGCCATCGCAAAACCCGTTTACTGCAGGCCCACCCAGGCTCGTTCGCGACGCAACCCCGCTTCATAGGCGACGATATCCGCCTCCCGCTGGGCGATCAGGCCGATCTCGTCCAGCCCGTTCAACAGGCAGTGGCGGCGGAAGGCGTCCATCTCAAAGGGGAAGTCGTCGCCTGCTTCGCTGGTGACACGATTGGCTTCCAGATCGACGGTCACGCTCCCTTCCCGCGCCGCCGCCAGCAGCCGCTCGACCGCCTCATGCGGCAATGCGATCAGCGCGAGCCCATTCTTGGCGCTGTTGCCCGAGAAGATATCTGCAAAGCTGGGTGCGATGACGGCGCGAAAGCCCATGTCGAGCAGTGCCCAGGGCGCATGCTCGCGGCTTGATCCACAGCCGAAATTCTCGCCTGCGATCAGGATGGACGCGCCCGCATAGCGCGGCTGGTCGAAGATATTGGAAGGATCCTCGCGCAGCTGTTCGAACGCTCCCTTGCCGAGCCCGGCGCGCGTGATGACCTTCAGCCAACGGGACGGAATGATGATGTCAGTATCGACATTCTTGGCGCCAAAAGGAACCGCAATGCCGGTGACAGAACGAAAAGGACGCATCAGATGACCTCCAGCGTGCGAACATCGGTCAGCTTGCCGGTGACGGCGGCGGCAGCGGCCATCGGCGGCGACACGAGATGGGTGCGTGCGCCAGGTCCCTGACGCCCCACGAAATTGCGGTTACTGGTGGAGGCGCAGCGCTGGCCCGCCGGCACCTTGTCAGCGTTCATGCCCAGACACATGGAGCATCCCGGATCGCGCCATTCAAAGCCCGCTTCGATGAAGATGCGGTCCAGCCCTTCGGCTTCCGCCTGCAATTTCACAAGGCCGGAACCAGGCACGACCATCGCCCTCTTGACGCTGGCGGCGATCTTTCGTCCGCGAAGGATGGCGGCGGCCTCGCGCAGGTCCTCGATCCGGCTGTTGGTGCAACTGCCGATGAAGATCTGATCGATGGCGATGCTCTCCATCGGCGTGCCCGGCTCCAGCCCCATATAGTCGAGCGCCTTGCCCATGGCGGCGGCGCGCACGGGTTCGGCAGCGAGTGACGGCACCGCGCCATTGATCGGCGCGCTGTCCTCCGGGCTGGTCCCCCAGGTGACGGTCGGTGCGATGTCGGCGGCGTCAATCTCGACAAGCGCATCGAACCGGGCGTCGGGATCGCTGCTGAGCGTCTGCCACCAGGCGAGCGCAGCATCCCAGTCGGCGCCCTTGGGCGCCCGCGGGCGGCCCTGCACATAGGCGAAGGTCTTCTCGTCCGGCGCGACCAGGCCCGCCCGCGCGCCCGCCTCGATCGCCATGTTGCACAGGGTCATGCGCGCTTCGATCGACATGCCTTCGACCGCGGAGCCCATGAACTCGATGACATGGCCTGTGCCGCCCGCCGTGCCGATCTTCGCGATCAGGTGCAGCGCGACATCCTTCGATGTGACGCCGCGGCCCAGCGTACCGTCGATCCGCACCGCCATGTTCCGCGACTTGCGAAGCAGCAGCGCCTGCGTGGCGAACACTGTCTCGATCTCCGACGTTCCGATGCCGAAGGCCAGCGCGCCCAGCGCGCCATGGGTGGAGGTATGGCTGTCGCCGCAGACCAGCGTGACGCCTGGCAGAGTGAACCCCTGTTCCGGGCCGACGACATGGACGATGCCCTGTTCGCGCGCGGTCATCTCATAATATTCGATGCCGAAGTCCCGGCAATTTTGTTCGAGCACGGCAAGCTGGGTTGCCGACATCGGGTCATCGATGGGCTTGTCCCGATCGCTTGTGGGCACATTGTGATCAGGCATCGCCAATGTCAGTTCCGGGCGGCGCAGGCGGCGGCCGGCGGCGCGCAGCCCCTCGAACGCCTGGGGCGTGGACACTTCGTGAATCAGATGGCGATCGACGCCGATCAGGCAGGTGCCATCATCCTGCATGGCGATGACATGATCGTCCCAGATCCTGTCGTAAAGCGTGCGTGCTGTCATGTTCGGGGGTTCCGGAGGCAAGGGTCAGATGATGTCTTTGGCGGCAAGACGCGCCAGCTCGGCCTCGTCCATACCGAGCAATTCGGTATAGATTTCGGCATTATGCTCACCGACCGCGCCGGGCGCAAGCCGGCGGATCGAGCCGGGCGTGTCGGATAATTTCGGGAAGCTGTTCTGCATCCTGAACTTGCCCCAGCGAGGCGAGTCGACCTCGACCAGCGCTTCGCGCGCATTGAAATGCGGGTCTTCCAGCATGTCCGCCGCACGATAGATCTTGCCCGCCGGGATGCTGTATTCGATCATCATCGCCTCCAGTTCATCGATGGTCAGCGTGCGGGTCCACTCGGCGATGATGTCGTCCAGTTCCCCCTGGTGTCGGCCGCGGGCGCCATGCGTCGCGTAGCGTTCGTCATTGGCCAGTTCCGGCCGCGCCATCGCCATGCAGAGCCGGCCGAAGATGGCGTCCTGATTGGCGCCGATCAGATATTCGCCGTCGCTCGTCGGGTAGACGTTGGACGGCGCGATATTCTCCAGGATCGACCCTGATCGCTTCCGCACATGGCCCGCGACCATATATTCGGGCACCAGGCTTTCCATGACCTGCAAGACGGCTTCATAGAGCGCGCTGTCCACCACCTGCCCCTTGCCTGTCTTCTCGCGCGCATGGAGCGCGGCGAGCGCGCCCATGCAGCCATAGGTGCCGGCAAGGGAGTCGCCGATCGACACCCCCATCCGGCTCGGCGCGCGATCGGGGTCGCCGACGATATAGCGCCAGCCACCCATGGCCTCGCCAATGCCGCCAAAGCCCGCGCGTGACGAATAGGGACCGGTCTGGCCATAGCCCGACACGCGCACGATGATGAGGCCCGGGTTGATCCTATGCAGCACATCCGGGCCAAGCCCCCATTTCTCCATCGTGCCGGGCTTGAAATTCTCGATCAGGATATCCGCATGGGCGACCAGCTTGCGAACGATCTCCTGCCCCTCCGGCTCGCGAAGATTGGCCGAGACGGATCGCTTGTTGCGGGCCACGACCTCCCACCACACCTTCGCTTCGCCATGGCCCCAATCGCGCATCGGATCGCCCTGTTTGGGCGGCTCCACCTTGATGACATCCGCGCCCATGTCGCCCAGCAACTGGCCGCAAAAAGGGCCCGCGATCAGCTGACCCAGTTCGATGACACGGATGTCGGACAGGGCGCCCGGATTGTGCATGTCCATCTTCTGTTGCTCCTATTGGCGGGCGGGCGGATAGGTGCCGGCGCGCGCGACCATGGAAGGCAGCACCTTCCCCATGACCGTCGCGAACCAGCCATTGGCGTCGATCAGCGCGCCGAGGTCCACGCCCGTCTCGATCCCGGATCGCTCCAGCAGATATTGCACGTCCTCGGTCGATACATTGCCTGCCGCGCCGGGTGCGAACGGGCAGCCGCCAAGGCCGCCGAGCGACGCATCGATCGTCGTCGCCCCTGCCTCCACCGCCGCCCAGACATTGGCGATGCCCGTATTGCGCGTATCGTGGAAGTGGCAGCGGATAGGCATGCCGGGCACCGCCTGCCGCACGCGCGTCACCAGCGCCGTCACCTCGGCCGGCACGGCGACGCCGATCGTGTCTGCCAGTGCTATCTCGCTCGGGCCGGCCTGCGCCAGCTCCAGCGCCATCGCGACGACATGATCGGGCGCGACGGCGCCCTCGAACGGACAGCCGAACGCCGCGCTGATCGTGACCTGCGCGCCTCGTCCCGCGGCTTTGGCCAGCCCGATGATCTCGTGCGCGGTTTGCACGGATTCGGCGCTTGTCTGCCCCTGATTGCGGATCGCGAACGTATCGCTCGCCACCGTTACCGCGCCCAGTTCGTCCACCTTCGTCAGCAGCGCCCGCTCGGCGCCGCGCCTATTCAAAACCAGCCCGACATAGGTTGCGCCATCCCGATCAGGCAGGGCAGCGATCACCGCCTCCGCATCCGCCATCTGCGGCACGCGGCGCGGACTGACGAAGCTCGCCACCTCGATCCGCCTGACACCTGCAGCAAGCGCGCGCTCGACCAGCGCGACCTTGTCGGCGGTGGACACGATCAGGCTTTCATTCTGAAGCCCGTCGCGTGGTCCTACCTCGACCAGTTCGATCCTGCGCACGCTTGCTCTCTCCCTTCAGAACTCAGCCATCAACCGGCCGTAGCCATAGACCTTATCCTGAATTCCGTTTTCGCGCAGCGCATGCCAGTAGGTCGCGGTATTGATCGCGATCACCGGCTTACCGAGCCACATTTCGGCTGCAGCCGCCAGGCGGATGGCGGACAGGTTGGTGCCGACCTGAATGATCGCATCCACATCATCGCCATCGAGAGCCTTCATCGTGTCGCGGATACGTTCAGGCGTCTGTTCGGCGATGGCGATCCAGGACGGGCATTGCAGGGGCACGTCGCGTACCGTTTCATAGCCATAGTCGGACAGGAAATTGCGCACCTCGGCATTGGCTGTCGGGAAATAGGGGGACAGGAAGGCGATTTTCTTCACGCCGCCATAGGCCGCCAGTGCCGCCGCCGTCGCCTCGGACCCGGTCGAGACCTTCAGGCCCGATACCTGCTCCACATTCTCGCGCCATTTGCGTCCGCCTTCGGCACCGCCGAAGAAGGTGACGGCCGACATGCCCATGACCAGATAGTCGGGCTGGCAGGTCAGCACGCCCTTGACCGCGTCGATCGTGTTATGGCTGATCTCCCATGCGCCCGCCATGAATGTCTCGTTCGAGACCGCCTGCGCATTGTCGACCACGATGCGGCTGTAGTGGTTGGTCACGCCATGCGGGCGCAAATCGTCGAAATCGGGCTGGACGATCGTGTTGGTGGACGGGCCGAGCACGCCGAACTTCATGCGTGGGCCAAGCGAATCCGCGCTGCGGCGAATGGGCGTGTCGGTGGTCATGCAATGCTCTCCGCTTCCTCGAGACTCTTGAACATGGCCTGCTTCAGCAAATGGTCGCGGCGCAGGCCGTCATCGGCGTGAATTTCCGCCATGCGCTGGCGGCGCAGGCGCCCCGCCTCTCCAGCGCCCTGTTCCATGAACGCCATATTCTCGATCGTCTGCGCCTGGATGAAGTTCATCGTGACGGTCCGCCGCTGCCGGTCGAAACGATCCAACTGCTCGCGGTCGCCGTCCTGACGCAGGATGGAATAGAGCTTTTCGGTAAGGTTCCAGGCGTCGTGGATGCCGCTGTTCATGCCGAAGCCGCCCAACGGGTTGTTCAGATGCGCCGCATCGCCGATCAACAACATGCGCCCCTTGACGAAGCTCTTCGCCACCCGCTGATGCACGCGATAGATGGTGCGATGCTCGGTCTCGACGGGGACGTCGCCGACGATGCGGCTGAACACCTTGGCGGCGTTCTCGTCGGAGATCAGTTCCTCATTGGAAAGCCGCCCGTCCGCCGGCACCAGCACCCGCCACAGCGTCGGCACCTTCAGGAGCACCAGCCATTCGTCGGGGTCGGAGATATAGTTCACATAGGACAAGTTGGGGACATGATCCTCGATCGGCAGCGCGGTGGACAGGCTGACGAACTTCTCCTCATAGGTGAACCCCTCGAACTCCACGTCCATCTTCTGCCGCACGACCGAATGGGCGCCGTCCGCGCCGATCAGGAAGCGGGTGTGAATTTCCGTCAGCACGCCGTCGATCTCGACCGAAGCGATCACTCCGTCGGCGACCTCGCGGGCATCGACCAGCCGGGCGTTGAAACGCATGTCGATCTTTGGATCGTCGATCATCCGCTGCGCCAGGAGGTTCGCCATGTGGAACTGTTCGCACTGAAGGCGGAAGGGAAAGCGCGTATGGTCGGCGATCTCGGCCAGGTCGAAATCGATGACCTCGCCGCTCTTGCGGTCCCGCATGTGATAGACAGGCGCCTTCAGGCCGCGCGCGATGAGAGGCGCGGCGGCACCGATCTCGTCCAACATCTCCAGTGTGGAGGCATGGAAGGTAGAAGCCCGCAAGTCGTGTGCGCAGGAAGATTGCGCCTCGCACAGCATGACGTCGATATTCATGGCGGCAAGACGCGATGCTGCGATCGTGCCAACGGGTCCGGCGCCCACGACGAGGGCCTCGACTTTGCGCATTATTCCCCCAACTGTTCGAAGAATGTGTTGTCCGCAGCCATTGCATCGTCGCACGCCGCGGCGAACCGGGCTGCCGAAAAATCTTCGCCAGACGAACATGCATATGCGCCCCTCGCTTGACAGCCGACCGCTCGGGAGAAATCCTTCCGGCCATGGCAGAACCCTTGGCAGCCGTGAAGGAAAAGGATCATTCGATCAGGGCGATCGCGCGTTGTATCGCGGTATTGCAGGCGGTTAATCGCGGAAGCGGCACCCTGACGGAGATCGCGCGCAGCGCCTCCATTCCCCATCCCACCGCCACACGCATCATCAAGACACTGATCGACGAGGGGCTGATCGAGCAGGAACCGACGCGCAAGCGCTATCGCCCGACGGCGCTGGTGCAGACGCTCTCCTGCGGCTTCCAGAATCACGACCGGTTGGTGGTGGTCGCCCGGCCCCACATCATGCGACTGACACAGCAGTTCGACTGGCCCGTCAGCCTGGCGACGAGGGTCGGGCAGGCGATGGTCGTGCGCGATTCCACCAGCACGATCACATCGCTGACCTTCAACAACTATTATCCCGGCTGGCAGGTGCCCTTGCTGCCCTCGGCATCGGGCCGTGCCTATTTCTCCTTCGCACCGCCGTCGGAACAGGCCGAATTGCTCAAGCAATATCGCGCGACCGGACAGGGCATCGATCCGCTGACGCTGCGCACCTTCGAAAGCGGCGAGGCGCAGCGCAAGATCCGGGAACAGGGCTATGCAGCGGTGACGCGCAACCATTATTCGGCCAATCCGGGCAAAACCAGTTCGATCGCCGTTCCGCTTTTCGAAGGCGAAACCCTAGTCGGTTCGCTCGCGCTCATCTTCTTCGCCAATGCGATGTCGATGACCGACGCGATAGAGCGGCTGCTGGAACCGCTGCGCACCACGGCTGAAATGATCGGCCAAGACCTGCTTGAGACCGGGGAGTAGCCCTCCTCATTTGTTCGCCACACGAACGAAACATGGCCGCCCATTGAACAAAGGTCCGGCGCGGCTAGGCCTATGGCTACCGGCTGCGGCGCTCGGTTGCGCCTGCCGGCGGAGCAGACATGGCCAATCCTATTCTATTGCAGAAATTGCGCGCGGGCGAATTCATCACCGCGCCCGGCATCCAGGACATGATCACCGCGGTGATCGCCAATGAGATCGGCTTCGACGCCGTTTATGGCACCGGTTACTGGTTGACGGCGTCCGCCTATGGCCTGCCCGACGCCGGCATCGCATCGGTGACGCAGATGACCGATCGCATGGCGACATTGGTGCGGTCCTCGACCGCGCCGGTCATCGCCGATGCCGACACCGGCTATGGCGGCCTGCTGAACGTGCATCACACCGTGCGCGCCTATGAGGAGGCGGGTGTCACCGCGATCCAGATCGAGGATCAGCAGTTTCCCAAGAAATGCGGCCACACGCCCTTCAAGCGGATCGTGCCGATCGAGGAAATGGTCGCCAAGATCAAGGTCGCGCGCGATGCGCGGTCGGACGAGAATTTCCTGATTATCGCCCGCACCGACGCACGCCAGAGCGAGGGCCTCTCCGGCGTGCTGCGTCGGATGGAAGCCTATGCCGAGGCCGGGGCAGACATCCTCTTCCCCGAGGCGCTCGCCAGCGAGGAAGAAATGCGCATCCAGTGCGCCGCGATTGACCGTCCCTTCGTGTCCAACATGGCGTCGGGTGGCGTGACGCCGATCCTTCCGGTGGAAACGCTCAAGCAGATCGGCTTTTCAATGGCGATCTTCCCGGCACTCGCCAGCCTCGTTTCGGCGGCGGCGGTGCGCGCCTCGCTGCTGGCGCTCAAGGATGGCGACGGATCGGGCGGAGACCAGCCGCTCTATGACTTCAAGCGCTTCTGCTCGCTCATAGGCTTCGAAGACGTCTGGGCCTTTGAACGCAAATGGGCCGACGCTGAAACCAACTGACTTTCCTACGGAGAACAAGACCATGGCACGCTGGTTGAAGCGCGGCGACAAGACCAATGATAAACCCGCTGTCATCAGCCAGGTGCGCGAGACAGTGGAGAAGGCGCTGGCGGACATTGCCGCGCGCGGCGACGATGCCGTGCGGGAAATGTCGCAGAAGTTCGACGGCTGGGCGCCCGACAGCTTCCTGCTGTCTGATCGCGAGAAACAGGATTGTCTCGATCAGCTGTCCGCACAGGATTTGAAGGACATCGAGTTCGCGCAGACACAGGTCCGCAACTTCGCTCGGATCCAGCGGGAAAGCGTGAAGGATGTCGAGGTCGAAACCCTGCCCGGCGTCATCCTTGGCCATCGCAACGTGCCGGTGAACGCGGCGGGTTGCTATGTGCCGGGCGGCAAATATCCGTTGCTGGCTTCCGCGCACATGTCCGTCATCACCGCCAAGGTCGCGGGCGTGCCACGCGTCGCGACGTGCGCCCCACCCTTCCAGGGCAAGCCCGCGCCCGCGATCGTCGCGGCGCAGGTCATGGCGGGCGCCGACGAAATCTATGTCCTGGGCGGCATTCAGGCGGTGGGCGCCCTCGCGCTCGGCACCGCCTCCATCAAGCCGGTCGACATCCTGGTCGGCCCCGGCAATGCCTTCGTCGCCGAAGCCAAGCGGCAGCTGTTCGGCAAGGTCGGCATCGACCTGTTCGCCGGGCCGACCGAGACGCTGGTGATCGCCGACGAGATCGGCTGCGACGGTGAACTGGCAGCGACCGACCTGCTGGGACAGGCAGAGCATGGGCCGGATAGCCCGGCGATCCTGCTCACCACATCCGAAAAGCTGGCGCATGACACGATGCGGGAGATCGAACGGCTGCTCAAGATCCTGCCGACCGCGGCCCATGCCGGCCGAGCATGGGCGGATTATGGCGAGGTCATCCTGGCGGATGACGACGCGGAGATGGTACGCATCGCCGATGAGATCGCGTCCGAACATGTGCAGGTGATGACTGCCGATCCGGACTATTTCCTGAACAGCATGACCAATTATGGCGCGCTGTTTCTTGGGCCCCGTACCAATGTCAGCTATGGCGACAAGGTGATTGGCACCAACCATACGCTGCCAACCGGCAAGGCCGCTCGCTATACCGGCGGGCTGTGGGTCGGCAAGTTCCTCAAGACATGCACCTACCAGAAGGTGATGACGGACGAGGCGAGCGCGCTGATCGGCGAATATTGCTCGCGCCTGTGCGGCCTGGAAGGATTTGCTGGCCATGGCGAGCAGGCCAATATCCGCGTGCGCCGCTATGGCGGGGTCGATGTTCCCTATGCGGGGACGGCGGTGCCATCCCCGCTGACGGCCGTCGATGCCTGACGCGCAGCCCGCACGCCACGCACGATTACACAGGTTATCTTTCGGTAATTAAATAAGAACCGACACGAATAATTCCAAAAAAACCAAGTGTTCAATCCTTACTACGTCGCCAGATATTACCAATGGAAAAGCGGGATCGCATAATGGCTGATAATGTCGTCACAAGTCTGATCGAAGGTTCGCCGGTAGCTAACGATGGCGGCCACCTGATTCCTGTCTTGAACCCCGCGACGGAGGAGCTGGTCTGTCACCTGCGGGAAGCAGATGCGGAAGAGGTCGATACCGCGATCGCGTCGTCCCGCGCGGCTTTTCCGGGCTGGGCCACGATGGCCACCGACAAGCGCAACGACATACTCTATGCCATTTGCGACACGCTGACCGCCCATGCCGACGAACTGGCCGACCTGGAAGTCGCCACCACCGGCCTTCCCATCAACGGCGTGAAGTTCCTCGCCCGCCGCGCCGCCAGCAATTTCCGCGCCTTCGCCGAAGTGGCGAGCACATTGTCGGGCGAAAGCTATTCGCAGGCGGACAACTACATCACCTACGTCACCCGCGAACCCAAGGGCGTGGGCGCGATGATCGCGCCATGGAACGCACCCCTGGCGCTCGCTTCGATGCGGGTCGCGACCTGCATCGCCTTTGGCAACACCTGCCTGCTCAAGCCCTCCGAATATACGCCGCTCTCCGTATTCCGCATGGTCGAGCTGATGCATGAGGCGGGCCTGCCCAAGGGCGTGGTCAACCTGGTCAACGGGCGGGGCCATGTCACCGGAGAGGCGATGGTGTCGCATGCCGGCATCGACATGATCGGCTTCACCGGCGGATCGGAAACCGGGCGCCGCATCATGGCGACGGCGGGCGCGAACCTGAAGCCGGCAGTCCTGGAGCTTGGCGGCAAGTCGGCCGCGATCGTGTGCGCGGACGCAGACCTCGACCAGGCGCTGGACGGCACGCTGCTGGGCATCTACTCCAACAACGGCCAGCAATGCCTGGCCGGATCGCGCATTCTCGTGCAGCGGTCCATCGCCGACAGGTTCATCGCCGATTTCATCGCGCGGACGAAGGCGATCCGTATCGGTGACCCGATGCAGACCAGCACGGAAATGGGCCCGCTCGCCTTCGCCCAGCATCGCGACCGGGTCTTGTCCTTCCTCGACGTCGCCGAAAACGACGGCGCGCAGTTGCTGACCGGCGGCGGACGGCCGGAGGGACTGGACAAGGGCTATTATATCGATCCTATCGCCGTGCTGGCGCCATCCAACGCCGCACAGATCTGCCAGCAGGAAGTGTTCGGCCCCTTCGCCACCTTCATCATCTTCGACGAGATCGAAGATGCGATCAGGATCGCCAATGACAGCGCCTTTGGCCTCGTTGCCTATGTGTGGACCGGCAGCGTCGCCAATGCGATGCGGTGCAGCCGCGGCATTCGGGCGGGCACCATCTGGATCAATACGCCGATGATGCGGGAGTTGCGCGCACCCTTCGGCGGCTTCCGCGAATCCGGCATCGGCCGCGATGGCGCACGCTCCAGTGCCGATTTCTTCACGGAGATGAAGACCACCAGCATTCCGATCGAGCCGCTCAAACTGAACCGGCTGGGCATATAAGTTCAGGACCAGGGAACTGCGCGTCGAGGGCGCGGAGTTCCCTGGCGGCATGGCCCGAGCGGCGTCTCCGTCGCCCGTCCTGAACCCGAAGAACGACCTGTAGCGCAAGACCCGCCGCCACGACGCCGATTGTTCGCGTTGCGAAGGCCGATTGTTCGCGTCGCGAAGAATGGCGACCTCGATCTTGCACCATAGGGTGGATCAGCCCTAGCTAGGCTTTCCAACCCGGATTTCGCTGCGGAGGTAACATGTCCATCCGGCTTCGCGTCAACCAAACCGTTCGCGAGGTGGACGCCGATGCGGACTGCCCGCTGCTGTGGGTGCTGCGCGACGATCTGGGTCTGACCGGCACCAAATATGGCTGTGGCATCGCGCAGTGCGGCGCTTGTACCGTCCATGTCGATGGCCAGCCGGTGCGATCCTGCTCGATCGGCGTCGGCGATGTGGGCGATGCAGAGGTCGTCACGATCGAGGGCGTCCGTGGCGCAGAGGCAGACGCCGTCCGTAACGCCTGGATCGCGCACAATGTGCCGCAATGTGGCTATTGCCAGTCGGGCCAGGTGATGTCTGCGATCGCCCTGTTGCGCGAAGTGCCGCAGCCCGATGATATGGCGATCGACGCCGCGATGAGCGGTAACATCTGCCGCTGCGCCTCCTATTACAGGATACGCGCTGCCATCCATGCGGCCGCGGCCGCGCCATGAATCTGCTGGCCGGCGCTGCAGCCTGCTTGGCGTTGTCCATGGCAGGCGCCAGCATCGGCTCCGTGCGAAAGCCTATCGGAACCGGCGAAGGCCTGCGGGACGCCAGCACCTTCGCGTCCATCCGTGATCGGCGCGCGCGGGCCATCGCCCTGTTCGCCGAAGCGGGCAAGGTTATCCAGAGCCCCCGCTGTCTCAACTGCCATCCATCGGGCGACCGGCCGAGCCAGGCTGATGCAATGATCCCGCACATGCCCTTCGTCACACGGGGGACAGGGGGGATCGGCGTAGCGGGGATGCACTGTACAAATTGCCATCGCGCGAAAAATTTCTCGGCCTTGGCGTGCCGGGCGATCCGATGTGGCACCTGGCCCCCCGCGAAATGGCCTGGCAGGGTCGTTCGCTCGGGGCAATCTGTCGCCAGATCAAGGATCCGGCGCGCAACGGCGGCAAGTCGCTGGCGCAGATCGTCGATCACATGGCGAAGGATCATCTGGTTGGCTGGGCCTGGCGCCCCGGCGGCAAGCGCACACCTGCCCCCGGCACGCAGGCCCGATTCGGGCGCCTGATCGCAAGCTGGGTGGAAAATGGTGCAGCCTGCCCCTCTGTATGATCGAGTCGGACGCTTCCACGCCGGCCACCATTTCCCGACATGTTGCGCAAGCCGCCCGAGACCACCCCTCGCGGCGGAGAATTACGCCCGTTTCGTGATCCTCACGCCCACAAAAATTCGCCATGCGAACATTTCTACCTGTTCCATCGACCAGTGCCTGCAATCCCAGCAGCCTGTGGATGTGACAGTTCAAGGACAAGCCAGCCGGCAAGACTACCACCTGCCGGATAACCCATTCGCAACGATAACAAAGAAAATTCGGCGAACCCCACGAACATGTCCGCAAACATACCGATAATATAATCGGAAAAATATAAGTATAAATGCGCAGGATACGGGAACGATATTTCAAAAATTCGGTCACAACACGAAAACGTGCCGCACCATTTTGGGGGTAAGCGATGAAGATCAATATCGGCAAGACACTGTTCCTGACGTCAGCGGCGATCGTGCCGCTGCTATCCGGCTTTACGACGACCGCCTACGCCGCGCCCGCAGAGCAGAGTGCCGCGCCGGCAGCGGAAGAATCCAACGCCGGGGACATCCTGGTCACCGCCCGCAAGCGCAAGGAAAGCGCGCTGGACGTGCCCGTCGCGCTCAGCGCCTATTCGTCGGAAGCGCTGGCTGCCCGTAACGTCCAGACCGTCGAGGAACTGACCGCGATCACGCCGGGCATGAACCTCAACAACTCGATCACCGGTTCGGCACGGTCCGACCGCAGCCAGACCGCGCTTATCATTCGCGGTATGGCGCCCAGCCGCGGCAACCGCACCAGCTCGACCTTCATCAACGGCGTCGCCGTCTCCGACGGCACCGTCACCGGCATCTTCGACATCGCGAGCGCCGAAATCCTCAAGGGCCCCCAGAGCGCCTATTTCGGTCGTCAGACCTTTGCCGGCGCGATCAACTTCGTGACGGCAGAGCCGACCAACGACTGGAAGGGATCGTTCAGCGCGCTGGGCGGATCGCGCAGCTATGTCGACCTGCGCGGCGCAGTCGGCGGCCCCATCATTCCCGGCATCCTGTCCTTCCGGGCGAGCGGTCGCTATTTCAGCCGCGACGGATCGTGGAAGAACGGCGCGGAGCCGGGCAATACGCTGGGCGACCAGAGCACGCGCAGCGGTACCTTGGCACTCAAGTTCACGCCGACCGACAATCTGACCGTCAAGCTGCTGGGCATGATCGCCAATGACGATGACGGCGCGGGCGCGACGGGCGTCATCCTGCCGTCGCAATCCAACTGCGTGATCAACGGCAATCCCTATTTCTGCGGCACGCTGCCCGGCCTTGCCGCCGGCCAGCCGAGCGCGCGGACCGAGGTGACGCCCGGCGTCGCCGCGATGTTCGACCAATATTCGCCGATGTACTCGAAGGACGAGAATATCGACCATTTCGGCATGAAGCGCGACAGCAACCATTTCAGCGCCACGGTCGATTATGAAACTGACGGCGGCGTCACCCTCTCCAGCCTGACCGGCGTCAACCGCACCAGCTGGACCGTGCTCTACAATCTGAACGGTCGCGCCTCGCCCTATCTCAACACGTTCACCAGCGGGCCGGAAGCGCTGCAATATACCGACTGGCCTTTGATGATCCAGCATGAGCAGAAGGATTTCAGCCAGGAATTCCGCGTCTCCTCACCGCAGAGCGGCCCGTTCCGTTGGATGTTCGGCGGCAGCTATCTGTGGGCCAAGGGCTATGAAAGCTATGCCCAGCTCTATTTCTTCAGCGGCCTGTCATCCGCCTTTTCCTCGATCAACGAGAACAAGACCTGGGGCGGTTTCGTAGGCCTTTCCTATGACCTGTCCGACCAGTTCACCATCAACTTCGATGGCCGCTACCAGTCGGATACCATCATCAGCCGCACCGAAAGCGGCGCGGTGGGCTATGAAAAGACCTACAAGAACTTCCTCCCCCGCGTCACCGCCCAGTTCAAGCCCGCGCGAAACGCGATGTTCTACGCCACCTATTCGCGCGGCGTGAACCCCGGCCTGGGCATCGATCCGCTGCTGTCCGTGCCGACCCAATATGTGCCCGACCTGGAAGCACAGGGCGTCACCCACGGCGTGAAGCCTGAAATCCTCGACAATTTCGAGGCTGGCTTCAAGGGCAGCCTGTTCGACAACCGCCTGACCCTGTCGGCCGACATCTATTATGATATCTGGAAGGACAAGGTCACCGAACAGACCCTGCTGCTCCAGCGCCCGAACGACACACCGCTGTTCGTCTCTGTCTTCACCAATCTGGGCAAGGTGACGCTCAAGGGCGTGGAAATGGACCTGACCGCACGGCCGACCGACGACCTTACCCTGACCGTCGCCGGCGCCATCAACGACAGCGAGATCGATCGCGGCTTCTGTTCCACCTGCCAGACGTTGTCGGGCAATGCGGACGTCAAGGGCAACCGCCTGCCCTTCACCTCCAAATATTCGGTCGACGCGTCCGGCGAATATTCACATGATCTGGCCATGCTGGATGGCTTCCGCGGATATGCCCGTTCCGAATTCACCTGGAAATCGGGCGTCTATGAAAGCGAGGGCAATTACGCCAAGTCGAAGGCGGCAACCAATGTCAACTTCCGCGTTGGCGTGCGGTCTGACCGCATCAATCTCGAAGGCTTCGTCACCAACGCCTTCAACAACAAGACCTATACCAGCGTTCAGCCGAACTGGGACCTGAGCAACCCTGCAGAGAATTTCGGCGCATACAAGACCATGTATGTCGGCCTGCCTCAGCTGCGGACCTGGGGCCTGCGACTGGGCTATAATTTCTGAACGCAGATGGCCCGGCCCATGCGGTCGGGCCATCCAGCAGGAAAAGGCCGCACCGGTTCGTCCGGTGCGGCCTTTTCTCTTTTCAGTTCAGATAGGAAATCAGGCGGGCCGATAAGGGAAGCGCGTCACCAGCGGCGCGCCCATGCGTTCCAGCGCATTGATCACCGCCGCGCCAGCCAGCACCGATCCGGGTTCGCCGATGCCGGTAGGCGGCGCGTCGCTCTCGATGATCGCGATATCGATCCGGCTTGGCATGCCGTCCATCCGCAGCACGCGATAGGCGTCGAAATTGGTCTCGACCGCCGCTCCCAGTGCCACCGTCAGTTCGCTGTGAAAGGCGTTGGACAAAGCAAAGCCGATACCACCCTCCACCTGCGCACGCAGGATATCGGGATTGACGGCCACCCCGACATCGACCGCACACACCACCCGCTCGATCCTGAAATCTGCGGGCGTGCCGGATATTTCGGCGATCTGCGCGACATAGCTGGAGTCGGCCTTGTGGACGGCGACGCCCCGCATCCGGCCGGATGCTGGCGGCGTATTCCATCCGATCATCTCCGCCGCCCGCTCCAGCACCGCATGCTGGCGCGGATCGTCCTTCAACAGCGCCAGACGAAAGGCGACGGGATCGGCCCGTGCGGCGCGGGCGAGCCGATCGACGAAGATCTCCTTCGCCACACACATATGGTTGTTGCTGATGCCCCGGAAAGTTTCGACCGGAATATCCAGCCGGGGCCGCCACCAGGCGACCTCGCCCGCAGGAAAGCCATACAAGTCAAATGCATTGCCCAGCATCACGCTGCTACGATGAAGATCCGGCACGATGTCGATCAGATGCGCGAACACGCCCTCCCCGGCCGCCTGATGGGCGATGGCCAATGGTCGTCCGCTCGCATCGAGCGCTCCGCGCAGCCGATGGCGGACCTGCGGCCGGTAGCGGAACGCCGCCATGTCATCTTCGCGCGTCCGCATGAGCTTGATCGCCCAGCGGCCGGCGGTCGCGCGCAACAGATGGGCGATTTCGACCACCCAGTCCGAATCCGCTGCCGCACGCCGGCCAAAGCTGCCTCCGGCGGCAATGGTTTCCAGAATGACATCGCCATCGGGAAGGGACAGCACCTTGGCCACCGCCTGCTGATTGGCGGTCTGCGACTGGAACCCTCCGCGCAGACGGCAGCGACGCCCCTCCATCCGCCCCATCAGCGACAGCGGCTCCATCGGCGCATGGGCGAGATAGGGAAATTCGAATGTCGCCTCGACCACCCGGTCGGCATGGGCGAAGACGCTGTCCGGGTCGCCACGCTTGTCTCGATAGTCGGGCGCGCGCGCGTCCATCATCGCCGTCAGGTCGTGCATGAAGCCATCGGATGTTGTCGGGCTCGCCCGACTTTCGTCCCAGACAGGATTCAACAGCTTGCGGGCCTTCATCGCCTGCCATGTTGTATCGGCAACGACCGCGACGCCGGTAGGGATCTCCACCACCTCGCGCACGCCGGCGATGGCGCGGGCGGCCGCCATGTCGGCGCTCTTGAGGGCTGCGCCCAGTCGCGGCGCGCGGGCGACCAGCGCGATTTTCAGGTCCGGCCATCCGCCATCCATGCCGTACAGCTGCGCCCCGGTCGATTTCGCGATCCGATCCAGCTGATCGATCGTCGGCTTGCCCAACAAGCGATAGGCGCTGCGCGGCTTTGGCGTGGCCTTTGGGGCGGGCAGCCGTCCGGCGGCAGCGGCGAATGCGCCGAAGCCTGCGCTGCGCGTACCGCTGGAAAGCATGCCCTTCTCTATCCGGATCGTATCGGCCGGCACTTTCCACGCCGCCGCTGCCGCCTGCACCAGCATCGCCCGCGCGACCGCTCCGGCCTCGCGCAGCTGATCCCAGCTATTGGCAATGGAGGTCGATCCGCCCGTGGTCTGCGCCCCAAAGAACAGATGGCCATAATCGGGCATGCGCGCGGGTGCGCCTTCGACGCGGACCGCCGCCCAGTCCGCATCCAGCTCTTCCGCCACGATCGAGGCAAGCCCGCTCCAGATGCCCTGTCCCATATCAAGATGCTTGGCATAGACGGTTACGACACCGTCCCCGTCGATCTTCAGGAAGACCCGCGTCAGCCCCCCGCTCTCTTCCTGTGCCGCAGCGCCGGACGGGGCCAGCCCGAGCATCAGCCCGGCGCCAGCCAGCGACACAAAGCCGCGACGATCGATGCCGGTCGACCCGTCCATCAGCGCAGGAAGGCGACCACAGCCTCGACCCACGCGTCCGGCTGTTGCTCCACGATATCGACGCCGCCGCCCTCCAGGGCCGCGAACGCCATGTCAGGCCGCAGTGCATGTGCGCGCAGGGCATGCGCGTAAATCTGGTCGCCGGTGTTCGTCAGGATCATGGTTGGGCACTCGATGCGGAGCAGACTGTCCTCATGGCGATAGCCAAAACCCGCATTATGCCCATACCAGAACGGCGCCTGTCCGCCCATCGCCTGCAACACGAAGCTGTTCACCCGCTCCGTGGGCAACGTGCCACCAACCAGCCGTTCCCGCACGGCGGCGAAGGCGGCGATATGCGCCGCCCCCGGCTGGGGCACCCACGTTTTTTCGCGGGGCAGCTTTTCCGCGAAGAAGGCCTCGCGCTCCTCCTGCGTCAGTGGCATCGGGCCGTTCAGTATCAGCCGCTCCACGGCAATCTCGCCGGACAACGCGATCTCGGTGCCGACCATCGCGCCGGTATGATGGCCTACGATTCTGGCCGCCTGGAAACCCAGCGCATGGATTGCCGGGATCAGCCCGGCCGCCAGATCCTCGACCCGCGGAACAAAGGGAGGAACGTCGGAACCGCCAAAGCCGGGCAGATCGAACGCCACGACATCGAAGCCCAACGATGCCAGCAACGGATGAACGGCATCGAACTGCCGCCCGTCCATGCCGGCCTGATGCAGCAGGATCAGCGGCGCCCCTTCACCCAGACGGCGATAATGGACCTGTCCATAAGGCCCGTCGACATAACCGCGTCGGGGTGAGCCCTGGCTCACGCCAGCACCTCTCGTCCCAGCTTCAGGCCGAATGTCACCGCCGAACCGACGATGCCCCCGCTCAGGAAGCCATGGCCCAGGAAGCCGATGCCGATCGCCTCCCCGGCGGCATAAAGCCCTTCGATCGGCGCACCGTTCTTGCCGACGACGCGCAGATCGTGATCGACGCGGATGCCCGGATAGCAGCAGATCGAAAAGCCGTAGTGCCGCACCGCATGAAAAGGGCCTTGCGCGATGGGACTGGGTAGGTGCTTGCGCCGCCACATATCGCTGCCGACCGCCTGTCCGCGGTTATAAAGGTCAACCGTCGCCTTGAGCCGTTCGACCGGCAGGCCGCAGCGTTGCGCCATCTCCTCTATGCTGTCGGCCCGGACATAATCCTCGTCCTCGCCCGCGAACAGGGCTTCGAGCTGGTCTGGCTCCCATTTGAACAGGGGCGGCGAATCGCGGCGGGCTGCCTCGTCATAGATCACCCAGAAGCTCCAGCCCGGCTGGCGCATGATCGCCCGTTCGCGCGCGTCGATGATCCCCTCATCCTCGGGCATGAAGCGGTCCCCATCGCTGTTGACGTAGATCTCCCACGGCGGGCGGACCAGCGGATTGATGACCGAATGCATCCAGGCCGACGCCGGCGCGCCCAGATTGCGCGTGCCGCCAAAGGACGGCAGCAGCGTGTCTTCATACCAGGTAGCGCCGCCTGCGGCGCTCGCCATGTCCATGCCGTCGCCCACCACCGTATCGATATGATAGCGCAACGGATTGACGCCATGAATCCTTTGCCAATGCTCGGCACTGCCGGAAAATCCGCCTGTGGTCAGGATCACGGCCCGGCCTTCCAACTGGATATCCTTTTCTCCTTGCGTCGCCTTCACGCCGCTGGCGACGCCGTCCTCGACGATCAGTTCGCGCACGCGCGTACCGAGCATCAGCGTGATCGCGCCGCTTTCCACCAGCGGCGCGAGCGCATGACGATAGGCCGCGATCAACGAGAAGCCCTGCTCCGTGCTGCGATAGGTTCGCGGCGTGGTATAGAGATCATGCTCGGGCGCGAAGACCGGCTCGAACGGGGTGCAGGTCCAGCCATGGGCGAGCAGCCAGTCGATCGTGCCCGCCGCCCGGTCAATCCATGCACGCAGCAGCACATGGTCGCCGGTGCCATGGTTGATCCGCAGCGCGTCGGCGAAATGCTGGTCCGGGCTGTCCTCGACTCCTGCAGCCTGCTGCATCGGCGTGCCCGCCCCGCTGATCGACCCACCCGACAGGACGAGCGTGCCACCGATATCGTCCGCCGCCTCTACCAGCGCGACACGCAGCCCCCGCTCAGCGGCGGCCACCGCTGCCGGAACACCGGCCGTTCCTGCTCCCACAACAATCACATCGAACGGCTGGCTCACTGACAAACTCCGCATTTCATCGCCTGGTCCCGATCCACGGGCTATGACGCATCCTGACCGCGCCACCTTATGGCCGCGAGAGGCGAGACATCAATGTTCGTGTTGTGAACAAAATAGCGCGGGGCGGCGATGCCCGGCGTGCCTTCATGCGAGAGCGATCGCACGCGCCATTGCCGCTTGAAGAGGAGCTTTCATGAAGATCATCGCAGCTGTGCTGGACCGCAGCGGAGGCCATGCCATGCCCTATGCCGCGTCCCAGCCGCTCGACCTCCGGCCGGTCACGCTCGATCCGCCGGGCACGGGCGAACTGCTGATCCGCATCGACGCGGCGGGCCTGTGCCATTCGGACCTGTCCGTGGTCAATGGCGACCGGCAAAGGCCGATGCCGATGGTGATCGGGCATGAGGCGACCGGCATCGTCGAGACGGTCGGCCCCGGCTGCGATGGCTTTGCCGTCGGCGACCGGGTGGTCCTCGCCTTCCTGCCGAGCTGCGGCCATTGCCCGCGCTGCCTTGCCGGAGAAACCTGGCTTTGCGGCCCCGGCACGGCCTCGAACGGGCGAGGCACGTTGCTGTCGGGCGGTTGCCGCCTGCATGACGAAAGCGGCCCGGTCCACCATCATCTGGGCATTTCCGCTTTTGCCAGCCATGCGGTCGTCGACGCGCGTTCGGCCGTGCGGATCAACGCCGACATCCCCGCCGAGATCGCGGCGCTGTTCGGCTGCGCGGTGCTGACCGGCGTGGGCGCGGTCGTCAATGCAGGCGCACTGCGTCCGGGCGAAGGCGTGGTTATCCATGGGCTGGGCGGCGTGGGCCTGTCTGCGCTGCTGGGCGCGCGCGCGGCTGGCGCGGCGACAATCCTTGCCATCGATCCGTCTGCAGACAAGCGTGCGATCGCGCAGGAACTCGGCGCCCATGCCTGCGCACCCGAGGAAGCAGAGGCGATGCGCGCCGACCTGTTCATCGAAGGCGGCGCGGATCTGGTCGTGGAGACCGTCGGCCATGCGGCGGTGTTGCGGGCCGCGATCGCATCGGGCCGGCGCGGGAGCCGGATCGTCAGCGTGGGACTGCCCCGGCCGGACCAGATGCTGGATCTGCCCGCGCTGACGCTGGTGGCGGAGGCAAAGACCCTGATCGGCTCCTATCTCGGCAACTGCGTGCCTGCGCGCGACATCCCGCGCTTCATTGCCCTGTGGAAGGCGGGCCTGCTCCCGGTCGAGCGGCTGCTCACCTCGGTCGGGCCGCTTGATTCGATCAACATGTTGCTCGACGAAATGCAGTCCGGTCGCGCCATCCGGCAGATCATGCGGCCCTGATGCTTCTTGGAGGATGATGTTGGTCGACTAAAGGTTCCCGATCATCTCGGTCCCGATCCGCGCCGCCGCATCCTTGAGCTGCTCGAGATAGCGGCCGACGGCGCTGTCGAGCGGCATCGCGGCGGCGAAGAAGACCAGCGTCAGCGTGCCCAGCACCTCATCCTCGCAGAAGATCGGGACGGCGAAGGATGAGGTGCGGCCCGGATTGGCCGAATAGGCGGTCCGCGCCATCGCCGCATAGCCTTGCTGCCGGATCTTTTCAGATTCGCCCGTCGATTCGAACGCGCGCAACATGCGGATTTCGCCTTCCGTCCCCGATTCCTCGATATGCGTGATCAGCGTTTCGCGAACCTCCCGGCTCGTATGGGCCAGGAAGACGCGCCCCGAGGCAGACTGAATCAAGGGCACCTGCCAGCCGGGATAATAATGGTTGAAGGTCATCGGCGTCTGCGTGCTGGTCGAATCGCGCACCACCATGAAATTGCCGACTCGCGTCACTACGCTGATCGGCCAATGGACGGCCCTGGTCAGCGCCTCGATATGCGGGCGGGCCTTCGTCACCAGTGCGTCGTGGCTCTGAAAGCCATAGGCCAGCGCCTGCACCAGCGCGGTCGCACGATAACGTTTGCGCGTCGGCTCCCGCTCGATCACCCCTTCCTCGATCAAGGCCCGCACGATGCGCAGCGCCGTCGGATAGGGCAGGTTCACCGCCTGCGCGATCTGCGTCATGCTGGGCGCGCCTTGCAGGTTGATGACCCGCAAGATGTCGAGCGCGCGCCCGATCACACGGATTGATGCGTCCTCGGCCACCTTGAGTCTCACCTCGCTTCTGCCTTCACCGGCTATAGCCGGATGGATGACAGTAGAGCCTGACTTCGTTCACAGCGCAAAGACAATTGTTCGTTAGACGAACAGTCTGGGCGCGATGGCTAGTCTCTGCCCCACCCGTTCCTCAAGCCTCTGTCCCGACGCAAAGGGGCGTCATGCACAAAGGCGGGGCATAGTGATCGAAACTGAAGTTCTGATTGCCGGCGCGGGGCCGGTCGGCGCGATTGGCGCTGTCCGACTGGCCTCCATGGGCATCGACGTCATCTGCTGCGAACAGACGGAGAGTTTTGCCAGCGATTTGCGCGCCTCCACCTTCCACCCCGTGACGATCGAGATGCTCGACGATGTCGGCGTGGCGCAACCCCTGATCGAAAAGGGTCTGAAGGCCCCTGTCTATCAGTGGCGCGACCGGCGCTCGGGCGAACATCTGAATTTCGACCTGACCGAGATCGCCGATGCCACGCGCTTCCCGTTCCGTCTGCAATGCCCGCAACATCATATGGCGGAGATGCTGACCAATCATCTGCCCACGCTGGCCAATGCCGACATGCGCTTCGGCGCGAAGCTGGTCGACGCGCGCGAGGATGGCGATGGCGTCGTGGCCACGGTCGAGCGCGATGGCAAGCGGGAAGACATCCGCGCAAAATTCCTCATCGGCGCGGATGGATCGCGCTCCACCGTGCGGTCGGTAATGGGCGTGCCGTTCGAGGGCATCACTTATGAGGAGAAGTTCGTCAGCATCTCCACCCCCTATCCGCTCGAAGAGATACTGACGGACATCGCATATGTGAACTATATCGCGGACCCGGATGAATGGCTGGTGCTGCTGCGCGTGCCCGGCCTGTGGCGCATCCTGATCCCGGCCGGCCCCGATACCGATAATGACGAACTGCTGTCGGACGCATCGGTCGCCGCCATTTTCGACAGGATCGTGCCGGGTGTTGCGGTGGAGACGAACTTCCGCAAGATCTACAAGGTCCATCAGCGCGTGGCGCAGACGTTTCACAAGGGCCGCATGCTGCTTGTCGGCGACGCCGCGCATCTCAACAATCCTCTGGGCGGCTTCGGCATGAACAGCGGCATCCATGACGTGTGGAACCTGGCCGACCGGCTGTGGCGCATATTGCGCAAGGATGCCGACAAGGCCTTGCTGGCGCAGTTCGACCGGCAACGGCGCGGCATCACCAATGCCTTCATCCAGGCGCAGTCGATCGAGAACAAGAAATTCATGGAGCACGCGCCGGGCGAAAGCCATGCCGGCCGGATGGAAAGGATGGCGACGATCGCCGCCGACCCCGTGCTGCGCCGCCAGTATCTGTTGAAGCAGGCAATGATCACCAGCCTTGCCGACGCGGCAAGAATCGCCTGACCCGCCATCACTCCAAGGAGCGCCCATGAGCGACGATCTCGACGATAATTACAAGCGCGCCTATGGTCGCATGGTCGGCTTTGGCCAGCGCCCCGCGCTGCTGCTGATAGACTTCGCACAGGGTTATTTCGATCCGACCTGCGACCTTTTTGCAGGGGCTGGGGCAGCCGATGCCCTGGCCGCGGCGCTGCGCCTGCGCGAAGCGGCGCGGGCGGCGAACGTCCCCGTCATCCTGACCAATGTCGTGCTGCATCCCGGCGGCGTGGATGGCGGGCGCTTCTTCGAGAAATCCAAGCCCATGCGCTATTTCATCAGGGGTAATCCGATGGGTGACTGGGCGAAGGGGCTGGTCCCGGGCGACGACGAACTGGTTGTGTCGAAACAATATGCCAGTGCGTTCTTCGGCACCTCGCTGGCCGCCACGCTGACCGCGATGGGCTGCGACAGCGTGCTGCTGACGGGCCTGACGACCAGCGGCTGCGTGCGCGCCACCTGCGTCGATGCGATGCAGCACGGCTTCCGTACGATCGTGGTCGAGGAGGGATGCGGCGATCGCCATCCCGATCCGCACCGCGCCAACCTGTTCGACATGAACGCCAAATATGCCGACGTCGTGAGCGAGGCGGACACGATCGCCTATCTCGCAACGCTGGGCAAATAATCGCCAATCCCCTTAATCGAAAGACGGTTCAGACCATGACCTATCGTCTCGGCGTCGATGTCGGCGGCACTTTCACAGACCTGCTGCTCTTCAACCAGGAAACGGGTTCATTCTGGCGGCACAAGACGCCGTCGACCCCCCATGACAGTTCACAGGGCATATTGAACGGCCTGACCGCCATTTGCGGCAATGCCGGGATCACGCCCGCCGACATCGACTATTTCCTGCACGGCACCACCGTCGCGACCAACGCCATCTTGGAGGGCAAGGGCGCGCGTGTCGGCCTGATCGTGTCGCAAGGCTATGGCCAGGTCATGCAGATCGCTCGCTCCTTCGTGCCCGGCGGCCTTGCCGGCTGGATCGTCTGGCCCAAGCCCGAGCCGCTGGCGAAGCTTGAGGATACCGTCGAAATCGCCGGACGCATGGACGCACAGGGCAATGAACTGCGCGTCCTCGACGAGGATGGCATCCGCGCCGCATTGAGCCGTTTCGAAGGGTTCGAGGCACTGACCGTCAGCCTCATGAACAGCTATCTCAACGGCGCGCACGAAAAGCGCGTGGGCGAGATCGCCGCGGAAATGCTGCCCGGCGTCCCCGTTTCGCTCAGCCATGAAGTCCTGCCCGAAATGCAGGAATATGAGCGCACCCTGACGACCGTCGCAAACGCCGCCGTGCGCCCCGTGGTGGGCAAATATGTCCGCAACCTGCGCGACAGCCTGCGTGGCAGCGGCATGGCCGGATCGCTGTCGCTTCTGCGCTCGGACGGCGGGCTCATGTCCTCTGAAAAGTCGGAGGAACATCCGGTTGCACTGCTGATGTCCGGTCCCGCCGGCGGCGTTACGGGCGCGCTGTGGGTCGGCAAGAATGCGGGCATTCGCAACATCCTGACGCTCGACGTGGGCGGCACATCCACAGACGTTGCGCTCATCGAGAATCTGGAGGCGCGCCGGGTGCGTACCACCGAGGTCGGGCATCTGGCCGTCCGCGCGTCCGCCCTCGACGTCAAGACCGTGGGCGCAGGCGGCGGCTCTATCGCCTATGTGCCCGAACTGACCGGCGCCCTGCGCGTGGGTCCGCAATCGGCCGGCGCGGTGCCGGGGCCGGTGGCTTATGGCAAGGGTGGCGAACTGCCGACCGTGACCGACGCCAATGTCGTGCTGGGCTATCTGCCCGAAAACCTGCTGGGCGGCGCGTTCAAGCTGGATCGCGAGGGCGCGGCCCGTGCGGTGCAAACCATCGCCGATCGCCTGGGCATCGGCCTGATGGAGGCGGCGCGCGGCATCATCGACATCGTGAACGAGAACATGTTCGGCGCGCTGCGCATGATCTCGGTCCAGCAGGGCTATGATCCGCGCGACTTCGCAGTGATGGGCTTTGGCGGCGCGGGGCCGCTGCACGTCAATGCCATCTCCAAGCTGATGGGCGCATGGCCCGCCGTCTCTCCGGTCAGCCCCGGCGTGCTGTGCGCGCTGGGCGATGCCACCACGCGCATGCGCACCGAAACCGCCCGGAGCTTCTCACGCCGGTTCGACGAGACGGACGAGACGCAGGTCACGACGCTGCTGGCCGAGATGGCGGCGCAGGTTACGGCCGAACTGACCGCCGAGGGCATTGCGGCAGAGGACGTCACCGTCCAGTTCGAACTGGACGTACGCTATGAAGGGCAGGCGTTCGAGGTGCCGCTCTCGATCGATGCCGCCACATTGGAAGCCGACGGGCTGCCCGGCATCACCGCCCGCTTCGATGCGGAGCACAAGCGCCTGTTCACCTTCAACATGGAAAGCGCGCACGAGTTGGTGAACCTGCGCGCCGTGGCCCTTGGACCGCTACTGGAACTCGAGGCACAGCGCCTGCCGGCGGGCAATGGCGATCCGATCGCCGCCAAGCTGCGCGACCATCAGCTCTGGGCGAACGGCGCGATGACCCCGGCGGTCATCTACGACCGTGCCAAGCTGCGCGCCGGCGACATCATCCCCGGCCCTGCCATCGTAACCGAAATGGATTCGACGACCCTGATCGAAGCCGATTGCGTCGGCATCGTCGACGCCTTCGGCAACATCCTCATCAACCTGGCCTGAGCGAAGGATAAGCCACATGCCTGCACGGATCATCCAGGACAACCAGACCCCCTTCAGCACGGTCGAGATCGACCCCGTCACGCTGGAGGTCATCGAGAATGCACTGCGCAACGCACGCGTTGAAATGGACGCGACACTGGTACGCACGGCCATGTCGCCCGGCATCCGCGAACAGGGGGACGCCTTCCCGCTGATCGCCGATCACAAGGGGCGCATGGTCGTTGGCCAGTTCGGCAGCTATATCGGCCCCTTCCTCGACGGCTATGACGGCACGGTCGAGGATGGCGACATGATCTTCCTGTCCGATCCCTATTCGGTCGGCGGCGCGATCAGCCATTGCAACGACTGGCTGGTGCTGCTCCCCGTGTTCCGCGACGGCCGCCTGATCGCCTACACCTCCATGTTCGGGCACCAATCCGACATCGGTGGCAAGGTGCCCGGTTCCATGCCGATCGACGCGACGGAGATCTTCCAGGAAGGCGTGCGCATCCCGCCCGTCAAGATCTGGAAAAAAGGCGAGTATAACGAAGACCTGGTCAAGCTGGTCATGCACCAGTCGCGCACGCCTGACTGGTGCAAGGCGGACCTGAACGCATTGATCGCCTCATGCCGCGTGGCCGCGCGCCGGGTGATCGAGATGGCCGAGCGGTTCGGCGACGACGTCTTCGTCTCCGCCACCGACCTCCTGCTCGATCGCAACTATCGCGCCATGGCCCAGCTCATCGAAAGCTCGATCAGCGAGGAGAAGGTCAGCTTCGAGGACTATATCTGCGACGATGGCATGGGCTATGGCCCCTATCGCATCAAATGCACGATGTGGCGGGAGAATGGCCGCGTCATCCTAGACTTCGACGGCACTGATCCGCAGTCGAAGGCGTCCATCAACATGCTGCTCAACGAGAACATGATGCGCATGTTCTTCGGCATCTACATGATCATGGTGTTCGATCCCCAGATCCTGTTCAACGACGGCTATTATCCGCTGATCGACGTGCGTATTCCCGAAGGATCACTGCTCAAGCCCAAATTCCCCGCCGCACTGTCGGGCCGTACCCATGTGCTGGGTCGCCTGTTCGACATCCTGGGCGGTCTTCTGGGCCAGAAGACGCCGCAGTTCCTCAACGCTGCCGGCTTCTCCTCCTCGCCTCATCTTTTCTATGCGGGTACGGACCGGAACGGGAAATGGTTCCAGCTGTTCCAGATCGGCTTCGGCGGCATTCCCGGTCGTCCGCTGGGCGACGGGCCGGATGGCCATTCGCTCTTTCCCGGCTTTACCAACGTCCCCAACGAGTTTCTGGAACGTTATTTTCCGCTCGTCATCGAAAGCTACTCCACCGTTGCGGACAGCGGCGGCCCGGGCCTGCACCGCGGCGGCAACGGCATCGACATGGTCTATCGTTTCCTGGAGCCGGGCGTCATCGCCATCCATGACGATCGCTGGTTCGTGCCGCCATGGGGCGTCAATGGCGGCCTGCCGGGCGCGCGCGCGCGCAAACTGCTCATCAAGGTGGACGGCACGCAGATCGTCGTAGGCAACAAGCTGGAAGACTATCCGGTCGAGGCTGGCGACAGGCTGCATTTCATCACCTGGGGCGGCGGCGGCTGGGGCGATCCGCTGGACCGCGATCCGGCGCTGCTGGCCAAGGAAGCGACCCAGGGTCTGGTCACAGCCCAGGGCGCGCTCCGCTATGGCGTGGTACTGGTCGACGGCGCGGTGGATGCTAGTGCGACAGACGCGCTGCGCGCAAAGATGCGCGCGGCCCGCGGCCCGGTGGAGGTCTTCGACTTCGGACCGGACATCGACACGCTGCGCGCCAACTGCATGGCCGAGACCGGATTGCCCGCTCCGATCGCACCGCAATGGGTCCGTCCTGCCGCGGCTGCCTGAAGTCCCGATAGCAAAAAGGCCTCCTCCCGCATGGTGCGGGAGGAGGCCTTTTTTATGTCGCCCGGTTATGTCCTCAAGTGATCAGCTGTCGCTGTGCTGCGCATGGGCGGCAGGATAACGACCGAGCGTGAAGAACAACAGCCCGGCTCCCGCCAGCATCGCGGACGACAGAACAAGCAGCGCGTGATAATTGCCGGTCTGCTCCGCAACGAAGCCGAACAGGATCGGTGCAGCGCCCGATCCGATCGCGAAGATCGCGAACTGCAGGCCGAAAATCTCGCTATAGTGGCGACGCCCGAAATAGCGGCCGGTGATGAACGCCATCAGATCGAACTCCGCGCCGGTGATCAGCCCGACCAATGTCACGCAGCCCACCGCCACCATGGGATGGATGGCCTCTGTCGTCAGGACGAGCGTGCCGGCGATCGCCGGCACGATCAACGTCAGCGCCACGACCGGCGCCCAGAGGCGATCGAGCATGAAGCCACAGAGCAGCCGCCCGCCCGTGACACTGAGCGCCAGCACCGAGAGCGCCTGCAACGCCTGCCCATGGGTCAGGCCTGCCTGGGTGAGCAACGGCAGGAAGTTGGTGAGCAGGCCGCCGGTCGCTGCGTTGAGCAGCATCGCCGCGAGCGCTGCAGCCCAGAAGCGATAATGGCGCACCGCCTGGCCAAGTGTCAGGCCGACAGCATCTCCGCCATCGTCAGGAACATCGCTTGCCTTCGCCTCGAACAGCCAGCGATACTGGAGCGGTAGGGAAATGGCCAATGGCAGGATCGCCAGCCCGACGAACGCGCCGCGCCATCCGGCCAAGCCGATCCACCAGTCGATATAGAAGGGATAGATGGCCCCGGCGATCCCGGTGCTCGCCAGCATCAGGCCCAGCGCCAGCCCCCGGCTGCGGTTGAACCACTGGGTCGCGATCTTGGCATAGGTCATCGGCAGGGTGCCAAGACCCAACGCCGTCAACAGGCCCCACAAACCATAGAAAAAGGCAATGTTCGTCCGCACTGTAGCGGCCATCAACAACAGGCCGATCGCAACGCCGACCGTCGAGCAAAGCGCCACGCGCCGCGCGCCGACGCGATCGACCAGCCGCCCGACGCTGGAGCCGAGCAGGATCACCGCCACCGTGGCCGCCATGGTCGCGCCCAGCACGCTGGACCGGCTCCAGCCCAGATCCTCGCCCAGCGGCCCGGCGATCAAACCGATGGTATAGGCCGAATGTGGCGAAAGGCCGAGCGCAAGGCCGACGCAGCTGGCAGCCAATGGCCGCCAGCCCCGCCGCAATTCCTGCATTCTACCCATCCTGTCTTCAGGACGCATGAGAACCTGGGTCAATAGCCGAACTCACGCTCGTCGGAAAAGTCAGTTACCTCATAGCGCGACAGTTCATAGGCATGGCCCTTGCGATAGCCGTTCATGCGCGCGACAATCTGGTCCTCGCCGGTGGTCCAGATTTCCAGATCGCCGTCAATGTCGCCCGTCCGCCACATATAATGATGGCATGCCATCATCTGCCCGGCCACTTCGATCTCTTCCTCGCCCAGATACTCGACCGGCATCTCGACCTTGCGGCCATGGCTGATCGTTCCGCCGTTCCAGGTCAGCGATGTGGTGAGTAGCTTGATCATTTGCATGCCCGCGACCTTGCGGTCGATCTTCATCAGTTTCCAGCCCTCGGCGGTAGTGGGATGATAGCCCAGCACCTCGGCGGACAGATCGATGGGGAAGGTCGACTGGTCTACCGGGCCACCATCGGGTGGCAGGACGATCGATGTCACTTCATCGCCGCTGACATGCCGCACGATCGCACCCAGGTAGCGATTGTCGGAAAACAGCCGGGCGAAACCGTCGCGGGGGGCGAAATCCCTGTCTACCGTCTGCGTGACGTGGCGCACGATCGCGCAGCCGGGAAAGCGCGACATCGTCATCGCCGTGCGCGAACCGTCGGGATTGCGGGTGACGATGAAGTCCTCCCAACTGATAGCCTGTTCGGGCTGGTCGAGCGGATAGGTGACATAGGAGCCGACGATGCGTGTCAGGGGCATGGGTGCGAAATCCCTCTAGGGCTTGGATGGACGGGTCGACTGGCCGGACGGATCATCGCCACGTCCTGCAGAACCATGGCTCCGTCAGGCGACAATGGGTGGCAATTGCACGCTGATCTTTGTTCGCCAGACGGACAATATAGAAGGGTCGGGACAAGCCCGGCCGAAACGAAAGACCACGCCGGCGCGTACACGCCGGCGTGGTCTTTCATGCATGATACCGGCTTTGCCAGTCTCAATCCCGGTCGGTCAGGCCCTTGATGATCGGCGCCAGGATCGATTCGATCATCCGTTCGCGTTCGGCGCGGCGGACGGCGTCGTCTTCGGCCGTCACGGCAAGCGCGTCGATGCGTTCGGTCACAGGCTGGCCCAGATCGCCCAGCACCTGCTCCAGCGATTTCAGCCGCTCGCGCGTGACCGACAATTCCATCGTCAGCGTCACCACCGCGCGCAGCAGGTTGTCCATGATCGGATCGGCCAGGAACGTGACATGGCGATCCGCCGCCGGCGGCCCTGACGGCAGGCTTGCCGTGTCGGACTGGATCGGCTTGTCCTCTTGCAGGATGGTCACGGCTTACGTCCTCCGAAAACGAAATAGGCGCCCGGCCCCACCGCTTCATAATCGGCAAAGGCGCTTGCCGGATCGAAGCCCGCCTTTTCCAGTTCCGCCTTCATATCGAGATCGACGAATCCGGACCAGAAAGGCTCGCCATTGTGACGCACCTGCCAGTCGTTCGTCACCTGCTTGATCAGCGGGAGGCGATGCGGGTGATAGGGCACGTCCAGATGCAGTATCAGCCCGCCCGGCTTGAGCAGCCGCCAGCATTCCTTGAGGATGCGCGGCACCTGCGCTGCCGACGTCTCGTGGAACATGATGATCGACGTGATGAAATCGAAACTCTCGTCGGCAAAGCCCGTCTCGGCTGCATCCAGTTCATGGAAATGAATGCCCACGCCTGCACTCTCTGCAGCGGCATGGGCATAACGCACAAATGGCCGGGCGCAATCAAGGCCATGGACCTCTGCATCGGGATAGAGATGCTTGTACGCATGGGTCTGCTCTCCGGTGCCGCAGCCCACGTCCAGCACCGATGTCGGCGTCAGGTCCGGCGCGCGGCGCTGGGCTACGCTGGCAACGAAACGGCCGAAGGAATCGTTGGTCACCGACTTGCCGGTCGACATGCCCTTGGCCTGCCGATACATTTCGACTGTGCCGGAATAGTTCAGCCCCGCCTCGATGTCGTCGGGTCGCGATTCACGCCAGTAGCCGCCAGGCTGGCGATGGATTTCAGTGGTCTTCACCGGCGCGCGCACGACGACTTCGTCATTCAGATGAATACTGCCGCCCGCTGCCGCCCTGTCGCGGAGCGTGCGGAACGTTTCGATACGCGCGTCAATGATCCGGTCTGTCGTCTGCTGCACCGTATCCCACATCAAATTCTGGCTGTGCCAGGTGAGCGAGGCCCATAGCTGGAACAGTCGATCATCCACTGCGGCGGCGACTGCTTCCTTCCTGTTCGTCGGCGCTTGTCCATGGCTCTGTGCATAGGCGGGCGCGATGCGGGCGTCGAAACGTGCCTGCAGGGCGGACTCGACATCGAAATTGACGTATTTTTTGAGTGCGCCGACGAAGCCGAGCCTTGCGGCCTCGTCATGCGTGGGCGTGAAGTCAAACCGGTCGGAGGGCGAGAGGCTGTTTGTCATGCTCCAATAGTCACCGGATGGCATGGACTGCGCAACAATGATCGCCAGTTTTTCCGCTTGGCGAACATTGCGGGAAGCGAGGCCGCACCGCCCAACAGCTCGATGCCCATTCTCGTTCGAAATGTCCGTGCGGATTCTCATGATCGGGCTTCAGGCGCGAAGGCAGCCGGAGCGATGCTGAAGCGAGGTTGAAAGCGCCCGGACTAGTCCTGCGTCCTCGTCGTGGCGGCTGTCGTGGCGGCGCAATGCGTTGGATAGCGAGGCCAAGAGCTTTGACGCGCGCGCCTGGGCGCAAGCGGCACGACGAAGCCGAAGGACAGTCTTTCCTGTCGTGCCGCTGCCCAAGGCTGAAGCGCGCCGCGTATAATCGGGCTGCGCCTTACGCCATCCGGTCCTTCGATGCTGTATCACGCGGCGAGCCGGTATCGCCCCTACGCGCGACACCTGAACCCATGCTGTCGGCCGCCTCGGGCTTTCCCAATGCGCGGGAAAGCGAAACGGGGATTTGCGGTAGGAGAGGCCGTCAGTTGGGCGCCTTGCTCGTGTCCACCTTTTCCACCCATTCAGGGTAGAAGCTCGGCTCGCGGTTCGACCAGCCAGCCGCCGTCGCCGCCGCCTCGCTGATCGACTGCAGCAGCACGCGCCGCTTCTCGGGGTGGAGGTGCGGCAGGCTGGCCGCAGCGCAGAAGGCGCCGGGCAGCCATGGCCGCGCACCGGCCCCGATCAGCCGTTCATAAAGGAAGCGATAGGCGGAGAAGCCGTTAAGCCTGTCCTGCCCCAGATCAAAGGCGGAGACGGTGACGAGGGGCGCCATGAACGGCTCCACCTGCTCCAGCCCGCTATCGTCGGGAACCATGGATTTGATCTCGTCCAGCCGGTGGTAGATGCGCGCCTGCGCCCGGATGCTGGCCTCTTCCACCAGGTCGCGGGACCACAGCTTCATCGCGTCGCGGCGATGCAGGCCGATGTCCAGCGAGCGGCGGATATAGCGCTGCGTTGAAGACGGAAAGCTCGCAAACTCGCGCATTTCTGCAAGAGTGATAGCGCCATCCGCCGGTTTCGATCCCATGCCAATACCCATGCTCATGCCTCCGACTAGACGTCCAGACAGGCCAATCATGCGCCCAACATAGTTACCGAAGCATTAAGCGCCCGTTCGGCTGACATTCACATGGAATCAGAAAATCTTGTGCAGTGCAACATCAAAATGACAATTGCGGGACAAGCCGTTCGGGGCGGCCACGGCCATAAGCCGCAACCGCCCCGTTAACCGCGCATCTTCACATTTAAGCTTATTGCGCAGTATCGCCGCTATCGTCTTCATCCTCCTCACGGAAACCGGATGACGGCACCGGATTGCCATGATCGCCCGGCTGCGTTGCCGACGGAGGATCGGACGCATCCATCGAGTCCCTCAGGCCCTCCTCCAGATTTTCCTCTGGCGAGACGGCATGGTCCTGTGCGTCGCAGGGACGCTCTAGCGTCTCATCTTCCCGGCTTGGTCGAATCGGCTTCTGGTCGTCCATCGCAATTCTCCTCTCCTCTTCCAACGGATGCCCGAAGGCGCGGTTCCATGAGGCGACAATCAGCGCGGCAGGCGCAAGATCGACCAACCCCGGCGCTTTTTCGACCGGCGTGGGCAGAGAGGGGCGACATCGCCGGACGCTGCGCATATGAAGAAGGCATGACACTCCCCCCTCAAGAGGGCGAAAACGGCGTTTCCCCGACCCTCGCCCTGTGTTCGATCCTCGGCTTCTGGTGCTTCTACATGTCGCTCGTCACCGTGCGGGCGGCAGTGATGGGGTTCGAGGCGCAGGGGGAAATGGCGATCAGGCGTGGTATCGTCACGATCATCGGCATCGTCATCACCTGGATCATGTACCTGATCCTGCGCCAGTTCGATCGCAGCGCGCTGTCGATACGGATCATCGTCGCCTTTCTAGCCGCGGTGCCCGGCGCCTTCGCCATCGCCTTCGTCAATTTCTACATGTTCAACCTCTATGATCCCGCCGGCCTGTTCCAGGATCTGGAGCGGCACAATTCGATCGCCGAACAGGGCTATGCGCTGCAGGAAATCGTAGAGGTGGCGCTCGGCCGCTACTTCTTCCTGGCCGCATGGGCCGCGCTGTATCTCGCCATCTCCTACGCCGCCGAAGCGCGCCGGATCGAGCGCCATGCCGCCCGGCTGGAACAGGCCGCACAACAGGCGGAACTGCGCTCGCTGCGCTATCAGGTGAACCCGCACTTCCTGTTCAACACGCTCAACTCGCTCTCCAGCCTGGTCATGACCAACAAGCCCGACGAGGCCGAACGCATGATCATGTCGCTCTCCAACTTCTACCGCACCAGCCTGACCGGTGATCCGCTGGACGACGTGCCGCTGTCGGAGGAAGTGCAGCTCCAGCAGCTTTACCTGGAGATCGAGACCGTGCGCTTCCCCGACCGGCTTCGCGTGCGGATCGACGTGCCGCCGGCGCTCGCCGATTGCTGCGTGCCCGGCCTTATCCTCCAGCCGCTCGTTGAAAACGCGATCAAATATGGCGTATCGCGAACATCGCGGCCCGTGACCGTGACGATCCGCGCCTGGGAGGAAGAGGGCTTGCTCAACGTCAGCGTGAGTGATGACGGCGCCGCCGCACCGGGCAGCGCGAGCCTGTATGAAGGCAATGGCATCGGGCTCGTCAATGTGCGCGACCGGCTGGCCGCGCGCTTCGGCGCCAGCGGCCGCCTCGACGTCACCCAGGCGGACCAGGGGGAGGAAGGCTTCGTCGCCCGCCTGACCATGCCCATCGTCCGGCAGGGCTGCTGAGCATGAGCACGCCGATCCGCACGATGATCGTCGACGACGAGCCGCTGGCGATCGAGCGGCTGCAGATTTTGTGCGCGCGCGAGCCGCGGATCGCGCTGGTCGGCACCGCGTCGGATGGCGAGGCGGCGCTGCGCATGGTCGAGGGGCTCCAGCCCGACCTGCTGCTGCTCGACATCGCCATGCCGCTGCTCGACGGCATCGGCGTGGCCCGCGCCGTGGGACAACTCGGCATCCGCCCGGCGATCATTTTCGTCACCGCCTTTGAGGGCTTCGCGGTCGAGGCGTTCGATCTCGCCGCCATCGACTATCTGCTCAAGCCCGTCGCCCATGACCGGCTGAGCCGCGCCATCGACCGCGTCTCGCTGGCGCTGGGCGCGCGGGACGAGGCGCCGCCGATGCCGCCCCCCGCCCCCCTTTCGGAATGGGCGGAAGAATTCTGGGTGCCGCATCGCTCCGAACTGATCCGCATCGGCACCGACCAGATCGACCGGATCGAGGCGGAACGCGACTATATGCGGCTACATGTCGGCCAGCACAGCTATCTGCTGCACCAGACGATCAGCGCTCTGGAGCAGCGGCTGGACCCTGCCCGCTTCATCCGCCTGCACCGCTCCCACATCGTGCGGCGGGACCACATCACACGCCTGCGCCATGACGGCAGCGGCGTATGGTTTGCCTGCCTTGCGGAAGGCGAAGACATCCGCATCGGTCGCAGCTATCTCAACATGGCGAAGGCCATTGCGGGCCGTTGACGCGGGCAGCATCAGCCCGGAGGCATACAGCGAGGGATGGCGGCATCATGAGGGAGATTGGGTGATCCACCCAAAAAAGGCGATGATGCCCGACCCGGGCAGCGCATAACGCATTCCGGGCCGGGCATCACCTAATGCAGAGACGGATGGAAGACCGCCCCCTTCAGGTCGCAGCATCCTTATGCCGATCTTCCATCCCTGCCCGCATCCCTCAAATGGGGTATATCCAAAGTGATGCTTCCATGTCCTGTCATGGGACATTTCACGCCGCAAAGATCAATGCGCGCCCGCTGCCACACAGTTCATCATCGACAGTGTGGATTTTCGCGAATAGTGATGTGTTAACTACCTTTTGCCGGTGATCCGCTGCCCATGGCGAACCTGTTCCGTTGATGAATTCAGTCGATGATCTTGTTGGATTGATCTACGAGGCGGGCGCCTTGCCGGAGCTTTGGCCCAGTGCGCTCGACATGATCGCGACCCATGTCGGCGGCGGCGGCGGAAACCTCATCCGCAGCAGCGCATCGGGCATCAGTTTTCAGTCCTCCCCTCGTGCAGCGGAACTGACGGCGGAATTCGATCGACAGGGCTGGAATCGCGAGAACAGCCGCGTCGGGCGATTGCTGGCGCAGGCCAAGCATCCCGGCTTCCTCACGGACCTTGATGTCCACACGATCGAGGAAATCCGGTCGCTCCCCATGTATACGGATTTCCTGACGCCCAATGGCGCGGATGCCGGCGCAGCGACGGTCATCCAGGGGAGCGACCATGACGGCCTCGTGCTCGCGATAGAGATGTTCCGCGATCATGATGCCGCCTTTGCCGCCGTGCCGCTGCTCAACCGCCTGCGCCCGCACATGGCCCGCGCCGCGATGCTCAGCAGCCGCATCCAGGCCGATCGCGTCGCCACCGTCGTCGAAGCATTCAACGCCAGCGGCCTCGCCCTCGCTCTGCTGGACCATAATGGCCGCGCGCTGGGCATGAGCGACCGTTTCGCCGCCCATCTGGATGGCGTGCTGCTGGATGCGTCCAACCGGCTGCGCATTACCGATCCGCTCGCCGACGAACGACTGAAGGACAGCCTTGCCCGGTTGCAGGCCAAGGGCGTGGGATCGTCCATCGCGATCAGGAATGCGGACATGGCCGGCATCGCCGTGCTGCATCTGGTCCCCGCCCGCCGCGACGCACGCGGCCTTTTCAGCAATATCGCCGCCTTCGCCATATTGGCGCGGCCCGACAACGACATGTTGCCCGCCTCGGACATCATCGCCGCGCTCTACGACCTGACGCCCGCCGAAGCGCGCGTGGCGCGTGGGATCGCCGAGGGCCTGTCCCCGTCCGCACTGGCGCTCAAGCTCGGCACCTCGCCCGCGACGGTACGGTCACAGCTCAAGATGGTCTTCGCCAAGACATCGACCGGCCGCCAGGGCGAACTGGTAGCGCTGCTCTCCAGATTTCACTGAGGCAGACGTGCCGCATCATCCATTGGCCGGACACGAGAAAACCCCCGGCGACATGCGCCGGGGGTTTTGCTCTGTCAGGATGCGATCGTGACGGCACCTGCCTTATAGGATCTCGCCATTTATCGAGATCCACATTCTCCGTTCGCCCTATTCGACCGAGGCAGGTGCCTCGTCCAGACAGCCCGAACGGTTCTGATGTAAGGCTCGATGCCCTGGATCAGTTGCCGACCTGGACGACCGCACCACCGGCATCGGCATAGCGGGCCTTGCTCTCGGCGCGGGCAATGGCCTTGGCGATGATCGGCTCGGCATTGGCGATCGTCTGCGCCCTGCACTTGAAGAAGGCGCCGCCCTGATACTGGAGGCACAGGCCGCCGGACGCCCGGTTGATGCGCTTCTTCAGGCGCTCCACGTCATGCGCCTTGGTGAGATCGAGATCGGCATAGCCGACGCGGGCCTGCGGGGCCTGCACCGGGGCGCTTGCGGCAAAAGCGGGTGTGGCGAGCGCCAGGGACAGGCCACTGGCGATGATGGCGGTAAAGGCGTTGGGGGCGAACATTGGTGGGTCTCCTCACATATCATTATTCGGTTGGTTCCCTGCCCCGCCTCTGGACACCCCATTTCAGGAGCCGGGCGGTCGGTAGGGAGCGGACTGAACGTTGACTTGGGGGCTTGGTTCGTTGCCGCATCTCTCCAATAGGCCGGGTGCAGATGCGATGCAGTCGCGGTTCGACCGGCAGCGGTGGATGTCGGCAGGCGACGGATGCATCGACCAACGACCAGCCGGGAACGACGAGCGTCGGACGGACAACCCTGAGTGCCACCAAAACAGAGGATTCCGTAGCGGAATCGTCACGGGAAAGCCTCCGCGATGTGGACGGCGCGTTGAAGGGGGAATGGCGATGTTCGGAAAAGATGAGCGCCCCCGGCGCAAGGGAAGTGCCGGGGGCGCATCCTGTTGCTGTCGGGCACGCAGGATCTCTTGAATCTACCAGCAGATGGCCGGTTTGCGCCGGCCTCCCGCTGGGATCCGCCCCCTTGCACGCCCGGATGTCGGGACAGTGACGATGGAGCGACGGCGGGTCGGGTGGGGGTTCGGGGGTCTCCCGCCGCCGCTCCTGATTAGCCTGACGGCACGACGCTTTCATTCCCGTATCGATTTTCGGCGCCTTGCATCGTCCAATGACATCTGCATCGACCAACCGCTGTCTCAGCCCGACGAATGCACGGCGCGGGCCGCTTCATCGGCGCATGAACGGCACATAAGCGTTTGTCCGACAAGGCGATGTGCGTCCATCGCGCCCTGCCCGCACGCCGTCGCATCGTCCTCAATACAGTCGCTGCGCTTGCCACCCGCCTTGCAGCCCGCCATGGCCGCCGCCATATTGCGCTGCAAACCACCCTTGCCCCCAAAGAACAAATCTGGAACAAGTCGCCTCATGCTGACTCATATTTCCGTGCGCGGCGCGCGCGAGCACAACCTCAAGGGCGTCGATGTCGACCTGCCGCGCGACAGCCTGATCGTCATCACCGGGCTTTCGGGATCGGGCAAGTCGTCGCTCGCCTTCGACACCATCTATGCCGAGGGGCAGCGCCGCTATGTCGAGTCGCTTTCCGCCTATGCGCGCCAGTTCCTGGAAATGATGCAGAAGCCCGATGTCGAGCATATCGAGGGGCTCAGCCCCGCCATCTCCATCGAGCAGAAGACGACCAGCCGCAACCCGCGCTCCACGGTCGCGACGGTCACGGAAATCTACGACTATATGCGCCTGCTGTGGGCGCGCGTGGGCGTCCCCTATTCGCCCGCGACCGGCCTGCCGATCAGCGCGCAGACGGTGAGCCAGATGGTGGATCGGGTGATGCAGCTGCCCGAGGGTACCCGCTTCTACCTGCTCGCCCCGGTCGTGCGCGGTCGCAAGGGCGAGTATAAGAAGGAACTGGCCGAGTGGCAGAAGGCCGGCTTCACCCGCGTCCGCATCGACGGCGAGATGTATCCGATCGAGGAAGCCCCTACCCTCGACAAGAAATACAAGCATGACATCGAGGTGGTCGTCGACCGCCTCGCGGTGAATGCCGACATGTCCACCCGCCTTGCCGACAGTTTCGAGCAGGCGCTAAAACTGGCCGAGGGGCTGGCCTATGTCGATCTGGCCGACGGCGTCGTTCCCGGCCGCGAAAATGAAGCGGAATCCGTCGGCAAGATGAAGAATGCCGGCATCCCCGCCAACCGCATCGTCTTTTCCGAGAAATTCGCCTGCCCGGTCAGCGGCTTCACCATCCAGGAGATCGAGCCCCGCCTCTTCTCCTTCAACGCGCCGCAGGGCGCCTGCCCGGCATGCGACGGCCTTGGCGAACGACAGGAGTTCGACCCCGAACTGGTCGTGCCCAATGAGGCGCTGTCGCTCAAGAAGGGTGCCGTGGTCCCCTGGGCCAAGTCCAACCCGCCCAGCCCCTATTATATGCAGGTGCTCGGCTCGCTGGCGAAGGAGTTCGGCTTCAGCCTGGAAACACCCTGGGCGGAACTGCCGGGCGAAGCGAAGCTCATCATCCTGCACGGCACCGGCGGCAAGGCCGTCACCCTGCGTTTCATGGACGGGCGCAAGGCCTATGAGGTGAAGAAGCCGTTCGAGGGCGTCATCGGCAATCTCAACCGCCGCCTGCTGCAGACGGACAGCGCGTGGATGCGCGAGGAGCTGTCCAAATATCAGACCGCCATGCCCTGCGAGACATGCCATGGCGCCCGCCTGAAGCCCGAAGCGCTGGCGGTAAAGATCGCCGGCGAGGATATTTCGCTCTCCACCCGCCGATCGGTGGTGGACGCGCTGAATTTCTTCACCGCCATGCCCGAGCATCTGACCGACCAGCAGAACCAGATCGCCCGCGCCATCCTGAAGGAAATCGTCGAGCGCCTCGGCTTCCTCAACAATGTCGGCCTCGACTATCTCAACCTCGATCGCACCTCCGGCACCCTGTCGGGCGGCGAAAGCCAGCGCATCCGCCTCGCATCGCAGATCGGATCGGGCCTGTCGGGCGTGCTTTATGTGCTGGACGAGCCCAGCATCGGCCTGCACCAGCGGGACAACGACCGGTTGCTCGTCACCCTCAAGCGTCTGCGCGACCTTGGCAACAGCGTCATCGTCGTCGAGCATGACGAGGACGCGATCCGCACTGCCGACTATATCGTCGACATGGGGCCGGGCGCCGGCGTCCATGGCGGCAGCATCGTCGCGCAGGGCACGCTGGACCAGATCCTCGCGCACAAGGACAGCCTGACCGCCGATTATCTGAACGGCACCCGCCGCATCGAGGTGCCCAAGAAGCGCCGCAAGGGCACCGGCAAGAAGCTCACCGTCCACAATGCGCGTGCCAACAACCTGCGCGGCGTCACCGCCTCGATCCCGCTCGGTACCTTCACCTGCATCACCGGCGTTTCCGGGTCGGGCAAGTCGAGCTTCACCATCGACACGCTCTATGCCGCGTCGGCCCGCACGCTCAACGGCGCCCGCATCATCGCGGGCGCGCATGACAGGGTGACGGGGCTGGAACATTGCGACAAGGTGATCGACATCGACCAGTCGCCCATCGGCCGCACCCCGCGCTCCAACCCGGCAACCTATACCGGCGCCTTCACCAACATCCGTGACTGGTTCGCCGGCCTGCCCGAAAGCCAGGCGCGCGGCTACAAGCCGGGGCGCTTCTCCTTCAACGTCAAGGGCGGCCGGTGCGAGGCCTGCCAGGGCGACGGCGTGCTGAAGATCGAGATGCACTTCCTTCCGGACGTCTATGTCACCTGCGACGTGTGCCATGGCGCCCGCTACAACCGCGAGACGCTGGAGGTGAAGTTCAAGGGGATGAGCATTGCCGACGTGCTCGACATGACGGTCGAGGACGCGGTGGAATTCTTCAAGGCCGTGCCGCCGATCCGCGACAAGATGGCGATGCTGGCGGAAGTCGGCCTCGGCTATGTGAAGGTCGGCCAGCAGGCGACCACCCTGTCCGGCGGCGAGGCCCAGCGGGTGAAGCTCGCCAAGGAACTTTCCCGTCGCGCCACCGGCAACACCCTCTACATCCTGGACGAGCCGACCACCGGCCTCCATTTCGAGGATGTCCGCAAATTGCTGGAAGTGCTGCACGCGCTGGTCGAACAGGGCAACAGCGTCGTCGTGATCGAACATAATCTGGACGTCATCAAGACCGCCGACTGGATCATCGACATGGGGCCGGAAGGCGGCGTGAAGGGCGGCGAAGTCGTGGCGGAAGGCACGCCGGAGAAGGTCGCGAAGGAGCCCCGCAGCTTTACCGGCCATTATCTCGCGCCGCTGCTCGGGCTGGAGAGCGTCGCGGCGGCTTAAGCGTCATTCCCTTTACCGGGAGGCCAATCGGACGCGATAGCCTTTTGCTTCGGAGGATAAGCTGCGATAATCTGATGCGAGCGAGGGGCGATCCATTCCCGCGCCCTCGCATCTTTTTTTCGAGGTCATGGAGCAGGCAACAGCGATGCCACAGCTGCCCACTCACCCCGTTCATCTCGGCCTAGGCGCCACCGCTACGGCCGAGCCGCCCTTTACCGGGATGGAATGGTATGCGGACTATAGCGCGCGCCATGCCACCGACGGGGCGGGGGGGCGGCTGGTGTCGCAATACAGCTTCTCCGAAAGCTGGCCGATGTGGGAGGTGCATCCGCATGGCGCAGAGGTCGTCATCTGCACGGCGGGATCGATCACGCTGATCCAGCAATTCCCCGATGGCCATGAGGAGCAAGTCGTCCTCTCCCCCGGCGACTATGCCATCAATCCGCCCGGCGTGTGGCACACGGCTGATGTCAGCGGGAACTGTACCTGCATCTTCATCACAGCCGGCGCGGGCACGGATCACCGCGTCCGGTAGCACCCGGACCGACATGACAGCGCACGCGCCTCAATGCGCCGCCTGCATCTGCCGTACATCTGCCGGAACCACCGCTTCCGCCACCCGTTACCCTCTCATCCCGATGCCCATTGGCATCCCATCCTTGGAGAGGACGCATATCATGCTCCGCACACTCATTTTCGGCGGTATCGTCGCCTATGTCGGCAAGAAACTGTACGACGACGGCACCCTTACGCAGTTCCGCGACGATCTTGCCCGCCGCCTTCGCCCAGAAGATGCTGGCGACCGCCAGCCCTCGAAAACCGGCACGGCACCACCCGCCGCAACGACGCCCCAACCCGTCGTCTGACGCAGTAGCAAAGCTCGATCTTCAAGCCCCAAGCCCGACACCTGCCCGTCAGGGCTGACGTCAGAGCGCGCTCCCTTCACGGAGATATCCCATGCGTACCGCCATCATCGCCCTCGCAACCATTGCCAGCCTGCCGCTGGGCGCCTGTGTGTCGGATGGCGGCGGCGGGCGAGGCTATGGCTATGATCGCCCCGGTGACCGACGCCCCCACCACTCCCGCCCGATGCGCGACGGGGATTATGTCTATCGCGACAATGACGGCCGCTATTATTGCAAGCGCGATGATGGGACGACGGGCACCATCGTCGGCGCCATCGCCGGCGGCGTGTTGGGCAATGTGATCGCACCCGGCGGATCGAAGACACTCGGCACGATCCTTGGCGCAGGCGGCGGCGCTCTGGCGGGGCGCGCGATCGACAAGGATGGCACCCGCTGCGAATAGCGGGCGGGACGATCCTCTCGCCGGAGCCCTACTCATGGCGGGGGGACCGGATTTCAGCCTGCTCGCCGCGAATAGCCGCACCGCCCCTGCGACGGGCGGTGCGGCGGGGGCGCGACTCGCCTTGCCTTTTATGGTAGAATCTCCGCTCGCCGGAGTCGCACCATAAAAATACAATGAATGCACCCGGCGCGATGTTTGCCCAAGAGAGGATGGGAGAACAACGATGCCAGATGTCAACTATCTGCTGCACCGACAGCAGATCTCGCTGCTGCAGGCCGCTTTTGCGTCCTGCCCGGAAAGCCGCGCCGCGCATGAAGACATGGCGCGCGCCTATCTCGACCAGGTCCGCGGCTATGCCCGCGCCAACCGTCAGGCCATTACGATCAGGGCACTTGCGACCGCCGAGTTGAACTGATGCGCGCGCTGCTCCGCATGGCATAGCTGTCCGGGGCTCTCCTCGCACGCGTCGCCCGGCCGCCGTCGCTGTGTAGTCGCCCGCAAATACACAGTTGCCCATTCATGCGCAGTCGAAGGCGTCGCCGTAAAACTTCTGTTCAGCCTTCCCGGTCCATGGGATGGGCATGACCCGTCACCTCCTCCGCCATCGCGCTGCCGCCGCCGCGCTTGCCACCCTGCTCGCCCTCTCCGCTTGCGCCACGCCCGAAACGCGGGTGCGAACCGGCCTTATGGATGCCGGTCTGCCGCCAGCGCTCGCCGGCTGCATGGCCGATCGCATGGTCGATCGCCTCAGCCTGGTGCAGCTGCGCCGCCTGCAGTCGCTCTCGAAGGTCCATCGCTCGGACCTGCACCGGCTCTCGATCGACCAGTTCCTGTACAAGGTCCGCGCGCTGGAAGACCCGGAGATCCTGGTTGTCACCAGCAAGGCTGCGCTGAGCTGCGCCATTTCCGGCTGAGTGCGCCCCGCCCAGCCCTGACTTTGCAATTTTGCAAAGCCATTTTGCGAAGTCGCTCTGGAAATCCCTGCCCCGCTGTGCTTTAGCCACGGCCATCGCATTGCATCATCAGGGGACAGGGTTTCCATGAACATTCACGAATATCAGGCCAAGGAACTGCTGGCGAAATACGGCGCCCCGATCGCCGCCGGCCATGCCGCCTTCACTGTGGAAGAGGCCGTCGAAGCCGCCAAGAAGCTCCCTGGGCCGCTCTATGTCGTGAAGTCCCAGATCCACGCCGGTGGCCGCGGCAAGGGCAAGTTCAAGGAACTCGGCCCCGATGCGAAGGGCGGCGTCCGCCTCGCCTTCAACCTGGATGAGGTGAAGGCCCACGCCACCGACATGCTCGGCAACACGCTGGTGACGATCCAGACGGGCGAAGCCGGCAAGCAGGTCAACCGCCTGTACGTCACCGACGGCGCCGACATCGCCAAGGAATTCTACCTTGCGCTGCTCGTCGACCGCGCCTCCAGCCGGGTCGCGTTCGTCGTTTCGACCGAAGGCGGCATGGACATCGAGGAAGTCGCGCATTCGACGCCCGAGAAGATCCACAGCTTCTCGGTCGATCCCGCGACCGGCTTCATGCCGCACCACGGCCGTACCGTCGCCGCCGCGCTGGGCCTGACCGGCGACCTTGCCAAGCAGGCATCGAAGGTTGCGCAGTCACTCTACAACGCATTCCTCGCGACCGACGCCGAGCAGATCGAAATCAACCCGCTGGCGCTGACCGAGCAGGGCAACCTGCTGGTGCTCGACGCCAAGGTCGGCTTCGACGGCAACGCCATGTTCCGTCACAAGGACCTGATGGAACTGCGCGACGAGAGCGAGGAAGATCCGGCCGAGCTGGAAGCCTCCAAATATGACCTCGCCTACATCAAGCTGGATGGCGACATCGGCTGCATGGTGAACGGCGCCGGCCTGGCCATGGCGACGATGGACATCATCAAGCTCAACGGCATGTTCCCCGCGAACTTCCTCGACGTTGGCGGCGGCGCCAGCAAGGAGAAGGTGACGTCGGCGTTCAAGATCATTCTGGCCGATCCCAATGTGAAGGGCATTCTGGTCAACATCTTCGGCGGCATCATGAAGTGCGACATCATTGCCGAGGGCATCGTTGCCGCCGCCAAGGAAGTGAACCTGTCCGTTCCGCTCGTCGTTCGCCTGGAAGGCACGAATGTTCAGCAGGGCAAGGATATCCTGGCGGCATCCGGCCTCGCCATCGTCCCGGCGGACGATCTGGGCGATGCGGCCAAGAAGATCGTGGCACAGGTCAAGCAGGCCGCGTGAGCGCTTGCACGCCAATCTGAATAGCGTCATGGGACGCGGCAGCCATAATCGGCGGCCGCGTCCTTGCCCGTGCAGGGGCTAAAAGACGCAGCAACTGGAGGATGTTGAAATGAAGATCCTGGTGCCCGTGAAGCGGGTGATCGATTATAATGTGAAGCCGCGTGTGAAAGCGGACGGGACGGGGGTTGATCTTGCCAACGTCAAGATGAGTATGAACCCGTTCGACGAGATTGCGGTGGAAGAATCCATCCGCCTGAAGGAAAAGGGCGTCGCGACCGAGATCGTGGTCGTCTCCATCGGCCCGGCCAAGGCGCAGGAAACGCTGCGCACCAGCCTCGCCATGGGCGCGGACCGCGCGATCCTGATCCAGACTGAAGATGAAGTGGAGCCGCTGGGCGTCGCCAAGCTGCTTGCCAAGGTCTATGAGGAAGAGCAGCCCGGCCTGGTCATCCTGGGCAAGCAGGCGATCGACGACGACAGCAACCAGACCGGCCAGATGCTCGCCGCGCTGCTCGGCCTGCCGCAGGGCACCTTCGCCAGCAAGGTCGAGGTATCGGGCGACAGCGTCGACGTGACCCGCGAGGTCGATGGCGGCCTGGAGACGGTGAAGCTCTCCATCCCCGCGATCGTCACCACCGACCTGCGTCTGAACGAGCCGCGCTATGCCTCTCTGCCCAACATCATGAAGGCGAAGAGCAAGCCGCTCGCCAGCAAGACGCCGGCCGATTATGGCGTGGACATCGCACCCCGGCTGGAGACGCTCAAGGTCTCTGAACCGCCCAAGCGCAGCGCCGGCATCAAGGTTGCCGATGTCGATGAACTGGTGGCGAAACTGAAGGCTCTGGGCGTCGCTGCCTGACCATCATTCCAAGTCCGTTCGGGCTGAGCCTGTCGAAGCCCTGTTCTTTCCTGAAGAGAAGAGCAGCCCTTCGACAAGCTCAGGGCGAACGGTGGTAGAGGATCAAGATTATGAAGACTCTCGTCTGGGTTGAACATGAGGGCGGCGCCGTCAAGGACGCGACCCTCTCCGCCATCACCGCTGCTGCCAAGCTGGGTGAAGTCCATCTGATCGTCGCCGGTGCGGGCGTCGAGGGCGTTGCCGCCGACGCTGCGAAGATCGCCGGCGTTGGCAAGGTCCATGTCGCCGACGACGCCGCTTTCGGCCATGCGCTGCCGGAAAATGTCGCGCCGTTGATCGTGGACCTGATGGGGCATCACGACGCCTTTGTCGCGCCGGCCACCAGCAACGGCAAGAACATCGCGCCGCGCGTCGCCGCGCTGCTCGACGTCATGCAGATCAGCGATATCCTGTCGGTCGAGAGCGAGGACACGTTCACGCGCCCGACCTATGCCGGCAATGCGATCGCGACCGTCCGCTCGAAGGACGCGAAGAAGGTCATCACCGTGCGCGGCACCGCCTTTGACAAGACTGCGCGTGACGGCGGATCGGGCGCTGTCGAAGCGGTCGACTCCACCGGCGGCGCTTCTGCGGACAAGGGAATTTCCTCCTTCGTCGGCGCGGAAATCGCCAAGCTGGAACGGCCGGAGCTGACCTCGGCGAAGATCATCGTCTCGGGCGGCCGCGCGCTCAAGGACGGCGAGACGTTCGAGCAAGTGATCTTCCCGCTCGCCGACAAGCTCGGCGCCGCTGTCGGCGCCAGCCGCGCGGCGGTGGACGCAGGCTATGTGCCCAACGATTATCAGGTCGGCCAGACCGGCAAGATCGTGGCGCCCGAAGTCTATGTCGCCGTCGGCATCTCCGGCGCGATCCAGCACCTTGCCGGCATGAAGGACAGCAAGACCATCATCGCCATCAACAAGGACGAGGACGCGCCGATCTTCCAGGTCGCCGACATCGGCCTGGTCGGCGATCTCTTCAAGATCGTCCCAGAACTGACAGAGAAGCTCTGACGCCGGGAACGGAAACGAATAATGAGAAAGGCCCGGCAGCAATGTCCGGGCCTTTTCCATATGGGGCGCGGACCAGATTTCGCGCCGGCAGCGATCAGGCCGCCACATCCCCATCCGCATCGATCTCGGCCGACTGGGCGTGCTCCTCTCGTGCATGATCGCGATGCGGGGGTGCGAAGCGCAACACGGCAAAGCCCGAAAGCGCGGACACCACTGACCCCATCAGGATGCCGATCTTCGCTTCCTCGACCAGTTCGGGCGATCCGGGGAAGGCTAGGCCACCGATGAACAGGCTCATGGTGAAGCCGATGCCGCACAGCATGGCAACGCCGTAGATCTGAAGCCACGTCGCACCGCGCGGGCGAGCGGCGATGCCGACGCTGACGCACAGCCACACCGCCGTGAAGATCGCCACCTGCTTGCCCAGGAACAGGCCTGCCGCCACCCCCAGCGGCAGGGGGGCGAAGACGTCCGCCCATCCCATGCCGGAGAGAGCGACGCCGGCATTGGCGAAACCGAAGAGCGGCACAATGGCGTAGGCGCTCCAGGGATGCAGCGCATGTTCCAGCCGGTGCAATGGGCTGTCTTCGGCATCCGGCGCACCCGGCGTCCGGCGGATGGGAATGGTCATCGCCGCCAGCACGCCTGCAATCGTCGCATGGACACCAGACAGCAGCACCGCATACCAGAGCAGCCCGAAGCCGAGCAGATACAGGGGCAGCGCCTTCACGCCCGCCCGGTTCATCGCGTACATCGCAGCAAGGATGAGGATCGCCGCCCCCAGGGCGCTCCAAGCCAGCCCGTCGGTGTAAAACACTGCGATGATTGCAACGGCCCCCATGTCGTCGACGATCGCCACCGTGGTCAGGAACAGCTTGAGCGACAGGGGCGCGCGACTGCCCAGCAGCGCGAGCACGCCGATGGCGAAGGCGATGTCGGTCGCCGCCGGAATCGCCCAGCCATTGCCAAGCCCCGGCGTGCCCTTCGCAACCGCAAGATAAATGGCGGCCGGTACCGCCATGCCCGCCGCCGCAGCGACAGCCGGAAGGATACGCTTGTCCCAACTAGACAGACGGCCATCGACGAACTCGCGCTTGATCTCCAGCCCCACGAGCAGGAAGAACAGCGCCATCAGCCCGTCGTTGATCCAAAGATGCACGCTCATCGCACCCAGCTTGTCGGCAAGGACAGGGCCGGTCACGGCATGGATAAGTGCATGATAAAAATGGGCCGTCTCGGGCGAGGCATTGGCCATCAGCATCGCGAGCGCCGCCGCCGCCATCAGCAGCACGCCACCGCCCGCCTCGCTCGTAAGAAAATCACGCAATGCCGAATGGCTGGTGCGCACGCTGGATTTCCGGGAAGCCGTCATCGCATGACCGTAGGCAGGCCCGATCAACCAGTCAAACGCCCGATCACTTCGCAAGTGCAACAAATATCTTGCACAACGCACTGATTTCGCGTCATTAAGCATGAACGGTAAGGGGGCTTGCCATCGACATCTTCCAGATCCTCGCATTTCTTGCCGGGGGCGCGCAGCATGAAATCATGCTGTTCGCGGCGTTCGGACTTGTTCTTGGCGGGCTGGATGACGCCCTGATCGACATCATGTTCTTCGCCCGCTGGTTCTGGCGGCGCGCATTCATCTATCGCCGCTATCCGCCGATGACGACCGCGACGCTGCCCGATGCGCAGGATCGCGCGCCGATCGCGATTTTCGTCCCCGCCTGGGATGAATCGGCGGTCATCGGACGGATGCTCCAGGACATGACGCGGAAATGGGGGACGGATCGCTACCGGATCTTCGTGGGCGCCTATCCCAACGACCGCGCCACGATCGACATCGTCGCCGCCGTCGCCGGCGACCATCCCGTCATCATGCCCGTCATCACCGCTCATCCGGGGCCAACGACCAAGGCGGATTGCCTGAACGCCTTGTGGGATGCAATGCTGCGGGACGAAGCGCATGGCGAGGAATGCTACAAGGCCATCGTGCTGCACGATGCCGAAGATGTCGTCCACCCCGACGCCCTCCGCCTGCTGGACCGCATGTGCGATCGCTTCGATCTCGTCCAACTGCCGGTCAAGCCCTTCAAAAGCCAATATAGCAGTTGGGTCTCCGGCCATTATCTGGATGAATTTGCCGAATCCCATGGCAAATATCTCTGCGTGTGCGAAGCGGTGGGCGCGGCCGTGCCCAGTGCCGGTGTCGGCTGCGCTTTTTCCCGCACGGCCCTCGCGGCGCTGGCGGATGAACTCGGCGGCCGCCCCTTCGATCCGGCATCGTTGACCGAGGATTATGAAATCGGCCTGCGCATTGCCGAACGGGGCGGCAAGAGCGCCTTCGTGCGGATGGCGGATGCCCATGGCGACCTCGTTTGCACGCGCGAGCATTTCCCCGACACGCTGACACTGGCCGTCAGGCAAAAGGCGCGATGGACGGTCGGCATCGCGCTTGCAGGCTGGGACCGGATGGGCTGGGGCACCGGGATCGCCGAACGCTGGATGCGGCTGCGCGACCGGCGAGCCGCACTCGCTGCGCTCATCCTTTTTGCCGCCTATCTCTCGCTGCTGATGCAAATTCCAATCTGGCTGTTGGCGATGGCCGGCGCGCCGCCCACGATCGCCCCCTCCCCGCTGCTGTCCATGCTGCTCAGTGCCACGGGTGTGCTGATGCTCTGGCGGCTCGCCATGCGGATGCTGTTCGTGTGGCGCGCCCACGGCCTGCGGCAGGGCCTGCTCTCCGTACCCCGCACCTTCATGGCCAATCTGGTCGCCATTCTTGCGGCACGGCGTGCGATCTTCATCTACCTCGGCACGCTGCAGGGCAATCCGCTGGTATGGGACAAGACCCCCCATGTCTTCCCCAACTCCCCGGCAGAGGCCGGGGCATGAGCGGTTCCCCTCGACAGCAAGGGCGCCCCTTGCGCTTCCTGCTGATCGTGCTGCTGTGCTGGTCCGGCACCCGGCTGGCGCAAAGCCTTAGCCTGGACGGTGGGCCATCCACCGGCAACGACACCGCTCCAGCGGCTATCGCCCTGGTCCAGCCGCCTCCCGCCCAGCCCTTTCCCGATGGGCGACCGGAAATAGATCCGGCTGCCCGAGAATTCGGATTGTCGCCAGTAGAGGAGCACCTTCATCCGGCGCGCGGCAAGAGCGCGCGGAGGCAAAGGGCGGGAGCGGAAACACCGGGCGGCGTTCCTGCCCTCCCCCCTCCTTCCCCTTCCTTCCCGCAAGTCTTTGGCTACGCCGCCGGCAATATGCCCGGCTTCATGGAGCGCGCCTCGGCTGCCGACGGCCCCGGTGCATTGGCGAGCTTCCCGCCCGGCGCCGGTTTCGGCGACGCCCGCAAGGCTCGTTTTCGCGACCACTGGCAACTCTCCGCATGGATGCTGCTGAGGCGCGGCATGGATGGCAACGCAACGGCGGGAACCGGACAACTCGGCGCATCACAGATCGGCATGCGGATCGACCGGGAACTGGCCAGCGGCGGCCCCATGGATGGACGGCTGACCGCCTATGCCCGCCTCTCGCGTGCGCTCATCGATCCGGCATCGCCCGAAGGCGCCATCGGTGTCGCCATGCAACCGATGCGCCGCCTGCCGCTGACCATCGGCCTGGAGCGCCGGATCGCGCTGGGTGATGGTGGCCGCAATGCCATGGCGGTCGTCGGCGCTACGGGGATCGGCCCGATGGCGCTGCCCGGCAGGATGGAACTGGAAGGCTATGGGCAGGCCGGCATGGTCGGCGTGAACAGCCGCGATGCCTTCGCCGATGGCCGCCTTTCCTTGCTGCGCCCGGTCGGGCATGGCCGCATCGCCATGGGTCTCGGCCTGTCCGGCGGCGCGCAGCCACAGGTCGCCCGGCTCGACATCGGGCCAGAGGTTCGTGCGAGATTGCCCGTCGCCGGCGGCATGATCCGGCTGGACGCCGGCTGGCGCGCGCGCGTCGCAGGAAAGGCCCGGCCGGGTTCAGGCCCGGCCATCACCCTGGCGGGCAGTTTCTAGGCGAGGTTCCATACCCGCCTGCCATGCCTGCAAGACCGGCCGGAAGTGGGGCGGTGACAGCCCGGCTGGCTTATTCACCATATTCGTACCGCCGCGTCTTTAAGTCGCCGTTCTTTATGCTTAGGATCGGCGCGACAATGGATCTCTACTTACCCGTCGCCAATCTCTCCGTGAATGCGCTGGTCATCATCGGCCTGGGCGGGCTCGTCGGCTTGCTGTCGGGCATGTTTGGCGTGGGCGGCGGATTTCTCACCACGCCGCTGTTGATCTTCTACGGCATTCCGCCCACCGTCGCCGCCGCATCCGCCGCGACGCAGGTAACGGGGGCCAGCGTTTCCGGCGTCTTCACGCATCTGCACCGCAAGACGGTGGACGTGCACATGGGCGCCGTGATGGTCGCGGGCGGCCTCGTCGGTGCCATCCTGGGCGCGCTGCTGTTCCGGCTGCTGCAGAAGGTCGGGCAGATCGATACCGTCATCGGCATCCTCTATGTGCTGATGCTGGGGTCGATCGGCCTGCTGATGGCGCAGGAATCGATCCATGCGCTGGTCGCCATGAAGACGGGCCAGCGCGCGCCCGCTCGCACCCGCCGCCATCACCCGCTAGTGGCGGCCTTGCCGATGCGCTGGCGCTTCTACCGCTCCGGTCTCTATATTTCCCCGCTCGCGCCCTTCCTGCTGGGCGTGGGCACCGGCATCCTCACCATGCTGTTGGGCGTGGGCGGCGGTTTCATCATGGTTCCGGCCATGCTCTACCTGCTCGGCATGACGACGCAGGTGGTGGTCGGCACGTCGCTGTTCCAGATCCTGTTCGTCACCATCGCCACGACCATGATCCACAGCCTCACGACCAAGGCAGTCGATCTTGTGCTGGCGCTGCTGCTGCTGATCGGCAGCGTCGTCGGCGCGCAGATCGGCACGCGGATCACGACGAAAGTGCGGCCGGAATATCTGCGCATCGTGCTTGCCTTCGTGGTGCTGGTGGTCGCGATCCGCATGGCGCTTGGCCTCGGGTGGCGGCCGGACGAGATCTATACGGTGCAGGTGCGATGACGATGCGCGGCATCGCGCTTGCGCCGCTGCTCTTCGGAGGGTGGCTGGCACTGACAGGGGCCATGCCGCTGCGTGCGCCCATCTTGGTGCCCGACGTCTCGCAACGGTCGGTCGAGATCCAGTACAGCTTCACCGGCGCGGAACTGCTGCTGTTCGGCGCGATCGTCTATCCCGACGGCCGCCCGCCCCGGCGCCCGGCGGACATCGTGGTGGTGCTGAAAGGCCCCGCCCAGTCGATCACCATGCGCGAGAAACAGAAGGTCGCGGGCATGTGGGTCAATGCGGACAGCGCCGCCTTCCGCTCCGCCCCCAGCTTCTACGCCATGGCGTCCTCCCGCCCGATCGACCGGATCGTCGATGAGCGCACCGCGGCGATCTACGAACTGGGCGTCGACAAGCTCCAGCTTTCCCCCTCGTCGATCAACGAAAACGCCGAACTGGAGCGTTTTCAGGAAGGCCTTGTCGACCTGCGCCGCCGCTCGGGCCTGTATGTCGAGCGGCCGGGCACGGTGGAGATTACCGATGGCGTGCTGTATCGCGCGCGCCTGCCCCTCTCCGCCCGCGTGCTGGTCGGCAACTATACTGCCGAGACCTTCCTGATCCAGGATGGGCGCGTCGTAGCGGCGGCGGTGCGGGACATCACCGTGCAGAAATCCGGTTTCGAGCGGTTCGTGGCGCTGGCCGCGACCGAGTGGCCCTTCCTCTACGGTCTCGTCGCCATCGCGATGGCCGTGGGCATGGGCTGGGGCGCCGGCGCGATCGCCCGCCGCATCTGACAGGGACTGCAACCGCGCAGTGGTCTGCGCCGCAATGTCCTAAGCCAATCTTTACGTTTGCGCCCTAACCTCATCCCCTTGTTCCGGGCGGGAAAGAAGCCCGGCACAATCGGGGGGCGGATATGAACCATATGACGGGTGCCGAGCAGTTTGCGATACATGGCAGCGCGATCGCTGCCGAAACGGCCAGTGGCGCCATGGGCGTCGTCTTCCAGATCGCCGGTTCCAGTTCCCAGGTCCTGATCGACGCCCGCGGGCTCTCCGCCTTCGCCAGCGATACCGACCAGTCGATCCGCATGGCGGGGCAGGTCGGCAGCCAGGTGAAGATGCGCGTGGGCGGCGTGTGGCTGGTGGCCAATATCCGCGCCGTCACGCTCGACCGGCGCGACCCCAACATCATCGTCGCCGACATCGACTTCCTTGGTGAAGGCGACGAGCGGGCGGGCGGGCATATCTCCTGCTTCCGGCGCGGCATCACCCGCTATCCCGTCCCCGGCACGGAAATCTTCCCCGTGTCGAGCGCGGACATGCACCAGATCTATGCGGCGGACGATCGCGCCCATGTGCGCGTGGGCACCGTCTATCCCACGAAGGACACGCCAGCCGCGCTCTATGTCGATGCGATGCTCGGCAAGCATTTCGCGCTGCTGGGTTCCACCGGCACCGGCAAGTCGACCAGCGCCGCGCTGATCCTGCACCGCATCTGCGACCTGTCGCCGCAGGGACATATCGTGATGATCGACCCGCATGGCGAATATGCCGCCGCCTTCTCCGGCAATGGCGCGATATTCGACGTCAACAACCTTGCCCTGCCCTATTGGCTGATGAACTTCGAGGAGCATTGCGAGGTCTTCATCACCTCCGAAGGCGCGGAGCGCACGCAGGATCGCGATATCCTGGCCAAGTGCCTGCTCGCCGCGCGCGGCAAGAACAGGCTGGCCGAGGGGGCCGCGCGGCTGACGGTGGATTCGCCTATCCCCTATCTGCTGTCCGACCTGACGACGATCCTGCAGAATGAGATGGGAAAGCTCGACAAGGGCACCGGCACCCTGCCCTATATGCGGCTGCGGACGAAAATCGACGAGATCAAGACCGACCCGCGCTATAGTTTCATGTTCTCCGGCATGCTGGTGGCCGACACCATGCAGGCGTTTCTGGCGAAGATCTTCCGCCTGCCCGCGAACGGCAAGCCGATCTCGATCATAGACGTCTCCGCCATGCCGTCCGACATCACCTCCGTCGTGATATCGGTGCTCTCGCGGCTGGTGTTCGACTATGCGATCTGGGCGCGGACCGAGCCGCAGCGCCCCATCCTGCTCGTTTGCGAGGAAGCGCATCGCTATATTCCCAGCAGCTCGACAGGCACGGGGCAGGCCGCGCGCAAGATCCTGGAGCGGATCGCCAAGGAAGGCCGCAAATATGGCGTGTCGCTGGGGCTCATCACCCAGCGCCCGTCCGATCTTGCCGAAGGCGTGCTGTCGCAATGCGGCACCATCATCGCGATGCGCCTCAACAATGATCGCGACCAGGCCTTCGTGAAGGCTGCCATGCCCGAGGGTGCGCGCGGCTTCCTCGATTCCATCCCGGCGCTGCGCAACCGCGAATGCATCATCTGCGGCGAGGGTGTCGCCGTGCCGATCAGGGTGTCGCTCGACACGCTGGACGAAGATCGCCGCCCGGCATCCAGCGACCCCAGCTTCTCGCAACTGTGGCGCGAAACCGGCGGCGAGCAGGAGATATTGGAGCGAACCGTCAGCCGCTGGCGCAACCAGGGGCGCTGAGCGCGCGCTCCCGCCTGCGCTCAGCCCGTCGGCGCCATCCGCCCGGCGGGGTCGCTTTCGCTGTTCACCGCTTCCCGGCATTCCTCTTCGTGGGGCGGCACCAGCAGCTTCGCCTTGCGCCAGCTGCCCTGCGCGTACAGCGCGAAGGCGCTCGTCGTCGCGACCAGCGATCCCACGGGGAAGGCAAGCCACAGCGCATCCGCGCCAAGGAACGGATAGGCGAAGTGGTAGAAGCCCAGCCGCACGGGGAACATCGCGAAGGCCAGGACGAACAGCGGCGCGAGCACCACGCCATTGGCGCGCATGATGCCAAAGAACACCATGGAGATGCCGAACAGCAGGAAGCTCCAGCTCGCCAGGAACTGCATGTGCCGGGCGATGTCGATTGCCGGACTGCCCGCACCCAGGAACAGCGCCAGCACAGGCCGGTCGAAGAGCAGGATGAGCGCGATGACGACGCCGGTGACGATGCAGTGCATCAGGATGCCGCTGCGCGCGATGGCGTTGATCCGTTCCCATCGGCCCGCGCCGATATTCTGCGCGGCCATCGCGCTGACCGCGCTGCCGATCGCCATCGCCGGCATCTGGATATAGGTCCACACCTGCTGCGCGGCGCCATAGGCCGCGGTCGTGATCAGGCCCTGCTGGTTGACCAGCCCGACCATCATCAGGCCTGCGCCCGACAGCACGATCATCTGCACGCCCATGGGCAGGCCCTTGACCACCAGCAGGCGAAGCTCGGCAAAGCGCGGCCATAGCCAGCCAAGCTCGCGCCCACGCAGGCGCAGCGGCAGATCCCGCCAATAGATATAGGCGAGCAGCGCGAACATGCTGACATAGTTGGCGATCAGCGTCGCGGTAGCCGCGCCCCTGATCCCCATTTCCGGCGCCGGGCCAAGGCCGAGGATGAGGACCGGATTGAGCCCGGCGTCGAGGATGACCGACAGGATCATGAACCACAGCGGCGTCATCGCATCGCCCGCCCCGCGCAGGCCCATCATCAGCATCACGACGATCAGCATGCCCGGCAGGGCGAGGAAGATGATCCGCAGATAGTCGAGCGCCAGCGGAAAGGCGTTCTCCGGCGTGGACAGCCCATGCAGGATGTCGGGCGCAAAGGCCCAGCCGGCGCCCGCCACGATGATCGACAGTCCGACGCAGAAGCCGATGGCCGCGCCGAAGGATTCGCGCGCGGCGGCGATGTCGCCCCGCCCCATCGCCTGCCCCACCATCACCGTCGCGGCCATGCCGAAACCGAAGACGGCGGAGAACATGAGGAACATGATGACATTGGCGTTCGCCGTCGCCGCCAGCGCGCTCTCGCCCAGGAAGCGGCCGACCCAGACCGAATTGATGGAGCCGTTGAGCGACTGGAGCACATTGGACGCCAGCGTGGGGATGGCAAACAGCAACAGCGTCCGGCCGATCGGTCCGCTCGTCAGATCCCGCCGCTTGGGCGCTTCACTTGCCATCTCTCATCCGCTCCCCAGATTCCGTCGTCCAGCTAGATCATCATGCGTTTAATGCGCGCCGTTCGGGCTGATCTCGTCGAAGCCCTGTCCTGTTCTTCGACGAAAAGAACGGCCCTTCGACAGGCTCAGCGCGAACGGGAAAAACGATGCTTGGTATTCGCTCGGTGTTCTGACTGGCGCGTCCCTTTTTACCCCAACCGTGCCAGTGCCGCTTCCAGCCGGTCGGCTTCCGCGGATTTCTCGGCATGGTCCTCGCGCGCCTTCGCCACCGCCTCCGGCTTCGCCCGCTCGACGAAGCTGGGGTTGCCGAGCCGGCCGGCCAGTGCATCGCGCTCCTTGATCGCTGCCTCGCGCGCCTTGGCAAGGCGCGCCTTTTCGGCGGCAAGATCGATCACGCCTTCGAGCGGCAGCACGAACGTCGCCTCGTCGACCACGATCTGCGCTGCCCCGCCAGCACCCGGCGCGTCAAAGGACATGTCCTCGATCCTCGCCAGACGGGCAATGGCGGGCGCCTGCGCGGCAAGCCGTGACCGCGTGGCATCGGCCACGTCGCGGGCAAAGGCCTTCAGCTTGGCGCCGGGCGGAATGTTCAGCTCCGTGCGGGCGGCGCGCACCGCGCTCACCAGCCGGATCAGCCAGTCGATCTCGGCGCTCGCCGCATCATCTTCCGCGATCTCGACCACCGGCCATGCCGCGACGATCAACTCGCCCGTGCGTGGGCGGGCGGGATCGGCCATGGCATGCCACAGCTCTTCGGTGATGAAGGGCATGAAGGGGTGCAGCATCACCAGGATCTGGTCGAACGCCCAGCCGGCAATCGCGCGCGTCTCGTCATCCAGCTGGCCCTTGATCAGTTCGAGATACCAGTCGCAGAACTGATCCCAGACGAAGTGATAGATGGCATTGGCGGCCGCGTCGAAGCGCAGTTCGGCCATCGCCGTATTGATCGCCCGGACGGTTGCCGCGACTTCGCTGACAATCCAGCGGTTGACCGGCAGGGTCGCGATGGGCGCCTGCCCCTCCACCGACCCGCCAATGCCGTTCGCCTGAAGATAGCGCGCGGCGTTCCACAGCTTGGTCGCGAAGTTGCGATAGCCCTCGACCCGCTTCTCATCCATCTTGATGTCGCGGCCCTGGCTTTCCATCGCCGCCATGAAGAAGCGCAGCGCATCGGCGCCATATTGGTCGATCAGGCCCAGCGGATCGACGGTATTGCCCTTCGACTTCGACATCTTGCTGCCATCGGCGGCGCGGACGAGGCCGTGAAGGTACAGCTTCTTCCACGGCACCTCCTTCATGAACTCGATGCCCTGCATCACCATGCGCGCATCCCAGAAGAACAGGATGTCGAAGCCGGAGATCAGCAGATCGTTGGGATAGTGCCGCTGGAGCAGCGCGGTATCTACCGGCCAGCCCAGCGTGCCGAAGGGCCACAAAGCGGAGGAGAACCATGTGTCGAGCACGTCGGGGTCGCGCACCAGCGCGTAAACATCACTATCAAACCCGGTAGGGCCATCCCCTTCAACTGCGACTACCGCATTCCAGTCTTCAAAGATCTTCACCGTTCGGCCTGCCGCATCAACCTGCGCTAAAGCGATGGCTTCCTCTTCAGTCGCAGCAACATATTGCCTCTCTGGCTCACCAGTGATCGGGTTTCCAAAAGAGAACCATGCCGGGATCTGGTGCCCCCACCAGAGCTGGCGGGAGACGCACCAGGGCTGGATGTTCTCCATCCAGTTGAAATAGGTCTTTTCCCAGGTCTTGGGGACGATCTCGATCGCGCCGCTCTTCACCGCCTCGATGGCGGGCTTGGCCAGCGTCTCGGCATCGACATACCACTGGTCGGTCAGCCAGGGCTCGATGACGACATTGGAGCGGTCGCCATAGGGCGTCTGGATGGTGCGCGGCTCGGCATCGGCCTCGACCGGCTCGCCATCCTTGTTCTTGGCAACATGCGGCACCAGCAGGCCCAGCGCCTTCATCTCCGCCACGACCAGTTCGCGCGCGCCATCGACGCCGTCGCGGCGGAAGCGGTGCAGGCCCAGGAAGCGATCGGGCACCAGGCCGTCCGCAGTTTGCACCACATTGGCGTCGACATCGAACATGTTGAGCATGTCGCCGGCCTTGAAGCCCGCGCGCTTGCCCACCTCGAAATCGTTGAAGTCATGGCCCGGCGTGATCTTCACTGCGCCCGATCCCAGCTCGGGGTCGGCATGCTCGTCCGCGACGATCTTGAACCGGCGGCCGGTGATCGGCTGCAGGATCTCCTTGCCGATGACGCTCTGGTAGCGCGGGTCTTCCGCATTCACCGCGACGGCCATGTCCGCCAGCATCGTTTCCGGGCGGGTCGTGGCGACGACGATATGGTCCGCGCCATCGGCCAGCGTCACGCCATCGGCCAGCGGATAGCGGAAATGCCAGAAGCCGCCCTTCACTTCCCGCGTTTCGACCTCAAGGTCGGAAATCGCGGTCTTGAGGCCTGGGTCCCAGTTCACCAGCCGCTTGTCGCGATAGATGAGGCCGCGCTTGTGCAGCTCGACAAAGACGGTGACGACGGCCTTCGAAAAGCCCTCGTCCATGGTGAAGCGTTCGTTCGCCCAGTCCATGGAGCAGCCGAGCCGGCGCAGCTGGCCGGTGATCTGGCCGCCGCTTTCCGCCTTCCATTCCCACACCTTGTCGATGAACTGCTCGCGGGTGAGGTCCGTGCGCTTCTGCCCGGCGGCATTCATCTGCCGCTCGACCACCATCTGGGTCGCGATGCCGGCATGGTCTGTACCCACCACCCACAACGCATCCTTGCCGCGCAGCCGCTCGTAGCGGATCACGATATCCTGCAGCGTGTTGTCCAGCGCATGGCCGATATGCAGCGATCCCGTCACATTGGGCGGCGGGTTGACGATGGTGAAGGGCTGCGCGTCCGGGCGCTCCGGGCGGAACAGGCCCTTGTCTTCCCAATGGGCATACCAGCGCGCTTCGATGGCGGCGGGGTCGAATGTCTTCGGCAGGTCGGTCATATCAGGCGCTTTAACGCCTGCGGGCCTCTCGTCAAACAGGCATTGACGCTGTTTGGGGGCGCTCGTGGGCGTTTTTGGCCGCCATGCAAAGATCAGGGGATAGCCGCGGGCGCCCCGCGCGCCGGAGCGATCAGCGCGCGGTGATGCGGGCGATTTCCTTGGCCACCATGTCCTGCACCAACGCAGGCAGGCGGGCGTCGAGCCATTCCTTCAGCATCGGGCGCAGCATGGTGCGCACCAGATTTTCCAGCGTATTGTCCTCACCCGCCTGCGGCTTCACCAGCATGGTGGAGAGTGCGGCGAGCGAATGGCGCGCGGAGACTTCGCTTTCGACAGACAGGATGCCATCGTCGCCGGCGTCGGCACCCGATGACAGATCGACAGGCGCGGCATCATGCAGCACGCTTGCGGTAGCAGGAACGGCAGCGACGGACGGGGCTTCACCCACCGTGTCGGTCAGCTCCAGAATTTCCTCCACCGTGCCTTCATCCTCGGCCTGAACATCATCGCGCGCAGACTGCGGCGCCTTCGTCACGGCCTTGGCCGCTTCCTCGCCCTCTTCGGCGATGATCCGCTTGATGGAGGACAGAATTTCTTCCATCGACGGTTCTCTGCTGAGATCACCCATGCCTTTTCCCCACCGCATTAAGGTTAATCCGCGGCTGTCGCGGACACATTGGCGGTTTGTGCAGGCGTGTCAACGGTGCGCGTGGCGACCGGCATGGGCGCCTTGTCATAGTCCCAGTCGAACCATTTGCCCTTCACCCGGTCATAATTCTTCGCCGGATCGTAGAGCGGTCCGCCCTCCAGGCCCAGGTCATCCGCCTGCGCATGTCCCATCGCCGCGAGCAGCGAAAAGCCCGCGACATAGGCGTTTCGGCGCGCCGACACGAGCTGCACGCGGGCGCTGAGCGCCTCCTGCTCGGCGTTCAGGATGTCGAGGATGGTGCGGCTGCCGACGGTATTCTCCGCCCGCACGCCTTCCAGGCTGAGCGATGCCGCATCGACCGCCTTCTGGCTCGACTGGATGGTCTGCAACGACGCCTGCCAACTGGCGAAGGCCGCCCGCGTCTGCGCAATCACGCCGCGCTCGACCTCGATCGCGCCTTCGATCGCCTGCGATTCGCGCGCTTGGCTCTGGCGGACCTGCGCGGCCGGGCGACCGCCCTGATAGAGCGGCAGGGTCGCGGTGACGCCCGCAACGACATTCTTCTGCCAGGGCGCGCTGCCCGCCCCTTCGGAGCCGAGATAATGGGTGTAGCTGCCCTGCGTGAAGGCCGAGAGCGTCGGCAGCGTGGCCGCCTTCGCCACCTTCACGTCAACGCCGGCCGCCTCGCGGGATTTTTTCGCGGCGAGAATGTCAGGATTGTCAGCCAGCGCCACCTGCACCGCGGATTCGGGGGTTGCAGGCAACCCCGGCAATACCGGCGGCGCTTCCAGATTGTCCGGCGCCTCGCCGACCAGCGCGATATAGTTCTCGCGGCTGGTGATGAGGCTGGCTTCCGCCGTCTGGAGATCGCTGCGGGCCAGGGCCAGGCGCGATTCGGATTGCGCGATGTCGGTGCGGGTCAGGTCGCCGACTTCGAAGCGATCGTTCGTGGCCTGGAGATTGACCTCCAGCACATTCACGTTCGCACGGTTCAGTGCGACGATCGCACTGTCGCGGATGACGTCCATATAGGCGGCGACCGTTTGCGAAAACAGGCTCGCCTCGGTGGCAAGCAGATTGGCCTGCCCGGCCTCCACGCGGATCTTCGCCGCCTTCACGCTGTTGCGCACGGCGCCGCCGGAATAGATCGGCACATCAAGACTGGCCGATCCAGCCGCAGAACGATCCGGCGCGAAGAAATTGTTGGCCGGGCGAATCAACACTTCCTGGAACTGGGCCTGCGTGCCGATGGAGGGACGGCCCGACGCCTTCTGGATCGGCACGTTCTCGTCGGTGGCCCGCTGCGCCGCGCGGGCGCCCGTCAGCGTCGGGTTGGAATTATAGGCTTTGGCCAAAGCGCCGCGCAGAGTCTCTGCAGAGGCAGGGGCAGCAGCAACGAAAAGCGCCGCCACCGACGCGAGCAGAACTGTGCGCGATCTGGTCATAAAATCCTATCTGGCCCATGCGTGATCAAAAGGCGAAGCTCCTGGGCCGTGCGAAGCCAGGCAGCACTACCATTTCCATATCCACCAAACGGTTAAGCCCGAAACTCCCGCCAGTCTTGCGGCCGAAGCACAGGCGCGTAACGCCGCGCTCGAACAGGCCCGTGGCGATGCGGCCGCCTTCGGCAAGCTGGCCGAGAAGGGCTTGCGGAACCTCCTCGACAGCACCGTCGATCAGGATCACGTCATAGGGCGCGGCATCGGCGGCACCGGCCGCGAGCGCGCCCTGCGTCACCTCGACACCATTGCCGCGGGCGATGTCGGCGAGCGCCGCATCTTCCTCCAGCGCGGTGACGCTTCCGCCCAGCGCCTTCAGCAGGGCAGCGCAATAGCCGGTGGCGGCGCCGACCAGCAGCACCTTCTCGCCCGGCTTCACCAGCACTTCGTTGAGCAGCCGGCCGGTCGCCAGTGGCGGGTTGACGGAACGCTCGGCCGATACCGGCACCGGGCGGTCGATATAGGCCATGGCGCGCCGCTCGGCGGGCAGGAAGTCCTCGCGCGGCACCTTGGCCATGGCCGCGATCACGCGCGTGTCATTGACGTCGCTGGTGCGGAGCTGGCTCTCCACCATTGCGTTACGCATCGAAGAATAATTCTGATCGGTCACGGTGAATCCCCGATTGGCACAACTGTATTGCCAATGCAATACAGCAAATCTTTCGAGGAAGCTCTAAATCACCCTGCGCCCGAGGCCAAGCGGCTTTGCGCAGTGCAGCAGAGATATTTGACAGCTCCCGCTTGACTTTGCCGCGCCACCCGCACATTTGCGGCACCCACCACAGCGCGGCCCGATGGCGGAGTGGTTACGCAGAGGACTGCAAATCCTTGCACGCCGGTTCGATTCCGGCTCGGGCCTCCACCTACCCTTCCAGCACAGTCCAGATTCGTCCAGAAAATGGCTGTTTTTCAAGGGTTTTGTGTGGTATAAAATCCCTGCCGGTCCGGCTTGATCCGGGGGCATACCAACAAAAAGTGGGTATATTTGTTGGTATCCCTGGGGGCCTCCGGAAGGAGATACCAACAAATGGCCCTGTCCGCTGTAGCCGTTAAGAGCGCCAAGCCCGCCGAGAAGTCCTACAAACTGAGCGACGGTGGGGGCCTGTTCCTGCTCATTTCGCCCGCCGGCCATCGCTACTGGCGAATGGCCTACCGATTTGACGGCAAGCAAAAGACCCTCGCCTTTGGTGTATATCCCGAGGTTAGCCTCGCCGACGCACGCGAGCGTCGCGATGAAGCCCGGCGGCTTCTCGCCAAGGGAACCGACCCCGCCCAGCAGGCCCGGCTCGACAAGATCGCCGCTAGCATTGCTGCTGCTTGTACCTTCGGGGCTGTTGCCGATGAATGGCTGGAGAAGGCCGCAAAGGACGGCATATCCGAGGTCACGCTCAAGAAGAACCGATGGCTGATCAACCAGATTCGCCCGTCGCTCGCGAAGCGACCGATTGCGGATATCGCAGCGCCAGAACTACTGCTGGCGCTGCGGAAGATCGAAGCCAAGGGGCGCTATGACACGGCGCAACGGCTAAGAGGCACCTGCGGCCAGATTTTTCGGTACGCGATTGCAACATCGCGCGCTGAGCGTGATGTGTCGGCAGACTTGCGTGGCGCGCTTGTCCTCCACAAGGTCACGCACCGAGCGGCGGTCCTCAAGCCAGATGCCGTTGGCGCGTTACTCCGCGCGGTCGAGACATTCGACGGCCATGTCCTCACCCGGACCGCGCTCCGGCTCCTGCCCCACGTCTTCGTGCGGCCCGGAGAGTTGCGTTTCGCGGAATGGAGCGAGTTCGATTTCGATGCTGCCGTGTGGACGATCCCGGCTCACAAGACGAAGATGCGGAAGATCCATTCTGTCCCTTTGTCGCGCCAGGCACTTGCGATCATCGAGTCGCTTGAAACCGACATCGAGTTCAGCCCCTACCTCTTCCCTTCACTGCGCTCCGGAACGAGGCCGATGTCTGAAAATACGATCAACGCTGCTCTGCGCCGCCTTGGCTATGCCAAGGACGAGATGACAGGGCATGGCTTTCGGGCAATGGCCAGCACCTTGCTCAACGAGATGGGGCAATGGAATCCCGATGCGATCGAGCGTCAACTTGCTCATGCCGAGGGCAATGCAGTGAGGCGTGCCTACACCCGCGGTGAGTATTGGGATGAACGCGTGCGCATGATGCAGCACTGGTCAGACTATCTCGATCAGCTTCGGGACGGCGCAAAGATACTGCATCCCGCCTTCCGGCGTGGCAAGCAGACCTCGCGCTAGACGCCGGTAAGCGTTTTCAGACTCTTGTATGGAATGAGCGTGGTGCGACCGACCTTTACGGTCTCGAGGTCGCCCGACTGGATCAATTCATAGAGGCGGGATCGACTTATGCCCGTGAGTTGCACGGCGGTCGATATCCGCACGGTCAGCGGCTCCATTGCGCTCGATCGAACGCGCGAGCTTTCAGCAGCGGACGATTCTGACTTGGTCATGGCTAGCCTACCGATGACGCGGTGGAGTGATCGCGGCGCGAGGCCGCAGTGAATCCGTGCTCGGATCGGTGGTCCACTCGGGGGTTTCTGGACTTTTCATATTGCCTCGGCGGAATATGAGGCTCGCAGCGGACAGTCAGGAAGCCGTCATATCCTGGCGCAGTCTCTCGCTTCCGATCCACCACACAATCTGCATCTGCGGCACTGAGATTCCGCATTTCAGGAATCCGTCCACCAGTTAGGCCGCAGCTCCGCAGTTACCGACTTGATCGCGGCCTCTGCAACGAGATCTACACAAGCGCGCTCAAGCTGGCGAAGGTCGGTATGGAGGAGCGTCTGTGGGACAGGCATTCTCTGCGAAATGAACAGGATCGGCAGCACGATATGGCCGGCCGACAGGCCCAGCCGGATCGTAGCGTTAAGGTGATCATCGAGTTTCGTGCCCGGATTGCCAGCCTCTATCTCGCGCAGCCATCGCGAACTGACGCCCATCTCATCGGCCAGTTCTCCCTGCTTGATCCCGCGTCGACGGCGCTCATCGCGAATCCGCTCGCCTGAGACTTTTTTGACCGAACGCAGGCCCGAGAGGTCAGCTTCGGCAAGGCGCTGCGATCGTACCATCTCGATCTCCCAGCTGATGAAAGCACGTCGCCATTCGGGACGTGCCGACAGCGTATCGAACTGAGCTGAGAGGCAGCAATTGTAGATGCTGCACATTTCGCAAGAAGTGAAGTTCCGAACATAGATTTAAATGCAAATCTAGCGCGAGATATGTACCTAAGTCCGTTGACGCAATTATAATGTCGGAAAGCGGGGCGTTCGGAAGGATAATGCCGATTATCTGCATTTTGTCGTGAACAGAGTCGAATCAACCATTTCGGATTGATTTCGCATCCAAGTAGTTATTTCCGAACGATCGGCAAATCATTTCCTGTTGCTGTTGCATGGCCGTCGATTGCCTTTCATGCACTGGGCATCTCGGAAGGCCGGGCTGAATCGCCGGCCATTCGTAGTCGCATCTTCACAGTAGCCGGCGCCCACGGCGTCGAACGGGGAGTCACGTATGACGAAGCCGATTATCGGCGCGATCGCTGCTGCCCTGGTGTGCCTGACAGGCTCGCCGGGCATGGCGCACACGCTTACCAGCGGCGCACAGGCCGAACCGAGCATCATCAGGGAGACAGCCGAGGGGTTCGCGATCTGCAGCTGCGCCTCGGCCTGTTCCGCGCAAACCGCAACGCGGCCGGCTCCTGTCCGGATTGGCGCCAATGTCCTCCTCGATCCGGCCGTGATCAAGGCTGGCCGCCTCAACGACAAGGACGCCCGCCATGCGAAATAACCGCATCGTCAATCTGTGTGCGGCGCTCGCGCTTGGCGCGGCGCTTCCCGTGGTTGCTCACGCACAATCGGAACCATCGCTCAACAAGGCTGTGGAAGAGGCGCAGGCACAGCTCCAGCAGACCTTCACCAACCTCCAGTTCGAGGACTTCGGGCCGTCCCCCGTGAAGGGGCCGATCTACCAGGCGAGCGCGGGTGGGCGGATCGTCTATTACGCGCCGGACAGCGAGCATATCCTGTTCGCAGCCGTCTATGACCGCAACGGGCTTAACGTCACCGCGCTGGCGCAGGACGCCGCTGCCCGCCGCAAGCTCGCCGGCATCGATACCAGCAAGGCGCTCGCGCTCGGCCCCGTCGATGCGCCGACCGTCATCGAGTTCACCGATCCCGACTGCCCCTATTGCCGCGCGCTGGACCGCTTCTGGGCCGCGAAGGCAGCCGAAGGAAAACCTGTCCACCGGCTGATCTTCTTCGTCAGCGGCATCCACCCGGAAGCTGCCGCCAAGGCCGAGCATATTCATTGCTCGCCCGACAAGGAGCAGGCCTTCAAGGCGATCTACGCCGGCGCTGCGCCTGCCGACTTGCGCAAATGCGCGACCGGTGCGGCCAGGGTCAAGGCCGATGCCGAGGTGGTCAGCAAGATCGGGGTCAGCGGCACGCCGACCATCATCGCCGACGGCAAGCTGATCTCCGGCTTCCAGCAGGCAGAGCTTGAAGAGTTCCTGAGCGAGAAGGCCAAGGCGCGGACCGATGCGCCGCGCTGAGAATCTTCCGACCCCATCCTTGGCGGTCGCTTGCGGCAGCGCGCTCCTGCGCGTCGCCCGGCGGACCGGAATGCCGGCGGCCATGGCCCAATCGGGCCGTCCAGTCATGCCGCCGGCCGACAGCGATCACGATCGATGCCGGCAGGCAGTGACCCGGACGGCCCATATTGCACGGAGCAAGTCCATGATCAGAAAGATCGGCAACCGGGTCGTCTCGGTCGCCAATGTCGGCATCCCTTTGGCTGCCTTCGCCCTCGTCAGCGGTGGCGCCCACGCGTTCACCGCCCCGACGACCGGCGACCTTGGCTACGACATCTACGATATCGTCGTGAACAAGGGCGTGAAGGGGCCGCTGGGGTTTGTCGGCGGCGTCGCCGCCTTCCTCTTCGGCGTGTCGCGGCTGTTCTCCAACGTCATGGTGGGCATCCCGACCATCGTCGCGGCCGTCTGCCTCATCAAGTCCGACACCATCCTCCAGACCTTTGGAATGGTGATCTGAGCCCCCCGTCCGCGCGCGCCGCAACGGGCGCGCGCGGACACCCCGGACCTGGGCGCGCAGGCGCCCTGGTAAGCCATCCAGATAGTCAACCGGCTTCTCTGGACGGTCCTGAAGCAAGAGGAGAAGGCTCGTGGACGAGCGACTACCCCAATATCTGCACAAGCCGGTCCAGATCCTGTGGTTTGGTTCGGACGAGTTCGTGCTGGTGATCACGGTCATCTTCGTCGCGGTCATCGTCGGCGGGATGCTCGGTTGGGCGCTCATCGCGGGTCTTCTCCTTTTCGTGCCCTGGCTGCGCACCAAGCCGCGCGGGTTCATCCCGCACCTGGCCTGGCGCTGGGGCCTCATCGGTTTCCGCAACTATCCGGGTCCGACGCAGACCCGCTTCTTCGAGTGAGGCCCGCGATGTTCCGGCGATCCTCCCGCAAGACCGACGATCTCCTGGCCGGCAAGCCAGCGAGCTACGGCATCCATCGCTACCTGCAAGGGTCGAGCAACCTGTTCGAGGAGAACCGGCTGCTGAAAGTCGCGGTCGCCGGCCTGTTCGGCATCACCGCGGTGCTCGGCACGCTGATCTACACGTCCAACCAGAACACGCGCACGGTGGTCGTGCCCTTTGGGGCGGGCGGTGATCTCTATGTGACGGGCAGCAAACCGTCCGAAGCCTATCTGCGCACGATCACGCGCAACATGGTCTCGCTGTCGGGCACCTATTCGGCCTATTCGGCGGATCGGCAGTTCCAGGAACTGCTGAGCATCACCCATCCTTCGGCCTACAACAGCCTGCGCGACAGCCTCAACCGGCTGCTCGACGAGCTGGCCGACAACCCTACGCTTTCGATCGCGACCTATATCCGTCCCGATCAGCCGGTGACCTGGACCGACCGCGAAATCCTCGTGCCGGTCGAGAAGGTCCGGGTGATCGGCGGCGTGATCCGCAAGTTCCGGGGCAATCTGCGGATTCGCTACGCGATCGACAATGGCCGCTTCTGGCTGATCGCCCTTTCCGAGGAAAATTTCGATGCCAATCCCCGTTAAGCGGTTGCTGGCGCTCGGCCTCGTGCTCGCGCCGCTTCCCGTCGCGGCGCAGACGATCGTCGCGCTGCCCGACCAGACCAGCACGGTCCGCCTGTCCAACCGCGACATCAATCATGTCATCTGCGCGGGCGGCGAGATAGAGGACATCAAATTCTCGGCCGAGAAGGCGATCGCCGTCGAGCGCGCCGGTTCGAACGCCTGGATCAAGTTCCTCGTCCGCGAGGTCGACGATGCCGGCGCGGTGACGCGCTCGTTCGTGACGGTCCCCTCCGAGTTCTTCATCAGCTGCAACGGCGCGGTCTATGCGCTCTATGCCGAGCCCTCCGATATTCCGGCGCAGACGGTGACGCTCCAGGCTGGCGCGACCCAGCGGGCACGCGCGAACGAAGACCTGCTCGGCCCGCTGGTCGAGGAAGAGCGTGCGGTCTCGATCACGCTGTCGATGTTGCAGGACCGTGTTCCGGCCAGCTTCACCACTGTCGCACCCCGCGCGGATCGTCTGCGCCTCGCCAATCTGGCGGAGGCCGAGATCGACGAGCGGCGGCGCGTCGAGATCGAAGGCTCCGGCCTCTCGGCATCGGAGTATCTGGTGACCGCGATCGCCGAGGTCACGCTCGATGAACGCAGCTTCCTCGTGCCCGACCTCGGCGCCAACATCTTCGCGGTCACGCTCGATCGCACCGTCCTCAAACCGGGAGAAGCGGCGCGGCTGATCGTCATTCGCCGGGGAGCGGTGCAATGACGCCGGCCGACGAACCCGCCGGTCCGGCCGACACCGGCGCGCCGACCAGCTACCGCGAGCATCTCGCAGCGCAGGCCCGCGCCGATGCCAGGACGCCCGAACGCGGTCCGGCGCTGCTCGACATGCGGGCACGTTGGGCGTCGTTCAATTCCCGGCAGCAGCTGCGCTTGAAGCAACTCGGCGTTGCAGGCGTCGTCGGCCTGCTCGGTGCGGGGCTCTATTTCGCGAGCGGCGATACGCCGCAGGACACTGGCGCGCCGGCATCGTCGAAGCTCGACATGGGCGCTGGGCTTCGCGGGGACAGCCTTGAGGTCAAGCTGCGCGGGGATCTCAAGAAGATTCTCGACGGCCAGGGTCTCCTCGGTGATCGCGTGACTGCGATTGAGGAGGGCCGCATCGGACCGGGCGCCGCAGGCGCGCCGGGCTCCGATCTGCCCCAGGCGCTGCCGGGCGAGGCGCCGGCCTTTCCGGAGCCGCCGGATACGAGCGATCTCGATCCGTCGATGACGGCGCCGCCGGCCATTCCCTCTGCGCCTCCCGCGCCGCCGGCCCCGCCTGTCGAGAAGACTGTCGGCGCGATCGGCGCCGCGACCAGCCCAGTCGCGGCCGCCGACGGGGCGGCTGGCGTTAAAAAAAAGAGCCGGACGATCTATTTGCCGCCTGGTTTCATGAAGGCGCGGCTGCTGACGGGGATCGACGCGCTGGCCAGCCGGGACGCGACCAGCAATCCCGAGCCGCTGATCGCCCGCGTTCAGGCGCCCGCCGTGCTTCCCAATGACGTCAAGGCCAACCTCGCCGGCTGCTTCGTCATCGGCAATGCGACCGGCAGCCTCGCCAAGGAGCGGGTGGAGATTCAGCTCGTCTCGCTGTCCTGCGTCGACTTCGACGAACGCTCGGTGGTCGATCAGCCGATCAAGGGCTTCTTCGTCGATACCGACGGCAAGAAGGGCCTGTCCGGCAAGGTCGTCACCCGTGCCGGCGCAGCACTCGCCCGCGCTTTCATTGCCGGCACGATCACCGGCATCGCCGATACGGTCGAAAACACCGTCGGCGATGTCTCGACCTCGGCGCTGGGATCGGTGCGCAGCTTCGACGCGGGCGATGCCGCCAAGGCGGGCATTGCTGGCGGTCTGTCGCGATCGTCGGAGAAGCTCACCGACTTCTATCTCGACCTCGCACGCCAGGCCGGCCCGATCGTCGAGGTCGGCGCGGCCAAGGATGTGGTCGTGGTGATCCAGGAGGGCGTGACCCTCGAAATCAAGCCAACCGCGGGCGCGAAGTTCTGATGCGCGCGCACCCTCATATCCAGGGAGCCAGTCCCATGCCCCAATCGCAACGCCGGCGCGCCACACGCGCCGCCGCCCTCATCCTCTTCCTCCCCGCGCTTTCCGCCCTGGGCGGCTGCGCGATGCTCGGCTCGGTCATGTCGCCCTACAGCGAGAAATTCTCCTGCAAGAATGACGACCATGGCCAGTGCATCCACCCGGAGAAGGCCTATGCCGACGCGGTGGCGGGCGCGACTTCGAAGTCGGACCCTGCCGTCACCCGCGACAAGGCCATGCTGCGCGAGCGCGGCGGCACGCGGACCAGCGGTCGGAACCGCAATGATCCCCAAGCCTATGCCGGTTACCGGGAGAGCGTCTATCGCGAGCTTCAGGGGCTGATCGACCAGCCGGTCACCCCGATGCTCAAACCCGCGCGCACGGTGCGCACGCTAATCCTGCCCTATGCCGACCAGCATCGGCCCGACCGGCTCTACATGCAGCGCTATGTGTTCTCGATCCTCGAGCGCCCGCAATGGGTGGTCGGCGACTATCTGGTCAGCCCGCAATCGTCGAGCGCGCGCGTGCCCATCCTCGAACAGGTTCGCGAGCGCGCCGCCGGCGAAGGCGAACAGCCATGAGCGCGCTCGTCGACCAGCGCGATGGCATGACGCTGGCGCGGCTGCGCCAGAGCGTCTCGCGCGACAGCTTCTCGGATTTCCTGCCGCTCGTCGCCTGGGTCGAGGAGGAGGAAGCCTTCCTCTGCATCGACGATGGCTGGGGCTATGCCTGGGAGCTGGTCCCTTCGGCCTATATGTTCGCGCATGTCCATGAAGCGCTGCTCGGCCTGCTCAATGTGCATTTCCCTGAAGGGACGGTGCTCCAGCTTCACAGTTTCGCCGATCCGCTGATCGACGATGCGCTCGATGCCTATCTTGACCTCAAGACCCGCCCTGATCCGCTGATCCAGGCCTCGGCGCGGCGGACGTTCGACTATCTGCGCGCCGGCACAGCGGGGTTGAAGGCGCTTCACGGCATCCCGATCCGCGACTTCCGGACTTTCCTGTCGGTCAAGACGCGCGCGCCAATGGACAGCGACCTGAAACGCCAGATCGAGGAGCAGTTGGCGAAGCTCGGCATCCGCAAGCTGCCGCCGCAGGAACTGGTCTCCTTCTACCGCCGCATCTTCAACGGCGTGTTCAACCATGCGCCGGGCGTGTTCTCGCAAGGCGATGCAACCCGCGCGCTTGCGATCCGCAAGCAGATCATCGATGCCGGCCCGTCCTTCGCGTTCGAGGGGCCGGAAGTGTTCCTCGGCGATCAGGTCGCCCGCTGCCTGACGCCCAAGTCGCCGCCGCGCCGTATCACCGCCGAACGCGCCAATCGCCTGACCGGCGGCATGCGCGGCAGCAGCGAGGACAGCGATCAGATCGGCGGGCCATTCCTGTTCACCCTGAACGTGCTGTTCGACCATTCGGCGTTCGAGATCCACAAGCGCGCGCAAATCCTCTCCGCGCAGAAGGCGGCGGGCAGCTTCGCGGTCGAGGTCGGCAAGCAGATCGAGGAAATCGGCTGGGTGCTCGACGAAATCGGCAACAGCCGCTTCGTTTCGGTGATCCCGACCCTGTGGGTGTTCGGCGAAAGCCGTGCCCAGGCCCGCGAGATGGCGGCGCGGGCCAAGCGGCTGTGGGAATCGGAACCGCTGCCCTGGATGGTGCAGGAGGAAAGCTACCTCAATCCGATCCTGCTCGCCGCCAGCCTGCCGTTCGGCCTCTATCCCGACAAGCGGACCGTTCGGATGCTCCAGCGCGACTTTCGCCTGCCGGCGCGCGCGGCCGTGCTGATGTCACCGATCCAGACCGATTTCCGCGGCGGCGGCCGACCGGCGCTGCTCTATACCGGGCGCAAGGGGCAGCTGATCACGCTCGACCTCTTTGACCCGCGCATCAACAATTACAATTTCGTCGTCTCGGCGGAGAGCGGTGCCGGCAAGAGCTTCCTGCTCAACAATCTGTGCCAGCAATATTTTGCGCAGAACGCGCTCATCCGCATCATCGACATCGGCGGCAGCTACAGGAAGCTCTGCACGCTCTGCTCGGGCCGCTATATCGATCTTGGCGAAGAGCATCTCGTGCTCAACCCGTTCGATCTCGGCCTAGCCATGGACGGCGACGACCGGGAATCCGCGATCTCGATGGCCGTCGCGATCGTCGCGGAAATGGCCAATGCCGCCACCCGCAAGCCGGTTACCACCTCGGAATGGAACCTGCTGAAGTCGGCCGTGCAGTGGGCGATCGACAGCGGGAGGGCCGAAGCCGGCATCGACGCAGTGCGCGAATGGCTTGGCGCCTATCCGGCCAATACCGCTTCCGATCTCGACCGGGTGGACCATCTGGTGCCGACGGCGCGCGAGCTGGCGTTCAACCTGCGCGATTTCGGGTCGGACGGCGCCTACGGGCACTATTTCAACGGTCCCTCGACCTTCGACATATCGAGCGACGAGTTCGTCGTGCTCGAACTCGAGCGCCTGAAGGCCATGCCCGACCTCTTCAACGTAGTCATCATGGTGGTGGTGAACGCGGTCACGCAGGAACTCTATCTCTCCGCCCGCGACCGTCCCCGCTTCGTCCTGTGTGACGAGGCCGCGCAGTTCATGACCCGCAGCGACGGGCAGGATCTCTCCCGCCTCGCCGAAGCCTTCAGCCAGGGCTATCGTCGCGCCCGCAAATATCGCGGCAGCTTCGGCATCGTGCTGCAAAGCATGAATGACCTCATGCTGTTTGGAGGCACCGGCCAGGTCATCCTGGAGAATGCCGCCACCCGGTTCCTGCTCCAGGGTTCGACCTACGACAAAGCCGTCGAGAACAAGATTCTCGACTATTCCGGCTTCGTTCTCGACCTGCTGAAATCGGTCCGCAACAACAAGCCGAACTATTCGGAAGTTTTCATCGACAGCCCATTGGGCCTCGGGATCGCCCGGCTTGTCGTCGATCCGTTCAGCTACTGGATCAACACGTCGGCGCCGGACGAGGTCGCCGCGTTCGAGGCACTGGTGCGCAAGGGCCGCTCGCCGCTCGAAGCGGTCTGCGAACTGGCCGGAGTCGATCCCGCCGAGGTGCTGTCGCCTACGGGCATTGGCGGGAGGCCGTGATGCGGACCCGCAAGCCCGATGCCGCCCAGATGACGCTCGAACTGAACCCGGACGACGAACTCGAACGGATTATCGAAGCGCGCGTCGCCGAGCGGGCCGAGGCGCAGGCGCTCGGCTGGCGTTTCCGTCTCGTCATCATCGAAACGGTGATGATCGCCTCGCTGGTGCTCGCCGCCGGCATCGCGCTCGACCTCCCGATGTCGAAGACGCTGACCGGCGCGGCCACTGTCGGGATCGGCTGCTTCCTGACCGGCCTGATGCTGATCGGGCTCACCGGCGCCGCCAGCCGCCTTCTCGCAAAGCTCAGGAGGAAACCATGAGCCTTGAGCCGTTCACCTATAAGTCCGACGCACATCTCACCGAGGTTCCGCGCGAGCCGGACGAAAGCCTTCACGAGTATCTGGTTCGGGCCAACCGCACACTGGTCGGCCGGGTCAGGATGCTCTCACGGGCGCGCGACGAGTCCGACTATATCCGGGCCGGCGAACAGGCTCGCTGGCGGATCGACAGGATGCTCCTGACCCTGGCCGGTCCGCTGATCGGCGCTGCGGCCTATGTTGGCCTCGTCCGGGCTGGCCTCGCCGAGTTCGCCCGGTTCGAGGTCATCGCCGGGGTGATTGCCGTCGCCGGGATCAGCGGCGGACCGTTCGTGCTCGCCTTCGCGACGCTCGGGCAGAAGCTCACGAACTGGCTCCTTTCGCACCGGTCGCGCTGCGCCATGCTTCCCATGCGGAGGCGGCGATGAACGGCATCTTCTCAGCCGCGCCCTGCCAGTCCTCGATCCGCCTGCTGGTCGGCACGCATCTCATCCTGCTGGTCCAGGCGTTCCTGCTGATCTGGTCGGGCGCCGACCTCGACGGCACGCGCCCGCTCATCTGGGTCGCGCTGCTCGCCGGAACGACGGGCCTGTGCTGCGCCGTCTGGGGCGAGAGCCGTAACCCGCCGCCCAACTGGAGGGAGCGCCGCCGTGGACGATGACGGTTTTCCGCAAGGCTGGCATGTGGTCGCAATCCAGTCCGCGCTGATCGGTGCGATGATCGTCGGCGCCCTGATCCTCGCCGGGGCGGCGCGCGCCGAGACCTCCAATGTCGGCCGGACCTGGCCGATCGCCGAGCCCGACGCGATGGCGGAGATCGAGGCCGCGGTGGCGCGGCAGCCTGCCAGCATCGCCCCGCGGTTCGGACCGCGCTCGGGGTGGAGCGCGCTCAAGGGCGCCACCCTCGGCATCGCCCAGGCGGACCGGGTTCGCAGCGTCGTCCCGTTCTACACGCTCGACCAGGAGATCCGCTTGGCCGACGGCAAGCTGCTCTACCCCAAGGGCTTCACCTTCAACCCGCTCACTTATGTGTCCCTGCCGCAGCGCCTGGTGATCGTCCATCCGCGCGATCTTGGCTGGGCGCTCCGGACGGCCGCGCTCACCGACTGGATTCTCCTGACCGGCGGCGGCGAGCCAAAAGACGATGCGCTTTCGCTCGGCGAGAAGCACGGCCGCGCGCTGTTCATCCTCGAAGAGCGGGTGAAGGAGCGGCTCGGTCTCACCGTCGCCCCGGTCATCGTCCGCCAGTCCGGCCAGAAACTCGAACTCACCGAGGTCCATCTCGAGCGCAGGGGAAGCCAGGGTCTTCCCCAGGAGAAGAGGCCATGACCCGCATCACCTCCGTGCTGCGCGCTGGCGCCGCCGCCATCGCGCTGGCGCTGCTGGCTCCGGCAACGCCTGCCCATGCCTCGAAGTGCGAGGCCGGCACGATCTTCAATCCGATCACCAAGGTCCGCTGGAACTGCATCTTCCCGATCACCATCGGCGGCGTGCGCGTCGGCAGCTTCGACAAGCTCGACAAGGCGCTCGATGCGCAGTCGGCGTCCAAACCGCTGTGCGCCTGCCGCAAGGGCGCGACCTTCTGGTTCGGCGTCAAGGTCAGCTTCTGGTCGCCCAATCGCATGGTCGACGTCGTGACCGAACCGGGTTGCATGATGGCCCTTGGCGTCGATCTCCTGCCCACGGGCGGCAAGCTCCAAGGTAGCCAGTCGTCGATCTCGGACGGCACCAACACCACCAAATTGTTCGCGCAGGCGCATTACTACATCTCGCCGGTCTGGAAGATGCTCGACATGTTCACGGACCTGCCCTGCATCGAGGACGAAGGGTTTGACGTCGCGATGATCACCGAGGTGCTGCCGACGTGGCAGTCCGGCACGCTGGGCGCGATCATCCAGCCAGAGGGCATCTTATTCGGCAACCCTGCCGCCGGTCTCGCCTGCATGGCGGACAGTGCCGCGGCCGCTGCCGGCAAGACAATCGATCCCCTGTTCTGGTGCATGGGAAGCTGGGGTTCGACCTATCCCATTGCCGGCGACATCCATATGGGCGACCGGGTCGAGGCTTGGGCGGGCCTTGCCGCGCGCACCACCTTCATGATGGGCCGTCTCGGCGCGCTCACCATCCATTCGGAGGATGGCTGTTCGCTTAAAGCCCAGCCGATCTGGACAAAGAGCCGTTACAAGCTCCAGATCATGGAGCCCGTCAAGGGCGGCAAATGCGTCAATATCGGGCGGCCCGGCGCGCTGTGGACGAGCGGCAAGCACGCGCCCGGCAAAGACAATGCCCAGTTCATGCTTTTCGAAAAGGCGATCTGCTGCGCGGGGGTATCCACCCCATGAGCGGATCGCTTCCCCCACGCTGCGCGCAAAACCCTGAACCGAGCTGGTCCGTCCGCCAAGGACCGCTTGACGATGCGGCCCTGCGCGCGGCGGGAGCGGCGGTGACAGCCCCCTGCGCCGCCGCTCCACCCCCGGTCAGCACGGCCGCCAGTCTCCTTGCCGGGCCGGCGAGCACCCCTCTCACCGTCGCCCCGGTCGCGGCCGTGCTGACCACCTTCCAGGGGCAAGCTGTCTATCGGATACTCTCGCCCGGATCGCCCTCGTTCCGGGCGGGAGACCTGCTGCGCTTCGCCTATGGGTCGCGCACGGCTCGGGAGCGCCCGCTATGAAAGTGCGCGCACTTGCTCTGATCGCCACCGCGCTTGCGATGCCGATCTCAGCGCATGCCCAAAGCATAGAGGAACGCGCGCGTGCCGCCGCACAGGCGGCGCGCGAGAAGAGCGCCGACAGCGAAGCGATCCAGAAGAACTATGTGACGCCCGGGCTCGCCGGCGAAGCGATTACCACCGTCGACGGGACCAAAAGCTTCAATCCGACGCTCGCCTGCCAGACGACCTCGACCCTGCTCGAAATTCTCGCGCAGCCAGGATCGACGGGCGACATCACCGCCCTGCGCATCAGCCGCGACAAGGATCTCAACGGTTCGTTCGACCAGACGCTCACCCTGCCGATGCCGGTGTCGGGCATCTGCGCCAATGGCGTGATCGCCTGCCAGCCGGGCACCTGGAACCAGTGCCGCAGCTATAGATGGGACGTCTCGGCCGCGGGCGATCTCAAGCTGAGCGAGGTCGACCTGACCGCGCTCGCGGGCTGTTACTGCGTCAACAATAGCTGCGGCAGCAATCTGGTCTGGGGCAATATGGCCGCGACGCTGAAGGATATCGGTGGCGGGGTCGTCGGCGCGCTGACCTCGGCCGATCCGCGTATCGGCGTGGCACAGGCGGCGATCGACGGGCCGATCATTCGCTATACCGGCGCGCAGTCGACCGCCTGTGCTCCCAATCCATCGCTCGCCCAGACGGTCTACCGCGCCAATCCCGCCCAGATCCAGGGCGACGCCGCGTCGCTCGCGGCCGGCAACAGCGTGTTCCAGGCATTGAAGGGCTCGCCCGCCGGCATGGGCAAGGCCGAGCAAATCCGCGCCTGCACGATCCGGCGCGAGGTGAAGCTCGAGGCGGTCACGGCCGATAATATCATCGCCCGGACCTCGGGCGGCTACGCCACCTACGCCGATACACCGGACACGCGCGCGTTCCTGCTGGGGTCGCCGCGCGATGACAGCCTGAGCGGCGGAAGCTGCCGCCTCCATGATTTCCGGATGACGCTCGATGTCGGCGATCCCGATCGCCTCGTCTCGGCGCGGCTCTCGCAGATTCTCTTCGACGACTGGGTGCAGGTCCGGGTGGATGGCGCGCTCGTCCACGCCGACCCCGGTGGTTGGACCGGAGCCGGACTGCCGCCGGGCAAATGCGAGCGCGGACGGACCTGGTATGGCACTCCCAATCTCGACCTGAAGCCCTTCCTCACCAAGGGATCGCACGAAATCTGGGTGCGGGTCGCGGTCGGCGGCGAAGGCGAAGTGTCGGCGCGGATCGACGCCACGCTCGATCTCAGCTGCAATCCGACCGAGCGGGTCGTCGATCTGTGCGCCGGCTATGCCGCCGACGCCAATTGCCAGCTTCACGACGAAACTGTCGATGGCGTCCAAACCTTCCGCAATGCAGTCGGCACCGGCCTGACGCCGCTGCCCCAGACCCGCCTGTTTGAAAGCGGCGCCTGTTCGCTCAGCCTGGTCCGGCCCTGGTTCGAGCGCGACCGCCGCTATCGCTGCACGATCGACACCGGCGTCCTGCCGCAGCCCGATCTCAGCCGCGGCGCCTATATCATCGACCATTCTACCGAGACGTTGCTGGCCGACCGGGTGAAGACCAAAGACGGCGGCTATGCCGCATCGTCGCGTTCGTTCGCGCTTCCCGACCGTGGTTCGGTCGCAGCCTGCGAGCCGATCTGCAAGACCCGCGCGCCCAAGGCCAACACGGGTGTCGCGCCCGATGGCGTGGTCGGCGCGCGCCAGAACGCGCCCATCGGTTGGGACACTTTCTACCATGCCTGCACGCGCAGCAGCGCCGGCGCCGACATCTGTCCGGTGGGCGACGGCGAGGAGCTGGTCTCCGCCTGCGGCTGCCTCGACGATTTCCCTGAGGCGATCGTCATGATGCAGACGGTGCGGCTCGGCGGCGCGGACATGATCTGCACCTCGGAGTCCCGCTGATGCGCCGAACCTTCCTCCCTCTGATCGCCGGGCTCTTTGCAGCCCTGTCAACGGCAATGCCCACCACGTCCGCTCTGGCGCAGGCCACGCAGATGTGCGCCGCCGACCTCAATGGTAATGGCGATGCCGACGATCCCGGCGAGACCGCCGCCTGCGAGATCACCTCGCTCGGGCAGTATCAATGTCCCCTGCAAAAGGTCGCCTGCGTGCAGGAGCAGGACGGCGCCTATAGCTGCCCGCTGGGCGAGCAGTTCGCCTGCCTGCCGCAGGATGGCGGCCCGGCCTGCTCGCCCAACCAGTGCGTCAACCTCGCGGTGACCCCGATCGAGGACGAGCCCGTGCCCGACGATCCGGGCGTTCCGGCCGATGGCGCGGTCGATGCGGATGGCGCCTGTCTCGGCAACATCGAGATTTTCTCGGGACGCGCGGCGCGCTGCCGTCCGGCGGGCCTGCGCACCACCTTTTCGAACTGCTGCAAGGACAAAGGCAAGATCGTCAAGGACGGCATGGGCGGCTCGATCTCGTCGATCGGCACCAAGATCGCGGTCGCCAAGGGCGTGTTCACCGGGATGAAGGCGGCCTACGGCGCGTTCAGGGCAGGCGCGACCGCCGGCCAGGCCGCGAGCGCCGGCGCCAATGCGATCGTCGTCGGCATCGATCCGACCTCGATCGCGATCAGCCTCGCCATCAATTTCATGATGGATTTCCTGCTTTCGGGCTGTGACCAGCAGGACATGGAGGTCGGCATGCTGCGCGGCTCGGGCATGTGCCACGAGGTCGGCAGCTATTGCTCCTCGAAGATCCTCGGCATCTGCATCCAGAAGGCGCGCGGGCATTGCTGCTTCAATACGAAGCTCGGCCGCATCATCCAGGAACAGGGCCGCCCGCAGCTCAAGAGCTTCAACGGGCTCGGCTGGGGCACGCCCAAGCAGCCTTATTGCCGCGGCTTCACCCCGGAGGAGTTCCAGGCGCTGGATTTCTCCAAAATGGACCTTTCCGAATATTATTCCGAGATCGAGGCCCGTGCCCAGGCCGACATCCAGATCGACATAAAGGACAAGATCGATGCGTATATGGACGTCATCGGGAAATAGCGTGCGCGTGCTGCTCGGCGCCGGCGCGCTAATGCTCATGCCTGTCGCCGCGCACGCGCAGGATGTGGCCGCGCAGGACGCTGCCGCGCCGGACAATGCGCGCGACCGGGCCGCGGCACACGGCGACGCGGCGCTCGACCGCCTCAGGCGTGCGACCGAATCGCGAAAGCAGGATGCCGAAGCGCGCGGACCGACCACGCTGCCGACGCCATCGGAGGACACGCGCCGCCGCGCATTCGATGGCCTGCGCAAACGGGTGACTTCGCCCGAGATGGAGGCGCGCGCGCGCAACGCCCAGCGGCAATCGGTCGAAGCCCTCGCCGCCGAGCAGGCAGCGATGGCGAAGCGACTCGGCCAAGCGCTCGGCCTCGAAGCGCCCGACATGGACGCGGTCGCCGGCGTCAGGAAGCCGGCATCGGCGCAAGGCTGGGTGCCGGTGCTGTTCGTCTCCTCCTCGATGCCGGTGACGACGCTGCGCACCTATGCCGCCCAGCTCGAAAAGGCTCGCGGCATTCTCGCATTTCGCGGCATGCCGGGCGGGCTCGCCAAGGTCGCGCCGATGGCGAAGCTCTCGGCAGAGATCCTCCGGCTCGATCCCGGCTGCGAAGGCCCGGCCTGCGCGATGCGCGACGTGCAACTCATCGTCGATCCGCTGGTCTTCCGGCAGCACGGCGTCGCCCGTGTGCCCGCGCTTGCGATGGTGCCGGGCGATCCGGCGCTGCCCTATTGCGAGCGCGAGGATGAGAGCCCGCGCGCCGTCCATGTCGTCTACGGCGACGCGGCGCTTTCCGGTTTGCTCGAAGAATATGCCCGCCTCGGCGGCAAGAAGGAGGTGCGCGATGCTCAGGCTCGCCTACAGGGCCGCTAAGGCGGGCTGGTTCGAACTTAAGGAGTTGCCGCTGAAGGCGGCCGTCGCGCTCGGCAGCTCTGGGCTCGGCCAGCCGCCGCGCCCGGAGCAACTCTGGAAGGCCTATGGCATCGTCCTGCCAATCGGCCTCCTGACCTTCTGGGCCTTGCCGCAGGTGACGATCGTGATGAGCCCGTCGGTCGAGGCCTATCTGATCCGCAAAGCGCCGGGACCTATCGTACGCGGCGACCTGGTCTCGTTCACGCTGTCACACCCGCTCGCCGGTCCCAAGCCGGTGACCGTCACCAAATATGCGCTGTGCCTGCCGGGCGACCGCATCTCGATGATCGAGAAGCCCTCGATGACTCCCGGCAAATGGGATGGCTGGTATTATTGCAACGAGCGCCTGCTCGGCGTCAGCAAGCCCTATGGCCACAATGGGCAGGAACTCGAGCACTGGCAGCCCGACAACGGCCAGATCCTGCCAGGCACTATCTTCGTCGGTTCTTCGCATGTCAGCGGGTTCGACAGCCGCTATTATGGTCCGGTCGAGATCGAGCGCCTGCGCCGGATGGAGAAGCTGCTGTGAAGCGGCTCTCCTCCAGCCTGGCGGCGGTCGCGATGCTCGTGGCCCCGGCCGCGCAGGCACAGCAGCCCGACGAACGCCGCACCGGCTACTGGTGGTATCAGGCGCCGCCCAAGCCCGCCGAAGTGCCGAACGACCCCGATGCGCTGGTGAAGCCCTCCATCCCTCCGATGGCCGAACTGGCGACCTGGACGCCGCCGAAGATCCGCAAGCTGATCGAGCAGCAGCGCGACTATGCCGCGACCGTGCTCACGGTCGATGCGGTCGCCGACTTCTGGCGCTTGCAGGATTTCGCCCGGAGGAAGGCGCGCGCCTTTGCCGGCGTGACCCAAATTGCAATGCTCCAGCATCCCGAACTCAATGCCAAGTCCGCCAACCCGATGGTCGGCGAAGCACGCGACCAGCTTTCCGCGCAGAAGGATCAGGTTCGCCGCCAATATCTGCGCGGCCGCGCCAATGAATATGCGCTCGTCATGTTCTCGCGCTCGACCTGCGGATACTGCCGCGTGCAATGGCCGATCGTCCAGCGCTTCCAGGAGGAGATGGGCTGGCAGGTCACGCTGATGGACATCGATCGCAGACCCGAGCTTGCCCAGCGGTTCGGGGTCGAGGTCACGCCGACCACCATGATCATCCGGCGGAACAGCCAGCAGCGCATGGTGATCGCGAGCGGCGTCGAAGCCTATCCCAATCTCATCCAGATGGCCTATCAGGCGGTGCGGCTGCTGGCGGGCGACATCCGTCCCGAGCAGTTCATGACCGGCGCGGGCGAAGAGGATGGGTTCTTCGACGCGCTTGCCAACGGCCCGGTATCAGCCACCGATCCGCGCGTGCTCGGCGGTGATCTGGTCGGCGCCAGTGTGGCCCCTCAGCGATGACCGGCCGGGCCGCGCTCGCATTGCTCGCTTCGATCGCGCTGATCCCGGCTGCGTCGGCGCAACCCGTCACGCGTGAACAGGCGATGCGCGCGGCCATCCACCCGGTCGCAACCGAGGCCGCGATGCGCGAATGGCTCGGCCGTGTGCCGGTGACGCGCGACTGGCCCCCCGACTTTGCCGAGACGCTCACCGGACAGGCCCCGGCCTATATTGTCGAGATGAGCACGGCGCCCGGCTGCATCCCCTGCGCCGATCTCTGGACCAAGCTCGGATCGCTCGGCCGCCGCTATGGCTGGCAGATCCGCACGATCGGCAGCCAGGAAGCGATGCTGCGTTCCGGGCGCCTGGGCCTGCCGTGGGTCGGTCATCCGGTGGCCTGGGTGCGCCCGGTGTCAGATCCGAACCGGATCGTGCCCATAGCGATCGGCACCGACCACGCGCCAAACCTTGCGCGCAATCTCTATCTCGCTGCCAAGATGCTGACCGGCGTGAAGCCCGCGGTCGGCGTGCGCGGCATGGCGAAGTTCACCGGGATCGTGGGTGATCCCACGCGCCCCAATCCCAGCAAGCGAGGACACTGAGCATGGCGGGCCAGTTCTTCGCATCGTCTCGAAAAGGAAGCCTGCCATGGCGAAACTCCGCGCCCGCCTGACCTTGCTCGCCAGCTCCATCGCCATCGCCGCGACCGCCACACCCGCCTCCGCGCAAAGCTGGGCGGAAAGCTGGTTCGACAATGTGACCTACACCAGCCCCGGCAGCTTCGAGGATCAGACGCGCGGCTATGTGACCGCGGGCGGCATGTCGGGCCGGGTCGACGTCCATAACGACTATCTGATGAGCGTGACCCTGCCCAAAGTGCGCGCCGGATGCGGCGGCATCGACATGTTCCTTGGCGGCATGTCGTTCCTCGACCCCGATTATCTAGTGCAGAAGCTGGAGAGCATCCTGCAAGCCGCTCCCGCCGTGGCGTTCCAATATCTCCTGGAAACGCTCGACGAGAAGATGGGCAACATCATCTCGAAGATGGAGGCCGCGACCAACTTCCTGAACTCGATCCAGGTCAACGACTGCCGCCTCGCCAACCGCATGGTTCAGATCGCCAAAGGCGACGACAATATGTCGGGGATCATCGAGGAGATGACCGGCTACAAGTCGGTGCGCGAAGGTTTCTCGAAAAGCTATCAGCACAGCCGCGAGAAGATCCAGGCCAACCAGGGCAATCCGACCGAGGACTTGCGCGATGCGCTGGAGAACTGTCCGGCCGAGGTCACCGAGATCTTCAAGACCGGCTCGCTGCTCGCCCATGCCGCCGCCCGCGTCGGTGCGTCCGACTGGGCTGGCGTCATGCGCGCCCGGGTCGGCGACGTCTATATGCGCTGGGACCCGGCCGACAAGGTGCCGCTGTTCACCGCGATCCCCGCCTGTCCGCGCCAGGACACCGAGAGCGTCGATGATTTCCTGTCGGGCAAGGTTCAGAAGCGCGCGATCGCGGTGCCGCCGAGCTCCGCCGACTGTGCGGTCGATGGCAGCGGCAAGGGCGCACTGGTCCTGGCCCGCGCCCGCATGGACTCGATCGCGCTGAAGATCCGCACGCGCTCGGCTCTGACAGCCGAAGAGAAGCAGTTCGTCGCCAATGTCCGCACGCTGCCGGTCTATCGCCTGCTCGAATGGGGTGTCCGGCAAGGCGTCGTCGACAGCGTGATCGGCGACACCGACGAACTGGTCGCGCTGACGCTCGCCTATCAGATGCTCAACGATCTCACCCGGTCGATCGACTTTGCCGTCACCAATGCCGAGCGCGGCGTGAACGCCGCCGGCGCCAGCGATGCGGGCAATGCCAAGGCCTGCCAGACCCGCATTCTCGCCAAGGGGATCGAGCAGCTCGGCGGGCTGCGCGAGGAGGTGCTGCGCCAGCGCGCGCAGATGCGCCAGTCCTATATGGCAGCGCTCAGCCAGGCGAACCTGTCGGCCAACTATGCCGGCGTGGTCCGCCAGCGTGACCGCGACGCCCGCGACGCCGCCGGCGCGGCCGCCAACCGCAACCGCTGACCCGGAGCCGAGCATCATGACCCGTCTGGTTCGCAGCCTTCTTGCCCTGTTCGCTGTCTTCGCCGCAACGCCCGCGATGGCGATCGATACCAGCTTCCACACCTATGACGGCTTCGCCGAGACGGTGGACGCGTTCCGGCTGGTGGCGATGATCTTCGGCGATCCGCGCTATGAGACGCTGGTGCTGATCGTCGCTGTCGTGGGCATCGCGCTTGGCGTCCTGCTCGCCAGCGTGCGCGGCCAGGGCATGGGCCTTGTCGCCTTCGGGTTCCAGATGCTGATCGGCGTCGGGCTATTCGTCGGTCTCGTCGCCACGACCGGCACGGTCCATGTCTATGATCGGGTACGCAACGCCTATCAGCCCGTCGGCGACGTTCCCAACCTCATCGTGCTGGTCGCGGGCATGACCAACATGATGGAACGGGCGCTGGCCGAGGTCATCGACGACAATACGACCGATCCCAACGCCAAGCTGGAGTTTGGCGCGGGCGGCCATAGCTTCGACCTGTTCCTCAATGCCGCGTCACCCCGCGGCCCCATGACCGACACATTCCTCGATGCGACGATCAAGGACTATGTGCGGCAATGCTATCCGGTGGCGCGGGTATCGCCCGCCTATGGCGTCGACGACGATCAGCTCTTCCGCACGACGACGGACTTGCCCGCGGCCTTCGCCGCGATGGCCGGGCCAGCCACGTTCAGCACCGTCTACTCCTCCACGGACAAGGCCGGAACGACGGTGAGCTGCAACGAGGCCTGGGAGCATATCTCGACGCGCCTCTCCGAGCCGGCGCTGTTCGACAGCTATGTCGCGCAGGTCTGCACCCGCACCGGCTATGACATCGCCAATGCCGCGCAGCTTCAGCGCTGCCGCGCCAATCTCGGCGAGATGGGCCAGATGATGATGGATGCGCCGCAGTCGCTCCAGCAATTCCTGACCAATGTACTGCTCGGCAACACGGTCGGCGACGTGCTGTTCGAGGACAGTCCGGCGACCGCCGCCCGCGTCATGGCCAACCGCGCCGTGGTCTCCGGTGGGCTCGCCACCATGTCCACCGCCAATGAATGGATGCCGACCATCCGCGCCACGGTGTTCGGGATCATGCTGTTCATGATGCCGGTCGCGCTCTTGTTCATCCTCACCCCGATCAACCTGCGGGTCGCGAGCTTCGCGCTCGGTCTGTTCGTGTTTGTGGCCCTGTGGGGCGTGATCGATGCCGGTATCTATCAGCTCACCCTTGGCCGGGCGACCGATGTGCTGGCAGAGATGCGTTCCAACAATGTCGCGGCCAACGCTTGGATGCTGGCGCCCTCGGCCGCGATGAAGGCACTGGCGATCTTCGGGTCTTTCCGCACTGCCGCAGCCGGCCTTGCGGGTGCGTTTGTGTTCACGGTGTTCCGGTTCAGCGGCAATGTGTTCACCGCCTTCACCAGCGGCGCGCTCGGTGTGCAGGGTCAGGGCACGGCGGCTGCCGCCCCGCTCGGCACACGCGAGGGATATGCCGGCGCGCTCGAGGCGCAGGCATCGGCGTCGGGCACCATGGCACGCGCCGGGTCCTCTTCCAGCTTCGGGGATTTTGGCGAGCGGTCGAGCTTCGGCGCCAACCGGTCCTTCGGCGCTGCTAGCCGCTATCTTGGAGAGCAAGGTGGCGGCGCGGCAGGCACGGCCGCCACGGCGCTGGGCGGTCTCGACGCCGCGCGCGAACTTGGCGGACTCTCGCCCGCGCTTACCGGCCGCAGTCTGTCCGATCCGGCGACCGTCCGCGCGGTCCGCGACAATGCCGCGACGACCGCGATCCACAACTTCGCGGAGAAGGATGCGCTGCGGGCACTCGGCACCGGCTATTTTGGTGAGGGCCAGTCGGGCGAGCGGGCTTTTGCCGCCTTCGCCCAGAAGATGGTGCAATGGCGCGCGTTCGGCGATCAGCGATCCTACGACATGATGATGCAGGGCGCGCAGCGGCATTTTGAGCGCAATGGCTATGATCCGAAAGATGCCGCGCTCAAGGCCTCGACCGTGATCGGGCAAGCCTCGGCCGATCCGACCTTCGCCAAGCTGATCGCCAACACCTTCGATCAGCAGCAGATGCTGCGCAACGACCTGACCGGCGCGCAGGTCCAGGTCGGCGCGATGGAGGGCCGTCGGGACTTCGCCGGCGACAATGTCGCCGGGCTCGAGCGCCGCAACGTCGCGACCGAGCAGGCACACCGGACCGGCAATACCGAAGGGCAGCGCAACGCCGCCGCCATGCTCGGGATTCCGGTCCAGGAGATGTCCCGCCGAACCTCCTTCATCAACAGTCTTTCGGGTGAGGCCCGTTCCACCGCCATCTCGCAGCTCTCCCGCGCCACCGGCCGCAACGAGGCGCAGGTTCTGCGCGCGCTCGAAACCTACAACGCCGCCGTGCAGGTCGGTACGGCCGACGGCGCCACGGCCGAGGCAGCGCGCGAGGGCACCAGCGTCTATGGCCGTACGCGCGAGGCGGCGGGCTATGATTTTGCCGAGCGGTCGGGCAAGCTCGATGCCCAGCGCGAGGTCGGTCACGACGGCACCCGCTCGGCTGCGCGGATCGGCGAGCAGCGCCGGCAGGCCGACAATGCCGGGTTTGCCGAAGGCGCGGCCGCGGCCGGCATGTCGGTGCGCCAGGCGGCACAGCTCGACAGCTTCGTCCGCACCTTGAGCCAGGGGGTCGGCAATCAGACCGACATGGCCGAGGGCGGCGCTACCGGTATTGCCGATCGCGCCCGCAACGAACGGCTCACCCGGATCGTCGAGAATGAGCGCCTCACCCGCATGCAAGGCCTGCTGCAAGAGCATGGCGTCGATATGTCGAAGCGGGAAATCGCGATGGCGCAGAACGGCGATCTCAGCCTCAATCTCACGCCCGAGACCGCGGCCCAGATGTGGCGCGGCGGCCTCATCAACGAGAGCCAGCTCGGTGCGATCGCCAATGGCGGACGCGCAAGGTTCAGCTTCGCCGAGAATGATGTGCTGGTCTCCAGCTCGGTCGGGTTCCAGCAATCCGGGCGCAGCGATACAAGCACGCGGTTCGAAGCGGGCAAACAGGCCGGCCCGGACACGATCGAGCATTTTATGGGCGGTGGCGCCGAGGGCCAGGCGATGATGCAGAACTGGCTGCGCGGCGGGTTCGAGATGGACCGGCACGGCAACTGGCGATTGCAGCCGCAGGTGGCCGACACGCTCCAGCGCGATGTCCAGGCCATCATTGGGCAAACGGGCTGGCAGCGGTCGCTGTCGCGATCCGCGCAGGATCAGGTCACGATGGGAACCAGCGTCGGTCTCGACGTAGGCGGTTCGGTCAATACTTCGGAATCGGAGGCGTCTGGCGGCACCGGGCGGCGTGGGCAATCGGGGAATGGAAGCCAGTCACCGCGGCAGAGCCGTTCAACCACTGGCCGAACCGGCGCGCAGCTCGGTTTCAACAGCCGCGATGTTGGCATCACGAGCGAAACTGCACAGTCGAACCTCGATATCGTCAACTACGATGTTCGCAATGCCATCGCCGCGTCGGAGCGCGCCGCTGCACGATCCAGTGATCCGGCGGCAACTTTCTCTCGTGAACTTTCAAACCGAATCCTTGGACCGGATGGCATGCGCAACCGCTACCTCGGCGATGCGGATTCAGGACGCGAGACGTTCGATATCACCGGCCCCCTGACGTCATTCGAGCAGTCATCGGTCCTCAAATCCGGTCGCTTCACGACTGATATCGACGGTAGCTCCGGTGACGGAGACAGCAGCTTCAAGAAACGCTGATACGGCCGCCATTGTTAGGACTGATCGCGTTGCCGACATACAAGGTTCCAGATCTTGGATCGTGAATGTCGGTGGTTGCGTTGATCTCCTCGAATGCGCGGAGATATTCGTCCTCAACATCGGCCAAATCCGCAAAGTTGGTTGTTGTCGACGCACCGGGCCGCATAAAGCCATCCAGCCAGCTCTGTGCGTAGCCGATCCCAAGAACCAACAGTGCTGTCATTGGAAAAAACAGGACGTTGAGAAAGCCCGCCGCTGCACTGTCGTAGAAGCGGGATAGCGGCTCGATTACCGAAGCCCCGGCCATCCCCGCCCACCAGATCGGTATCGCAAACCACCAGAGCTTGGCGTACCAAGGTCTCCAGAGCCAATTGGAAGCCGATGGACGCGCATTCCCAGCGGTTTTTGCAGATTGATCGTTGGTTGACGAAATCGAGATCATGCCAAATTCCTTCTGCGTGAATATAGCACATCACCCGAAAAATAAACAGCAGTCCCAGTTCCTTAACTACTTCTAAGTGCACGGCGCCTGATTGTTATACCCAAGCGAGCGACTTCGTCAGCGGTTGCCGCGAGACGAAGAAGATCCACCGTAGACGAGCCCGCAATCTTCCCAAATGCGCGATCGAAGATGGCCACAGCAGGCAAGTTCGTCAGGCGCGAAGAAAACAGAATGCCATCGGCTTTGGTCTGTTTGTGCAGCGCCTCGGCGAACCGCTGACCGGTAAGGTGGGCTCGTGCGCCCTTGGCATCGGTATCGACGCCCATTTCGTACGCCGCCGGCCCACTGAGATCGACCAACATGAGTGAATGAAGGGTGCTGATCTCCGTCGCGACAAGCTCCTCCAGATAGGGACGATAGAGAAACCGCCGCTGCTTTCCGACAAACCGGTCGCGCACGACGGCTTCGGCAAAAGCGGTAGTGAAATCCTGCGCGGCGTAGAGCACGCGAAACTGGTTACCCGGACTGGAGAAGCGGCTCGAGCCGAAACCTGCCTCGGTTGGCGTCGTGCGATGCCTGGCCGGGAATATACGCGGCCAGGCATCCAGATCCAGCGGTGCGGTCCGCGCCGCTATACGCGACAGGTCGAGCTTCACTGGTAATCAAGCGCGCCTTCGGCCGCGTGCGCAACGTCATCGACCTTGCCCCTGCGCAGCCATTCGATCGGCTCGATGCCGCCCGTAAACCGGTTCGGCGTCACCAGCCATTCCCATGCCGTATCGTCCGCATCGAAGTGCTGGCGCACTCGATCGAGACCTTCAAGCGGCCCCTGGCGCGCGAACTGGCGCACCGGATAGACGAAATTGCGCACGCCCTTTCGAAAGGCGAGAATCTTGTGAGCGCGCCGCCAGTTATCGAGGGAGGCTCGCGCGATACCCAGCCGTGCGGCCGTCTCGCCGGCGCCCAGCAATTCGGTAGCGGCCCATTCATCGCTCTCGTCATCGACCGTCAGTGTGTCGAGCCGTGCTTCAGCATCGGTCTCGGACAACACTTCACCGAGCCCGCTCCCCGCGAGCTTGCGCGCGGCAGGAGTCTCGTCGAGGATGGAAACCACCGCACGCGCGAGGGTATCGCCAACCGGGCTCGGCCGCTGGAGGGCCGCAACCAGTTCCCTGAGCGCCACCATGCTGGCCGCGCCGACCTTTTGCTGGAAGAGTTCCGTGACCGCTTCAACAGCGTCGCGGCGGGTTCTGAGCGTTGCGTGATTCATGGGCACATCCTTTCTGCCCAATATAGATAATCTGCACAAGTTGTCCAGATGGAGGCTGGTGCGCTATTGCAGGATCGCCCGTTCCAGCCAGGCGACAAAGCCGCCATCCGCCCATGTCTCTGGTGTCACGATAAAACCAATCTCACGGGAGGGTGGCGCCATGGTCTCGTTGGCCTGGACCGCGAACCGCACCGTACAAATGGGGCTATCTTGCCGGGAAATGGTCAATTCGATGGTCGGGGCATCGCGGCGCGCGGGTCTCCCGATGACGCGCTCGATCCTGCAATCAACCCCCTGCGCGTCGAGCGCCACCTGAAGCTGCTCCAGTGCCCGGAGAACGTCACGTTCCAGCTCGGACGCCACCGGCACGAACCGGCGACCATGGAAGATCGGCTGGGCGTATGCGAGTGGGGCTTCAGCGCGCCCGTCAGGCGCTAATCGACATCCGACCAGAACAAGGAATGGTCCAGAAATGCCTGATGGCCTCTCGATCGCCTGACTGACCCGAAAGGGCATCATATTGGGGCCGTATAGTATCGGGCTCTCCACGTCGGTTCCGTAGAGCGCCAGGAAGCCATCAACAGACATGGCCGAATGCTTGCTACTATCGCGCAGCCGCTCGGCGACTTCGCCGCGCCGAAACGGCTCGCCATGGGTCCAGAAATGGTCGACCAAGCGCGCATCAGGCGCGATCTCGAAGCCGTGTGCCGCTTCGACCAACCGGTCGAACTCATCGACGATCGAGGGATCATCCGGCGCCTTGCCTGGCGCATCGATGACGTTGCATCGCGCAGCCTCGATCAGGATGGACAGTAAGGAGGCAAGACCATGGCTCTGGCGCTGCGCCGATTCACCGGGAAAGGGCGGAAAATCGTCCTCTGGGCTGAATCGGAACAGGGAGCGGTCGGTCATCGGTTTCTTCTTTGGCGCGCTTAAGGTGGAGTGGCATCGCCGGGCGTACATCTCAATTATGTCGAGCCTGTTCCTTACCGTCTATTAAACCGCTCGCGCATATGTCCCGCGACCAGCAGGGCATAGCGTCGCTGCCTCCAGGGCGTCGGGCTGTGATAGACGCCGACCGCTTTCCAATAGTCGCCGGTCTGCTCCAAAGCCGCGAGGAATATCCAGCGTGCGGCCTCCGCATTGAAACACGGATCGTAGCGCAACCAGTGGCGGATGTGTCGCTCTTCACGGCCGAGCATCCGGGCAAAACGCGGCACCCACCAGCTATTGATCTGCAATGGCCCGAGATCATGGGTGCCGTTGCTGTTGGTGATCTCGGCGCCCAGCCATCCCGCTTCCTGGTCGCGCAGGCCCCATAGCGTTTGTTCGAGCCATGGCCGGCCCCGCGCGGCCGCCTTGATGCAGCGCCCGATGCGGACGTCATCTTCCCTGGAGGATTTTGCTGCCGCATCGGTGGGAGCGACCATAAATGCTGTCACGGCATAGAATAGCACCCAGAATGGGCGATGCTGACAACGGGCGCTCATGATGACCACCCACGATCACGATCTTGCGGTCGCGACCCACCGGGCATGTGGTGTTCTGACGGTCCGCTGCTCGTCCGGCTCGGGACCGCAAAGGGCGCGCCGGTCAGGAGTGCAAGCAGCCTCTGTCCGGAAATGATTTCGATGTCCGCGAGGCCCGCGAGCGCCTCTCTGCTCTGCCCGCCGGTGCGGCCAGTATGTATGAACAGTCCGGGTTGGCCATGCCGCGAACAGAGCGCCGTGAAGTCGCGGACATGCTCGGGCCGAATGGCGCTTGTGTAGCGCTTCGCCTGTATGAGCCAGGTGCGGCCGGCGATCACGACTTGCCCGTCGATGCCGCCGTCACCGCTATACCGCTGATTTCGGATGACCCGGAACCCGCGGCGCTCGAACGCTTCGAGCAGCAACTCCTCGAACGCGAGGGCATCCATCGCGCGCAGGCGGGAAAAGTGCAGGACGGCGGGCTGATGACGGTCGCGCCCGCTAAATTGCGCGAGCATCTCCCTGGCCTGGCGTCGGCGCCAGCGATGCCGGATCGGCACGCGATAATGCCGGTAGACCAGCAAAAGAGCAGCGACGAGCACAAGGATCAACAAGGACTGCGTCATGGTCATGGGATTTCCTATCGGTCATGCCCGCCATGGTCATGACCATGGTCGGGTTGCGGCTGCGGGGTGTGCGGTGCGGGATCGGCGCGTTCGGAGCTGTCGGTGCGAGCCGAGCCCTGGTCCTGGCCGCGCGAGAGGGTCCCGCGCAGGAAGCGGTCGAGCGCGGTCGCGCCTTCATGGGCACGATTGGCAAGGATTTCGCCGATGCCGCGCGGCTCCCGGTTGGCGCGTTCGCGGGTCTGCCGTTCGCGCTCTTCGCGCTCCGAGAGGCGAACATCTCGTTTCTCGGCGTTGCTTCGCCGCGCTTCATCGAGACGATCTTTGTGGCGAGTCCCGCGCACGCGATGGCTGTCTGTGCGCAGGCGTCCGAGGCCCTCGATCGACGATGTCTTTTCGCCGGAGCGCGAGGCCAGTTTCGCGGCGAGCCGCTCCTGGCTCTCGGTCCAGAGCTTCACGCCATATTGGGCGCGGGTAATCGCGGTGTAGTAGTTCTGGCCGTTGACGAGCCCGGACTCGACAGGCGCCAGCACATAGACGCGGGCATAGGTTTTGGACTGTGCGGAATAGACGGTCTCCGCGTAACCATGGTCCCAGGTCTTGTGGATGCCGAGGTCAACTGTTTCCACCCGCTTGTCGCGATCCCACCGGATCGTCGCTACCATTCCGTCGAGCTTTTGGACCGTTCCCCGCTCGGCGTTTTTGAGGCCAAGGTCCTTGTTGACCAGGCGCCACTGAATGCGGTCACCCTCAGCAAGGTCGCGCTGTTCCGCCATGAACACGTTGACGTGGCCGGCTTTGCCGAGACGTGGATTCCACGCGATCGTCCGGCCGTTCTGATCGACCAGGCGAACGACCTGTCGGCCCTTGCTGTCTCGGCCGGTGCCGACGACGCGATATTCGGCATCGCTAGCGATCCCGAGGCCCGCATTGTCGCGGCTGAACATGACGACCTGTCCGCCCGAATAAAAGCGCGCGAAGTGCTTCTCCTGATCCGACATGCCGGCGGGCGTCAGCACTTCCAACCGCCGGTCCTCGGCAGCGACGGCCCCCTCACGTTTCAGAACTTCGCGGATCTGGCTGTTGACGATGAGGCGGGTGGCGTTGTCGAGCACGAGGATATTGGTGGCGGCACGTCCTGACGGTTTGAGCCGAGTCCAGGCCGCGACCATATCCTTCGCCAGATCCTCGCTGGTCGCCGCCGTGGTGACGCGATCGAGCGCGCCGAGCGAGGCGGCGTAGTCTCCCTTGCGCGCCAGGGAGACCGCATCCTTCATCGCATCGGTTTCCTGACGCCTTGACTCGGTCAGCAGGTTGGTTGGCATCCCGAGCTTCTGCAGAAGCCAGAAAGCCTTGCCTTGCTCGATCGCGCCCGTCTGCTTGGTGTCGCCGATGAGGATCAACAGCGCACCGGTATGCCGGCTGATCTCAAGCATGCGCATGGCCTGGCGGTTGCCGAGCTGCCCCGCTTCGTCGAGGACGAGGATATGGCGGTCGGTGATGTCGCGGCCGCCGGTCGCGAGCAGGTCCGCGACCGTTCGGGATTCGATCCGGGCCTTGGCACCCAGATCGGCCGCCGCCGACGATGTCGGTGCCAGTGCAATTACCTCCCGGTCTGGCCGAACGGCTTGCACCAGCGCGCCTACCAGCGTGGATTTTCCGGACCCCGCGACCCCCTGGATGGCCACCAACCGGTCCGTGCCCAGCGCGATCCCGTTCAGGGCGGCGCTCTGCGCCTCGGTAAGACCGGCGGCGCGCGCGGCTTCAACCAGGCGTTCCGGCGTGGCCGCAGGCGCGGCATCTCCCATGGCGAGGGACAAATGTTCGGACAGCGCCAGTTCCAGCCGGACGGTGCGCAGGCTGGTCCGCCCCTTCAGCAGGGTCTGGTCGCCTGTTTGCCGGATCGTGCGCAGGAGCTTTATCCTGGCTTCTTGCTCCGCGACCAGGGGGCGCACCTCGCCGAGCCGGACTTCACCGACATGGGAGGCGAGCGCGGTGCGATAGTAGCGACCAAGATTGTTGACCGCCTCGTGCGTTTCCGTCTGGCGGATGCCAAACAGCACTGCGCGGGCGGCGGTTCTGGGATCTGGGATGATCGATTGTTCGCCCTTTTCACACACCTGTTCGGAGACACGGTCGATCTCCGCCTGCCAGGGACGTGCGCGATCGGTCCAACGGGCATGGAGGTCGTCGAGCCCGACCTTCTCCTTGGCCCGGCGCGTGGCGTAGAAGGATTTCGCGCGCTGGGCTTGCCCGACATGGCCATGCTCCCTGGCGTGCGCCTCGATCTGTTCGGCACGCTGCGACATATCGCGCACCATCGCTTCGGGGACGCCCCGGATCTCGAACAGGCCGCGCCTGGGATCGAACTCGACCTCATACCCGATCTCGCGCAGGGAATAGGCCAGCTCGTTGCGATAGACTTGGCCCGCGACCATCTGCTCGGTGAACATGGCGCGGGTTTCGAGACTGACGATCTTTTCGCCATCGGCCGTATTCGTCATGTTCATGACGACGACATGTGTATGAAGATGGGGGTCCAGCTCCCGGCTGCTATGTTCGGTGAACCGCGCGAACAGCAGGCGGCCGGTGGTCTCGTGGACGATCTCGCCCTCGACCCGGCGGCGCAGCTCGGCGTTCTCCTCAAGATAGGAGATGGCAACGCCAACCGCTCGCTCGTGGGCGGCGATGATCCGTTCATCGCCATGCACGAGCGCCATGATCGAAACCGACTTGGGGGCGTTGACGGCGAAGTCCCAGCCAGGATGGTGTTGGACACCCTCCTTGCGGCGGCGGCCGAGCTGCTGGTCGCCGACCTTGCCTGACAACAGTTCCTCGAACCGGGCGGGATCGACCTTGCCCTCGAGCCCCAGTTCGGCGGCGAGCTTGCCGCCCCATTCGCTGTGTTCGTCGCTGCCTTTCGAATAGTAGTCGCCGATCGTGTAGTACCGCGCGAGATTGGTGGGCGTGCCCTTGAGGCGGCGGGGATGGATCATGCCGGCCTCGCCCGGTCACGGGGGCCATCGGATCTTGCGTGCGCCTCCAGGGGCACGTTCATCCGACCGCGCGCCGCCCCCAGGAAGGTGACAGGCCCGGCCGGATCATCTGGCGTGGGCGGTTCGGAGACCGGTTTGCCGGGCGTTGCCTTGCTGTCATCGGACGGCACCTGGGACGGGGCTTCACGACCCGTCGCATCGGCCGGGTCGATTTCCTCGTCGAACAGATCCGGCTGAGGGGGCGGCGCAGGCGGCGTATCAGGTGGGCGGTTGCCTGCGTCCCGCGCAGCGGCGGCGCGCGCCTGCGCGGCCGCCCGCATCTGGCCGATGATCGCACCGCCGACCGGCAACCTGTTGGGTGGCGTCACACGCTCCACGAAGGCGGGGCAGATAGTAGCGATCGGGTTGAATCGATCGGTAAAGCGAAGGACCGGCAGATTGCGCCCGAAGCGCAGATAGCCGGACAGGTTCGGCAGGTTCGTCACCTCCGTGTGCATCACTAGCGGGCGGGTGACCTGCATGCGCGACAGGTTCACGCCATCGCGCATGTCGTTGACGCCGTAGGACATGCCTTCATTGGCCTCGACCTGCTCAACCTGGCCGAGATTCTCGCTGACATGTTTCGCGGTGGCGGTGTCGTTGGCGCGCAGCGCGATCCAGGTCGAGCAATAGCCGGTGATCGCAGCGGCGTCCTGAATGCCGTAGGTGGCTTCGAGCTGCGGGTAGCTCTGGAAACCCAGGATGCCGCACCCGCCATATTTCCTGGCACGGGCAAGAAAGTCGGACAGGGAGGGTAGTTTCTGGAGCGTCGGCAGCTCGTCGATCACGCAGTAGAGGCGTCGATCGCGGTTGGGCGCGAGACTCATGATCGCGCTGATCGCGATGTCGAGCCAGACGGTGATAAGGGGACGCAGCGACGGGAGCTGGTCCGCCTTCACGGTGATGAACAGCCAGCTATCGTCTTCCTCATTCTCGACCCAGTTGCGGATCGAGAAGCCGTCGGTGGTGTCGTCGAGATAGGAAAAGCTGCGCATCACCGAGGCAAGCTCGGCCTGGATGCCCGCCGAGGTCCGTTCCCCCTCCGAAGAGATGAAGGCGGCAGCGTCGGTGCCTTTGACGAAGGCCGCGAGATCGGCGACCGGAGAGCGGAGCACGCGCTCGAGCAATACCGAAATCAGGGTGTGCTGCTGCCGGGCGAGTTTGCGCAAGACGGCGACCAATGTGCCGCGGGCCGACTTCGACCAGAAGGGATCGCCATGTTTGTCGGGGATCGTCGATTCCGCGATCTGGTCGTAGTGATAGTCCCGCGGCACATCGACCCAGGGCGACCAGATGTCGGTGCGCTGGTCGAGAGGGTTCAGGAGGACATCATGTCCCTCGCGGTAGAACTTCTCGACGAAGCTCCCGGCGGTGTCATAGACGATAGCGCGCTTGCCGCTCTTGCGGATGCCTTCGAGCATGGTGGTGATGAGGTTGGTCTTCCCCGTTCCGGGAGCGCCGCAGATCAGAATATGCTCCGGTTCGAAGGCATCGGGCATGGCGACGCCGCCGATCGCGAAGCTCCCCTTCTTCTGTCGCCAGAGCGCGCGGCGGACTTGCGCGGCGGTCCCGAACCGGGCGCCGCGGATATACTCGTTGGAGCCCAGGCCCCGGCCTGTGCGGGTGAAGTAAAACCATGCCCAGATGAGGGCGAGGATCGCTCCACCGCCGGCGATTGCGGCCCCGTGAATGAGGTCCTTTTCGAGCTTCCTGAGAGCCTGCTTGGCGATGCGGGATTCGAGAAGCTGGTCGGCCGAGGTCCAGTATTCTTTCCCCTCTGGAGTGCGGAAACGGACGGGATCATGTGTCCCCGGCGCGGCATCTTCCTTGAAGGTCGCCTCGACTAATTTCACGAGGACGAAACGATGGTAGTCGGTCGACTTCTCGAACGCATACCACGCCGTTCCCAGCGCCCAGATTGCGAGCCCGGCGAGCATGGTCTGGATGAAGACCTGCGTGGTCATCCGGACATTGTGAACGATGGCCTGACCGCCTCGTGTCCATGATCCCAACGTATCGTTGCGAAAGATGCTCATGACCGCTCCTCCGGTGGGAGCAGGCCGCGATCGTTGAGCATCTGCTTGGCGTCGGCCATTCCCTCTTCGAGCGTTTCCGGGGATCTCCGCCGGATCGAAGCAGCGACAATGGCGAGCGTCTGGATGACGCCGGACAGGATCTCGTCCTGGGTGGTATAGACATAGCCGCTTCGAGGATCGGCGGCCTGGTCGATGGCGGGGCGGAGGAGTTCGGCGACGCTGACGCCAACGCTGCGCGCCCGGCGTTGAAGCCGGAGATAGAGGGCGTCGTCGATACGAATTGTGACTCTGGCCAAGGCGGTGCTCCGATGGAGCTTCGCCTGGACGGTCTTGAAGCGTTGTCCTTATAGCCCAAAGGCCAGGAAATCGCAAGAAAATCGCAGGTGGCAGACATGTCTGCCGGCGGAAGGATAAGGAAATGCTGGGCTTTTTGCATATCCCACGCTGAGCCGGCAGACGTGTCAGCCAAGGATAATGCCCGCTGGCTGACAGGTCTGCCAGAGCAAGGCATTGTTTATAGGTGTTTTTCTGGTCAAGGCACCCGTGCGTAGGGTGCATTACAAACGCCGAAGCGGCGTGCGTCCCTCGCCACGCTGCGACGGCGTCGCTGCGTCACCAAATGATGGTGCGGGCGGCTCTCTTGACGATGCTCTGGCGATTGCGACGCGCGGCTTGTCATGCGACAAGGCGGACGGCGGACGGACCGGCAGTGAATGAGGAAAGCTGTCATGCCGAAAATGTCCGATAGGGAGCGGCTCGCCGATCTGGCCGAGAAGAGCCGCAAGCTGGCTGAGGAAATGGAAACGACGCGGCGGCGCGTGCGCGAACGCTATGGCGCGATCGTCACCGCGTTGCCGGTGGAGTCGATCGGGGAACGCGAGTTTCGCGAGGCGGTCGGGCTTCTGGTCAAGTTGGACGGGCAGACCGCGATTGCCGCGCTCAAGGCGGCGCTTCCCAAGTCCTGACCGGGGATGTCGTGGGCCACGACTATTCCCCCTGAGCGGGGATCGCGCGCCCTGTGCGCTCTCCCTTTTCTTGGGATCCTTGCCGCCGCGCCGTCAGGTGCGGCGGCGGCCTGTTGCACAAGAAAAGCCGATGCGGCGCGAAGCCGCATCGGCCATGTTCTGGCGGTTTGCGCGGTGGGTCAGGCGGCGAAGCGCCTGCGGGTCTTGGGCAAGGGCGTTGCGGCCTTCTGGCTGGCGCGCATGATGACATGCGTGGGCACGCGCCGTCCGCCCGACTTGGGGTTGAACAGTTCATATAGATGGTTCTGGATGCCGGAGCCTTCGCAAAGGATCGCCTCGATTGGCAGCAAGTCCAGAATGTCCCTGTTGCGGTCGAACGCGCGCTTCTTGCCTTTCCCGCGTCCTTGCAGATCGAAGCTGATGCAAAACACGCCGTTGCGGGCTGCCCAAGAGGCGGCGGAGGCATCTACTCCGGTGCGCTGGCCGGTGGTGACAAGCGCCATATGCGGGATACGGGCATGGATGACGTCCAGCCGGTTCCAGATGATTTCCCAATCGTGCCAGTCGGTAGGCCCGGATACGACGACGACCGGACCCTGCGGCTCGTATCGGTCGCGGCGCTTTTCGGCACGGGCGCGCAGGAAGTCTAGCGCGCTGATCTGGCTGGCGGTCGTGATGTGGGAGGCTTTGGAGCCTTTCGTCGGGGTCCATGCGCGGCCCGAACATGCCTGATACATGGCGGCGGCATAGTCGCGCATGGCTTCGACTGCGGCGCGCTGCTCGGCAAGCGACTGGCATTCAAGTTGCTTGTCTTCAAGCTCCTTGTTGAACACTTCGCCGGGGTCGAGCCGCCGCGTCATGTCGCGGATAGTGTCGGCCAGGCGGTCTTCGGACCGTTCCAGTTTTCCGGCGGTAAAGTGGAAGCTGTTGACGAAACCCCAAGCGATTTCCGGGGCGAGCGGGTCAAGCCGGGTGTCGGTCAACAGGTCGAACATGGCTGCAATGATGCCGCCACATTCCGCCTGTGCCGCGAGCGGGTCGGGCATGTAATGTTCGCCCGCATCCTCGCCGGGTTCGATGATGGTCAGGGGCAAGGGATCGCCGAACGAGGCTTCAAAGGCGTCCGTTGCCGTCATCTCCGCGTAGAGTTCCGGCAGGTCCGTAAAGCTGCTAATGCTGCGCTTAGCCGTGGTCTTGTTCATGGGTGCTTACTCCATTGATCTTGCATCGGTCAGGGTCCGGGGAAGCGTTCCAGCGCTCCCCCGGCCCGTCGTTGGCTTGGGTTAGAACGGGATTTCGTCGTCCAGCTTCTGGGTGGCGTCCGGCCCGACATACTCCCCGCCGTCATCAGCGGTGCTTTCCCCCATGCTGCCCGCGTTGCGGGGGCGTTCGTCGCGGTAGCTGTCACCATTCGAGCGCGTAACAGGCGCGAAGTCGTCCCGCCGCTTGGGCCTGCGCCATGCGACATTGAAGCCCTCTTCTCGCGTGCCGAACAACGCGATGGGGAGCGGTTCCGGCATCGATGGATCGTCGATGTTTCCCTGAAGGAAGATTTCGCCGGTCTTGTTCGATGTGGCTTCCCAAAGCGCCCCGATCTGAACCCAGCGGTTGCTGACGTTCTGCGCGAGGATTTCGTAAACCGGGGCTTGGTCGTTTTCGCTTTCGACCGAACGCAACCCCAAGCGGGGAAGATCGATCGTGTGCGTGGCAATCCAACCGAGAAGGCGGCCATTCTTCAAGTTAAACTCACCGATATTCATGTCCTTTACTCCTTAATTTCTTGCTTCCGGGCCTTTCCCTTCCGCACCTTCTTTATACTTCCTCCGCTCCATTCCATCTATGTGATTGTTTTCTTGACACGATTTCATCGTGTCTGGTGAGCCTGAGCCACAAAAGAGGACGCGATAGCGGCCCTCAATCAAGAAAAGCATGCCGGAGGCATTCCTGCCTGATCATCGGAGAACGAGGCCTGGCGCGTCGTTCATCGCATCCGGAGCCGCCTTTCGCCGGGGCTCAAGGGGCGGGACCGGACCGATGGCGCAAGGGACGTCGCGCTGCGGGCTTTAGAAGTTCTAGGAGATAAGAGGCCTGTCGACACCTTTGGATCAAGTAATTCCGTCGACAGGCCTCTTATCTCCTAGAACTTCTTGCCCGGAGGCAGCCCTTGCGACAGCGGTTCGGTTCCGTCACGCCGAGACACTGCGAAAGGTGGCTCTGGATGCGATGAACGACTTGGTTCGACGGTGATTGCGGGGTGCGGCGTCCTCGCCGCGCCCCGCGCCAAGGTGGCCGCATGCGCTTCGGATGGGGAGGCCGCCAACGGGTGCGAGAGACCATGGGCAACCACGAATTGCGCCTGTCCGGGACAACCGGCGCGATTGTCCGCTTGTAATTTTGTTCGTAAAATGTTCTGATGCGCTCCGAAAGCATGGGTGCATTATGATCGAAAAATATCTCGCTGATTTCGACTTCAACCTGCCGCTCGATGACGCAACAGGTGACCCTGAGATCGTGTTCGTGCGCCGCAAGCTGGCGCATGTTGCGCGGTCCGAAGGTCTCGACGGCGGCTATTACGAGGCGCAAGAGCTTGCAGAGGCGTTTCTCGACGCCGCGCGAGAGGCTAATGCACAAATCGTCGACGAGGAGAGTCCAGCCCGGCTGGGGCTTAGGGACATTCTCGATCGGGGCTCTCCCTACCAGCGGGCGCTGTTCGATACGGTTGCCGAACTCCCTCTCCCGGACGCTGCGTCGCATCTTTGCTGGCTCACCGATCTGATGAAGAGCCGGGCGGAGATGTTCCGTCCCGTGCAATCCGCGCGTCTGGCATCGAGCTGATCGACCTCATTTGGGGTGCCCCAATAGCGGGTCCAGGCGCCCCCGCTTGATAATCTGAATTCCTGAACCCGGTTCGCTTGGCAGCAAACCGGGTTCTGCCTATAGGAGCGCGGCCTACCGGTGGTGGGCCGGAGTGTCGAAACTCTGAACGATAGAGCTGGCTGCATGGCTTTTCGCGGCCGGATGGCCTGTGCGCATGTCCAGGCTGTTCGCAGCTAAAGGTTCAGGCACGCGTCTATCGTCGCGTTTTCGATCGTCCGGCTCAGGGGCCGGCACCCTCTCTGGTAGAGGGTGCCAGCCGGCTGAGCGATTTGAGGAAGGGCACGATCATGAATCAGGAACCCGATGGTCTGACACGGGCCATTGCGTTGATGGAGGAGGCACTGGACCTCCTCGTTGACCCCGAGGACGGCGTGGTTGCCATGCGTCTGTCCCACGCTCTCGATCTTGCGCGGGAACGTCAGAACGCGAAGCACCGTTCGGTCTAACTCACCGGCTTCTGGCCGGAACCATTGGAGATGCAGTCAGGCGTAGCCCGCGGCGACGCCCTCGGTGGGCACGGTTTGAATACGGACCTCTGAACCGAGGATCCGGGCAAACTGAGCGGTCGCCGCCAGGAGTTGCGACTGCCCAGTGAACATCTCGATCGTGTAGGCATCGCGGGCCAGCATCTCGCCATCTTCCTCGACCTGTTGGGTATAGGTCTTGGGCCAATGGCAGAGCAGCAGCCAGGGCCAACCGGGTTCCGATGGGCAATACTGGAAGAAGGTGATGCAGGTTGCGGCCAGGTGGCTCGGACGCCGCGCAAGCAGGTCGGGTGGGACGGGCTCAGACCGTTCGGCTGTCAGAAAAGTTTCGAGTTCGACCAACTCTTCCGCCGTCTCGACGATGATGGGATAAAATCGGCCGAGCGGAAGAGACTCGCTGGCATAGTGGCGGGGAATGTCGATCAACACCACCACCGGCGCCGTCGGTAATGGAAAGGTATAGAGCCGTCTGCGGGCGGCGAGGTCATCTGTGAGACGCATGATGAAGATCCTGATGCTGGAAGCAGCATGTGACGATCAATCGAAACTGCTGCTGGATTGAGCGGCATCTCGCGATCCGCAGCCTTCCTCTGAAGACCGCCGCCTTCATCCATCCTCCCCCTCCCGCCAAAGGGCGCTTGAGGGATGCCGGCGATTGACGGACCTGTTGGGCTACTGCTGGACTCCAGCGCATTCAGCATTCGGGGTCACCCTTGCGGCGCTGGACGTGTCCTTTCCTGTCGGCCTGTCCTCACCCGATCCAACATGCACTTATGCGAGACCGATACGCGGACCTTGGAGGGATGTTGGATTGCTGATTTGCGCTGAAGGTGCCTCGCTCGGGTCCCCCTCGACTACCAGTGGCGGCACTCGAACGTCAGCCGCATCGAAGTATGCGATGATTGCGTCCAGCGATGCGAGCTTTTCGACCGTGCCACGGTTGATCACGACAGTGTCGTCTTCATCCGCTGCGAATGATACAGGTGCGCCATCGCCCGTAAACACGACACGTTCGGCTCCCCATTCGCCGGCATAGGCGCCGGACCATCTGGCGAAGACCAGGCGCTTTTCAACACACCACGTCTCGAGCTTTTCGAACCGCCCCCACGCGACTTCATGCGCGTAGAGACTGAGCCGCGCACCGGCAACGCGATGATCAGGTTCGAAGGGTTCGCCGTCCCATTCAATTGACAGGCCTTCACTGGCAATGATCTCCGACAATTCGATATAGTCGGTCGCAGTGAGCGATCCGCCCAATTCGATCGACGCTGAAACACGATTGGCCATGGATATCCTCCTCAGGCGTGGTCACGATGAACATTGGCAGGGCTAGTGCTCTCTGCTTCAATCCATTCGGCCAAACTGTCGCCTTCACCGTTGCAGTTGTCGCAGAATGTGCAGTCGTAGACGCCGGTGAGTGACCAGTCCTGCGCAGTGACATCCCACCGGGCGCTGGCATCACGGACGATTTCACTGCTTCCGCAGTTGCGGCAAACAGGACGGACCATTGCCTTGTTCGTAGCGTTCGTCGACATCGTGGTGGTCCTTTCTTTGATCGGTCGATTTTCACGCGACCTGGAGCAGAAGATTTTCATCGGGTTCGGGAGAGGTGCTCGTGACACGGAAGGGTTGCGTCGGATTGTTCGTCCGAACCACGAGCTGATAGCGGCCGGTTTCCCGGCGCCTCTGGACGGCGACGGCATAGGCGTGCTCGAACGAAGCGAGCCTTCCCCGTAGGGGCGAGTTGCGGGACATGAGATGCTCCCTGAATCGAGGGTGGCGAGATTGGTGGGCTGACCAAACTTCCGGCCGACCTAGGCGATGGTCCGGTCGGCTCAATGGTTGGCGGTTAGGATGTCGAGGGCCATGTGCAAGCCAGCTTCACCCGCGTCGTTCAGTATGATGGCGTCGGGATTGGCACGCAGCACGGCTAGGCGCACGTTGGCGCGGGCGTAGCGACCGAACGGATACTGATAGATCTGCCCATGCTCGATCGTCACCAGATGGGTCTGCATCAGCTCGATCAGACGCCGATGTTCCAATGCCCGGTTCAGCAGCAGGCCGATTTCCCATTCCAGATCATGGTCGATGCGGACGCCATCGATGACGGGTTGCGGCCGGTTCGCCTTGAGCCAGGCGTTCACCTCGTCTTCCGTCGGGCGACCTTGCCGGGTGATGAAGTCGGCGCCGCCAGTGCCGCTGTTACGGGCGCGAAAGGCAAGTTCGCCGTCGATCCAGACCTCCGCGGCGTAAGCGGTGGAATTGATCGAAAGCGCTTCGCTATATTCGATATTGCGCAGTTCGATTTGCATGGCATCTGCCCTTGGCTATTGTCGGCGCTCCCACGGGCACGAGGGCCGGCACGCGATGCGGCCAGCCCCTCGGCTCGGGTTTGGAAAAAATGATCTTGCGGCGTGGACGCTCAGGCCGAGATATAGCCGGCGGCGACGGCTTCGCGGGCATATGCGCTGAGCGACTGCTTGGGCTCGAACCAGAGGTCGCGTTCGATCGACATGCCGGTCGCGCCGAGGATATGCTGAAGCTCGGCAAGCGAAACGCAGCCAAGTTCCGGGCTGCCGACGCCAAGATCACATAAGCCGAACAGCATGTCCGGATCTTCGACATCCACCTCGGTGAGAAGCCAGGTCGCGTTGGCGTCAGGCGTGAACAGCTTCACGACCGGCAAGGGGTCGATATCCTCGCCTTGAGCGGCGCGCCGGCCATTGGCGAGAAGGGCTCCGCGGATTTCGGCGGTAATGAGTTCCATGAGTCACCTCGTCGTAAGAGAAAGCGAGGCGCTGATCCGACCGATAACGGCCATCGCGCCTCACCGTCCCCGACCTCCTTCCCTCCATCGACTGGCCTGGATCATCGCGGCGCTGTCGATGGATGGGTCAGAGCGTTCGGCGAGGAAGACCGCGAGACATTGAGCGTCATCGTAATGATCGGCATCGCTGACGCAGGCGCGGGCGAGCCGGCGCCATGTGGCATCTTCGAAGTGGCTGGCTGCAAGACCGTAAAGGGCGTCGTCCTCGTAGGACTGTGCCGATTGCAGCGCGGCGGGAGAGATATTGGCCTCAGGATCGAAGGCCAGGATCGTCGCGGCCTCATATTCGGCTGCCGTAAGGGCGATGACGCAGGCAGCGAGGTGCTCGGGCACCGCAAGCGCGGCATGCTGCGGCAGGTGGACAGTGTTTGGCATGGACAGGTCTCCGGTCGGGCGACGGACATCCCGCCGCACGCCCTTCACCACCACCTTCCCTCCACGCGGCGGCACGGCGGAATTCGGCGAACCATTATGGCGCATGCGAGGAAATGATCCGGCTGGCCAGAACCGCAATCTCGTCGCGGTCCGCGGTCAGGGTGCAGTCGCCGGGCAGGACGACGGAATCCTCGGAGCCGATCCGGCCTTTGCTGATGAAGATCCGCCAAACGCCACGTCTGATTTCACCCTGCGTCCTCGGGACGGTGTCCAGGTGGAACAGATCGGCCCATTGGCGCCTGTCGGGATCATCGGAGATATCGGCCCAATCACCCAACATGCCCCAGACCGTATATCCGTCGATCGACGCATGATGTTCGCGGGCCGCTCGGCGCTCGGCCTCCCGCCGCGGGGCTTCACGCCTTGATCGCGCTTTAGCCTGTTTCAAGCGGAGCGATACCAGTCCCTTTTCAAGCTGGTCGACGATCGTGGGAGCTAGAGTCGCCTGCCGGCCGGACAGAAGCCACGGCCGATCGCCCGATGGATGCGCCGCGCTGTGTCGCAGCAGGGTCAGGAGCGTGTCCAACTCGGTCCTGGACAAGGTGACTCGCAGGCCCGTGGTCATTGCCTGCGTTTTCATGACGAGACCGCGGCTGCGGCGCGGGCATCCAGATCGGGACGGGTCGAGGCCTCCGACTGGACATCTTCGTCGCATGGCGGGGCCGGCTCCGAGAGCGTCCGGTCGATCGCGCGTCGGGCAAAATCCGATATGCGTTGCTCGTCATTGTAGACGCTGCCGGATGCCAGATCGAATGCGACCCGCTTTGCCTGGCTCCAATCATAGGCCTCGATACGGTAGGTCTCCGAGGCGAAGCGCTCTTGGCCGCTGACGAACTCGATCTCGACGGAGAAGATAGTCGGCTCGGTTGGAGCTGCCGCCAGCGACACTGCCTCGGCGCCCAGCAGGTCGCTTGCCGTGGTGCGGAGGCCGTCGATTTCAGGGTCGAAGTCTTCCCAATGCTCATCTTCCGGGCATTCGTCGACGAGATAGTTCGAGAGCAGGTCGTAGATCTGCTCAAGTACGCGATAGCGCGCGGCTGAGGTGGTCATGGCTATTCCTTTCGGGAGATGATCGGCGCGGGCGCGCCTATGAGAAGCCCGGCGCGGTGGCCGGGCTTCTCGCGTCGGTGGATGCTTGCTGGCTTCAGCGGCGCAGCCCGCCGGAAGCGATGTCTTCGATCCAGCCCGATGCCTCGTCGAAGTCGGCGTCATCGTCGCCAACGAGCGCCGCGAGCGCGACGGCGCCTGTGCGTCCGAGTTGCCCCAAACGCTGGAGGGCGGCATGCAGGATCGGAGCAAGCTGTTCCGGCGATGCCGTGTCGATCTCGTCAATTTTCATCATATTACTCCTCGGTGGAATATGGCCGGGAATGGCCCGCAGTCGCGGGGTGAGAATCCGGCGTGCCCGGCCGGTCACGCTGGAAGCGAGACGACTGGCTTCAGGCCGCTTTGGCGGGGAGCCATTGGTACAAGAGATGAGCGTCCGGACGGTCCTCGGTGCCGATCGCGATCCGCACTAGCGTGCCGTCACAGGCAAACTGCGCCGCACGCGGGAGGGTGAGATAGCTCGATCCCTCAAGGATAATATCTTTCGACCGAACGGCCTTGATGGTCCGCGTGGTTCCGATGGCGCGATGCCAGCCCGGTGCGCTGATGAGTTTCAGCTGGTCGCCTGGCTTCACCCGCTTTTTGAACGCGGCGAGCGATACGATGCTCGCGACCGTGCTGCCTGATCCGCGCCGGTCAGCCAACGCCGCCCAATAGGGTTGTCCTATGCGGACCTCGCAGAAGAAGGCGCAGTGGTGCGAGTCCTGGTAGATGTTCGAACGGGTAAAGCCGAAGCGCTCGATCTGATCCTTGACCGTGACGATGAAGGCGTTTTGCGCGTCCCGCCCGGTGAGGTCCTCGGGCGCGTCGAGAACCTCCGCGATGATCTTGCGACCGCCGGAGAAGCTTTGCGTGAGAATTGCAAAGCGCGCGTTGGGGAAAGAGACGCGCAGATGCGGTTCGAGCCGGGCGACGATCGCGACGAGGCTTTCGCCCGGCCGCTGGAGATCACCCTGGTAGAGGAAGTTGCCGCGGTCATCGAACGTGACCTGGCTGTAGAGAGGCGCGGTCGACGCGGCCGCCGAACTCGGTTCGCTGTGCATGGATCATATCCTTCAGATGCACGAAACCCGGCGCGATGGCCGGGTCTCGTGGGTTTCATGGTGGGAGGGTGGACCAGCGTGTCAGGCCGGATCGTCGGGCCGATCGAGCAGCAGGACGGCGATCGACGGCTTGTCCGAGATGGCGGACTTGCGGCTGTCGTAAGGATGGCGGCCTTTTTCCGCGATCGTCAGCATGTCGAACACCGGCGCGGGAGCCCCTCCGCCGTCCGGCACGGTCATTCCGGCATCGTGATACTGGATATCGACAAAGCGCGGCGGGCCATCGGTGCGATAGGGACCGAAGTAGAAAGTGACGCGCAGCCCCTCGCTCGACTTGGCGCTGACGGTGAATCCGCCGTCCGGTATGTCGATCGGGAGCGTCGGGACGTCGTTGAACGGAGCAAATCCCATGCTCGCGGCGCTGGCGCTGGTCATGATCGGCAAACCGAGCGTCTTTGCCGGCTCGTTGGGCAACGCCTTGAGGGCTTCGCTCATCAGCCATTCCGTGCCGCCCCCCAGGATTTCGGTGGGCGTGATCACGAAATAGCCGCCGCCCCGCGATCCGGGACGGGCACGCGAGCAGCTGGTCGACCACTCGAACCCGAAGGGCAAGGCCGAGAGGCATATCGCCTGGATTCCGGAGGCGATCGCAGCCACGTCTGCGCAGTCACCATGGATGAAAACGCGTTTGCGCATCCCATCGGCATCATCTTCGATCGAGAGATCGGCGTCGAAGGTCGGAAAGTCCGGGTCGGTCCAGATTTGCAGGAATCCCGCGAACGGGTCTTCTTCCTGTGCGAGTGGCGGAAATGCAGCATGGAATGCGTCGCTGCATTCGGCGTAGTAGCCCTTTGCCGCGTCAAGCCCGTCTTCCTCTCGTCCGGGAAAACCGCAGACAATTGTGTGCGAGACTTCGAAGCATTCGCTCAGAAGATCGGCTTCCGCCGCGCTCACCGCGATCTCGAATGCAATGGAGGTGAAATAATCGGCCATTGGAATGTCTCCATGGGGATGTCCGGCACCCGACCCTGTCGAAGTCGAGCGCCGGCCAGGTGGAAGTGCGCGATCAGCGGACCTGCTCGAGGAGCTGGCGTGCCTTGCCTTCGAGTTCGAGCCGGCCATCCTGCTGGGTCTTGGTCCGCGCGAGCGCGGTGATGCCGCTCACGAAGTCGAAGACACTCTCGGGCGGCTTGCCCTCCTCGTTGAGCACGGTTTCGATGATCTTCGTGGTCTCGGATTTCGAGAAGCCGCGCTTGCGCAGAAAGTCGGTGCGGTCCTCGTCGGTCCGGGCGATGACGCGCTCGCGCGCCGACCGGATGCCGTCGATGAACGCGCGCGGCGAGGCGTCGGCATAATGCGCGAGCGCCGGTTCGGCCTGCTGGGCGAAGCGTCCGGCGGCGAACTTGGAGTGCCGGATCTTGATCTCCTCGAAATGCTCGACGCCCCAGAGGATGCGATTGGCGCACACGGCGCGAAGGTAGAATGTCGCGATCCCTAGTGTTTTTGCGCCGACCTCGCTGTTCCAACAATAAAATCCACGAAAGAAGAGATCGGGATCGCCGTTCGGGAGCTTGCCCGCCTCGATCGGATGGGTGTCGTCGACGAGGAACAGGAACACGTCCCTGTCCGACGCATAGAGCGTGGTCGTCTCCTTGGTGACATCGACATAGGGGTTATATTGATGCGTCGCCCAGTCGAGCACGCCGGGCACTTTCCAGCGTGTGTCACCGGTCCCGTTGCCGGCGAAGCGCATGACCGCCGACACCAGTTCGTGATCCCAGATGCGGCCATAATCGGGTCCGGTGATCGCGCGCAGTTCGGTGCGGCCGTCATCGGTCTGGAGCAGCTTCACCTGTTCGCCGCGGTGATGGAGCAATCCATGCTGGAGATTGATGCCGGCGAGCGCGGCCGGGAGATTGCGCAGATAGGACGCGGGTGCCCCGACGAGGCTGCACGCCTGGCCGAAGGACCAGTTGGTCGGCGCGATCGGACGGTCATTGCCCGGAAGCATGAGGGCGAGCCGTTCGGGCTGGTCGCGGCTGGCCTCGACCCGGATCGAGCGGCTTTCGACGATCTGGGTGTGCGCGCGATCCGCGCGGCGGTGAACGCTGTCGTAGAGGTCGCCGAGCGAGAGAAAGCGTTCGTCGTCGGGCCGGTTGAACCATTCGGACGAGACGCGGCTATTGGATTTGCCGCGCGAGACGTCGACGCGGTAGCTTCCCGCAGCCGGGGAAGCGGAAGCCTGGGCAAGCGTTGCCATCTGGATAACTCCTGTCTGGTGAGGATTGGAGATCCGCGCCCCGGCGCATTTGCCCGGCACGAACCCACCACTCACCTTCTCCCTTCCCTCCAGACCGGGCCGATCCGAATTGCTGCTGAATCCGGCAGCATCTCAGGCGGGGTGAGAAGCAAGTTCAGCTTCACAACGCCGATGAACAGCGATAGCGACAGGCCCACCGGCGCTTCCCTGTTTCGAGAAGGATTAACCAATGACTGAGACAACGGACGGGCAAGCGACACTGGTTACTTTGACCGCCGATATTGTTGCGGCCCATGTCAGCAACAACAGTGTGGCGGTTGGCGATGTTGCCTTGCTGATCCAGAACATTCACGGCGCGCTGAGCGGCCTTGGCGCCCCGCAGGCGCCGATTGAAGTCCGTCCCGAACCGGCGGTATCGATCCGCGCATCGGTGAAGCCTGACTATATCGTCTGCCTGGAAGACGGCAAAAAGCTCAAGATGCTCAAGCGTCACCTGATGACGCACTATCAACTGACCCCTGAAGACTATCGCGCGAAGTGGAATCTGCCGGCAGACTATCCGATGGTTGCGCCGAGCTATGCGGAGAAGCGGCGCGCGTTGGCGCACAAGATCGGCCTCGGTCGTAAGCCGGCGGCGAAAGCGCCTGAGCCGGCCCCAGCCGCAAGTCCTGCAAAAGCCGCCAGTCCCGCGAAGGCGCCCGCCGTTCGCCGCCCGCGCAAGAAAGCCGCCGAGGCGACGCCGCCCGCGTGAGGCCCAACCGTCGAGCTACCGTTCGATCGGCGCTGATCGCAATGGCTCTCGTGGCATTTCCATCGGCTGCGCACGCGGATCCCTGTACCGCACCGCTTCCGGCGCGCGGCACCGTGTTCAGCGGCGTGGTGCGCTATGTCGGTGACGGCGATAGCCTTTGCATCGGCCCGAAGGGTAAACCGGATCGCTGGGTCGAGGTCCGCCTGGCGGATTTCAATGCTCCGGAATTGAATGAGCGCGGCGGCCAACAGGCCAAGGCGCTGCTCCGCCAGCGGGCGATGGGCCGCCAACTGGTCTGCACGGCCGGACGGCGCAGCTACGATCGCGTTGTGGCCGCCTGCACGCGAGACGGCCGCGCTATGGGCGACGAACTGCGACGCCGCGGTGGGACAGAGGGCGGCCGCTAAGCCGCCCCCGCCGGTCGCCAGTCACAACGCCGACATACGCTCCAGCATGGTTTCAGCCTTATCCGGCGGCAGAAACAACCGGGTGCGGAAGCTGATGATCTCGGTGAACGCGCCCAGCGACTTCAACCAGTCGAGCCGCTCATACGGATAGCCCCGGATCTCGAGCCTCTGCTGGCCGTTGACGCGGACCCGGTGGAGCCGCGCGCCGGGCAAGGCGTCGATCGGGGCACCGTCGATCCCGCTCGCCGAAGCAATGATGTCGGCAGGCGAGAGCTTCACCGCGTCGGCGACATCGAAGCTGGCGGCGGTTTCGGAGAGCATTTCGGCGGAGATGATGCGGCCGAGCCGCGCCTGGCCGCTCGCCTCGTCGACGATCCGCCAGACCCGCACATCGTCCTCGGGCAGCTTGTTCCAGACCGGCAGCAGCAGGCCGGTGGCGATATGGACGGTCTCGATCTCGACCTGTTCGCGCGCCTGATCGGCTTCCTCACGCCAGAACTGTTCGAAAGCCCCCTTGTCGATCCGCTGCCAGAAGCTGCGGGCAAGGCTTTCGAACCGGGTTCGATCCTGGCCCGTGGGCCGCACGAGCTGGCACATTGCGATCGGCTGGCCGTCCTCGTCCATCGTCGACCAGGAGGGTACGCGCAAGGCGACCCGGCCCGACCGGGAATTGCGCAGATACGCGATGTCGTCGGTCTCGCTCCACACACTCATCAGCCGCTCGAACCCGGTGACATTGCGCTTGAGATGAAGCTGGAGCTTCTGGAGCCGGGTTTCGGCGCCGGAAACATCATCGCGATGGATGACGATGTCGGAAAGCAGCTCGACCTTGCGCGCTAGGATCGTCTCGACGCCGAGATCGAGCGTTCCCGCCTCGCGCGCCGCATCGATGCGCGCCTGGATCAGCGCGAAGAACTCCTCGAAGATCGCGTTCTGCGTCGCGATGCGCAGCGCCAGCAGGCGATTGAGCCAGCGCTGGATCGTCGGCAGCTTTTCCAGCAGTTCGCCGGCGTCGCCCTGGGTAAGCTTGAGCGCCGTCATTTTCTCGAACGCGTCGAGCGTGGTGCTGGCGAGCTTGCCGGCGTGGAGCAGATGATACCATTGATGGAGCGCGTCCCTTGCATAGTCGCTCTCAAGATTGTCGGCCGGGTCGAACAGATTCTGGCTGCCGGCCTGCCGCTGGCCGCGCGTCAATGCACCCAGCGCATCGAGCCGGCGGGCGATGGTGCTGATGAACCGGCGCTCGCCCTTGCAGTCGGTGGTCACGGGCCGGAAGATCGGCGGTATCGTCTGGTTGGTGCGGTGCGTGCGGCCGAGGCCTTGGATCGCGGCCGATGCGCGCCAACCCGGTTCGAGCAGGAAATGGACGCGGCGTCGCCCGGCGCTCTTGCACCCCCGGTCGGAGTGATAGGAGCGCCCGGTGCCACCGGCCCCGGAGAAGACCAGCACCTCCTTGTCACCATTCTGGAAGGCATTGGTGTCGGCGATCCGGGCCAGCGGGCTGAGCCGTTCGATCTTCTGCCGTCCCGAGCGATCGGTGACGATACGACGCGAGCGGCCGGTGACCTCGGCCACCCGGTCGGTGCCAAAGTGGCGGATCAGCTCGTCGAGCGCGGTCGCGACCGGCGGCATCGCGCAGAGTTTCTCGATCAATGCGTCGCGAGCACGCACCGCTTCCTGGCTGAGGACGGGATTGCCGTCCGCATCGCTGGCGGGGCGCGAGCGAACCTCGCCGCTATTGTCCTTGAACACCTCCATCTGCCGGACGGGGAATGCGTCGGTCAAATATCGGACAAGGACGTCGCGGGGAGACAAGTCCAAATCCAGATTGGCGCGTTCGTCGGGCGACAGCGCCGCGAGCCGCCGTTCGAGGATGGCTTCCGAGGTCGAGACCAGCTGCACGACCGCGACATGGCCCTGCGCCAGCTCGGCCTCGATCGCCTTCAGCAGCGTCGGCATCTTCATCGCCACCAGCAGGGCCGAGAAGAAGCGCTGGCGCGAGCTTTCAAACCGGGACAGCGCCGCGCCCTTGGCCTGTGCGTTCAGCGTGTCGCCGCCGACCCGGTCGATGACATTGGTCGCCTTGAGCACAGCGTCGAGTCCGGCATGCACCACCTGCCAGGCGTCGGCATAGGCGTCGTAGATCGCGATCTGCGCCGGGGTCAGCTTATGTTCGAGCGGCTCATATTCGATGCCGGCATAGGACAGCGAACGCGCAGTATAGAGGCCGGTGGCCTTGAGATCGCGGGAGACGACCTCCATCGCCGCGATGCCGCCTTTCTCCATCGCGGCGGTGAAATTGGCGCGGGTGGCGAAAGCGGTGCCCACGCCCCAGAGGCTTAGCCGCTGAGCATAGCCCAGATTGGCGGGCGTGGTGGCGCCGGTCGCCGAGACGTAGAGGATGCGGGCGCGGGGCAGCGCGTTCTGGAGGCGCAGGCCGGTGATCCCCTGCTGCGAGGCGACCCCATCCCCGAAATCGCTGGCCGAGGGCGCGGCATTGGCGAGCGCATGGGATTCGTCGAGGACGATCAACCCTTCATAATCGTCACCCAGCCAGGCGAGGATCTGGTCGAGGCGCGATGTCCCCTTGTCGCGCACCGAGCGCAAGGTGCTGTAGGTCAGGAACAGGATGCCCGCCGACAGGGTGATGGGTTGACCCAGACCGATCGCGTCTAGCGGCTGGATATCGACACCCATGCCGCCGAGTGCTTCCCAGTCCCTGCGGGCATCGCCCAAAAGCGGTCCGTTCAGCGAGATCCATAGATGGCGGCGGTTACCGCGGCACCATTGGTCCATGAGGCAGGCGGCGGCTTCGCGGCCCTTGCCGACCCCGGTGCCGTCGCCGACGAAGAAGCCTTGCCGATAGACATGGCCTCCCTCTTTCTCGAACAGCTGGTCACCCGCCTCGTTTGGCAGATAGTGGCCCGGCAGATCGCGCGCGAACGCGCTGCCCGCGAGAAGGACGGTCTCGAGCTGGGCGCTCGAAAGCGCCGCAAAGCTGCCCGGCGGCAACGCGGGTGTGTAACTTGGCACCGGCGGGAGCACCGAGGCCATCGCCAGCGTTTCGACCAGCTCGTCGGGATGCTCGGCAGCGCCCGGAATGTCGATGCGCGACAGTCTCCAAGGCGCGAAGATGCCCGCCGTCTCGCCTATCGGCAGCGGCTCGTTACGCACGACGAACTCTACCGGCAGCGCGGCGGAAGCGACGCTCGCGACAACCGGCGGCGCGAGCGGTCGCGGCACGGTCCCCTTGGTGAACATGGAAAAAGCCGGCCTGCGGGTGCAGACCGGCTTGGGAGGCACAACGGGTGCCGGCGTCGCGGGCGGTGTCGGCGGCCCCAGTCGCTCGGGCAGCGCGAGGACGTGCGGCAAGGCCTCGGCCAGCGTCTCGGCCAGGATGCGGCGGGTCTCGCCGGTCCAGCCCTTGTCGAAGATCAGCAGCCGGATGCGCGCGCTGGTGCCGTGCTTGGCATAGACGTCGCCGAGGATGTCGATCTCGGCGCGCGGACGCACAACCTCGCGCACCGACGCATAGCCGGTTCGGCCGGGACCATCGGCGGTGAAGCTCGACGGCATGATCGCGACGCAGCGGCCGGCCTCGCGCAATCGCAGCAGCGCCGAACGCAGATGACGGGCGCCGGCATGGCGGTCGCGGCCGCGGCCCTCGCTGCGCGAGAAAGGCGGATTGATGAGCACAACGTCGGGCGCGAAGCTCGCCGGGAGCCAGTCGTCGATCGACCCGCCGTCATACCGCGTGACCAGCTGGGCCGCGACATGAGCGAGCAGGTCGGCACGCTGGGGGTCGCGTTCGTTGAGATGCAGCACAGCGCCGGCGCGCGCTGCGAGCATGGTGAGCATGCCGGTGCCCGCGGAGGGTTCGAGCACGACATCCGACGCTGTCACCCGCGCGCAAAGGGCGGTGAGCCAGGCCAGCGCGGCGGGCGTGCTGAACTGCTGGAAATCGACCTGATGTTCGGAGCGATAGGTCTGGGTCGGTAGCCCGCGTTCAAGGTCGACGAGCACGCGCAGGACCGCGGCCGGCTCGGACAGCGCCAGCGGCGAGGCGTCATCATCGCGCAGGAACAGCACCTGGCCGGCTTCGAGCGCATCATAGGCGTCGCGCATCGACCAGGCGCCAGAAGCGTCGTCGGCCCCGAATGTCTCGCGCATCAGCCGGGCAAGATGCTGACGCGACAAGGTGCCGGCGCGGGCGAGATGATCGGCTATGGCAAGGGCTACGCTATGGAGGCCCGCCGCCTTGCGCGCGGCATCGGCGGCGCGGGCGTCGAGGTCTGCGGCAAGCTGAATGTTCATGATGATGATCTCCGGGAGAAGCGCACGCGCCTTCGGTCCGCGAAAGCGAACGCAAAGGCGCGACGACGAAAAAGAAATGGGCCGGAACGCGACGCGTCCCGGCCCGCAGAGGATGGAAGGGACCGATCAGGCAGCTTCGGCCAGATCATCCCCTCCGACGTCATTGGCGACATCGCCCGCCGCCTCGACCGCGTCACCGGCCACGTCGTCGGTATCCACGACAACGTCGCGCGCGCCGATGGCAGCAGCCAGTTCCGCACGGGTCGGACCGCTGCTTTCGACGGGTACGGGTTCCTCGACCCGCATCGGCTGCGGCAGCCAGGCGACCACCTTGTCCTTGATCTCGGCTTCGATGATCGTCTGCCCGGCGAACAGCTTCTCGGCCGAGGCCGCGAGGTCAGCCTTCTTCGCCGCGCCGTAGCGGGACCTCAGATCCTCGCTGCCGATCTCGCCGAACAGGTCGAGGATCCAGCCCCGGGTCACGCCATCGAAGAAGTTGCGCGCGGTGGGGCGCCACCAGCGGGCGACATCGATGTCGAGGCTGCGGCCGAGATGGCGCAGGAACGGCGCGCCCGAACCGCTATCGGTCACCGGCTCGAGCGTGCGCGCGATCGCCCAGGCGAACCAGGCGGCGCGGGCCTCGTCGGGAAGCGCCCGGAACGCATCGAAGCGCGCGATCGCATCGTCCCCATCCCGCCAGCCATGATCGAGGTCGGCTTCGAGCTTCGCCCAGCCTTCCGCCGCTGCGGTCTCGCTGACGTAGTTGCCGACCCGGCGGTCGGGCAGCGGCGCCTTGAGGCCGGACGCCAGATCATAGGCGCCACCGAACTTGCGATGGGCGCCGTCGACCATGATGAATGTGCCCAGATCCATCGCGAAGTGCGGATCGTTCGCCACATGCAGCGCGACCAGCTCGGTACGCATGAGCGCGAGGCGATCGACCAGCTTCTGGCTGAGCGAGGCCTTGCGCGGCGCCTCGGCGGCGTCCGTATCGTCCGCGCCGTCGCCGTCATCCCCGTCGGCGTCGGGATCGACATCCTCGTCTTCCTCGTTCGACACCGCGACGAACAGCGTCTCCTCGACCATGGGCTGGCCGTCCTCGCCGATCACGACATAGGCGAGCGCCCGGGCTTTCTGCTCGGGTTCATAGACCGCCTGGCGGTCCTGGATCGCGCCGAGTTCTTCCTCGAGCGCGTCGATCCGTTCGAGCTGTTCCTCACTATAGTCGTGCTCGTCCGCGGCAGCTTCCTCGATCTCCTCGATCTCGGCCTTGATCGCCTGCTGACGGGCTTCCTGCTCCTCGGTGAGGGATGGCAGGATGCCGTCGATACGCCGCAGGCCCATGGTCGCGGTATAGGGCACATGGGTGGCAGCGATGGTGCGGACCTCGGCGAAACCTTCGCGCTCACGGATCGCCTCGGCGGCTTCGGCGAGGGCTTCGTCGGCGAGTTGATCGAGCAGGTCACGGTTGGTCCACAGTTCACTTTCGGCATTGGAGTAGAGGTCGCGGTCGATCGTGCCGCCCGCCGCGAGATAGGCGTCGCGCCCGACCAGCAGTGCCTTGGGATGGCCGCCATTATAGCTGCCGGCGCTGACCTGGCGTTCGATCTCGGCGACGTTGTTCGCGTAGTAGGTGCCGGCGAGGCTTTCGAACACGGCGGCCTGGCGGACCGGATCGGAGGTCTTGGCATAGGCCTTGGCGATGTCGAGCGTGATCTCGCCCCTGGCCAGCGCCTCGAACACCGGGGTCGCGAGATTGGCGAGGCGCAGGCGTCCCTCGACGAACCGCACGGTCAGGCTGAACCGCTTGGCGATGTCGGCGACCGTCTTCTTTTCCTTGTCGATGATCGTGCGGAACGCGGTGCAGGCGTCGGCGGGATTCATCGCGAGCTGGAAGAAGTTCTCGGCGAGGCTCATCGAGATCGCGTCGGCGGCGCTCGGCACCACCATCACCGGGACCTGGAAGTCCTTCGGCAGCACGCCCTTTTCGATATTGGCGAGGGTGCGCGAAAGGCGGCGACCGCCGGCATAGATGTCGTAATGATCCTTGCGGCGCTTGATCGGCACGCCGATGAGGTTCTGGAGGACGATGCCGGTCTCGCCGAGATGGGCTTCGAACTGGGCATCCGCGTCGGCATTGCTATGCTTGCGGACATTGTCTTCGGCCACACGGCAATTGACCGCGGGCACGTAGAGGATGGGATAGGTCATGCGTCTTACTCCTTTGCGGCGCAGGCACCCGACCATCAGGCCGCTTTCCGCACCCAAATCCCCTCTCTCTTCCCTCCACTGCGGAGCTGGTCGTTCCAGTCGTTGTGACCGCGAGCCGGCAAGAGGAGATCGATCGTCCGGCCCTGGCGCGCGTGGGCGACAACGGCTTTCCCGGCGCCGAGGCGGCCGGGCTGATCATTGTCGGGAAGCAGGATCAGCCGCGTCACGCGATCGGGCACGGCGACCTGCGCGAAGCGCTCGCTGCCCAATGTCGCCCAGACCGGGATGCCCAGCAGGATATGGGCCGAGAAAGCGGTCTCCCAGCCTTCGGCGAGCCCGAGCGTGGCTCCCGGCACCCCGAAATGCACGGTGCCGTCGCGCGGTCGTCCGAGCAGCCTCTTGGGAGGATCGAGATCGGCGGCCGGCAGACCGCCAGGGAGATCCAGAAACAGCCGCTCGAGCGCGATGACTTCATTGGCGCCGGAGCGCACGGCGGCGAGGATCGCGGGTCGGAAGCGCACCGATCGGCCACCACCCAGCGGCGTTTGCCGATGAAAGCGCAAGGCAAGGCAACTGCCGCCTAGACCGCGCCAATCCAGATAGCGGCTGCCGGGTGAGGCCAGCAGTGGAATGGCGTCTTCCCAGAGCGTGCGAGCGCGCGCGGCAATGGCCGCGTCACGCGGTCGCCACGGCCGGACAAGCGGTGCATCGGCGGCCGGAATGTCGAGCCGAAGGCGGCGGACCGCGCGCAGGACATCGATGCTGTCGCAGCCGGCGAAGCAGTGGAACAGGAGGCTGAACGTGCCGACGCGGATCGAGAGGCTTGGGCGACGGTCGGCATGGGCCGGGCACAGACACAGGCCGCCGCGCCCGGTCCAGGTCCCGCCCAGTTGCTTGACGATGCGCGCGGCGGCGGATTCGAGGTCGAGGTTTCTCGCGGCGATGGCATGAGGCATTGACGACACGTCCTTTCGCCAACGCCCCTCATCCTCCTCTCCGAAAAGAGACGGCGCCGTCAGCCGGCCAATCGGCGGGGGACGCCTGTTGCCACCTCGTCAACCGAGAGAGCCGCGCTACAAAGGATCACCTCGAAACATTCCTCGAGTAGCTCACGAGCCGAGGGGGTGAGTTTGACCAGTGCCCTCCGGCCATCGCTCGGATCACCGGTGCGGACGATGAATCCGCGTCTTTCCATCATGGTGAGCGATCGTCGCGCCGTCCCCAGGGCGCTGCTCGCCGCGCCCCAAAAGCAGGTGATCGAAGTCGTCAGGCCTTCATGTTCGCGCACATAGAGGTCCAGCAACATTTCGCTTGCCGGATCGCTGATCAGATCATGACCAAAAGCGCGCCCGGCTCGCTTGCGGGCAGCGAGAATGGCGCGGCACAGATCGACATAGCGCTGGGTCGGATCGACCTGCAGCGGATCGGGCGGACCGGAACAAGATGGGACGAGATGCATGCGTCCGCCGCCCGGCGGCAGGGCTTGAACGAAGCTCTGCGGTTCGCCGAGGTTCTGATGAGTCCGGCCGTGGACAGTATCATCGCGAGCGGCAGACCTTGCATCGGCGAGGCGCAGGCTCACCTGGTCAGCCCGCCACAGCAGATGCTCGGCGTCCTGCAGGAATTCCCCTCCGTGCGCTGTTGGCCGCAATGTCTCCCCTTCAGGTTCGAAGAGCGTCAAACCGACGCGGGTTTCGAGGGCCGACACGATATTTTCGACTATAGTCTCCGAAGTTCCCAGGACATCGGCGGCGCGGCCGAAGCTGCCGTGCCGGGACACGCAGAGCGCGTATCGGAGCTGATTGAGTTCAAAGGGCATGGCGTGCCTCCCATTCGACCCCGATCATTTTGGGCGGTTGTCTCTTCGCCATCAGCGTCCTCCTTCGCGCGCCATCATTTGGGGGGCAGCGGCGTCATGCGGCGCGCTTCAGCCGTCGCCAGGGAGGAACTGGTCGCAGCGATGTGAGAAGAACGCGAATTGCCTCCCACTATGAGACAGGCGGGAGGGCTTGGACGCGAACAGTTTTTTACAGATTTGTTACGTCAGCCCATGAGGACGATGCCACCCGGCAGTTCGCGCACGCCAAGGTGCAGAAGCTGCTGGATCTGGGCGACGGCATTCTCGATCTGATCGGTGTGGAAGATGCCATTGACCTGACGTCGGCCGATATCATTGCTGGTGAGGATGATCTTGGCGCTGCGATAGCGATTGATGTCCTCGACCGCTTCGGCGAGCGGCGTGTTGCGGAAGACGAGCAATCCTTGCCGCCACCCGGAGATTCTGACCGGATCGACCTGCACGACCCTGGTTTCGCCCGATGGCGATGCGACGAGTTGCTCGCCGGGTTTCAAGGCTTGCGAGACATCACCACTCTCCCGCGTGATCGCGCCGGAGAGGCAGGTCACGCAGGTTTCGCGCTCGCTCGTGCGGATATTGAAGCTGCCTCCGCGCGAGGCGAAGCGTTCGCCGCCTGCTCGGGCCAGGAACGGCCGCGCAGTTTCGGGAAGATCGACAAAGGCTTCGCCGGTGACCAGGCTGATGCCGTGGCCATCATTGATGACCGACAGGGCGGACCGTGCGTTCAAGTCGATGGTGGCGCCACCCGCGAGTTTGACGTCGCGGCGCTCGCCCTGTCCCGTGCGATAGTCGGCGGTCAGCTCGGCGAAGGAAGGCCAGAGCCCGAGCGGTGGATTGGCGACCATGACAGCGGCGGCCGAGGCGGCGATCGCGCCCGACCCGGCGAGCATGGCGCGCCGGTTCATGAGGACGGGCCGCGATCGGGGCCGGATGGGCGTCACATTGGTGGCACGCAGCGCGGCCGGGTGCGGCAGGTTCATCGCGCGCACGGTCTGTCGGAACGCGGCGGCCTCACGGAAGGCTTCCTCATGGGCTGGCCCTTGAGAGCGCCAGCTCGCGAAATCGCGCGCGTCGGCGGTCGTGGCGGCCCCCGAGGTCAAGCGCACGATCCATTGCAACGCCTCCTTCATCAGGGGGTCGAGGTCGTCATTCAAGGCATCGTCGTGGTTCATGGATGCAGCGCGGTTCCGCTTGGGTGGGTTGTCATTCATCGTCTCCCTGCTTTGATGACAGTTTCGGCAGGCCGGTTGCGAACGATTTTTGTCGTCCGAGCCGTTTTGCGCAGTGCTCGACCGCGCGCTGGAGTTCCTTCTGGATCGTGCGCAGGGTCACGCCGTAGCGCTCCGCCAGGGCGTGATGCGATTCATTGCCGACGAAGGTTTCGTAGAAAATGTCCTGCTGCCGCTCGGTCAGTTCCGCGAGGGCAGCCTGCATACGCTCGATCTCGCGGCGATCGCCGGCGATGATCTCCGGTCCAGGGGCTTCCTGGACCACATCGATCAGATCCATGATGTCGGAGAAGTCGAGCAAGCGTTCGCGGGACGTGAGAATGTTTCTGGCCCGGTTGGCGACCGCACGCGACAGATAGGACGCCGGATCGCGGACAGGACTGAGATCGCGCGGCTTCTGGAGTCCTAGCCAAGTGTCGTGGAGCGCGTCTTCGACAAGATCGGGCGCGAAGCTGCGCGATAGCCGCGACTTGAGTTCGGCATAGCGGTCCTGCAGCGCGCGCAGGAGCTGGTGGCGCGTCGTTTCCGACACGGGGGATTCCGTATCCGCATCGTCTCGATCTCCGGGGCGCGAATCAGCGGTCATGGCTGCCCCCGATCGTCTCGCGCCGCCGGCGGATAGGAAAGCGGAGATGCTGTCGATTCCAGCACCAACTTTAGCTGGCGGGCTCGGAGAGAATCGCGGATCATCGCGCCGCCACCTCGAACCACACCGGTTGCGGCAGATCGGCCGGCGGTGGGACCGGCATCCGCGCGCCATTGAGCACGAGACGAATATCCCGGTCGAGCCTTTCATCGCCGCTGGAGTGGATGATCGTCGGGCGTCGAACCAGGCCGGCGGGGTCGATCTCGACGGTCAGGCGCACGCGAAACGGCCGGGCGCTCGTGCGCGGATCGTTTTGCAGCCGCTGGTTGATGGCGGCCTGGACGCTGCGGCCGAACGGCTCGAAACGGTCACGCGAGGGCGTACCGATCATCGGCGGCGCGGTGACCCGCAAGGTATCGAGCACGAGGCGCGGCGCGCCTTCGGCTTTGACCCAGGCGTCGATGCCGGGTTCCGGCGGGCGTTCGGGCGGAAAGACGAGGACCGCGGTGACACTCGTGAACCGGAACGCGAGCCCGGTGCCCTGGAGCATGGCGGCGATCGCCTCGCGCTCGGAGAGGGTGCCACTGACGGCGTGCGACCGTTTCCCCTCGACGACGCCGTTTTCGTAGAGGATGTCGATGCGGCTCACGGTGCCCAGTTCCGTGAGGGCGCGGTCGAGCGGCTGCGCGGGGATGTCATAGCGCTTCCGTTCGGACGGCGCGGGCGGCGTGTCCTGCTGTGCCCAGGCCGGTGAGCCAAAAGGCGCTGCCACAAGCAGGAATGCCAGTGCGACGCGAAGGAGTTTCTCCCTTCGCCGGCGGACTGATGGAGCGCGCGCGTCATGATCAGCCACGGTGCCGCCGACCGGAGATGGCGCGAGCGATCGACAGATATCCAAGGGGCGCGAGCCGATGCATCATTCGATCCTGAACTCGATCGGGACCGTGATATCGATTTGCGCCGGTAAATTGTCGGGAATGGCGGGCAGCGGTGCTGCGCGGCGGACCGCCGCGATCGCTTCGCTGTCCAGCAGCGCGATGCCTGACCCGCGGTCCAGCCACATCTTCAGGACTCGCCCGTCGCGATCGAGGAGGAAGCGGACCCAGGCCGTGCCCTGCTTGCGGCCCAGGCGTGCCTCTTCGGGATATTGGCGGTAGCGGGCGATATGGGCGAGGAGGATGTCGCGATACTGAAGCGCGGTCGCGCCCGAGAGGTCGGCGGTGGTTTGACCGGGCTCGCGCACCGCGTTCGCGGCCGGCACGGACTGTGAGCCGCCGGGGCTGAGCGGATCGGGTATGCTGCTCGTGAGGTGCCGGGGCGGACGAACGGGCGTTTCGGCGGGCACGGCATCACTTGGCAGTTCCGGAGGTGCCAAGGGCTGGTTGGCGACGGCGCCGCCATCGTTTCGATCGAGCGGGAGCAACTCGACGACCAGCACGCGCTCGCTCTGAGAGCGCACGCGGGACCGTCCGCCATCGCCCGCGAGGGGATCGAGCAGGAACAGGAAGGCCATCAGCGCTGCGTGGGCGAGCAGCGACAGGATGATCGCGAAAAGTCGGGACGATACGGTTTCGATCATCGCCACGCCGCGCGGCTGATTTTTGACATGGCAATGATGCACAAGGGTCCACCCCAGCGCGCGAATAGTCGGCTACCATGACAGTTCTGCTGCACGCGACAGGATCGGCGGATTTCGGTGACTTTCCACCGCTCGCCATGAGCTGACCGAAAATAATCTTTGCCCCCGCGCATTTTTGCGTTCGCGATCGCGTCGTCCCGGCTGTCGAGCTTTTGAATGTCGATGAGATGGCGGTGATTTTGCGCACGAGCATGTTGGACTATTGCGACCCTGAGCCGCGGGCCATTGCGCTGCCTGTCGGCTCTGGCGCCGTGCGCGGCCAGGCGCCGTTGCGGATCGCTTCCGCCGAGGACGATCGTGCGCGGCAGCGCGTCAAGATCGGTCGTATCGAACTCGATCGCCGCGTCTTCGGCAGACAGCGCGCCGTATCGATTACGCCGACCGAGACGATGGTGCATGTCCTCGTTCCGCTTGCCGGCCATGCCGTGATCGTCGGCAATGGCGAAAGCCACACGCTTGAGCCGGGCATGGCGCTGCTCGTCGCTGGTACGGAGAAAATCACCAGTGTCTGGGTTGCCGGATCGCGGGCGCTGATCCTGCATGTCCCCCGCGCGTCGATCCAGGCCGTCGGTTCGCGTGTGTATGGCAATTCGCGGCGCCTCGCCGCGATCGATTGCCGGTTCGTGCTCTCGGCCCAGGCAATCGCCCACGAAAATCCCGCCGAGCTTACCGAGAAGCGCATATTGGACGCTCTGGTCGAGGCGCTGCGCGCCAGCCCTCGGGAAGCGGCCCTGTTTCCCTTGGCGCGGTCGGTGCAGCGCGCGGTGGATCATATCCGCGCGAACCCGGTGCTGTCCTGGTCGATCGTTGATCTGGCGGCGGTCGCCGGTGTCACGGCGGGGACGCTGCGCCGCAATTTTAGCACCTGCCTCGGCATGTCGGTGACGCAGCTCGTCCTGCAGGCGCGGATCGAGTGGGTCCGCGCGCGCCTCGAAAGCGTGACCGAAAGCCGATCGATCGGTGAACTCTCGATTGCGGCCGGTTTTGGCGCGTCGGGCATGCTCAATCGAACCTACCAGCGTCATTTTGGAGAAACGCCGAGTCAAACGCGCACGCGCGCGTTCCGGTCGCGCCGCGACTAACATCGCCCCAGGAATTGGGGCCTTCAAGAATAATGAACCGTCCTGAAGCATATTCAGGGCGAACCCCCTTTTTCATTCTAAGTAACAATCAAGATGGACTGTCCACGAATCTGCTGATTAGGTCCATTTAATCCTGAGATACTCCAAGATCTTTTGTAACACAACTTTCATAGTGTTTAGACTGGATTATACGAAGCGACACTGATCAAGTTTTCTCCTTGAGAATCGGAACCATCCCCCTCTAACACGCTGACGTCAACGGGCGCTGCATTGCAGCAAACGAGTCTTCGGACACCCGTATTGAGATGCGAGCGACCGTTCGCCGCCCGGCCTCCCGCCGTGGCGGCGCTTATGGTGGGGGGTATGGTTTTGAAGTTCGAGAAAGATAGCTGGCGGCTCGCGTCAAGCGGTGCTGCGATCGCGCTTGCACTGTGGTCGGTCACGACACCGGCTTTGGCGCAAGACGGTGCGGTGGAGGCCGAACCACCGGCGGCACGGTTCGATATTCGCGCCTTTCAGGTCAAGGGCAACACGGTGCTGTCGCCGGATGCGGTGGAACGCGCGGTCTATCCCTTCATGGGACCGAGCCGAAGCGAAGCGGATGTCGAGGCTGCTCGCGCAGCGCTCCAGAAGGCGTTCGAGGACGCGGGCTATGTTGCGGTGTCGGTGTTCCTGCCGGAGCAGTCGGTAGACAACGGCGTGCTGGTGCTCGAAGTGCAGCCGCAAGCGGTCGGCCGGTTGCTGGTCGAGGGCGATACGAAGAATGCCGACGCGGTCCGGGCTCAGGCCCCGTCGGTCGCGGTTGGCGTCACGCCCAACCTTCCGGCCTTCCAGCGCGATGTCATAGCGCTGAACAGCAACCCGACGCGGCGTGTTACACCGGAACTGCGGGCGGGCGAAGCTCCGGGCACGCTCGATGTGGTGCTGAAGGTCGAGGAAAGCTCGCCCTTCCACGCCTCGGCCGAACTCAACAATTTCAGCAGCTCGGCGACGAGCGACCTGCGTGCCTCGGCGACGATCCGCTACGACAATATGTGGGGCCGGGGCGACAGCCTCTCGCTCTCGGCGCAGACCGCGCCGCGCCGGACCGACGACGGCACGGTGTTCTCGGGCAATTACCTGATGCGCCTGGGCCAGGGCACGCAGCTTTTGCTCTACGGCGTCTATTCCGACAGCGACATCGCGGTGGTCGGCGGCACCAGCGTCATCGGCAAGGGCAAGATGGGCGGCTTCCGCCTGATCCAGTCGCTCGGGAGCAGCGAAGGCTTCTATCACAGCCTGACGCTGGGGATGGATTACAAGGACTTCTCCGAAGACGTCCTGCTCGGCTCCGACCGGGCATCCGCGCCGATCAAATATGCCCCGCTGATCGCCTCATGGCGCGGTGACTGGTCGGGCGATCGTTCGACCAGCAACATCACCCTGTCGGGCACCTTTGGCATCCGGGGTCTCGGCGACAGCTGGAAGCGGTTCGACGACAAGCGCTACATGGCCCGCCAGAGCTTCATCGCTTTGAAGCTCGATGCGGAGACGACGCGGACCTTCGGTCCCGACCTCCAGCTCAATGCGCGGCTGACCGGCCAATGGTCGCCGGACCCGCTGATCTCGAACGAAGGTTTCAGCCTTGGCGGCATGTCGAGCGTCCGGGGCTACTTCGAGTCCGAAGCGATCGGCGACTATGGCTTTGCCTACCAGACCGAGCTGCGCTCGCCAGACCTTGCAAAGCTGCTCGGCAGCGATCTCGTCAACGAGCTGCGGTTCCACGCATTCGTCGACACCGGCTATGTCGGTATCAACCAGCCGCTGCCGAGCCAGATCGCGACGCGTGACACCTGGCTTTCCAGCGCCGGCCTCGGCGCCCGGCTCAAGCTCTTCAACCATCTGAGCGGTGCGATCGACGCCGGTGTGCCGCTCAAATCCGTGCCGGAGTCCAACTCCGGCGACATCTTCGTCCGCTTCCGCATCCAGGGGGAATTCTAAACCATGTCAGTCTTTACACGTCTCAAGAAGGGCGTGGCCGGAACGCTCCTGGCCGCTGCCGCCACGGTCGCCTTCGCCTCGCCGGCCCATGCCTGGTGGGAAGCGGACTATAGCTACCGCACCAAGATCAACCTCAATACGCAGGCCGCCGGGATCACCAGCGAGGTGGCGCGTGCGCCGGTGCTGGTGCGCCTGCACTCGGGCAATTTCAACTTCAAGGATGTGAAGGCCGACGGTTCGGACCTGCGCTTTGTCGCGGGCGACGATCGCACCCCGCTCAAGTTCCACGTCGAAAAGTGGAACCCGCAGGAAGAACAGGCTCTGGTGTGGGTCGATGTGCAGGGTCTCCAGCCCGGTGCGGCCTCGGCGATCTACGCTTATTACGGCAACGAGAAGGCGGCCGCGAGCCAGGACATCGCCGGCACTTTCGGGCCGGATTACCGTCTGGTCTATCACTTCAATAACGAGGGAGCTCCTCGGGACGCGACCGCCAATGGCGCCAATGCCACCGGCGGCGAAGGCCGGAACGCGGGCGGCCTGATCGGACAGAGCCTCGTCCTCGACGGGACGAGCCCGATCACGTTGCCTGCGTCCGCCTTTGCGGCTGGGCCACTCTCGATCAGCTTCTGGGTCAAACCAAGCCGCGACGGAACGGTGTTCAGCCTGCCGGGTAGCGTGAGCTTGGCTGCCGAGGGTGGCCGGCTCTTCATCGACGCCAATGGCAAGCGCAGCAATGGCGCGGCGTTGACCGCCGATAGCTGGACCAATGTCGCGCTGGTCAATGACGGTGCGAAGAGCGTTCTCTACATCAACGGCCAGCCTGCCGGTGAGGTGCCGGGTGCGCTTGCAGCCGCCACGGGCACCGCGCAGCTTGGCACCGGGTTCGCAGGCGAGATCGACGAACTGCGCGTCGCCGGCGCGGCGCTGCCGCAGTCGGCGTTTCAGCTTGCTGCCGCGAGCGAGGGCCAGACCTCGAAGCTGGTCACCACCGATACCGCGCAGAAGGTCGAGACCGGCGGCGGTGGCCATTTCGGGATCCTGTTCGGCGCGCTGACGTTCGATGCGTGGGTGGTGATCCTGATCTGCGCCTTCATGCTGCTGGTCGCCATTGCGATCATGATCACCAAGGGGCTGCTCATCGGCCGGGTGCGGTCGGCGAACGAGGCTTTCCTCGACGCCTATAATGCCCAGGCACGCCGCGCGGGCGACCATGACGGGCTGCCTGCGTTCGATCCCGGCGCTACGGCGGCGGACTCCACCCTGGGCCGCCTCTACAATATCGGCCGGCGCGAACTCACCGAACGCCTCAAGGAAGGCCGGGCGACGGGTTCGCGCTTCGCGATCCGCGCCCAATCGATCGCCGCGATCCGTTCCGCTCTGGACGCCGGTCGCGTGCGCGAAGGCCAGAAGCTCAATGCGCGGCTGGTGCTGTTGACCATCGCCATCTCGGGCGGCCCGTTCATCGGCCTGCTCGGCACCGTGCTCGGCGTCATGATCACCTTCGCCAGCGTTGCGGCGGCGGGCGAGGTCAATATCAACGCCATCGCGCCGGGTATTGCGGCGGCACTCCTCGCCACCGTCGCGGGCCTCGCCGTCGCGATCCCGGCGCTGTTCGGCTACAATTATCTGCTCAGCCGCATCGAAGAGATCACCGCCGACCACGACATCTTCGTGGACGAGCTGGAGAAGCGCATCGCCGAAACGTGGCAGGATGTTCCTGCGGCGCAAGCGGCCTGACCCCGGAAAGCAGGAGATCAGGCCATGGGCATACAGGTAGGCGGTCCGAAGAAGCCGTATAACGAGATCAACATCACCCCGTTCGTCGACGTGGTGCTGGTGCTCCTCATCATCTTCATCCTGATGACGACGGCGGCGGTCCAGGGGATCAAGGTGGACTTGCCGTCCGCCTCCTCGGCCAAGACGCTCGAGGCGCAAAAGAGCCGGGTGATCGCGGTCAGCAATGACGGGACGGTCTCGATCGACGCGATCCCGGTGTCGCTGGCGGAATTGGAGGGCCAACTGCGCTCCTCGATCGCCACTACGCCGGACCTCGCGGTGATCCTGCGCGGCGACCGCGCGGTGCAATACGACAAGGTCATGCAGGTGCTCGACCTGTGTTCCAAGGTTGGTGTCCCCTCGCTCGGCATGGCGTCCACGCGCCCGCCAAGTGCCAACTGAGCGGGAGGGACAAATGCATCATGTTCTCTTTTCGCCGATGGCTCGATCGCAAGCTGGATCGCAGGCCGATGGTGCGGATCTCGCGCCGCAGCTTCCGCAAGCCCTGGTGGCGTCGCTGCGGCCGGGCATTTCTGCTTCTGACGTTCCTGCTGGTTCTGGGCGCGGCAATCCTGCTGCTGCTCCAACCCGTGTCGGCGATGCAGACGTCGGCCCCGCCTCCCGGCGCCCCGTCCACCGATCGGCCGGACTCGGCCTGAGGCTCGAAGCCATCCGTTTTGGCCTTGATCTCTCGGACTGGACCGGCGCACGCCTGTTCCTTGCTGGCCTTGGCCGCGAGCATGACGCCTCGCTGGTGCTCTTGTGATGGCGGCCGCAACCTTGATGCCGCCCGGCGGCCCGAATGGCCCGCGCCGCCGCAAGCAGTCCCCAATCACTTTCGGGCGCGTGCTGGCCGTGGTTGGCGTCGGCCTGGTGCTGGTCATCGGCTACAGCTTCCTGGGGCAGCAGACGATCTCGGATCGTCCCAATGAGATGAAGACGACGACGGTGATCTTGCCGCCGCCGCCACCACCGCCACCACCGCCAAAGGAACAGGTCGAGCAGCCGCCGGAGCCGACGATCGCACCGCCGATCGAGCAGCCGCTGGACACGCCGCCACCACCTGATCAGGCGAACAGCGATCCAACGCCCGGCGACAATGCGCTCACCGCCCGTGAGGGCGCCGGCCCCAGCAACTACGGCCTCGCCCGTGGCGACGGCTCGGGCACGCGTATCGGTGGTCGACCCGGTGGAGGAACCGGCGATGCGTTCCGTGCCTACGCAGTCACCGCTCAGGCCTGCATCCAGCGGGCGGCGCAGGCGGATCGCGAACTGACCCGCGGCAACTATCGCGCTCAGCTTTCGGTCACGATGGGCACTGATGGACGGATCGCCACGGCGCGGGTGACCAGCGGGGTCGACGATCGCCGCGCGGCACGCATTCAGACCGTCCTCTCCGGCGTCCAGTGCCAGGCGCCGCCCGCAGGCCTCCCGGCCATGCGCCTTGAACTCTCCACCCGTTCGGGAGGCTGACGATGTCCGCACAGCTCACCGACGCATCCACTCCCAGGGGGAAAAATAACATGTCCTACAATGTCATTCGCCATCGCCTCAAACCCGCGCTTCTGGCCTGCGCTGCCGGCGCCAGCCTGATGGCGAGCCCTGCCTTCGCGCAGGCGGTCGACCCGAACAAGCTGCTGGAGATCATGGTCGAGAAAGGCCTGGTCAGCCGCGCCGAGGCCGACGCGATGATCGCCGAGGCGCGTACCGCGCCGGCCTCGCCGCAGCAAGTCCAGGCCCCGATCCAGGGCGGGGTTTCCGCCGACGGCACCCAGACCATCCCCTATGTCCCGCAGGTGGTGCGCGACCAGATAACCGAGCAGGTCCGCACGCAGCTCGCCAGCCAGGCGCAGGCCGAAGGCTGGTCGAAGCCCGGCGAGACGCCCGAGTGGACTCGGCGCATCAGTCTCTATGGCGATATTCGTGCCCGCTATGAGGGCATCTTCATGGACAAGTCCAACTCGGACATCTTTCCCAATTATGGTGCGGTCAACCAGGGCGATCCCCAGAACATCAACCCCCGCACGCCCGGCTATGTCCCGCCCGCGTTTCTCAACACCCTGGAGAACCGCACCCGCTTCCAGCTTCGCGCGCGTCTCGGGCTCAAGGCCCAGATCGCCGACTGGGTTTCGGGCGACATCCGTATCGCCACCGGCAACGATCGCACGCCTGTATCGACCAACCAGACGCTGGGTGCCTTCGGCGGCGGCGGTTATCAGGTCTGGCTCGACCGCGCCGCGATCCATTTGACCCCGGTCAAGGGCGTGGGTGTCGATTTCGGCCGGTTCAGCAATCCTTTCTGGACCAGCGAACTGCTGTTCGATCAGGATCTGAACTTCGACGGCGTCGCGGTATCGGCACGCGGCAAGCTCGGCGACAATCTTGCCCTGTTCGGCACGGCGGGCGCGTTTCCGATCTTCAACTCCGATCTCAACCTCGGCTCGCGCAACGCGCCGGTGGGCACGGGCGGCCCCTATAAGAGCCAGGACAGATATCTGTTCGCGGTGCAAGGCGGCGCTGAGTTCAAGCCCATCGACCAGGTCAGCCTGCGTCTGGCGGGCGGCTATTTCCGGTTCGACAATGTCGAGGGCAAGCAGTCAGCGCCCTGCTACTGGTATGAGCTCACTTGCTCGACCGATGCGACCCGGCCTGCCTTCCAGCAGTTCGGCAACAGCATGTTCCCGATCCGGAAAATCACTCCCAATCCCGCCGATCCGGTAGGATCGCCCGAGAACCAGTATTTCGGGCTCGCCTCGAAGTTCGAGATCCTGAATATCCATGGCGCGCTCGAATATCGCCCATCCGAGCGCTTCGGCGTCCGGCTCGAAGGCGACTATGTCCGCAATCTCGGCTGGAAGCGCGCGCTGGTCAGCACGCGGGCGATCAACAATCTCGGTGCCTCGACCACCATCCCGGACCCGAACGATTCGACCAAGACCATTACGGTCGCAGGGCCTTATGAGGGCGGTAACAGCGGCTGGCACGTCCGCCTGGCCATCGGCTCCGCGCTCGATGCCAGTCAGGGCAATGTCACCGGCGCGCGCGCAGGCGACTGGAACGCCTGGGTCAGCTACCGCCGCCTCGAAAGCGACGCGGTGCTCGATGCCTTCACCGATAGTGATTTCCACATCGGCGGCACCAATGCGCGCGGCTGGCAGGTCGGCGGCAACTACGCGGTCGCGCCCAATCTGCTGTTCGGCGGACGCTGGATGTCGGCCGAGGAAATCGCGGGTTCGCCTTTCTCGGTGGACCGCTTCTTCATCGACCTGTCGACGCAGTTCTAAAGAAAGATGTCGACCGCGACGCTCCTCTTCGTCTCCACCTGGCTGCGGACGATTGCACCCGCAGACAGGTGTCCGCACCCGGCTTCGTCCGTCGCCCTCAGCGGGCGGAGCCGGGTCACGCGAAGCATCGCGGCGATGTCGCTTAATGGAGTCACCACCCTATTCCAGCGCCTCCGCGTCGGAATCCGTTCGCTTCGCTTCCCCTTTGCGCGGCTAACGGTTCGTCCACTGGCCTGCGCGAGCGCGCGATTGCTCCTTTCGCGCGCTCGCGTCTTTTCTCTTGGCGGTCTGCTCGCACTGGTCCCGGCTGGGAGCACGCAAGCTCAGAGCCCACCGGAGCTAGCGTCTCCTGAAGCCGCGCCATCAACACAGGGGGGAGAAGCGAGCGGCGCCCGCGAGCCGGTTCGCATCGGTGGCGAGGCACCCGCCACACCCTGCGTCGAGGTCGAAGTCGCCGGTTACAAAGCCGGCCATCTGGATTGCGCGACGCGGCGGCTGACCGAGGCTGCCCGCATCGCACGAGAGCAGGCGCGTGCCAGCATGGATATGCCGGTCCCCGAGGCCGGATCGCCCGACGTCCAGGTGGGCGTCGCCAACCAGACCGCGACACGTTTGCGCATGGGCGACGCGCTTGGCCGATCGGTCAACCCCGAACGTCCCAATCGGCCGCCCGCAGGGCCGCGCCGATGACCAGCATTCCCGTGGGCCGCAGCGCCCGCACCGCCACATCGATCGAACATGAGGCGTCCGCTGAATGCGGCGCCCAGGACTTTTGGAGACCCAAGATGAACGCCACCCGCAGCAAGCTGCTCATCACCGTTTCGGCAGGCGCCCTGCTCCTCTCCGGCGCCGCACTGGCACAGGATCGTTCGGGAGCGCCCCTGTTCGGCAGCCGTGGCGGTGGCTCCACCAGCGACCCGGCTGCAGCCGCCGCGAACGCCGCGTTGGAGCAGGCAACACGTCAGGCCCAAACCAACAGCGCCACCCAGCGCGCGATCGAGGCGTTCCGCCAGGCCGCCCAGACGCGCGCAGCAATGCAGGACGCCCAGGTGCAGGCCCGCGCCGCCGCCAAGGCCGCGCAGAGTCTCGTGCCCAATGGGCTCAATCCAGGCGGACTTCAGGTCGCAGGCGAGATCGCGATCGATCCCAGCCTCTGGCTTGGCGCCAAATCGCCGACGCAGACGACCGGAACGGACGGGCGCACCAGCGTCTTGGTCGAGCAGACCCAGCAAAAAGCCATCCTCACCTGGGACAGTTTCAATGTCGGTCGCGACACCGATCTCGCCTTCCGCCAGGACGGCACCGACTGGGTCGTGCTCAATCGCGTGCGCGACATCAACCCCAGCCGCATCGAGGGCACCATCAAGGCGCCCGGCACGGTCCTGATCCTTAACCAGAATGGTGTCCTGTTCAGCGGCACATCGCAGGTCAACGTCCGCAATCTCGTCGCCGCCGCCGCCACGATGAGCGATGACCAGTTCCTCAATCGCGGTATCTACAGCCAGGTCACGGGCGCCAATTACGCGGCGGCCTTCGCCAACGCCGGCGGCGCGGTGAGGGTTGAGGCCGGCGCCCAGATCAACACCGCCGCGCCGACGTCGGTCACGGCGGGCGGCGGCTATGTCATGCTGCTCGGCAAGGAGGTCACCAACACCGGCTCGATCACGACACCCCGCGGCCAGACACTTCTCGCGGCGGGCGACAATTTCCTGGTTCGCGCGGGCGTCGGCACGGAAGCCAATCAATATTCGACGACGCGCGGCAACGAGGTGCGTTCGCTCCTCAATGCCGACAGCAGTGCCGGATCGGTCGTCAACAATGGCCTCATCGAAGCCACGCAGGGCGACATCACGCTGACTGGCCGCACTGTCCGACAGGAGGGCGTCGCGCTCGCCACCACCTCGGTCAACCAGCGCGGCTCCATCCATCTGAGCGCCTCGGCCAGCGACACCAAGGGATCGGTGACGCTCGGCAAGGACGGCCTCACCATCATCCTTCCCGAACTCGACAGCAAGGACACCGCCCTCGACGCGCAGCGCGACGCGATCATCGCGGAATCGAGCGTCCAGGACAGCGCGCGCCAGCAGGCGAATTTCGGGCAGTTCGACACTCTCGCCAAGCTCCAGGATCGCCGCGACCAATCGCGCGTCGAGATCGTCTCGGGCGGCAACGTCCTGTTCGAAGGCGGCTCGCAGACCAGCGCGCAGGGCGGGCAGGTTTCGGTTCAGGCCAATGCGGGCCGCATCACCGTCGCCGACGGCGCGCGCATCGACGTCTCGGGCGTCATGGGCGTCGCGCTCGACATGGAGAGCAATTCCATCAAGGTGAACGTGCAGGGCAACGAACTGCGCGATTCCCCGCAGAACCGCGACACCGCTGGACTCAAGAGCCAGGATGTCTGGGTCGACGTGCGTGACCTCGTCCTGCTGCCGTCGGGCACCGGGGGCTATGAAGGCGACCGCTGGTATACGCCAGGCGGCCTGCTCGAAGTCGGCGGCTGGCTCGGCAACACCGCCCATTCGATTGGCGAATGGAGCGCGGTCGGCGGCACGATCACGCTCGCGGCGAAGGAGGTGGTCGCCGAGAAGGGCGCTGTGTTCGATCTTTCAGGCGGCAGCCTCGACTATCAGGGCGGCTATATCCGTTCGACCCGCGTCATGGGCGCGGATGGCAAGCTTTACGACATCGCCCAGGCGCCCGCCGGGATGGCGATGCTCGGCTATGGCAATGTGTTCGTGCGCAAGCATGAGCGCTGGGGTGACGCGCTTACCCAGAGCTGGTCCGACAAGCTGTTCAGCGGGCGTGAAAGCGCGCGCTGGGAGGACGGCTATAGCGTTGGCCGCGATGGCGGCCGCCTCATCCTCTCCGCGCCGACCGTGTTGTTCGATGCCGACATCCTCGCCGAAACGATCACCGGCGGCCGCCAGCACATCGCCCGGCCCAGCGGCACCGTCACCGACGGCTACAAGCTCGGCCAGAACCAGGCCGCGCTCGCCGGTGGCCTCATCCTCGGCAACTATAACGCGCTCGGTCTGCTCGGCGGGTTCAATAGTGACGTGCGGATCGCCGATGGATCCTTGATGGTTGGGCTCGACGACCCAGTTGCGCCGGACCAAGTCAACACCGCCTGGTTCGATGGCGAACGGCTATCTTCGTTCGGGTTGGGTCGCATCGAACTCAATACAAGTGTCAAAGCGGTGGTCGATGCTGACTTGACCATGGCCAATGGCGGCCAGTTCAGCATTACCGCGCCCAATACCGACATCTCGGCCAAAGTGACCGCGCATGGCGGCGATATCACGCTTACCAATGTATACAGGACCCAGAGCGGCAGCGTCGCCGCTGGCCAGGGCTCGATCGTGCTCCACGACGGCGCGGCGCTCGACGTCTCGGGCAAATGGACCAACGCCTTCCAGAGCCCCGACGACCTGTCGGGGCTGGCGTTCCTTGATGGCGGCACCGTCAACATCCGCTCCACCCAAGATGTCGTGCTTGAGGAAGGCTCGCTGATCGACGTCTCCTCGGGGGCAGCCCTGCTCGCCGACGGATCGCTGGCGGGTGGGCGCGGCGGCGATGTCTCGTTGATCGCTGACATCCGTTTCAATACCACCGCCAACAACAGTTCCGGCAGCGTGGTGCTCGACGGTACGCTCAAGGCGAATGGCGTGCTCGGCGGCGGCACGCTCACCATCGAGGGCGGGCCGGGAATTGTGATCGGCGGCGGAATGCTGGCCGAAAACGGCACGCTGAGCGCGGGCGAGACCTCGTTGGTGGACCTCACTACCACTGAGGCGATCACCGTGCGGATGGGTGACACGCTCCCCGCTGACTTCGGATTCACCAAGACTCGGGCTAATCCCGGCGAGCAGATCGGCGGCGCGCCCAACTTCTCGGCCGCAAGTCCGGTCACCCTTGCCGCGGCGTGGCAACCGCCGCAGCCGGCGGTCAGCTCCTACACGATTTTCTTCACCGATGGCACCGCGGTGTCCGTCTTCTCCGGTGCCAGCAACACGCCGCCAACTATTGCAGCCGGCAAAACGATCCGCTCGATCGATGCGCCGGGCCTGTTTCCCAAGGACTATGTCCTGCCGGCGAATGCTTTCCCGAACGGCATCGCCATCCAGCCCTCGCAGGCGATCGCCAAGGCCGGCACCCCTGCGCCGGTCGATGCCACGATCGCCGCCGGCGCCAGGATTCCGGCCGGCACGCGTGTGGCCAGTCCGGTGCGAGTGCAGAAGCTCCAATATCTGGATACGTCGCTGTTTCAGCAGGGCTTCTCCAACTACGTGATCGATGGCCACCAGGGATTGGCCGTGCTGCCCGGCACGAAAATCGAAGGCGTATCGCCGGTCTATCGCCTCAAGGCCGATGGGTTCGACGTCGCCACCGGCGCGAGGCCCGATGCGGGGCTCGAGCTGTGGACGCCGCCCGTTTACCAGGAGGATGCGGTCAACGACCGCTTCGTTCAGCGCACCGGCACCAATATCCAGCTCAATTCGAACGCCAGCACGCCATTTGGCAACACTGTCGGTAGCGGTGGCAGCGTCGTGATCGGCACGCAGGCTGAGGTGACGGTCGATCCCGGCAGCCGGATCGCGATCGGCACCACCGGCACGATTTTCGTCGATGGACGCCTCACCGCGTCCGGCGGGAACATCGACCTGATCCAGTCCAATGTCGCTTCGCTTGTCGGTGTGCCCGCCGATCCGTTGGTGGGGCAGCGCGCTATCACGGTGGGCGAGCATGCGGTGCTCGACGTGGCCGCTCGCGCGGTGACGGCGACGGGCCGCGATGGGCTGCGCTACGCATTGGTGCCCGATGGCGGCAGCATCACGATCGGCGCGCCGACCCTGCTTGCCAATCCCGGAAGCATTGCCCAAGCGGCCGAGGCGTTCATCGTGATCAAGCAAGGCGCTGTCCTTGATGCGAGCGGTGCCAGCGCCGTGATCGACCTGCCGCGGGACGGCGGGCTGGGCGATCGCTCGACACCGCTCACGCTCGCCAGCAATGGCGGCACGATCGCGCTGAACAGTTTTTATGGCCTCTATCTCGACGGCACGATGCGCGCGAACGCCGGTGGCGCTGGTGCTATGGGCGGTTCGCTCATTCTCGCTCTGGAAACGCCGCGCTACAGGACGAGCACCGCCCAGCCGCTAATTCCTGACGATGTCCGCTACATCCGTGAACTGGTGATCGGCCAGGATTACGAAGCGAGCGGATCAGGCGGCCCGCTCCAGACCGGCACCGCGCGGATCAGCGTCGAGCAGATCGACGCGGGCGGCTTCGACAATTTTACCGCCTATGCCGATGTGCTCCGCTTCGACGGGAACGTCGACCTGGCCGTGGGCAATGCCTTGTCGCTCTATTCCGGGATCAACGCCACCGATGGCTCGGACATGGCGGTGCGGTTGGCCGCTGACTATGTGCTGCTGAGTGGCTCGGCCTATCAGTCGATCGAAGGAAATCCGATCTATCCCAAGGCCGGCGGTCCGATCGGCACCCCGTCGACACGCCCCACTAGCGCGACGCTGACCGTAGATGCCGATTTCCTCGATGTCGTGGGGCTGACGCTCTACGGCGTCAAGGGCAGCGTGCCTCTATCGAGCGGCAGCCGCGCCTTCGACTATGCGGGCTTCGACAAGGCGACGCTGAACAGCCGCGGTGACATCCGAATGCGCGGAAGCATAAGCGGCGCGCGGGAGATGGATCTCAACGCCGCGCAGATCTACCCCGAAGGCGGCGGTACGATCATGGCGAAGGATCTGGTGCGCATCGGCCGTATCGGCGACCTGCTGCCGGCGATGCCCTATTCGGCGTTCGGCACCCTCGGCATCTACGCGACCGAGATTGAGCAGGGCGGCATCCTGCGCGCGCCGCTGGGCAGGATCACGCTTGGAACCGACCTGGTGCTGCAGAACGGTGCCGCCTCGGCCCCGATCGCCGAAAAGGTCACATTGCTGCCGGGCAGCATCACGTCGGTCAGCGGCAATGGCCTGATGCTGCCCTATGGCGGCACGATCGACGGCATCACCTACATGCACGGCGCGGGGACCGTGACAGGATCGATCGACGTGCTTCCTGGTGTAACGCTTGGCGGCAAGGCGTTCGAGGTTCAAGAGGGCGCACTGATCGATCTCTCGGGCGGCGGCGACCTGCTTGGCGCCGGCTTCACAAGCGGTCGTGGCGGTTCTGTGGACGTTCTCACGACTGCGCTCGCCAATGCCAATCCGGCCTATGCCCTCAGCGCTTCGGGCAACGAAGTCTATGCGATCGTGCCGGGGGTCCAGAACGGCTATGCGCCGCTTGACACCACCAATGGCGCGATCCCCGAGGTCGGTCGCCAGATCACCATTCCCGACGGCGTTCCGGGCCTCAAGGCCGGCACCTATACGCTGATGCCGGCGCGCTATGCGATGCTGCCGGGCGCCTATCGCGTCGAGTTGGGCGCGCGCCAGACGAGTCTGGCCGGCGGCGCGATCGATGCCGGCGCAGGCACCTGGGTCGTCCAAGGTTATCAAGGTCTTTCAACCAACGGCTATCGCGATGCTCTGCCCACGCAGATGCTGATCTCGTCCGGCACGGCGGTGCGCACCCAATCCCAATACAATGAGATGCGTTACGACCAGTTCCTGGTCGCCGATGCCGCAAAGTTCGGAGCGCCGCAGCCGGTGCTGCCGCGCGATGCGCACAACCTGTATCTGAGATATGCCCTGCAGCCGAGCGCTACCGAGGAGGCGCTACGCTTCGACGGCGAAGCCGACTTCACGCCGGGCCAGGGTGGCCAGGGTGGCAGTCTATTCGTCACCAGTGCCTTCACGGGCATGAAGCTGGAGATTCTTGCCGACGACGCAGCCGCGAACACCGGCTTCACGTCGCTGCGCGCGTCTGATCTCAACGGCATCGGCGCCCAGCGCATGGCGCTCGGCGGCAATTTCCAGTTATTCAGCGACACCAACCAGCTCAGCATGCGCAGCTTCGCCAACTCGGTGACAGTGCGCGAAGGCGCGGTGTTGGCGGCACCGGAGATACTGCTGCTCGCCACAAACGGCGGCGTCACGATTGAGGACGGCGCGACGGTCACCACGATCGGCAAGGGGGCTGACACGCCCTATTCGGCCGGCGAGGGCTATGCCTATGCGGTCGATCTGGGTGTGAATGCGCTGATCCTCTCCAACGGTGTTCTCAATCTCAATTCGCGCAGCGGCGCAGGCACGGGCGGCGGCGGCATCACCATTGGCGATGCCGACCTCCTCACCGAAGGCACGCTCGCCTTCGCTACCAACACCGGCGGAAAGCTGACGCTCGGCGACGGGGCACGCTACGGTGCGAAGTATCTCTCGTTGGTCGTGCCGACCATCAACATCGGCGAAGAATCGGCACTGGCGGATGCCGTGGCGGCCGGCGTGCTGCCCGATGGACTGGTCTTCAACCAGAAGATCTTCGCGGACCTGCTGCGCGGCAATGTCGCCCCCGGCGTGCCCAAGGTGGAGACGCTGATACTGTCGGCGAGCGGATCGGTGAACTTCTTTGGCTCGGTCACGCTCGACACGATCGATCCGACCACCGGCAAGTCCAGCCTTGCTCAATTGGTGCTCAACACGCCCGGCATCTATGGCCTGGGTGGTGCTGGCGACACCGCCACTCTCACCACCGGCGCGCTGTTCTGGAATGGCGTGAGCGACGGCAAGCGGCGCGATACCAATTCGGAACCCGGCAGCCTGCCGCCCGCGGCGGTGATCCCCGGCGGCGCGGGCACCGGCAGCGGCAAGCTCCACATCATCGCCGACCGGATCGAGTTCGGCTATGAGCCCTTCGCCCTGGCGGACACGCAGCTCACCCTTGACCGGACCGTGCTGGGCTTTTCGGAGGTCGACCTCACCGCCGCTGATCGGATCACCTCGAACAGCCACAACAGGCTCTCGGTCTATCAGTCGAAGGCGAGCGACGGCAGCTTCAGCGGCGGCAACCTCAACCTCGTCACGCCGCTGCTGACTGGCGAGGGCGCTTCGGTGACGCAGATCGCCGCTGGCGGCAATCTGCTGTTCACGTCGCCCCAGGGAACAACGCCCGCCGCCAATGACGTGCTTGGCGCGGAGATCAGCCTCAAGGGCAGCACCGTCACGATCGATGGCACCGTCTCGCTCCCGACCGGCAAGCTGTCGGTGGAGGCGGATGGCAACGTCCTCCTCACCGACCACGCACAGATCGACCTTTCGGGCCGCGCCGTCGAGATGTTCGACGTGACCAAATATAGCTGGGGTGGCGACCTGGTGCTCGCCAGCGCGAACGGTGACATCCGCCAGGCGGCGGGCTCGAAGATCGACCTGTCGGCGGAGAACAACGCCGCCGGCACGCTTGCCGCTACCGCGACCGGCGCGGGTGCCGGCCTCGTCGACCTGGTCGGCACGATCCTGGGCTCAGCGAGCGGTGAGCATGACGCGGGCGGGACGATGGTACCTTGGCTGGGCGGCCAGATCGACATTCGCGCGCAGACGATTGCGGACTTCACTGGCCTCAACCAACGACTGAGCAACGGTGAGATGTTCGGTGCGCGCGGTTTCCAGATCAAGCAGGGCGACCTCGTCATCGGCGACGAGCTGAAGGCCAACAGCATCAGCGTGTCGGTCGACGGCGGCAGCCTGACCGTCACCGGCAAGGTGGATGCGAGCGGCGCCGAGGTCGGCACGATCCGGCTCGGCGCGCGCGACGGGCTGATTCTGGCGCCCACGGCGGTGCTTGACGCGCATGGCACCATGTTGCGCGTCGACAGCCGCGGCCAGCCGATCGACTCGCCCAACCGCGCGATCGTCGAACTGACCGCCACCAGCGGACGCCTGACGCTCGCCCCGGGCGCCACGATCGACGTCCGCTCGGCGGACGGCATCGCGCGCGGCACGGTGACGCTCAACGCGCCTCGCCTCACCGAGACCGGCGGCGATATCGACATCGACGCATCCGGCACGGTGACGATCGACGGCGCGAAGAGCGTCGCGGTCAACGGCTTCTGGCGCTACACCGATGCGCCCGCCGGAACGCCGGGAGACGACGGCAAGCCGATCCAGACGGTCGACCAGACCTATCTCGACGCGATCCACGGCAAGAGCACGGCGTTCATGAACGCGGCGTTCGGCAATGACGACCTCCAGGGCCGTCTGGCCGGCCTCAGGGCCTATGGCGATGCCTATCACCTGCGCCCCGGCGTCGAGATCGCGAGCGCCACGTCCGACGGCAATCTGGTAGTGACCGGCGATATCGACCTGTCGGGCTATCGCTACGGCCCCGGCATCGACCCGGCGGTGCGCGGCTCGGGCGAGCCGGGCGCGCTCCTCCTGCGCGCCGGTGGCGATCTCACCATCAAAGGCAGCATCAACGACGGCTTCGCGCCGCCGTCGCGCACGCCGGACGACAATGGCTGGGGCGTCACCGGTCTGCTCGCGGAGGATTTCACCACCACTATCCCCACCTTGCTTCAGGGTTCGGCTTTCGGCAACTCGACGACGCTGCCGTTCAGCTTTGGCCAGAGTTTTGGTTTCGACATCACCGCCCGCGATTTCTCCGTCCCGGTCGGTCTCGTCATCCCGTTTGAGTTCGTGGCCAGCGACTATTTTGAGTATACTGACGCCGACTATAATTACGTGCCGTGGCGAGCGACCGCACCGATCTGGGATGCGGACGGCAACCTGCTCTATGCGGCCGGCGACATGGTAACCGACTTTCTTCAGCCTGACTTCCGTTTCGGCGCGGGGACAGTGCTGCCTGTGCCGCTTCCAGACGCTGCATTTCCCTATATGCAGTTGCCGGTCGGTTCGATGACCATCCCGAAGGGGACACCGATCGACTTCGTCCTTCCTAACACGAACAAGATGGTCCTGGCGGCGAACGTCACCGTGGCGGCCGGAACGGTGATCCCTAGGGGCACCACGGTTCGCGGTATCCTCTCCACACGGCCGACATTGCCCGACGGCACCCAGGGCAAGATGTGGGCGGTGGCACCGATGCTGGAGCAGGGCACGCAGAGCTGGTCGATGCGGCTGGCGGGCGGCGCCGATCTCGCCGCTGCCGATACGCGCTCTCTGAATGCCGCCAGGACAGGAGACCTGATCCTCTCCGACCCCCATTTCACCGGACCGGCCAAGACGGCTGAGGCGCCCAGCGTTATCCGCACCGGCACCGGCGACCTGGAACTGCAGGCAGGCGGCGATTTCACGATGAGCTCGCTCTACGGCGTCTATACCGCCGGCACCCAGTCCGCGCCGATCCTTGCGGACGACGGGTCCAATCCCTACAACCAGCCGCGCGGGCTGGAGCGGACGAACAGCGGGGCCGGCACCTCGGTGCTCGGCTCGGCCGGCGGCGCTTATGAATCGCTCGTGAGCGGTGGGGCTTCGCTCTATCAGGCCTGGTATCCCGAGCAGGGCGGCAATCTGCTGGTCGAGGCTCAGGGCGATCTCTCCAGCTACAACCTCAAGACCGAGACCGGCGACTGGCTGTGGCGCCAGGGCGGCGACCTCTCGGGTCTGCCGGCGGCGTGGTGGATAAATTTCGGCACCTATGTCCCCAGCATGAATCCGGACGGTGCATATAATCCCTTCGGCAGCATGAGGCTGGCCGCCTTCACCGGCTTCGGCGCGCTCGGTGGCGGCGACGTGGTGATCCGCGCGGGAGGCGACGCCGGCGTGATCACGCCGCTCAACGCCATGCGCAGCCACGGCGTTTCAGCGGCGGTGGGCGGCAGCGGCCGGATCACGGCGGGCGATCAGCTGGTGCAGACCGGCGGCGGCGATCTGAGCTTCACAGTCGGCGGCACGCTCAATCCGCTCGATGCCAACCTCAATCCGGGCAGTAACCTTGCCCAAAACACCTTCTGGGTGCGTGGCCAGATCTCCGATCCGCAGCTTAACGGCGTGCTTGCTAATCTGCGCGGCATGGTGACGCTGGACGCGGGCGCGATCGGGCGTCTCGATCTCGGCTATGGCACCACTTCACCCCAGTTCAAGCCCGATCCACGTCCGATCGACCTCAACGAGGCGAACGGCGCCCGCCCGAATGGTGGGCCGCAGCTCGTGCTGGGCGACGCGGTGGCCTCGTTGACAGCGCGTGGCGACTTGGTGCTGTCGCATGCCGCCAATGCCGGTCGCGTCCCCGTGCCGAACAGCACGCCCTTTACTGCAACAGTGAACGGCGTCACCACGGTCTCGACCGGCGGAGGCTATGCTTGGTTCTCGCTCTGGACCGATCATACCGCGGTGGAGATGTTCTCGGCAGGCGGCAATCTCCAGCCCTATGTCACCAACACCGGCGGGCTCGACAGCCGGTTCGATTTCCCCGGCACGCTGCAGGCAGTCGCGCCGGAGGGCAACATCTATTACGGCATGCACCGTGGCGAGTTCGCGACCACAACGGCGATGGTGCTCGCTCCGGTCCCGAACGGCCAGCTTGAGATATTGGCGGGCGGATCGATCTATGCGCTCGGCAGCTCGCTCGACATGTCGGGCGCGGACCCCAGCGCGATCCCGACGCCGTTTCGTCCCGCCTTCATGGGCTATACGACCGCGAGCATCCCGAGCATCACCAATCTGAGCAGCGCTGGTGAAGGCGTCAGGACTGGCCTCGCCTTTTATGCCTTCGGCCCCAATAGCGTTTCCGGAAATCTCCATGCCGGCGACGATCAGCCGATCCGCTTCTATGCTGTGGGCGGCGACCTGATGGCGGTGCGATCGGGCGAAGTGCTGGATTTCACCAACGGGGGCAGCGTCCTGTCGCCTAAGATGCTCGACCGCTGGTATATCGGGGCAAAGCCGGTGTGGATGCTCGCCGGGCGCGACATCGTGTCCTCGGGCGCGCAGCCGCAGATCGTCATCAACGGCAAGCCGCTCTACGAAGGCGGGCGCTATGGCAGCCAGTCGACCAGCGCCCTGTTCTTCCATACGGACGCAGACGACGTGTCGGTGATCCGCGCCGGCCGCGACATCCTGCAACTTGGGCTTCAGGTGGCAGGACCGGGCACGCTGGACCTTTCGGCGGGGCGCAACTTCTATCAGGCCGACAAGGGGTCGATCACATCGATCGGTGCGCTGGTGGCCGGAGATACGCGGCCGGGCGCGTCGATCGTCGCGGCGGCAGGCGTCGGCGCGACGGGGCCGGACTATGCGGCGATTGCGGCGCCCTATCTCGATCCGGCGAACCTCGCCGATCCCGAACGCCCGCTCGCCGACCAGGCCGGAAAGGTCGCTAAGACCTATCAGGCGGAGTTGGGCGACTGGCTGGACGAACGCTACGGTTTCACCGGTACCGATGCCGAGGCGCTGACATATTTCGCGGGACTTTCATCCGAGCAGCGGGCCATCTTTCTGCGGCAGGTCTATTATGCCGAGCTGAAAGCGGGCGGACGCGAATATAATAACCCCGACAGCCGCCGCTTCCAGAGCTATCTGCGCGGCCGCGACATGATCGCGACGCTGTTTCCCGAGAAGGATGCGCAGGGCAACGCGATCGTCCGCCAGGGCGACATTACGATGTTCGGTGGCTCGGGTATCCGCACCCTGTTCGGCGGTGACATCCAGTTCCTGGCACCGGGCGGGCAGATCGTTCTTGGTGTCGAAGGCGCCGTGCCGCCGGCGACTGCGGGCGTGGCGACTCAAGGAGAGGGCGACATCGCCATTTATAGCAAGGGAAGCCTGTTGCTTGGTCTGTCACGCCTGATGACCACCTTCGGCGGTGGCATCCTGGGATGGTCGGCCGAGGGCGACATCAATGCCGGCCGTGGCGCGAGGACGACGATCCTGTTCACCCCGCCGCGGCGCACCTACGACAAATACGGCAATGTCCAGCTCGCGCCGCAGGTGCCATCCTCAGGTGCTGGCATCGCGACGCTCAACCCGATCCCGGAGGTCGCGCCTGGCGATATCGACCTGATCGCACCGCTGGGCACCATCGACGCGGGCGAGGCGGGCATCCGGGTCTCGGGCAACGTCAACCTCGCCGCACTCCAGGTGCTGAACGCCGCCAACATCCAGGTGCAGGGCGAAGCGACCGGTATCCCTGTGGCGGTGAGCGTCAACACCGGCGCGCTGACCTCCGCGTCCTCGGTGTCGAGCGCGGTCGCCAACCAAGCGGCCCAACTCGCCGAACGGGCAAGGCCGCAGGTCCGCACCGAGGTGCCGGTCATCGTGCAGGTCCGCCTGCTGGGCTTCGGCGAGAATCCCTGACCAGACACGCGCCGCTGAAGAGCGGCGTGCCCACCGGGATGGCGCCTCCCACGCCATCCCGGACCATTCAATCGCAAGTGAGTAGTTTATGACCGATAGTGTTTCGCAAACCGCCCCTGCGGCGGACCAACCGCTGCTGCCGCTGTTCTACAAGTCCGTTCAGCCGCTGCATGGCGCGGCGCATGCCAGCTGGCGCTTGAAGGATGGCGATGCGTCGTTCGCCGATGACACGCCGTTCGTGCCGATCGTCGCCGGTGAGCTGGCGTCCGCGGCGCGCGATTATCCGGTCGTGTTCGCGGCCGATAGCGCGCAGCCCCTTGCGATCCTGGGCCTCGAGCGGCGCAACCTGTTCATCGAGGGCGGCCGCTGGTCGGCGGATGCTTATATCCCCGCCTATGTCCGGCGCTACCCCTTCGCTTTCGTCGCGACCGTCAACCCGGACGGGTTTGCGCTCGCTATCGACACCGGTTCGGAACGGGTCGTGGAAGCCGGCGAAGAGGGCGACGACGAAGGCGCGGCGCTGTTCGAAAATGGCGAGCCGAGCGCGCTGACCAGGCAAGCGCTGGAGTTCTGCGCCGCCTTCGGGCGCGAGGTGGAGCTGACGGCGTTGTTCACCACGGCGCTCAAGGAAAAGGATCTGCTGATCGACCGGCGCGCCGATGCGACGCTGCCGGACGGCCGCAAGCTCGGCCTCGACGGCTTCCAGATCGTCGATGCGGAAAAGCTCGCCGCGCTCGACGATGAGACGGTCGTCGCCTGGCACCGCCAGGGTATCCTCGCCCTCGTCCATCATCACCTTGCCTCGCTCGATCGGTTCACCCTGCTGCTGAACCGCCAAGCGCTGGTCTCGGCCGACGAACCGGTCATGCAAACGTCATTCGCAGATGGTTCAGCCGTGGCAGCTAACCCCGAAGCTGAAACAACCTCGCCTCCCGCCGACGCGCCAGCGCCGGCTGCTCCCAAATCGAAGAAAGCCTGACCCATGAAATCCCCACTCCTTCTCCCCGCGCTCCTGCTCGCAGCCGCCAGCCTCACCACCACCGCCTCCGCGCAAACGGTCGGCGGCGCCCCGGCGGCGGCGCCCGCTCCAGCAGCCCAGCCTCTCGGCGGCCCGGTCGTGCCGGGCGTCTGCCTGCTGTCGCGCGAGGCGATCTTCGCCAATGCCGCGGTCGGCAAGGCCGCCTCTGCGCAGCTCGCCGAACTGACGCGCGCGGCGCAGGCCGAGATCGACGGCCAGCGTCCCGCCATCGAGAATGAGGCCAAGGCGCTCGAAGGCCAGCCCGACAACGCAGCGAACAAGCAGAAGCGCGAGGCGCTTGCCGTCCGCTGGCAGACCCTCCAGCAGAAGGCCGCACATACCGGCCGCGAGATCGAGGCGACCCGGGCGAAAGCGCTGGAGCGCATCGCCAATGAGGCGCAGCCGATGATCGCGCAAGTTTACACCGCAAAGAAATGCGGCCTGCTGTTCGATCGCGGCGCGGCGCTCGGCGGCAATTTCGCGAACGATCTGACGGCCGATGTCGTGCGTGCCCTCGACGCGCGCATCCAGACCATCACGTTCGAACGCGAGCGGCTCCCGGTCCACCAGGCGGCCCAGCCGCCGGCGCCCGCCCAGCGCTGACGCGCCTGAAGGAGAAGCCGCATGTTCGTCATCATCGTCGCGTTCGTCAGCTTTGCTTGTGGCGTGCTGCTGACGGGCATGCTGGCCGCACTTGTCATCGGTCTCCTCCACCGCGAGGCGGCACAGATGGTGGATTCCGCGATCCTGATGGCCGGCCTGGGAGCTGGCAGCGCGGTCGTCTATCATCACGACGGCGCGCAAGGCTCGCGGGCCATCCCATGACGGACGATCGATCCGCGATCGCACTCGTCGGGACCGCGCTCGCGCCACGCGGGCGCTGGCTCGGCAGCGTTCTTGCCTCGCACCGCGCCGCGATGGCCGAGGCGAAGCTCCGCCGCCTGGTCAAGTGCGCCCCGCCGCTGGGCCGGTATGAGGCACTCTTCTATCAATCGATCGCAGCCGGTGGTCTCGTCCTCTGCGCGCTGCTGATCCCTGGAGCGAGATCATGAACAGCAAAGTCCCTCGCGCCACGCGCTTCGGCCGCCTGGCCTGGAGGCTGGCCTCGGCGCTTGGCGTGGGCACTGCGCTCGCTGCCTCCCCGGCGGCAGCGCAAAGCGTATCGCCCGAACAGGCGCCCGCCGAATGGGTGCGCTATGCCGACTATGCCACGAAGACGATCACCACATGGCTCGAAGCGCAGAGCGAGGCGGCCATCCGGCTACGCACCTATCTGGACGCGACCCGCGCCGCGCCCGATCAGCCGACCGCGCCGCTGATGCTCAAGATCTGGATCGGCAAGGATGGCAAAGTCGCCCGCATCGAGCACACGCCGTTCGCCCACGCAGAGGCCAATGCCGATCTTCGCGCGCTGATCGTCGGCGGCGAACTCGATGTCTCGCCGCCCGAAGATATGCTGCTTCCCTTGCGCATCCTTGTCCAGCTTCCGCCGGCACCCGCGCAGGCGACGTCGCAAACCGCGCTCGAGACCGCCAACCGCAAGCTCCAGCCTCCCGCGCCGGATCAGCGCCCCGCCACCGCCGCGCTCGGCCTGCCCGAACGCGGCGGGGTCAACCGTTTGCAGCTTGAAGGCCAGCCTGGCGCAAAGCCGCCGACTATCCATTGAGGTCCACATGCTGCTGCGCTGGCTGAGACGAAGACGCTGGCGGCGGACGGCCTCGCAGATGCAAACCTCAAGGCCGGTGCAAGTCCATCGGAACCCGGCTATCGGTCCCCTTTGCAACACCAATGAAAGTAAGCTTGAGATATGACTGGAAATGACCTCGCCGAAGCCCTTGCCGCCGCTCATGGCCTGACGAAAGCGGACGCCAAGAAATATGTCGATGCCGTGTTTGCTGCAATCGGCGACGCCGCCGCGAAAGGCGAGGACGTCTCGCTGAACGGCTTCGGGAAGTTCGCCACAAAACGCACTCCCGAGCGCCAGGGCCTCAATCCCGCGACCAAGGAACCCATTACCATCAAGGCTGCGAACAAGATCAGCTTCAAGCCCGCGAAGGCGCTCAAGGACAAGCTCAACGGCTGATCGGCCGCTCAGGCGAAGGATGGGCGATGCCATCACCAGACGGCGCAAAGGTGATCGTCATCGACGGCGATGCGATCACCGGCATCGCCAGCTTCTACGGCGAGATAAACCGGGCGTTCATGGCTGGGGAAGACTGGACGCTGGGGCCGAGCCTCGATGCCCTGAACGACCTTCTCTATGGTGGTTTTGGCGCGATCGAGGGCGCTGAGCCGGTGACGCTTGTCTGTAACAAGATCGAGCAGAGCAGGACGGCGCTCGGACGGGACGCAACGCGCGACCATTATCGCGCCAAGCTTGCCCGCCCGGGCGTCTATGACCGCGCGCGTATCGAGAAAGACATCGCAGCGCTCGAGGCTGGAACCGGTCCGACCTATTTCGAGATCATCCGCGAGATCATCGCGGACCATCCCAATATCGAACTGCGCGAAGCATGATGCGCCGGTCAGCCGGTCCCGTCAGGCCTGTCCGGTCCTTCCAGGCGCAAGGCGCGCCGCCGCTGAGCCTTTCGCTCAAGCGCCATGTCGATCTCGGGCCTGTTCCAACGCGCCGCGCCTTCGAGGGCGCCCAGCTCCTCCGCGTAGGTCAGGAAGGTGAACACCTTGTTGGTGATCTCGATCATGAGCGTCTTCATCTCCACGTCCGAGATGCGCGAAAGCCGGGTCCAGGGGATTTCGCCGAAGGGCGTCACCACCTTGACGTCGCTATAGTCGCCGCTGGCGCTGTCGGGCACGGTCCCGGCATGCAAGTCTTCGAGGAACGTGTTGCGCACGCACTGCTGGACCAGCGCCAGTGTGAACCGGGTCTTTTCGGCATAGGTAAGAGCTTCATCGGACATCGGCGTCTCCAAGATGGCGCAGCGAAGGCGCCGATTCCGGTTGCGAGACCGGATTGTCTTGTCGGTGCAACAAGCTCATCCTAAGGGATTGACGGGCAACATAGAACAGGGGGATTTTCGAGAGGAGATCACCTTGTCGTGCGTCGCAGTTTTCGGCTTTGCCGCAACCACCGCTCCGGAGACGATCATCGTCGATGCGGTTCGATGCTGGCGCGATGCGATCGATCGCAAGTCCCCTGTCCTTCTGCCGACCCTGTTCGCTCGCCTCGAAACGAATGGCGCTGGCTTCCTGGCGCCGGCGATCGCGGCGCTGCTCGCCGTGCATGAGGCGTGGTCGGGCCAACGCTTCCAGGCTGGTGATCGAGCGGCTTCGGCCTTGACCGAGGACGAGATGAAGCTTTTGGGTTTGCTGGAGACCACCGCGCCACCGCCGACCGACATTCCTTTGAGACCTGGCCTGACCGCACCGCTGCGGATCGCGCTGCGGTCGACGCGCATACTGCTGCTGCGGGTGCTCGGACGGGATCTCGGGGACGGAGGGCCGGCGTCTCCCGCCGCGACGAATATCCCGATGTTCTTCGCGTTCAGCGACGAGGCTTTGGCAATGCCCGATCCGCACGGCGTCCGCCAAACTCAGGACGCGGCCTGACTCCGTGCTGGCCCGACAGCCTCGCACGGCGGTCCATCGCGCGCGATTGCCGCGTTGCGATAGCGCCGATCATGCGTCACCTCGTCGCCGATCCATTCGGGACGGTCGAGAGACTGGTCGATGGATGCAAGCTCGACTTCGGCAATTACGAGGCCCGAGGCGACGCCTTCGAACACGTCGATCTCCCAGACCAGTGCGCCGCGCATGACGCGGTAGCGCACCTTCTCCAGGATTGGACCGGCGCAAAGCGAGGTGAGCATTTCGTCGGCGTCGGCGCACGGAATCTCATATTCGAACTCTGGCCGCGCTATGCCGTCCCGCTCGCCCTTGACCGTGATCCAGGCGTGATCGCCGGCGCGTCGAACCCGGATACTGACACCACCGCCATTGGCCAAATAGGCTTGCCGGATTCGCGACCCGTCGTCGGCTTCTGCGCGCCAATTCTCGCCGATGACGAGGAATTTTCGTTCGATCTCGATCCCCATTTGGTTCTTTTCCTAGTGCAAAGTCCGCTTTCCCGCGACCGATAGTTGGCGGCGCGACTGGTCAGTCAGTGGCCGATCTCGATGGCGCACGCCGTCTCCTGATCCGCCTGCGGGTGGTCAGTGCGGATTGTGGGAGTCATCTGTCGGCAAGCGTACCACCTGTTTGGCTGGACGCCGCAGACCGCTTGCGGAGGCGGCAAGGCGCTCGATCTTGCGCTGCCAGACGACAAGATGCTTCTCGACCCCGCCTTGGCGAACCGGGCCGAACCTGGTGATGCGCAGGGGCTTGAAGCCGCAGAAGCCCAGGATCTGTCCGCGCCAGCGGCGCACGACCGGATTGCCATAGGCGAACCGCAGGAACCAGGAAGGCGTGTCTGTCGTGATGAGGACGTCGGCTGAGCGTCCTGCAAGAAGCCGGTCCCAGAACGGATCGTTCCTGTGATAGCGAAACGCGAAGCCTGGCAGGAGGACACGGTCGAGCAAGCCCTTGAGCTCGGCCGGCTCGCTGCCCCACCACATCGGAAAAGCGACGACGAGATGATCGCAGGCGGAGATGGCCGCGCCAACGCGTTCAAGGTCCGGCTCCCATGGTTGCACGACCCTGTAGCCCTGTCGAAGGACAGGATCGAAGGCGAGATCGCGCACCGCGATGCGTTCGACCTCCGCGTCATCGCCGAGGGCAGCCTGGTAGAGGTCGAGCAGATGGCTGACCAACCGGCCTTCGTCGGGATGACCATCGAGGATGAGAACGCGCATCATAAGCTTTTCTCAGAGGTCGATCTCGGCCCATAAGGCGGCGTGATCGGACCCCGCGTCGGCCGGCCTGCCGACCTCGGGATAGGCCTCCCAGCGTTTGGGCCGCGAGCCCGGCCACATGCCGGCTCGAAACACGCCGCCCGCCCGCACGCGATCGAAGAGTGCCGGCGACAGCAGCATATAGTCGATCTTGTTGGCGGCGTTGCACAGGCCATAGGTGCCCGGATAGCCGCCGTCCTCGAACGCCGGGTGCGTGAAGATGTCCCGCAGGCCGGTGCCGTTCAACAGCGGCGCCAGCGGCGCACTGGCAGGCGTGTCGTTGAAGTCGCCGATGATCGCGACGTGACTGTCGCCGTTGTCGGTCATCTCCCGGTAGATCGCGGTGATTCGCTCTGCCTGCGCCTTGCGCTTCGCGTTGGCCTCGGCGGTGCCGCCATAGCCCTTGCTCTTGAGGTGATTGACGAGGACCGACAGGCGGGCGCCCGATGGCGTAGCCACCTCGAACGCAGGGCAATCGCGCGAGAAGACAGGCTGGCCGTTCGGCAACCGATCGTCGACGCGGCTACGCATGGCGCCGATTGGGAACCCCTCCCGGCTCATCAGGCCGACATCGATGCCGCGCTCATCATTACCGTCGATCAGCATCACATGACGGAACGGGGAGCCGCCGAGCGCGGGCAATATCTCGCTGTTGAACGCGGCAAGCACCGGGCGGCTCTCGGCTTCGACAACCCCCAGCACATCAGCGCCAAGGTCGATCATCACGCGGGCGGTGTTGCGCATTGCATGCTCGTTGACCGGCTCATCGCGCAGCTCGAGCGATCCTACCCAGTCCGCGCGGCCGTCCGCCTCGATCAGGATGCCGCCAGTCTTGGGCCGGCGCAGCAGGCCGCCGCGATTGCGCCGCAGGATGACGAACGGGCCGGTATCGGATTTCTCCAAGCCGAGATCACGCATCAGCTCGGCCATGCGAGTCTTGTCAGCGGGGTTATAGTGGAGCTGGCCCAAAAGCCCGTTCAGCGCCGCGAACTTTTCAAGGATGGGACGCCCTTCTTCCCAAGTGTCGAGGTTCATCGCCTTGGCGCGGTCGAACAGATTTTCGACGTTGTAGACGGCCAGCTTCATCGCACTATCTCCTCGTTCAGGATGGACTTGCCCGACAACTGTTGCGTGACCGCGACGTATGGTGGGCTTCGTCTAGCCAGCCAAGCCGTTTGGCGGACCGAAAGCCTGGTTTTCAGATCGATGCACCCCAAAATGCAGCCAGAATCTCTTGGCAAGGGGCAGCAGACCGGCCACTTCGATCCGATCGAGGCGCAGTTCACCGATCAGCGTTTCGTCCTTAAAGGCTGGCCGCGTCTGGTAGTGGTCGCCAAAGATCATGAAGTGATCCTTCACACCATAGATACTCGCTATCACGATCCAGGGTCCTTCGACCCCGAACTGCTGGAGCCGGGTCTGGGTCGCGCGCGCCGCTGCGATCAACCCCTCTTCGAAGGATGGCGCGAAGACCAGCTTCATGTCCTGACCTTGCTGGTTCTGCCGCGTTCCACCGATCGTCCAGGCAACGTCGGTGCGCCCGTTACGATATGTGATCGCAAAGCTGCGCACCCGCCCGGTCGCTTCATCGACCGGAGTGTGCAGCATCACGCCTTCGATCATATCGATGGAACTGTAGGCGTTGGGGCGAATGGGAACGAGTGCATGATCGTCGGTGATCGCGATCTCGCGTTCTTCACGGAACAGCGAAAGCGGCATGGTCGAGACCACGGCGGTCGGATCGTTCATGATCGCAAACGGCATGTCGATACCCCGCGCGCGCTCGATTCCTTCCGCGTGATATTGGCGGAAGCGTGCCGGGAGCCGACTTGAATCCACAAAGGCGTGGCGCAGTTCGTGGACATCCAGCTCATATTTGCCGCGGCTCGTCCGCGCATAGAATTTGCCGCTGTTGCGGAAGGTGACGCGGTGGGGCGGCTGAAGACCCGGTGGAATGCGGATGAGCAGCGCGCCATTGCCGGCGGCAAGAGGAATATGGCGGATTCGCACGCCGATGAGCCTCGGATCGACATTGGTTCGGATGATCTGCTCGAGACGCAGTATTTCGTTGTCGACATTGGCGATCACGACTCCGGGAAGCCCGGCGGCGACACCTTCGACATCCTCGATCCCGAAGATGAGATCGCCGCCATTGGTGTTGGCGAGCGACGTTACATCGGCGAGAAATTCGCGAATATTGTCGGGCTCCTGACCGGGCAAGTCACGTTTGAACTCAAGGTCGCGGCTTTCCGGGGTCTCGTTTGCGACAAGCTGGGCGAGCGCCGCCTCGTCGATGTCATCGAATGCTATGTCGAGCATGGTCGGTATCTCTCCAGCGTGCCTGAAACGTCATCATTTCGGCGGACATTATCCGCACCGGATGACCGGCAGTCGAACCGCCAATCTTCCATCATAGCCTTGGCGTATTTGCACGCCGCCTCGATCAAATGCTTGCGCGCTGGTCGAAGCGCCGAAGGAAGAGGCGCGCGGTGATCAGGCTGATCTGAAGGCGAAACATCGCATCCTCTTCTTCGGAAAGCCCCGGATGACCGCCATGAGGATGGAAGCGGTTCATCAGCCCCTGCACATATTGCGGCTTGCTGTCATTCTTGTCCCATTCATTATAGTCGCTCAGCAGAAAGGGTGGATCGAGCTGGCCGAGATAAGCCCGCTTGTCCTTGCTAGAGTCCGCCCGATCACACCCAAGCCGTTCCGCAATCTCGTTGAGGTAGCCCTCATAAAGCTTGCGCAGCTCGCCGTTGGAGGCCGACCAGTCCCCGCGGCTGAACGCTGCGATCGCTTGTTGCAGATGCCCTTTGGAGACGGCGAAGTTATGGCGGTCCAGCAGGCGCACGACCTCGCTCTCGGCCTCTCGGAAATCAAGCTCGGGCACATCTTCGGGCAACATGCGGACCAGTTCGAAGGTGGCGGTGCGCGTGTTCCCCCACCCGAAGCGCGAACTGTTCTCCGCTTGCATTGCCACCAGCTCGAACCCGTCAAAGCGCAAGCCTGCCACCAGCTTCTTCCAGCTTGCTCCATCCCTCGTCTTGGGTGGTGCCAGGATGGCGATGTCGATCATCGCCCGGCTCAAGGGAAGCCGCCCATGCTCAGTCAGGACTTCGAGCCCATCGTCGATCGCAATGCGGGCGAGGCTGGCGATGCGTGCGGGCTTGCTGGAGCCGTTGCATCGCCCGACAATGTCCCATTGGACTTCGAGGACCTCCATGTCGCTATGGGAGTTGAACTCGGCCACGACTTCTGCGGCCGCAACGATGGTCATGCGATTAAAATTGCTCATCTGGATAATGAAGCAAAACGCCTTCGGGTCGGAAAGACGAAATTGTGCCCGCAGCGAAGATGGTCTGATCGCGCGGACCTTTCTCATCGAGGAGATCATACCGGGCAAACGGCAGAAGGGGCTCCCGTGAACGCAGCCCTGCGACTGAAACCGACATTAAAATCAATCCGCGGCAGTAGCTTCGGCGCGCCTAGTCGAGCAGCATTCGGTGTAGGCCCCGCGCTACGCAGCGTGCCGGCTCGTCCGCGACCGTGACGGCAAGTCCTGTGTCGGCTTTGATCATGGCGCTGAGCAGCGGCGTTGTCGCGCTTCCGCCCGTGAGCACGATACCGCGCTCGTGAATATCCTGGCTGAGTTCGGGGGGTGTGTCGCTCAGCACCTCGCGAACCGCATCGATGATCTGCTGGAAATGCTTCTCGGCCACCTGGTCGAGTTCCGTGAGCGGCAGCGCCAGGGCAGCGGGCAGTCCGGTCGTGAGGCTGCGCCCTTTGACCTGAATCGTCTCGTCCTTCACCGCCTCAGCGCGACGTTGTTCCCCATACCCCAGCTTGATCCGTTCCGAGGTCAGCTCGCCGGCCAGGAACTTGTGCTTGAAATGCAGATGGTCGGCGATCGCCTTGTCGAGCGTTGCGCCGCCGACACGCACCGAGCGCGTCAGGCAGATACCGCCGAGCGACAGCACCGCCACCTCCGTCGTGCCAGCGCCGCACTCGACGATCATGGTTCCGTTCGGGGCGCTGATCGGAAGGTCGGCTCCGATCGCGGCAGCGAAAGGCTCGGCGACAAGCCGGACCGAGCCAAGGCCGGCATCGTGCGCGGCCGTCATCAGGGCTCCGCGTTCCGCCTGGGTCGCATCGGCGGGTACGCCGATCATGGCATGGGGTGTACGAAAATGCTTGCGGCCGCGCGCCTTGCGAACAGCGTAGCGCAGCAAATGCGTCGCGGCGTCGATGTCCTGGAGCACGCCGCGCCCCAGCGGCCGCCTGATCTGGAGCTTGCCGGGCGTCCGATCAACCATCGCCTGCGCCTCTATGCCAGCGGCGTAGAGGCTGGGCGCCGTATCGATATCCGCAAAGCAGCAAATCGACGGCTCATCAAGGATGATACCCTCATCGCGGCCGATCACGCGCAGATTGGCGGTCCCGAAATCAATCGCGAGTTCGGGCCGCTTCCAGGAAAAGTGCGAAGCCACTCTGAGCCGGTAGCAAGCGGCGCGGCATTTGTCTCGCGCGACATCTCGCAAGCGCTCATCATGCGGAGCTATTTGCGGTCGCTATCACGTCGACGTTGACGCCAGGCCCCGCGCAGGACATGCTCTGCCGGTCATGCAAATGCGCAGTCTCCTTGTCCGGAACCGTCATCACGCGGGCCAGCTTATGGTGGGCATCTAGCCCCGGGTTCCGGCGCTTCGTGCCCGAACTCGGGGCACAAACTCCATCGCCTCATCTGCCGTCGCCCCCCTTGTCGGTCGGCGTGCTTTTCCGCAGGAAGACCTTGTCATGACCAGCCCGAAGCACGTGGCTCGCCCGCCCGTTCATATGATCGATACGCAAGCCGATGCTCTCTCGGACCTCGCCCTGCGGACCGAGGATCGCAACCCCGAGGTGAGCGCTCTGCTGCTCGAGGAGATTACCCGCGCGAAGATCCACGTCGCGGCGAAGATCCCCGACGACGTCGTTACCATGCATGCGCGCGTGGAGTTCGTCGATGAATCGCGCGGTTTGCCGCACATTGTCGAACTCGTCTGGCCCGGCGAGGCCGACTTCGCGGCAGGACGCCTCTCAGTTCTGACCCCGACCGGCGCGGGCCTGATTGGCCTGCGCGAGGGCGGCTCGATCCTCTGGCCCGACCGCGAAGGGCGCGAGCGCCGGCTGACGATCGTCAAGGTCACCCAGCCCGATCCTATGCTGGGGCGGCCGGGTCTATAATCATAGTGGCCTAGTCACGCGATGTTACCTTCAGCACATGACTGAAGCAGGCTGCCGAAGCGCTTCATATTTCATGGCACCTCCTCAATAACGCGCCTGCCTGCCTGCCGCGGACGGTGGCGGCACCTGAGCGTGCGCCACGTTCATTATCCCACCGGGTGCTTCGCAGCTATAGCTCGTTCGCAGACTTTCCGAGCGTGCATCGGGTATCGCGTTCAATAAATTATCCCTCAAAGGCGCAATCAGTCAGAACAGGCCATGACTGCCGCCCACGGCACCCGCCAGCGCGATGACGGAGGCTGCCAGCAAGACGCGGTGCATCTGCTCCATGCGCGCGAAATCCCGAGCCGGCCGGGCCGTCCTCTCCATATGCCGGTGCAGGAACAAAGGTTCGATGAGGAACAGCATAGCCGCGAAGACGAGCCAGACAGCGACCATCGCATGCATCCACCAGAAGGAGGGATTGTGGAAACGGTCCCACATCTGGCCGCGCCACGTCATCCAGAACCCGCTGGCACCCGCCAGCAGCACCCAGATGCGCGCCTGCGGCGCAAAGCGACCTTCGATGCGGTGAAAGGCTGACAGCCTTTCCTCCGGAAGATTGCCGGTTCGCACCGACGGCATCACCACGAGCGTGACAAAGGCGACGCCGCCGATCCAGAACAGGACCGACACGACATGGATCACGCGCGCGATGATGAAGTCGTCCATGGCGAGCCTCAGGCTGCGAGCAGTTCGTCGGCGGGGCCGAAGAATTCATAGTGGATGCGGCTTGCGGACACACCTGCGAGCGAAAGCGCGGAGACCGCATGCCGCAGGAACGGGCGCGGACCGCAGATGAAATAATCCGCCTCCGCAACCGGGGTGCTGGCGACCAGCCATTCATCGGTGATGATACCGGCCACGTCGTAATCGCGGCCCTCGACCTCGTCGCCGAGCGGTGCCTGATGGAAGTCCGTAACCGTGATCGCCTGTCCGTTGGCGGCCTGCTTACGGACGTGATTGCGCATCGCATGCGTGTCGCGGTCGTGGGTGCCGTGAATGTAATGGACGGGTGCCTCACAGCCCTGCGCCACGAGCGCTTCGAGCATCGCCACCATTGGAGTCAGACCAACGCCGCCTGAGAGCAGCACGACCGGACGTTCGGGCTTGCCATCCAAGAAGAACTCACCGGCCGGGGCCGCCACCTTAAGCACCGTGCCCACCGTTGCCTGCTCATGCAGCCATCCGGAAACGAGCCCCAGCGGCTCGCGCTTGACCGAGATGCGATAGCTCTCGCCATTTGATGCCGAAGAGATCGAGTAGTTGCGCTTGATCGACGCATGGCCGGGGATCTCGATCCAGAAGGTCAGATATTGACCCGGCTTGTGAGCCATGACCGGAGCGCCATCGACGGGCCGCAGGATGAAGGACTTGATGACGCTGCTTTCCTCGACGACATCCTCGACCCGAAAATCGCGCCAGCCGTTCCAGCCGCCGGTCGTCTCCTTCTGATCGTCATAGATGCGGTGTTCGCGGGCAATCAGGATATTGGCAAGGAACCAGTAAGCCTCACCCCAGGCGGCCAGGATCTCGTCGGTCGCAGCATTACCCAGCACGGCCTTGATCGCCCCGAGCAAGGCCTCGGCGACATAGGGATAATGTTCGGGCAGGATCTGCAGGCCGACATGCTTTTGCGCGATCCGCTCGACCGCAGGAGCAAGGGCTCCAAGATTGTCGATGTTATTGGCATAAGCGAGGATCGCGCCGGTCAACGCGCGCGGCTGCGAGCCGGCATCGCCATGATGCGACTGGTTGAACAGATCGCGGATCTCCGGGTTCTGAAACATGCGCGAATACATCTCGCGCACAATATCTAGGCCATGTGCTTCGAGCGCGGGAACGGTGGCTTTGACGAGCGCGATGGTCTGCTCGCTCAAGGGCTGCGACATGAAAATCTCCTGGCTGGCTAATGGGTGGTGCTGGTTCAGACGCCCGATGGCGGTTGATCGTAGAAATCGACCTGCATTTTCATGTTGCCGATCGGCGTCACGAAGTGCGGCTGCTGGGGTTGGATCAGGCCGGGCTTGTCCGGACTGAGCACCACTTCGGACGGCGGCTCGAAATAGGTGAGCCGGAGCTCGCCCTCGATCACCCGGATCAGCCCCCAAACGCCCGCCTTTGTATCGTGACGGGCGCGAAGGGCTGCCGGCAGCGTGTCCTGATCGAACACCGGCGTCGAGCGGTAGGGCGCCGGGGCCGTCATCTCAGGCAGCCATCCGGACGTCATCGGCATGCGCCGGATAAGGCGCAGCCTTGCCCGTCGGCGCCAGTCTGGCGAGCTCGCTGGCGAAACCATGATTGACGTCACGGTGATGCGCCTCGTCCGCCCGGACCACCAGCACCACGTCGCGCAGGGTCGCGTCATCGGCGAGCTTCCAGTAATGCCGCGCGATGGCCGGTGCCGGCAGGTTCGGGCTGCGGCCCTCGTCGATCTCCTTGAGATAGAGGGTGTAGCTGATCACCGCTTCCTCCTCGAAATAGCCGACGATGCGGTGCGCGGTGCGCGGGCTGACCAGGTAAAGCGCGAAGAAGGCCAGATAGAACACCCACTGGACGCCCAGGATCACCATGCGCTCGAACAGGGTCGGCTTCGTGACCTCGATGAAGGTCATGAGGTGCATGCGCTCATTCTCCGCTTCCTCCATGAGGGTGCGGATCCAGCCCTTGTCGTCGCACATGCGGCGCAGGCATTTGAGATGATTGATGGTCGCGCCGACCATGCCCGGCACCGCAGCAACCGTCTCGAGCACGATCGCGCGGTGGCCGTAGCGTTTGGCGAAGAAAGTGTCGGCGCTCCAGCGCAGGACCTTCGTGAAGCCGAGTGCGACCCGGTCGCGCAGATCGCGCGGCTTGTGATGAACGCTGAGGTCCACGAGAGGAATATCGGTCATGGCAGCACACTCCGTTGAGGAAGATCCGTCGCGTCGGCATTGCGGCGTGCGGGTCCGGGGATCGGCTGGTCATCCAGCCGGAAGAACAGGGCGAGTTGCAGGCTCTGCGCGATGCGAGCCGCGCGGTCCTGCAAGACTGCGGCCGCCCCAGGCGTCATCAGTTCGCCGGTGGTCTGCGCCCAGAGCGCCAGCCAGCGGTCGAACAGCGCCGGCGTGATGCGGTCCTTGTGCTTCATATGGGCCGGCACCGGCTGCCCCTTGTAGCGGCCGCTGGTGAGCATGACCGACGACCAGAAGGCGGCGAGCTTGTCGAGATGCTCGGGCCAGTCGGGAATCGCATCGTTGAAAATCGGGCCGAGCGCACCATCGGCACGGACACGCGCATAAAAGGTATCGACCAGCGCTTTTAGCCCTTCATCGTCCATTTCCAGCGCGGCCATCGCTCCGACTCCAAATCATGCTTCACGAATGCATCTATACGGGGAGCCAAAAACATGCAACAAGAATACATGATTATGTGATGAGCCGACAGCTCGCTCCGGAGTTGCCATGAAACTGACCCTGTTCACCGATTATGCGATGCGGACGCTGCTCTATCTGGGCGCGCGTCCGGAGCGACTCTGCTCGATCGGCGAAGTGGCGCAGGCCTATCGCATCTCGCAGAACCACCTGATGAAGGTGGTGGTCGAACTGGTGCGAAGCGGCCATGTCGAGAGCGTGAGGGGACGGTCCGGCGGCATTCGTCTGGGCATGCCACCGGAGGAGATCAATGTCGGCGCTGTCGTTCGGCACACCGAAGATGGCTTCGACCTGGTCGACTGTGGAAGCTGCATCGTCGCCCCGGCTTGCGGGCTCACGGGGGTGCTGAAGGAGGCGCTAGGCGCATTTATGGCTGTGCTCGACCGCTATACGCTTGCCGACCTGCTCGCCAAACGCGGCGATATCGCCGCGATCTTCGCTTCCAAGGAGATCAGCGCGCTTGACGCAGCCCCGATCCGAAAACGTCGCCAGGAGTTGGCATTGCAAAAGGAGGCCTGAGCCATGTTCTGCCCCGAGTGTGGTCAGCCGGTCGATCCCGCGCCGTTCGACCCTCGTCGCCAATCGCCGGGTCAGTTTGCAACGATCGCGAGATTTTTTCGCCGGCTCATCGGCAGTGATCCACGCAAATATTGTGGTCATCGCGCCGCAAGGGAGGAATGCGAATAATGGCTCTGCATCACGCGGCACCCGGTGAGGTGATCGATCTTTCCTTGCGGCCGCTCTCCGCCGAAACCGAACATTCGACCGCGATCGTCAAGACCGATCAGTTCGAAGCCATTCGTCTCGTGATCCCGCGCGGCACGGATATGCCGCGGCATCGGGTTCCCGGCAGCATAACGCTGCATTGCCTGGAAGGGCGCGTGCAATTGGGGCTGGGCGAAACGGTGACAGAGCTAGGCGCGCATCAATGGGTCTATCTTGAGGGCGGCGCACGCCATTCGGTCAAGGGTCTTGAAGATTCCGTTCTGCTGCTGACGATCCTTTTTCCGCCTGCCGATGCGAGCATCGGATGACGTCCGAACGATACGGCTGCATCAGCGATTACTTGCTGTCAGCCTAACAACAATTTTCGCCGCTGTAGGCGCGGCCATAAGCTGTTCTGAGCGAAGAGGGGTTGGGGCATGAAGAGCTATCAGACGACATTCAGCATCAAAAGGCTGTGGATCATCCTGTCGGTCGGCATGGTGGTCATGTTCGGTATCCTGCTGCTGCTCGGTCAGCAGATCTATCAGCAGGCCCCGCCCATCCCCGAAGCGGTTAAATCCCAAAGCGGCGAGACGATCTTCACGCGCGCCGATATCGAAGCTGGCCAAAATGTCTGGCAGTCGATCGGTGGCATGCAGCAGGGTTCGATCTGGGGCCATGGCAGCTATCTGGCGCCCGACTGGAGCGCGGACTGGCTGCACCGGGAGGCGGAGACCTTGCTCGCTCTGTCCACCGCGCCGCTGCCAGCTGGCCTCTCCCCAGCGCAGACCGATGCCGTGCGAAAGGCCGCGCTGCAGGAAGAAATGCGCAGGAACAGCTATGATCCCGCGTCCGGGGTCATAGCTGTCAGCGACACCCGCGCGCGCGCTATCGGGCAGGTGCAGCAGCACTTCGTCAGCCTTTATGTGGGCAGTGACCCGACCTCGCTGAAGCTGCGTCGCGACTATGCTTTTCCGGTCTATGGCACATTGTCGGCCGCGGAAGCCCGGCAGCTTACCGCTTTCTATTTCTGGACCGCCTGGGGGGCGACCACGAACCGTCCGGGCCAGACCATTACCTATACCAGCAACTGGCCGCACGAGCCTCTGGTGGGCAACAGCCCGACCACCGGCACATTGTTGTGGAGCCTTGCTTCGGTCATCCTGCTGCTCGCCGCGGCCGGCGCGCTGATCGCATATTACGCCAAGCAGTTCGACGTCTGGCGCGGCGACATCTTGCCCGAAGGCGGCATGGCGACTTCCGACCTTCTGGGACAGGCTGTCATCACACCATCGATGCGGGCTACGGCAAAATATTTCTGGGTCGTCTGCGCGCTGTTCGTGGGGCAGGTGCTGCTCGGCATCGTCACTGCCCACTATGCGGTCGAAGGGCAAGGTCTCTACGGGCTGCCGTTCGCCGAATATCTGCCCTACACGATCACCCGCACATGGCACACGCAGCTCGCGGTGCTGTGGATCGCCACGGCCTGGCTGGCGACCGGGCTCTACGTCGGACCGATGCTCGGGGGACGCGACCCCAGGTTCCAGCGGTTCGGCGTCAATTTCCTGTTCGTCAGTCTACTCATCATCGTCATCGGCTCCTTTGCCGGGCAATGGGCGGCCGTCCACCGCTTCTTCACCAACCTGACAGCGAATTTCTGGTTCGGGCATCAGGGCTATGAATATGTCGATCTCGGCCGCTTCTGGCAGATTTATCTCCTGATAGGTCTGTTTCTGTGGGTGGCGCTGGTCGTGCGCGCGCTCTGGCCCGTCCTGCGGCGCGAGGGCGGCAAGTCGCTCATCTATCTCGTGCTGGTGTCGGCGCTGGCCATCGGGCTGCTGTATGGCGCCGGGCTGATGTGGGGCCAGCATACCAACATCGCCGTGATGGAATATTGGCGCTGGTGGGTGGTCCATCTGTGGGTGGAAGGCATCTTCGAAGTCTTCGCCACGGCCATCATCTCGCTGCTGTTCGTGCAGATGGGCATCCTGCGGACCTCGACCGCCACCGTGATGGTGCTGTTCGCGACGATCATCTTCCTGTTCGGCGGGGTTCTCGGAACCTTCCACCACCTGTATTTCAGTGGCACGCCAACGTCGGTGATCGCGGTCGGCGCGATGATCTCGGCGCTGGAAGTGGTGCCACTGCTGGTGGTCGGGTTCGAAGCCTACACACGGCACAAGGTCGAGCATGAGGCCGAATGGGAACGGATCTATCACTGGCCGTTCATGTTCTTCGCCGCCGTCCTGTTCTGGAATCTGGTCGGCGCCGGACTGTTCGGCTTCCTGATCAACCCGCCGATCGCGCTCTATTACATGCAGGGGCTGAACACGACGGCGAACCACGGCCATGCCGCACTGTTCGGTGTCTACGGCATGCTCGGCCTTGGGCTGACGCTCTATTGCATGCGGGGGCTGACCGACGTCACGCGGTGGAACCAGAAATGGATCAGGATATCCTTCTGGTCGCTCAATATTGGCCTGGCGATGATGACCTTCCTGTCGCTGCTTCCCCAGGGTATCCTGCAAACCTATGCCAGCATCGAACATGGCTATGCCTATGCCCGCTCGGCGGAGTTTATCCATAGCCCGATCATGCAAGCGCTGGTCTGGGCAAGGGTGCCCGGCGACATCGTCTTCGCCATCGGTGTCTTCGCGTTCGCATGGTTCATGGTCCAGGCATTCATGTTCGGCAGGAGGCCCGGTCCAGAAACGGCCGCCGTTCCAAAACCAGTGCTTTAGATCCGCCACTCCGCTCCCGACCGCACCTTGGATTTCAACGGAGAGTCGGCTAATTTCCGGCCTTGGTCGGGAGCGAATAGTGCCTTTTCGCCGTAAAGCGACTTCAGGATCGCCGGATAGCCTCGCCTGATAGAGCCTGCGGTCACTTCACGACCTTGCCTCTATCAGGGTCTCGGCGCCTCCCCAGCCGACGCTTCCCAATATGCTATGGCTCCAAGTTTATCGCCACTGCCGTGCAGACTTGGCCCGCCCAGATCGGCGTGAAGACGCTCCACATCACGCCGCGCTGGCTTGATCCAGACGGGCGCATGCTGCCACGAATCGATGGTATGAAGCACTCCTCCCGACAGAGTAGCTCACATCGGTTCGACACCTTCGCCAGCCGAACTGCAAGGTTAGCGTCCGCGCTCGTGGTGTAATTTCTGGTGTAGATTGAGATGATCGCATGGGGTGGGGCATGCCCCACCCCATGCGATTTCGATCTCGGTGGCCACCGGGCTCATCGGTAAGGTGGAGTTACCACACTTCACACGCCCACCGAGGAGTTGATCCCGATGACCGACGACAGACTACCGCTTGCCGAGCTGATGGCGAAGACTGGAGATGGAGATTTCCTGCGCACGATCGCCGAGAGCGTATTACAGATCATCATGGAGGCCGACGTCGATGGCCTGGTCGGCGCTAGCCGACACGAGCGCTCCGGCGACCGGACGACCTGGCGGAACGGCTACCGCGACCGCAGCCTCGATACCCGGCTCGGCACGCTCAACCTGAGGATTCCCAAGCTACGGACCGGCGCCTACTTCCCTGGCTTCCTGGAACCCAGGAAGACCGTCGAGAAGGCGCTGGTCGCGGTGATCCAGGAGGCGTGGATCGCCGGCGTCAGCACCCGGCGTGTCGACGAGCTGGTGCAGGCCATGGGCATGACCGGCATCTCCAAATCCTCGGTGTCCAAGCTGTGCAAGGATATCGACGAACGTGTCCATGCCTTCCTTAAGCGGCCGCTCACCGGCGACTGGCCCTACCTCTGGCTCGATGCTACCTACCTCAAGGTGCGCGAGGGCGGGCGGATCGTCAGTGTCGCCGCGATAATAGCCGTTGCCGTCAACACCGAGGGCAAGCGCGAAATCGTTGGCCTTCACATTGGACCCTCCGAAGCCGAGCCATTCTGGTCGAGCTTCCTCAAGGACCTCGCACGCCGCGGACTGACCGGCGTGAAGCTGGTCATCTCCGATGCCCACGAGGGCCTCAAGGCAGCGATCACTCGCGTGCTCAGCGCCACCTGGCAGCGGTGCCGCGTCCACTTCATGCGCAATGCCCTGGCCTACGTGCCCAAGGGCCAGAACACCGTCGTCGCCGCTGCCATCCGCCAGGTCTTCCTCCAGCCCGACCATGCCGCCGCGACACAGGTCTGGCGCCAGGTCGCCGACCAGTTGCGTACCCGCTGGCCAAAGCTCGGCGCCTGCATGGACGATGCCGAGCACGACGTGCTGGCCTACATGACCTTCCCCGAGCAGCACCGCGTCAAATTACATTCCACCAATCCACTGGAACGCCTGAACAAGGAAGTGAAGCGCCGCGCCGATGTCGTCGGCATCTTCCCGAACGAGGATAGCATCATCCGCCTCGTCGGCGCCGTCCTGCTGGAGCAGAATGACGAATACCAGCTCCAGCACCGCTACATGCAGATCGAGGGCATGGCCGCCCTTGCTACACCAATGATCGAGGAGGCACAGCCGCTACAGATTACACCCAAGGCCGCCTGAAAATGCAGCCCGCTGGCCACACCCAATTCTACACCACATTGACGGACGCGACCACTGCAAGCCCAAGGCGGTAATTCCCCAAGGTCGATTAGCTCGGCCCGGACAAGGCCATCCAGAGCCTCGGGAAACATGCGGACCACAGCCCACCATACGACATGCCCCGGATCGATCTGGGTCTGCGCATCGCGGGCATTGCCGAGGATTTTCTGAAGGGAAGGACGGCCCAGCAAGTCGGCGAACGGCGTGTTCTCTACAAACGCCTGCAACAGGTTGGCGTACGGCAGAAAGTCCGCCCCGCTAAACTTGCTGTTCAGCATCGCCAGGAGGGCGCCATCGCCAGAATGGCGTGTGATATAAAGCGTGTCCGTCCCCTGTTCGGCACTGTGCGCCACTGAGCAGAAGATCGCGAACAGAGAGGCAAGATGGGCTTGCGCCCGATCGGAATGGCTTGCCCAATAGTCGTCCTTCCATTTCGACAGGTCCGGAACCTGGCCGCAGATAGACGTCCATGCCGGGGCGAAGCGTTCGCTGTAGAATGGGGAGTTCGGCCTCTCTCGCTGTGCGTGCTGAAGCGCCTTCCACCAATGGTTGCGAACCTCTCGGCAGTAGGCAGTCAGCCGGTCGCTGCGTCGATCTTCCAGGAACACCGAACGTCCCGAAGCGGTATTGAGATCGTCGAGCCTGACAAGTCGGGGCTCGAGATACCCTCCCTGACCATCTTCGAGATAGCAGCTCAGGATAAGGGTGCCGCTATCGATGGAGGCTGACTGGGCGGCGTCATCGAACAGGAATGCGTTGCCCCTCTGCATCGTGATAACGTCGTGGAAGCCTTGAGGCAGCGGGCTTTCCAGTTCCCGGAAGATCCAGATCAGCCGCACTCCTTCGCGTTCGTAGTGCAGATGGCGGGCAGCGATCTCGGGGGCGAATGGTTTCGAGAGCTGGACTTCCAGGGCGAACCGGCCAAGCTCGCCCATGTCGAGAAAGACGTCCGGCCATCGGCCGCGCTGATGAATCGCCGGTCGCAGATAGGTGTCGACCGCCGACGCGGCACATCGCGGATCGGCTTTGGCCAAGGCCTCTATCGTCTGACACAGATGACGGTGGAGCGCGGATTCCTGGTGACCATGATATTGTGCGGCGCGCGCCGCGTCGGGCGTCATTGTGCCGCCCTCGTGCCAGGGGCAGCCCTTGGGAGCCTCTGGAAAATGATAATAGAGGGGCATGTGATCGCCATCGGCAACCGCCTGTGCGCGAATGAAGACGCCGCCGCCGCAAATCCGGCATCGCGCGAGAGGGCGCGCGGGTTCGTCACGGCGCCGCAGGTTGATCTCGGTCCGCAGATGTTCCCACCGCTCGCGCGGCATAGCCATCAAGGCCTCGATCGATACCGCGCCGCGGGGCAGATCGAAATCGGCTATCCGGATGGTGCGCTGCCGCTCAGACGACCGCATGGTGCCCACGTCCTTGCAGCTTCATGGGCATGTCCATGCCTCAGCGGCGATCGTAACGGTTGATCCGTGCCAGCGACAACAATCCGAGGGGATCGACGAGCAGGATTTTCTGGACGCCCGCCTCGGCCGCGCGCAACTTGGCCTTGTGCATGAGTTCAAGCGCCGGGAATTCGAAGCCACTGAGCTTGCGCGGAGCGGCGATCTCGGGTGTCACCGGCCCCGTGAGGTCCATCTCCAGTTCGGCGACGATGGATTGGACCGCGCCCCCGGGACGGTCGACATAGACCGCGAAATAAGGCTCGCCATCGGCGATGGCTTGCTCATTGAGAACGATTTCGGCCAACAAACCCCCCATGTCACGATGAGAACTTTTATAGAACATCGTGCCGCCCGCGCAACCCGGACAGTGCCGTACCGACTCGCCGATCAGGCGCGCGGGTCACACGGTTCCACTGCGTCCACATAGAAAGCGCCGCCTTTCCAGTCGCGGACGACGCCAGATTCTTCGGCTTCCTCATATTTTGCTTTGGAGAAGCAACGAACCACGCCGTCCACTTCGATCTTGACGGCCAGATCACGCCCTTCCGGTTCATCGTCGCACAGGCCGACGACCCGGCGTTCGAGCATGATGGTGCCATCGTCCAGGCGGCCGCCCCGAACCTGGTGGGCCGCGATGGGTGGCGTTTCCTCGCGGCCATAGGTGGCGCGCTCAGGATAAAAGCTGATCACGACCTCTGCCGACGGCAGCTCCGGCGGAACGTCGAAGGTTCGCGTGAGCACGCGCCGGGCGGTCACCTTCGCAAACTCGCGCATGTCGCCGAAGCGCACGAAGCCGTGCCGCTGCCAGAACGTCCAGGAACTGCGCGGCGAACATTCGATCGAGAGGACATTGATGCCATCGATCCTGGCGCGTTCGAGCGACGCGGCGAACAGCGCGTCGCCGAGGCCCTTGCGCCGCCAGTCCTTGCGGACACTGACAATGTCCGCAGCATAAATTCCGACCTGGAACGCGACGGCTTCCCCACCCTTGCGAACCACCCAGAGGTCTTCCAGTTCGAGCGAGCGCTCGATGATTGCACGATTGCACCAGAAACCATCGCCATCCTCGGCATGTTCCCGCTCGAGCCAACCCAGGACCGTCGTCAAATCCGACGCGGTCGCCTTTTCGATTTCCAATTCTGTCTTCCTTCGCCTGGCGGTCCGGCAACCCGCTGACCTGTCGGGGGGTCAAGGTTTCTTTTTGGGCTTCGGTTTGGCCTTGGGCCTGCTGGATTTCGCCTTCGCCGGGCTCTTGGCAGGTGCGGGCGTCGCCGCAGCAGCCCCGATATTCTCGCCGACCGTGCCGCCGGAGCGCGTCGTGGGCACTGCATCAAGTTCCTGAAGAGCGAGACGGCGCTCGAGGCGCACGCACATCCTGGTCATTTCGATCAGGATCGTGGCGTCCTTGGCAGTGACGGTGGGCGCGTTCGTGGCGCCGTGACCTGCCAGCGGCTCGACGTTCCGGCGGTTATAGGTCGCAAGGATGTAGTCCAGAAGGGGTTCGGGCAGCTCCGAGCGTTTGCGGTAGCCGTCGAACAGGCTGGCCAGGGTCTTGTTCTCGACGTTCGGATTGTTGAAGACCAGCTTCGCGAGCGTTTCGAAGATATTGGCGCTGGCGTGCAGGACGCCGGCATAGTCCTTGGCCTCGAACGCTTGGTCCATCCGCTGCGACAGAATACGGATGTTGGGATGATCGGGATCGACATTCTCTTCCTCCAGTTCTGTCTCGGAGAGAATCGTAACCTCGATATCCTCGTCGAAGCCTTCGATCTTGAATCGGACCGAACTGTTGTCCTCGGCGAGGACCTTGTTGACCGACCACATGTCGAGCATCCCCTGCTGGACCATGTCCGCGAGGATTTCGACAAGCTGCACGGTGTCCGGCCGTCGCATGATGAGTTCGGTCTCGGCGATATGCCAACCGAACTCCTCGCTCATGTACATCCCCATGTCGTCGGGCTCGAGGCGGTAGATCGGAAGATCGAGAACCGTCCGCCCGACGTTGATGAAGTGTGATTGCGGTTGATGAGGCTGACATTGTTGTCGTTGCTGGCGCAGCGCTTGCGCACCAACCGGGTCAGCTTGAGCCTCGCTTCGTTGGAAATGACCTCCGATTCGAGATTCTTCTTGTCTACTTTCGAAAGACCCATGAAATACACCGCAGCACCCCTTCAGGCTGTTCCTACCGTTTGAGACGCACCCGCATACGGCGCGCGCGTTCACGGAACGCTTCCTCGCCGCCTTCGAGAATATCGCAGACCGCTTTCCGGATCGGTTCGTCCTCGAGTCCGCCAGCGGTATAGGTGATCGGCGGCAGGCCTCCGCTCTGGTGAGCACCACAATCAGCGATGATGATCTGGTCCGCATCCGTGTTGATGACGAGGTTGGCGTTGTGGGTCACCATGATGACCTGTCGCTTGGCCTTGGCCGCTATGAACAGGGACACCAGTTCGTCGAACACGGATTTCGGGTCGAGATTCTCTTCGGGCTGATCGATGATGAGGGGCCGATCGTCACCATCGTCGAGGGCGAGATAGAGCAGCAGCAGAACGATCCCGCGAGTGCCCGGCGACAGCTTCCGAATATCGACGCCGTCATAGGCAATCTCGTAGCGCACAGCGATGTGGTCTGTGCCGAACAGCCATTGCGCGAACTGCTTCGACCAGGCGCGGAAGTCGGCCTGCTGCGTCGGTGCGTAGGGCGCATGGACAAGGATGTCGCGCGTATAGGTGGCGATGAAGCCGGACATGGCCGCCTGCACATCGGCGGCGCTGCCCTGCTGCCACGCGGGTTTCAGGACTGTCTCGGCCACTTTGATCAAGGAACCACGTCCATAGAAGGGACCGGCCTTGCGGCAATCGATCAAATGATCCTCCGCGACATTGCCCCAACCGGCGGCATCGACGATGCGGGTGACCGAGAAGCTGAGTTTCCGCAGCGTGCCGGAAGCGGCCGCTAGTTTGGCCATGAGCGGCGCGTACAGGCCCGCGAGCGCGGTCTGCTCGCTGATCACGGCCTGGAAGACACGGCCATATGCGGCATCGCGTTCGCCTTGCAGCACCTTGCGGCGATCCGCCGCGCCCTGCGCGTCGGTCAGACGGGCTTCGACCCCCTGAAGCTCGCTATTCTCCTGGCCAATGCGGGCCGAGAGCGCCGTGTATTGGTTGCGGACGACCTGATCCGCGCTGATCAACTGCTCAAGGCGCGCCATCTCGGCCTTGACCAGCGCAAGCGGCAGGCTGGCTAGATCTACACCGTCACCGATCAGCGCGGTGTTCGGATTTCCGGGCGGCGGCGGCACGCCGTTCAGTGCGGCGATCTGCTGGTCGGCCCAGCGCACATAGCCTGACAGAGCGTTGTCGACATCGCCCTTGTAGATCAGCAGGAAATCCTCCCACTGCTTGCCATCAAGGCCGCTGGCCGGATGGCGTGCCTGTGCCTGACGTAACAACTCGGGGGCCTTGGTGGCCCGCATGCTGACCACCTCATCTTGCAGTGCCAGGAAAGTGCGGCGCTGATTAGCATAGGCTTGGACCTTCGCGTCGATCGCCTGCGCCGCCTGGTTCAGTTGCCCGTGCCGCGCCGCTTGCGCTTCGGTGCCCTTGACGACGAGCTTGGCCAGATCTGCGGTGTAGCCAGCGATCAATACGCGCTTCTGTGCAGCTTGCCCCGTCAACGCGGTCACAAGCGCCTCTTTCTCGAATTCCTCGGCGATGCGATCTGAAATATCAGCGATCGCCTCGGCTTCGCGCTGGCGAGCCTGTTGGAAGCGGACGGTGCGGCGCTCGCGCAACTGGACGAAATTCACTGCACCGTCACGTTGATCATAGGGGTGCGCCTCGAAGATGACGCGTTCGATCTCGCGGATCAGTCCCTCGGAGGCTCCTTTCGATGAGCAAAGCTCCTCGACGAACTGCTGCGAGAGATAGCGCGCTCGCGGAAAGGCGAGAGGGTCGTTGGCGTCGCGTCCGTCGAGGAAGCGACTGGTTTGCGTACCACCGCCCCAGGTCAACGTGGCCCGGGCGTTGCCGATGAGGGAACGCGCACGGACGAGGAAGGAAGGACTGATATTCTCGTCTGCCCTCCAGGCTGCCGGCGTGATCGCGTCGCATCCTGCGGCGATCATGTCGGCAAGCGCGGTCTTGCCCGAGCCGCGCGCGCCGATAATTGCCACCAGTCCGGGATTGAGCGGCACGACGGAGGTGGAGGCCCAGCTTCCGTCCGCTATCTCGACCTGGGCTATCACTTGTGAGGGCATTGCCGTATGCGGCGGTTCGACACCGACATAGGCGCGACCATCAGGGTCGATGCAGGCTTGCCGCAGCGCATCGAAGGTCACCGCACCCTTGATCCAAGTGAAACGGTCGTGCGTCGGTTGGCCCACCGCCTGGTGATCGTGGGCATCACTGCCGTGAAGGCACGGCTTACAGCCGGCGTAATCTTCTCGGAGTTGGTCGGCGGAAAGTACCCCCTGGCCTAGCCAGAAGGCGCGATCCTTGGGGCTGCTCGTGAATATGATATGAGCGAACTTCTCGATCTCTTGACGCACAGTTGCGTCCGCAGCCTGCCGCAGCCCGGACGTACCATCATTACTCCCACCCGCCACTGCGACGAGAATGTTGTGCTTCGCCCAGTCATTGTCGCCCAGAACCTTGCGTAGCTGGGTGAAATTGACCTTGAACTGGGTCGCGCCATGGGCGAGCGCTGCGCGATCGTCGATAAGTGCGGGATTTGCGCGGCGACCGAGCCGGATCAGATCCGCTCGACTACAATCGAAATCATCGTCGAACGCATGGAATTGCAGCCTGGTGAGGATGCGCTTCACGGCGGCGAGATGATCCGGATCCTCCGGGCTGACGAGAAGGTGGACATTCACGAAACCGGATTTGGCGGCCACATCGAGCCGGATCTCGATGTTTGGGAAGATCAGATCGACGTTCGGGAGCCGATTGGCGGCCTTGTAGCCAAGAATCTGCTCGTAGGTGTCGGTGACATAGTAATCTGTCGCAGCGATGGCCTCAATGACGGGCGAGCGCGCCTCAAGCGCCGCGATATAGTCTCCCCACGGATCGGCCCCACCAAACTGGTTGTTGAGGACGGTTCCTGGCGCATGAATATGTGGCTCCCACCGACGCCACTCCGACCCCCTAGCAATCATTACCTCTCCGCTTCGAACTTCCCCATCTATGCGTCTGCATAGACGATGACGTGACCAGTTGGAATTTGAACTCGCACGAAGAACGAAACGACTTCCAGAGCATCGTGAACGAGGGAAGCGATGCCGGCTGATGACATACCTTGGCGCCGCATGACACGGGCCATGAGGATCGAGTGATGTTCAGAAATCCCGAGAAGGTGGCAACCTATACAGAAGGGTCAAGTCGTTTCGTAGCTCGGCTTGGGCGCCTCATCGGATGACGGAGCTGCTGTTGATTGGTTATGTGGGCCGGAAGCCTTCGGGTCCATCCGCGCAATCGACGCAGGATGGCCGGTCGAGGCTGTTTCCCTCTTGCCTGACCTCAGCCCGTTGCATATCGAACGACGACGCAGTGACGTAAGGCTGGCTGAAACAGCTGCATCTCGCGTCTTTGTTGGTATATTTGTTGGCACAATGACAGACGTTCGGCAAAAAGTCACCTGACTACAAGTCGTTAGAGCACTTTTTCGATTCCGGCTCGGGAGCCGATATGACCTGACCGACTGCGAGTGGCGCGCGATCGAACCGCTGGAGCAATTCCGATCCGATTGCATCGGTTCGGCTGCTCTAAGCTTTTGGTTTACCGCATTTTCCGAGCCAGCAGCAGATTCCGTCTGCTTGGAAAATGCTCCAGAGCGGGTCAAGACTCCCCTTGTTCAACGACCAGATCGTAAGCGTCTCCGCGATAGTAGCACTCCGTCGCTTCGACGAGGCGACCATCCGGCAAGAAGGCGCGGCGTTCGATCGCAAGGCAAGGGTCGCCCTTGGAAATGCCGAGCATCTCGGCGTGCTCGGCACTGAACCCGATGGAACGCAACCTTTGAAGCGCTCGCACCGGTCGATGGCCGACGACATCCAGCGCTGCGTAAAGCGATTCATTGACGACGTCAGCAGAGGGGAGAGCCCATCCCGGCAGCATCGCCCGTTCGATCGCCATGGTCTCACCGTCTGCGCAACGGATCCGGTGAAGTCGCAGGACGCGGGATCCCGGTGAGAGGCCCAGCAACATCGCTTCTTCCGGGGTTACGGCTCCTTCCGATCGATCGATCCATATATTGCCCGGCTTGCGTCCCCTGGACGCCATATCCTCGGAAAATGAGGACATGATCGAAAAGCTTTTTTCAACCCGGTGTTCGCCATCGGCACGGTTCGGTACGGCGACAAAAGTGCCTGCGCCCTGCCGTCGCTCCAGGAGTCCTTCGTCGACCAGCCCGTCAATAGCCTTACGGACGGTCACACGCGAAACGCCGTACTCTTCAACCAGTTCGCGTTCGGCCGGCAAGGCGGCCCCCGCTGCGATACGATGCGTATCGACCGCTTCCCGGATGAGGCGCTGAAGGCGCATGTAACGGGGTCCCGTGTCGTTTTCGACAAGCGGACCTATCTTACTCGCGGCGGTCATAGCTTTCCTCTTCGCGTCAGCGATACGCCGAGACCACGACAATGTGAATATCATTTAGTATCATATTGGTATTAATAATCCGGACAAAAGAGAAAGAAAGCAACATCACCCTGATCCTGTGCCGTGGACTCATAAGGTGCAACGAACGCAGCGACCGTCAGCGCCAACTGGCAATTATCCGATAAGAAGAGCAAATGCCAGCGCGTCCCGATGCGTATGCCGCGCCGCAAGGCGAGACAAGTTCGCGCACTGCAGCCTTTGCCCATGCATTCGGCATGGGCGGTCCGCAAAAAGGACATCTGTAAAGCCCACCCCTCCCCACCGCGATCGGCTCATCCAGGGCTGCAAGCCCCTGAGAGATCAGCGCCGGTTCCACGCTGACGAGCATGTGCATGACGACAGATGCTCCGGCCTCAGACATTTCGATATGCATGAGCGCGGGGCGGCGGTGCCGTTGATAACACCGGAGGCTTCCGGGTCGGAGGACAGAGGTCGCACCTGCTTTCACATTCGACGAATCCTCTTCTCAACATGTTGAAGCCCGCCCCTTGGAACTCATGGATATTGGTTTTATTTTGACCAAAACTCATAGCACAATGGTATGGTCAATAGATTAGATTGTGGCAGCTCGCTCTCGATCCGGAAGCCGTTCAAGCGACAACTTGAAGCCTGTCGGCGCGCAGTTCGAAATGGCACCTACCGCCGCAACCTTAACATTCCAGACAATTTCTAGCACCATACAGATGCCAAAGCAGGCCATTCTGGCGCCAGCCCTATAAACCCCTGCAAAAAACAATACCAAAATAATCTTGTTTGTATCTAAATGGACTTGACTCGCTTTTGTGCCTTTGTGACATAATAGCGCAACAAATAAAAAATGTCGTTTGCGGGAGGAGCGAGAGTCCAGTCGGACTTCTCCGTTCCTAGAAACACGGTTCAGGGTGTTAGACATGACAAATTCCGAACGAATTTTCGACCCGATCACGCAACGAATGAGCAGGCTGGCGCTACTGCTTTCCAGTTGCGCACCAGTCCTCCTGACGGCAGGCCCGGCAATGGCCCAGACAGATGCGACATCCGCCTCTTCTGCGGCGACCCCGGCTGGAGGGGCCAACGAACCGGGCGATGACATCGTCGTCACCGGCTTCCGTAGCAGCCTTCAAAATGCCCTGGACGCCAAGCGCACGGACGTCCGCGTCACCGACGGCATCTCGGCCGAGGATATCGGCAAGTTTCCCGCAGAGAATATTACCGAGGCGATCCAGCGCATCTCAGGCGTCCAGATGTCGAACATCAACGGCCGCGGCGCAACGATCAGCATCCGCGGCCTGGGTCCGCAATATGCGCTGACGACCATCAACGGCCAGACTTTCAAGAGCGCTGACTTCACCGACGGCTTCCGTTACGACATCATCCAGACCGAACTCGCCAACGCGGTTGAAGTCGTCAAGTCACCCACCGCAATGATGGACACGGGCGGTCTTTCGGGCACGGTGAACATCACCACCCCCAAGCCGCTCGACTATAAGGACCGCCAGGTCATCCTGTCGGTCAAGGGCCAGAATTCGGAATATTCGGGGGGCAAAATCACTCCCAAGATCAGCGGCAGCTATGTCGACCAGTTCGCCGACGGCACGCTTGGCGTCTATGCCAACCTCGGCTACCAGAAGCTGCGCGACCGCGCTGACTATTTCTGGATGGACCGCTGGGCCGACGCCACCGTCAATGGCGAGGCCGTACAGCTACCGCGGCGACCGCGCTACCGCCGGATCGATCGTGACACCGAAAGGCTGATGGCCAGCGGCGGAATCCAGTGGAAACCTTCGGATCGTTTCGAGGTGAACGCCACCGCCATCTATGCGCGCGACAAGACCGACTATGACCTGAACCAGCAGGTCTTCCTGTTCAATACCGCCAGGATCACGGCGAACGATGTCACCAACGGCATCGCCACCAATGTGACGGCGACGAACTTCACCATGGAGAACAACCGCCAACACGAGGACCGCGACCTCACCAGTCAGGGCTACACACTTGGCGCCAAATGGAACGACGGGAACGGCTGGCTGGCCAGCACGACGCTGAACTACACCAAAGGCTCCACATATCAGCGCGAGGCAGCGGCGATCGTCGGCGTCAATATCCCTACGGCGACGATCGACTTCACCGATCCTGATGCGGTCGCCTTCTCGGTCGGCACGGACCTCACCAGTCCCGGTCTCTACCAGCGTAACAGCCTGTTGCGCAACGAGTACCCGAACGGGGCCACGCGTCGCATGCGTTCGTCCGAGAAGTCAGCCCAGTTCGATCTCAGCCGCGAAGTCGAGTTCGGACCGATCTCCAAGCTGAGCGCAGGCGTGAAGTATCGCAACGAAACCTTCAACCGCTACGTCTCGCGGCATGACATGATCGCCCTCTCCAATGCTCCGGCGGCGACGAGCAGCATCTTCCCCGACATGACCACTCAGAACTATCCGGTCTCCGGCTTCCTCAATGGGAATTCAGGCATTCCGAATGCGTGGATCGGGCCCGACCTCGCTGCTTATGATGGAGCCCTGAGCGCGGCCGGCATAACAGTTCCGGACATCTTCGCACCGGAAGCCAGCTATCATGTCGCGCGCGACATGCCCGCAGTCTATGCAATGGCCGATATCGATACGACCGTGGCCGGAATGCCCGTGCGTGGCAACATCGGCATGCGCTACGAGCATACCAAGCAGAAGGTGCTCGGCAACGTGACCGGCCCGCGCGACGACGGCTACGACGAAGTCCAGCAGAAAATCGGCGAATATACGGTCACCCAGAAGTACGGCAATTTCCTGCCCAGCCTCAGCCTGGTGGCCGAACCCACCAGCACGCTGCAGGTCCGCTTCGCCGCCGCCAAAGTCCTGGTCCGACCGTTCATGGACTCGCGCACCTCGATGGCCCAGACCACCTCGTCCAGTCCCAACACGTTCCCGGCCGGAACCAACACGATCACCGTCGACCTCGGCCAAGCGACGCTCAAGCCGCTGACAGCCAAGCAGCTTGACCTGGGCGTCGAATGGTATTTCGAGCGTGGCAGCGCCCTGTCGATCAACGGTTTCTACAAGTGGATCAAAAACGGGACCTATTCTGCGCTAATCTGCCCCGGCTCGTTCAACAACACGACGCTTTCCACCAGCGCAGCGGGCGAATGCGTCGATGGTCCGGGGAACGTCTACGACATCACCCAGACGCTCAACGATCCCAGCACGATCCGGGTCAAGGGCTTCGAAGTGAGCTGGACGCAGTCGTTCGACCGCTTCCTGCCCATCGACGGCTTTGGCGTGATGGCGAACCTGACCCGCGTCTATCCGCAGAGCGTCGCTATCGGCACCGGCTACACGATCCGCAACCTTTCGAAGGTCACGTGGAACCTGGTGCCCTACTGGGAGAACGAGCACTTCAACATCCGCGCAGCGATCAACCATCGCAGCGGCTACGAGCAGAACAGCGCCGACAGCTTCTTTGCCTATGCGGGCCATACCGTGCGCGCCCGTACGCAGGTTGACTTGAGCGGAGGCTACTCGCCGAGCGAGCATCTCAGCTTCACCGCCGGCGTCATCAACCTCAACAACAGCCGCGAGGAAGCATATTATACCGATCCCTCGATCTGGCAGGAGAGCAGCTTCTATGGCCGCAGCTTCTACCTTTCGGCGACGCTGAAACTCTGACAACCACAATGCATCGCGCGGCGTGTCCGGGACGTCCAAGGCACGCCGCGCCCGTATACATGGTCCCGCGCCAACCGAACGGAATGCGCTGGCACCGCCGGAGAAATCGTGCCGATGATCGCTAATTGCATACAGAACCGGCGCGGGACCGTGGCGATGCGATGGGTGAGTGCTGTCACTTTGCTCTGGATGGCCTCACAACCCTGCACGGGGTCTGCGCACCCCCTTCCTGACGGACCTCCTGCGGCCTTCGCTCCATCAGCCACGGAACGATCCGGCGTCGCTTCAGCCACTGCGGCGCTAGCCCGCTTCGGCTTGCCCACCGACAGGCTCGTGCTGAGCCTGCGCCCGGATGCCAGCGTAGCGCGCTACCGCGTCCGCATACATGGCGGCCGCATTGAGGCGGAGGGTTCGTCACCCGTCGCGCTGGTGCGCGGCGTTGTCGCCACTCTGGAACGGCTGGGGCGACTGCACGTCAGTTGGGAAGGTCGGCGCCTGGGCTCTTTGGACAGCCTGCCGGATACCGACAGCGGCAATGTCATTTCCCCCTTCCAGCTGCGCGCCTATCTGAACACCTGTACCTACGGCTACACAACGCCTTGGTGGGGCTGGAATCGCTGGCAGGAAGAAATCGACTGGATGGCTGCCCACGGCGTCGACACGCCGCTGGCCATGGAAGGCCAGGAATATGTCTGGCGTGCGCTATGGCGCGAGAATGGCCTTAGCGAAACGGACATCGCAAACGGTCTTTCCGCCGCACCATTCCTGCCATGGCAGCGCATGGGCAACCTTGCGGGCTATCGCGCGCCACTGTCGCCAGGCTGGATCGAGAAGAAGCACCAGCTCCAGCTGAACATTCTCGCCCGTATGCGCGCGCTCGGCATGAAGCCCGTGCTGCCTGCCTTCGCAGGCTATGTGCCCGAGGCCTATGCCAAGGCGCACCCCGGCGCGAAAATCTACAAGATGCGCGCATGGGAAGGCTTCCCGCCAACCTACTGGCTAGACCCGTCAGACCCACTCTTCGCCCAGCTCGCCGCGCGCTTCGTGACGCTTTACAACCAGACCTATGGCGAGGGGCAATATTATCTCGCCGATGCCTTTAACGAGATGATCCCGCCGATCGCTGATGACGGCAGCGATGCCGCATCGGCCCAATATGGCGATTCCATCGCCAACACCGCGGCCACGCGCGCCGCAGCGCTCCCCCCTTCGGTGCGGGACGCGCGCCTCGCCGCCTATGGCGAGCGGCTCTATCGATCCGTGACCGCCGCCGCTCCCAAGGCAACTTGGGTCATGCAGGGCTGGCTGTTCGGCGCCGACAAAGCCTTCTGGACACCAGAGGCGATCGCCGCCTTCCTGAGCCGCGTGCCTGACGACCGGATGCTGATCCTCGACATCGGCAATGACCGTTACCCGGGCATCTGGCAAAAGACCCAGGCGTTCGACGGCAAGGCATGGACCTACGGCTATGTCCACAATTACGGCGGCAGCAACCCGGTCTATGGCGACCTTGAATTCTACCGGCGGGACATGTCTGCGCTGCACGCCGACCCTCGCAAAGGGCGTCTGACCGGCTTCGGCCTCTTCCCGGAAGGCTTGCACAGCAACTCGATCGTCTATGATTACGCCTATGATCTCGCCTGGGGCGAACCCGACCGCCCCCTTTCCGAATGGATCGGCGAACGTGTGAAGGCGCGCTACGGCATTGCCTCTCCCGCGCTGGCGAAGGCATGGGAGCAGACCGTGGCCGGCGCGTATCGCACGCGCTACTGGGAACCCCGCTGGTGGCAGCAGCATGCCGGCGCTTACCTCTTCTTCAAGCGACCAATGCCTGACGGCGTCGATTATCCAGCCGCGCCCGGCGATGCGGCGGAATTGCGAGCCGGCATCCTCGCCCTGCTTGATGCCACGCCTGCCAAGCCGCCGCGTCTTTTGACCTACGACATCGTCGACCTGGCCCGGCACTATGCCAGCCTGGAGCTCGACAACCGTCTCAAGGCGACGCTCGCCGCCTACCGCGACGGCAGGTTGGCCGAAGGCGACCGCAGCCGCGCAGAGATGGCTCATCTCGCGCGCGGTATAGACAGGCTTGCGGGCAACCAGCAGGAAACGCTCGGCTCCTGGATCGCCGACGCGCGCGCCTATGGCGACACGCCCGCCGAAAAGGCACGCTTCGAAGAGGAAGCCAAGGCGGTCGTCACCCTATGGGGCGGCGAAGGGCATCTTTCGGACTATGCCTCGCGCGCGTGGCAGGGCCTCTATGCGGGCTACTATCTGCCCCGCTGGCAGGCCTTCATCGACGCCCAGCGCGCAGCCGCCGTGACCGGCACGCCGCTGGACAAAGCGGCAACGGACGGAGCGATTCGCGCCTGGGAACTGCAATGGGTCGCGGATGGTCGGCGATGGGCGCGCACGCGTCCCAAGGATCCGTTGAAAATGGTTCGCATCCTGCTCGAGGAAACCCACCCATGAGCGCAACAACTGGTCAGCCCCCGCAGCGTTTCCCTTCCCTCGACATATTCCGCGGAGCCACCATTTTCCTGATGATCCTGGTCAATACCGCCGGTCCAGGCGCTCCGGCATTTCCGGCGCTGGTTCACGCCGATTGGTTCGGTTTCACGCTGGCCGACCTGGTGTTCCCGTCCTTCCTGTTCGCCATGGGCAATGCGATGAGCTTCTCGCTGCGCAGGCCTGTTGCGGCCGGACCTTACCTGACCCGGCTCTTGCGGCGCGGTGCGATCATTTTCACCATCGGCTTCCTGATGTACTGGTATCCCTTCGTCAGGCACGACGCCGATGGCTGGAGCATGGCTCCCTTCGCCCTGACGCGCGTTCCCGGCGTGTTACAGCGCCTTGCCCTCTGCTACATTCTGGCTGGCCTGCTCGTGCGCTGGCTCGACTGGAAGCCCCTTCTCGCCGTGTGTGCGCTGCTGCTGCTGGGCTATTGGGCGATCCTGCTGGGCATGAGCCTACCCGGGGAAGCCTTCTCCAAGTTCGGCAACGCAGGCACCCGGCTGGACCTGTTTCTGCTATCCCCGGAACATCTTTACAAAAAGGACGGTGGTTTCGATCCGGAAGGGTTCCTTGGAACCCTGCCCGCCACGGTCAACGTATTAGCAGGCTATCTTGCTGGCCTCGCGATCCTGCGCGCCGGTTCGCTGGACAAGACGTTGCGCGCAATGGCCGTTATCGGCGCGGCGCTGGCCGTGCTGGGTCTTGCCTGGAATCCATGGTTTCCGATCAGCAAGAAGCTCTGGACAGGCTCGTTCGTGCTCCTGACCGTCGGGCTGGACCTCATCCTGCTGGCGACGGCCAGCTGGCTGTTCGAGATAAAAGGCCTGCATCACGGCAAGCGCTTCTTCACGATCCTCGGGCGCAATCCGCTTGCGATCTATCTTTTCTCCGAACTCTTCGTCATAACCTTGAACATTGTGCAAGTGCCCGGCTTTGGCGGATTGTACGACTGGATCGGGATTGCCCTGTTCCAGGCTCTCTTCCCGGGTCCGGTCGGCTCGCTGCTCTGTGCTTTCACATACACCATGCTTTGCTGGGTCGTTGGTTGGGCGCTCGATAGGAAGAACCTCATACTGAAGGCCTGAGGTCGATCTCCTCTCTCCCAAGCTGGCGCGATGTGATGGACGGCATGCTGGGCGCATTTTCTACGACAAAGACTGAGCTGTCTCCTTTCCGGCGGACCATCGAGTATGATGGGAAGCCCCAGCTTCCGAAAGCGCGCAGGCGGCGAAGATACTCGAGACCTTGCACAGGAGTTTTTCCTCAAGCTGCTCTGCGCGGGCTGGCGGAGCAGATGGAGAACCTGCAAGCCTCTCTGATCCGATGCGGGCGCCCCTCTCATCGGGCCGTGCGCGTCGGAAGGCGTCAGCGCACCGAGCGGTTCTCCTTGAGGAGACCATTGGTAAAGGGGGGCTCAACCTGTCGGACGCGGCCGGGCATCCATCCGCGGCCACAGCCTCTGACCACCGCACGCCCCGGTCCGACCCTTCATCGAGGAGTTGATTTCTCGCGTCATCAACTCTTTGGCGGCTGCAGCAAAACAAGTTTGTCGGAACATGAGCGCAGCTTGGTCCGGCAGCAGGATCAGTGTTAAGCAACGACATGCTCACCTTGCGCCAAATTGAAATATTCCGCGCGATCATGATCACCAAGACCGTCAGCGCGGCTGCGCAGATGCTGGGCACGTCGCAGCCTGGCCTCAGCCGTATGATCGGGCATATGGAGGACAAGCTGCGCTTCCGCCTGTTCGATCGCACGCGGGGGCGGCTGGTGCCGACGCACGAAGCGCGCGTCCTGTTCGATGAGGTCGAGCATGTCTATAAGGGCTTTGAAGACCTTGCCCACATCATCAAGCGGTTGGCGAAGGGCGATGACCGGACCTTTCGCGTAGGCGCCTCGCCATCGCTTGGTCACTCGGTGGTCCCGCAGATGCTGGCGCGACTGACGGCGAATTATCCGGGCCTTACGATCCAGTTCGATATTCTCTCCGTGGAGCAGGCGGCCGATTATCTGGCGCTTCAGCGCGGCGACTATGCGCTGACCGTATTTCCGATCGACCATCCCAATGTTCTGTCCAGCCGGATCGGCAGCGGGCGCATGGTCTGCGCGGTGCCGGCCAACCATCCGCTCGCCGCCCGCACACGGATCGGCATCGCCGATATTGTCGGGGAACAGCTGCAGTCCTTCCGTCCCGAAACACCGCACGGCCGTATCATCGCAGACATGTTCGCCCGCGCCGGGGCGGCGCTGGAGGTGGCGACCTATATCCGTTTCGCGGAAACGGCGGTCGCCTTCGTTGCTAATGGCATGGGCATAGCGCTGGTCGACAGCTTTACCGCGATGCAGGCGCATGCGGAGACCGTACGGTTCCTGGAATTCGATGATCCCGGCACGCTTCCGATCTATATTAACCGCAATCTCGACTCACCCCGGGCCATCATCGGTGAAACCTTCGAGGAGATCGCGCGGACTGTGCTGCTGAACATACCCCGACCCAAGGCTATAACATAAAGGCATCGATAAGATTGTCTCGCTGGGTGGAATGTGAGGAAGGTTCACATAATGCTCCGTCGATCCGCAGAATAGACCGAACATGGCACCGGGTATATCGGGTTGGGGCATGGCCCCAGGAGAGATTGAAAGGCAGTTTCCATGGCCAGCTATTCATCGAGCGGAACCGTGTCGGTCCGTCCCTATGTCACCGTAGATGACTCAGCAACGCCGCCATCCGACAGTCATTGGACGGCGCGGCAGCTATTGGTCGTGGGGATCTGCTTCGTGCTCAACATGCTGGACGGCATGGACGTGCTGATCCTGTCCTATATCGCTCCTGCACTGTCTGCCGACTGGCAGGTAAGCCCGGAAAGCCTGGGCGTAGTGTTCAGCGCCGGTCTGGCCGGCATGGCGGCCGGCGGACTGCTGATCGCACCGCTGGCTGATCGATATGGGCGGCGCAAGCTGATCCTCGCCTCGCTCATCATGATGGCGGCGGCCATGTTCGGATCGAGCATCGCCACGTCCATTCCCGAACTCATCGCCTCCCGTTTCGTCGTGGGCATCGGCATCGGCACCGTGCTGGCCAGCATGGCTGCGCTGACGGCCGAATATGCGCCGGAAAAGCACCGGACCTTTGCGGTCGGCTTCCTTCAGGCGGGGTATCCGGTGGGCGCGACCCTGACCGGTTTTGTCGTCGCCAGCCACGTATCGACCCATAGCTGGCAAGCCATGCTGTTCGGTGCCGCGCTGCTCTGCGCCGCCGCCGTCCCCGTCGTCTGGCTGATCCTGCCGGAGTCCATCGCCTTCCTGCTGACCCGGCAGCCCAAAGGGGCGCTGCAGAAAGCCAACCGGCTGCTCGCCTCCATCCGGCAGCCGCAGCGTGATTCCCTGCCTCCGCTTGCGGCCAGCGAGAGCCGCCATGCGGGCGTGCGCGGTCTGCTGAGCGAGGGCCGGGCGATGAGCACGATCCTGCTTTGGCTGGCGATCATCTTTAGCTTCATGACCCTGTATTTCGTGATCAGCTGGATTCCGAAGCTCGCGGTGGAAGCCGGCCTGCCGACCTCCCAGGCGATTTACGCTGGTGCGATCTACAATGTGGGCGCCTTTGTCGGCACCTCCTCAATCGGTCTGGTTGCCATGCGTTTCGACCTGCGGCGGTTGATCTTCGTTTACATGGCGCTGGCGGCCGCAGCGCTCGTGATGTTCGGCTCGGTTGCGATGCCTCTCGCCGCGACCTTGGCAACGGCATTCCTGATCGGCGTTTTCGTGCAAGGCGGCTTCAACGGCTGCTACCCGCTCGCCGCCAGCCTTTATCCGCCGGAGGCACGCGGCACGGGCATCGGCTGGGCCATGGGCGTCGGTCGCATCGGCGCGGTCGTCGGCCCGATGCTTGGCGGCTTCCTGCTTGCGGCCAAGGTTTCGCTGCCGGTGATCTTCGGCATCTTCGCCGTGCCGGTCGTACTTGCCGGCATGTGTGTTTCGCTGATCCGTCTGCCCAAGGCGGCCTGATCCAGTCGGTATCGAAGGATATTGCCATGACTGCCATACGCATCGTTGATGCGGGTTCCTTTCGCGCGTCCGTGCTCTGCGGCCTGATCGGTCAAGGGATCAGCGGGTCGCGCAGCCCTGAAATTCATGAAAGGGAAGCGCGCGCTCTAGGCATCCCGATGGTCTACCGCATCCTTGATGCCGACGTGTTGGGCTATGATGCCGACGGGCTCGCGCAATTGCTCGATCAGCTGGCAGCAATGGGTTTTGACGGTGTCAACGTCACCCACCCCTTCAAGCAGGCGGTACTGCCCCTCCTCGACGGCCTGTCGGACGCGGCGAGCGCGCTTGGCGCGGTGAACACCATCCTGTTCCGCGACGGTCGCCGCCATGGCGACAATACAGACTGGTCGGGCTACCGCGCGCATTTTCTCGCCGGCCTTGGCGATCGTCCGCGCACTCGGGTCGCCTTGATCGGCGCGGGCGGCGCGGCGGCGGCGGTTGGCTACGCCCATTGCGACTTGGGCGCACAAAGCCTCGCAATATTCGACCCCGCGCCTGAGCGGGCCTATGCCCTGGCGCAGCGGCTCGGCGCCCTCTTTCCCAAAGTGCAGATGCGTGTTGCCGCTACCGCAGCAGAGGCGCTGGCAGGCGCGGAGGGCGTTGTTCAGGCCTCTCCCATCGGCATGCTGAGCCATCCTGGCCTGCCATTCCCTCCCCAGTTGCTGGAGCCGGCCATGTGGGTGTCGGACATCATCTATTTCCCGCTGGAAACCGAATTGCTCAAGGCCGCCGCCACGAAAGGCTGCGCGACGCTGAACGGGGGCGGCATGGTGGTGATGCAGGCAGCCCAGGCCTTTGCCCTCTTCACCGGCAACGAAGCCGAGCGCGACCGCATGCTCGCCGAGTTCGCGGTCTCCAGCGCACGAAAGGCTGCACCATGATAGCCGACAGCCCGCCTGCCATCATCATTCCCGCCCCGCAGCCTGCCGCTGCCGAGCAGAAGACTGGCCCCGCCACGATCTCTGCCGTGCCTTCATCTGAACCGTCGAAAAAGCCAGGCTGGCGGACGAGGCTGAAGCAGAAAGGCATAGACCTGACCTTCTCCTACGCCTCCGAGAGCGCGGCGACGGTAACCGGCGGCCGCGACAGCGGTTCAGCATATACGCAGCAGTTGCTCGCGTCCGCGGTGGTCGACACCGGCAAGGCGCTCGGACTGGAAGGCGGCAAATTCATCGCAACGTTCATCCACCGCAAGGGCAAGGACTTGACCGCGACGCGGATCGGCAATCTGTTCGAAGTGCAGGAATTGTTCGGCGGCGGCCAGGATCTTCGCCCGGCGGAACTCAGCTATGAGCAAAAGCTCAATGGCGGCAAGACCGCGCTCAAGATAGGCCTTTATCATACGGGTGACGATTTCGCGACGCTGCCCAGCGGGTGCCAGTTCCAGAATTTCGCCTTCTGCCCTCGCCCAACGACGCTCTTCTACAATAGCGGCTTTTCCGGCTTTCCTATCCCGCGTTGGGGACTGAGGGCCAAACAGCAGATCGGCAAGGGGCTGACGGTCACCGTTGCAGCGTTCGAAGTGAATGCCATCCGTGCCCAGACGGGCAATGGGTGGAGACTTGCGCCCCGCTTCGACTCCTTCGTGGTCCCTGTCGAACTGGGCTGGCAATTCGGACAGCAACCAGATGGCCTGCCCGGACTGGTCCGTGTCGGCGGGCTGATCGACACGACCGATCGCGCCGATGTCCGTGACGATGCAAATGGCGATCGTTATGTGCTGTCCGGCCTGTCACCCGCCATGCGGCAGGAACGGTGGAGCGCCTGGATCATGGCGGAAAAGATGATCACTCGCTTTGGTCCGGGGGATCGCGGCCTCAGCCTGTTCGGCACCCTCACCATGTCCGACCTGCATACGGCCCGCGTACCGATCTTCGCCAGCGGCGGTTTCATCGCCCGCGGGCTGTGGGACCGTCGGCCAAAGGACAATTTCGGCCTGGGCCTCGTCTATGCTCGGGTCAATCCGCGCATCACCGACCGGCAGGGCGATCAGCTCTCACTGGGGCAGGATGTCGCGGTTCAGACCTACGAAATGAGTGGCGAGGTTTTCTATGGCTGGCAGGCCGCGCGGCAATTGCTGGTACGGCCCAACCTGCAATATATCCACCGCGTCGGCGCGACCGACCGCTATGCTGACTCGCTGGTTGCAGGCTGCACCATCAAGGTTGTCCTATAGGATGGCGTCAGGAACCGCGTCCGGACGGAAGCGGTTCTGGGACGCCAGCCTTACCCCGGAATTGGGGGCTCCATAGCCGGTATAGCCTGCGGCGCGCTGAACAAATTCAAAGAAGAACAGCTTGTCGAAGGCACGGCTGTAAAGCTGCCAATATGGCGCGCCATCGCCATCTTCGTCATACAGAATGCCATGGTCGGCCATGCGTGCGATCAGTGCATCGTCAAACCCGAAACGCGCGGCGAGATCATCATAATAATTGGCCGGGATATCCAGCATCGCCGCCCCGCCTTGACGCAGCGCTTCGGCCGTGGCGAAAATATCGTCTGTCGTCAGCGCGACATGCTGATAACCGCCGCCTATCCCGTGATCGAGAAAGCGCGACGACAAGGTTTCACGCGCGTCCGAAGCATTGAGCGTGACGCGGAACGCGCCATCGGTAGATTGCAGTGCCTGGCTATGGACGAGCCCAGCGGGATCGATCACATCTTGCGCGGCGCGCACCTCCAAGCCGAAAAGTGCCCGCCAATAGAGCTGCCAGGACAGAAATTCGTCATTGTGGACAACGGCAGCCAGATGATCGATCCCGCGTGCATGGACGGCACCGTCCAGTTCCGGCGCGTCGAGCGCGGCGAACTCCCGCGCCCACAGCCCTTCCACTTCATTATCGTCGATCAGGTAGATGAGGCTGCCGCCGACGCCCCTGAGCGCGGGCATCGCCATGCGGCCCGGACGGCCCGCAGGGCTATAGGCCTTCATCCCCAACGCCGCGGCGCGGGCGAGAACCGCCGCCTTGTCTTTCACCCTCACGCCGATAGCGCAGATCGACGTTCCCTGCGTCGTGCGATAGGCGCTGGCGAACCCCTTGGGCTCGGCGTTGATGACCAGATTGATGCTGCCCTGACGCCAGCGCGTCACCTTCTTCTGGCGATGTTCTCCGACCAAATTGAAGCCGAGCGACGCAAAGCTGCTGCCAAGGCGGGCGGAGTTGCGCGCATCGGCGGTGAATTCCACGAATTCAGCGCCCAGCACGGGCTGCGGTGCGGGCATGTCGGTGGGCATGCCCAGCAGCCTTCTGGCAGCGTCGCGAACATTGTCGAGCGATCGATGCCCATCTTCCGCCACCAGTCGCGCCGCGTTGGAACGAAAGCGATCGTTGAAAATCTCCAGCGACAGCGGCCCTTTATAGCCAGTCCGCAAGATCTCTGCGACAAAGCCGGTGACGTCCAGTCCCCCCTGGCCTGGCAGGTTGCGGAAATGCCGGCTCCAATAGAGCAGGTCCATGTCGAGCAGCGGTGCGTCGGCCAACTGAACGAACGCGATCTTGTCGCCGGGGATGGCGCGGATGCTGTCGTTCGGGATCTTTCGGGATAGCGAATGGAAACTGTCGAGGATGATGCCTATGGCGGGATGATCGACAGCCTCGACGATCGCCCAGGCGTCGCGATGATCATGCACATGACGTCCCCAGGCGAGCGCCTCATAGCCGACGATGATGCCGCGCTCTGCCGCCCGCGCGCCAAGCTCGCAAAAGTCGTCGATGATCCGTTGCCGATCACCGAGCGAGGCAGGCGCGCAATTGGAACAGACCAGGATGCGGTCGGTGCCCAGCGCGTCCATCAGGTCGAACTTGCGCTCCGCCCGATCGAAGGCGCGCTGCCGGAGCAGACCGGGCATGCCCTCAAAATCGCGAAAGGGCTGGTAAAGCATGCAGGCCAAGCCCAGATCATCCAGCAGCGCGCGCACCTCACGCGGGGAAAGCGGCGATCCGACCAGGTCATTCTCGAAAATCTCGACACCGGCAAAGCCGGCGGCAGCGGCCGCCCTGAGCTTTTCTTCCAGCGTCCCCCTCAACGAAACTGTGGCGATGGCGTTGGACATGGACTGCTCCTTTACCGCCATTTTCGCACTTCAGGAGGCAAGGGGAAAGCGCCTTAGCTGCCAATGCTATACCATGGTGTTATGAAGTAACGGCACTGAATGGTCTCTAAAGACCTGATTTATCTGCGCTTCGTGCGCCCGATCAGAGTGCCTGCTCCTCAGAGTGCCTGCGCCGTCACGTCCCGCGGGAAGCCGGCCGCCAGATGATCGATCAAAGCACGAACGGCTGGGGGCAAGCCCCTGCGTGTTGTGAAGACCAGATGCACGATGCCCTGGAGCCCGCGCCAGGCAGGCAGGACATGGACGAGCTTGCCGGAAAGCAAGGCGTCGCGACAGACGTGATCGGGCAGGATCGCTATTCCCAGACCGTCGATGGCGGCGTTGCGCACCGCGGCCATGTCCGTGCAACCCATGCGGGGCTCGATCCGGACGACATGTTTGCGGCCGTCTTGCGTCTCCAGATGCCATTCGAGATCGTCCGCTGCATCATGGGTCGCCAGAGTGGGAAGGGATGCCAGGTGCTCGATGCTGCCCACCTGTTTCGCCATAGGGGGACTGGCGACGAGGATGCGGGTCGATGTTCCCAGTGACCGCATCGTCAGCGCGGCGTCGCTGGTGAGGCTGGCGCGCACGCGCAAAGCGAGATCGATCCGCTCCTCGATCAAATCGACCGCGCGATCCGTCGCCACGAGTTGGAGCCGCACCTTGGGATAACGGGCGAGGAAGGAAGAGATCAGGCCGGATATGGGTTCGATCATGCCCGTCGGACAACTGAACCGGATGCGGCCATGCGGTTCGGCCCGCGCCTGCATCACCAGCGCCTCTGCCTGTTCCGCCTCCGACAATATGGCGCGGCATCGCTCGTAAAAGGCCTGGCCGGTGTCTGTCACGCGAAAGCGGCGGCTGGATCGCTCGATCAGCCGAAGCCCGAGGCGCTCTTCCAGTCTCGCGATGCGTCGGCTGAGCTTCGACTTGGGTTCGCGCAGGGCGCGGCCCGCCGCCGCGAAGCCGCCATGGGCGACGACCTCCGCGAAATAGGCATAGTCGTTGAGATCAGTCCGCATCATCGTTCCTCCTGTAGAACGCTAAGTGCCATATCTGCCGTCTACACGCATCATCGTTCTCGCTGCATCTACAGGGCACCGGCGCTTCGCCGGAGCTTCAAAGGAGACAGACGATGACAAAAAAGTTCGACAACAAGGTCGTGGTCGTGACCGGCGGCACCAGCGGTATCGGCCTCGCCACCGCAAAGGCCTTCGCCGCGGAGGGCGCATCGGTGTTCATCACCGGCCGCCGCCAGGACGCGCTGGATGCGGCGGTCAAGCAGATCGGCGGCCGAGTAACGGGCGTGCGCGGCGACATGGCCGATCTGGCTGACATCGACCGGCTCTATGATGCCGTCCAGCAGCAGCATGGCCAGATCGACGTGGTCTTCGCCAATGCGGGCGGCGGCGAGATGGCACCACTCGGTTCGATCACCGAGGCGCATTATCAGGCTACCTTCGACACCAATGTGAAGGGCGTCCTCTTCACGGTGCAGAAGGCGCTGCCGCTCCTGAAGGACGGCGCCTCGGTGATCCTGACAAGCTCGACCACCAGCGTTTCGGGCACGCCCGCCTTCAGCGTCTACTCGGCGACCAAGGCGGCGGTCCGCAACTTCGCGCGCAACTGGATCCTCGACCTCAAGGACCGGCATATTCGGGTGAATGCGGTCAGCCCCGGCGTGACGGATACTGCGGGCCTCGACCATCTGTTCGGCGGCGGCGATCAGGCCGAGGGCACGAAGGATTATCTGGCCAGCCTGATCCCCGCCGGCCGCATCGGTCAACCCGAAGAAATCGCCAAGGCGGTGCTGTTCCTCGCCTCCGATGATGCGAGCTTCGTCAATGGCGTCGAGCTGTTTGTCGATGGCGGTCAGGTCCAGATTTGAACCTCAACGGCCCGAGAGCCGGATGATATGCTGCCTCCGCCGCAGATCATCCGGCTCTCGGTCCATCGAACTGGGAAATGGGAACCGGACTGGCCGCACCTGGGATGAAGGATCGGCATCGACGGCAAGGATGGATCGGTTTGGCGGCTCCGCGCCATTTGTCGTCACTCAGCGGCTCATTCTCATCTCCCGGAAGCGGCCATTCGTTCGGATTGGCACCGCCCATCTAGCGACAAAATGCTGCCGGTCGGCCGTCGACCATTTCTAGACTCAGAAGGCGGCCTGAACTTCAGCCGGATTGCGGACGTTCTTGGTCTATGCGAACCTACGGCATGAGGCGGTTTGGTATCCTTTTTTTGCTTTACGCGATGTCGGCCTGCTCCGAGCAGCCAAAGCGCGAGGTTTGGGCTGTGGTTGTCAGTATTGCTGAGCACGCAAACCCCAAATGGCACCCCGACGAGTTGGTCGTCACAGCACGAAGTCAAGATGGAGCCTTCGGATCAAAAGCCGTTCTGAGGGCACGCCTTCACTGTCGCATTGGTGATACGGTTCACGGTTCTGCACGCGGCATGTCGTTGACGCTAGACGACAGCGCGTGCGTCGGTTGAGTCCGCTTTCTGGCTTTCGTACTTGTAAGGGGACTGTCCGCAACCCACCCATCCCTTTAATTTGGGGGGTGGACGAAGCGGTGAGTCGCGCCGGTGCTGCCCGTCCGGTTCATCTTTGGACCAGATTCGCCGCCAGGACGGCGCGGACGAGTGGGTAGCGGAATGTCTGCTATGCGGGAACATCATTTGGTTAGCCGACATTCAGTGGGCGTGCTTTTTCGGCGCAGATACCTTTACACACCCGCGCTGGTTAGTCGTTCATCCCGTCCGAACGAGAGCGTGTCAGTTGGCGTCTAGCGCTAAGATAAACCCGCCAGAACCATATCGCGAAAAGCGCGAATGTGAAGCCGCCGACAGCGATGCCCTCGAACGCTGTCGGTGTTTCGCCCATGCGACGGAATATCAGGCTAAAAATTCCCGCGATCATGAGCGGCACGATCGGCACAATGCTGGAAGGCCCGTTCATGCGCGGCCACCCATCGCCAAGGTCTCGATCAATCCAAGCGATATAGCGTCGCCACATACTAACCTCGAAATCTCTTCACGCTTTGACCTTTGGAGCGAACATCCGCAATAAGTAACAGCACGACAATGGTCCAATGACATAAAATGGTCGCTTTTGCCTGGTCCGCTTCCGGCAAACGCTTCATCCCCTCCCCGTCGCCCGGCAAGCGTGGAAAGGGGTGG
>JARFNK010000100.1 GCA_029167225.1 Sphingobium arseniciresistens
CTAGACCCGAACCCGATCAGATTGAATCGGGGGATTCCCAAGCGGCCGATAATCTGATTCAAGCTGCGGGCTGGGATTGGAGGCCAGCAGCGGATGGCGAGGCCCTATTCGGATGATTTGCGGGACCGCGTGGTTGCCGCGATGGAGGGCGGCGGTAGCTGCCGTGCGGTTGGGGAGACGTTTGGCATAGCACCGAGTACGGCAGGCAACTGGCATCGCCTTTATCGCCGGACGCAAAGCTACGCGGCGCGGCCGATGGGAGGGGATCATCGCTCGAAGCTTTTGGAGCATCGGGATCACGTTGCCTTATTGCTGGCCGAGACGAACGATCTGAGACTGGTCGATGTGCAGGCCGATCTGGCGAGCCGCGGCGTCCAGGTTGGCTATTCGACCGTCCAGAGGACAGTGAAAAAGCTGGGCCTGCGCCTCAAAAAAAACGCTCTTCGCGACTGAACAGGATCGACCCGATGTCGCCCTTGCCCGCGAACTCTGGCGGGCGGCGCAAGCCGATCTCGACTTCACCTCGCTGGTATTTGTCGATGAGACCGGCACGAACACGGCGATGACGCGCAGCCATGGCTGGGGTCAAAAGGGCAAGAAGCTCTTCGCCAAAGTGCCGCACGGTCACTGGATGACGTCGACCTTCGTCGCCGGGCTGGCCCATGACGCCATCCTGGCGCCACAACTGCTTCCGTGTCCGATGACCGGCGCTATCTTCCACCAATGGCTTACGGAATGCCTGATCCCTGAAATGCGGCCGGGCAGCATCGTCATCGTCGACAATCTCCCGGCCCACAAAGTAGCTGGTATCCGCGAGTGCCTCGAACAGGCGGGCATGCATCTGCTGTATCTTCCGCCCTACAGCCCCGACTTCAACCCGATCGAGCAGGTCTTCTCCAAGGTCAAAGGCCTGCTTCGGCGAATGAACCCCCGATCCTTTGACGCCATATGCGACGCGCTCAAAACCATCCTCGAAAAGTTCAAGCCTACCGAATACTCAAATTACCTACGACATTCC
>JARFNK010000101.1 GCA_029167225.1 Sphingobium arseniciresistens
ATCAACCGCAACTGGAAGCGCCTCACCGACACCGCCGATCGCGATGGCTGGCCGGCCGCCAACCTGCTGGCCTCGCTTCTCGAGATCGAGATGGCTGATCGCTCCTCCCGGCGCATCCAGCGCCATCGCGACCAGTCCGGCTTGCCCGCAGGCAAGACCTTCGCCACCTTCGATTTCGACGCCGCCCCCGGCATCCGCAAACCGCACCTCTTGTCCCTCGCCGCCGGTGACGACTGGATCGAGAACGGCGGCAACCTGCTGCTGTTCGGCCAGAGCGGGACCGGCAAGACGCACGCAGTTGCCGCCATTGGCCATGCCCTCATCGACACGGGGCGGCGCGTCCTGTTCTGCTCCACCACCGACATGGTCCAGAAGCTCCAGTCCGCGCGCCGCGACCTCAGCCTGCCCGCCATGCTCGACAAGCTCGACAAGTTCGATCTCATCGTGCTCGACGATCTGTCCTACGTCCGCAAGGACCAGGTCGAGACCAGCGCCTTGTTCGAGCTCATCGCCCACCGCTACGAACGCCACTCGCTCGCCATTACCGCCAACCAGCCATTTTCGGCATGGGACAACGTCTTCCCTGATCCCGCTATGACTGTCGCCGCGATCGACCGCCTCGTGCACCACTCGACCATCATCGAGATGAACGGCGAAAGCTACCGCAAACGTTCCGCCGTCGCCCGTATCAACGCCGGCGATTACGACCCGCCGAATGGCGCCCCGGACCGGCCATCATAATTGTCGCTGGCTTCGCGCTCGGGAGCACCCTTGCTGAGGCAACGGGTAATTGTCGCCAGCGGCAATTACATGCCAACCATCCCATGCGCTTCAGACCCTCGCTTCCGGCCAGCGTCAGCGACAATTACCCAGCGTCGTAATTGTCGCTCGACGGTTGCTCCCCGCAACAGCAAATGGTAGCCAGAATTCACCAACCGGCGCGGCCACCTATCGGCCATCATAATTGACGCCGACCGGACTCCGTAATCGTCGCGCTACA
>JARFNK010000102.1 GCA_029167225.1 Sphingobium arseniciresistens
ACGGCCTGGATGTCGGCGGCGCCGATGGGGAGATCCTGGCTCATGCGGCGTGGCTTGCGAAATCGGCGTCGTCCGCGTCTGGGCCGCCATTGGTGAGGTCGAGCGCGAAGCCGGCGACCCGGGCCTTCTGGTCGGCGATCGAATTGGGCTTCGTCTTCGCCTTCATTCTGGCGGGGGCTGCGGCCGGCTTGCGCGCGGGCTGGGCGCGGTGGATGGCGGGGGCGGGTTTGCTACGGCCGCCGCCCTGCTGCTGGCCATCAACCCGGAAATAGGCGATGCTGGCCTGCAGTTCCTCGGCCTGGGCGGCGAGTTCCTCCGACGTGGTCGAGATCTGCTCGGAGGCGCCGGCATTCTGCTGGGTGACCTTGTCGAGCTGCTGGATCGCCTCGTTGATCTGGGTGGCGCCGATATCCTGTTCGCGGCAGGCGGCGCTGATCTCGGAGACCAGTTCGGCGGTGCGGCGGATGTCGGGGACGAGGCGGGTGAGCATGTCGCCGGCCTCGCTCGCGGCCTTCACCGTGTCGGACGAGACGGCGCTGATTTCTGCCGCGGCGGTCTGGCTGCGCTCGGCGAGCTTGCGCACTTCGGAGGCGACGACGGCAAAGCCCTTGCCATGCTCGCCCGCCCGTGCGGCTTCCACCGCGGCGTTGAGCGCCAGCAGGTCGGTCTGGCGGGCGATTTCCTGGACGATGCCGATCTTCTCGGCGATGGTCCGCATCGCGCCGACGGCGCGGTCGACGGCGACGCCGCTCGCCTCGGCATCCCTGGAGGACTGGCGCGCGATCTTCTCGGTCTGCGCCGCATTGTCGGCGTTCTGCTTGATGTTGGCCGCCATCTCCTCCATCGAGGCGGAGGCTTCCTCGGCTGCCGCCGCCTGCTCGGTCGCGCCCTGCGACACCTGCTCGGAATTCGCCGACAGCTCCTGGCTCCCGGCGGATACATTCTCCGCCGCAGCACCCGCATCGCCAACCACGCCGCGCAAGCGCTCGATCATG
>JARFNK010000103.1 GCA_029167225.1 Sphingobium arseniciresistens
GCTCCTGGCTCCCGGCGGATACATTCTCCGCCGCAGCACCCGCATCGCCAACCACGCCGCGCAAGCGCTCGATCATGTTGTTCACATGCTCCAGCAGCTCGCCGATTTCATCATTGCTGCGCACCTCGACCGTCTTCGTCAGGTCGCCCTCGGCCACCTGGCGCATGGCATCGCCAGCCGACTTGAGACCACGCGAGATCGCCGTGACTAGATAGAGCGCCGATACGATGGTGATGAGGAAGGCCACGGCGCCCATGGACAGCATGGTCATCCGCGCGCTGCCGTACAGCGCCTCCGTTTCGTTGTCCGCCTCGCGCATCATCTCCTGCTGCAGCTGGACAAGCTGTTCGGCGGTCTTGGTCAGGTTTTTTGCCTTGGCACGCGATTCACCCATGGAGAGGGCTGCGGCGGCCGCCTTGTCCGTCTGGCTCAGGACGCGTACCCTGTCGTTCACCGGGCTGAACTCGTTCCAGTTCTCCCGCAACTGCTGCCATACCGGTTTGGTCCGGGGTGACGCCCGCTCATAAGCCACACGAACCGTCTCGTCGACGCGGCTCCGCCAGCTGGCAAGCGTGCTTTCAAACTCGCTGCGATGCTGCGGTTCGGCCAGCACCAGGTTCTTTTCGGCCCGGATCATCATGCTGACGCCGCCGTCGATCGCGCGTGCCCGATCAAGCTGGGAAGCAGGGCCATTGATCACCTGCCCGATGGAATCGTTCAGCGTTCCCAGACGCATGATGCCGAGCACGATGACAGCGGTCATCAATACCAGCAGCAGCGCGAATGTCGCGCCGAGTTTCAGCTTGATAGTAGCACGCATTTTGACGCTCCTAGAATAAGGTGGCCAGGGGCCATGAACTTAATGGGCCGTTGCCGAATGGCTTGGCGCTTGGGCGCCGTTGGTCTGGATTTCCCGGAAAATGTGTTGGATATTTGGGATGACGATGATGCTGTGTGTTGTTCTGACGAGAGTTCGGACGAAGTCGCGTTT
>JARFNK010000104.1 GCA_029167225.1 Sphingobium arseniciresistens
GGCTCTGTTGCAAAAATCGTGAAGCTTGAGCATGCTTGGCGGAGATTGGACGGACGGAACGATGACGGATTTCAAGTGGCGCCATTTCCAGGGTGATGTGATCCTGTGGGCGGTGCGCTGGTATTGTCGCTATCCGATCAGCTATCGCGACCTTGAGGAAATGCTGGCGGAACGCGGCATTTCGGTCGACCATACGACGATCTATCGCTGGGTCCAGTGCTACGCCCCGGAGATGGAGAAGCGGCTGCGCTGGTTCTGGCGGCGTGGCTTTGATCCGAGCTGGCGCCTGGATGAAACCTACGTCAAGGTGCGGGGCAAGTGGACCTACCTGTACCGGGCAGTCGACAAGCGGGGCGACACGATCGATTTCTACCTGTCGCCGACCCGCAGCGCCAAGGCAGCGAAGCGGTTCCTGGGCAAGGCCCTGCGAGGCCTGAAGCACTGGGAAAAGCCTGCCACGCTCAATACCGACAAAGCGCCGAGCTATGGTGCAGCGATCACCGAATTGAAGCGCGAAGGAAAGCTGGACCGGGAGACGGCCCACCGGCAGGTGAAGTATCTCAATAACGTGATCGAGGCCGATCACGGAAAGCTCAAGATACTGATCAAGCCGGTGCGCGGTTTCAAATCGATCCCCACGGCCTATGCCACGATCAAGGGATTCGAAGTCATGCGAGCCCTGCGCAAAGGACAGGCTCGCCCCTGGTGCCTGCAGCCCGGCATCAGGGGCGAGGTGCGCCTTGTGGAGAGAGCTTTTGGCATTGGGCCCTCGGCGCTGACGGAGGCCATGGGCATGCTCAACCACCATTTCGCAGCAGCCGCCTGATCGGCGCAGAGCGACAGCCTACCTCTGACTGCCGCCAATCTTTGCAACAGAGCC
>JARFNK010000105.1 GCA_029167225.1 Sphingobium arseniciresistens
TGTGCGGTGACGGGGAGCATTCATACGCCGACGATGTCGCCGTATTTGCCGATCACGCCGGAGGAGATTGCGCGTGAGGCGGTAGCGGCGGCGGAGGCCGGGGCGGCGATGATCCATCTGCACGCGCGCGATCCGGAGACGGGCAAGCCTGACCAGACGCCGGAGCGGTTCCTGGAGTTCCTGCCGCGGATCAAGCAGCAGACCGACGCGATCCTCAACGTGACGACGGGCGGGGGTCTGGGGATGACGCTGGAGCAGCGGCTGGCGCCGGCGCTGGCGACGCAGCCCGAGGTGGCGTCGATGAACATGGGCTCGTTCAACTTCAACATCTCGGGCGCGGCGGGCAAGATCACCGAGTTCAAGCACGACTGGGAGAAGCCCTATCTGGAAGGGACGAAGGACCTGATCCTGTCGAACACCTTCACCCAGATCGACTATGGCATGCGGGCAATGGGGGCGAACGGCACGCGCTTCGAGTTCGAGTGCTATGACGTGGGGCATCTCTACAATCTGGCGCACTTTGCCGACCTGGGCCTGGTGAAGCCGCCCTTCTTCGTGCAGTGCATCTTCGGCATCCTGGGCGGGATCGGACCCGAGCCGGAGAACCTGCTGCACATGCGCGCGACCGCGGACCGGTTGTTCGGGCAGGACTATTATCTCTCGGTGCTGGGCGCTGGCCGCCACCAGCTGCCGTTCGTCACGATGAGCGCGATCCTGGGCGGCAATGTGCGGGTCGGGCTCGAGGACAGCCTCTATGCCGGCAAGGGCAGGCTCGCCACCTCCAATGCCGAGCAGGTCGCCAAGATCCGCCGCATCCTCGAGGAACTCAGCCTCGATATCGCCACCCCCGCCGAGGCCCGC
>JARFNK010000106.1 GCA_029167225.1 Sphingobium arseniciresistens
CTGATAGACGGTTTTTCGCCCTTTGACGTTGGAGTCCACGTTCTTTAATAGTGGACTCTTGTTCCAAACTGGAACAACACTCAACCCTATCTCGGTCTATTCTTTTGATTTATAAGGGATTTTGCCGATTTCGGCCTATTGGTTAAAAAATGAGCTGATTTAACAAAAATTTAACGCGAATTTTAACAAAATATTAACGCTTACAATTTAGGTGGCACTTTTCGGGGAAATGTGCGCGGAACCCCTATTTGTTTATTTTTCTAAATACATTCAAATATGTATCCGCTCATGAATTAATTCTTAGAAAAACTCATCGAGCATCAAATGAAACTGCAATTTATTCATATCAGGATTATCAATACCATATTTTTGAAAAAGCCGTTTCTGTAATGAAGGAGAAAACTCACCGAGGCAGTTCCATAGGATGGCAAGATCCTGGTATCGGTCTGCGATTCCGACTCGTCCAACATCAATACAACCTATTAATTTCCCCTCGTCAAAAATAAGGTTATCAAGTGAGAAATCACCATGAGTGACGACTGAATCCGGTGAGAATGGCAAAAGTTTATGCATTTCTTTCCAGACTTGTTCAACAGGCCAGCCATTACGCTCGTCATCAAAATCACTCGCATCAACCAAACCGTTATTCATTCGTGATTGCGCCTGAGCGAGACGAAATACGCGATCGCTGTTAAAAGGACAATTACAAACAGGAATCGAATGCAACCGGCGCAGGAACACTGCCAGCGCATCAACAATATTTTCACCTGAATCAGGATATTCTTCTAATACCTGGAATGCTGTTTTCCCGGGGATCGCAG
>JARFNK010000107.1 GCA_029167225.1 Sphingobium arseniciresistens
ACCCCTTCGTGCGAACGCTCAATAGCGCGTTTGTAGGCGTCGCGGCCCATAGTGCGGTCGAGGTAGGCTTGTTCGGCGTAGCCGAGGGTAATGCCGCAGTTCCGTTGGGCAAGGTTCAGGGCATAGGTCACCGAAATGTCGGCGGCAGTGAAAGTCTCGCCCGCTAGGTAGGGCGAACTGGCAAGCCGTTGACTGACCAACTTCAGGCGTTTCTGGAACGACTGCAGGCACCAGGTCGCGCCCCAGTTATCCCGCTCAGCCTCGGGCGCGATGAAGCGGCTGACGACCACGGGCATCATCAGGGTCGCAAGGCCGGCTTCACCCAGGTGCAGAAACTGCTGGTACGCGCCGAAGGTGTGATCATGTGGTGCGGGCGCCAGCGGTGTCGGCCCGTAGCGGGCCATGAGGTACTGCATTATCGCGATCGACTCGACCATGGCGACGTCGCCGTCCTGAATCGCCGGAATGTAGTCAGCGGGGTTGACCGCCAGAAACTCGGGGTCCTGTTCGGCAGCCAGCATGTCTACCTGCCGCACGCGGTAGGGAAGGCCCATCTCCTCCAGCACCCAAACGACCCGGATCGATCGTGAAGTCTGTCCTCCCCACACTGTAATCATGCGCCGGCCCTTTCCGGGTGTGAGTGAGGATCGAACTCAGCGAACCTTCGGTGATCCTGGACTCTAGGCATATGCGAAGCTTAGCTTTAGCGAAGTCCGCTTTCTACCCAGCTTTCGC
>JARFNK010000108.1 GCA_029167225.1 Sphingobium arseniciresistens
CGTTTTCATAACCTTTACCACTGTTATTATTACGGCGTCCCTACCTCAAGGAACGAGGGCTAGCATAGAGGAAACGAGGACTAACATAGAGGAAAGCTGGTTATATACAATTAAGGTAGATTTACTAAGGAACCATTTATCAACATTAATAGCGTTACCCAAATATAAATTTAGATATATGAATATATACAGATATTTTAAATAAATATATAATATTGATTCTGGCAACCCAATCCTAGAAATATTATTTCGAATCGAGCTGTTACCTCCATTCGATTCTACCACCCGTCTCCGGGCTGCTAGAGTACACCTTAACCTACCCGACCTGGTAGGGATCAATCCGGTACCTG
>JARFNK010000011.1 GCA_029167225.1 Sphingobium arseniciresistens
AGGTGGACGACTTTTACGCCGCCCGCAGCAGGACTATCCCGCCGCTACCGTGGTCGAATATTGCTCCGCCGTTCTCACACACTGAATTTCTGTCAATTTCTGCACCAAGACAAGGCGTGATCAGGGTCCTCGGTGCATGCGTTCTCCAAACTACTGCCACCGGCGATAGCTTATCAGATCGGTGATCAGTGTGCTCCCAACTACGATCAAAGAGCTGCAACCCCGCAGCATTGCACGCGAATGGAGAAGATTTATGCAACGCGACCATGAACTGAACGATGAGCTCATCGAGCTCGGGGCAGTGTCCGAAGAAACCAAGGGCCCGCCTCAGAACGGTCCCGACACGTTCGGCGGGCAAGGTGCCGGTGGCATCTCGAACGACTGACACCCTCGGCGGCGCGTAGTCCCGCTACGCGCCGCCACATTAGGCGGGTAGGTACAATGGGATATGCGCTTGCACCGAGCGTCACCTATTGCGTCGCTGGTGGCAGGTACTTTTTTCTGGACCTCCATCAGGACAGATACACCTGCCTGGGCGCAAGAGCGCAACAAGCATTCATGCGGTTGGAAACTGAGAACGCCTTTGCTGCGGTCGACACCCAAGCGCTCGAGGCCCTTGTCGTCGGAGGAGTGCTCTCATACGTAGAGAAAAGTGTGGCACCCAGGCCTTGTAGAGGTTCGCAACCCGCTACGCGGTCAATACATCGTCACGCTGGGTACAGTTGCCCAAGTCTGCACGCCCTTGGAGCCGCAACAAACCTGTACCGAATGAAAAGAGCGGTGGTTCGTGGCGGCCTGGAATCTCAGGCTACGATTATTCGCACGGCTAAACATCGTCTATCAAAGACCGAGGACGTCGATCTCGATCGAATTGGTAGAATCGCACGATCCTATGAGCTTGCTGGATTGGCATTTTCCTTGAACGATAATTGCCTGACTTGGTCTCTTACGCTCGCAAAGAACATGCTCCGATGCGGCATCCACGTAGACGTCATTTTCGGGGTTATGGCACGCCCTTTCCTGGCGCATTGCTGGGTGCAAGCAGGCAATACGGTTTTGAATGAGGAGGTTGAGCGCACGGAGCAATTCACGCCAATTCTGGTCCTATGAATCGCTGTCGTTACCTTGCCATCTTGGGCGGCGAACGAACCCGTCAGAAGAGGGCCTCTCTGGAAGGAGTATTTAGAAGCCTTCGTGGGGACAAATTCTCCCTCGCTCTCCAGATGGAGACGGCCGTAATGCTCGTTGACCGCCCGCAGGCTGTTCAACAGCAAGGTCAGTCCTCATTTCTGCTAGGCGATCTATACGCCCGAGATACTTCGCAAGGAGCCACGGTGAAATGCGCTCCCGATCGCTGGACGATCGACGATCTGCTACGGAACGGATGGGGTGATTATATTTTCATCTCTACTCGAGATGGCGACGGAATATTGAGGATTTTTCGATCCCCATTTTGCCGATTGCCCTGTTATTACTGCGTAGTTGATGGGATCGTCGCGCTTGCGTCCGATGTCGATTTCCTTATTGAGATTGGCTTGATCGACGGCGCATTAAATTGGCCGGCGATCGAGACACTTCTCTTCGCGCCAGATTTTCGTTCTGCCCAAACGTGCATTGCAAATGTGTACGAACTCATCGGTGGATGTTCGCTGATGGTGTCTGATGGCGCTTCCGTGATCGATGCGCACTGGATGCCGTGGCAGTTCGGGACGAACCCTTCCCTGCTCCAAGATCCCCAACGCGCTGCTGCCGAGTTGGAGGAGACAGTCGATCATGCGGTCAGTTCAATCAGCGCGCAATACACCCATATCATGCTCGGAATATCGGGCGGACTGGATTCCTCGATCGTTGCCAGCGCTGCTGCCCGCTCGACAGCAAAGCTTACGACCATCACGATAAGCACGGATGATCGATTGGGAGACGAGCGTCCTGCCGCGCGCGCCATTGCCAGCCACCTTAATCTGCCGCTGATTGAGGAATCCGAGCATTTGCCCACGGTGAACCTCAGATGCTCGTTTTCCGCCCATTTGCCCCGCCCGGTGGCCCGATCATTTGCGCAATCATCAGACGAAATTCTATCTGCGAAAGCCGCCTCGCTCGACGTCGATGCTTTCATGTCGGGTGCTGGCGGCGACAATGTGTTCTGGAATTTGCGCTCTCCGTCCGCGGTGGCCGATCGCATCCTCGTTGAAGGCCCAAGCCTGGGTGCACTCTCGACGGTGAAGGATTTGAGCGTCCTTGCGAAATCAAATCTATGGACCGCCCTGAACCGAGGAATCCGTCTGGCTCTCCGCCGAAATCTCCCATACAAATGGCCAATCGACGCGACTTTCCTCTCGCGCGAACGCACGTCGCCGAGCAGCGCAGAATTCCACCATCCATGGTTGGCGATGCCGAACCACGTTCTTCCCGGCAAGAAGCAGCATATCGGCTGCATCATGGCGATCGAGAACCATCTGGAGGGATACCGCCGCGAATTAGCAAGACCAATGTTAACTCCGTTACTGACCCAGCCGGTTGTCGAGAAATGTCTCGAAATACCCTCTTGGTTTTGGTGTCTTGGCGGAGAAAACCGCGCACTGGCGCGTGTCGCCTTCGAGCATCGCTTGCCCTCCGAAGTGCTCAGAAGAAGGATAAAAGGTTCGCCATTCGGCTTTGCGCTTCAGGTCTACGAAGCCAATCGTATCTTTCTGATTGAGTGGCTATGTCACGGTCTTTTGGCGCGGCAGGGGATGCTTGACGTGCCGTCAATTGAACGATTCCTCAAGGATCCAAGTCCGCGATACGCTCTGAAAATGCTGCGTATTCTCACAATCGCAGATATCGAGACCTGGATTCGCGCGCGAACCAAGAAGATCACGTCAGCACCCTCGATCTATTGGCGTCATACTACTGACGCTGTTTCAGGTGCGAAGTGAACCAGTCGATAGACCGCAGTGCCCGGTAAAATTGATGGACCGGGTGACGGCCGACCATGTGCCCGGCGCCCGGGTAAATATACATATCAACCAAACCTCCAGATCGCTGAATCGCCCGATAGAGTTGGATAGCATAAAGATATTCTGCTTCTGGCGACTGTATCAACAGGGGTGCTTTGATCCTTGCCGAATTCGCTGACGGAGATATTCGCGGCCAAATCCCATCGGGATCTTCTTCTGGCTGAGGTAGGCCGATCATCGGTGCCACACCCTTTCTCGGAGATTCAGCGGTTGGCGCTGAAAGAATGATGGACACCGGGTCGATCGTGATGCCAGTTCCAATAACAGCAGTGGCGAAGAGGTCGGAATGGCTTAAGGCATAGGCTATGACATTGCTGCTGTAGCTATGTCCGCTAATTCCGACCCTGGACCGATCGATCAGCCCCGAAGCCGACAAGTGGTTTACAATGGCACGATAGGATTCGATCGTCGCCTTATGTTGGGAGAGTGGAGTGTCACCACCGCCAAGAGTGTCATTCCACCTGGCAGAATTGTTATTGTTGACGCAGAGGACGGCAAACCCCCTCTGGGCCATCAGAAATTCTGGCGTCACATTAGCTGTGCCCCCACGAAGGAACCCCCGGCATCGATATGTCGTAATGACGAGAGGTAGGTTACTTGTAACCTTGTCTGGCAAGAGCAAAATGCCATTTCCGGGCTGTCCCCGGGAATCCTGCCATTCCTCAAACCGTACCTTCGGATATTTCTTCTCAGCGAGCACTGCATTCGGGTCCGCAATCGACCTCACCTCGCCAGAGGTCAGGTCGATCCTAACAAGATGTGGTGGCCGAGTCGCGGAAGAGCGAACGCAGATAAGATAACGCCCCGTTTGCGGACACATCGCTCCAGAGTAACTCGATCCACCGTCGAGCGCAGAAGTCGGCGCGAGGATCTCCCGACGTTTTCCCGTAACCGGATTCCATCCGTAGACAGCCGTTTGCCCTGAATAATCCTTTTCATAAAGCACGATCAATTCGCCCGTCTCGTCATTGACCGCTACCTCTCGTAGCGCGCCCGGCAGCCCCGCACAGAAGTCCGCAGGGCATGGCTGAATCGACCCCTCTGCATCGCTCACGAAAACCTGATAGGTCGGATACCCATAGAGGGCGTCGGCATCCTTGATCTTCTTTATCTGAAATGTCGTTCCGCTACCTACGATGGTCAGCCCTGGGGCGCCTTCGCCATCACTGACGGGGGTTATTGTGCGTACCGTCTGATCTGCTGAGATGGTTTTTCTCGGCGCACCAATGTTCAGCCCTTTTTCGCGAAGGCTCCCTGCAAAGGCCTCGATGCCCACGTTGCCGTCTAACCATTTGATGGTTGTGTCCCGGCTTCCGATGCGAAAATTCCGGGTCAGACGCAGGCCTTCAACGAGAGTCGTCGGGTCGAGATGAATCCCCGTTCTCTCCTGCTCGGCTTGCGCTCTAGCAATTTCTGCCCGGCTGTTGCGGACATGATAGCTTATGCGTAGGAAATCCGGGGACAGCTTGAAGGATACGACGTCTGCATCGTCGTGAGTAATTTCAGTGTCATCTCCGTCAATCCCAATTCGATGGATATCGATCGCAGATCGTCGCTCTTGAAGAACGTAAAGTACACGCGAACTCGGCCCCCACTGCACAACACCGTCTTGGGGAATGTCATAAAGAGACATCCAGATCGGATCTGCCTTGTGTCCCAAAGGCTCTGGAGCCGAGATCCCCGACAATTCGACTGAATACCAACGCTCGGTTGTTTGGTCGCGTGACACCGATGGAGAAATTACCCTGAATGCCACCCGGCGACCATCTGGCGAGATCAACAGACTGTCGATCGACCGGGTTTCAATTATGTCGGTCAGCGAAGGAGCAAGTTCCTCTCCCCAGCCTGGCGTCGCAACGAAGAGCAGACAGAGAATGATGGCAAACGGAAAACCGACACGCAGTCTCTGGCGGCACAATCTCACCATTGCTTGCTGATCCCAAAGCTGATCAGCCGGCCCAGTGGCGAATAGTTGAGAGAATCATATGGCGCTTCATAGACCTGGGTGGTTCGCAGTAGATCGGGCGTCGTATTGCCTAGGTTTTGCGCGCTTAAAGACAGAGTGATGTTGCTGAGCACCCCTCGGCCGGCCGGCGTGGTGTAGCGACCGGTGAGATCGATGGTAGTCATTGATCCTACCCGGTCGGGGGTTCCGAACCGCGTATCGTCTACGCCACCGATAAAGTTTGCGAAGACGGCCACACTCGCAGCGCTGTCGGTCCAGGTAACGCCCGCTCGTCCTCTAAAATGGGGAGGATTGAAGACCGTGCCGGAGAGCGGAAGCTCAGCTTGGAGGCTGCTCAGCCTTTGTTTGCTCTTGAGATAGCTTCCGTTGCCTGTAATACGAACGCTCCCGATTCCCGCCAGATCGAAGCCATACTCGCCTAATACATCGACACCTTCGGCGGTCTGCTGAGCGGCGTTGAAGTTGGTGTTGTATATGATAGCGACAACGTTTGCGGGGTCATAAGCCGCGCCCGTGTAGTTGAAGAAGGTACTCGGGTTTGAAGTTACGGCGGCCTTGGCTTCGTTAGTTGGATTTCGGTCCACGAACTCAGCAAACGCCAGATTGCTCAGCGACTGGGTGCTGAATGTCACTGGCGCTACGATTCGGTCTCGATACCTGACATGAAAATAGCTGACTTCGAGGCGCGCGCCGGAGATCGTCCGGGGATGAATTGCAACGGTGGCCGACCAAGTTGTGGCCTTCTCTGGCTCTAAGTCCGGATTCCCCCCGGAAACCAGCAGAGCCGTCGCAGTCGCAGGAAAACCTGTGCCGCCGTAAAGGGCTGCTGCTCTCAGTTGGGCGCTCTGAACGTTATACTGCTGGTAGAGCGTTGGCGCTCTGAAGGACCGGCCCCACGAGCCTTTGATGTCGATGTCGGGTGACGGCGAAAAGATGCCGCCGATCTTGGGTGTCGCCACCTCGTCAATGCCTGGATATTTTTCGTATCGAACTGCGGCACTCAGCACGAGCTTGTTGATGAACGGGATCTGTTGCGAAGGCGAAACTATAGGAAAGCTGACCTCACCGAAGCCATAGACGGCATCTTGCGACACATCGATGTTCTGGGCAGTCCCGAGCGTCCGGAAGGCATGGAGCCTATTGCTGCGGTAGCCTCCTCCCAATGCGGCCTTGGCGTCGCCGCCCGGCAAGGAGAACAGGGGTCCGTCAGCGTTAATCTCAACCGTAGTAAATTCGTTACAATAGCAGCCACGCGTCGACGAGACCGCGCCACCGAAGTAACTGTCGGTGCCATAATGTGCGCGGTCTTGCGAATAGACTCCAGCCAACTCCACGTTCCACCGGCTGGGTAACGAGAGCGAGAGCGATGGGGAAACAGAGAAAGACGTGCTGCTTGACGTGGCCACACCGCCGCTGACCGTGGGCATGCCCGCGCTCGTGAGCGCATAGCTGTTGCTGCTGGTTCGATGATTATAATGGGCGTCGAGCTTGAAAACCAGACTATCGGTAAGACTCTGATGGCCGGCGACCACTACGTTATGACGCTTCAGGGCCGGATAAAGAGTCAATCCGGGGGCGAGGGTAGCGGCATAAGATCGCTTACTCGATTGAACGGCCGTATCGCGTTCGAAATCGTAGGCGGCGATGAAACCGCCGGTACTCCAGACAGTGCCCCCTACAATGCTATATTGCTGCTGCTTTGAGCCGCCTTCTGTGGCGGCTGCCCAGCGTGCCGAAGTATTGAATCCTTGGAAGTCCCGCTTGAGGATGATGTTTGCAACCCCAGCGACGGCGTCGGACCCGTAGAGAGCCGAAGATCCATCAGCGATAACTTCGATGCGATCGAGTGCTGCAATCGGAATCGCGGACACATCGATCGCTTGGAATGCACCATTATAGGCTAGACGGTGGCCGTTTAAGAGCGTGAGCGTTGCATCGCCGCCAAGCCCTCGCAAGTTGATAGATGAGCTTGCGCTCAGACTCGTTCCACTTCGCTCGGGCACATTTAAGCCGGCGCCGGGATTTTGCGATCCACCGAAATTCTGCGGGATCGCCCGGACGACGTCCCCGAGATTGTTCAGGCCAGCCTCTCGCATTTGCTGTTGTGATTCCACGAACAGCGGCGATGGAATGGAGGCACCGCGGATTCGAGATCCGGTCACGACAATGTCGGAATCTGTACCTTCAAGACTCAACTCCGACGCCGCTTCCCGAAATCGATCCCTGATCAGGATCGTCCCTTGGCGCTCGACCGCGATCAAATTGGTCCCTTGCAACAGCGCGTCGACCGCTTCCTTCGCTGTATAGGACCCGCTGAGCGCGGGGACCTGCCGCCCCTGAACATTCCTGGCCTCGAAGATGATCTCGCTGTTCGAGGCGCGCCCGACGGCCCGCAGAGCTGTGCCCAGATCCTGACTCGGCAGATCATATGTCCGTTTCGGAGCATCGGTTCCGGCAAAGGCTGTACCCCCCGTGCAGGCCAAGAGAGTCGTACCCAGCAGCGCGGCGCCAATAACTTTTCTGAAGCTCATGTTCCCCCCGAGGAATGGCGTGCCGGATGAATTTCCGGACTATCGAGGGGCAGCGACGAACGAGATGGCGCTTTTAAACCGCTGGCTCGTAAAAATCTGGCGACTAGCCAAATTGAGGATTTGCTCGAGCGATCATCGCCGACGGAGCGGCTGCTCGGACCGCGGCTATCCTATAGATCACCTGCGTATCGCTCCGCCCGTGTGCATGGGGGCTGGCGGACAGTCACATGATAGCGGGGCCGTCCACCAAGCCAGACCAGGATCTCGGGCCTGATCGCGTTCGCAAGCGGGAAAACCGCAAAAAACCTAGTGAGACCGGTCGACCAGAATGAAATCTCCGTTCGAATTTTGCCGTACCTCGGCGTCAAGCAGTACCGATATATGCTCCGCCAGCCGCCCTGGATCGCCGACCCGGAACGTGCCGGAGATCCGCCGCGCTGCCAGGGCCGGATCAGTGACGACCAGCCTCTTTTCGGCATAGCGGTTGGCTTCGGCGACGAAGTCGCGAACCGTCACATTGTCGAAATCGAGCAGCGCATCGGGCCAGGTCGCCTGAACGATCTCCGTCTTTTGTGTGGGTGCGACCGCGACGATGCCGTGAGCGTCGTCGAAGGCTACGGCCTGCCCAGGCCGGACGCTGCGCACGCGGGGTTCGCCTGACGTCTTGGTCGGCAGATTGACGTCGATCGCTCCGCGAATGAGCCGAACGGTCGCACGGCCGTTATCGACCCGCACGTCGAACAGGGTGCCGCGGGCGATCACCGTGCCGCCGCCCGCATGTACGACGAACGTCCGCCCGTCATGCGTCACGTCGAAGCGCGCGCGGCCCCGCTCGAGCCACAATTCGCGGCGCTCAGCCCTGAACCTGACCCCCAGGTGCGTATCCGTATCGAGTGTGACGACCGATCCGTCACCCAGCTTGACCGCACGAATTTCCCCCATGCGGGTCGCGAACTCGGAGGCCATGACCGCCCGCTGCCCGGCCTCCGTCTCGGGAGAAGGGCGTATCCACAACACAAGCGGCGCGGTGGCCAGCGCAGCGAGACACGCCAGCACCGCTGGCCGTCCGAGGCGCTTCCACGCTGTCGAACGCTTCGGGCGGCGAGTTGAGCGATATTTCGACCGGTCGAGGTTTTTGCCCAGGCTGTAGGTCTCGGCTACCCTGCTATAGGCCGAACGGTGCAACTGATCGGTGCCCAGCCAAGCCTCGAACTCGGCCTGGCAGGCAGCTGCATCCGGCCCCTTCATCCGCGCGAACCACGCCGCCGCGTCGCGTAACGCCAATCGTTCAGACGACAGCACTCTCAGTCCTTATCGAGCAGCGCAATTGAAATGCGTTCCAAGGCCTTCGCCATATGCTTCTGTACCGCCGGGATGCTGATCCCCAGCTGCTCAGCGATCTCCCGGTAGCACAGCTCTTCCACGCGGTAGAGCAGGAACACCGTCCGCGTCCGTTCCGGCAAAGCGCCCAGCGCGGCTTCATATGTCCGCATGACGTCATTTGCCAACAGCGCCTCTTCCTGCGTCGCGGGCACGGCCACATCCTCGACGGATGGCAGAAATGCTGGCTGATTTGCCAGCCGCGACCGATCGATCAGGAGATTGGTCGCGATGCGCTGGAGATAGGCCGCCGGCCGCGCCGGCATGGCCTCGCGCGCTGCATGGGCGAGCCGAACAAAGGCCTCCTGCACCAGATCCCGCACTTCCTCGCTCGAGCGCAGGCGCCGTCGAAAATAGCGGTGCAGGCGAGGTCCCTCGACGTGGAACAGCGCTTCGATCAGATCTGCGTCGGCCTGCGAGCCGGACGGAGACGAGGCACCTTCTTTGGAACCGCTCACGGCCAGCCCAGCCGTGCGCGACGGGACAAAGCCTTGCCAGGCAATCTGTGCATCGAGATCGGACCACGCGCGGCAGCGCCCATCGGCCGGTCACCGCCGGCTTAGGAGCTTGCAGGGAGATGCCGCCGTTGGGCGAGGGCGCCCTGGTCCGGAACGGCCGCCTGTCGATTAAAGACCGGCGTGTGTGCCTGGCGGAAAATTCCACAGCATCGGTTGCCAGCGAAGTTCCGAGCTGCGACGCGATCATGATGGCAGGACCTGCAAATTGCAACATGGCTGCTGGAGCGATGTCACCCGGGTTGGGTGACCGCATCCACGACCCCACCCGATCCGCGAATACGATCAACCAGACGCTGCAGTTCGGCCGCAAAATCATAGGCCTGCGCTTCGTCCAGCAAGACGAGCGCCTGGCCCATCAAATCCAGGGCTGACTTGACCCGTTCGTCCATGTCTCACCTCCCCGCTTCATCTTCGGAAGGGACATCGACGGGACTGGCGCCCATTTTATGCCATCGGCGTGGATTTTATTCGCGGGCCTGCTCATCGAGCTGTGCAAGCCGCGCCCTGCAGCTCGTTTCCACGAGTTCGGTCAGGCGCTTGGCGTGCATGCCGAGCCAGGTAAGCTGCTCCTCCGAAATCTGGTAATCTCGCGGATAGCGGGCCTTGATATAGGCCTGCTGCAGCTTCTCGAACGCCGCGATGTGGGCGACATCCTCGCGCGGCCAGGCCGCGACGAGAGCGGCGTCATGCAGTTCGGCGGCGCTACGCAATTCGACGATGTTGTGACTGTGTGGGGTGTACAGCGTGTAGGTGAGGAGCACCGTGTGGTAGAGGCGCTCCACGCATTGGTGGAGCTCGAAGGCAGCCTTTTTGATCCGACCTTTCTCGACATTCCCGACGTAGTCGTCCCAGAACTCGGCTGCGCTGACGAACCAGTCGTCGAAATATTCCCGACTCATCTTGCGAACGCGTGACAGCGGCAGGGGCTTCGGCTCGGCAAACACCGCATCGTCGGTCTCGTACACGACGATGCCGTCGCGCAGGAAGTCGAGGAAGAAATAGCGCCCGCTTTCGAGCGAAGCGTTGATCTGCTCCATCGTGTAGACAAAATAATGGGCGGGCGAGCGCAGGCGATGGGTGAAACGATATTCGCGGTAGAGCCGCTCGGTCACATTGCGCCAATATTTGATGCGGTCGGTCAGCCGCTCATCGTTGACCATGACGATGAGATCCCAGTCGGAATGCTTGCCGACGCGCGTGTGATGCTCGTCGACCCAATCGTCACGCGCATGACTACCGTAAAGTACGATCTTGGTGATCCGCCCCTGCGACCGCCACTCCTGCTGGGCGAGCGAGAGCACATCCTCGAACTCCTCGAGGATCATCTCGATGATGCGGTCGAGCTCGGGACGTTCCGTGACCGGGACATGTTCGATCCCATGCCTCATGCGCTCGTCTCCTCGATCCGTTCGGGCGCGCGGTTAGCTTCTGCCTTCAGCGCAGCAATCCGCTCCTCACAAACGATCCGCACAACCTCGGACAGCTCCTGTGCAATCTCACCCAGCCAGCGCAACTGCTCGGCCGTGATCTTGTAACCAGGCCGCGCATAGCGCGCCTTCACATAGGCGTCGCGCAGAATGTTGAACGCCGCCCGCTGCCAATGATAGTCCTGCGGCCAGACATAGGCGAACCGCCGGTCGAGTTTGTCTACCATTCCGCGCAGCGCCTTGATGTTATGATTGTGCGGGGCATAGAAGGTCAAGGTGAGAAGAGCGCAATTGTACAGATGCTCTACACATTGATGTAACTCGAACGCCGCTTTCGGGAGGCGGTTCACCCTCAAATTAGCCAGAAAATCATCAAAAAACTCGCCGGCGTTTGAATACCATTCTGCGAAATATTCCTGTGCCAAAGCAAGCTTGTCTGCTGGCGTCTTTGGTCTCGGCTTGGGGAACGCAACGTCATCGGCATCGTAGAGAAGGATGCCGTCCTTCACCACGTCCATGAAGAAATAGCGTCCCTTCGAAAGGGCGCTGTGAACCTCCTGCCGCGTGTGCACGATGATCGACGGCAGGCTTTTGATGCGGCCGGCATCGCGCGCCCTGATGAAGCGATCGTCGAGATCAGCCCAGAAATCGGCATTCTCGACGACCTGCCTGCGATTGACCATCACCAGCAGATCATAGTCCGACGAGTAACCCTTCTTCGTATGCGGCTCGTACACCCAGCCGCCGCGGGCAAAGCTGCCGTAGAGCACGATCTTGTGGATGCGACCCTTCTTCTTCCAGCCGGTGACCGAGCGGGCATGCGCGTCCTCGAACGCGGTGAGGATCGTTCGCAGCACGAAATCCCCGATCTCGCGCCGCCGGTCGGCCGGCAGATGGTCCAGATCGGTCCGCATGCGATCAACGAGCCGCCATTGCGTCGATCACCTGCAGCGCTCGCCGTCCACCGCGCACGGATTTGACTGATAGCTTGTGGTCGAACGTCGCCAGCTTGCCCTGGCGGGATACGGCCAGCGCGAGCAGATAGCTGTCAGTGACCTGCTTGTGCGTCCGGATTTCGGATATGTCGATCGCGTCGTTGCCAACCAGGTCGACGTCGTCCGACCAGAAGACGTGCCCGTCCAGCGCGCAGAGACGCCGAACGATCTCCGCCGCCTCGGCCGGCGACCCGGTCGAGTTGGGATAGCCTGGATGACCGACGATGCGGACGACCCCGTTCTGGGTGATCGGGCAGGTCGCCCATGACCGTCGCCCTTCCGCCTCGAACCACAGATGTGCGGCGTCATGGCCCACATGCGCGGGATCGATCAGCGCGATCAGAACATTGACGTCAAGCAGGAAGGTCACGGCGCCTCGTCGCGCAGCGCGTTGACCATGTCGAGAGTGACGAGGGTCTCGCTTTTTGACGCGAGCAATGGCACGCCGTTGCGCTCGCCACCGCTCACCGGCCGCCGCAGCGCCTGGCGCGCCAGATCGGAAATGACGGTCCCCACGGGCCGGCGCTGCTGATCGGCCAGCTTCTTGGCCGCGCTGAGCACGTCATCATCGATCGTCAGTGTCGTTCGCATCTACCGTCCTGCATCAATCATCATGCATCATAGCGATTTGCGACCGAACCTCCAGCCTGCGCTTCACGATTTACGGTTCGAGCATCTCGATCGCGCCGATGCGATCCATCATCTCGTGCAGCGTCGAGCGCGTCTCCTCCGAAAGCCGGACCGTTGTGCGCCGGTTGTCGTCGGGGTCGGCTTCGCGGACCACCAGCCCCAGCTTGGCGAGCCTCGCTGACTGTCTGTGAGCGTTCGACGGCGAGGCCCCCGTGGCGAGGCAGGATTGATAGAAGGACTGGCCTTCCAATTCGGCGAGATAGAGTAACAATAGGCTATCCCAATAGGGGCTGATCGCAAAGCGCTTCCCCAAGGCCTCGACGACAAGGCGATGCTGATCGAGGAGCGCGCGGCAGACCAGACGCCGCGCTCGCATAAGGTCCTCCGCTTCCTCTCCTTTTCTGGCAATGTACATCGCGCACTTCCTTTTGAAGTGCAGGCTCAAATCTATAAGTACAACTGCCGGCATGGATGCTTAGGCAATACTATCCCTTCTTCGGCCCAGAGCCTGCTATTTAGGCGCATCAAGAGTGGGTGGCGTCACGCAGCGATCTCGTGGCAGTTCACGAGAGTTCGTTCACCAGAACTAAAAGTGCGGCACGCATCGCTGCTGTAATACATTGTGAGCGTGTCACAAATCACTAATAGGGCCATTCTGAGCAACATCTCTAGGGATTTTGTATCGCCGTCCTCGTCTCGGCGGCGCACTCAGGCTTGAGATATGGAACTATCAACCCGAAAAACCGTGAGCGGCTCAATGTGCGCGGCACGTTCAGCGAGGTCTTCAGTACAAGACCCGGCTGTTCATTCCCCTCGATCGGTCGGACGAGGGGGTTGAGGGCGATCCCAGCCATGACACGGATCCGATCCGAACCGCAGGCTGTCCCACAGGTCAGGCGAGAGACGGTCCGGGACCTTGATGGACCCGGACCGTCTCGATCACTCCGCTACGGCAGCGATCTCTGGCGCGGCTTCAGCCGGCGCCGCTGCCTCGCTGGCCGCCTTCCGCACCCGGCTGCGTTGGGGTTTCGGCGTCGCATCCGCGCTCGCTGCAGGAGCCTTGGCGGCACCGGACTTGGGGGCCTTGCTCTTGGGCTTCTTCGCCGCTGGTTTGAGTGCAGTCTCGACCGCCTTTGCGCGCTGGCGCCGCGCGGTTGCGGGTTTTGCCGGGGTCGTGTCGGCAACAACGGGCTCGCTCGCCTCGATAGGCGCGCCTGCAGGCGCCGTCTCACGCGCCTCTTCCGGCACCGTCGCCGGTGCAGGATCGCTCTGACGCTTACCACCGAGGCCCAGCTTCCGGGCAACCTCCCGGCGCGCGGCCGAATAGCTCGGCGCAACCAGAGGATAGTCGGCCGGCAGGTCGTAGCGCGAGCGATATTCAGCGGGTGTCAGGCCATGCGCCGACAAATGCCGTTTGAGGGCCTTGTAAGGCCTGCCGTCGATCAGGCTCAGTATCTGATCGGGCGACGCCAGACTTTCCTCGATGGACACCGCAGGCTTGTATTCAGACGTGGCGGGCGGTGGTGTATCCACCGCGATCTCATCTGCTGTGGAGGATGCCGGTGCTTCCGCTACAACGTCATCCACAGGTCCGACCAGGGCTTCCTCTGCAATCCGCGTATCACCCAATAACGCCCGCCGTGTTCCCTCCACAAGCGCCGGCAGCTCACTGCTCGGGACGGTATTGTTCGCAAAATAGGCACTGAGCAACGTCACTGTCAAAGACATGACGCCCGAACTGTCGGTCTCGGCCATGCAATATCCTTTTTCTGGCTGGAACTACGGGTCTTCGACCATGCGTGCTTGAGCAATAGTAAACGGACTCGTGCCTCGATTTTTCGCGCGTGTCAAAGGGAGGGAAGGAAGTCCGTCATCGCGGCGTGGCGAGTGGCCTGCACAGCGATGCACGGGAGGATAACGGCCGTGCCTTCCGACGCCAACCGCCTGCACAAATTGCCTCTGCCATCTACAGCAAGCCGTAGCTTCTGCGAGACCCTGCGACAACACGAACCGGGTCGGCGATAGCCGGGCAGCGCACGATCGACAGTGGTCGCCGAAAGTACATCGAGCGAGGGGAGGAGGGAGACGGACTGAGGAGCGGGTAAGCCGCTCCAAAGTCAGGAGGACCCCATGAGCTATGACGTGGCATTTCGCTATGCCCAGGCGCTCGACCCTAGCGCGCTGATCACATTCGGCACCACGCTTCACGCCATTCAGGCGGCGATCATCGATTGCCGCAATGCCGGCATCGACATCGAAACCGATCCCGCCGTCATCTTGCTGGCGCGCCATCTCGCCCAGGTCTTGGCCGATCGACCCGCCAATGCCGAACTACGCCGCGACTGCATGGCGCGGATCGCGGACCTCAGAAACCGCCCCATGCTCAAGACACTCGCCCTGCGCGGCGTCGCCTATGACGAACCTGCCAAGCGCCTGTTCCACTCCGAAGGCCGAGCCGCGATGCGCCGCCTTGCCGAGGCGCTCGGCCTGGGCGAGGGTAGCTTTGACATCCGCTCTAACAAGGCCGGTCCTGCCGTGTCGGGCGAGATCACGCTGCACGGCGAAACGCTCTGGGTCCAGCTCTCACTCGGACCGTTCGGGCCCGACCGCGAGGTCTGTTTTCGCAAGGTCCGCGACCGCCAGGATCATATCGGCGAACGCAACCATTGGGCGTCGGTTCGCGAACTTGTCGAACCCGATCGCTTCGCCGAGCGTCTACGCCGCGACCTCAATCTCCCAGCCGCCGTGCCCGCCGCGCCGCGGCTGGTCGCCTGACGGAGGAGCCCATGCGTATCCTCCTCACGCGCACCCGGATCGGCACGGAGCCGCCAAGCTACTCCTACCGGGTCTATGTCCCCTTCTCCGAGATCTCGCTCGAGCGACAGGCGCTGATCTCGATGCACTCCGACTACGGCATGGGCACCGGCCTCCTTGCCCGACTCCCGGACGTCATCGCGCCGATGGTGCATCTCGAATCCGCGCCCGGCCTCGACAAACACAACCTTGGCAAGCTCATCGACGGCGTGGCCGATCGCGTGGGCGCGGTGCTGCTCGCAGAGGTCTTTCCCGAAATGGCGGAGCGAACCGTTCCATTCCGCCTCACCGTGCCGTCCGCCCCTCCCAGTGCTCGGCTCTTCGGGACGATCGACAACCTGTCGGGCCGCTACGAGCCGCTCTCCTGCGCGGTGGAGAGCCTCACCGCTGCCGGCCTCGGATTTCACAGGGAGAGCAACCGATGATCTCGGAGCCGTTCGATCCGGCCGACGAGGCCACCTGGATCGCTCATGGTCGCCGGCCGGAGCATGCCACCATTCTCGCCGACGCCTGGCGCCGCTTCCCGGATCTGCCGAACGAGGCCGACCGGGAAGCCAGGGTCGCGCGGATGCGTGACCGGGCCCTCGCGCTGCGCCCGGTCATGGAATCCATGTCCAAAGCCGCCGAGGAGGAGCGACAGGCCCGCAATTTCACCTTCACCGAGACCAAGATCGCCAGCGGCAAGGGCGACGATCGCGATCACGCCATCCTTCGCGCACGCAGCCTTCACGGCTACGACTGGGACAGGGCGGTACGCTACGCCTCAGGGTGGCATGCTGCTGCCGCCGGCTGGGAGCCGGAGGTGCGGCGAGCGGGATGCGGGACGCCAGCGACCTTGGCTTACGACCAGGGTTTCGCCGACGGCGGCGGCAATCGTGACGACCTCTTCGATGCCGCACGGCGAGCGTACGAAGCGGCCTCATTGCCCGAGGCGCTGCCGGCGCCCATTACCGGGCGGCCGCTTCCGAGCGCCTGGCCCAAGCCCACCGACGACCCGCTTCCGGCGAGGTGGACGCGACGGCTCCTCATCCTCGGTGCGCCCGAAGTGGGATGGATCCGCGAAAGCGCGGCCGAGCAGTCCGAATCCGCTCTGCTCCTTCCAGCCCTTCGCGCCTGCGATGGCAAGGACAAACTCGCCGTCATCGTGATTTCCAGCACCGGGTTTCATGAGCTCGCGAATTCCGTGCCAGACGCGGCCGCGATCGAGCCCTTATCCGCAGCCGCCGTCTCGTTCGATCCGCGACTGGAAGACCAGCTTCGCAGTTTGCTCGCTGGGCGCGATTTCGATGATATCCTCGTCGCCGCCCAAGGCCCCTACCTCGCGCTCCTCGACCTGCACGCCGCGGCGCTGCCGCTCTGCCGAACCATGGAGCGCACCCGAAACACCGTGCTGCAGCAGCGCGCCCACTTCAACGTATGGCGAGATCGCGGGCTTATGGCGGGAGAAAGCCTTGGCGCCGGACACATCCGCTGGGGCAAGGCGGTCAAGGGCCTCACCGGCAAGCTCGGCGAGTTCACGGCTCGCTATCCCGGAAAGCGGCCCGGCGGCGGGCACCGCATCGTCATCGAGACGGCGGACGGGCAGCTTGCAACGGGCTATGTGTCAGCCCGAGGCGAGCCGCTTTCCCCCGAAACCATCATCAGCAATCGCGCTCATCTGCGCAAAACGATGGCCGCCCGCCTGCGGGCTTTCGGGGGCGCAACGCGGCTGGCTGCGACGCGCCTGCCCGATTTCCTGAACCTCTCCGCAACCTGATCCAACGTGCGGTCCTGTCCTCATAGTTGATCCAGGCGCGACCGCTACACCCGAACTTGACATTTACCCGGAAACTCCGTATTTTACGGATAGGAGAATCATCATGCCCCAAACCGTCAGTTCCGTTGAGGCGTCCAAGGCCTTCGGCCGCATCAGCCGGCAGGCGCTCGTCGCGCCCCTTACCATCACGCACCATGGCCATGATAGTCTCGTGCTGATGTCGGCCGCCGAATATCAGCGCCTCAAGAGGCGCGATCGTGAGGTATTGACGTTGGCAGATTTCACAGAAGAGGATCGCGCAGCGGTTGCCGCGTCACGTGCACCTGCCGAGGCGGCAGCATTCAACGACGAGATCCGGGATAATTAATGCCATTCCCCAAGCCGGTTCCAGGCCTGGTTCTCCGCTACTCCTACCTCTGGGGACATGAAGCCAGGGCCGGACATGAAGAGGGCAGCAAAGATCGGCCCTGCGCTGTCCTGCTTACAATCGTCACCAAAGATGGGCGTGAGTTTGTCACCGTTCTTCCTGTGACCCATACGCCTCCCGCCGACCTGCGATTGGCTGTTGAGATACCGGCGGGAACGAAAGCACGTCTCGGTCTCGACAGTGATCGCTCCTGGATCATCCTCAACGAGGCCAACCGTTTCCAGTGGCCAGGTCCCGACCTGCGGCCAGTACCAGGGGGCAACGACGCCAACGTAGCTTACGGCATGCTCCCGATCGCGATCTATGACCTCGTGCGAACGAAGTGGCTGGCTGCATTCGATGCCGGCCTCGTTGACCAAGTCATTCGTACATCCTGATGACTTTAGATTTCCTGCGCGTCGAACAATCCGGCGGCGCAGGACTCTGAAACAGGAATGTATGCCCACGACTGAACCGGCCGGCAATCGAGCGGAAGCCGCGGCCAGACCATCAGCGACGACCGCAGGGCCCAATTGGAAGGACCGCGACCCAAAGCCGACAAAATCGATACCGATCAATCGGCTCATGACCGCGATGACGCACCCGCGAAACGCCATCGCGCGAAGTTGCACTTGCCATTTGGCACATGACGGCACGCTGGCCATGCGTATCGCAATATCGTCGATCGCCTAGCCTGTTCGCTATTCCTCGCGCTCGACCCTAAGCAGATTCAGCCAGCACCGGTTCAACCATACAAGTGCCCGCGAACGCTACCTCGGCCAGCAGCTTGCGAGAGCCAGGTTACTCACGTTCCCGCAGGGCTGTGCAAAACCAAGGACGCCCACTTGCCCGCCTTCGGCGGCGCCCTGCGACTGGCGGCAACGCGCCTTCCCGACCTCCTGAAGCAGGCTGCGGCCTGACGCGCGCCAGGTCGAGAAGAGAGGGGGGCAGGAAGATGTGCCGGCGGACTGAGCGGCCAGCACCCCCACTTCTTCCCTTCATAGGAACCCGATCCATGCCCAAAACCAACCTCATCACGCAGCTCGGCCACCTCACCGTCGCGCTCAGCGAGAGCGAATATCATGCGGCGACGATCCTCGCCTTCGATCCGGAGGCCTATGTCTCACCAGGCCAGTTCTCGGCGGATCATCACGAGCCGCGCGACCGTCTTCTCGCAGGTGACGCGATGAGCCTGCGCGGCTGGACCATGCTAGCGCGGGCCTGCAGCGAAGGCATGGTCCAGCACGACGACAGGACGCTTCTCGAGATCTTTCTTGCCGAGCGCGCGACGCTCGCCGAGACAATTCTCGAGCCAGAGATCGGAGCGCGGGTGCGGCTCCGCCGGCGCCCGCGCGTCGGCGGCGACCGCTATGCCGGCCGCGAAGGCGTGATCGTGAAGACGCATTTCGCGGGCTTCTACGTGAAGCTCGACATGACGCCGCGCGAGCGCAGCCAGAAGACCGAGCTGGTCGAGACGGGCTATCTCGAGGTCCTGGCGGAAGCCGCGACCGCCTGAATTCGCTCCCACCGACATGGAGGATCTCATGTCCGATGCTTCAGACTTCTATGGTGACATCGCGCGCAATATCGCGCGGAGCGGCCAGCATCTCTTCCTGATCTTCGCCGACGGCGAGACACCCGCCTTTGCCTACAGCATCGGCAATGCGCTGCACGGCCTGCCGGAACTCCTGCTGATCGGCAATTTCTCGCCCCGCGTCGCGGGCTCAATCCTCAACGAGCTCGGCCAGAAGATGCGCGAGACGCGCAGACCGCTCGAAGGCGACATCGACGTCGACGGTCAGTTTCCCGTCCGCCTGCGCCATGCTTCCGCCGAAGCCCGCCGTCGCTTCACGTTCCAGGCCGGCCGTTATCTTCGCCACGACGAATATGACGTCCTGCAGGTGCTGCTGTGCGATCCGGCCGGCGTCTATCCCGGCGTACCGGGTTGCGATCCTGCCTACGACATGCCGCTGGCCTGACGCCACCACCGAATATCCCCTGAACCATCGGTTGAAGACATTCGGGAAACCGCCGATGCAAAAGCGAAGGACCTTCGCCCATGAACCTTGCGCTCGCCAATGAATTGGCCGCCCGCGCCGCCGATGGCTGGCATCCCGTCACGCTCAGCGAAATCGAACGGCAACTGCGCGATCTCGGCTATGCTCTCGATCGCACGCTGGACTGCCGCTCCACGGCCCAGATCATGACCGGTCCACGTGCTGGCAAGACCTATCCCACTCTCTCGACGGGCATCAAGGAAGCCGACACGGGCCGCAGCGCGTTCCACTTCGAGGCTCGGCGCGACGCCAACTTTCGAACCCTGCAGAAACTCCGCTTTGAAGTCGGCCTCTATGCCGTCCTCAACGGCGCAATCCTGGACGTCTGATTTCAAGCCGACCGTTCTGGAATTTCCGGGACGAAGTCGTCGAACGCTTCGACGTCATGCCACTCGGCATCCCCCCAAACCACCCGCTGGAGACCGATGATGTCGGAGCCCACCCATTTTGTTCACATCTATGCGACCGTTCGCGTCAAAGTGGCTGTCGCGGCCGCGACCCACGAAGACGCCATGCGCGCCGCCGACGAGGCGCTGTTCTCCAAGGGGTTCGGCGTGCGCTTGATCCCGACAGCCGAAGGCGCGCTCGATGCGGACTATGCCGAGGAAGTCACGGGCTATCTCGTCGATGAAGCCGGTGACACGGAATATCTGCGCAGCGCGAACTACGGTCCGGACTATGAACCCGACTGGGGCATGCGCAGCCGCCCGCCCGAGGCCGAGGAGCGGTCCGGCGCCTAATCACAGGCACGAGAAAGGGAAGGGGGATCGAGTGGGCGGTGGCCAGACAGGCCAAGCCCAGGAGATCCCATCATGGCTACAGTCGTCTCGATCGACCCTTCCGCCGATCAATGGTCCGTTCCGATCGGCAAGCACAGCCGCGGCGCGCTCATGCTCAACCTCGAGCGCCTGCTCGCCGGCCGGCTACTCATCCAGGGCAGCAGCGGCGCGGGCAAGAGCCGCACCCTGCGCAAGATCATCGAGGAAGCCTTCGACTTCACGACGATCGTGCTCGTCGATCCCGAAGGCGAGTTCGGCAATCTCGCCGCACATATCGGTGCGACCTCGCTCAAGGGCTGCGAACTCACCTCGGACGGCCTGACGGCAGCGGCTGCGCGCGCTCGGCAGCACCGGCTTTCGCTCCATGTCGATCTCACCGATCTCGATCCCGACCAGCGCATCATCAAGGCAGCGGCCCTGTTCGCGGGACTGATCGGCGCGCCGCGCGAGCATTGGAGCCATACCGTCCTGGTCTGCATCGACGAGGGCCATCTGCTCGCCCCCCATCATGCGGGATCGGCCCGCGACGCCGAAACCCGCCGCCTCGGCGTCGCCACGCTCACCGACCTTTGCGCCCGCGGCCGCAAGCGCGGCATCGCACCGGTCATCGCCACCCAGCGCCTCGCGAAGCTGTCCTCCTCGGTGATCTCCGAGCTGCAGAACTTCCTCGTCGGCCTCAACGTCTTCGACCGCGACATCGCGCGCGCCGCCGACCTGCTCGGCTTCTCCGCCAAGGAGGCGGACGCCTTGCGCAAGCTTGCGCCTGGCGAGTTCTTCGCCATGGGGCCGGCCATCTCGCCGCTCCCGGTCCTCGCCCATATGGAAGAGACGATCACCGAGCATCTTGGCGCGACCCCCAAGCTGACCGCGGCGGCCGCGATCGACAGCGGCGAGGCCGAGAAGCTCCTCGATCTGTCCGCTCTGCGGGAAGTCTCGAACGGCGGGCGCGATACGAGTCTCACGCTCAAGGGAACCCGCGCGCTCGACGCCTTCCTGCTCGATCCGTCAGCGCCGCACGCGGCCTCGATCATCGGCGCGCTCAAGCGCATCGCCCCCAATGCGACCACGGCCAACGATCTCGCCGGCCACCTCGGTTGCCCACGCGAAGCGGTCGACAATGCGCTCGACATGCTGGCCGCCATAGCGGCGGTCGACACGATGCCGCGCGGAGAAGACCGCATCGCCCGGCTGCATGCCCGGCTCAGGGCCAAGATCAGTGACATTCCCGTGGTGGCGCTCGCATGAAGCCCCTCAATCTGGACGCCGATGTCGTCGAGCTCGCTCCCGCGCCACGGCCCTTCCTCGAGTCACAGCCGCTGCGCGAAATGGCCTATCGCGCGGATGCCTGGACACCGGCCGAGAGCGAGCGGCTGCGCGCGCTCTTCCTCGAGGATATAGCGATAAGCGATATCGCGCTTGCGCTTGCCCGGGGTAGGGCGGCCGTCGCCGAGCGCATCGCGCTGCTCGGTCTCAGGCGCAACTCCACCCGGACCTGGACCGAGCTCGACGATGCCGAGCTGACCCGCCGTTATGGCGCGCAGCCCACCGCCGCCATTGCCTCGGATCTCGGCCGATCCTGCTCGGCGGTCTATGCCCGAGCCCGGCTTCTCGACCTGACCGAGGGCAATCCTCCCGAATGGACGCCCTGGGAGGATGCCCAGCTCATTGAAGGCTATCGCCGCGGCGTGCCGCTGGCCCAGATCGCGACGCTGATTGGTCGGCCTTTTGGCGGCCTGTCGAGCCGCGCTGGCTATCTCGGCATCGTGCATGCAAACCATCCGCCCGACTGGTCCGAACAGGAAACGGCGCGCGCCCTCGAACTCGCGGAGCAGGGCCATCGCTACACCGCGATCGTTGCGATGCTTGTCGAGGAGGGATTCCCGCAGCGAACGATCAGAGGCTTCGGCCTTGCGATCCGCAAGCTCGGCTACGGCCGCGGTTGGGGGCGGGCGTGGACGCCGGAAGAGGATGCGCTGCTGCGCAAGGCCTATACCGAGGGAACGAGCCTGACCCCGCTGCGGCGACAGCTCGGCCGCACATCCGGGTCGCTGCGCCACCGCGCCGAATATCTGGCGCTGCGCGGCCTTCATGCCAACCGCAACGGATGGCGCATCGGTCCGGACTGGACCGACGCCGAGGAGGCGCGGCTGCGCGCGGACTATGGCCGCGTCCCCACCAAGCTTCTTGCTGCGCGCATGGGCCGGACCAAGGCCGCGCTTACCTCGCGCGCCAACAGCCTCGGGCTCGTCCACGGCTACATCCGGCCGTTCAGCGACGAGGAAACACGCGCGCTCGACATCGCCTTCCGCACGGGGGTCTCGATCGCGGATCTCGCCGTCGCTCTCGACCGCAAGGCCATGTCGCTCAGCAAATATGCGACCAATCACGGCTACCAGTTCGGACGCAGGCCGAGGCGCTCCGTGACGCTGGAGGGCCTGCTCGCCGCGGGGTGAACCCTCCGCGGCCAGCCCGCTGCTGCCACCCTTCACTCAGACAAGGTGCGCCCGGTCGCCCAGCCGGCCGCGCGCGGGGAACCCTCATGCCGCCCCAGGATCGACATATCAGGAACGTCCTCAAACTCTTCGACGCTCATGGCTATCGCCACGATCGCTACAGCCTCTTCTCAGATTGCATGGAACTGACCGCGATCAGCATCTCGAACAGCGTCGACAGCCGTTCCCGCACCGATCGGGAGGCGCGCTACCTCGAGATCGTGGGACGATATGACCGACCAACCGTGGACATGTTTCCGCAGGTCTTCGCCGAAATCACCATGGCCCTCGAGGCGGCGCCGGGCGACGTTCTCGGGAGCATCTTCACCGCGCTCGAGATCCACAACAAGAACCGGGGCCAGTTCTTCACGCCCTATCCGGTTTGCCAAATGATGGCCGAGATCACGCTCGGCGACGCGAAGGATGCGCGGGCGCTGATCGCCGACAAGGGGTTCGTGAGCGCGATGGAACCCGCCTGCGGCGCGGGCGCCATGGTCATCGCGCTCGCGCAAGCGATGCTCGCCGTCGATATCAACTACCAGCGCCATCTCCATGTGACTGCGGTCGATATCGACCAGCGCGCGGTGCACATGGCCTACATCCAGTTCTCGCTGCTCCACATCCCGGCCCACGTCATCGTCGGCAACTCTCTCAGCAATGAGGTCCGCGAGCACTGGTTCACCCCGGCCCACATCCTGGGAGGTTGGGGTGCGAGGCTTGCTGCCCAGCCGCGCGCGGCCGAGCTGCCGCTGCAATCCGCGCTGCACACGCCCGAGGATCGCTCATCTCGTCGCACGTCGGCACAGGAAACAACAGCCCGCGCGATCGGCGAGCAATTGACCCTGTTCTGATGGCAGACCTGCCTCCGCCGCTCGCTTTCAAACACCGCACCGCAATGCCGGCATCGGTCACCAATAGACCTTATACCTCGGGTCAGAGCGATCATAGGGCTGCTCGAAAATCGCTGCCCGTACCTTCTCGGCAACTTCCTTCAGCGTCGCGAACATCCGGTTGATCTCGGACAGATCGCCGAGCTGCTCGGGACCATATCGCACCACCAGATAGTCACGCTGGTCACTCAGCCGGACCAAGTGCTCCGCTGTGCGTCTTCGCAGGGAAAGTCCCTTTTCGACAGCCAATCGCGTGCGTTCGGCAAGATCGTGCTGCAATCCCCGCACGAGCTTTCGATCGAGCGAATGGAAGAGCAGGAATGCGTTGAGATAGGTCTCGATCGATTGGATGGCGCATAGCCGGGCCGGAGCGGACGAAACGTTCCGGCCCTTCTCGATCTGCGGCAGCAGCCTGTGCGCGGCATCCCAATAGGCGTCGGCCAAGGTCACCACCGTGCCAACCGCCGCCTCGGTACCGGGATAGGGCGGCGTACGCGCCTCAATTGGCCCTGAAGGTGCGGCCGAACGCTGCGGCGACGCGCTTTGATCCGACTGTCCCTGTTTCAAGCCCGCCGTCTCCGAGAGGAAGTGCCCAGATGATCTTATTGGGCTGGCTGCCCTTCGGTGGATTTTGCGCGTCCACGACGAGCCGGGGCGGCTTTCGTCGTCTTTGCCGGCGGGGCCGCGGAGGCGGCCTTGGGCTTGCGGCCAAGGCCGATGCTCTTGGCGAGCGTCCGGCGCTGCTCGGCATAATTCGGAGCGACCATCGGATAGTCGGCCGGAAGATTCCACTTCGACCGATAGTCAGCCGGCGTCATCTGATAATGTGTCATGAGATGGCGCTTGAGCATCTTGAGCTTTTTGCCGTCTTCCAGACAGACGATATAGTCGAGTTTCACTGAGGCGCGAACCGATACCGCCGGCTCCTGCTTGGTCTCGGCCGCCGGATCGCTTTTACCGAGATTGCTCAGTGCTCCATGAACATTCTGGATCAAGGATGGCAGATCAGCCACCGCCACACTGTTGTTCGTCACGTGCGCCGCGACGATATCGGCGGTCAGGGTAATCAGCGTGCTATCGTTGTCCGACACGTCGCTCATGATGATCTTGCCTTCTTTGGTTGAAAGAACCCGGAAGACCATTCGCTACCGGGAACATGACGTCGTGGGAAGCTCGCAGGGCCTCAAAGGACCATGTTCCCACCGACGCCACTCAGGGATGTGCGATATCTGATCGTGCCCAAACACGAACATTCCGTAAACCGTCTCGCGTCCACCTGCGGGTGGAGCCGGCTTCCTGCGCCCCTCAGCTTAGGAGACTCTCATGAACCGCCATGGCGAAAGCATGCGCAGGCTGTTGCCCGGTCTCTATTCCGGTGAACAGGTGAGGGCGGAACGACGCGACGACGGCTATTGGGCCTTCCAGATGAAATGCAATCAGCTCGGCCCACGGCTTTGGTTCGAGTTCTCGCCCCACGGCCTGTGGACGAATATCGGCGCGTGGCGATCGCTCGACGAAGGGCTGTCCATCGCGGCCAGGCTGCGCGCCGGCTCGCATTTCTGGGACAGCGATACCCACCGCGCCCGCATCTATACCGAGGATGTCTTTGCGATCCTTCGCGGCGAGCACCTGTGATCCCGGCTGAGTGGAGGAAAGAGGGAGAGCGATGAGGGTGACCCGATGAGGAGTTGCCCATGCTCACCTCCCGAAGCCAGCGCTGGCGCGAGCGCCGCGTCCCGTGGGCGCGCGATCTCACGCTGATCGATCCCAAAGCCTATGCGGTCGATGTCATCGACCACGCAGCGGCGCGCACCTTCGTCGCGCAGCATCACTATCTCCCGAGCTATCCTGCCGCCCAGGTCGCTGTCGGGCTGTTCGGCGCCGGCGCCGTCCTCGAGGGCGTCGCCGTCTTCGCCGTCCCCGCCACCAATGCGGTGATCACCCGCCATACCGGCTTCGACGATCCGAGCCGCGGCTGCGTGCTCGCGCGGCTGATTCTGACAGACCGGGTTCCGCAAAACGGCGAGAGCTTTTTCGTAGCGCGCGCCTTCCGGCATCTCCGGCGCGAACGCCCCCATATCGAGTCCGTCGTGTCATACAGCGACCCGGGGTTCGGTCACGTCGGCCGCGTATATTGGGCGCTTTCCGCAGCCCACAGGTGCGTCACGAGGCCGCGGACCGTGCTGCGCGCCGGCGGCGTGACGATATCGGGGCGAACGCTTTCGAAGATCCGCCTCGGCGAACGCGGGCATGCCGGCGCGATCGATCATCTGGTCACGCTCGGCCTCCCGAGGCCGGCCGTCGGCGAAGATCCGCCCGCCTGGCTATGGCGCCTGCAGCGCGAGCGTCATCTCGTTCGCCAAACGCAATCCGGGCTCTTCGCCTATTGCTTCGAGCTTACGCGCGAGGCGCGCCGACGCGGCCGCAACCTGCCGCGCCTGCCTTATCCCAAAATCCTGCCAGCGCCGCACCCGACGCTGCCGCTCTTCCCGCCCCAGGAGATCTGACATGGCCGATATTCGAACCTTGCCCGTCATGACCGCAGCCGATGCGACCAGCATCGGCTTTGCCCGGTTCAACGATGTGCCCACACTCCCGGTCGATATTCCGGACGGCAATTTCACGATCAGCGCCAAGACCTCGGACGGCCGTCGCATCACCTTCTTCTTCGGCGAATATCAGACCGGCGCGCCGCCGAGATTCGTTGACATCCAATTTCACGACTTTGGTCCATCGATTGAAAACGCCAATGGCGGCCGATCGCCCGTCTTCGACATGCTGACCATCGGCCTTGGCGGTCGCCAGACCTTCGACAGCCGCAAGCTTGCGAATGACGACAAGCCGTCGATCGCCGTCATTCTCCTGGGCAAGCCGCTACCGCCCGCTGGAAAGGACTAGCCATGGCCATCTGAGTCGCCCGCTACACGCGGCTCCATCCCCGTCTCTGGGCGCCCTATGGGATTACCGCCTATCCGTACGGTTTCCATAACTGGCCCGAGGGCCTCGCCGACCCCGTCTGGACGCCCAATGCCCGGGTCATCACGCCGAGCGGTGCTGCGTCCCGGCCGCTCGGCGATTGCGCCACGCTCGATGCGGCGATCCAGGCATGCTGGGCGCATCTCGCTACTCTCGACACGGAGGCGTCATGTTGAACCCGTTCCAGCGCGCCTGCGCCGAGGTCTATGGCGGCGGCGACTTTGCCCATGTCCGGAATATCGAAGAGGCCCGCGAAGCGGGAGACACGCTCTTTGTCTTCCTGATGAGGACCTCTCTTCCAGTGAAGGGTGCGAACGCGCCGACGAGGCGGTCCGGCGCCTCGCGAAGGCCGTGAACCCAGCGCCCGAACGTTCTGCCATCGCAGATCCGGACAGCGCGTGAATATCGTCCCTTGATTGAGCGCGTGGCTTCTGCAGGCTACAAGTGACAGCTGTCAGCCAGCTTCGAATCCACAGGCCAACATCAACCATGGACGACATAGAACAACGCGCTATCGCGCTGAAAGCCAAGCTCAGAGACTTTCTCTCGGGTGAGCGGTGCGACGATCTTGGTGTCGTATTGGTCGACCTCGGCCTCGAAATGGAAGCTGCCCGCTTCAGGTCCGCGCCGGACACGGCCGACGCGGAGCGGCTCATGCAGCATCCGAGCGTGACCGAAGACAGCGTGAGCCGCTACGCCCTTACCGACGAAGGCATCGGCCAGATCCTCGGCGTTCTGTCTCTGGCAGGCCTCAAATATCTCGATCATCAGACCAGCGCCCATGTCGCGGACCGGGTCGCAGCCGACGAGAAGGCTGACCTCGCTGCCTTTCAGGCAAGCGCTGGGCAGACGGTCAACAGCGCCTTCGCCCAGGCCGAGAGCAGCGGCGTCTCGTCCTATGGCGCGCTGTCGATCCTCCTCCTCAAGGCGGTCTTCGCCGGCAAAAAACATGGCCTCAGCCCGGCGGCGATCTCACGCATCCTGCTCGACATCATCACGATCGTCCACCGACCTCCCGCACCCCCGCCGGTGATGGACGACGCGACGATCGCCGCAGCCTTGGCAAAGCAGCTTGGCGTCTCAGTCGCTACCGCCCGCAAATATATGCGCGGTGCCCAAGAGCTTTTCGGCGACGAATGACCACCTCATCGGCTATTCGGCTGCGGCGCGAAGATATCCACGTCCGCCAGCAACCCTCTCTCGCGCCTATCCGCGATGGCTTTCGGAGAGTATTAAGATGACTGCGCTTCCTTTGCTCGAACTCGAGCTTGCAACCGATGATCCACAGGCCGCGGCGCGCATACGCGCGGCCTTGGCCGCACACCCTGATCTCGTCACAGCGCTTGGTCTGGCCAAGAGTTTCATAGCGGAATGTGAAGATCCAATACTGGCGACGACGAAGCCCGCCATGCTCGCCATCATCCGCAAGGCCTTGGCGCGCGCCGAACTCGCGGAAACGGGAGTGTCACGGTCAGTGGATGACAGACTGGCGCAGGACGGCTGCCCTGCATCTCATGATCCCCCGCTAGCTTCCGATATTCCGACACATTTTCGCGTTTGACACCCCCTCGGGCTTGTTCACCGTCGCCTGCGGATCATCTTCCTGTTGACGCCCTGGCATCGGTTTGCCGCCTTGACCGCGACTTCCTGCAGGGCCGCTCAGGCTCGAATCCCGCGTCAGCCCTTGGCGCTTTCGATATAGGCGATCGCTTCACCGACGGTCTGGATCTTCTCGGCGTCGGGATCGGATATCGAGATATCGAACTCTTCCTCGATCGCCATGACGAGCTCGACGACGTCGAGGCTGTCGGCACCCAGGTCATCGATAAAATGAGCGTCTGAGACGACTTTGTCGCGGTCGGCACCAAGCTGGTCCGCCACAAGCTCCGCAATTCGATCGGCGATGTCGCTCATCCAATTCATCTCCAAGGGGGGCAGCCTTTTGAGGTCGGCATCCGTGTGCCGTTGCTCTTCGGGCCGCTTTGCGTCCGCCGGCGGGGCCGCAATCTCTTCTTCAGCAGTGGAGCAGTCTGATGCATGTCGAGTTCGAAATCCATGGCCGTTTCGAGGTCCCCGAAGGGACCGAGCAAATCGACGGATCGACCAATCTCTTCCGCCTTCCGTCGGGCCAGGTCATATCGGTCCATCCGGTGATCGAGATGGCCACCGCCCACGACAGCGATGACCATCGCGACCTCACCACAGCCGAGGCCGCCGAAATCGGGGTCCACCTCGATCTCTACGATCGGGAATCCAGCCTGCAGGACGCAGAATGAGGACGGGATTTCGCCGTCCATGGCCGGAAAGGAGAGGCGGGGGGAAGCTCGGCGCGCAGATGGACTGCGCGAGAACGGAGCACCTCCATGCTGGCGATCCAACCTCCCGCGCCCGCCGCGCAGATCCGCGACGTCGACTATATCCGCGTCGCCGAGCCTGCTCCGGTGGTGCTCGCCTACGGGATCGGCGTCGACAGCACCGCGCTACTGGTCGAGCTGGAAAGCCGCGGAACTCCGCCCGATCTCGTCCTGACCGGCGACCCGGGCATCGAGAAACCTGAGACTTACGAATATCAGAAAATGATCGCCGCCTGGATGGCGGCCCGCGGCATCCGTTACGAGACCGTACGCTACACGCCGCGCCGGTTCAAGCACTGGCCGCCCTATTATGACCTGCTCGCCAACGTCCTCACCAATGCGACGCTGCCGAGCATCTCGCTGGGGCGCCATTCCTGCAGCCTCAAATGGAAGGTGGCGCCGCAGGATGCCTTCCTCAAGCAGTGGACGCCTGCAAAGGCGGCCTGGGCGCGCGGCCAGAAGGTCATCCGCCTGATCGGCTACGATGCCTCGCCCGCCGATACGCGGCGCCATGCCCATGCGTCCGCGATCGAGCATGATCTCTTCGAATGCCGCTACCCCTTGCGCGAATGGGGCTGGGATCGCGCCCGCTGCATCGCCCGCATCGAGGCCGCCGGACTTCCCGTCCCGCCCAAGTCGAGCTGCTTCTTCATATGCGGAGCCATGAAACCGGACGAGGTCCGGGCGCTGCCCGTCTGGTGCCTGCGTCTCATCGTGCTTGTCGAAGCGCGCGCGGCCCCGCGTCTGCGCACCGTCGAAGGCCTTTGGCGCCGGTCGACGTCGACCAGGCCCGGCCGAATGACCGACTTCATCCGCGCCGAGGAACTGCTCCCCGCAGCCGACATCGACGCGATCATCCGCGATGCGCCCGCCGACCTCATCCGCTTCCAGGACGTCGCCGCGCATGTTCCGCTCCCCGAACGGCCGGCAATGGCGGAGTGGATCGAGGCCTTCAACGCCGGCTTGCTGGAGGCAGCATGACAGTTCCCGCCACCGAACGGATCGCCCGTCTCAATGACCGCTGCCGGCAAGGTTTCGATCCCAATGCCCGCATCATGGTCACCCGCAACTGCCTCGCCCGGCTTTCCGGCGATGGCGAAGGCATTGCTGAATTCCTCGCCCAGGCCGAACTGCTCGCGGCGGTGCGCCGCTATGCCTTCAAGCCCGGCGATGGACCCGAGCGCGATTTCGGCGCCTTCGACCTGCAGGACCAACGCATCCTCTTCAAGATCGATTATTACGACATGGCCCTGGCGTTCGGCTCCGAGGATCCGACCGACGCGTCGATCACGCGGCGCGTGCTCACGATCATGCTCGCCGAGGACTACTGAGCCGCGCTGGCCGCCCGGAGCCGCGGACCCTTCGAAAACGAGACCGTCAACTCCCAGGCCCGTGGGGCCGCAAGAGGGGAGGGGGAAGGCGAGCGTCAGGCTCGCCGACCGAAAGCGCGCGGACCCCCGAAGGCTTCTGCCTTCCCATTTCCACAAGGAGATCAGCCTTGACCACAGTCGAACAGATCCGCGCCACGCTGCCGCTCTCCCTCATCACGAAGGGCGATAATCCGCGTCGCTATTTCGACCGCAAAAAGCATGATGAGCTTGTGGCTTCGATCCGCCTTCGCGGGATTCTGCAGCCGATCCTGCTGCGCCCGAAGGGCGAGGTCTATGCCATCGTCGCCGGGGAGCGCCGGTACAGGGCCGGCCTCGAAGCCTATGGCCCCGATGGCGAAGTGCCTGTCATCATCCGCGAGATGACCGACCAGGAGGCCCTGGACGCCGCCATCGCTGAAAATGACGACCGCGACGATCCATCGGAAACCGAACAGGCCGACGCCGCCGTCCGCTATCTCGCGGCCTGCCAGGGCGACCGCGCCGAAGCCGCGCGGCGCCTCGGTTGGTCGCGGAGCAAACTCGACAGGCGCCTGGCGCTCGCCGAGCTGTCCGGTCCCGTCAAGCTCGCACTCGACGAACGCCGGATCAAGGTCGGCCATGCCGAACTGCTGGCGGCTGTACCCACCGACAAGCAGGACAAGGCCCTCGAGACCATCCTCGCCGCCGGCCTGGACGTCGGCAAGACCCGCGAACTGCTCATGCGGGTGACGCAGAACCTCGGCAGCGCCTGCTTCGACAAGACTGAGTGCACGACCTGCCCCTTCAATTCGGCGGCACAGCGCACGCTCTTCGAAACCCACATTGACGATGGGCATTGCACCAATCCCGGATGCTTCCAGCTGAAGACCGAGGCCTATGAGAAGGCCCGTATCGAGGAGGAGGAACGCGCAGCGGCGGCGGCAAAGGCCGCGGCGCCTCTCGATCCAGACGAGGCGGAGGACGCCGACATCGATGAAGAGGAGGACGTCGACGACGAAGCCACGACCACCAGTGGCTCTTCGCAGCCGTCCGCCGGCCATTCCCGTCCGCCCGCACCGCGGACCCCGCCTCCTACCGCGAACGGCAGCTCGAATGCGCAGAAGCCCGGCGTCACCGTCAAATCGATCGCCGGCCGCACCAGCGACCTGCGCGAAGCGACCTGGCGGACCGCGCTCGCACGAACGCTTGCGGGCAATGCGGCGCAAGCCCAGATAGCGATCCTCGTCGCCGCGATGTCGGGTACGTTGTCGCAGATCAAGGCCGAAACCTTGAAGGGGCGCGCGGGCCTGCTCGTGAGCCCGTCCTTCCCGGAACTCGCCTATAGCGCCAAGATCGACGAGATCCGCGAACTGTCGGAGGCCCAGGCCGCGACCGTGCTCTCCGCGATCGGTGCGGCCTATGCCAAGGATGTTCTGACCTTCGGGCATGTGGCCGATCTCGCCCGGGCCTTCGACGTCGATCTGCGCGACGTCTGGGAGGTCGATAAGGCGTTCCTCGAACGCTACACCAAGGACGAGCTCCGGTTCATCGCCCAGGAATCCGGCCTGGTCGCGCACATGGGCGAGAAAGCCTTCGCCAAGCTCCTCGGCTCTAAGAAGGCCGACCTCATCGCCGGCATGCTCAACCGAACCGGCTTCGAATGGGCCGGGCGCCTGCCGAGCTCGATGACCCTAGACGGCCAGTACGGCGCGCGCCCGATCGAACCCGGGGCAACCGCTGCTTCCGCACAGACCGACACGCCCGTCGCGGCACTCGCCGCCTGATCCGTCTCCCTTTCCAGCCAACAAGGACCGACAGCCATGCTCATCGCAAGCCTGCTCACGCTGCTCACCCGCTACTCGCTCGGGTTCGACCTCGTCGCCGGACCCGACGATACCGTCACGCTGACCATCATTCCGCGCAAGGCCGAAGGCGCCGATCCGAAGCTCGAGGCCAGCGAAACCCGTCCGATCTCGATCACGGCGAGTGCCGCGGAGATCGACGCCGAACTTGCTCGGGGCGCCGACGGTGCGCTCGGCCAGCTCATCGCCGCGCGCAAGACGCTCGGCGACCAGCTTGCCGAGCAGCGCCAGGCGGCCGAAGCGGCACGGACCGCTGCCGCGGAAGCGGCGAAGGCCAAGGCCGCCGCTCCCAAGACGCCCGCGCCCGCCAGTGCTCCGAAGGTGCCTGCTCCGGCCAGTCCGCCCGCCGACGCCAAGGCGGAGGAGCCTGCCAGCCTCTGGTGAGAACCCCCTGACCGTCTTGCCTACACAGCCCCGGGAGACCGACCATGCAGATCAATCAACTCGACCGAACCTATCGTTACGACGGGATCGACCTTCCGGTCCCGCCGCACCTCGCGGGCGATCCCGCAGGGCTGCGTGCCTATCATGCGACCCTTTATCCCGCGATCCTCAACGCCGAAATGGTCGACGCGGGCATCTCGGGCACCGCGCATGTGACCGAATATCGACGCGCCGTCGGCACCAAGGGCTGACCCATGCCCCGCTCACAGAGCGGGTCGATCCCCGCCGCACCGCGCAAGACGCTCCTCGAATGGATCGAGCACGACGATGGCAACACGACCGGCTTCCCCCAGCTTCCCTGCAGCGCCCAGGCCCTCGCCCTCCACGCGCGGATCCTCCCCGAACCCCAACATAGGAGCGAGGCGACGGAGCCGCTTCAGCCCCCTGCTGGGCTCAAGCTCGCTCCCCTCGGCTGATCTCGCGGGGCGGTCGGTCGCCCTGTCCGTCGATATCCCCGCCATTTTCGATCAACCGCTCAGCAATCATCACAAGCTGATGGGCCGCTGGGTGGCCGCACGGGAAGGAACGACCAGGCGATACACGCGCGTGGCCGCCCGCAAGCACATCGAGCAGATCTTCAACGCCGCGGTGCTCGAAATCCTGGCGCCAATCGAGCTCGCCGATCTGCGGGTCGCCGTCCTCGCCGGCGAAGACGACAATCCGCCCGCAATCGCCCTTGTCTGCGAGAGCCTGGGCCAACTGGATCTGGGCTGGATCGAAACCGGCGACGCGCCCATCCCCTGGCGGGCCGCCGCCTACGCGGCGCTCGGGGAGACGCTCGGCACCGCCCTTCCGGTCTTCGGCTACCAGGACCTCTTCGATGAAATCTCGATGTACTATTGGGACGGCGAGATCGACGACGAGAGCGCGCGCCAAAGCCTGACCGCCTATCATGGCCTCAGCGCCGAAGAACTCGAAGAGCAGACGCTCCCCTCGGAAATGAACGCGCGCCGCCCGGACTGGATGATCAGCGCGAACGCGGCGAAGCCCGCCAGCCTCCCGAAAACCCTTCGCGACGCGCTGCGCCGGCTCCGCGAGGCGCACAAGGCGCTCGAGCGCCTGGCCTCGGAGCGCAACGCCTGGCACTTCGATACCGACATTCTCTACGAATATGTGCCGGGCATCGAGGAATGCTCGTCCCTGCCGCCGCTGACGCTCGTCCCCTTCGACGAGTTCGCGCGCGAGCTCGATGATGTCGCCCGCCACGGCATGGAAATGGGCTTCATGGACTTTTGCGGCATCTGTCCGCTGCCCGACGTGAGCCGCATCGACGACTGGTTCGCGAGCCTGCGGCTCGGCGTCCGGTTTCTGCTCGCCGCCCAGGACCTCGTCCGCTTCGATCCACCCAACCCTTGAGGCCGTCATGTCCGACCATAGCAGTCACTTCGAAGCCACCGGCGGCGGTCTCGTCCTGACCAACGCCATCCTGCTCTATCAGACGGGAACGCCCCGGACCCCGAACGCCTATGGCGCGCCCAGAAGCGATACGATGGCGTTCGCCAGCATGCACGCCGTCGAGCACGATGGCGAAGGCCGCCCGACGATCGCCGCCGGCGTGCCCTTGTCGCGCGCGCAGCTGTGCCAGTGGACCGAGGCGCTGGGCCGCACCGCGGCGCCTGAGATCCTGCCCGACACTGTGCTGGTCTCGCATCCCGACATTCTCGCCTGGTGGGTCCCGGCACGGGTCCGCCCGGCCTATTTTGCCTTGTCGTCGCCCCCTGAGGGCCTTCGGGCGCTGGCGCGGCGCACGACCGTCGCGGTGCCCTATCCCGCCCATCTCTTCATCGCCACGCGCACAGGCCTCGGGGTCTATGCGCTCCCGGCAAGCGAGCGCCCCGCGGCAGACACGCCGGTGTTGCACTCGCCCATTCTCAACGTCTTCATCGAAGGACGGCTCTGCTGGGGCAACATCCCGAGGCCGAAGACGCTTGGCGTTGCTGCCATCCCGGAGTTCGAGCGCGCCGTTTTCGACTCCTGGTCGACGCACCCCAATCCCGGTCAGGAGCGGACCGTTACCGGCAAGGGCGGCCTCGTCAGGCTCTGGGACGATCTCGCCGCGCGCGGCGCCAGCCGTTTCCCGGTCAGGCGTCTCCGGCCGTTCCACCCTGCCGCCCGCCAGCGACAGGCTCGCGCGCCGGCCGACGGCATCACGGTCGGCAGACTGGTTGCAGCGGCCGCCGGGAGATGACCATGTTCGCCGACGATCCGACCGCGGCGGCGCTGCTCGCCGCCGTTCCCTGCTATCCCGTTCCGTCCACAGGACGATCGCCTGCGCTCGATGCGCTTCGTGACAGTCGCGCCGGGCACGGCCTGGCGGTGGGGAGAGACGGGGTCATGCTTATCTTGCGCCGCCCCTGGCTGGCGCTCGACACACCCCTGACGCCGCCTTTTACCGCCCATCTCCCCTATGGCAGCATTGGCGAACCCAGGGCCGACTTGCGCTGCGGACTGATCCCCGGCGAGCATCTCGCCGCGGTCCTCGACCACTTCCGCGCTGCCCTGCCCAACGAGGCAGCCGCCTTCATCCTGTGGAGCGAGGCGACGGGCACGTTCGTGGTGGATTTTCCGCAGATCGATGCCGCCAGTCCCACGCGCCTCGTCTACCGGCCCCCGGTCTGTGAGCCTGGCTGGCACGTGATCTGCGACATGCACAGCCACGGGCGCGGTCCGGCCTATTTCAGCGCCACCGACGATGCCGACGATGCCCATGCCACCAAGATTTCGCTCGTCATCGGCGGGCTCGGCCAACCGGCTGCTCCGGCCCTGGCCGCGCGGCTCTGCGCCGGCGGCATGTTTCTGCCTGTGCCGCGCAGCCCATTCTCGGGAGATCCTCCATGCAACCTGGCAAGCCCCAGCGCCACTTTCTTCCCGCCATCTTCGACAATCGCGCGCTCCGGGTCCTGCTCGTGGGATGCGGAGGAAACGGCGCTCCGATGCTGATGGGCCTTGCCTCGCTCGACACGGCGCTGCGCGCGATCTCCTCGCGTTCGCTCGAGGTCACTGTGGTCGACGACGACATCGTGACCGAGGCCAATCTCGGCCGTCAGCCCTTCTATCGCTGCGATCTCGGCAACTCGAAAGCGCGTACGCTCACCGAACGGATCAACCTCGCCCACGGCCTCGCCTGGAAGGCAGTTCATGGGCGCGCGCCTGTAGATGTCGAATTGGATGGGACCGACATCCTCATCACGTGCGTCGACACCGCTTCGGCGCGCCGCGCACTTGGTGCCGCGCTTGGAGACGGCAGGACCGTGCCGACTTATTGGATGGACCTCGGCAATCGCGCCAGCGACGGGCAATATCTGATCGGTTGCCCCTGCCGTCCGAAAGGCAACATCAAGGTGCGGCTGCCAACCGTGCTCGAGGCCTTTCCGGAGCTGGCCGACGAAAGCGTGGCCGAGGACGATACTCCGTCCTGTTCGGTCGCCGAGGCACTCGAACGCCAATCCCTGTTCGTCAACCGGGTGCTGGCGAGTCACGCGCTCGCATTGCTGTTCGATCTGCTGGGGCGCGGCTCCATAGGCCACGCCGGCGCGTTCCTCAATCTCGCCACCGGCCAGGCCGTCCCGATCCCGCTGCCGCGCGGCGACTGAAGCCGCGCCAGCCACCACGCCACCTTCCCTGTTCACCCAACCCCGGCGACCCACGCCCGGGGCATGAGGAGACTCTGACATGACCGTCATCGGCCATAACCGCATTCGCCGCGTCGAGAGCTACGACGGCTACGAGGTCCTCGCCCATCCGCTGGTGAACCGCGACGATCGCGTCTTCCACCGCGGCGAGCCCGGGACGTCCCATGTCGCGGTGACTTACGGATCGCATGATATTCAGATCGCCCGGCCGACGGGCCCCGGCAGCAAGGGCCTTCTTGCCATCCTGATGCACCATGGTGGCGGTCGCCATATCCTCGAATTCTACGAGGGTGCCTTACCCGTCACCGCTACGCTTCTCGCGCTCCCCGAACGCGAGCAGTACGCGCTTGCCTATGCGCTCTTCAAGCAAGCCGACGAATGCTCCGTCGCGGCCCGCGCAGACGAAGGCAAACGATGGGCCGAAGCCTTCGTCGATGGCCGCATCCGCAAGCGCCGCAGCGGCGGCCAACGCTACGTCCATATCGAAACCCCAGCCGAAAAGGAACGTCGCTGCGCGTAGCGTGCGGTTTCCGGGCATATCGCTGACGCGCGCCAACGTCGCCTGGCGGGCGCGGGCCCGAGCCAAAGGGGAGAGGGGCGGTGAGGGATGAGCCGTTCGCTCTTGCCCAGGAGATCCCGATGCCCCTTCCGACTGTCATCCACAGCCAGGTCGATCCCGCAGCGATTACCAAGGTGACGCGGCTGTTCGACAATACGCTCGATTCCATACTGACCGAACTCATCCAGAATGCCCGCAGGGCTGGCGCGACGACCATCGACCTCGATGTCGCCGAGGCCGGGGACCGGCATTGGCTCGTCGTCACCGACGACGGCGCCGGGATCGCCGATCCCGCGGTCATTCTCGCGCTCGGCCGCTCGGGATGGGATGACCACATCGCCGCCCGCGAAGATCCTGCCGGCATGGGCGTGTTCAGCCTTGCTGGCCGCCATGTCGAAATTCGCTCGCGCCCGCGCGCCGGGGGTGACGCCTGGCAAATCTCGATCGCGCCCGGCGACTGGGAATCGGGTGCTCCCATCCCGGTCGCCCGCTGCGATCAGCCTATCGGCACCGAAATCCGCCTGCTTCTCGAGGAAGACTGGGCAAAGACGCTGGAGGCGAGCGTTGCCACCGCGGCCCGCTATTGTCCGACGCCGATCCGCTTCAAGGGCGCTCCGCTTGCCCAATCGGACTGGCTCGCCGAGGCCGTGGTCATCGTCGAGGCGGACGGCGTGCGCATCGGCCTCTACAACGGTACGCGGTCGACCCACTATCAGCCGCGCATCAACTTCTACGGGCTCACCGTTCCCTGCGCCTTGCCCTCGATCGACGAGAAGGATCGCAGCTGGTGGGCCCGCGTCGACATTACCGAAACCAAGGCACTGCAACTTGTGCTCCCCGCCCGGACGAAAATGGTCGAGAACAGCGCGCTCGCGGCGCTTCGCGACACCGTCCGAACGGCCATCTACCGCCACATCGCATCGATCGGCAGCCATCGCCTGGCCTTTGCCCAATGGACCGAGGCCCGCCAGCTCGGTATCGACCTCCCCGAGGCGACGGCTCTCCTGCGCGGCTGGACCCCGGCGACGGCAGATCTCAACAGCGGACGCGAGGGTTCCGGCCTGACCCCGGCGGACAATCTCGTCCTGATGGAGCATTTCGGAGCGCCGCTCGAACAATGCGCGGCATTCGCGCTCGCCCGAGACGGCCGCCTCGAAGGCTACCTCGCCGACCCGGACGACGCGATGGCGGGATACGCATGGTACGATGCTCTGCTCCGGATCACGGCGCTCAAATTCGAGATCGAACGCGACGGCACCGCTCACGTTTTTGACAACGAAACCTTGCCGGACCTCGAAAGCGGTACGGTCGACCGGCTCGATCTCGTTGTCGAGATCGCAGGCTCGCGGCCCGAGACGATGACCGTCCCTGCGCCCGTCGTCATCGAATATGACGAGGCGCATCATTGGGGCTTCGAGGAAGCGAACATCCTGCTCGCCTCCCGGGATGCCGTCACACCCGAGCAATTGGTCGACCTCCTCGAAGCCTCCTGCTTCTGCGCGAGCGACGATCGCGACGCCGATAGCTGGGAGACCCAGAACGATCGCTTCCTTCTCGATGCGAAGGAGATGGCCATGCGCCTGCTGCTCGGAGACGATGCAGCTCTGGTCGAGCGGCTCCGGGCGATCATCGCTTACCGCGCCCAATGGTTCGTGCCCGAAGGGCGCCAGTTCTCGGCCGTCATCGGCCGGAACGCGATCGATATCCGCATCGAGCCCGTCGTTGCGACATCCGCATCGTGATCCCGATCCCGGAGGAATCAATCCATACGCCCCATCAGAGCCGCCAGGCCGGCCGACCGCGATGCCGTGCGAAAGGCGATTGACCAGCTGCGCAGCGCGCGGCACCTTCTGGCGCAGAGCGGCGCCCCGCGCGCCGCCGCCGCGGCCCGCAAGGCTCTGCGCAGCGCCGAGGGTGCGGCCCGCCATGTCGATCATCGCATTCGTCGGAGCCAGTCATGAGCCGCTACGAGCTGAAACCGAGACCGGGCAACGGGGTCATCAAGGCCGTGATCGGCTGGGACAGACCCCTCCAATCCTTCTTCGCCCAGATATTCACGCCGACCGATGAGGAACCCGAAGACGGCGAGGCGACGATCTGGCTTGGCACCGAGCCCGGCGAACTGCCGAACCCTGAAGCCGCCATCAGGGTGGTCGAAGCCTATGCCGACATTCCCGAAACGCTGGCTGCCGATCTCGCGGCAGACATGAACGCCACGATCGGCGTGAAGGACGGCAAGCATCAGGCCGACGCCAAGAAGCGCCTGTTCGGCTCGACCCACTAACACAAGCACACAACCAGTTTCGTCCCGAGGCCGCTTGAGCGGCTCTCGGATGGGCGCTTGCGCGCCTGCTCGGCCGAACGGCCGAGGAGGGGAGTGGGGAAGGGGGAAGTTGGCTCGGACACAGTGTTCGAGACCGGCTTTCAGGAGACTTTCCCATGAATATCGGTTCGATCAAGCAGAATGACGCCGGCATTTTCGTCGGCAAGATCGCGACGCTGGCGATCGCCATGACGGTTGCGCTGCGCGAGGTGCACTCGGCCAATCCGAAGGCGCCCAAGTTCGAGGTCCTGGCGCTGTCGGCGTCGCGGGCGTGGGTGCAGGTGGGTGCGCTGTTCGAGCTATTCTCGAACGGCACTGGCGAGGCGTTCCTCAACGGCAAGATCGAGGACCCGAGCCTGGCTGCGCCGCTCTACGTGTCGGCGTTCCGCCAGGAGGACGGCAGCTACAATGTCGTCTGGTCGCGCCCGACGCGCCGCCGCGATCTCGCCGCGGAGATGGCGCCCAAGGCCGACGAGGGCCTGCCGCCGCTGCCCGGCGCCGACGAGACCGCCGGTCCCGCCACCCAGGGCATCGAGGCCGGCCTCGGACAGTCCTCCGCCGAACATGCGTTCGGTTCCGAGGCGCAGGAAGGCGGTCGCCGCCAGCGCAAGCAGCGCGGTTCCGAGGCCGCCGAACCGGTCGAACCCGCCGACGCGACCGCCTGACGCGTTCCATCTCCCGACGCCGCGCCCAGCCTCCGGGCGCGGCCCCTTGCAGGGTCCGCTTCGCACGACGCGAGGCGGACCCTGTCTCTTTTGGCAACGCGCCGCGGCGTGCCGACTATCAGCAAGGATCCCCACATGCCTTTACGTGCGCACGACAACCTCCCGACCCATTCGGCCCAAGACCTCTGCGGTCTCACTGCCGATTTCGTCGCTCTCACCAGCGCCGAAATCGTCTCCGCCGAGGATCGCGTGGGCAAGTTCTGGTCTGGTGATGGAAGCCGGGAATGGATGCTGGATGACGATTGCCTGGTCGCTCGCCATGTCGTGCCATTCTGCGGCTATCCCTGGCACCTCTGGCATCGCATCGCTTCCGAAGTCCTTGGAGAAGTCTATGATCTGCAGGACGCCTCGCAAATCGAACGACTGACGCAGGTCCGAGGCCTGTTTCCGCGCGATGATGCAGCCGCGCCGCAATGGATCGCGCTCTATCTGACCGACCTCGCGACCCTGCTGGAGCGGCAACCGCATCAGGATTCCGAGGCTTCGCAACTTCGCCGTCTGCGCGTCGATGTGCTCGACGCGGGTCCGGGCCTATCCGCACCCGAATATTATGTCGATGCGCGGGAGATTTCCCGGGCGACCTGGGAGTCGCTCTCGCCCCTGATCTTCGATCAGGCCTACACCGATCCGGAGGGCCGGCCCTTCGACCTGATCTTTGACCGCCCTGACCTCACCACAGGCCACGCGTCCGGCTGCGCCTTCGCCGCGCTTCACGAACTGCAAACCGCCTTGACGGAGTGCAGGTCCGAGGCCGGCGAACATGCCAGCTTCCAGCACGACGCGACGTTCGACGCCTACACCGCGAAGCTGGCCCATACGATCGCGGTTGCGCCAGCCGGCCTCGCTCTTGTCTCTGGCGGTTCCAACGACCTGTTCGCCGCTGCGATCGCCTTCGTGGGGCAGCGCTATCCGGGGTGGTGCGACGGCTATCCCACCTCAGCCTCTGCCGGCAACCTTCGTCCCGTTCCCATCGCATGGAGCGGCAAGATCGAAATCGCCGGCCTGCGCCACGCCCCCGGCGAACATTCCCTCGTCCAGGGCCCGGATGAACTGCCTGCCTCCTACGCCATCTACGCCGAGCGGGACGACGGCTCGCTGGAATGGCTCGGAACGGCGTCCACGCTTTCCGAAGCGACGCATCTCAAAAGCGCTATTCGATCGGTGTCCGCGCGGCGCATGCCCGCCGTTCTTGCCGATTGAAGCCTGTTGACAGGCCGGCCGCATCGCCTCCTTGGCCGACAGCCTGCTCCCGAGGCCGTTGATGTCGAACAGCCCGTAGCCAGAACTCCCCGATGTGCCCGGTCCCGCGCCTCCAGGTCAGGCACACTCCTCAGGGCCTGCCTTGCGACTTCTCGCGAGGCAGGCCCTGTTTTTGTTCAGCGGGCCAGCCGCATGCCCGTGCCGTTGCGGCTTCAATCGCCCTCTTGCGGAACCTGTCGCCGGACCATCGCCAGCAGTGCGGCGACGACGCATCCCGCGACGATCCCGAAGGTCAGGTCCTTGACCAGCGTCATCCCGAAGGTCGCCAGGAGCACCGAGGCCGTGGGCCAGCTGCGGATCAGGCTCAGGAACTCGGCCTTCTCAGCCATGTTCCAGCACACCACCAGAAGAACGCCGGCGAGCGCAGAAAGCGGAATATACCGCGCCAGCGGCGCAGCCACGAGCATGAAGAGCAGCACGAACAGCGCATGCATCATCCCCGACACCGGGCTGATCGCGCCGGCCCGGATGTTCGTCGCGGTTCGCGCGATCGTACCGGTGACGCTGATCCCGCCGAACAAGGCGGAGACGATATTGGCGATCCCTTGCGCGACAAGCTCCATGTTGGAGCGATGCTTGCGCCCGGACATGCTGTCGGCGACCTTCGCCGACAACAGACTTTCGACGCCGCCCAGCAGCGTGAACGAGAGCGCCGACGGCAGGAGCTGGAGGACCAGCGCCCACGACAGCTGCGGCGCCTGCGGTGTCGGCAAGCCGCGCGGGATATCGCCGAAACGGCTGCCAATCGTCTCGGCGGGAAGCTGCAGCCAAGCGGCGGCGGCTGACGCCAGGACGACCGCGATCAACATGCCGGGCCAGTTCGGCCGGAGCCTGCGCAGCAGGAAAATCATCGCGGCAGACCCCAGGCCCAGCACCGCGGCCGAAGGCATCGCCGTCGCCGCAGCATTGCCCAGCGCCAGCAGCTTGGGGATCAGCGGGCCGGGTTCCGTTCCTTCGAGATGGAGACCGAAAAGATCGCGGATCTCTCCGGAGAAGATCGTCACCGCAATGCCGCAGGTGAAGCCCACCGTCACCGGATGGGGGATGTGGCGGATCAACGAGCCGAGGCGCGAAAGCCCGATCAGCGTCAGCATGGCCCCGGACAGCATCACGGTGACGAGCAGCCCGTTCAGACCGAATTTCGCCGTGGTTGCGGCAACCAGAACGATGAAGGCCCCCGCAGGCCCGCCGATCTGGTAGCGGCTCCCACCCAAGGCCGAGACGAGAAACCCGCCGATGATCGCGGTATAGAGCCCTCGTTCCGGTGATACCCCCGAAGCCACGGCGATCGCCATCGACAGCGGCAGCGCGACGATCGCCACCGTCATCGCGGCGAGAACGTCCTTGCGGAACGACGAGAGAGAATAGCCTTCGCTCAGGGCGGTGACGAGCTTCGGCCGGAAGAGATGCGCTGTCGCCGTGCCGTCAGGCATCCCTACGCCACCGATGCATTGTCCTGCGTCCGCCGCACGGGCTCGCGCAAGGTCGGGCTGGTGGGATCGCGCAACCGGACACCCCGGCCGCCGCTCGCGCTGATGCTGTTTTCCCGGATCAGTTCGATCCCCTCGCGCTCGAGCGCCTCGACCACCTTGGTCAGGGTATCCACGACGCCCCGGACATAGCCGTCGCTGGCCGCTTCCATGCGCTGGATAGTTGGAAGCGATACGCCGGCACGCTCGGCAAGCGTGCGCTGGTCGATGCCGAGAAGCGCGCGTGCTGCGCGAAGCTGAGCCGGGGTGATCATCGGCATGATGTATAATATATCAGAAGTGATGTCAAGAATCGCTCAGAAGCCTGTCTGACTATCTACATAGCGATCCTAAACTTGCATCCTGCGCCTCCAAACTGCTAACGATCCCGGCATCAATCCCCCTCGCAAACCGCGCGCGACAGCCGCGACGCCCCAGTTATTCGGAGAGACTCGATGTCGGACGCCCCTATCGCTGAAACGCTGGCCGCCCCGACTCGCCATCGCCGCCTCGCCGCCTGGGTGGACGAGATTGCCGCCCTCACCAAACCGGACCAGATCCACTGGTGCGATGGCTCCGAGGCCGAATGGGACGCCCTTACCGAGCAGCTCGTCGCGGCCGGAACGCTGCTCCGCCTCGATCCCGCAAAGCGCCCCAATTCTTTTTGGGCCGCCTCCGATCCGCGCGATGTCGCGCGCGTCGAGAGCCGCACCTTCATCTGCGCTCAGGACGAGGGCGATGCCGGGCCGACCAACAACTGGCGCGCGCCGCAGGAGATGCGCGCCACGCTCGGTGAGCTGTTTGACGGCTGCATGCGCGGCCGGACCATGTATGTCGTGCCTTTCTCCATGGGGCCCATCGGCTCGCCGATCAGCGCGCTCGGAGTGGAGATCACCGACAGCCCCTATGTGGTGCTCTCCATGCGCGTAATGACAAGGATGGGCACGCCGGCGCTCGACGCCTTGGGCGAGGACGGTGAATTCGTGCCCGCGATCCATTCGGTCGGCGCGCCGCTCGCTCCCGGCCAGGCCGATGTCGCCTGGCCCTGCAACGAGACCAAATATATCGTCCACTTCCCCGAGACGCGCGAAATTTGGTCCTACGGATCGGGCTATGGCGGCAACGCCCTGCTCGGCAAGAAATGCTATGCGCTGCGCATCGCCTCGGTCATGGCCCGCGACGATGGCTGGCTGGCCGAGCATATGCTCATCCTCAAGCTGACCTCGCCCGAAGGCCGTGTGCATTATGTCGCCGCCGCCTTTCCTTCGGCCTGCGGCAAGACCAACCTCGCCATGCTGCAGCCGACCATTGCAGGCTGGAAGGCCGAGACCATCGGCGACGACATCGCCTGGATGCGCTTCGGTGACGATGGCCGGCTCTACGCCATCAATCCCGAGGCCGGATTCTTCGGTGTCGCGCCCGGCACGAGCGCGGCGACCAACGCCAACGCGCTCGCCAGTCTCGACGCCAACACCATTTTCACCAACACCGCCCTCACCGCCGACGGCGATGTCTGGTGGGAAGGGCTGACGAAGGAGCCGCCCGCCGGCCTGACCGACTGGCGCGGCCAGGCCTGGTCTCCCGATCTCGGGACGCCGGCCGCCCATCCCAACGCGCGCTTCGCCTGTCCCGCCGGCCAATGCCCCGCGATCGCCCCCGAATGGGAGGACCCCAGGGGCGTTCCGATCGCGGCCATTCTGTTCGGCGGTCGGCGCGCGACGACCGCTCCCCTGGTCACCGAGGCCTTCGACTGGCAGCACGGCGTGTTCCTCGCCTCCAACGTCGCCTCGGAGGGCACGGCCGCGGCCGAGACCAAAATCGGCGACGTGCGCCGCGATCCCTTCGCGATGCTGCCTTTCTGCGGCTACAATATGGGCGACTATTTCGCCCATTGGCTGAAACTGGGTGCACAGGCTTCGGACCCGGCCAAGCTGCCGCGCATCTTCTACGTCAACTGGTTCCGCAAGGATGCCGATGGCCGGTTCCTCTGGCCCGGCTTCGGCGACAACGCACGCGTCCTCAAATGGATCGCCGATCGTCTCGACGGCCGCGTCGAGGCCGAAGACAAGGCCATCGGCCGCCTCCCCAATATGGGCGATCTCGACCTTCACGGGCTCGATCTGTCCGATGACGCGGTCACTGCCCTGCTCTCCGTCGATCGCGACGAATGGCGCGCCGAGGCCGAGCGCATCCGCCGTGACTATGTCCGCTTCGGCGACCGTCTGCCCGCCGCGTTGACCGCCGAACTCGACGCGCTCGAAGCCCGTCTGGCCTGAGGAACGCAATCGATCATGACCGACGCCAACGACGACTATGTCTATGACGAAGCCTCGGGCGAGTGGATCTCCGCGGCCGAAGCCGCCGTGAATGCCCGGACCGCCGATACGATCGAAGTCCGCGATTCCGCCGGCAACCTTCTCGCCGATGGCGACAGCGTCATCACGATCACGGATCTCAAAGTGAAGGGGGCGGGCCAGACCTTGCGCAAGGGCACCGTGATCAAGTCGATCCGCCTGACCGGCGATGCCCAGGAGATCGACTGCCGCTACGAAGGCATCAAGGGGCTGGTCCTGCGCGCGGAATTCGTCCGCAAACATTGATCCCACGCAAGCGGGCGCTGTGCCCGGCTCACTTCGCTTGGACAATTTGACCGGCCCATGCCGGACATTCTGTCGAACGAGCGATTGTCATGCCTCGTTATCCCGCTGTTTCCGTTGCGTGACACGCTTGGCATGACAGTTGCTCCTCTCACCGGAGCAATCAGCCTCGGATCAAGCAGCGGAGTGTTCACCGATGGATCACGACATCAAGGAAGGCATGGGGATCATCGGCGCCGACGGCGTCCATGTCGGCACCATCGACCGCCTCGAAGGTGACCGGGTCAAGTTGGAGAAGCAGGACAGCCACGGCGCCCATAGCGGGCACCATCACTATATCAGCATCGGCCTGGTCGCCGGCGTCGAAGGCGAACGGGTCCGCCTTTCCGCCAACGCCGATGTCGCGATCTCCTTCGAAGAAGAAAAATCCGGAAAGCCCGTGCAGGGCTAGACCTGTTGTTGCATGTCTGCACGGACGCTACTCTTCAGCAGGCGTGCAGGAACGGATTTCACGGCCCTTGCCTTCAGACGCTCAATCATGGCGAGCTATCACAGGGGGGATGCTCATGAACGACAGAGCCATATTTCTCGCACGACTGTTCCTTGGCATCCCCTTCATCGTCTGGGGCACGATGAAACTGATGGGCGAAGCGACCGCGCTCGTTCCGGGCCTTGCGGCCTTCGGGCCGCCCGACCCCTTGTTCTTCGCCTATCTGATCGGTTTCTGCGAACCCACCGGCGGGATCGCGGTCGTTCTCGGCTATCCGGTCCGCACGGTCGGTATCCTGCTCGGTCTCTGGTGCCTCGCCACCGCCAAGCAGGCGCACATGGGCAACCTCACCGAGATCCTGAAGAATGCGACCATGGCAGGCGGCTTCTTCCTGCTCGCCGCCACCGGCGCTGGCTCGATCTCCCTGTTCCGCGGAACGCCGCCCGGTCCGCTCGCCCGTCTACGGTAAAGACGGATCGTGGCATCGCCCCCCGATGCCGCATGCCGGCCGGCAACATCGATCCGCAACCATCGAACGGAGCAGGCCGGCCCGCCCGCAAGGAAAGAAGGTCACGGTCCCTGCCCGGCGATACGATGGCGTTCGAGCGTGAGCGCCCTTCGCGTCCGCGCGGCACGACGACCATGCCGGACGATCCCGCGCCGCGCCCTTCTCGTGTCTGGCACTAGCCGAGCGCAGCCGAGCATGACCTGACGGCGCCTCGCCGTCACGGAAGGCACGCCATGTCGACCCGGGACGAAGGCCATCCTCAACCGCTTCTGCAAGGCTGAAGTTCCGACGCGCCCCGCAGACCTGCCGTGGGCGTGTCTCGCCGTGGCGCGCCCGTCCGAAGACCGTCCATGGCGCCTGCCTTACCGATATCGCCGCAGGGCCACCCGCTTGCTTGGATGAACGCTACGCCCGTGCGGGGCCCCCGCAACCCGCCATTTTCCGACCGTGTTGAGGCCTAGCGGCCTCTGCCCGCACCACTCGAAAAATGGGGGTTTCCCCTCGCTTGCGCTCGGGTGCGGCGTCCCCTCGATCACGGGCCTTCGCGATTGTTCATCCCAGCGGGATCGGCCCGCTGGCGTGAAACGCGAAAGGCATCAAGCCATGAACAAGGTTATTCTCTCGGGCCGCATCACCTCGGACATCAACCGCTTCGGCACCGACAGCAAGGGCGGCGTCAGCTTCAGCCTCGTCACCTCGAAGCCGGTCATCAAGGACGGCCAGGTCCAGAAGGACGACAACGGCTACACCGAGACCTACGACGAGTTCCACACGGTCAAGGCCTTCAACGGCCTCGGCAAGTCGGTCGCCAACCACAAGAAGAAGGGCGACAGGCTCCTGGTCGTCGGCGAGATCCGCTACAGCCGCAACGAGCGCGATGGGCGCACCTACTACAACACCGACATCGTCGCCGAGGAAATCGAGTTCCTCTGACCGTCCTCCCGGGCGGTCGCGCGCGGCCGCCCTCCACCTTCTTTTCGATGGAGAGCACAGATGTTCACCCTCAGCAGCTTCGACGACATCGCCGGCATCGCCCACGGCATCGAGATCACCAACCCCTGCATGGTCGAGCGCATCCGCCGCGCCGCCGACAGTCTCAACCGCCACGAAATCGCCGCCCGCCTTGGCCAGGCGATCACCGAGGCGACAGACGCAGCCCATGCCCGCGACTTCGAGCAGGCGCAGTTCGGCGAAGCCAGCGCCGATGCGATCGTCGATTGCGAATATTACGAGGATCTCGCCGCCGCCTGGTCGCTGGTCGCCAGCGAGCACCAGCTTGTCATCCCCCATTCCATCTTCGCGCATGACGGGTCGGTCCACTGACCCGTCACCTGCCTTTCGAACGGAGCACCGTCATGTTCAAAGCAGCCCCTGCAAACCCCGTCGCCGCTCATTGCTATGGCATCATCCTGCATCATCGCCTCGCCTGGTGGCTGGTCGAGTTTCCCGAACTCGACGCCATCCCGATCCGCGCGCGCAGGCTCTCGGGCAAGCTCACTGCGGGCATGGCCGACTGGCTCCGCGCCGAGACCGGCGATGCCGGCCTCGCGGCCGACGTCGCCGCGCTCAATCCCGAGAGCCGGTGCTGGTCCGGCGAATTCTCCGCCGTGCCGACCGCCGGCGCCGACGATCTCTTCGACATCGATGCCCATCCCTGGGGCAGCGAGGCCGGCGAACTGGAGACCCGGCTCGCGCGCACGATGATCGATGCGACGCTGCACCCGATCCCCTCGGGCTTCATCTCGGTCTTCGGCGCATTGCCGCGCGAGAACCAGCCGGTGCTCGCCATCCGGCTGAGCGGCTACACCTGCGCGACGTTCGAACTGATCACCGCACGGCATATGCCGACTTATCGCCCGCGCTCGCCCTGGCGCGACATCTCCGGCGATGCCGTATCCGACAGCGGCAGCGACATCATCGGATGGTGCGAGGCGGCGGACTGGATCAGGCCGCTTTGATCCTACCCGTCAGATGGTCCAACTCGGCGATTCCAAAATGGATCGCCTCACGAGGAGAACCATGTATCCTTTGGCATGGATCAGCACATCATCCGCACCTTGGTGCGAGAGGCCAAGGCAGCGTGAGGTTCGACAGCAACCTGCCGTTTGAGATCAAGGCATGGAGGATGATCGTATCGCAAAACGTCCATCGACCAGCGGCCTGTTTCGGGTCCAGTATGGGGCCTTGCCGTATCGCCTCAACAAAGCCGGCGAGGTCGAAGTCCTGCTGATTACGTCGCGCACTCGCCGGCGGTGGATCATCCCGAAGGGCTGGCCGATCAAGGGACTGACGCCCGCGAAATCGGCGGCTCGCGAAGCCTGCGAGGAACCGGCGTGCGGGGAAGCGTAAGCAACAAGCCCCTGGGACGTTTCACCTACGGCAAGGGGTTCGACGAGGACGGCAACTTTGTCGCCTGCGAGGTCATCGTATTTTCGCTCGCGGTCAAGCGGCAGCTCAAGGCCTGGCCTGAAATCGATCAGCGGGACACACGCTGGGTCCCCGCCGCCGAAGCCGCGGCGCTCACCGATGAGGACGCACTGAAGCCGCTTCTTCAAGCATTTTCGACAAAAATGACGGCCAAGCGCAAGGCTGCCCCGAAACAAAAGTCAGAAGAGCGGAAGGTTGCCGAGTAAGCTCACGATATGCGCAGAGCCTGCTGCGGCTCTCTATCATATCCATCGTCGAGCTGCAGCGCACGGGCAGAGTTCGTTCGCATGGATGCCCGCCTTTCGCGCTTTCGCCCATGAAGAAGGCTGGCCGCATCTTCCGCGCGCCGCGCCCCGACACTCGTCGGCCAGGAGTCTGAACTGCGCTGCGGTCGCGCCTTCTCCCGGATCTGATCCCCCGTTCATGACCTCTTCTTCACTGGATTTTAGCGGCACCGTCTCGTTCACGTCATCGTCTGGAAGAACCGCAGCCAGAGCAGATGCGGGCGCATCCCGCCCTTCGCAAAGCTCAGGTCGGGACCGGGGCTCTATTCGCTAAGCCGCCGCCCGCGCGTGCCGCGCGAACCCGCGGCTAACCTCACGGAGCCAGGCCCGCGGCCTGTCTCCGCCCTGCCGGGTCACGATCCCGCTTGCGGTCGGCGAGCCAAGAAGGGTTTCCATTCCTATTCCTCTCTTGTGTCTGCCTAGTGTGGCATGCGGGGTTGGCGGTCCGTCGAGCATGAGCGGTCCCCCCAATTTTTGCGCGCGGTCGCTGGCGCGCCCTCTCGAAAAAATCGGTTCCCCCGCTCCCCGCGCGGCGGCGTTAACCCGGGTCCGGCCGCGAGCGGCCGGCTTCCCGGTTAACGTGCCCGACCTCCCTGACCACCGCATGCCCTGAGCCAGGCCTCATCCCGAGGATGAGACATCCAGAACCCATGGAGGCTCACATGACCAAGTCTTTCTCGAACTTCGCAGACCTCGCCAGCTTCATCGCCAGCGAGACGGACAGCCACGACCGCGCCGCCACCTACGAGCACGCTTTCATCGAGCATGACGAACGCGCGAAGCTTTCGCCGGTCGACGAGGCCGAGCAGCTCGACATGCCCGATCCCGACCAAGCCCGAGTGGCCGTCGAGATGGTGATGGCGACGCTGTTCGATGTCTTTCGCGACACGCGCCTCGAACCCTATGCCGCCGATCTTGCCTGGGGCTTCGTGAACAGCTTCCATGTCGTCGCGAAGCGCATCAACGACCGCGAAGACGACGCCGCCAAGGAGCTTGGCGAGCTCGCCCGCAGCTTCGACCCGAGCGAGATCTACGCCACGCAGCTCGAAGACGCACAGCTACTCTGCCAGACGCTGCAAGGGTGCCGCGATGCGATGGAATGCATGCGCGACCATGCCGCCGAAGTCTATCGCGTCGAGACCGGACGGCCCTATTCGCCGACCCGCGGCAGCCGGGTATCCCGAGGCGTGACCGCATCGATGATCGATGCGCGCGACTATCTCGCTTCCCGTATCCGGGAACGCCGCGAACAGTTCGCGCCCGAAGGTCCCGTCGTCGCATTCTCCGGCGGACAGGTCTGGGAAGATCATGAACTGCTCTGGCGCGGGCTCGACTCGATCAAGGCTCGCATTCCGGAAATGATCCTCGCAACGACCGCCCAGACCAAGGGCTGCGATGCGATTGCGCAGGCATGGGCGGCAGCGCGCGGCGTCAAGGTCATCCTCTTCAAGCTCGACCGCCGGTTGGGCGCCAAGGCCGCCTTCGTCCGCAACGACCGTCTGCTGGCCCTGAAGCCGGTGGAAGCCGTCGTGTGCGAAGGCTCGGGCATCCAGATGAACCTCGCCCAGAAGCTGCGGCAGGCCGGCGTGCCGCTGCATGTCGTGAAGCTCGATGAGACCATGAAGGCGCGGCTCGCCCAGCCCAAGGCCAATCTGCCCAAGTCCCGCGACGAATTCGATCCCTGGACGCAGGACGATTACTACGCCGCGATGGTGAACGGCGGTGGCCGGCGTCGTCGCTGACGCACTCCCGAGAGGCTCCGGCATCCGCCGGAGCCTCTCTTCTTTCTTGCTGCGAGGATGCGGCGCACGCGGGCATCGAACCCGCGCGCGCCGCGACTGAACCGGCCCGCCAAGGCGAGCCCGACCTGCCGCCCGTGGGCGGTGCCCGAAAAGAGGAGAGGGGAGGGGCAAAGCGCCTTCAGTCGAGGAGACCAAGCCCGTGTCCATCCTGTTCCGCATCGTCGAACCGGCCGACGATGCCCTTTCGCCCAGCGCCATCATCACGGCACGGAAACTCGCAGCGCTACGGCAATACCTGCGCTCCGAAGGAGACCGTATCGGCATCGCGCTGCTCGAACCCGACGAATATCTCGGCGACAGCTTCGAGGCGCGCGTCTGTCCGCTTGCGCTCGCCGCGATCACCAACATCTTCGACCATGACGCCGACGTGATTGCGGTCATCGAAGAGGCCCAGTTCAGAGGCCGGCGCATCGCGATCCATCACTGCCCGGGCAGCGCCGAGATCACACTGCTCGTTGCCCTCACGTCGGATCAGGGCGTCGAACTCGATCTTGCCTATGGCAATGCCTATGCGCTGCTCGAAGCGCTCGCGATCGAGGCTGAAAGCGTCGGCGACATTCCCGTCGAACTGCTGCGCGCTCGCCTGTCCGATCCGGCCACACCGAGCCGGGCGGCACTGCGCGGCGTCGGCCATTATCTGCCCCGGCTCGAGCGTCTCGTCGCGAGCGCACAAGCGCGTGAGGACGCCCGCCTCGCATGGGCCTGAACGGTCAGTTCGTCTCCGGCGGTACCGCACCGACATAGCGCTCAAGAAGACTGTCGATCGCGGCTTGCAGATGACAACAAGCCATATCCTCTCCGGCTTGATCTAGCGCCTTCATGGCCTGCCGTATCAGGACCAGAGCGAGCACGCGCCTGATCTCCGGATCGTCCCTCAGCCCATCGATCGCGTCCGTGGGTTCAGTCCCGCACCCCGCCGTCCCCGGCGGGCGAGACTCCAGCTTTTGTCCTGTCTTGCTCATCCCACATTCCCCGGATGCACAAGGGCCGAACCCTTGCCGAAACTCCCGCGCTCTAGGCGCGGGAGCCGGGGCTGGTAACACGTCGAGACATGCGCCTACGCTTTTAGCACCGAGGCACCTGGACATATGCGCAGGCACCCCGGCGTGAAACCACACCGAGCTGCCTTTCTCGACGGGATTACCAGTCCCGGCGCCACGGCCTTGGTGGCGCAACCGGCCGCCTATCACAGACACGCCCCCATACCAAGGCGGGATGGTTTGCGCTCCGATCCCCCTCCCCTCGAGGGCGGGCCTTGCCACGCATCCGCACCGTCCACCGGGATCATCACGGACCGATCCTGATCCCTCTCGCCGACGCTGCACTGCGGCGCGACCGCCGCAGAGCAGATGGGTGGGCACGGGCCTGATTGAACCTGAAAGGATACCAAGATGACCATATTCAACATCGTCACCGACATCCACGATATGTCCCGCCTCGAATGGTGCTGACCAGCGGGAGATTCTGCCATGCATAAACCCGTCACGCACGCAGACGCGCTCTGCCATGACCTCCAAATCCTCCATCGCGAAGAGGACGGCCTGCACAGACTATTGGCAATGCGTCGACGCTATCTTGATGCGACCGACTGGACCGCGATGACACGCGATGACGAACAGCGCGCCGCTCGGCGCGGCCGCGCTCTCCAGCAGCATCTTCGCCATGTGAAGCAGGCCATCGACCAGCGCATATTCGAACTCTTCCACCTCGACGAAGAGGAAGCGCGCCGCATCGGGCCTCAGCTTGCCGACCCGCGCGGTGGCGACGATCCCCCCTTTCGGGATGCGCTTTGCTGTTAACCCCGAACGCCCGCGCGGGGGTTCGGGGGCAAAGCAGCGCGCTCTCACATCTCGGCATCAGACGAGACTTCATCGCCATAGCATGACGCTGGGTGTCCATCGGCCATCAAGGATCAGCGGTCCCCCCAATTTTACCGCCGCTCCGCTCCGCTACCCGGCGACAAAATCGGCACCCCCGCTGCCCGCTCCGCGGCGGCTATGCCGTCCCTGACCGCCTCAACACCGCGTCCAGATGAGCCCATCCTCATCGATGGGAGATGGGGAGCATAACTTTATCCTGATGGAGGCTTTTATGGACAACCTTTCCGACAATCTCCGGGCGCTGTTCAACGCTCCGATCTGCCCGCACTGCGCGACGCTCTACGATCCAGAACAATATGACGACGTGGACGAATGCGCCTATTGTTCGAACTGCGGCAGGGCATACAAGATCGCGGTCGAACAGCGTCCACCACAGCCGGGCACTCCGCAGGATGTCCCGCTGTCCGGAACCGCACAAACGGATGCTCTGGCGCAGTTTCGGGAGGAGGCAGACCGTGTCTCGAAAGACATGATGCGCCAGACTGCCGGGGGCAGCTACGAGATGTATGAGCGCTGGTTCACCGAAGCGCTCGAGGCTTCCATCGACAATCTCGATCCCGCGCTCCGCCCCCAGGCAATCTCGATCGCCAGCGAGTTGGGCTATATCGACGATCCCGAGGTCATGGCCGCCGGCTTCGGTCCTGGCCTCTGCTCGATCAGCGGCATCGACGAGAATTATTGCCACTGCGGCCGTCATCCTTGACGGCAGCCGGGACCGGGCTTCGCGCTCGGTCCCTCTTTCTTTCACCGCTGGCATCAAGTCCCGGCTCGCTCGCGTGCCGCGCGGACCCTACGGCCCGCACGCCGCTACGCCTTGCCGTGGTCTCCCGACGAGAGGAAACATCTCTCACAGACTTCCCATTATGTCGGACGTCCGAGCCCGCCTCAAGGACGGCGGGGCCCCACCATTTTCTTCGGCGGATCGAGTGCGGCGCTTCTCCTTCGGCGTCCGTGGCCGCCGAAGAAAATCGTGACCCCCACCGCCGCTGCGCGGTCGCTGCGCGATCCTTGACCCGGCCTCGGCCGCCCGACGCGACTGCCCCTGTCATTCAAGACAGACAGGAGCCTGACATGCAGATGATCTCGACCAGCGCCGCGACGGACAACGCCGCCTTCTTCGCCGCCATCGCGAATGCCGAACGCCGCGCGCTTCACAGCTACTTCGACCAACATGTCGTGGCGGACGAGGAGGCCGGCTATATCACCATCGACGAGGGCGATTACGGTGCGCTGCCGATGACGATCATCGACCGGATCGTCCACAGCGTGCCGGGCGGCCGGCTTGACGAATTCTGAGCCAGGCGGGGAGAGGCGGCAACGCCTCTCCCTTCTTTTATGTGGCGATGTTACGGGCATGAGGGGCATCGAACCCCTCATGCCCGTGCCGCGACAAGGGGCCGCGGCGGAGGCTATTCAGGCCGTCAGGCGCTTTTCCACTTCCTCGATCCCAAGCGTCCGGATGCGGGTGACGAGCCCACTCAGCCGCTTGCCGTCGAGCTTGAGAAGACCGGTCTTCTCGATCGCCTGTATCGCGGCCTCGCGTTCCTTCTCTTCCAGCCGTTGCCGTCGCTCTTCAAGCTTGCGGCCTTCTTCTTCAAGCGCTGCTCTTTCCTGTTCCAATGTGCGTGCCATGTTGGGCCTCTTGGTTCACGCTGATCGGGCTATGAACGGCCCCACTATAAGCGCTCATCGAGCCTGCCGGAAGCACTGATCGGAACCGGCAATCATGCGGTCCGCCAATCGCCAGCCAGCATTCCATTCCGTCCGCAGGCCGGCGAGGTGCCCCGCCGGAAGCGCTTTCCCACCCATTCCGAACGCGTCCTGGACGCTCCGAGGGTCTGGTCTCAGCCCTGGTGCAGAGAAGCACACCGAACGCACCTTCGGTGCATGGGTTCTGGAGCAATTCCAATGGGTTATGGCTGTTTCGGTCAGTGGGACACTGTGGGACAGGTTTTCGCTGTTCCCGGAACCCACGAAAATCCGCCGTTTCCGCGTGTTACAGGCGCACACGCCTGCCACCGCTAAGCCGATTTCCTTGCTCCACCACAGCGATTGCGCTATAAGGAGAGCCGGTTTCTGAGACCCCACCAGCCTCCCTGCTAGGAGGCTCGGTTTGACCATCCCCTACAAACACTGCTCGGTCCGTCTCGACCGCAGCAAATATGATCGCCTCGTCGCGCTCGCGGCGGAACGCGGATGCACGCCGTCCGACCTGCTGCGCGCGGCCGTCGATGCCTTCCTGGGATCGGGCCAGCTGCTGAGTTCCAGCCATCGCCGGATCGCCCGCATCAGCGAGTTCCAGCAGCTCGCGCTCGACATCATCATCCGCGAGCAATTTCCCGAATATCGCGACCGCATCATCGCGGAAACCGACAAGCGATTGGAGCAATATCATGGCGCGTGAGGACATCCGCACGGACGGGCGTCCCGTCCCGCTCACCCATCATTCCGCGCGCGGCCGCGTGCAGCGCAATGCCGGCAACTTCACCCGCGGCAGCCAGCTCATTACCCATGAAATGCTCATGTGGTTCTCGGGCGCGAAATTGCCCTTCATCCTGTGGTTCTTCGCCTTTCTCGCCGCGTGGTTCCTCATCATGTCGATCAAGCTCGACGAGCATGGCTTCCAGCTCGTCTGCATGAAGATCTACGCCACGCTCTGGAACTGGATCGATCTCAATCCGAACAAGCGCGTCAACGTCACGCTCCCCAATGGCGAGATCCTGCGCACCGTGATGAAAGCGGTACCCTATGTCCCCGAGGTGATCACGGCCTGGGCGGTCGCGATGCGCGGCCTGATCGGCGCCTTCCTGGTCTCGATCTTCATCACCATTCCCGCCGCCATCTGGTTCGTCGATATCTCCCACCGACGGGGACGTTCGATCCTGCAGGAACGCCACGAGCGCGGCGCCATGCTGGTCGACCGCAGCGTCCTCCTCACCGAGATCAACGAGCACAACCGCGTCAAGTTCGAAGAGGATGCCGCCGCGCTCTTCCCCGGCATGTCCTCAAGGCAGGTTCTGGCACTGCCCTTCCGGGCGCGGAAGGAAGCCGGCATCCATCATCCCTATACGCTCGCCGGCATCCCTTTTCCGCACCGCACCGAGCAGTCGCATGTGATGCTGATCGGCACCACCGGATCGGGCAAGACGACCGAGCTGAGAAGCCTCGTTCGCCAAATGCGCGAGCGCCAGGATACGGCCGTCATCTTCGACCTGACCGGTGCCTATGTCGAAGCCTTTTTCGACCCCACCCGTGACACGATCCTCAACCCCATGGACGCGCGCTGCCCGGCCTGGTCGATCTTCAACGACTGCCGCACGCACAGCGAGTTCACCGCCGCCGCCGCCGCGCTGATCCCTTCGGATGGCGGCTCCTCCGAACCCTTCTGGGCGCTCGCTGCGCGCACGCTCTTTATCGAGATGTGCGTCCGCCTGATGGAGCGAGGACAGACCAGCAACCTCGCGCTCTCCGAGAACCTGATGACGGCGGACCTGAAGCGGGTTCACCGCTTCCTCGCCAACACCATCGCCGACCCGCTGACCGCCCCGGAAGCGGCCCGCATGGCGGAATCGATCCGCGCCGTCTTCAACACCAACGCGCAGGTCCTGCGGTTCCTGCCGGACGAGGGCGAACCCTTCTCGATCCGGGACTGGATCACCCGCGACAAGAAGCCCGGCTCGATCCTGTTCGTGACGTCTAACTATGTCGATCTGCCAATGAACCGGGCGCTGCTGACGCTCTGGATGGACCTCGCCATCAACCGGCTGATGACGCTTCCGCGCACGCGCAGCTTGCGCACCTGGTTCATGTTCGACGAACTCGGCGCGCTTCACCGTTTGCCCGCGATCGAGAACGGCCTGCAGACTGCCCGCGCGTTCGGCGGCGCGATGATCCTCGGCATCCACAGCTTCGAGAAACTCGTCGAGGTCTATGGCGAGCAGGGCGCGCGCAATCTCGCATCGCTCGCGCGCTCCAAGCTCATCCTTGCGACCGCCGATCTCGACACCGCCGAGCAGTGCGCCCGCTATATCGGCAACCGCGAGGTCCGCCAGATGGATGAGGCCTATAGCTATGGCTACAACAACACCCGCGACGCCTCGACCCTGACCCCGCGTAAGCAGGTCGAGCCGCTCGTCATCGCCGACGACATCACCAACCTGCCATCGATGCACGGTTTCGTGAAGTTCCCCGACGGCTTCCCCGCCGCGCGGATCCTGCTCGAGTGGAAGGACTATCCCCAGGTCGCCCAGGGCTTCGTCCAACGGCCCGATGTCGGGCCGGTACGGTCAAGGCGCGGAGAGGAGGTGTTCGAGGAGGATGGGGCAGGGGAAGCGGGCGGGCGCGACGGCTCAGGCCAAGTGGTGGAGGAGGTGGCCGAGACCACCAATCTCGCGAAGGATCTGGCGGCGCGGATCCTGTCGGCCGAGGTCGAGGAGGAGGACGAGGCCGCCCGGCGCGCAGCCCAGCGCGCCGACGATCTGGACGAACAGGCAACGCCCGCTACCCATGCGGCGGACAAGGCGCAGGCGGTGCGCGCCGGCGGCGAGGAGCAGCCGGTCTCCGCGCGCGACCGGGACGATCGCCGTGACGGTCAGCGGCATGGCGAGACGAGCCCGCAGGTCGAGGACCAGACTCTTGTCGAGTTGCGCCAGGCTTTTGCCAGCGGCCGCGACGATGATGGCATGGATATGGGCATCTGATGCTCTCGGTCGCCGGCGTCCGCTCCGCTTCCGGTGCCGCGAACTATTTCGCGAAGGACGACTATTATACGGTCGAGGGATCCTCCGAAATCAGCGCTTGGGGCGGGGAGGGGGCGGACGCCCTCGGCCTGTCCGGCGAGGTCTCCAAGGATGCGTTCGAGGGCGTCCTCAACGGCATTCTTCCGAGCGGCGAGGGGGTTGCCCAAGTGGAAAACCGCCGCGCCGGCTACGACCTCACCTTCTCCATGCCGAAATCGGCGTCGATCATGGCCTATGTCGCCGGCGACAAACGTGTGCTCGAGGCCAATATGGCTGCGGTCAAGGCGACCATGGCCTGGGTCGAGAAGAACCTCGCCGAGGGGCGCCGCGACGTCGAAGGGCGCAAGGTGCCGGTCCAGACCGGCAATCTCGTCTATGCGCTTTTCCAGCACGACACCAGCCGCGCGCTCGACCCGCAGGGCCACATCCATGCCGTCATCGCCAATTTGACCCGGATGCCCGACGGCAAATGGCAGGCGCTCCACGCCGACAAGCTCTGGAGCCACAACAGTATCATCGGCTCGATTTATCATGCCTTCCTGCGCGCCGGGCTCGAGCGGATCGGCTATCAGCTGGACCTCAAGGGCAAGCATGGCACGTTCGAAATCTCGGGCGTCCCCAGGGCCGTCATCGGCGAATTTAGTCAACGCCGCGAAGAGATCCTCGATCGCGCAACCCAGTTGGGCATCAAGTCGCCTGAGGGCCTGCGCGAAATCACCAAGCGCTCGCGCGATCCCAAGCTCGATGTCGAGGATCGCGCAGCGCTGAAGCAGGGCTGGATCGACCAGGCTGCTGCCCACGGTTTCGACGGCAAGGACTTGCGGGCGGCGGCCGAGGCGCGCGCCGGAATGGCGGCTTCGGACAATGCTCTCGAGCGCGGCTACCGCGCCATTGTCGGTGCCGTCGATGGCGCGCGCCAGACACTGGGTGGGTTGCTACGTCCCCAGGACCCTTTGGTGGACAATGCGCTCGCCCGAGCGGTCAAGTCGCCAGCGGAAGCGCGCGCGCAATTCGCGGTCGCCTCCGCCGTGCGTATCCTCTCCGAACGCGAGGCCGCCTGGCCCGTCAATGTGCTTAGCAAGACCGCGCTCGATCTCGGCCTCAAGGGCGTCACCGTCGACATGATCGAGAGGCGGATCGACCGGCTCGTGACGAACCGCCAGCTCATACCGGGCGTCGCAACGGCCGCGGATCGGACCGGCCGCATGGTGACCACGCAGGAAGCGCTGCGCACCGAAGAGAAGATCCTTGCCGCAGTCGAGGACGGCAAGGGGACAGCCAACCCGATCGTTGCCCCTGACGCCGCGCCGGCAAGGCTGCAGGAGGTCGCCGACAAGCCGCTCAACTCCGGCCAGCTCGCGGCCGCAACGATGATCCTCTCCTCTGCCGATCGCACCGTTGCCGTCCAGGGCGTTGCGGGCGCGGGCAAGTCGACCATGCTGCAGGCGGTTGCGCGGGTCGCGGAGACCGAAGGCAAGGAGATCACCGGTCTCGCCTTCCAGAACAAGATGGTCGCGGATATCGCCGAGGGAGCCGGCATCAAGTCCCAGACGATTGCGTCCTTCGTCCTCGCGAACGAGCGCTTCGTCACCGAGCGAGATACGCCGCGCTACGATGCAGCGCGGGAGAAGTTCGCCGGCACGATGCTGATCGTCGACGAGACCTCGATGGTGTCCTCGAATGACATGCTCAAGATCCACCAGATCAGCGCGGCGTTGGGCGTCGACAAGCTCGTTCTGGTCGGTGACCGCCAGCAGCTTTCATCGATCGATTGGGGCAAGGCTTTTGCTATGATCCAGGCCGCAGGCGTGACGATGGCCCGCATGATGCAGAACATCCGCATCGGCCGGCCAGGACAGCCGCTGACCGAACAACACCAGAAGCTGAGGGTGGTCGCCGAGCTGGCGAATATCGGCAAGGCGAGCGCCGCGATGAAGGTCCTCGGCGATCACGTAACCGAAAATGCCGATCCCGCAGTGGCCGCCGCCGATATGTGGCTGGCGCTCTCGCAGCCGGAACGCGAGGTGACCGCCGTCTTCGCGTCCGGGCGCGACGCGCGCGCGATCATCAACCAGCGCATCCAGGACGGTTTGATCGCCGAAGGCAGCGTGAAGGGGCAGGGCATCCACCTCACAGTCTACGAACGGGTCAATACAACGCGCGAGGAGCTCCGCTACGCCTCGACCTACCGGGCTGGCCAGACGCTCGAGGTCGGCCGGGGCGGCGCGCAGGATGTCGGCATCCGGGGTGGGCGCTACGATGTCCTCAAGGTGCATGCGAACGGCAAGATCGAGCTTGCGGACGGCCGCCGCAAGATCCGCTTCAATCCGCAGAAGCTGTCACCGACCGAGCAGCGCGATCGGCTGCAGCTTTCCGAGAAGAAGGACCTGCACCTGCGCGAAGGCGATCGCATCCGCTGGACCGCGAACGACAAGCCGCGCGGGCTGCACAATGCCGCCCTGGCGCGCGTCGTTGGCGTCGACGCGGGCGGCGTGACCGTCGAGACGGCCGGTAAGGATCACCTGACGCTTGGCCTCGGCGATCCCATGCTGTCGAGGCTCGACCTCGCATATTCGCTCAACATGCACATGGCCGAGGGGATCACGACCGACAAGGCGATCGGCGTGATGTCGTCATTCGAACGCTTCCTCTCCAATCAGCGCCTGTTCAACGTCCTCGTCACGCGCGTGCGCGACGAGCTCACCATGGTTGTGGACGACAAGGAGAAGCTCGGGCGCCAGCTCGACATGAACCCCGGCGACAAGACCTCTTCGCTCGAGACGCTCGGGCGCCTCGACATCGATGGCAAGAAGGGGCCAGGCGCTCAGTCGCGCGAGACATTCGACCCAGGTCCAATCGACGGGGTCGATCTCTCGGACCTCCCGCCGATCCCGACCGACTTGCCGCCGCTGCCCGCTGGCGCGGCACCCGCGCCGGCCGCGAAGACCCCACAGGCGCCGCCGGATCTGAAACCCGATCGCGGCGATCCGCTGCCGCCCCTGCCCGAGCGCAGCCTCGGACTCGACTTGTGAATGGTGAAGTCGCCGGCGCGGTGCCCGCGGCCAAGAGAAGGAGACGAACGATGGGTTGGGACTTCGAACAGGCCGGCAAGTTCGGCAGTGAAAAGGCAGCGGACGACTACACCCGGCGAAACAATATCGACCCGCGCGACGTCCAACTCACCCACAAGGGAGACGAGATCGAGCTCAACATCCGCCGGTCGGCCCTGGATGGTCGCAACCTGCGCGACAATGGCGAAGGTCGCCGGGACGGCTGGGGCTGAGAGCGCGGCCATGGAAAAGCTGAACATCGTCGGCCCGATGCTGAGTTCGATCGTGCCGGTCCTCATCCTTGTGGGCTCGGTTACGATCTTGCTCGCGATCCTGGGCACAGCCCTCGGCCTGTCCGGTCCGCCTGCGCCCGTAGCCAAACCCCTGATGACCCGGCGCGAGGAGGCCATGCTCGTCGTGCTAGAGGAAATCTTACCCATGTATCGCTTTCATGCGCAGGTGGCGATGGGCGCGCTTCTGAAAGCGCCGGCACGGCCTGGCCGACGATCTTCGCCAGCGGATCGCAACGCGTTCTCGCAAAAGATCATCGACTTCGTGGTGCAGGATCCGACCACTGGCAAGGTGGTCGCCCTCATCGAAATCGATGACTGGTCGCATAGCGCGGCGAGGGACCGCATCCGCGATGCGATGACGTCAGATGCGGGCTATCGGACCTTTCGCATTCCGGCATCGGCTCGGCCCACCATTCCGGCGGTGCTTCGAGTTATCGGTCCGCTTCGGGAAGAGGCGCTTCAGATCGCCTTCGAAGGATAATCCGCGATGGGACTGGATGATCGGGATTACATGCGCGAGCGCTATCGTGCACGCGCCGGTCGGACGGGAGGGGCATGGTTCGATGCCATCGACCGGGATCACGACTATCAGCGCGGGCGGTTCGCCGGAAACGCCTCCAGCCGTTTTCGGGTGGGATGGCTGCCATTTGCCCTGAGCGTGCTGCTCACCGTCATCCCGGCCTATTACCCGCTCAAGCACAAGGGCTGGCTGCCGGACAGAAGATTCGGTCTGCCGTTCCCCGCGAGCGGAAGCGTGACCGTCGATCGGCGGGTCGATCCGAAAAGCGCGACAGCGCGGCTGGGGGTCGTGACCTCCAACGCGAACGCCGTCGTCCAGTTCTTCGATGCGCAAACCGGCCGGCACGTCATCTCTGTCTATGTCCGCAAGAACGACCGGGCGACGCTCGCGGTGCCCCCGGCAATTGGACGAGATGGAAAACCAAGCGGCGGGTTCGGTCGATCGGCCTGGCGCAGTCGAGTTGTGAAAGGGCGCGTACCATCATGACGGTGTTGAGTTGCATCGTCCACCAGCATAATCCCTGGCTCGTCCTCCTCACGGCGCTGTTCTGCTTGGCGGGGTCATGGGTGACATTGCGTCTCCTCAAGCGGGCCGCGGGCTCCCTTGGGCGCCTCTGGAGCGTGTGCAGCTTGTGGGCCACGCGCTCGATCGTCGCCGGGCCATTGATCAGCCGCACGCCGCGACGCTCGAAGTGGCGCAGCAGGGCGAGCGTGTAATAATCAGTCTCCGCGCCCGTGCGGCAAATGATGAAGTCGGGGCGGCCCATCGGGCAGTCATTGTAGGTGACCGCCCAATCCTCGTCGCCGCCGACGATCAGATCGAAGCGGTGCGGATCGTAAACCGAGAGATCGATCCCCATCGCGCTCGCCGCTTCCTGAAAGCGCAGGACTTCGGGCACCTCTGGGATCGCCGGATCCAGTTCATGATGGAAGAGGATCCAGCCATGCAGCATCTTTTGCTCCCAATTCCTGTTTGATCCCCGGTGGGCTGGCGGTCACTCTGCAGTGCGATGCTATGCCCTACACGCCGCTTGAAAGCCTTTCGTGACAGCCGTGCTGGTCGCAGGCTTCGATCATGATGGCTTTCCCGCTAGCATATTTGGTCCAGGATTTCCCGCGCGCGATGCCGGGCACCCTCAATGAACGATGAGGACCGGCGTGGTGTGCCGGTTGCGAATGACTTCATCCGTCACGCCGCCAAAGACGCTCTCCCTAATCGGTGAATGCCCAAATCCACCCAGAATGATCAGGTCGGCATTGCCCGCCACCGCATGTGCCAGCAGCGTGGCAGCGACAGTCTCATGCTCGGCTCTCGCAAGGCTTTGCCTCGCATTTAGGTTCCGTGCCTGGAGCCGGGCGCACATATCGTCCGCGGACGTCCGCAAGATCGGCGATCCGGGCAACGGCAGGACCGAGATCAGATCGAACTCAGCGTCGCTTGCACACAGCGTCAAGGCGCAGTCCAGGGCACGCGTCACTTCGCGCAGTCCGTCCCAGCCCACGACGAGACGACGAGGGCGACCCTCCAGGCCGGCAGGCGGCAGAAGGAGGATCGGTTTACCGGACAGGAGGAGGAGTTTCTGGAGGAGCATGTGATAAAGGTCGGCGTCGGCGAACGTGTCGATCGGACCGACAAGCAGCATGTCATGGCAACGCGATTGACGCACCACGGCGCTCAGAGCGGCGTCGACCAGGTCCACGAAGATTCGGACCTCGCAATTCTCCTTGCGGGCGACGCTCCAGAGGCGCTTTTCCTTCGCCTCCACAAGCTCGTTGAACCGTTGGGTGGTCAGGTGCCTCGGATATGCGCGTTCGCCCGCAACGGGCGCGGGCGCTAGAAGCGCGAGAGTCAGTTCAGCCTCGAATATCCTGGCCACGCCCAGCATAGTGTCAGCAAACCCGTCGGTCGCTTCGGTGGGATCGAAAATCGCCAATATGGAAGAAATCGTCACAGTCCGGCCTCATTGACAGTGGGTGTCCCGCGCAAGCCTCCAAATCAGCCGCTCCTGGGCGATCGCAGCAGGATGAGGCCGGGGAGCAGTGGCAGCCACAGCGTGAACAGGCGTGTCAGCATCGTGCCGGCAAAGGCCGCCGCGAGCGGAACGCCGAGATGATGGAGCATTGCGGTCGATGTTGCTTCGAAGCTGCCCAGGCCCAGCGGAACCGGACCCAGTGTCACCACGATCGACGCCATGACGAGCGCAATGAAGGCCGGCGCAAAGGGCAGGGCCTGTCCTAGAGCCCGGACACTTGCCCATAGCGTTGCCGCATCGGCCACGAAGACGAACGCGTTAAAGCCTGCCACTTTGAGGATGAGGGATCGGTCACGAAGCGATTCCGGCGGTGCTTCGCCAACAGTCTGCATGAAAGTCCGCACGACGCCTATTTTCGCCAATGCCGGCGGGAGCGGGCGGCGTCCCCGGCGACGCAGCCACAGGGCAAGCGCGGGAATGGCGAACGCGACCGCCAGGAATAAGGTCACGGTGCCGGCAATAAGGGGAGACGCCGCGCCATTGTGCCAAAGCAGGAAGAGCATGAGCAGGGCCAGGATCGCGAAGGCGGCGTAAAAGCCGATCATCGATACGAGCAACGCGGCCACAGCGGCGCCGCGCGGCACACCCAGGGCATGAAGCCGATCGACGAGCAGCACATTGCCGCCCATGCCAGCGCTCGGGATGGCCTGATCGGCAAACAGCTTGATCACGGCGATACGGATGAGCCGGGAGAGGGGCTGCGGCGCGCCGTTCCGGCGCAGTGTCGCCGACCAGCCGCACGCCACGCTCGCATAGGTCGCCAGTTGCAAGCCGAGGATAAGGATGAGCCAGCCTGGCTGCGCTTCCTCGATGAGCTGCGCGAATTGTTCGAACTCGGTGAGATGCCCGATGGCTCCGACAACCAGGCCGACAAGCAGAATGCCGGTCAGCCATCGGCCTGGCCCGCTCGTTCGCGTCCCTCTGCGATGCTCTTCCAACATAGGCGCCGGCCGCTCGGTCATGATGCTGGACGAAGGGCAAAGCGCTTCATCACCTCGGAGATGGCAAGATAGGCGGCGACCAGGAGGGCGATCGCGCCCACCACCATGCCGCTTGGCGGCGCGAAGTCCAGAAACGAAGCGAATGGCAGGAAGGGCAGGGCGAGCGCGGCCAGAAGCCCGCCCAGGGCGGTTACGACCAAGGCGATGTGGGCGCGGCTCGTCCAGGCCGGCCGGGCGGTGCGGATGATGAAGACCACCAGGATCTGGGTCGCCATCGACTCGATGAACCAGGCGGACCGGAAGGTCGCGACGTCGACGTGGAAGACCTTGAGCAGGAGAACGAAGGTCGCAATGTCGAAGATCGACGACAGCGGTCCCATGATGGCCGTGAAGCGCACGAGGCCCGGCATATCCCAGCCACGCGGCCGCGCGAGATCGCTCGCATCCGCGCTGTCGAAGGGAATGCCGATTTGCGAGAGGTCGTAGATCAGGTTGTTGAGTAGGACCTGCACCGCGGTCAGCGGCAGGAAGGGCAGCACCAGGGAGGCCAACGCCATGGTCAGCATGTTGCCGAAGTTGGAGCTTGTCCCCATCCGGATATATTTCATGATGTTGGCATAGGTGCGGCGGCCCTCGACCACGCCGTCGGCCAGGACGCCGAGATCGGGCGCCAGGAGAATCATGTCGGCCGCCTCCCGCGCGACGTCGGTGGCGCCGTCCACCGAGAGGCCCACGTCTGCGGCGTGGATGGCGGGAGCGTCGTTGATCCCGTCGCCCATGAACCCGACCGTATGGCCCCGCGCACGAAGCGCCCGCACGACCCGCACTTTCTGGTCGGGCGTCACGCGCGCGAACAGATCGACAGTGTCGACCCGCGCGGCGAGCGCCGCATCGTCCAGCTTGCCGATCTCCTCTCCAGTGAGCAGGCCCTCTACAGGCAGCGCCAGACTCGCGACCAGATGCTCGACAACGGCGCCGGCGTCACCCGATATGACCTTGATACGAATGCCGGCGGCCTCTAGCCTGGCGACCGCCTCAGCCGCGCTCGCCTTGGGCGGATCGACAAAGACGCAATAGCCCGCGAAGATGAGGCCATCCTCGTCACCGTCGCCGATGCGCTGCTGGTCCGGTGCGGGCTTCCAGGCAATTCCGAGCAGGCGCAAGCCCTGCGCGGCGCGTTCGTCATGGAGTTGAGTCAGGCGTGCGCGTAGTGCCTCGTCGATCGCGACCAGAGCGCCGGACCGATCCCGCGCCTGCCGACAAAGCGCCAGCATCGTCTCTGGCGCGCCCTTGACGATCTCGATCCGCTCGCCTTCGCGCTCGGCCAGCACCGATACCCGCCGCCGCTCGAAGTCGAACGGGCGTTCGTCGAGCTTCGTCCAGTCGTCAATTGGTCGGCCGGTCATGTGGGTGATCAGAGCCTCGTCGAGCGGACTCTTGAGACCGGTTTCGAACCGCGCGTTGATCGCCGCCAATTCGGCGACGCGATCGTCGTCCGCGCCATCGATGCCCGGATGTCCGACCAGGGTGATCCGCGCTTCGGTGAGCGTGCCGGTCTTGTCGGTGCACAGCACATCCATCTCGCCCAGATCGTGGATCGCCGAAAGACGCTTCACAACAACCTTCGCGCTCGCCATGCGTTGCGCGCCGCGCGCCAGCGACACCGTCATGATCATCGGCAGCAGCTCGGGCGTCAGCCCGACCGCCAGCGCCATCGCGAACAGGAAGGACTGCAGAGGAGGGCGGCCGAGCGCCAGATGCGCCAGCAGCACGAACAGCACGAGGAAGATCGTGAGCCGCGCGATCAGCATGCCGAGCTTGTGGATGCCGCGCTCGAACGCGGTGGGTGCGGGCGCAGCCGCCAGGGATTGCGCGATGGCGCCGAACCGGGTCCGCGCACCTGTCTCCACGACCAGCATTGTCGCCGTGCCCGCGATCACTGACGTACCATGGAACAGCGCGCCGCTGGCCTCGGCGGGAGTCGAGGCTTCCGGATCCGGTCCGATGCGCTTCTCGACCGGATAGGGTTCCCCGGTCAGCAGCGCCTCGTTGACCTGCGCGCCGTTGGAGGCGAGCACGATCCCGTCGGCCGGGACAAGATCGCCCGCACAGAGCTGCAGCACATCGCCCGCCACGATGGCACTGACCGGGAGTTCGATCGGCTTGCCGTCGCGCAGCACGGTCGCGTGGAGCGCGATCGAGCGCTTGAGCGCTGCGGCCGTGGCTTGCGCCCGATGTTCCTGCACCATGTCGAGCAGCGTCGAGAGGATCACCACGGCCAGAATGATGATGAAGCTCGCAAGATCGCCGGTGACGCCGGCGATGGCGGCTGCGACGAGGAGGATGGCGACCAGCGGGTTGGCGAGGCGGTGGAGAAGGTCGACGAAGATGTGCCGCCGTGCGGTTTCCCCGATCTCGTTGGGGCCGTCACGGGATAGCCGCGTGTCCGCCTCGGCCTCAGCCAGGCCTTCGCGGGTAGACTCGAGGCGTGTCAGCAGCGCGTCCGGGCCATATTGCCAGAACGCGCCGCCGATATCCGCGGACGGGGACGATGCGGCCAGGGCCCGCGACAAGTCAGTGACCGAGAATCAGCGGGAGTTTGCTATGGGCGAGCATGCGCTTGGTCACACCGCCAAAGGTCTCCATCAGCCGTCCGCGGCCATAAGCGCCCATCAGGATATAGTCCGCGTGCCAGTTCGCGGCTTCGTCGGCGATGAGCTGATCGGCAGCAGTCAAGCCATCGTCGACGATGCGGATCGAGGCATGGATATTGTGCCGCGACAGATATTGCGCGGCTTCCGTCGGCTCGGTCTGCTCGGCGCCGTCGCGCGCCATGAAGATCTGCACCTCTTCGGCGAGCGCCAGGAGCGGGACGCACGCCTGCATGGTCGCTGCGGCCGACCCCTGTCCGTCCCAGGCAATGAGCGCGCGGCCAAGTTTAAAGCCTCTCACGTCGTCCGGCACCGCGACGACGGGCTTGCGCGCCTTCACGACGATGCGGCTCGCCAGCTCCCGCATGTCCGGATAGGGGAACTGATCGAGCTTGCGGTTGAGGACGATGAGATCGGCAAGCGCCGCCGCCTCGATAACGGCCTCAGCGGCGAAACCCGTCACATCGCTCCAGCTCCACACGACATCTTCGGACGCCAGGCGGGCTTCCAGAGCGGCCTTGTTTCCCGCTTCGCGGTCGCGCTCGTCGGCCAGCAGCATGGCCGATCCGGTGCCGTCATAGTCGCCCGCGATATTGGGAACCATCGTGACATCGATGCAGGACAGGTGGCCGTCCAGTGCTCGGGTCAGGTCCAGAGCGGCCTGCAGCCGGGCTTCCTGACCCTCATCATCATGTACCAGTAGAAGGATATTTTTCATCGTCGCCTCCGTCTCGTTTGGAGGAGGCTATGGTGCGTTCGAGCCGGTCTATATGCGGGATATTACGGAGGCCGATCATACAACCCCGCCGGTGATTTAACTTTTCGAAACAGATGTTTGGGCTATTCTTTGGGCCGATAGCGGACGATCAGAAGATCGCCTTCGAGCGTTTCCACAAGTGTCTTCGCCGTGCTTCCGATCAGCGCGTCGAACAAGGCTCCGCGGCCATGGCTGCCGATGACGGTCAGATCGACATGCTGGTCCTCAACATAGTCGCTCAGCAACCGCTCAGGGCTGCCGTGCGCGATCACGATGTCGGTCCTGTCCCTGAGGCGGTCGTCGACGCGCTCATCGGCCAGAAACTTGTTGCCGAGCTCCTTCTCCATGACGCCGAGGTCGCGCTTGAAATCCTGCTCGTCGAGATATCCGGAGAAGGGAACGTCATAGCCGTGGAACAGCGTCAGCGCGGCTGACGGAAAACAAGCCGCCGTCGTGAGCAGCGCCTGTAGCGAGGCCTCCGAGAAGTCTGTGCCGACGACAATGTCGCGATAGTGCCGGACCGCGCGATCATGGACGACCAGGACAGGCACCGGCGATCCGCGCACCAGCCGGTTGACGGTGTTGCCGAGGAACATGCGACCGAGCGTTTCGTCGCGGGCAATGCCGGTCACGATGAGGTCGCAGCCCTCGCGCAATGCCATTGAAAGGAGCAGTTCGGCAGGCTCGCCTTCCTCGACAAGGATTCGGATGGTGTCGGCCGACTTCCCCAAGTCGCGCCTGAGGCGCCATTTCATCCGGTCGATGGGGCTTGGCAGCCGCCTCCAGGACGCCGGCGTGCGATCGAAGCGGAACTGCCGTGTCTCCGAGGGATCGATGACATAGGCCGCGATCAGCTCTGCATCCCGCTCCTGCGCCAGTTGCACGGCGCGGTCGAGCGCCCGGTCGCAGCGGCAACTCATATCCGTAGCAAGGAGAATTTTCCGGGGGCTGTTCGGGATGGTCATGAGAGATCCATTCATCGTTGGGGAGGGGGGTCAGTTGAGCTCCTCGAACCAGCCGAGGCGGCGCATCAGCAGCTTTTCGCCTTCGAGGCAGAAGAACAGCGCAAGTCCTAGGACGATGATGAGCCCGCCGTCGCCCAAGGTGAGCGAGCGGCTTTCGAAGATCGCCTGCATGAAGGGGGCGTAAGTGTAGAGAAGCTGCGCCAGCACCACGACGGCGATCGCACCAAGAACGGCGGGCGTTCCGATGGCGCCGCGCCAGGTCAGCGAACGCATATGGAGGTAGCGCACGTTGAAGAGATAGAAGATCTCCGCGACGACCAGCATGTTCACGACCATGGTACGCGCTGTCTCAAGATCGCGGCCCTGTCCCAACGTATGGAAGAAGACACCCAGCGCGAGGCCAGCCAGGAGGACTGAGACCAGCAGCACCCGCCAGAGCATGAACGGCGAGAGCAGAGGCGCGCTTGCCGGCCGCGGACGCCGCGCCATCGTTCCGGGCTCGTTCGGCTCGAACGCCAGCACCAGACCCAGCGTCACGGCCAGTACGAGATTGATCCAGAGGATCTGGGTCGCGGTCATCGGCAAGGTGAAACCGATCAGGATCGCCAGCACGACGGCTACGGTCTCGCCGCCATTGGTGGGCAAGGTCCAGGCGATCACCTTTCGGATATTGTCGTAGACGGTGCGGCCCTCACGGACCGCGGCAACGATCGAGGCAAAATTATCATCGAGCAGCACCATCTCGGCCGCTTCCTTGGCGGCCTCGGTGCCCTTGTGGCCCATGGCGGTGCCGACATCGGCCTGCTTCAGCGACGGGGCGTCGTTGACGCCGTCGCCGGTCATCGCGACGATGAGGCCATGGGACTGCAACGCACGGACGATCCGCAGCTTATGCTCGGGGCTGGTGCGTGCGAAGACATCGATCTCGAGCACGCGGGCAGCAAGAACGTCGTCGGAAAGGGCTTCGAGGTCTTTGCCCGTAAGGCCCCGCGGATACTCGCTGATCTGGAGCTGGCGGGCGATGGCAAGCGCCGTGCCGAGATGGTCGCCCGTGATCATCTTGACCGCGATGCCGGCCGAACGGCATTCGGCGATCGCGGCTTTGGCCTCGTCGCGCGGCGGGTCGATGAACCCCATCAGTCCCAGAAACTCGACGCCGCCTTCGAGATCCTCGAAGGCGATGCGCGCCTTGCCCGCCTTTAGCCGCTTCATCGCGAAGCCGAGAAGTCGTTCGCCATGATCGGCCGCCCGTGCGATCCGCCGCTCCCATAATCGCTGATCGACGCCGGCGATCGCCATCACCTCCTCCGGCGCACCCTTGAGGAAGATGACATGCTCGCCGGCCGGTCCCGAATGGAGCGTCGCCATGAACCGGTAGGCGGCGTCGAACGGGATCTCGTCCAGCCGCTTCCATTCGGCACGCAGATGATCGGCGTTGAGGCCGGCCTTCATTGCCAGCGCGACGAGGGCGCCCTCCATGGGATCGCCGTCGACCTTCCACTGGCCGGCGTCACGCTTCAGCCGCGCGTCGTTGCAGAGCAGCCCGCAACGAAGGATCGCGCTTGCCGCAGCAATCGCATCGGCATCATCCTCGGCGCCTTCGCTGGTGAGACCTCCTTCGGGCGCGTAGCCTGATCCGCCAACGAGAATGGTATCCCGCTCGATGAGCAGACGACGGACCATCATCTCGTTGCGTGTCAATGTGCCGGTCTTGTCAGAGCAGATGACCGAAGTGGCGCCCAGTGTCTCGACGGCGGGCAACCGCCGGATGACCGCGTTGCGCGAAGCCATCCGTTGCACGCCGATCGCCAGCGTGATGGTGATGACGGCTGGCAGGCCTTCAGGGATGATGCCCACGGCAAGCGCGACCACTGCGATCAGCGCGTCGATCCAGTGAAACTCACGCGCGACGACGGCGAACGCGAACAGCAGCACCGAGCCGGCCATCACCAGCCAGGTGAAGCGGCGCGCGAAGCGATTGATCTGCCGGAGCAGAGGCGTGGTGACGGTCTCGACGGCCTGCAGCAGACTGCTGATCCGGCCGATCTGCGTTTGTGTCCCGGTCGCTGCGACAACGCCGCTGGCCTGGCCAGAGGCGACCAGCGTGCCGGAGAAAGCCATGCTGCGCTGGTCTGCAATGCCGGCCATATCCTCGACAGGTTCTTCCTGCTTTTCGACGGGCACGGATTCGCCGGTGAGCGGAGCTTCATCGATCAACAAGCCCCGCGCGCGAAGCAGACGCAGGTCGGCCGGGACCCTATCGCCTGCTTCGAGCATCACGATATCGCCGGGGACCAGATCGGGGACCGAGACCGTCCGGCGCCCGCCGTCGCGCAACACGGTCGCGTGCGGAGCGATCATGTCGCGGATGGCGCCCAGCGCTCGCTCTGCCTTGCCTTCCTGGGCAAAGCCGACGATCGCGTTGACCAGGACGACGACCGCGATGACGAATGCGTCGACCAGGTGACCGAGCAAAGCCGCGGCGAAGGCCGCCGCGAGCAGAAAATAGATGAGCGCGTTGTTGAACTGGGCCACAAATCGCAAGACAGGATGCGTGCCTGCCGTGCTGGGGAGCGCATTCGGCCCGTGCCGGACCAGTCGTTCGTCGGCCTCGCTCTGGCTGAGCCCGGCGATATCGGCATCCAGCCGGTCGAGCACGGAGTCGGCCGCCATGGCGTGCCAGGCTTCAATCTTTTCCAGCTTCACCATCATACCCCGCTCGCCGATTGCACTTGCGGGAAAGATCAGGGCCGGGGCTGCTCGGGAATATACGGGATCATACGAGGTTTTGATCGAGCCGAACCCAACAGGATTAGGTCCACGATCGCGCAAATATATATATCGGTGCAAATCATATAGAAACCAATATAGCGGCCCCAGGCGATGGCAGACAACTACTCAGAGATCGGACAGCATCGACCCGGTATCGATGAAGCGCTGATGCCAGGACAGGGCCTCGCCCGGCAAGGAGGGCGATTGCTGCCCGTAGGAGCTTTCGCGCGCGCGGCGGTAATAGTCCGCGAGCGCAGGCCGGTAGTCGGGATGCGCGCACTTATCGATGATGACCGCAGCGCGCTGTTTCGGGCTGAGGCCGCGCAGGTCGGCAAGGCCCTGTTCCGTGACCAGCACCTGCACATCCTGGCTGATATGGTCGACATGGCTCGCTTGCGGCACGATCGCGGAAATCTTGCCGCCCTTCGCCGTGGAAGGCGTGACGAAGATCGAAACATAGGCGTTGCGCGCGAAATCGCCCGACCCGCCGATGCCGTTCTGGATGCGCGATCCCATCACATGGGTCGAATTGACGTTGCCGTAGATGTCCGCCTCGATCAGCCCGTTCATGGCCAGGCAGCCGAGCCGGCGGATGAGTTCGGGATGATTGCTGATTTCCTGTGGCCGCAGGATCATCTTGTCGCGATAGCGTCTCATGTCAGCGTTCAACCGCGCCGCAGCTTCGGGACTCAGCGAAAAGGCGGTGGCCGACGCCATGCGCAGCTTGCCCGAATCCAGCAGGTCGAGCATCCCGTCCTGGATGACTTCGGTGTAGGAGGTCATATTCTCGAACGGTCCGGTGACCAGCCCGGACAAAACGGCGTTGGCGATATTGCCCACGCCCGATTGCAGCGGCAGCAGCGACGCGGGCAGGCGGCCCTTGCTGACTTCGTGCCCGAAAAATTCGATCAGGTGGCCGGCGATGGCGTGCGCGGCCGCATCGGGAGCCGCAAAGGGCAGGTTGCGGTCGGGCGCGTCGGTTTCGACGATCGCGATGATCTTGTCCGGATCGCAGCGGAAATGGGTGTCGCCGATGCGGTCGTCGGGGCGCACCAGCGGGATCGGCACGCGGTGCGGCGGCAGGGCGGTGCCGTAATAAATGTCGTGCATCCCCTCCAGCGCCAGGTTCTGCCAGCGATTGACCTCCAGGATCACGCCCTTCGCGCGGTCGAGCCAGGTCTTGTTATTGCCGACCGAGGAGGAGGGGATCAGCGATCCGTCGGCGCGGATGCCCGCCACTTCCACCACCGCCACGTCGAGCGGACCCAGGAAACCCTGCCATGCCATTGGCGCCACCTGGCTCAGATGCATGTCGAAATATTCCATCTCGCCGCGATTGATCTTCTCGCGCGCGATCGGATCGGAATTATAGGGCAGGCGGAACTCGATGCCGTCGGCCCTGGCCAGCGCACCGTCGAGTTCGGGGCCGGTCGATGCGCCCGTCCAGACCCGGCAACGAAAGCGCTCGCCGGCCGCGTGCGCCGCCTCGATCCGCTTTGCCAGCGCCACGGGCACTGCCTTGGGATAGCCCGATCCAGTGAAGCCGCTCATGCCGATCGTCATGCCATTGGAAATCAGGCTGGCGGCTGAATCCGCATCCATGATCCGGCTCGCGAGGGCGGTATTGGCGATACGATTTCCCTGCATATCATTCTCCCATTTGTCCGGCAGCCGCCCTGAACCCAGCGGGCCTTTGATTCTTATTCGGTTAGATCCATGCCAGAAGGCAGCTTATCGTGGGTGCTCCAGAGACTCTCGAAAGTCCGGGTGCGCGATGGCGATGAGGGCGCGGGCCCGTTCGCTGACACTCTTGCCCTTGAGGTCTACCCAGCCATGTTCGGTGACGACGATGTGGGTGTCATTGCGCGGCGTCGTCACCGGCCCGGACAAAGCCGGGACGATGCGCGACACCGTGCCGCGAGCAGCCGTGGAATGGCAGGCGATGATGGACCGGCCTCCCCTGGACGCATAAGCGCCGCGAACGAAGTCCAGTTGTCCCCCGGCGGCACTGAACTGGCGCCCGTTCATGAACTCCGAATTGCACGCGCCTTCCAGGTCGACCTGCAGGGTGGCGTTGACAGAGACCATCCGGTCGTTGCGGGCGATTACCGCCGGGTCGTTCACATAATCGACCGGGTGGGCCTCCAGCAGGGGATTGCCGTCGATATAGTCGTAGAGCGGCGCATCGCCCATCGCGAAGGTGAAGACCGAACGACCGGCATGCTGCTGCTTGCGGCTGTTATCCACGACCCCGAGGCGCATGAGCTCCGCCATGCCGGGGGTCATCAATTCGGTATGGATGCCCAGATGCCGATGGCCGCGCAGAGCCGAGCAGACCGCGTCGGGCAAAGCCCCGATACCCATCTGGAGACAGGCGCCGTCCTCGACCAGTCCCGCGATGATCTTTGCGATCGCCAGATCTTCTGCGCCGGGGCTCGCCTCCGGCAGCGCGAGCAAAGGCGCGGCATGCTCGACCAGCGCCGTCACCTGCGAGACATGGATCACGCAATTGCCCTGGACCCGCGGCATGTGCGGATTGACCTCCAGAATGACGCGACGCGCAGATCGGGATACGGCAAGGGCGTAGTCGGTGTTGGTCCCGAAGCTGAAATTGCCGTCCTCATCCATCGGCGATACGGTGATGAGGAGCGTGTCGACGCCGATATGCTCCGTAAGCATGCGCGGCACCTGACTGAACGCGACCGGGATCACCTCGACCAAAGGAACGTTCTCGCGAAGGCCGATCGCATCAAGAGCGCGTTCCACTCCGCTGTGGAACAGGCTGACGGGCCGGATGCGATCACGCAGTTCGTAACGCAGCACGGTCTCGCCGGCGATGGCGGTGGCGAGCATGTAATAGAGCGAAATGTCCGAGACTTCGCCCGCGCCGGCTCGCTGGGCCAATGCCTCCAGAAGCGCCGGGGGTTGGGAGACGCCGAGCCCCATCGCGACCTTCGAACCCGACGGGATCAGAGCCGCCGCCTGGCCGGGGGAAATGCGCTTGCTGGTGTAAAGGGACGCGAAGAGATCGCTCATGCCGCCAGTTCCCCAGCGGTCAGGGCATAAAGCGGGGCTGCGCCCGCCAGCGCGGCGGACTTCAGGCCTGTCGCTTCGGGCACGATCTGGTCGAGATGGAAGCGGGCTGCGGCGATCTTCGACTTGAGGAAGGCGGGATTGCCTTCGCCTTTGACCATCAGGGCCGCGGCAACCCCGGCTTGCCGGGCCATCAGCCAGCCACAGGTCAGCGTCGCCAGCATGGTCAGGAAGGAATAGCTTCCGGCCAGGCGGTCGTTCACGCTCGCCTCGTTCAGCATCCATGCGGCGATCTGCTCGACGGCATCGGCCAGAGTGGCAAGCGTGATCTCATCACCGATTTCCGCACGGATGTCGGCAACCAGCGCCCGCAGCGCCGCGCCGCCATCACCGGTCAGCTTGCGCCCCACCAGATCGGCGGCCTGGATACCGTTCGTGCCTTCATAGATCGGGGTGATGCGGGCATCGCGGTAATGCTGGGCGGCGCCAGTCTCCTCTATGAAGCCCATGCCGCCATGCACCTGCACGCCCAGCGACGCGACCTCGCAGCCGATGTCGGTGCCATGCGCCTTGACGAGAGGCGTCACCAGATCGACCCGCGCCTTTGCCGCCGCGTCCCCCATATGCGCGCGGTCGACCTGACCGGCCGCATAATAGAGCAGCGCACGGGCGGCCTGGGTCTGCGCTTTCATCCGCAGGAGCATCCGGCGCACGTCGGGATGCTCGATGATGGCGACTGAAGCCTTGCCCGAACTGCCGTCGGCACTCGGCGACTGGATGCGGTCACGGGCATAGGCGATCGCCAGCTGGGTCGCGCGCTCGGCCACCTGGACGCCCTGGTTGCCGACATTGATCCGCGCGTTGTTCATCATCGTGAACATCGCTCTGATCCCGGCGCCTTCGGGGCCGACCAGTTCGCCGACACAATCGTCATTGTCGCCATAGGACATGACACAGGTGGGGGATGCGTGGATGCCCAGCTTATGTTCGATAGACACACAATGGACGTCGTTCAGCACGCCGGGTTCGCCAGCTTCGTCCAGTCGGTATTTGGGGACGAGGAACAGCGAAAGGCCTTTGGTGCCCTCTGGTGCGCCGGGTGTGCGGGCCAGCACCAGATGGACGATATTGTCGGCCAGGTCATGTTCGCCGAAGGTGATGAAGATCTTCTGCCCTTTGACTCGCCAGGTGCCGTCCGGTGCCTGCGTGGCGGTGGTGCGTATCGCGCCCACGTCCGAACCGGCCTGGGGTTCGGTCAGGTTCATGGTCCCCGGCCACTCTCCCGTGATCAGCTTGGGCAGCCAGGCGGCCTGCTGCTGCGGGTTGCCATGGGCGACCAGCGATTCGATCGCGCCGGGGGTCAGCATGTTGACCAGGGAGAAACCCATATTGGCCGTGCCCAGGTCCTCCATGACCACAGTCGCCAGCGAAAAGGGTAGCCCCTGTCCGCCGAACGCTACCGGGCCTGCGAGCGTGCCCCAGCCATTGGCCACAAAGGCCCGATAGGCTGCCCGGAAGCCATCCGGCATGGTGACGACACCATTGTCCCATCGCGCTCCGACCGTGTCCCCTGAACGCAGCAGGGGCGCATACTCCCCCTCGGCGAAGGCAGCAGCGCCCTCCACGATCGCATCGACCATGTCTTCACTGGTCGCTGAAAAACGCGGATCGGCGCCAATCTCGCCAATCCGCGCGATGTGGGCAAGCACAAAGCGCTGTTCATCAACGGGAGCCGCGTAGGTCATGAAATCCTCTTCCAGATATAGGCTTCAAGGTTCCTCTTTCGAGGCGGTGTCTTCCTAGATATTGATGTCGTGCTGCCGCCTTGAGTTGGCTTCACCCCTCCGGCTACTCGAGGTCGGATGGCTCACTCATCCTGTTTTCGAGAATCCTGAAAATGCGCTGGGCCGCTTCGATGTCTTCGTCGGGAACGCCTGCCAGCAGCGTGCGGCGCTGCCGCGCGAACCGGGCTTCGACATCCGCTGCAACCCGCCGCCCCGCGATGGTCAAATACAGATTCCTGGCGCGCCGGTCGGCCGCATCTTCGACCCTCTCCACGAGGCCGAGCGCACATAGCCTGTCCAGTTGACGAACGAGGGCAGGACCTTCCACGCCCAGAGCTTGCGCCAGACTTCCCTGGCGCGTCCCCTCTCCCATGCGGCTCAATATCGCGAGTGGAATAGCGCTCGAACCCGACAATCCCAGGTCATCGACGACCTTGTCGAGTTGCCGAGAGTAATGCCGCCCCAACAATATCAGTCCGGTCGTCAACTGCTGCTCGCTCAGGGTGCGCTTGTCTGCCATGTCAGATTGATAACGTGATAATTATTAACCTGCAATCTATTGTCGCGCAGGAATTTTGGCCAGCCGAGCCGTGCTATCTCTTCAGTACGAAGGACACTCGTTGTCCGGTTGACCCGAGTAACCGGATCAATCGTGCGGCGCCTGTTCATGCTGTCAGATCGAGAACGACGCGGCCCTCGATCTGACCTTTGTGCATGCGCTCGAACACGGTGTTGATGTCCGACAAGCCGGCCGTCTCCACCGTCGCTCGAACCTTGCCCTGCGCCGCAAAATCGATGGATTCCTGCAGGTCGAGCCGTGTTCCAACGATCGAGCCACGCACGGTGATGCCGTTCAGCACCATGCCGAAGATGTTGAGCGGGAAATCTCCCGGTGGCAGGCCGTTCAGCGCGACCGTGCCGCCGCGGGCGACGACGCCAACGGCCTGCGCAAAGGCCTTTTCGCTGACCGCCGTCACGAGCACGCCGTTCACGCCCCCGCCGGTTTCGCGCTTGATGACCTCAGCCGGGTCTTCGTTGCGGGCATTGACGGTGATGGTCGCGCCAAGCCGCCGGGCAAGATCGAGCTTGGCGTCATCGATGTCGATCGCCGCCACATTAAGCCCCATCGCCTTGGCATATTGCACGGCCATGTGGCCCAGCCCACCGATGCCGCTGATCGCGACATAGTCGCCGGGCTTGGTATCGGTCATCTTCAGCCCCTTGTAGACCGTGACGCCGGCGCACAGGATCGGGGCGATCTCGATGAAGCTGATGTTCGGGGGCAGATGGCCGACATAATTTGGGTCGGCGACGACATAGTCGGCAAAGCCGCCATTGACGGAATAGCCGGTATTGAGCTGGGTTTCGCACAGCGTCTCCCAGCCGCCCAGGCAGTGGACGCAATGACCGCAAGCACTGTAGAGCCAGGGGACGCCCACCCGGTCGCCCTCCTTGATATGGGTCACGCCCGCGCCAACCTGCGATACGAAGCCCACGCCCTCATGGCCGGGGATGAAGGGCGGATTGGGCTTTACGGGCCAATCGCCTTCGGCGGCGTGGAGATCGGTATGGCAAACGCCGGAGGCCTGGATGGCGACCTGGATCTGCCCTGGACCGGCTTGGGGTACGGGCACCTCGTCGATGGTCAGCGGCTCGCCGAATTGGCGGACGACCGCCGCCTTCATGGTCTTGGGCATTGGGTGTTCCTTTCGGAGGGAATGGCCCCGCCTCAAGCGGCGAGGGCAAAATTATCAGTGGCCGAGAATGAGCGGCAGCTTGCTGGTGCTCAGCATTCGGCGTGTCACGCCACCGAAGAGGGCTTCGACGAGCCGGTTGTGGCTAAAAGCGCCCATGAGGCAGTACCTTGCCTCCGATGCGGCGCATTCCTCAGCGATTATATCGTCGGCATGCCGGTGCTTGCCGGCGACGCGCCTGATCGTGGCATGGATGTCGTGGCGTGAAAGATAGGCGGCCGCCTCTTCCGCGGGAACTCCTTCGCCTCCATCATCGATCGTCAAGAGCTGGATCGCCTCGGCGAGCTTGAGGAGGGGTACGCAGGCGCGCATCGTGGCCATCACCGGATCCGAGCCGTCCCAAGCGATCAGTGCGCGGCCTGTGACGTCGAGGCTTCGGACATTGTCGGGCACAGCGACCACCGGTGTCCCGGAGCGGACGGCGATCGATGCGGTGACGCCGCGCATGTCCGGCTCTGGAAAGACATCGAGCTTGCGATTGACGACGATGAGGTCGGCAAGTCCAGCCGCACGGGTAACGCATTCCGCGAGACCGCCGCTGCTCTCGATCCAGTCCCATGGCACGCCTTCATGGGCCAGCCTCGCCTCGAGCGTCACGCGATTGGCGGCTTCCCGCTCCCGCTCGTCGGCCATCAGCATTGCGGTTGCGGCGCCACCCGAATAATCGCCCGCGATCACCTGCACCTGCGCGACGTCGAGACAGGTCAGATGGCCTTCAAGCGCGCGGGTGATGTCGAGCGCGGTCTGGAACCGTGCCTCCTGTCCCGCGTCGTCGTGCACGAGGAGCAATATGTTCTTCAATTCCCGCCTCCATCCACGCGGCACCTGCGTTTCATTGACATGACTATGCGCGTCTCTTTGACCCGATAATTAGTAAGTCTACGCATCTTCAGGGCAGCAGAAGCCTGCGTTATGAGAGCGCTACAGGACGACGATGTGATCCTCGACGATGGTGACGCCCGGCGCGGCCCAGGCCGCTCGCTCGGCGATCTGCCGTTCACTCCATGCGCGGACCTTGCCGCCCAAGGTGACCTTGCTTCCGTCGGTGATCACCGTGACCGACGCGGCATCGAGATCGGCGTTCCGCTTGAATGCCGCGACGATCAATTCCTTGACGTTGGTGGCGGTCGGCACCTTGCGCAGTTCGAGCAGATTGCTGACCCCGGTGACGCCGTGGATCTTGCTCGCGGCCTTCCGCGCCTCGTTCATCTGATAATACCAGTCTACCGTGCCGGTGAGTGTCACCCGTCCATGCTCGACCTTGACCGCAATCTTGTCGTGGGGAATCGCCGCCGACCATTCGAACAGATCGAGAATGCGCCGGGCGATCTCGTGGTCGGCCGTCTTCGGCTGTGAAGCCAGACGCACGGTGATTTCCTCCGCGATGGCCTTGACCCCTGCAACGCGGCGGGCGGCCTTTTCGGCAGCCATTTTCTGGGTAAAGCTTTTGACGAAGCCCGACAGGGTCACCACGCCATCGGTAACCGCGACGCCGATGTCGGCGTGGTCGATGCTGGGTTCCCATTCAAGCTCGGCAAGCACATCATGCTGCAATTGGGCGTCGTTGTTCATCGCTGATCTCCTCCGTATCGCACTGCATTTTTGCGGGTGTGTCTGCGGTTGCGGCGCCGGTGATGTCGGTGCCAAGCGGCAAGGTGACACAGACAATGGTGCCCTGGGCCTTGCGGCTGCGGATGCGCAGATTGCCTTGGGCATTCATCGCGAAATGTCCAATACGCGCAAGGCCGGTGCCGTTCGCAGCTGGCTTGTCGGCGGGCGTCAAAGCCCGAGCAAGCTCGACCTTGGTCATGCCATTTCCATTGTCTGCGACGATGAGCTGTGCGAAGCGCCCTGCGGATTTGGTGCGGATCAAAATCGCGCCCGAGCCGACCACGGCCGAACAGGCGTTGGAAACCAGTTCCAGTACCGCCGCATCGAGGCCCGCAAGATCGAGCCGTACCGGCAGTGGGGCCGTGCATGGCTTGAAGCTGATCTCGATTTGCCCGTTACCGTGGGCGCGGAGAAGCGGCTCGAGGCCGCGCAGATGCGCATTGAGATCAACAGACGCTCCAGGGTTCGGCACGGCTTGCGAAAGCATTGCGGTGGTGAGCCGATCACCCCGGAAGGCAGCGTCCTCGATCGCATCGAGCAGGAGGGTGCGGCGCTCGCCGGTGGGGTTGTCGTCCAGCATATGTCTGGCGGAGGCAACGATGCCAAACAGGTTGCGCAGATCGTGGATCGTCTCACGCAGCGTGACGTCGGTAACTGTGTGTGAAGCCCTCTGCATGGCGCACCTCTGATGACGCTGCATTTTTTCCGCGAACGCAGCGGGGTGAGTATCCGCAATGATACTTAAAGCGGGCGGAGCCGGCGCATCGAACCGCGGCGCCGCGACGATTTGAGAGCGCCCTGCCTGATGTCCATTTCGAGATCCGTAAACTTACGGAATGCCGCTCATGTGCGTGACGCTAAGACTGCATCGCGACGGGCTCCGGGCAGTTAAAGGCGACTTTGCCCTGAGCTTGCCGCATCGGTTTATCCATCAATCCTCCGCCCAACCTAATGTCGAGACGTGCCGAGCGTTCAAAGACTTACGGAGAAACATCATGTCCAAGGATCGTCATCTTCAGGAAAGCGTTCTCGCCGAGTTGACCTGGGAGCCCAGTGTCACCGCCGCCCATATCGGTGTTGCGGCTGACAATGGCGTGGTCACGCTGAGCGGCCACGTTACCAGTTTCGCCGAAAAGCATGCAGCGGAAGGCGCCGCCCGCAGGGTGAAGGGCGTCAAGGCCGTGGTCGAGGAAATCGAGGTTCGGCTGCCCGCCCATGCAAAGCGTGAGGACGAGGAAATCGCGGCGGCTGCGGTTCATCGCCTCGCCTGGGATGTCTCGATTCCGCGCGATGCCATCAAGGTCCAGGTTGAGAAGGGATGGATCACGTTGACCGGCGAAGTCGATTGGCATTTCCAAAAGGAAAACGCCAAGCACGCCCTCCTGCGGCTACCGGGGGTGATCGGGATATCCGACAAGGTCACCATCAAGCGCAAAGTCGATGTGACCAACATCAGCGACGAGATCATGCATGCGCTGCATCGGTCATGGTATTTCGATCCCAAGACGGTCACGGTCAGCGCTCACGATGGCACGGTCGTGCTGGGAGGGACAGTCCCGTCTCCCCATGACAGGCAGGTAGCCGCCGCGACGGCGTGGGCCGCACCAGGCGTGACCGACGTCCGCAACGAGATCATAGTCGCCTGAGATATCAAAAGCTGCTTGGTAGTCCGCGAGCAGGCAGACACGGCGGGCCGGTCGGGAGCCGGCCCGGGCATGCTATGGAACGAGGACGGCCGCGCCTTCGAACCGTCCTGCTCTAAGGTCGCTCAGCGCCTGGTTGGCCTGATCGAGAGGATAGCGGTTCGTATGTGTGACGATGCCGATCCTCGGCGCCAGCCCGAGGAAGTCGAGACCATCCTGGCGCGTCAGGTTGGCGACCGACATGATCTGCCGTTCTCCCCATAGCAGATCATAGGGGAATCCCGGTATCTCGCTCATGTGGATGCCGGCGCACACGACGCGCCCACCTTTGCGCAGTGCTTTGAGGGCGGCTGGAACCAGCTCGCCGGAGGTCGCATAGATAATCGCGGCATCGAGAGGCTCGGGCGGTAGTTCGTCGGAGCCGCCTACCCAGGCGACACCGAGGGAACGGGCGAACGCCTGGGTGGTGACATCTCCGGGGCGGGTGAAGGCAAAAACGGAACGGCCCTGCCATCGGACCACCTGCGCGACGATATGCGCGGCGGCGCCAAACCCGTAGAGCCCGACCCGATGGCCTTCGCCGGCCATGACGAGAGAGCGCCATCCGATCAGGCCGGCGCACAGCAGAGGGGCCAGTGACACGTCGTCGCCGGCCTCGCCGAGCGGGAACGCATAGCGGGCGTCGGCGATCGCCGCAGTCGCAAAGCCACCATCGCGCGTGAAACCGGTGAAGAGGGGGTGGTCGCAGAGGTTTTCGCGGCCCGCCGTACAATAGGAACACACTCCGCAACTATGGCCGAGCCAGGGAATCCCGACCCGGTCTCCCAATCCCAGTCCTTCCACACCTTCACCAATCGCATCGATGCGGCCGACGATTTCATGACCGGGAATGATGGGAAGGACGGGGTTGGGTAGATCGCCATCGACAACATGGAGATCCGTCCGGCAGACAGCGCATGCGGAGACTTTGACACGGATCTCTCCCGGTCCCGGCGAGCGGTCCGGAAGGGCGGTCCAGACGAGGGGCCGGCCAAGCTCGTTCAGCACCATTGCCTGCATGTCGAGATCAGACCTTCGGTAGCTCAATCATCAGTGGGACAGGAGAGCGCATCGGTTGGCAGCCAGGAGGAGATCCGCGGTGACCCCGCCCAACACCCATTCGCGCAGACGGCTATGGCCGTAGGTGCCGGCCACGATCACGCTGGCGGCCTGCTCCTGCGCAACGGCTTCGATCGCGGACGCATCGTCACCTGTGGCCTGCATCACAAGAGGCACGGCCGCGATACCATGGCGTTTGAGCCAGTCCGCGACATCGTCGAGTCGCTTGCCCGCCTGCGCCATGTCGTCTTCCGAGGCGATCTCGACGAGCGTGACGTGCGATGCCATTTCCAGCAGGGGCAGGGCGTCGAGCGTGGCCCGCCTCGCTTCCCGGCTATCCTTCCACGCAATCATCACCCGGTCGGACGAGAGCCTGGTCGCACCGGCGGGCACAAGAAGGACCGGCCGACCGGCGCGGATGATCAGGTCGCCCATGTCGACGTTTCGTGTCCGGTCGAGCAGCGAACCGCCCCGGTCCGGTTTGGTGATCAGGAGGTCCGCGCTGCGGACCTCTTCACCGATATAGTCGGCGATCGACGCCCTGGTAATCGCGAAGCGCCAGTCGAGGTCGGTTACCCTGCCGCCGAGCACCGCCCGGAATTCCGTTTCGGCTGCGTCGGCCTCACGTTGAATCTCGGCGAGATTCTGGTCCAGCACCTCGCCGGATATGAAGCCGTCGCCATACACATATTGGATAGGTTGGCATGCAGCGATGCCAATCACGCTTGCCTGAAACCGCTCGGCGAGTTCGCCCGTGATCTTGAGCAGATCGGCGTTCGATTTGCCGAGTTCGACGTGGACCATAAGCGTAGCATAGCTCATCGGGTCATCTCCTGTAGCTGCCCGCGTTCGCGTGTTGCCGGGCCGGCATCTCCAATGGATGCGCACGAAATCTACGGTGCCCGCCCACGACCAAATATTGGGTGATATACTTATCTCCGCGCCAGCCACGTGATCGCGAGTGGCTATTCGCCATGCCAGGAAATTACGTAACCTTACCGATTTGAGCACAGCGGACCCGTGCATAGGAGGGAGGCTCATAAGGTTCACGGTTCAGCCCCGGGAACTAGCGCGCGAGAAAGCTGTATGGCCGACCACAGCCCGACGTAGCGGCAGCGGTCGTGGCCATGGTGATCGTGTGGATGGCACTTCTTCTGGCAGTAAAGGAAAAGATGTGAGTGTTTCGACGATTGCTCGTTGCGCCATGACGGGGCTCTTCGCCGCTGTAGGATTGTGCGGCGTACCGGGTGCGCTTCTTGCTCAAATCCCCGAGACCGCCAGAACCGTTCCGGCAGAAGTGCCTCTCGGTTTCACCCCTGATGGTGACGTCCTGATCCACACAGCCAGCGGATTTCGCTTTCCTGCACAGGTTGCAGGTTTCACGCGCATGAAGGAGCGCGGGTCAGATCCAAGCGGCGAATATATCGCGATCGGATATGAGCGACAGCTGGGCCGGGACGACAAGATCATCGTACGGATAGCGATCGTCCATCTGGTGGACATGACGGCCGCAGAACATTACACCATCATGAAGCCGGTCGCGATGTCCCACTTTTCTGCGGTTTCCGTCGTGTCCGAGACCAAATTCTCAATTGGGGGGCAACAGCATATTCCGGGGTACCGCGGAGTCTTTGCGGGCGAACGAGACGGACATCCCTGGCGCTTCAACCTGACAACCGTGGACTTCGGCTACTGGGATGGACGCTTGGCATCGGCCTATCCCGCGGTGCGGGCGAGCGACGCCGAGAGCGCTTTAGACGGGCTTCTTTCCGCGTTCCGCTGGCAGCGTCCCGTCACGCCAGTGCGGTAAGGTTCGTACCGGGATATGCTTTTACAGAATGCCAACGGGATGGATGGATTTTGAAATAGTCGGGTTTGAAACGGCCGCGCTGACGGCGTCGGCACCTACGGGCGTTCACGGTTGAGGGAGAACGTCTTCGGCGGCGTCACGCGTGAACTGCTGCGCGGCGCGATTTCGATCCTGCCGGAGCATTGATGGCTAACTAACCAGCGCGCCGCGCGGGCAGCAAGCTGTTCGTCAACGATGGCTTCGCGTATCATTGGCATCCGCTCAGGACCAGCGTCGCGCTGCTCCGGTTCTGCCAGCATGCTTTGGGCGATCATGAGCTTAGGGATCACGCCGATAGTGCTGAGCACGACCTTTAGCATGGACGGGCCAACTTTGTGGCACGAACATCCGGGTGAACCAGGATTTCGCGTCCCAGTAGATCGACGAGCCAGTCAGCGAAGACCTGCAATCTTCGCGAAAGATGCTGACGGTGCGGATAGAGTAAGGTCATCGGCATGGATCCCGCGCGATGATCCGGCATCACCTCGATCAGTTCCCCAGCGGCAAGGTGCGCCTTCACGTCATAAGCTGGTATCTGGATGAGGCCGAGGCCCGCCAGACAGCAGGCGATGTAGGCTTCGGCGCTATTCACGGTAACGAAACCGGACATGGCCAGCATTCTCGTCGTGCTGTCCTCGATCCATTCCCAGTCCTCGACCCGGCCGCTCGACGGCGATGCGTAACGGACTGCCCGATGGGTATGGAGGTCCATCGGCACAATCGGAACGCCATGGCGCGCGATGTAATCGGGGCTGGCGACATTGATCAGCGCCAATTCACCGACTGACCGGGCGATCATGCCGGAATCTACGAGTGGCCCGACCCGCAACACGCAATCGACACTGTCCTCGACAAGGTTGACCGCGCGATCGGTGACCCCCAGGCCGATCTCGATATCAGGGTAGCGGGCGAAGAACTCCGGCAGCGCGGGAGCAATGACGAGACGCCCGATCCGTCCCGGCACGTCGATGCGCAACATACCGCTCGGTCCCAGCGAAGTCTGGCGGAACAAGCCCTCGGTCTCCTCGACATCGGCAATCAGCCGCAGGCAGCGGTCGTAGAAAGCAACGCCGTCCTGTGTTGGCGTAACGCGGCGGGTCGTGCGATGCAGCAGGCGCGCCCCGACGCGCCCCTCCAGGTCCTGAATGGCAGCCGATACCGAGGAGCGCGGCATCCCCAGCATATCGGCAGCGCGGGTGAAACTCGCGCATTCGACGACGCGGACAAATGTCCTGAAAAGGTCGATACGATCCACTTGCCCCCACTCCGTCATTGTTCGCCTGTGCTGACATGTCATGTCAGAATGATCGGCTTTATGGAAACAATCGAGAGGGTAGGTTGATCTCACCCGGCGTCGTGGCCGATCCCAATATTCAACAGGAGGCCGCGCATGGTCGATCATAGCATCAAGGGTAAAACCGTTCTCATTGCAGGCGGCGCTAAGAACCTGGGTGGATTGCTTGCCGCCGATCTCGCGCTCCACGGCGCGAAAGCTATCGCTGTTCATTACAACAGCGCGTCAACCGCGGCTGACGCGGAGCAGACGGTCGCGGCAATCAAGGCGGCTGGCGCAGAGGCTATCGCTTTCCAGGCCGACCTCACCACGGCGGGCGCAGTCGAGAAGTTGTTCGCCGACACCATCGCCGCCATCGGCAACCCCGACATAGCGATCAACACCGTGGGCAAGGTACTCAAGAAGCCGTTCGTCGAAATCAGCGAAGGCGAATATGACGAGATGACGGCGGTCAATTCCAAGTCCGCCTTCTTCTTCCTGAAGGAAGCGGGGCGGCATCTGAACGACAATGGCAAGATCGTCACCCTGGTCACTTCGCTGCTCGGCGCGTTCACGCCGTTCTACGCCGCCTATGCGGGCACCAAGGCGCCCGTGGAACATTTTACGCGGGCAGCGTCGAAGGAATTCGGCGAGCGCGGCATCTCCGTGACGGCGATCGGGCCGGGGCCGATGGACACGCCCTTCTTCTACCCGGCCGAAGGCACGGATGCCGTCGCTTATCACAAGACAGCCGCTGCTCTATCAGCGTTCACCAGGACCGGCCTTACGGACATCGAGGACATCGTGCCCTTCATCCGGTTCCTTGTTTCGGATGGCTGGTGGATGACCGGCCAGACCATCCTCGTCAACGGCGGCTACACGACCAAGTGAAGGGCCAGCCCACTCTGCAGTGCGGCCCTTAAGCCTGAAAATCCGCGCTCCTGAAGCCATCATGGCCACCCGATCGTTCACACGCCGTCAACTTGCGATCCCAGAATGCCACGGGCGGTGGCCGCGATATGTTCAAGCGGACCCGTTGCTTGGACGCATCGCCAAGGTCCAAGATCGCCAATCGTCAGGTCGCCTTGAGCTCTCGCAACGGCGACATCGGCGTCGGATGCGTCGACACCGCGCCCTTCGACCCGACGCAGTCGGGTATCAGGAGCCGCTTCAAGCCACAGCCCATTGAAAGGCACACCGGCTCGATCGGCGATCGCCTCGATCTCGAGCCGATGAGAGAGTTGTGCGAACACTGCATCCACAATGACCGACTGGCCGCAGGACAAGGCAGCAAAGGCCAGCTTGTCGGCGCAGTCATAGACCGATGCGGCCGCCTGGTCGGAATAGCTATTTCGAGGCAGTCTTTCTTCCGGAGGAAGCCCGGCAAGACGCTTGCGCAGGACGTCGTTGCGAAGAATTCTTGCTCCCGGAGCGCGTCCGATGCCGCCGGCCAGGACACGTGCCAGACTGGATTTGCCCGTTCCGGACAGGCCGCCGATTACCACCAGCCGCGGCCGAGCAGGCTGAAGGAGGGCTAGCGCCAGATCGAGGTAGCTGCGTGCATTGTCGGCCGTCGATCGGTCTGCGCCGGCGCGCATCGCCTGCGCAGCGAGGACGTGGGCCCGTATCGTGGCACGCACCGAAAGGAAGAGCGGCATCAGCGCGACACCATCTTCATCTTCGCCTGACACATCCAGATAGCGGTTGAAGACGAGACTGGCTTCGGTGCGCAGGTTACGATGCCAAAGGTCCATCAGCAGAAAGGCGAGGTCGTAGAGAACATCGATCGTCGCGAGCTCGGTGCTGAATTCGAGGCAGTCGAACAGCGTGGGCCTGTCCTCGATGAGAGCGATGTTGGCGAGGTGAAGATCGCCATGGGCGTGGCGCACGCGGCCCCGTGCACCGCGAGCATCGAGCAATGGCGCCATCTTCGCCGTCAGATCGAGCAGGCGCCTGCCCAGCAGGCTGGATTGTTCGGGGTCGAGGACATCAGGGCAACGTGCCATGCTGTCGACATTGCCTTCGACGACGCTTTGAAAGCGGGCCGACCCCGAGTCGGTCGCAAAGACTTCCGCTGCAGCATGGAAGGCGGCAATCTGATCGGCGAGCGCCATCAGCATTCGCTCGTCGAGGTGACCATGGGCGGCCTTCTCGTCGAGCAATGCATCGTCGGGAAAGCGCTGCATCTCGAGGATCCAGTCGATGGTATCTCCGACGCCTCCGACTTCCAGGCGACCATTAGGGCTTTGGCTGATGGGATGCACCGCACGGTAGAGTTGCGGCGCTGTCCGCCGGTTGAGGCGCAGTTCAGTTTCGAGGGCGTCGCGCCGCCGCTCGGGCGTAGAGAAGTCGAGATAGCCAAACGTCACGGCACGTTTGATCTTCCACGCCCGATCCCCTTCGAGAAATATACTGGCGCAGTGGGTGTCGATGCGCCGCGGGATTTCGCGGCTGTCGAACGCCTGGCCGCTTTCGAGGAAGGCGATAACATCTTTCTGGCCGTCTTGGCAGGGCGCTCCTGATCGCTGTGCGGCCATGTCGTCAGATCCGGCCCGTGACGCGGAAGGCACGGCGGGCAGGCCTCCCATCGAACACGCCATCCCCGCAATCCTTCCGGCACGAGCATCGACTGGGTCCAGCGGGATCAGGCGAACAGCGCATGCTCACCTGTTTCCTCGATCGGCTCCGGCACGACCAGCTGGTCATGGTCCTGATGAAGATGGTGCGGGTGCTGAAGCCGTGGCATGTGCGGGTAGAAAGTATCGACGACCGCGTTCCACCAGAGCGTGTAGAACGTCATCGGCGCTGCCCAAAACCGTTGAGCGACGAGCATCGGTTCCAGCGCGGACGGAGCGTCCGACTGTCGCGGCACTTCTGGCGTAGGTGCATGAGCCATTCGAGCTTCCTCTGACGAGTCGCACCAAAGATTAGGGCTGGGTCAGAATCGGCCCCATTGGGGAGTCTACCTAGCGGCCAATACCTTGCACCTGATACCTGGTCAGCGTCCGTCTGCTGCCCGCTCCACTTGCGGTCGTCGACACAAATTCACCAGTAGCTCTAAGTCCGCCGTCCATTCAGCAACTGCTCTGCATGAACTCCAGCTTGGCCGTTGCGTGTCGGCGTGACAGATTAGCCAGATGGGCACTGATCTGCATTCCGATCCAACCTCGCGATCTTCGGCGTCGTTGCCGGGCGTCCTGTTCCTGCTGGCAATCCTATCGACCCTGGTCGTGATCTGGACCACGGTGCTGCCGATGATCGACGCCGAGGCATGGCCCCGCCATGCCGGGCATTTGCGGCTCATCCTTACCCATGTCACCGGCGGTCTTTCCATGATCGTTCTGGGGGCCGCAGCCCTGTTCATCGGCTGGACGCGGCGGTTGTTCCGCTGGCACCGCTGGGTCGGGCGCGCCTATCTGATACTCGGATCGATGGCCGCGATCCTTGTCTTCGTGCTGGGGGCGATCGCGCCGCACGACCCGAGAAGTCTCTATATCGCTACCGACACGCTTGCTCTCGTCTGGTTGGCCGTCGCCGGGATGGGATGGCGCGCTGCCCGCAACCGGCGCTTCGCGTCGCATCGCGAGTGGATGATCCGCAGCTACGTCCTGAGTTGGACCTTCGTCGGCTGCCGTCTGGCGACGACGATCGACTTCTACCCCTGGCTTGGAATCGAGGGCGTGACGGCGGCGGTGTGGGTCAACTGGATCGTGCCGTTGATCATCTGCGAGGTCGCCCTACGCTGGCGGGATGGCAGCCGACTTCCCGCGTAAGCGCCTGGAGGCCGCGAAAATGCCCACCGTCGCATAGCCAGCAGGTCTCGACGTTTGCACAGGGTCCCAAGCGAACTGACCACCAGAGTACGCGCAGGCCAGCGGCAGGAAAGACACGCGCGTTTGGCCGTTATGCTGAGAAGTGCGGACCGCGTGCGATCCATCCGTAAATCCCCCTATTTCGGCAGGACTGTCGTTCCGCCACGCTGCATTGAAAGACGCGATTAGCGGCGACCCGGCTGGCTCGATGAGAGCGTGCCTGTTGCCCGCACGACAAGCCCTGCTCGGCAGCAGACGTCGCGTTTCACGAACGACCAGAGGAGATCGTGACATGCCGGCATGCAAAACGCTTTCGCCAATCGCGACGACCGAGCCCGCCAAGGCAACGTTCAACATCATTGCTTGCGTGGGCCGTGGCCCGCATGCCGACTTCATCGTCCCGCACGCGCTTGCGGTGGGAAAGGCGCTGGGTGCGCCCGTCACATTGCTGCAGGTTCTCGAGGCCCAGGCTGTGCGCGACCCCCGGCCTGACCCGATCGAATGGGATATGCGGCGTCATGACGCTCGCAAAATGCTGGGTGGCCTCGCAATGGTCGCTGGCGACCCGTCGGGACGCGCCGACATCGCCCTTGCGGAAGGCCGGACCGTCGATGAGATTTGCCGCTACGCCAACGGCAAGGCAGAGTGCGTCATCATTCTTGGCCGTGGCGCCGGGGAAGACGTCGATCCACGCCGGATAGGCAGCACGGTCCACAATGTCGCAGGGCGCGCGCCTGGCTCGATCCTGCTCGTGCCCAACGATGCCAACGCCGATCCGGCACCGCGCTACCGACGGATCCTGGTACCGGTGGACGGCTCCGCCTGGGCCGAAAGCGTGCTTCCACTCGCTGTACGGATGGCAAGAGCCAACGATGCCGAACTGATCCTCGTTCATGTCGTGCCGACGCCTGAACTGACCGAGATCGGTCCGCTCGAGCCCGAAGATATCCAGCTCCGCGCCCGTGTCGTCGAGCGCAACGAGCGCACGGCGGAAGCCTATCTGGCGCGGGTCAAAGCCTATCTGGCGCAGAATGGGGTTCATGTTCGCACGCTGTCGCATCGAAGCGACGACGTTCGTGCCTCCCTGGTCGACCTGATCCGTAGCGAGGCGGCCGATCTGGTCGTTCTCTCTGCACGGGGACATGGCGGACGATACCATGCCGACCTGCGCTATGGCAGCGTCTCGGCCTATCTGATGGCGCAATCACCCGTGCCGCTGCTGATCGTGCGCCCGCGTGAAAGCGAGACCGCAGGATTGCGGGACGAAAGCATCCATCTGCGGCGTCCTTCGGTTGGGCAAGGTTGACGCATGGCGGATATTGAACGGTCCGCTGCGCCCATTGCAGCGTCGGCCGATGAAAGTGCGATCCGACACCGGCTGGCGGGACGGATGCCGCGTGCCGAGCCGGTGCCGGTCTGGTCCGAGATCTCTTCGCTACCCAAATGGTTGAGGCGCGCTCGAGCCGCAGCAAGCACCGCTGACAGCCGGAATGCCGTCGCCGCAGAATGGCTGCTGGACAATGATTATCACGTCCAGCGCGCTATCCTGCAGATTGGCGAGGACCTGCCCCCCAGCTTCTACCAGCGCCTGCCGGGCATCGCCGGAGAGCAGGCGAGGGGAGCCCCGCGTGTTTATATGCTCGCACATGCCTTGCTGCGCGCATCGCACCTGCAGATCGCGCTTGGCTCGGCGGTGGAGTTTATCGAGCATTATCAGGACGAAGAGCCGCTCAGCATTGCCGAGCTCTGGGCATTCCCCACAATGTTGCGGCTTGCTTGCCTGGAACTGCTGATCGCGGGCTTCGCACGGCTCTTCAAGGATGTGCCGCCGCCGTTCGAGATCCACCCCGAGGGGCAACTGTCCGCGGGCGCGGACGATACCGAATGCGTATCGCGGGCGATCGCCAATCTGGCGGTCATCTCGTCGATTCCCTGGAAAATGTTCTTCGATCGGGTCAGCAGGGTGGAAGCCATCCTGTGGCGCGATCCGGCAGCCGTCTACGCGCGCATGGATTTCGACACCCGCGATCGGTATCGGCACGCCGTCGAACAGCTCGCAGCCCACAGCGGTCTTAGCGAGTGGGATGTTGCGGAGCGGCTGCTCAGCCAGTGTCACACCCAGGGCGATCTCCCCACGGGTCACATCGGCTACTGGCTGGTCGGTGCCGGCCGGCCGGCGTTTGAGGACGCTCTTCATGCCCGACCGCTGACATTTGTCTCGCTTGGCCGGTGGTTGGCCCGTTATCCTGCCGCGCTCTATACGGCCGCGCTCATTCTGGTCGGCATTGCCGGTTTCGTATTGCCCGCCGCCTATCTTCTGACCGTCGAGGCGAAGCTCTCCTCGTGGTTGATCGGAATCGCTTTGATCACGATCCCGGCGTCGGTCCTGAGCGTGACCTTCGTCAACTGGCTCGTGACCTTGCTGGTCGCGCCGCGCGTGCTGCCCAAGCTGGACTTTGAAAAGGGCATCGCCGCCGATTGCCGGACCGCTGTGGTCATGCCCGTCATTGTTGGAAATGTCGCGGACATTACACCGTTGCTGCAACGGCTCGAAAGCCATCGGCTCGCCAATCCCGATTCATCCCTCCGATTTGTTCTGCTCAGCGACCATGTGGATGCCGACACGGCGATCATGCCCGGCGATGCGGCGATTGAACGGGCACTGGTCGAAGGAATCGAGCGCCTCAATCGACGCTACCCAGGCCCGGACGGCAAGGGCCCCTTTCACCTCCTGCATCGCCCGCGGCTGTACAACGCGGCCCAGGGCTGCTGCATGGGATGGGAGCGAAAGCGTGGCAAACTCGCGCAGTTCAACGCCCTGATCCTCCACGGGGCGTGCGCACCGTTCAGCGTTGCGGTCGGCGAGACCGTCCGTCTGGCCGGGATACGCTTTGTGGTGACCGCCGATGCCGATACGCGTTTGCCACCCGGCGTCGTCAACCAGATGGTGGCCGCCCTCGCGCACCCGCTCAATATCGCCCATTTCGATCCGCGCTCGGGCCGGGTGTCGAGCGGATACACCATCCTTCAGCCGCGCGTGGAGATCGCGCCCGAGAATAGTGGGCGGTCGCTGTTCACGCACTTCTTCGGGGGTGACACGGCGATCGACATTTATTCCCGCGCGGTTTCGGACGTCTATCAGGACATTTTTGGATCAGGCATATTCGTCGGCAAGGGCATCTACGACGTGGCGGCCTTCGAACGCAGCCTTGCGGGCCGTGTTCCGGAAAACACGCTGCTGAGCCACGATCTGTTCGAAGGTCTGCACGGACGGGCGGGGCTCGCCAGCGACATCATCGTCTATGAAGGCTTTCCCGCAGGCTATCTCGACTATAGTCGGCGCTGGCACCGGTGGGTCCGCGGGGACTGGCAGATCCTGGCCTGGCTGTTCCCGCTGGTCCCGGGCGCCGATGGCAGCCGCGTGCGCAACCGCCTGACATGGTTCGACCGGCTCAAGATCTTCGACAATCTGCGGCGCAGCGTGGTTCCGGCGAGCCTTGTTGCCCTACTGATCGGCGGCTGGTTCCTGCTGGGGGGTAATCCTCTTGTGTGGACATTGCTCGCGCTGGCAGCGCCGGCTGCCTATCTGTTTACCGACCTCGTGACCGGCCTTGCCCAGGGCCGCCGACGCGGCGTGCTCCAGGGGGTGCTGCGGCGCTTGTCGGACCATGCCGGCCGGTGGGCGCTCGCGATCACCTTCCTGGTGAGCGACAGCGCGATCGCACTCTCCGCCATCGCGACCACTCTCACCCGGCTCACTACCAGGCGCCGGCTTCTCGAATGGACGGCGGCCGCGCAGATGTCAGCCCATGTCGCGACACTCCATCCGAGGTGGGCCGCGTGGCGCGCGATGTTGGTGTCACCCCTTTTTGCGATTGCCGTGGCCGTAGCGCTGGCATTGATCGAACCAAAGGTCCTCTTGATCGCGGGCCCTATCTTGCTGCTCTGGCTGCTCGCGCCCGAGATCGCCATCTGGATCACGCGTCCGATCGCGCGTTCCGTCGAGACGCTGGATGATGAGGATCGCCTGTTTCTGCGTCGCCTCGCGCGGCGAACATGGCTGTTCTTCGAGACATTCGTGCGGCCCGAGGACAACTGGCTTCCGCCTGATAATTATCAGGCGCCTCCGGACGAAGCGACCGCGCACCGCACATCGCCGACCAATGTCGGCATGATGATGCTCTCGACGCTGACAGCATGGAAGCTCGGCCATATCGGTGCGAACGAAGTCGCTGTCCGCCTGCGGAACGTCCTCGATACGCTCGACCGCCTCGAGCGGTATCGCGGCCATATGCTGAACTGGTATGATACCCGCACCGGACAGGCGCTTGAACCGCGCTATGTGTCAGCCGTCGACAGCGGCAATCTGGCGGTCAGTCTGGTGGTCGCGAAGAGTGCATGCCGCGAGGCGGCGCGTGCGCCGATCCTTTCGCACCAGCGCTGGGATGGTCTTGTCGATGTGCTGGATCTTCTCGCGGAGGCGCTCGGCGTGGAGGGCATCGATGCCGACGGCGCCTGCCGCAAACTCGTCGCCGCGATGCGCGAATCCGCTACGACTGCGCCCGGGGAGCCGGCGGCCTGGCATAAGCGCCTCAGCGCCCTGCTCGAGCGGGACTGCCAGCAACTGCAGGACCAGGTCCACCACATCATTGCCATGGGGGACATGCTTCCGACCGAAGCGCTGCACGAAGTCCAGGTCTGGGTCGAGCGCACGGATCATCACCTTCGGGCGATGCAGCGCGATGTCGACACTCTGCTGCCGTGGCAACCGTTCCTCGAGGCACCGCCCGAAGGCTGTTCCGAGATTGCCGATGGGCTTCGCCCGATGCTGGTCGATGCCTTGTCGGCCGGCTCGGAAGCGACCGCCCTGCGGGCTCGCGCGACCATCGCCGCCTTCGAACAGAAGCAAGGGGAGGGCGGTACCCGTGATTGGGCGCGCGAACTGGGCGCTGCACTCGACCTGGGAGCGACCGCGTCCGCGGCCCTGCGCGATGATCTCGAACGCCTTGCGTCGGACGCCGCACGGCAAGCTGAGGCGATGGACTTTGCCCTGCTGTTCGATGCAACGACCAAGCTGTTCAATATCGGCTATAATGTCAGCGCCGATCGGATCGACCCGCATCATTATGATTTGCTCGCGAGCGAGGCGCGGCTGGCAAGCTTCTTTGCCATCTCCAAGGGAGATGTGCCCGCCGAGCATTGGTTCTCGCTTGGCCGTCCCATCACCAAGCAGGCCCATGGGCTCGCACTGGTGTCGTGGAACGGATCGATGTTCGAATACCTTATGCCCAACCTGTTCCTGCGCAGCGATCCGGAGACTTTGCTGGGGCAAAGCGATCGCAGCGCCGTCGATCTGCAACGGGATTATGGCGCTGCGCGCAACATCCCTTGGGGCATTTCCGAATCCTCCTTCGCATCGATGGGCGCCGATCGCGTTTATGGCTATCACGCCTTTGGCGTTCCCGCGCTCGGCCTGCGCCGGGGCCTGTCGCGGGACCTGGTGGTGGCGCCTTACGCGACCGCGCTGGCGCTGGCCGCGCGGCCGGGGCTCGCGATCCGGAATATGCGCGAACTCGCAGCGCTCGGACTGATCGGTCGTTACGGCTTTTACGAAGCGGTCGATTTCACGCCGGAGCGGGTTCCGGCAGGCGACCGGTTTGCGATCGTCCGTTCCTATATGGCCCATCATCAGGGCATGGCATTGGCGGCGATGGGCAATGCCTTGTGCGGCGACATGTTCGTCGACTGGTTCCATGCCGATCCGCATATCCGCACGATCGACCTGCTGCTGAACGAGCGCATTCCCTGGGAGCTACCCCCCGAAATCTCGCGGATCGAAACGCGCGAAGCCGCGCCGGTGCCGGAAGGCGCCATCCCTCCTTTGCACAGCTGGCCGGCGGAGAGCTCGGGTCGAACGATCGCGGTTCATGTCATCGGCAACGGTCGCATGGCGAGCCGCCTTGCCGAGGGCGGGAGTGGCAGTCTCCATTGGCATCGGCATGCGCTGACACGGTCGGACGCGTCTCCCTCCGCCAGCGGCATATCGATCTACCTGCGGGAACGGGCTTCCGGCGCGCTATGGTCCGCCGGTCCAGAGCCAATCCGCTCGGGAGCGACTGACGTTCACACCCGATTCCACGGACATCAGGTCGAATATCACCGCCGCGATCATGGCATCGCCACGAGCATGACCGTTTCAATCCCGCACGGCGACGATGTCGAGATCCGCCGGATCATGGTCGTCAATGAAACCGATCGGACGCGCACAATCGATTTCACGAGCTATGCCGAGGTCGTTCTGGCGCCGTCCGCCGATGCCGCGCGCCACCCTGCCTTCAGCAAGCTGTTCGTCGGCAGCGAAATGCTCCCCGCAATGGACGGTCTTCTGTTCAGCCGCCGCGCGCGCGACCCGAAGGAAAGCCCCCCGGTGCTCCTTCACCGCGCGATCGCCGATGAGCCAGGCCTGCGCGTGCGTGGCGTCGAAACCGATCGCCTCGCATTCCTGGGCCGGCACGGTCATGAATCAGCGCCGGCGGCATTGAACGGCGACACCTTGCCCGGTGGTCTTGGCTGGACGCTCGATCCGGTGATCGGCCTGCAGGCGGAGATTGAGATACCGCCCTTCGGCCGACGTGAGATCGCCTTCCTGACGATCGCGGCCGGATCGCGCGAGACCGTGCAGGAGATCGCGGAGCGGTACACGACGATCCCATCCATGGACTGGGCGGTGAGCGACGCGGCAACCGCAATGGCGCGCGAGATGCATACGCTCGGACTTGCGCCGCATCGCGTTCCCGAGGCCCAGAAGCTTTTGTCCCGGCTGCTTCAACCCGTATCGCCACGAGCGACTTGCGAGGCTGTGGGCAGCGGGAGAGCGAGCCGCCAGGATCTCTGGGCGCTTGGTATATCGGGCGACCATCCGATCCTCCTGCTAGGCGCTGGAGACGCGGAGCGGTCGGGCCTGCTGCGGTTCCTGCTTTCCGCGCATCAGCTCTGGCGGCATCGCGGCGTGTCCGTCGATCTTGTCGTGATGCACGAAGGCGCCGAGGGATATCTTGAGCCGGTACGCGAACGTTTGCTGGCGGTCTTGCGGGATGCGGGGATCCAGGATCAGCTGGGCCAGAATGGCGGCGTCCATCTGGTCGGCATCGACCGTGCCGATGGCGATCGCGCGCGGCTGCTCGGGCGCTCTGCGCATCTTCGGCTCGATGAGCGGGGAGGCTCTATCGCCGATCAGCTCTCGCGTCTCGACGCGGAGCCGTTGTCGGGCCCTCGGTTCACGCCCGTCGTGCCGGACGGGCCGGTCGAGGTGCCGGCGGCAGCAGCGTCACGTCTGAGGGAAAACCTCGCCTTCGACAACGGACTGGGCGGCTTCACGGACGGCGGGAGGGAGTATGTCGTCGCGCTTGCGCCTGGGGTGCAAACGCCGGCGCCCTGGTCCAATGTGCTCGCCAACAGCGGGTTCGGCACGATCGTCACCGAGGCGGGGCTCGGGTTCAGCTGGGCGACCAACAGCGGTGAGAACCGCATCACTCCCTGGCACAACGACCCCGTCAAAGACCCGCAGGGGGAAATCCTCTACGTACGAGACGAGGAAAACGGGCGGGTGTGGACGACCACCCCGCAGCCGGCCGGAGGCGATTCCGCCGTGCGGGTACGCCACGGCGCCGGCTACACGATCTGGGAACGGGAGAGCGAGGGCCTCGCCCAGGAACTGACCGTCGCGGTTCCGACCGACGATCCGGTGAAGCTCGTCCGTCTGCGTCTGCGCAATCTCCTGCCCCGAACCCGCCGGGTCACCGCGACCTATTATGCCGAGTGGCTGCTCGGGGCGGTACGCGGCGAATCCGCGCCGCTGCGTGCTGCGGACTATGATGCGGGCGCGCATGTGCTTCTCGCCACCAATCCTTGGAACGAGGAGTTCCAGGATCGGACAGCCTTTTTGACGAGCACGGTGCCGCCACACAGCCTGACGACGTCTCGCTCGGACTTCCTCGGGCGTGGCGGCGATGTGCGCCGTCCGCAGGGTCTGGACAAATGGGACCTGGGCGGGCGGCAGCAGGCGGCCGGCGGCGATTGCTGCGCGGCGCTGCAGGTCCATCTCGATATCGCCCCGGGTGAGACAGCCGAGGTTTGCTTCGTGCTCGGACAGGGCACGGACCGCGCCCATGCGGTCGCGCTCGCGCAAAGCTGGCAGGATCCTGCGGCGATCGATCGCGGCATGGTGCAGGTGCGCGAAGCCTGGGAGGCCCGCCTCGGCGCGGTTTGCGTGACCACGCCTGACCCCGCGTTCGATATCATGGTCAATCGCTGGTTGCCCTATCAGGTGACCAGCGCCCGGGTTCGTGCGCGCGCCGGCTTCTATCAGGCTGGCGGTGCTTTTGGCTATCGCGACCAGTTGCAGGACGTGCTGGCGCTTCTTCACAGTGATCCGGGGGCGGCCCGGGCGCAGATCCTCGCGGCGGCCGCGCACCAGTTCGAGGAAGGCGATGTCCTCCACTGGTGGCATCCGCCGTTCGATCGAGGTGTGAGGACGCGCTGCTCGGACGACATGCTGTGGTTGCCCTATGCGACCGCGACCTATGTCGAGGCGACAGGTGACCGCGCAATCCTCGATGAAGAGCTGGCCTTCCTGCGCGGCCCGCAGCTTTCCGAAGGCGAATCCGATCGCTATGCCCGCTTCGACGTAACCGATCACCCGGTGTCACTGTTCGAGCATTGCGAACGCGCGCTTGATCGCGGTTATCGCCTGGGCGCACACGGTCTCCCGCTGATGGGCGCGGGCGACTGGAATGACGGGATGAACCGGGTCGGCGAGCATGATCGCGGTGAGAGCGTTTGGCTGGGATGGTTCCTTATCACGGCGATCGATGGTTTTGTGCGGCTATGTGGCGGCAGAGGCCGGACCGATCTCGCCGACCGCTGGACGCAGCGCGCGCGCAGGCTCGGGGAGGCCGTCGAAAGGTCCGGATGGGACGGCGACTGGTATCTGCGCGCGTTCGACGATGACGGCCGACCCTGGGGATCGCATAACGACGAGGAATGCCGGATCGACGCGATCGCGCAATCCTGGGCGGTTCTGTCTGGCGCGGGGGACAAGGCGCGCGCCGTTCGCGCGGTTGCCGCCGCGAGACAGGAACTGGTGCGTGATGACGATTGCATCGTTCGGTTGCTGACGCCGCCGTTCGACCGGACGCCGCGCGATCCAGGCTATATCAAGGCCTACCCGCCTGGCATCCGCGAGAATGGCGGGCAGTATACGCATGCCGCAGCATGGCTCGGCATTGCCACCGCGCGACTGGGCGACGGGCAGGGGTCGATGGCACTGTTCGAGCGCATCAATCCGATCAACCATGGCCGCAGCCCTGCCGAGACCGCGCAGTACAGAACCGAACCCTATGTGCTTGCGGGCGATGTCGCCGGAGCGGCGCCGCATGTCGGGCGCGGGGGCTGGAGCTGGTACACCGGCGCTGCGGGCTGGGTCTGGCGCTGGGCGGTCGAAGAGATACTGGGACTGCGGCTGGTGGAAGGCGGTATTGCCATTTCCTGCTGCCTGCCGCCGAACTGGCCGTATTTTGAAGCACAGATCACACGCGCTTCGGGAAGCCTGCAGATCCGCGTGGACAATCCGGCCGGCCTCGCGACCGGCGTGCAACGGATCAAGGTGGATGGTGCGGCGTGGGAAGAGCCGATAATCCCGTTTCCCGTCGATGGCGGCACGAGGATGGTCCATGTCGAGCTCGTCCCGCCTTCCGGGAAGTGAGCGCGATGTGGAACTCGATCACCAAGATCGGCCCCACCTATTCCGTCAACTGGGCGAAAAGCCGCTCCACATCATCGCGGTGACAAAGATCATTGCCCGGCGTCATCACCGCTGCGGTTCCTGCGGCCAGCCCGTACCTGAAGGCGTCGTGCGCGCTTCTGCCGGTCGCAAGGGCATGGGTCATCGCGGCGACGAAGCTGTCGCCTGCACCAACCGCGCTTTGCGCCGCGACGGCGATCGCCGGCAGGCGCAATATCCCATCCGCGTTCGCGAGCAGGGCGCCCTCATGACCCATCGTGACGGCAAGATGGGCTGTCTCGCCTTGGGCCGTGAGCGACCGGGCGGCCGCCACCAGCCTGTCCGGATCGCGCAGGGGCGTGCCCATCAACTGTTCGAACTCTCCCAGGCTCGGCTTCACGAGGAAGATCCCGCCAGAGGCCAGAGTGCGTGCGAGCGCCGGACCCGATGTGTCGAGAACAACACGTGCCCCCCGGCTCCGTGCGACATCGCCGGCGCGTATATAGAAATCGTCCGGAACGCCTCTTGGCAGCGATCCGCTCAAGACGAGCCAGTCAAAGTCGAGGGCTTCCAGAGCAACAAGGCATGCCTGCCATTCCGTCCCAGCAATGAGGGGTCCGTCGGGCACGAAGCGATATTCCCGGCCCGTGCTGGCTTCATGAACCGCAAGGCTGATCCGCGTGTGATCGTCGATATCGATGCACAGCCGCGGGAGTGCATATTGGTCGACGAGACTGTTCAGCACAGTCCCCGTCGCGCCGCCGGCAAGATAGACGGTAAGCACTTCTCCGCCCAATCTTTGTATGACCCGGCCCACATTGATCCCGCCCCCACCTGCATCATAGCGTTCATTGGTGGTCCGAACCTTATGGGTATGCCGCACTTCCTGTGCCGCACATGCGCCGTCGATGGCGGGGTTGAGGGTCACTGTCACAATGTTCGTCATCAACGCTCCTGGTCATGCTCGTTTCGTTGGGCTGCTCTCCTGACACCAGAATCGGCGCAGGAGACCTGGGTTTTCCTCCATCATTTCATCGGTCATCCAGCATGCCTGGAAGGTAAACCAAGGACGATCTGCGTTAACCCTGAAAGTGGGGAGCTATATCCGGCTGTCAGGCGATCATGATTCCGTAGAAGCACTTATGGCATCTTTCGAACGCATCAATTCCCCCGATCTGCGCCGGGACACGCGCTTTGCCACGGCCTTCGACGCGCAGATCATCGTCGATGATCGCCGGTTGAGCGTGATTGTCGGGGACATTTCCAGCGGCGGGGCGCAGGTCAAGGGAGACACGCCGCTTGCCCTTGGATAGAAGATCCGCCTCCGCGCCGCCGGGCTCGACATGGTCGCGCGCGTGATGGGGGTCCATGACGGTCTGTGCGGCATCTCCTTTGCACATCCGGTCAATGCTCTTGCGATCGTGCGCGACAACATCTCCTACTTCCGCGAGATGCGCACCAGGCGCGGTGACGCCACTTTGCCATCCCAGGCATGGGAGAATTGGCCGATTGCTCCCTAGGAACCCGCGTGGTTCGCCCTATTGTTGCAGACATCAGGAGTCGGCCCGCGTCATCGACTTTAACTTGGGGATATCCCTTATATCCGTGCAGGGCTGAGGCGTCATGCTGCGGTCATGCAGACTCATTCCATCAGCGCGGTTCAAACCCCATCGGACGATGCCTCCCCGGCCGACGGTGGCGGACCCTATATCGTCTGGCTCGAAGATGCCCGCAAATCGGATGTCGCCAGCGTCGGGGGTAAGAACGCATCGCTTGGCGAGATGATCAGCGCGCTGCAGCACCGGGGTATCCGCGTTCCGGGTGGTTTTGCCACGACCGCGAACGCCTACAGGGCCCTGGTCGAGGCGCACGACATTCGCTCGCCGCTCAATGCATCGATCGAGGCATTCCGGGCGGGGCAATCCACCTTGCAGGATACCGGCGAAGCGATCCGACGCCTGTTTCTCGACGCGGACCTGCCCGAAAACGTCGCGGCCGCCATTCGGGATGCCTATCGCGCTCTGTCCCGGCGGTCAGGCAAGAAGGAAGTGGCACTCGCCGTGCGGTCGAGCGCCACTGCAGAGGATCTGGCGGATGCAAGCTTCGCGGGGCAGCAGGAGACGTTCCTCAATGTCGTGGGGGAACGGGCGCTGCTCGATGCCTGCCGGCGCTGCTACGCCTCGCTGTTTACCGATCGTGCGATAGCCTATCGAGAGGCAAAGGGTTTCGACCACCTCGATGTCGCGCTGTCGATCGGCATCCAGTTGATGGTCAGATCCGATCTGGCCGGGGCGGGCGTGATGTTCTCCATCGATACCGAGACCGGCTTTCCCGATGTCGCCGTCATCAGTGCCGCGTGGGGGTTGGGGGAGACTGTCGTCCAGGGATCGGTAGATCCTGACGAATATGTCGTATTCAAGCCGCTCGCTCTGGACGGCCGGTGCCATCCGATCGTCGAAAAGCGCGTGGGCGAAAAAGCGCGCAAGCTCATCTACGCATCGGGGGGGAGCGCGCGGACGACCGTCGTCGATACCGTCCCGTCGGAGCGATCGCGTTTCGTGCTGGAAGACGAGGAAATCCTCGAACTGACGCGCTGGGCTATCATCATCGAAGAGCATTACGGCCAGCCGATGGACATGGAGTGGGCGAAGGACGGTGAAACGGGTGAGCTGTTCATCGTCCAGGCCCGGCCGGAAACCGTGCAATCCTTACGCGATACGACGACGCTGAGAACCTACCGGCTTGACCACCCCGCAACGCCTATTTTGACGGGGGCAGCGGTGGGCGAGGCGATCGCCAGCGGAGAGGTCTGTCTGATCCGCGACCCCAAGGACATTGCCAGCTTCCGCGATGGAGCCGTTCTCGTCGCCGAAATGACGGATCCCGACTGGGTGCCGGTGATGAAGCGCGCTGCCGGCATCATCACCGATCATGGCGGCGCGACAAGCCATGCTGCCATCGTCAGCCGCGAACTCGGCGTCCCCGCCATTGTTGGAACAGGCACGGCCACCCAGTTGCTGCGCGAAGGGCAGGCGGTGACGCTCTCCTGCGCGGAAGGGGACCGGGGCGCGGTCTATGACGGCGCAATTCCGTTCCAGAGTGAGGAACTGAACATCGGGGAGCTTCCCCATGTCCGCACCGAGTTGATGGTGAACGTCGCCAGCCCCTCGGCGGCATTCCGCTGGTGGCGGTTGCCGAGCAACGGCGTCGGCCTCGCCCGCATGGAGTTCATCATCAGCAACCTGATCAAGGTCCATCCGATGGCGCTTGTCCATCCTGAGCAGGTCCGGGACGCCGATGCGAACAGGCAGATCGACGCCCTGACGAAAGGCTATCCCGATGGAAAGGCCTATTTCATCGAGACGCTGGCGCGCGGCATCGCGCGCATCGCGGCGGCCCATTATCCCAAGCCGGTCATCGTTCGGCTGAGCGATTTCAAGACCAATGAATATGCGCATCTGATCGGGGGCGCCGGCTTCGAGCCGTCCGAAGAGAATCCGATGCTCGGCTTTCGCGGCGCCTCCCGCTACTATGATGAGCGGTATCGCGACGGCTTCGGGCTCGAGTGCCGGGCACTCAAGCGAGCCCGGGAGCATATGGGCTTCAAGAATATCATTGCGATGGTGCCGTTCTGCCGGACTCCGCTCGAGGCCGATAAAGTGCTCGCTGAGATGTCGAGACACGGTTTTGGTCGTCACGACGAGGGGCTGCAAGTCTATATGATGTGCGAGATTCCTTCGAACGTGATCCTGGCCGAAGACTTCGCAGCGCGCTTTGACGGCTTCTCTATAGGGTCGAATGACCTGACCCAGTTGCTGCTTGGTGTGGACCGGGACTCAGCGCTGCTCGCACCGCTGTTCGATGAGCGCAACGAGGCGGTGACCCGCACGATCGCCGATGTCATCCAGCGTGCCCATGCCTGCGGCATCAAGGTTGGAATTTGTGGTCAGGCGCCGAGCGATCACCCCGATTTCGCGGCCTTTCTGGTCGACCAGGGAATCGATTCCATTTCGCTCAATCCGGACAGTTTCGTGTCCACGCTGCTGCATGTGGCGGAAGCAGAACGTGCGCGGAACGAAGGGCATTAACCGCCCGTCAGGAATGCGGGTCAGGGTGTGCCAGGACCAGCACAACCAAATGGCAGTTCATAGGGCAGGTCTCGCGGCAGACTGCATGAAAGCCGGCGCCGTTTGCGACGATGACCTCTCCCTGATAGTGGACATTGGCTGTCAGTCTTGTCACTCTGAGCGGGACAGGGGGCGACGTTGATGAACAGGGAACGCATCACCCGATCATTTCTATGGCTGGCGGTGCTGGTAGGCGGCCCCTTGGTCGGAGCGAAGCTGTTCGACCTTCTGGTACTCGCCGGAGCCTGGAGCGCCCACCCGCCCGCATCCCTGGCAATGATGCCATACGGCAAGGCCTGGCCCGTGGACACGGGTGTATTTTTCATTCCGTTCTCGGCGGCAATGCTGATCGCAGGGTTCGGGGGCCTTACCGCAGGATGGAAGACGCCGTGGCGCTACCGCTGGCTCTTGTGCTTACCGTCCATTGGCATCCTGGTACTGCTCATACTCACAGTCGTGGCATTCTGGCCGATGAATGCGGCGCTATTCTATCATGGCGTCGGTTCGCCAAAGGATAGCATTACGGACGAGCAGTCCATTGTGATGGCACGCTGCTGGGTCCAGCTTGACTGGGTACGTGTGGCCGGCGCAACGGCCGCCTTCGTATCGGCCCTTCGGGCATTGACGCTTCCCTGGCCCGCGGAGATCGCAGTTAAAGACCCTCCCATCGTGCGAGCCATCCTCGCACTCGCACTCGTCGGTGTGGCCGCCTTCATGCTGTGGTTCGTGTCCAACTTATAGCCAGCTTTCGACCGTTGCAGTTCCGGCCACAAATGACCGATTCTAGGTCTGGAGCGGTCAAGAGATTCTGCGTCGATGGGTTCGTCGCTCGCTTTTCTGCATCAGGATAGTGGCGACGCACCCCGTGCGGGCGACGACGTCATGCCTGTTGGCGATCTGTCGCGGTCGAAAGCGATAGCCCGTTTCACATCGATCCGGAGTTGGCGGCCGCGATCGTTCGACTGACCTCGACGCGGATCGCTTCCGGAAGCTGCTGCGTGTCCAGATTGAGGAAGCCTTGGATGATCAGATCTCTGGCCGCGTCCTCGCTCATCCCGCTCGCCATCAGGTAGGAAAGTTTGGCCTGGTCGATCATGCCGATGGAGGCCTCGTGGGACAATTGCGCCTGGGCGCTGCGGGCTCGCAACGCCGGTACCGATAGAATCTCTCCCTCGTCGCTGAGCTTCAGTCCGTTGCAGCCGAGGAAGCCCCGCGTGTCCCGCCCTTCGCCGACGAGGGTGGTGCGATTGGCGATGGTGCCGCCGCCCGTGACCATGCGTGTGATGCTCTCCGAGCGCGCGCCGACGCCCTTGAGATGGATCTCGCTCTCCATGACGCGTTCGGTAGCGGCCGGCGCAAAGATAACCGACTGGTCGTTTGAGACGCCGCCGTCTTCAATGACCGTGCGGCTTTGCGAGTAATGATGTTTGAGCGGCGATACCTGGATATTGCTTTGGATGACGCGCGCGTCCTTGCCGACGTGGGCGCGTGCGTAACTATGGACCTCCATCGCTGATCCCCAGTGTTCGATGGACACGGAGCGGCATGTCGCGCCTTCCCGAAGATAGGTCTCGGAGATCGAGAGATGGTGTCCCGCATGAACCGACGCCGGGACTGCGGATCCGGAGATCATTTCGACTTCGGCGCCTTCCTCGACGACCGTGATGTTGTGATGGAACTGCCGGCCCTGTGGCGTCTCAAGCAGCGTGAAGACCTGCACGGGTAGCCGTACTTTTGCGCCCTTGCGGATGCGGATGAAGTGACCGACCGGGGCGTGGCGGCTTTCGGCAGCCTGGGCGACATGCTCGTTCTCGGCCGGGTCGATCAGGTTGAACATGAGATCCTGCACCCAGTCGTAGCGCGCCAGCGCGTCCTTAAGCGGGAGGATCTCTACGTCCGGGTCATTGACCGTGATATGGCGAACCTCCTGGTTCACCAGCACGCACGTTCCGCTGTGCTCGCCTTCGACGCTATAGCCGACGGGAGCCAGCTGCTGCTTTTCTTCCGGAGAGATATCGGCGTCGAGCAGACTGGCCATGAAAAATTCCTTCCTTCAGATCGCTTGCTGAATATCTGCCTCGGCCAGCGGCAACGAGTAGCCGTGCGCCTTGATGTGGCGGAATAGGGTGCGCGGCTCCTCAGAGCCGACGATGCGACCGTCGACCATCAGATGGCCGACATCGGCATGAATATAATCCAGAATGAAGCCGGTATGGGTGATCACAAGCGCTGTTCGTTGCGGATCGGCGGGTGTATCGGCCCCGAGCAACCTGTCGATGGCTTTGCCGACAGCCGCGATATGCTCGAGGTCCACCCCGCTCTCCGGTTCGTCGAAAAGGCACAGATCGGGACGTTTGAGGAAGAGCTTCAGGATTTCCCATCGTTTGATCTCGCCACCCGAGAAACCGACATTGACATCGCGTTCAGCAAAGCCGCCGAAATCGAGCGCCGAGGCTTCCGTTTCCAGGAGCGCGGTGGATCCGATCGCCGCCGTGAATGCCTCGACCGTGACGCCTTCCAGAGCCGGCGGCCGCTGGAACGACATGCCGAGGCCCATCTGTGCGCGCTGATCCACGGGCAGCGCATCGATACGCCGGCCTTTGAACCAGATCTCCCCGCTCGTCACCCGATAGGGCGCAAGACCCATGATCGTCGCGAGGAGCGACGATTTGCCCGATCCGTTCGGGCCGAACAGTACATGCGTTTCACCCGCCGGGATCGTGAGATTCACGCCGTGCAGGACAGGCAAGCCGTCCGCTGAAACGTTCAGATCCCGGATCTCCAGAAGGGTATCGGTCAAAGGGGGGACTCCTTTGACCTCAAGTTCCCACGTCGATGGCCCCCGGAATATCTGTAAGGATACGTAGTTCGGAGTGGTGCAAACGATGCGCATTATAGGGCGCACGCAATAAGTTGGTTCGGGTCGGAATGAACTACCCTGTGGACACGCGTCGCCGAAAATCATAGCGTGCCCTGGCCTTTCCCGATCTTGATCGTGAGGAAAAGGTCGCAATTGGCGCGTTGAACATAGGCTCTCGGCTTCGGTCGGGCGGCCTGCGAAATGAAAGACCTTCGGGGAATACGCAGGGCGCGTTTTCCTATGTTTGCGCGCGATCAACCGTCCCGGCTGGCGGGGCGGCAGCGGGAGTGCGTCATGTCTCTGCCCTCTTCGAGGCGATCCGCGGGATGGATCGCCGCCCATTCAGAGCGCCACCATGCGGGGCGAGAGACTGTATGCCTTTGCCGATCGGCTCCCGATACCAATTTATTGACCTGCCCGCCTGAAGGTTCGTGGTGAACTCATGATGGCCGGTAGTGAAACACAGGTGGAACGCTCCCGGGTGGCGGCGTCGGTCATCACGGTAACCGCAGTCCTGATCGCAATCGTTGCTCGCTACACGCTCAAACCCTGGCTCGCCGCCGGCGAGCCCTATTTCCTCTTCTGCGTGGCCGTTTTGGTCGCTGCTATCGCCGGCGGAGCGCGCCAAGCGCTGCTCGCCGCGATCCTGTCGATTGTCGCCGCAACGGTGCTCGAACTGGCCGAACCATCCGTCATGTTCGATCCGATCAGCGTTGTGACAGCCCTGGCGCTGACCGGCGGTATCATATTGTTCGCTGCAGGTAATGCGCCATGGCAACGACGGTCACGCCAGGAGAATGCGCGAGTCGCGGCGCGTCTGCGTGAAGGAGCGGCCGCCGCCGAAGAGCTGAACCTGCTGATCGACGGCGCGGAGGGTTATGCAATCTACATGCTGGATCCCGAGGGTCGGGTCACGATCTGGAACGAGGGCGCCGAGAGGCTGAAAGGCTGGACCGAGGCGGAGATCGTCGGAGAACATTGCTCGATTTTCTATCCCGTCGATGCAGTAGAGGCAGGCAAGCCAGGAGCAGATCTCGCGCGCGCGCGCGAACTGGGCAAATTCGAGGAAGAGGATTGGCGGGTCCGTAAGGACGGTTCGGAGTTCCTGGGGCATGTCTCAATCACTGCGCTGCATAACGAGCAGGGAGCGCTTCGCGGGTTCGGCAAGGTCGTGCGCGACGCCACCCAGCAACGGGCAGCCGAAAGCGCGCTGCAGGCGAACGCCAGCCACCTGCGCTCGATCCTCGCGACCGTACCGGATGCGATGGTCGTGATCGACGAGCAGGGTAGCATCATTTCGTTCAGCACTGCCGCCGAAAAGCTTTTTGGCTATGCGGAAGCCGAGGTTGTCGGGTCAAACGTCAGCCGGCTCATGCCGTCGCCAGATAGGGAGCGCCATGACGGCTATCTCGAACGCTATCTTGTCAGCGGCGAACGCAGGATCATCGGCATTGGCCGCATGGTGCTGGCCTGTCGGCGTGACGGTTCGACCTTTCCCATGGAGCTCTCGGTGGGCGAGGCGATCAGCGACAAGCAGCGCGTCTTCACGGGCTTCATCCGCGACCTCTCCGAGCGACATGAGACGGAGGAACGTCTCGAGGAGTTGCAATCCAAACTCATACACGTCGCCCGCGTCAGCGCGATGGGCACGATGGCGTCGACCCTGGCACATGAACTCAACCAGCCGATCACGGCGGTTGCCAACTATGTCGAGGCGGTGCGGGATTTGCTAGCAGAGGGCAACCCCGACGATCTGCCGATGATCACCGAGGCGCTGAATGACGCAGCTGGTGAAGCGATCCGTGCGGGACAGATCGTCCGTCGCCTGCGGGATTTTGTCGCACGCGGCGAGGTCGAGAAGACGGTTGAAAATCTGTCCGACCTGATCGCGGAGGCGGCGGCGCTCGGATTGATCGGTGCGAAGGAAAAGGGCGTTCAGTCCCATTTCGATTTCGATACCGGCGCGGTGCTGGTACTGGTCGACAAGGTGCAGATACAACAGGTTCTGATCAACCTCGTGCGCAATGCAGTCGAGGCGATGGCAAGCTCGCGGGAGCGGCAGATCTGGGTCTACACACGGCAAGACGACAACGGGATGGTCCGCGTTACGGTGGCGGACACGGGCCCGGGTGTCGCGCAGCATGTCGCGGAGCAACTGTTCACCGCTTTCGTGACGACCAAGAGCGAAGGGATGGGCCTGGGGCTTTCGATCTGCCGGACGATCGTCGAGGCAAATGGGGGACGGATTTTTCTTGAGCCGCGCAAAGGGGGCGGGTCGCAATTTCATTTCACGCTGGTTGGAGCGGACGCGGAGAAGATCAATGACGGATAGACGGATGATCCACATAGTCGATGACGAGGAGGCGATCCGGCGTTCGGCCGGGTTCATGCTCAAGACGTCGGGCTATTCGGTCGCCACCTATCCCTCCGGCGTCGCGTTCCTGCGGGAGGTGCGCCATGTCGAGCCAGGCTGCATCCTCCTGGATGTCCGGATGCCGGACATGGACGGACTCGAGGTGCAGAAGGTTTTGAGTGATCGCGGCGTCGCGATGCCGATCATCATCCTCACGGGCCATGGTGACATTTCCATCGCTGTCCGCGCCATGAAGGCTGGGGCGGTCGAATTTATCGAGAAGCCGTTCGAAAAGGCGACGCTGATCGAAGCAATCACCGCCGGTTTCGAGCGGCTTGACGGGTTGGGGAGGCGTTCCGAGCGCTCCGCTGAGGCGGCTGTGCTGATCGCCGGATTGACGAGCAGGGAGCAGGATGTGCTCAAGGGGCTTGCCGATGGGCTACCGAACAAGACGATCGCCTTCGACCTCGGCATATCGCCGCGAACAGTCGAGGTTCATCGGGCGAACCTCATGGCAAAGCTGAACGTAAGAAGCCTCTCCGATGCCCTGCGCATCGCCTTCGCGGTCAATCTTGGCGACAAGGACGCCTAGGACCACTACGTAAAGACGCACAGGGCACATGTCCGTCATCTGACCGATCCGGCACCTTGCCAGCCGGTCTGTCAGGACTATCATGAACGCACATCTTGCAATTCTCGATGCAGCCCGGCCTGTCATCACGCTCGTCGACGACGATCCGGGTGTCCGCCGTTCGATCCAGCTCCTTCTTCGGGCAAAAGGCTATGACGTTCGATCCTATGCCTCGAGCAAGGCGTTGCTTGCCGATCCTCTCGCCTTAGGCGCCGCCTGCCTTGTCACCGACTATCTGATGCCGGAGATCGACGGCATTGGCGTCCTGCAGGCGTTGCGGAACAATGGCTGGAAGGGGCCGGCAGTGCTCGTTTCCGCCTATCATTCACCCCGTCTGGTCGAACAGGCGATGCGGGAGGGATTTGCCAGCGTCATCGGAAAGCCCCTGCGTGAGCATAGCCTGGCGGACACCGTTTCACGGCTTGTCGCGGAAAGCATATGATCATCAGGCGGATGCCCATGATAGACAGGGCAATCGCTCCTGGTTGTCGCTGCTGTCGAACATCGCGAGAAGGAGCGAGGGTGCAGAGACGCCAGGACGCTGGCGGTCGATCTAAGGACGGTGATGAACGAGGAAGAGCCTGTTTCGCTCACATTCCATGGCGCGGGCCGCACCGTGACCGGGTCCTGCATGGAACTGGTCTACGGGGAGCGGCGTCTGCTGATAGATTGCGGGCTATTCCAGGGATCACGCAGCCTGGAGCTGCTGAACCATCAGGCGTTCGCTTTCGAACCGAGCACGATCGAGGCGGTGCTCCTCACCCATGCGCACATGGACCATTGCGGCTTGTTGCCCAAGCTCGTCTCCTCCGGATTTACCGGGAAGGTTTGGTGCACTTCACCAACGCGAGACCTTCTCACGTTCCTGTTGCCCGATGCCGGGCGCGTTCAGGAGAACGATACTGCACGGCGAAACCGGCGACCTGACCGCGCAGGCGAGCAGCCCTTTGAACCGATCTTTACAGAACGGGACGGCACCCAGGCAGCACAACGGGCATGTGACGTTCCCTTGGAGACCTGGTTCGAGCCGGTGCCCGGTATCCGCGCGCGTCTCTGGAATGCCGCTCATATTCTCGGATCGGTTTCGGTCGAACTGGCTGTCGGGGGGCTCCGATTGCTCTTTTCCGGGGATCTTGGGCCCGAGCACAAGGCCTTCTATCCTGATCCGGTCGCTCCTGCTGCCTTCGACCATGTCATTTGCGAAAGCACCTACGGCGACCAGACCCACAAGCAAGCCACCATTCGACAACGGCGCACACTCCTGCAGGGAGAGATCAGGCAAGCCATGGCGTCAGGGGGCAATCTGATCATTCCTGTATTCGCGCTCGAGCGCACCCAGGAGTTGCTTCTCGATATCGCCAGCCTCCTCAACGCGGGGCGGCTGCCTCGCGTGCCGGTCTACATCGACTCGCCGCTTGCGGGGAGGGCTACCGAGGTATTCGGGCGATATGCCGACGGGCTCGAAGACATGGGACGCGGCAAAATCTTCGATCACCCTTCTTTCCATTATGTGGAATCCTCGACGGATTCGATCGCGCTCAACGCCGTGTCCGGCGCGATTATCCTGGCTGCGTCCGGAATGTGCGAGGGCGGCCGCATCCGGCATCACCTTTGGCATAATCTGGCGCGTGCGGACTCGACGATCCTCTTCGCAGGGTTTCAGGCGGCCGGCACGCTGGGACGCACCATCCTCGATGGCGCAAAGCGCGTGCGCATGTCGGGCCGCACGATCGTCGTCCAGGCCCGGATCCGGCAGATCGAAAGCTATGCCGGGCACGCTGATCGCGATGGCCTTATCGGATGGATTGAGGACCGGCATCCTATCACGGGAAGCCTTTTCCTGACACATGGCGAGGCGCGAACAATCGAATCGCTGCGTGCCGAGTTGGCTGCGCGCGGCGCGGCACGATCGATCGTGTCCCCTGACATTGGCGATTGCTACCATCTCGCTCGCGGTGGCGCGGCTACCCTCATGAATGGAGTTGGTGACGAAGCCAACGAGGCAATCGGCCTGGACTGGCGAAACATGTGCGCGAGCCTTCTCGCCAATCTCAAGGAGGACCTCCAAGCGCTTCCAACGAACGCCGCGCGATCGGCCGCGCTGCGCCGCATGATGGAAGCCCTCGCTCGACCGCCGAGTTGAGGAAGGCTCGGCTTGAGATGACCGGAAGCTTGGCGCGACGGTCTATGACTTTGCAGCCTGCCTCACAGCGACAGATGAGCTGTTGGCAAACCCAGTTCAGGGCCCGGTCGGCGTCTCCAGATTGCGCGTCACGAGAACGAGGGTCGGATCGCCGGGATATTCCTGAAGTGAAAAGCCTGAATCGCGCTCGACCTCGATCGCTGTGCGATTACCCCGGTTCTCGATCGACTCGATGACCTTGAGACCGCGCTCGGTCGCGCGCTCCGCCAGAAAGGCGAGGAAGGTCCATCCAATGCCTTGATTATGATGGCTGGCGTGAACGGAAATTGCGACCTCGCCACGCTCGCCCTGCGTATCGCAGGCGAGCATTCCGGTTGCCACCGCCGTGCCATCGGGCTGGAATGCGATGTAGCTGTCGATCGTGCTGTGATCGGCCTGCGTCATCGCCTTGATCTGATCGGCGCCGACTTCGTTCAGGCCAGTAAGGAACCGAAAGCGCAAATCCTCCGGACTCACATTGTGGAACAGCTCTACCAGGATCGCTGCATCGTCCGGCTCTGCCTGTCTCACAAGGAGCGTGAGCCCGGTCCGGGTTTGCAACTTTGTGCTGACGTCGTCAGTCATGGATAGAATCCTTTCACAGAATGGCCGGTCAGGCCAGCAGATGCTGGCCGCCGTCGACGGGAATGATGGTTCCGAGGATCCGCGTTGCCGCATCGCTGACCGGGAAAGCGAAGTTGAAGGGAGGTTGTGCGCAAGCCGAATCGGCGAAGCGTCGATCCTGAGGGAGGGGCTTCATGGCGGACCCAGCATCCCGCTAGCGCACGCTACGGACTATGTCATCAAGCAGGTTGCATATCTTCGGTCCGCGATTACGGCGAGTTGCCGGGCGACAAAGCGATGTGGAGACTCCAATCGGCAAGCGCATCATCTGCCGCCGCAGAGGAAAGACCCGCTGTCAACTGGGCAGATGCTGCATGATCGAGAGTCTCCGCGATCCCATCCAGAGGATCGGGCACGTGCGTCAGGTCAACGGCGGCCATGTCGAAATTCGCTCCTTAGGATTTGGTCTGGTTGTGCAGGCGCAGCAAGGAAATCGCACTACGTAGATGTCCTCTCACAAGGAGTCCTTCGCGTATCCGGTGCCTTGGCCTTAGTAACTTCCCGGATATTGGCGCCGCGGACCCAGCACTAGCAACGTCGGCGAAACTGCCATCGGGAGGCTATGATGAAGGATCGCACAAGTGCCGCTGTTGCTGGTCGGATTGAACAGAGTCGTATCCGGCTTCAGGTCGGCCTTGGTCTCTTCCTGAGCATTTTGCTCGTTCAAGGCGTCGTTTCGATGACGCTCCCGGGCAAGCAGGCGACGGATAGCGCCAACTTGCGCGATCGCTCTCCCGTGGCCGAGTTGTGGGCCCGTTAAGCTAGGGCAACCGCATCGCAAATCCCTCACTTGCCAAAACTGGTGCCCGCCGAGCCCGCCGCGGAGTTCATCGGCTCGTGCACGACCGTCGGCATGAGCGGCTTTACCGGGGTCCGGCTACCCCAGGCCGTGCCTCTGGCGCTGGCTGCCAAGATCGAGCCGGAGCGCGCCGCCAGCAACTCCTTCCGCCTGCGCGCGTGGACGGGTCCTTCCAGCGGTCCCGAATTCGACGGGGCGTTGGCCAAGGTCGATGGGATCGAACTTTGCCTCCCCTACAACTCCGATCCGATTGGCTGGAACAAGATCAATGCGGGCAAGATGGACTATCTCGATATGTACCAAGCCAAGTCGCCCCCATGGCGTGGCAGGGCCTCCTGGGGACCTCGATACAGCCGTCATCGAAACGTCGGCGATCCAGGAAGATGGTTCGCCGATCCTGTCCTCGTGGTAGGAAGGACAATGCGTCATTATGATTGGTTCAGTTGACAGCAGGCATAAGAGCTTGGGATGTCGGGTGGTCTGCCAGACTGCATCTCTTACCTTGGGTGATCAGGGTTCCAACGCGAACCTGGCCCACCTCGTGGGGATCGAGAGGGACTGGCGTCAGCTTCCATCATATATCGCAGGGGGCGCTACGGCGCTATAACGCTCCACCGCAACGGTCGCGCACACCGATCGTGCTTTTTCCTGAACATCGAAAAGATGCCGGTCGGCGAAGCGCTCGGCCAGACCTTCGACAATGCTGCCGATATGAAGATAATGAGCGGATTTCATCGAGAAGGCCCGGAAAAGGTATCGGCTCGACAATTCACGCAGCGATTCCATCTGGCCCTGCTCGCCCAGCCATGCGTCGCGGGCGCCCGATGTGGTGATCGAGACCATGTGACCGGCAGTCAGCGGTCCCTGTCCCGCGCGTTCCTGAACCTGGTGGGGAGTGACGCCCGAACCGATGACACGGTCGACATAGCCTTTCATCATTGCCGGCGGCAGGCCGAACCATATCGGATAGATGAAGGCGACGACGTCACAGCCTTTGATGGCGTCGAGCTCGGCGCGCACGTCGGGTGTGATCTCGAAGCCATGTCTGTCGGGCCGCTCTTCGTTCCTGAGGATGGGGTTGAAGTTCATCGCGTAGAGATCTCGCAGGATTACCTCCTGCCCACATTCCTGCACCGCTTCGCAATAGGCTCGGGCTACCGCTGCGTTGAAGCTCGTCGGATCGGGATGGGCGAGGACCACTACATGACGGCCATGGGTCTTTGTCGCTTCAGCCATCGAACGACTCCTTCCTCCAAGATGCTAGCCGACCGTGGAAAGGCTCGCCCTTGGGGAAACTACGCAACGATAGATATTGCCGACCAGGCCGCCGTTCCCCGGGGGCGCATGCTCTCCGTTCATCTCGGGTGACAGCATCAGTCGGACCAGACCCAGTCCTTGATGTCCGGGAGATCATCGAAATGCTCGCGGATATAGGCTTCATGCTCAATCAACAGCCGTCTGCAATGAAGGGCCAGTTCTTCATTTGCGGCGAACGAGTGCGGAACATAGCGCATCACATCGAGGCAAAGATGAAGGCGGCTCATCTCGTTGAGGACCACCATATCAAACGGCGTGGTGGTCGTGCCTTCCTCCATATAGCCGCGTACATGGAAGCGCTCATGGGCGGAACGGCCGTGCAGCAGATCGTGGATGACACCGGGATAGCCATGAAAGGCGAAAACCACCGGCGCGCTGGCGGTGAAAATCTCGACAAACTCCGCGTCGCTCATGCCATGCGGATGGCGATCGGCCGGACACAGCCGCATCAGGTCGACGACATTGACGACGCGAACCTTCAGTTCGGGTGTGAACCGGCGCAAGAGCCACGCGGCTGCGACGGTCTCCTGTGTCGGTACGTCGCCGGCGCAGGCGAGCACGATGTCGGGTGCTTCCGGCTGGGAGCTATACATCGGCCAGACGCCTGCACCGCGCGCGCAATGGGCCTCGGCTTCGTCCATCGTCAGCCACTGCAACTGCGGCTGCTTATCGATGACGATCAGGTTGAGATAATTTCGGCTGCGAAAGCAATGATCGGCAACCGACAGCAGGCAGTTAGCATCGGGCGGCAGATAGACGCGCGCCACCACCGGCTTGCGGTGAATGATCGTGTCGATGAAGCCCGGCCCCTGATGGCTGAAGCCATTATGGTCGTTGCGCCAGCACGTCGAGGTGAGCAGATAGTTGAGCGACGGTATGTCGGCCCGCCACGGCACGCGGCGGGCATGTTCGATCCATTTGGCGTGCTGCATCGCCATGGAATCGACGATCATCGCGAAGGCTTCGTAGGTGGCGAACAGACCGTGGCGGCCGGTCAACGTATAGCCTTCGAGCCAGCCATGGCAGCAATGCTCGCTCAGCACCTCCATGACGCGCCCATCGTGCGAGACGTGATCGTCGCCGGGCTCGATCGCGCTGACGAGGCACCGATCGGAGGCGTCGAACACGGCGCCGAGCCGGTTCGAGTTGGTCTCGTCGGGGCAGAAGAGCCGGAAATTGTCGGGATTCGCCCGGTAGATGTCGCGCAGATAGGCACCGAAGATTGCGGTGGATCCCATCCGCTCGCGGGCGCGCTCCTCGAACCGCACCTGAAAGGCCGTGTGATCGGGCAGGGTCAACGGTTTCGTCAGAAGCCCGCCATTTGCCTGCGGATTGGAGCCCATGCGGCGCTTCCCGGCAGGGGCGAGGGCAGCGATATCGGGCTGAAGACGTCCGTCGGCATCGAACAGCTCCTCCGGCCGATAGCTGTGCAGCCATTCCTCCAGGATCTGAAGATGCTCCGGATTGGTCCGTACCACGGACACCGGCACTTGATGCGCCCGGAACGTGCCCTCGATCTTGACGCCGTCGACGACCTTGGGCCCTGTCCAGCCCTTGGGCGTGCGCAGGACGATGAGCGGCCAGGCCGGCCGTTCGCTAAGGCCATTCGACCGGGCGTCCTCCTGGATCTCGCGGATTCGCAGCACGGCTGCTTCCAACACAAGCGCGAACTGGCGATGGACGGTCATGGGATCGTCGCCCTCGACGAAAGCGACCGCGTAGCCCTGGCCTTCGAAGAATTTGCTGAGATCGGCGTCCGTATGTCGGGCCCAGACCGTCGGCCCGGAAATCTTGTAGCCGTTGAGATGCAGGATCGGCAGCACAGCGCCGTCGCGCACCGGGTTGATGAAGTCGATGCTCTTCCAGCTTCCGGCAAGCGGACCGGTTTCGGATTCCCCGTCGCCGACGACGGCCGTCACCAGCAGATCGGGATTGTCCATGACGGCACCGAAGGCGTGGAGCAGGACGTAGCCGAGCTCGCCGCCCTCGTGGATCGACCCCGGCGTCGGCACGCTGACATGGCTCGGCACGCCCCCTGGCGTCGAGAATTGCCGGAAGAGTCGCAGCATGCCCGCTTCATCCCGCGTTACATCCGGATAGAAATCCGTGTAGCTGCCCTCGAGCCAGACATTGGCGATGAGGGCCGGCCCTCCATGGCCCGGTCCCGCCATGTAGATGGTGTCGAGATCATATTTTGAGATCAGCCGGTTCATATGGGCGTAGATAAGATTGAGGCCGGGTGAGGTGCCCCAATGGCCGAGCAGGCGCGGCTTGATATGCTCGACCAGCAGCGGCTCGCGCACAAGCGGATTTGCCGACAGATAGATCTGGCCGATGTTGAGATAGTTCGCGGCGCGCCACCAGGCGTCGATGAGGCGCAGCTCCTCTGGATCAAGCTGCGCGAGAAGCGCGAAGGGGGCGTCGCTCATCATGTTATCCGATTCTGATAGAGGCGTGCGGCTGGTCCGGCGTGGCCTGTAGCCCTGACCGTCAATCTGTGACCGCGGTCTTGCTCGTCCGGTCTGCCGAAACCGCAACGCAGATGCGGCGTGCCCGACGATCGACGTCCGCCAGAAGCTGGTCCACGAAAAGTTGGTCGAGCCCTTCTGTCGTCTCGCCGAACTGCAGATCCTCATAGTCCCGAAAGCCGAAGGCGTGCAGCAGATACTCGCCCAGGATCGACCGGAGCGACTGAATCTGATGTTCCTGGTTCAGCCATGCGTTGCTGTTTCCAGAGCTGCTGATCGTGACGAGACGCTTTCCGCGCATGACCGTGTCGGCGTTGCGCTCCTGGACGTCCCGCGCGGTCACGCCTGCGCCCAGCACCCGCTGGATATAGCCTACCATCATCGCAGGCGGCATGCCGAACCAGATCGGATAAACAGCAACGAAAACGTCGCTGCTGCGGATTGCGTCGAGCTCGGCGATCACGTCATGAGAAAGAGCGAACCCTTCCTTGCCGGGCCGCTCGGAGGCTTTCAGCGCAGGATCGAAGCCGAGGGCATAAAGGTCGCGAACGATGGCCTCTTGCCCACATGACCGCACCGCCTCGCAATAGGCGTCAGCGACGAGCCCGTTAAACCCTCCGGGTTCGGGATGAGCGAGGATAACGACATGCCTCGGGCAATACATAGTGTGCTGATGTGACATTCCGGGCTCCCTCGGGCTGCACGCTACTGAGCCGGCCCGGCGGCCGCCTTTGGGGAATCTACGCATAGGGACCGGATCGCCAGTATTCCCTCCTATTGGTACGGTAAGGACAGCGAGTAGAGCACTTGCCCAGGGGTGATGGTCTTCCTTCAGCCAGTCGCTGGCTCGCAGACGATACCCTGGCGCGATATGGTCACATGCTCTTCTCAGCGGATCGGGCGCGACGGCCGGGCGGGCTTGCGATTCGTGCACCGCCTTTATCCCTGGCTAGTACGGGTCTTGTATGATGTCGATCAAAGCCCGCAACGCCGGTGGTGTTCTCCGGTTGCCAGAATAGTAAAGCAGAGGCGGGCCTACTGGCGTCGCCCAATCATCAAGAACAACGCACAGGCTGCGTTGGTCGATCATGGACCGCGCCGCCGTCTCCCATATATAAGCCAAGCCGAGGCCGGCCGCGGACGCAGCGAGCTGTGATGGAATATCTCCAAACGTCATCCTGCCCTTGGGATCAATCGTCTGCTCATCGCCATCCTTGGCGAACGCCCACTGTAACATACGACCGGTGGTCAATCGCATGCGAATGCAATTGTGGTCGTGGAGATCCTGCGGAACCACCGGACATTGGTAGCGCTCAAGATAGCTTCGGGCTGCAACCACCACAAATCGGGATGGGGCAGCCAGCGGCACCCCGATCATGTCGCGTGGAACGGCTTCGTCAAACCGGATACCGGCATCGCAGCCATTATCGACGATGTCCACCAATCGGCCGTCCGTGACGAACTCGACATGAACATCGGGGTGGCGCTCGTTCAGAGCGGGTATGAAGCGGTCTAGCAACAGCATGACGGCGGGGGCCGCCGCACTGATGCGAACCGTTCCGCTGACAGTATCGCGGAAACGCCGCGTGTGCTCGACCGCGGTATCGAACGCGGAGATGAGTGGCTCCATCCGGGAGAGCAATTCCAAGCCTGCCTCGGTCGGTGCGACGCTCCGGGTGGTGCGGTGCAGGAGGCGAACCCCCAGACCCATTTCCAGATTTCGTATCGTGTGACTGAGCGTCGATGGCGTGATGCCAAGCTCATCTGCCGCGCGCCGGAAGCTGCGAAGGGTCGCCACTGCACAGAAGGCGGCGATTTCGTTGAGTGTAGGCCGCGTCACAGTTGGTCAGATTTCATTAGATCATGCAATTTATCGAGCATTTTGCCAACAATGACAAGCCGCTATGTCGGCAGTCCGAAGGGATATCCAATGACCACCATCAGCCTCGTTGATCCCGCAGCTCGCACCATGGCTGCCGCCTTTGCCGCGTTTGATCCAACCAGCCAGTCTATCGAGGAGTATCGATCGTCACTCGGTGCGGCTATGTCGCTAGCTGGGACTGGCGACAGAACAAATCTTGAAGAGCGTTGGGTACCCGGTTCTGGCGACCAGCCCGATGTCAGGGTGCTGCTCTATCGTCCCAATGGCGGCATGGCTGATGCGCCGGCCATTTTGTTCATCCACGCGAGCGGGTATATAGCCGGCAAGCCCGATTGGATGGCGGAGGCGAACCAAGCCTTGGCCAACGCACAAGGTGCCATCGTTGTCGCCGTGAATTATCGGCTGGCACCGGAGACGGCCTTCCCCGGCCCGCTCGAAGATTGTTACGTTGCCCTGCGCTGGCTCATCGAAAACTCTGCGGAACTGGGCGTGGATCGCGCCAGGATTGTCGTAATGGGTGAGAGCGCAGGTGGCGGACTTGCCGCTGCTCTGGCGCTACTCGTGCGCGATCGCCAGGGGATCACTTTGGCCGGGCAGGTGCTGGTTTATCCAATGCTCGACCCGCGAACTGGCACTTCGCAAGCGCCGGTGGAAAACCCCACCACGGGTGAGTTTGTCTGGACGCGTGGGCATAATCGGTTCGGATGGAACGCGATGAGGGGCGCCGCAGAAATTCCAGCGGAACGTCTTGTGTATTTTGCACCCGCCTTGGCAAGCGACCTTTCAGGTCTACCGCCAGCGTTCCTCGCGGTAGGCGCACTGGATCTTTTCGTTGACGAAACCGCCGACTATGCGCTGCGACTTGGCCGCGCGGCGGTGTCTGTCGAGTTCCATCTATATCCTGGTGGCATTCATGGATTTGATCTGACCTCCAGCAGGATCGCCGGACAATATAAAGCTGTGCTGGCAGCGGCTCTCGAGCAGATGCTGGCTTGCCAGACGGTCGCCTAGTTGGCCGCTGCGCCAGGCAGACGGTAAGTTTTTCCATCCCATAAATTCACAGATTGAGATCCGAGCGATGAGCGTAGTGGAAATCCGCCATGATGGTGCAACGACGATCTTCACCCTCAATCGGCCCGAAGCCAGAAACGCCATCAATGTGGAAATGGCCGAAGTCCTGCATTTCGGGTTCGCAGAATTTGATGCTTCTAGTCAGAAAGTCGCAATCATCACCGCAGCGGGCGATGATTTCGCCCAAGGGGCCGATCTGGGTGACACGCCCACAGTCTGGAAGGTGTATCCCACCCTTGGACTGAAGACCGACAAGCCGGTCATTTGCGCCGTCAACGGCCTGGCGCTCGGTGCCGGATTTATCATGGCCCTCATGAGCGATCTCTGCGTGGCCAGCGAAAGAGCGGTATTTCACTATTCTGAGGCCCAGATCGGCGTTTCGATCGGTGGGATCGTAACGCTGGCCGCTCGAATACCGCACAAGCTTGCGATGGAAGTCATGCTGCTGGGGCGCCCCGTTCATGCCCAGCGCGCGCAAGAGATGGGCTTCGTCAATCAGGTCGTTCCCCATGGACAGCAACTTGAAGCCGCTTTGGTGAGGGCGCGTGAGCTGGAAACCATGGCCCCGCTGGTGCTCAAGATGCTCAAACGCTTTGTTACAGAGCACACACTCAACCAGTCGCCCTATGAAAAAATGGCGCGTATTCAGAGCGACATTGAAATCGTGTCCAGCAGTGATGACTGGGCGGTCGGCATGGCAGCCTATCTGGACAATCGCTCCGTGTCATTCCGATGGATGTGATGGCACGCGAGGTCGCGGCTGGCCTTGTCACCTTCCGCTGCGCTTTCGATATTGTCCGGCGCGAACGTGACGCGCGGATGGCTACCCCTGTCGGTTCCGGAATCGCGCGCCCGCTGCCAGTTCGACCGCCTCTGCGGTGATCTCGCTCTGCCGGGTCAGTCGCTCCTCGAGCTGCAAGGCTGCAAGCTTGCCATCGATATGGGTCTTTGCGGCCGCCATCGTCGCCATGCGCGCTTCGTTCTCGGCCGCAAAAGCTTCCGCCGCCGCCTCGCAGAGCTGTGCGAACACATATTCCTGGGCCAGTTTCCCAAGAAGATCCGGTGCGGCCAAATTGATCAATGGAACCGGCCCTGACCCGCTGGCTGGGAATGCCTGGGAATCGAGCGGCAGCAGGTTTCGACGGATGGTCATCAGCCCCTGACCGGAGGTCCAGTAAGGATAGATCATCGTCACTGGAACGGTGCCTGTATCGGCAAGATAGTCATAGAGTGCGTTAAGGATAAGCGTGGCAAGATCCGGCAAGGCAGCCACGCGGCTGGGAAGACTGGCGTGCCATGCCGCGGTGAGGCCACGCTCACCTGCCAGCGCTACCGATCGGGCGCCCACGAGGAAGACATGCGCGTCGTGAAATTCGCTGGCGGCCGCATCGAGGATACGCTCGGGATAGGCGCCCGCGAAACCCTGCTCCGCGCCGAACAATATGATACCCGGCTTGGGGGGCACGCCTTGATCGTCCGCCTGCTCGCCGGGCCCCATAGGCATCCTGCGCGCCTGCGCAATTGCCCGTCCGGCGGTCTCGGCATAGGCGCGGATCGCGGGAAGTATCTGCCTGCTTTGCTGCGCGCGGGCACCGGCGATGCCGCGCATCGCGTTCACCACCGCATCGAGCTGGTGTACGCTCGCGATCCGCCGCTCGACATCCGCGAGGAGCGCGCTCACGTCGCGATCTTTGGCGAAAGGCTGTCGACAAGACGCTGCGTGGTCGCCAGCAATGCTGTCATCTGCGCGCCATCCAATATGGCGTTCGCTTGAAGGCTGGCGACAAGCTCGCCGGCGTCGGCGTCGAGCCATGCGGGCAGAACCGCCCGGAAGCGGGAGACATCGGCGATCGGCAGTGGATCGAACTGGCCGTCAGCAAGCGCCAACGCCAGTGCGACCTGGTCGATGACGCGCAGCGGCTGAAACAAGGGCTGCCCCAACAGCGCGCGCAATCTCCTGCCGCGTTCGATCTGTGCCTTCACCCGCGGCTCGGGCTGCTCGCCAAAGCGAGTGAACATCTCGAGTTCGAGGAACTGCGCGTAATCGAGGCGCATCGTGCCGGTAACGTCGCGCAGAGCCCTCGCCTGGGTCTTTCCGCCGACCCGGCTGACGCTGGCGCCGACGTCGACCGCAGGCTTGTGTCCTTCGGCGAACAGCCTGGTGTCGAACACGATTTGCCCGTCGGTGATCGAGATGAGGTTGGTCGGGATATAGGCGCTGAGGTTGCCGGCGTCGGTCTCCGCGATGGGAAGGGCGGTCAGCGAACCGCCGCCCTTCTCCGGCGACAGTTTTGCGGCGCGCTCGAGCAGCCGTGCGTGCAGATAGAAGACGTCTCCGGGATAGGCCTCTCGTCCGGGCGGCTGGCCCGTCAGAAGCGCGATCTCGCGGTGCGTCGCCGCGTGCTTGGTGAGATCGTCGATGACCACCAGCGCATGGCCGCCCTTGTCCCGGAAATATTCAGCGATCGTGACGCCCGCGAACGGCGCGATCCATTGCAGGCCGGGTGCCGACGCAGGGCTCGCCACGACGAAGACGCAGCGTTCCGCAGCACCATGGCGTCGCACCTGGTCGATCACCCGCGCGACGCTGGAGGATTTCTGTCCGACCGCGATATAGATACAAACGATGTCACTCGACCGTTGGTTGATGATGGTGTCGACAGCAAGCGCGCTTTTGCCGGTCGCGCGGTCCCCGAGGATGAGCTCTCGCTGACCGCGGCCGAGTGCGAACATGGCATCGATCACCAGGGAGCCCGTCTGCACCGGCTGGGTAACAAGATCCCGTTCGATGATCGTCGGCGCTGCCCGCTCCACGGGATCGAACCGCTCCGCCTGGAGCGCCGGTCCGCCGTCGAGCGGCCGGCCGAGGGGATCCACGACGCGGCCGAGCAGCGCCGGGCCGACCGGTACGCGCACGACCTCGCCGCTGCACGTGACGGTGTCGCCAGCCTCGACGCTGTCGGCATCATCGAGCAGCACGCAGCCGAGGCGGTCGCGCTCGAGCGTCTGAACGAACCCGACCTGGCCACGCTCGAAATGCATCAGTTCATCGAGGCGGGCATCGGGCAGGCCGGAGATCATCGCCACGCCGTCGCCGATCGATTCCACGCGTCCGGTCTGATGAAGCGACGCGCCGACCGCGGCTTGCGCGACCCGCGCTTCTGCCTGCGCCAGCCAGTCGTCAGGCGAGCTGGACATGGTGGTTCTCCTTGAGCGTCGCCAGCATCGCATCGAGATCGGCGCGCCAACTATTGCTGACCCGCATGTGGGCCCCGCGCATTTCGAACCCTGCAATCAGGCTCGGATCGACCGCAAATTCCGATGCCGGAGTGTCGGGGAGCACGCCGTTCAGCGCCTCGAGGTAGCGTGCTCGGTCTGCTTCGCCGACGGGGGCAGGGGTGAGGATTGCGAGTGGGCCATCCTCGGCAAGCTTGCGCTTTTCCGCCTCCGAAAGGCTGTCCAACCGCTCGACGAGCGCGTCGAACATCGCCTCCGTGGTGTGGAAAGCTGGCAGGCGCTTTAGCAGTGTCTCCGCCATGTTGCCCGCGAGTAGCCCTGCCTTGTCTTGCCATTCGGCCAACAAATGCGCCCGCTCCGCGTCCGCGGCGGCAGCCGCCTGCTTCGTCACCGCATCGGCGTCGATCCGGGCCTGGGCAAGCAGGCGGCTGCGGTCGATATCGATATCCGCCTGCATCTCGGTCCGGCGCTGGACAGCTTCTGCCGCGAAGTCGTCATTGCGCGACTTGAGCGCCGCAGTCTCGGCGAGAGCCGCATCTTTCGCGATCTGGGCATCGGACAGTAAAGCGTCGGCGGCCGCTTGCCTGTCGGCGATGACCTTCATCACCGGCCGGTAGAGGAAGCGTGCCAGCAGCCAGACGAGGATGAGGACATTGATTGCCTGCAGCGCCAGCGTCCACCAGTCGATGTGCATCTCAGGCGAACGGGTTGGCGAAGAGCAGGAGCAGCGCGATCACGAGGCAGTAGATCGCCATCGTCTCGATCATCGCGAGACCGACGAACAAGGTGCGCGAAACGGTGTTGGCCGCTTCGGGCTGCCGCGCGATCGCATCCATGGCGGCCGCAACGGCTCTACCTTGCGCCAGCGCCGGAGCGATGGCACCGATCGCGATCGCGAACGCGGCTCCCAGAATGCTGACGAGATGTATCCAGTTCATGACGAGGTCTCCGGTTGAGGCGTCTGGCAGGTGTCGGTTGTTTCGCTGAGCGCGCTGCCGATGAAGACCATGGCAAGCGCGCTGAAGATGTAGGCCTGGACGGCGCCGGTCAGCATTTCGAGCGCCATCAGCGGGATCGGGACGAGCAGGCCAGCCAGGCTCAGGATAACCCCGATCATGAAGACACCGCTCATGACGTTGCCAAACAGGCGCACCATCAGCGAGAAGCTGCGCGTGAACAGCTCCACCAGGTTGAGCGGCACGAGCAGGATCGAGGGTTGCGCAAAGGTGCGTAGATAGCCGCGCGCGCCCAGCGCGCGTATGCCGAACCAGATGGTCGCGCCGAATACGATGAGCGCCAGGGCGGCGTCGGTTTCGAGCGTCGCGGTCGGCGGCTCGACACCGGGGACGAGCGATGCCCAATTGGCGACCAGCAGGAAGATGAAGAGCGTGCCGATCAAGGGCAGATAAGGTCGCGGTTCGGCTTCCATCGTCTCGCGGATCTGGAGCGCGATGGTGGTGACGAGCAGCTCGAGCGCTGCCTGGGTGCGGGAGGGACGAAGCTCAAGCCGCCGCGTCAGGAGCCAGCTCCCGACTGCCAGCACCGCCATGATGCCCCAGGTCGTGACGACCGGCTGGCTGATCGGCACCGGTCCGATCGCGAACAGGACATGACTTTCGAGTGGAGACGCGAACTTCATACTTTCACCTGCAGGCGCCGGACAACCAGCTGCCGGGCCGCCAGAAAGCCGATCGTCGCTGCCAGAAGCGTCGGCCAGCCGTGCAGCGCCGCGGCAATCAGGATGCCGGCAGTGAGCAGGAGCCGCGCGAGCCTCAGTCCGACCGCTATGAGAGCCGATCCGCCGTGGACGAGAAGATCGGCGTCCTTGGCGATCAATGCGAAATGCACGCTCCCTGCCACGGTGCCGAGCATCAGAAAGAGGATGGCGAGGAGGATGTTCATTGTCGGTTGATCCACTTCCAGGCCGACCAGCAGCCAAGCCCGACTCCAAGGATCAGCAATGGGGCCGTCCAGAAAATGCCGCTGGCGAGCCGGTGGTCGAGCCAGCGGCCGATCGCGAGCGCGACCAGCGCCGGCACCACGATCTGCCATCCGAGCACGCCGATCTGTCCGAAATTGCGGGCGAACGAGGGCAAGCCCCGCGCCTTGCGGCACCGTTCGGCCCGCTCCCGGACGGCTTCGACCATGCGTTCATGCGGGGGTGGCAAGGGCTCTGTCACAAGCCGATGTCCGACGGTCCGCCCTGCAGCGCCTCAACCACGCGGCGGATGGCCTGCATCCGCAGTCTGGCTGAAGCTGTGCGGCTGCTGCGCTCGGCCTCGATGTGCGTCCGGTATCCGGCGAGCACGATCGCTTCGAGTTCCTCGAGATCGTCCCCGAGATGCGTCTCACGTGTCGCAATATCGACGCGCCTGCCATCGCTGACGGTCAGGATGCCGTTGCGGACGGCACAAAAGCCCGGCCGACCATCGGTCTCCCGCCAGGAAACGACGGATATCTCAAGGGCAGTGACCAGATCGGCATGGCCCGCGAGGATGCCGAAGCTGCCGCTCGCGTCCTCGGCGCGAACAGAAGCGACGTCGCGATCGATGACGATCGCGGTCGGATCGGTAATGCGCAGCCTCATGGAGTCTTGCCCGCCTTCGCGCGGGCCTCTTCGAGATCGCCGACCATGTAGAAGGCGCTCTCGGGCCAATCGTCGGTTTCACCCGCCAGGATCGCGCGCACCCCAGCCAGCGTCTGTGCCAGCGGAACGGACCGCCCCGGCTGGCCGGTAAACGCCTGGGTCACAACGAAAGGCTGGGTCAGGAAGCGCTGGAGCCGGCGTGCGCGGCCCACGGCCAGCCTGTCGTCCTGCCCCAGTTCCTCGATGCCGAGCAGCGAGATGATGTCCTGAAGCTCGCGATAATGGGCGATCGCCTCCCGTGTTGCCTGGGCCAGCGCATAATGGTCCTCGCCCACCACGACCGGATCGAGCAGGATGGACGACGATCCGAGAGGATCGACCGCCGGGTACATGCCTTCGGCCGCCATCGCGCGGGACAGAAGGACATTGCTGTCCAGATGCGCGGAGATCGCGGTCACCGCCGGATCGGTGAAATCGTCCGCCGGGACATAGACGGCTTCGATCGCCGTGACCGAGGCTCCCTCGACCGACGCTATACGCTCCTGCAGCGCAGCCACTTCGCTCGCCAGGGTGGGCTGATAGCCGACGCGCGATGGCATCCGACCCAGGAGCCCGGACACCTCGCTGCCCGCCTGCACGAAGCGGAAGACATTATCCATCAGCAGCAGCACGTTGCGCTTCTGCTCGTCCCGGAAATATTCGGCGATGGTGAGCGCAGTCAGTCCAACGCGCCAACGTGCGCCAGGCGGTTCATTCATCTGACCGAAGACGAGCGCGGTTTTGGCGATGACGCCCGATTGTCGCATGTCGGTGAGCAACTCATGGCCTTCGCGCGAGCGCTCGCCGATGCCGGCGAACACCGCCACGCCCTCGTAGCGAGCGACCATGGCGTTGATCAGCTCCATGACGAGCACGGTCTTGCCGACGCCCGCGCCGCCGAACATCGCCGCCTTGCCGCCTTGCGCCAACGGGCTGAGCAGGTCGAGAACCTTGATGCCCGTCTCGAACATGGCCGCGGCTGCGCTTTGCTGTTCGAGCGCGGGCGGGGGGCGGTGTATCGGCCGACGGGGCACATCGGGAGGAAGAGCCGCGCCGCCATCGCCCACATTGCCGGTCGTCGTCAGGAGGCGTCCGAGAACTTCATCGCCTACAGGCACCATGATCGCGGCGCCGGTAGCCTCAACTACGGCACCGCGGTTGAGGCCGCTCGTTGTCTGTAGGGCAACGGCGCGCACCGTATGCTCATCGATATGGCTTTGCACGTCGGCAACCAGCGTTCCTGCCGAGCCTGCGTCGATATGCAGCGCATCGTTGACCGGCGGCAACTTACCCACGCCGAATTGCACATCGACCACCGGACCCCGAATGGCGACTATATGCCCTTTCGGCAGAATGGGGGAGGGTGACACGGCACCAGGCTCACTTCGCATGGCCGACAGCTATCGCCGTTTTCCGCGAGGTCGATATGCGTGTCTTTACGGAGGACTTTGGCGAGATGCCTGTGGTCCGGGGCGCGTCCAGCCCGCGGCCAGGCGGTCCGCTGAGTTACGTACATGTCCCGATGGCGAGCCGCGCCGATGCTTGCGACTTTACCATGCGCGGCCCCTATGGCGCCTCAAGCCCACAAGAAACTGGAGATGCCGACATGGCGCAACCCCTCGATGCTATGCTGGCGCTGACGCAGGCGAACATGCGTCTGGCGCTGAAGCTTGCCGAAACCTGGCGGGAAAGCGGCCAGACGATCATCGAGATCGGCGGGCGAGGAGCATCCGAGGTCGCCGAAGAAACCCGTCTTGCGATTTCGAAGAGAGCTGAAGGCGGCACGGTCTCCTTGCCAAACACCGGCCATTTGCAAGACTATCTCGGGGAGCTGGAATCGCTAAGGGTCGCGACGGCGGAGAAGGTGGAAGAAGCGGTCGCCGACTGGCGGAGCAGCCTCTCATCGACGGTAACCTCAAGCCTCAATGCCAAGGGCGCGACACCGTTCGATACTCTTTTCAAGCCCTGGCTCACGGCGCTGCAGGGCGGTGGAACGACCGAGAAGCCGGATGCGACCAAGCGGGGCAAATGAAGGATGCCAGCGGCCGCGACCTGAATGGCCCGCGTTCAGATCAAAGCTCCAGAGAAAGTTTCGGTGCCATTCAAGCGCCGCTTAGCTGAAAAGGATCGAGTTCGATGGCACAATGGTCTGACCCGAAGGCAAACGCCGTTCCACGCGCAGCAACCACAGCTGTTGGCGAGGCCGCATTCGACCGCGGGCTGCGATCCTATATGCTGTCTGTCTACAACACCATGGCGTCAGGCGTCCTGCTCACCGGAATCGTGGCGTTGTTGTTCGCCTCCGGTGGCGACACCTCGCTTGCTGCGCAGCTCTTCACCCAGGGCGGCCCCCTGAAGTGGCTCGTGATACTCGCGCCGCTGGGCATTGTCATGGTCCTTAGTTTCCGCGTCAACACGCTTTCGCCCGGTGCAGCGAAGGGGCTCTACTGGGCTTTTGCTGTACTCATGGGCCTGTCTCTGTCGACGATATTCCTCGTCTATACGGGCACCTCGATCGCACAGACTTTCTTCGCGACCGCAGCGGCGTTCGCCGGCCTCAGCCTCTTCGGCTACACGACGAAGAGGAATCTCTCGGCGATCGGCACGTTTCTCATCATGGGCGTCGTCGGTCTTCTGGTCGCGATGGTGATCAACCTGTTCCTGCAATCGAACGCCATGGCGTTCGCCATCAGCGCGATCGGTGTGCTGCTGTTCGCGGGTCTCACCGCCCACGACACGCAGAAGATCAAGGGCATGTACTTCACGGTCCAAGGTTCGGACCTCCTCGGCAAATCCGCGGTCTTGGGTGCGCTGACGCTCTATCTCGATTTCATCAACCTGTTCACCTTCCTGCTCCAGCTGACTGGAGATCGCCGCTAGATAAAATCCGCTTGGGACTGAGTGAGCGCATCACAATGTAGCCCTGCGGGGCGGAAGCGGCTGCAATTTCGACGCCAAAATTTCGACGCTAATCTGAACACGGGCGCTGGGCTTACCATCACCTGATGCATGCTGCAGCGGGGGCGGGTTATCCGCTCTTCTTTAGCCAACTCCTGATCGAACGCCACGTGAGAGCAGGGAAACGCACTTTCGTCGCCGAACTGCTCGCCCCGTCGCTTCGGGGTTTTTAACGTCCTCACGGATATCGCTGACCCTTGCGTGCTACATCGCGTTCACACACGCACCTTGATGCAAGATTTCGTCCGGTTCATATCTTTATCTATGGCGCGACCTTTATCATTGGCCGTCGCATTGGCGGCAGTTTTGTTAGCGGTCTGCGCGGCCTCGCTCGCCGCGCAGACGCCAGACCAGAAGCTAGCGCCTCCGCAACCGAGCATGATCTATGTGCCGGGACGCGGCAATGTAGTTGTTCAGCCCTTGCCGACCGACGATCCCGCGCGATTGCACACACGGTTATCGTGCTGGGCTTCGGCGAAGTCTATGCAATGCCCGTGCAGTCGAAGGACACCCGGCCCCCTAGGCAGCGTTGCGTTGACGAGGAAATTGCGAACGAAGGGGTTCTCCCTCACCGCTCGCACAAGGCGCTATCGACCTGAAATGTAGCCAGCGTTGAGCCGACGGCGCCATGCGGGTAACGCCGCTGGCGAGGGCTTATGGGAGCTGCGCGTCTCGCGCGCTTCAGCACGCCTCATGCAGGTCTCCATCTGGCGGGGCGGGGGGTGACGCGGCCCAGGCAACCCCTTAGGGCGCGCCACACGGCCCTTACTCCATAGCGAGCAATGACCATCACTCCTGACAAGGGCTCCCTCAGGGCCCTTGTCAGGAGACCATTTTCGCCCTGCCGCTAAGCCACAGTCTCGATGTCTTTCAGAACGGCAGACGCGCATCGATCAGCAGAAGCGGAAGCATCAGTAACGCTGCTGCTATGCTGAGAAGGAGCGGGCGTGCCGCAGGAAGGCCGCGACGCCACCCCGCAATCCCGATGGCGATACCGGCCTTCAAGACCGTATTGAGGAGAACCGGAGCCGCCAGGATCAGCCCTGCAGTGACCGGCGCAAGACTGGAAGGCGGCAGCCCTCCCATGGTGATGATGGCGGAATCGACGTCCACCATGCCGGAAATGGCGAGCACTGTCGCCAGCCCGACATCGCCGAAATGGGCAAGGACCCAGCGTGCGATAAGGGAAAGGAACATCACCAGGGCCACGAGGATCAGCGCTGGTCCAAGATCGAATGGATTGCGAAGTACGACCTGTTTCTCACCGGCGCGCTGCTGCCCGGACACCTTGCGCAACGACCACCAGGTGGCGATGAGGCTGATCAATGCCGCAGGTCCGATGATCAAGGTGAGCGACCTCAGGGCAAAGGGCGCGAGCACTGACACCATCAGCAGAACACGCAGGAACATCACCGCCGAAGAGGCCGCGATTCCTGCAATCAACGTATCGGGCGCTGCATCGTCAGCGCGAAGACGGGTTGCAAGTGAGGCCGTGACCGCCGTCGATGACACCATCGCGCCGGCGGCGGCTGTGGCGATAGTGCCTCGCGATGGCCCGAACCTCTTCGAGGCGACATAGCCGAGGAAGGACAGGCCGGAGACAAGAACCACCATCGTCCAGAGCTGGTGCGGGTTCCACGCTTCATAGGGGCCCATCGCGCGGTCGGGGAGCAGGGGCAGGATTGCAAGCGCAATCAATGCAAATCGCGCAATGGCCTGAACTTCGATTTCGCTGAGGCGGCCGAGCCATCCGTGCAACTGACGCCGAAGCGACAAGACCAGCGTTACGACCGCAGCTGTGACGCTGGCAATGACCGGTTGGCCGATCGTCGCGAGCAACCCTATGCCGAGCGTGAGCAGCATGACGATGGCCATCGTTGCGCTCACGTTGGGGGCATTTGAAAGAGATCCCCGATATCCGATCACCACCAACGCAGCCACTGCTGCGATCAATATGGCCGCCAGAGCAATATGAACCGTCGAGCCGATCAGCCCCGCCAGGCCTCCCGCCAGAGCGATCAGCCCAAAGGTGCGAATCCCGGCAATGCGGGAACCTGCCTCCGCTTCACGATAGGCCCATCCGCGCTCGACTCCGATGAGCAGGCCGAGCGCGAGCGCAAGGCCGAGATACTCGAGTTGCACCATCGCGGCCGTGGACTGAGCGGTCACGCGATCGGCCGCACAGGACGCGAGAACGGTAGTGATCGAGTCGGAACGTGCTGCCTGCGGGTCATATGGTTTGAGCGCCCCGGTTGGGTAACACATGCGAACCTGTCACTCTCGATGCTCCAGTCGTTTTCCAAGGTGACAATAGAGAAGGGCAGAGGCGACCTGAATAAGCAATGCTACGCGGTCACCTCTCGCGGGCATACAGCCAGAGAGCGCCACCTCGGCAGACAGGGGTTGGTGTGCTCTCGACATAGGAACGTTACGTAGGGACACGCGTCATCGTACAGACACATATTAGAAACGATGAAGGACAGATCGGCACGTGCGAGGATGCAAGAAATGACCGCTCCGGCGCCACCGGCCCGTCCCCGGATCGTCCTGGTCGATGACGACATCATTGTCCGCCGATCGTGCCAACTGACCCTCCAGGGCTGCGGCTATGATGTTCGTGCGCATTCCAGTCCAGTCCAGGCATTGGTGGACCCCGCCATCCACGAAGCGCTCTGCCTGATCACGGAGTTTCGCATGGTCGGCATGGATGGGATTACGCTGGTCCGCAGCTTGCGCGCCAATGGCTGGACCAGCCCAGCCATATTGGTAACCGCGCACCGCGCAGACTATGTCGCTGCGGCGCAGGGCGACGAGATCTTTCTGGAAATCCTGGAGAAGCCCTTGCCCGAGAGGCGCCTTATCGCATCGGTCGATCGGGCGACGGGGCGCGTGTGAAAGCAAGGCAGAATATCCTCGTTTAAGTATAATCACCAAATGATAGCGCCGTGCATTTCGGCAACGATCGCCTTTCGGAAGCAGGAAAGGCGAAAACAGATGCTGAAGGACATATTGGCGTTCGTGGACACTGGGGAAGACGACGAACAATTCTTGAAAGATGCGCTCGCCCTGGCCCGCTTCCATGACGCGCATCTCAGCATCGCGATCATGTCGGCCGTTCCAACGCCCGACTACGCTTTGGCATATGCCCCACCGTACATCGCCCTGTCCGACTTCCTCAAGGCGTCGGAAGAAAAGCAGGAACGTGTGGCCAAACTGGTCGCGCGTGACGGCGTGGAAGTGCGAATCCTGAGCGATGATCCAACAGTGTTGCTCGACAAAGCCCCGGTTCAGGCACGCTATGCGGATCTTATCCTGTTCGGTCCGGCGGCAGCTTATACCAACCAGCATCTGCGCCGACGCTTGCTGGAAAATATTGCCCTATCCTCCGGTCGGCCGGTGCTCGTGTTGCCGGATGGCTGGCAGCCGAAGGTCTTCGAACATCTCGTTATCGGATGGAACGCCACGGCCGAAGCGACGCGGGCCGTGGCCGAGGCACGCCTGGTGGCCGCGCCGAATGCAAGAATCGAGGTGGTGACTGTAGACGCCGACCCTTCGACGAAGGGCCATGGCTATGCGGTGACCGTGCATCCGCTTGCGTCGGAGGGGTATAGCCAAGCAGAGGTCTTAACCGAGCTGGCCCGCAATCAGCGGGCTGATCTGCTGGTTCTGGGCGCTGCAGCGCACTCGCGCCTTCGTGAGCTCTTCCTTGGCGGTGTCACTCATGACCTTCTCGAAGGAGCGGATGTACCGATCCTCTTCGGTCACTGAAGCATTCATCACTGCCACTGGGCGGCCATGGATGGCGTGAAGACGGTCTGGACGACCCCGGCAATCTGCTGGGTGGGCTCAGCCGATCCAATGATGCCGCTGCTAAGGCGACAAGTCACGACTTGGACTTCGCGATGGAATCGTCAGGAAAGGTGGCCTGTGGGGGGACGGCGTCGCAGGTGCCGTTTCGCACCCCGCCATGCGCGCACAGAGCCTGGCGCTGCGCCAAATCGAATCGCTCTGAACCGGCTTGCGCGACAGCTGGCGGTGAAGCAAAGATTGGGAGCAGTCCAACGACGGCAAGCACTCTTACTACTTCCAAAAGACGGATCGGTACTAATCCGAGCATTCGGTGCCCTATCTGTTTACTCCGTCATATTCTGTAGGAATTGCCGCATGGACCTATCCGACCTCCCGTCTCGCCAGGTTAAGGTTGCCTTCCATGAAAGACCACGGGCATCCTGCCGATATGCAACAGACATCGGGAGGGCCATGTTGCCATCAGGATGTACGGCGAAAGCCGCTCTTGCGTCCGCGCTTTCCCAACCTTGAGAAGATCGAGAGGCGCGGAGCGTAGAGAGCTGCGATGCAGGACAGCGCGAGGAAAACCAGTGCGACGACCATGGCAAACACCCAGAACCTCGGGTCTTCGCGCGAGACCACCCAACCGGCCACAATGGCCGGAACAGCCAGAAGCAATCTTGCCAGCCATGCCATGATCAATCTCCGTCGTCGCCAGGGTCAACCTGTCCAAGTCAACAGGATATTGTGGGCCGTCTCCCGGGTGATATACGTAATAATCCGCTTACCCAACACGGAGTAGCCACTGAGTTTGAATTTCGGGCAGGACGCAAGTCATCACCCGCTGATCTTGTACTCGCTTTGAACCAGACCGCTCCGGTAGTGTCGGGTCTGGATGTGTTGGAGCTGGATGTCGCCGGCTAGCGCACCGAAGAGCGGAACGCCATCCCCTATCAGCACCGGCACGCGGGTGATGATCAGGCGCTGAATGCACCCGGCACACAGAAAGCCTTGGATGGTGACCCCTCCGTCGATGTAGAGATGGCTCGCGCCACTGGCAGCAAGGCGTGAAACAATCTCGGCAGGAGGTCCCGCCATCTGTTCGACGACACCCCCCACCACTGCCGACAAGTCAATCGGGCGACCGCTCAGGACCACAACACGCTTGTCGCCATAGTGCCACGGGCCGAGGGTCAGCACCTTTTCGAAGGTCTTACGCCCAATGACGATCGCATCGACGCTGGCCATGAACTCGTCATAGCCATGAGGTTCGCCGCCGCCTTCCGGCAGCCAGTCCAGACTATCATCCGCCCGCGCTATGAACCCATCGACACTGGTGCCGACGAAGACAGACGCCATCATTGCCGACTTCCCTATATGTCTGCCCGACTGGTACGCTACAGCTACCCCAAAGTCCAATTTCGCGCGTTCAGCGAAGTCCAAACTGAAGTAAACCCAATACTGTGCCGTCAGGCGACTGCCGATCGGTCGTCATCCCTCATCGGCGCAACGCGGATAAATTCCCCGCCCGTCTCAGTCCTAGTGCGAGGGCCGCAAGAAAAAATGTACCTCGAACGCGGAAGCTTACGCCAACCATGACGGCAAGGACGATCAACGCGCTTATGGGTCCCGCCAACAGCAGTGCAAGACCAATCACGACGTCGAGGGTGCCCAGGGTCTGAAACCACCCACGATGATGAAGCGAGCGCGTTGCGGTGGCGATCTCCAGCATGCCGATGATGAGAAACCATGCTCCTATCATCCAGACGAGCGAGAGGGCACCTGCGAAGGGAGCGAACAGCACCAGTACACCGAGAAGCACGCACAGCAGGCCGAAAATGATGTCGAGCCAGTCGCCTCGCCATCCGCGCCCAGAAAAGCCCGCGGCGATACCCGCAGTGCTCCCGGCAACGAAGACATACCGGTGGAAATTCCGGTCACGAAACCTACGGTGAGCGGTTCGGCGAGGCGAGGCGGCCCAGATCCGGCTTGACCAGTGCTTCCCGCGCCGCAATCTCGCGCCTTGGTTCCGCGTCGGCTGCCATTTGTTGCTTTAGCGGAAACAAGGTTCCGTCGAAGAACGCCGGCTCCAGCCCGAACCGCGCGGCAAAACGGCTCCACATTGCCAGCGGAAGATGTCGCAGTTGATGACATTGAAGGCCTCATCATCCACCACAATATCAGATTCGGCAGGAAGGACTTTGGATGAATCGACTGAGACTTATACTTCATGGAAAGGCTGCGCAGGACGAACGAGTGCGTGCAGCGGTAGAAGCTGTAAGGGAAAATGGGCATCATGTAAGCGTGCGTGTGACCTGGGAGGCTGGCGATGCCGCGCGCTTCACCCTGGAAGCCATGGAGGAGGCGAAACGGGGAGAAGTTGATTGCGTCGTGGCGGGTGGCGGCGACGGGACGATCGACGAGATTTTCGTGACCGCCTATCAGTCAGGGCATTCCAGTGCCTGTTCCTTTGGCATTCTGCCGCTCGGCACGGCCAACGACTTCGCACGATCGGTCGGGCTTAGGGTAGACGATATGACTGCCGCTCTTCGCTTGATTGTCAGTTCGCCCGCGAGGAGGATCGACCTCGGATTGTTAGGCGGGCGCCCCTTCGTCAATGTCGTCACCGGAGGGTTTGGTGCTCGCGTAACGGCCGAAACAGACCCGACATTGAAGAAGTCGCTGGGTGGCCTGGCCTATCTTTTAACAGGAGTCAGTCGCGCGCGCGAGTTTGTGCCATGCCGGGGCCGTTTTCGGGCGGAAGGCTTCGCATGGGAAGGGATGTTCCTGGCCATGGCCATTGGGAACGGCCGTCAGGCTGGTGGTGGTATTCCGCTTTGCCCTGACGCACTCATCGATGACGGCCTGCTCGACTTGCTTATAATACCAAGAATCGATCTGGCTGCAGGGCGCGAGGCCCTGACGGTCCGAACGCGCAGCTCATGGATCGAATTCGAAGCGGATGAAGCGATCAACATCAGTTTAGATGGCGAACCCGACCAGGTCCGCCGATTTCGCGCCGAATGCCTCGCAGGCGCCCTGCCGGTGCATCTTGGGCATGGCCTGCTGCTGAAGAGCAGCAGCGACGGGCTAACATCGTGACGCGGAACCGATGTGATGCCCCTATTTCAAGGCTCGCGGTCAGGACCTGTGCGAAGCCGCCTCGGCGGTCAGGAAACATGACTTGCCGGGGACCGCGCCGCAGGTTCCGTTTCGCACCCTCCCATGCGTGTGCAGAAGCGCTTTTGCGTATCGGCAAAGACACCCGGTACGACATCGGCAATGGCTCGATCGAGGGCGGGGCGCATGAGAATACGGCCCTTCTCGAGCCAGGCACGACCTGCGCTGCTTTCGTAGAAAGCATTGATCCCGTTCAACTCGTCGACCGTGAACGCCGCTGCACAGCTTTCCTTCATTCGCGCCAGAACGGGGGCCTTGGCGGCGATCATCGCTTCGGCGAAGGATTGACGATAAGCTTCCACGCCCTTGACGTCATCGGGAAAGGCTGCGGTGAGCGTCTTGAACGATTCTTCGAGGGCGGCCTGGATATTTTGGTCCATCTCCTGTTCCAGGCCAGAAAGGGCGACTGAGCGAGCGCACAGGGCCTGGCGCTGAGGCAAATCGGACCGCTCTGAAGTTGTTTGTGCGACAACTGGCGGTAAAGCACAGACATGGACAATCGCTGCGGCAGCAAGCAGCCTTGCTGCGCGCGAGAAGCGGCTCGTCGTTAACCCGAGCATTCGGAATTTCATCTGTTAACTCCTCTAGATTGGACAGAGCTTGCGCAATGCGCGCCTACCGAGCCGGCCATTGCCTTCCCCACTGAGGTTCACCTTCTAAAAAGCGCCGGATATCTTTTTGATATGCATTAGTGGCAGCAACAGCACGAAGGTGGACGGCCCATAAGAATCTATTACGAATGCCGCTCTTGCGACCATGATTGCACAATACCGAACATCCAGAATCTCGAATCATCGCACGAGATGAAGCAACCCTCGACAGCGCTTCCACGCACAGGGTCATTTGATCCGGTCATCGGGGACCTCCATGAAATTGAAATCGGGCGATGCTGTATTCTTAATTATTTCGACGCCAAACGGTATAGTTCTTTGCCCAGTCCAGTGTGGAATTTTGCTAAGTGAGTTCTGTCGGGGCCCGACTGGGTGACACCATCTCCTATGATGTATCCCTTGCGCACATACTCCGAAACTGCCGCCCGTTCGCCAGTCATTGCGACCCGGCGGATGCGGCGCGTGATGGCGTCTGAACCGCCGTCGACGACCAGTCGACGATGTCGGCTGCGAAACGCACAACCGCGCTGTCGAAGGCGGCAACAATGGCCGCTTTGCCGTTAGCGGCGGCGGTCTCCTCGGCCGAAAAACCGCTGGCCTCCATGACTCGACGGTTTGCGGGATCGACAAGTTCCGCGATCCCGGACACGAGGATCACGGGGGGATCGTCCTTTGACCCATCGGGCGCATACCGAGCCTCGAATCTGTCGACTTCAATCCGCAACACCATGCCTTGGGTCGAACGTTCCTGTGGAGAGCCCAGCCGGAGGCCAGGCGCCCGCCCGGCGAACTGGCGCGTCAGGGTCTGTGTGAAGAGATCCGGGGCAGGCGCGGCCCAGCGGGCGTCCTTGATATAGAGGACGCTGTCGCCACGAGCCGTCAATATACGATCGCCCTCGATTTCTGGCGCGAATCTTACGCGGGACAGCGAAAGGGTAATCGGGTTGGTACGGCGAGCAGCAGTCTGCACATCTTCTCGTTCGGGAACTCCGAAACGATACAGATTGTCAGGTTTGCCGCCGCCCAGCATGGCGCTGCATGCCGCAAGGGGCATGAGCATCGCAAGAATGCAGCATCCGCGAACGCGGTGAGTCTGTGTCATTGAGGTAGCTCCAGTTCCCTGCCACTATCCTTGCCGATTGCCTGCCGCGGGTTCTGCCGGATCTGGCGGATCAGGCCGTTGAGCGAATCCGCAGTCTCCTGCAGGCTTTGCATGGTAGCGTTGACGGTCGGCAACGTGCGTGATCCGATCGCGTCGGTCTGTCGGCCGATTTCGGCGATCGTCACGCGCGTTTCGGCGATGGCGGCCTTGAGTTCTTTCGCTGCGGCTGAGACCTCTGCAACCGTATCGCGGCCATCACCGTCGACGATCGTCCGCACCGACGCCGCCGTCTGTTCTATATCATCGGCCGCGCGATCGAGCTTGGCGAGGGTCGAGGCTGCATGTCCGAACATCGCGCGGTTGGCGGCAAGCTCGCCTGTGGTGAGTTTCAGATCCTGGACCATTGCACTCATTGCATCGATATTGCGGTCGGACAGAAGCCTGTTCACCCTCTGGAGCGCTTCACTTGCATTCTGCACGACCTGGCCTCCGCCCTGCAGCAGGGAGGAGAGGGCGTTAGGCTTGCTCTGGATGATGGGACGTCTCTTGTTGCTCGCCTTGCGCAGCAGCGGCCTGGCCGGCGTTCCCGCGCTGATCTGGACGATGGAGACGCCCGATATGCCCTGCGTCTCGGTCGATGCGAGGGAATCGACCCTGACGGGCGTACCGTGTGTCAGAACGACGTCTGTTATCACGCGATTGGGATCCTGTTCATCGAGCCGGATGCGTTCGATCTGGCCGACCTTGATGCCGTTGAACTGCACTTCGGCGCCGACGCTCAACCCCCGCACCGGTCCATGGAAAACGACACGATAGGGATCGTCGGATCCTCCGAACCGGCTCCCTCCCAGCCAGACCACGAAAACGATCGCAGCGACCAGCAGCAGGGTCGAGAGAATGCCCACCAGGGCGTAGCTTGCATGGCGTTCCATCAGCGATCTTTCTTGGCGTCATGCGCCGCGCGCCCGCGCGGCCCCAGGAAATAGCTCCTGATCCAGGGGTGGTCCGATCGTTCCAGCTCACTGACCGGCGCCAGCGCGACGACCTTCCGGTCAGCCAGGACGGCGACGCGGTCGCAAATGGCGTAGAGCGTGTCGAGATCGTGGGTGATGATGAACACGGTGAGACCGAGCGCGTCGCGCAGCGTGCTGACGAGTCCATCAAATTCGCTTGCGCCGATCGGGTCGAGGCCGGCGGTGGGTTCGTCCAGGAACAGGATCGCTGGATCGAGCGCCAGTGCTCGCGCGACGCCGGCGCGCTTGCGCATTCCGCCGGAAAGTTCGGACGGCCTGAGCGCGGCAGCGGTGGCCGGAAGTCCTGCCAGCCGGATCTTGAGGCGCGCGATCTCGGCCGCCAGCGGCAGGGGCAGACCGGTATGCTCGATCAGGGGCGCCTCGACATTTTCCTGGACGGTGAGGAACGAGAAGAGCGCGCCCTGCTGGAACATGACGCCCACATGTCGGCCCACCCATGTCTGCGCATCGTCCTGCGCGATGTTCCGGCCGAGGATCTCGACGGTGCCGCCGTCCGGCTGCTTGAGCCCGAGGATGGTGTTGAGCAACACGGATTTGCCCGAACCCGAGCCGCCCACGACGCCCAGTATCTCGCCGCGCCGAACCTCGAGATCGAGATCGTCGTGGATGACCTTCTGCCCGAAGGCCGTGCGCAGACCCTGTACGCGAATGGGCGGAATGTCCTGGGCGTGCGCGCTCACAGGTCGAGCGCCATGAAGATCACGGCGAAGACCGCGTCGAACATGATGATCATGAAGATCGCCTGGACCACGGCCGAGGTGACATGATGACCCAGGCTCTGGACGTCGCCACCCACCATCAGGCCATGGCGGCACCCCGAAGCTGCGATGACGATCGCCAGGAAAGGCGCCTTGCTCATGCCGATCCAGAAATGCTTGACGCTGACCGTCTCGAGGGTCCGCTGGACGAAAAAGACGGGATTGATGTCGATCGTCACCCAGCTCACAAGCATGCCGCCCACAAGTCCGCCGATATCGGCGAAGAAGGTCATCAGCGGCATCATCAGGATCGCGGCAAGCACACGCGGGACGACGAGCGCATCGAACCGGTCGATGCTCATTACCTGCATGGCGTCAGTTTCCTGGTTCATCCGCATCGAGCCGAGCTGGGCAGCAAAGGCCGATGCCGATCGGCCGGCAAGGAGGATCGCGGTGATCACGACGCCGAACTCGCGCAGGATCGCCACGCCGACGAGCTGCACAGTGAATACCTCGACACCAAGTGTCGTCAGGAGATTGGTGCCGACGAGCGCGATCACCGCACCAATGAAGAAGGTCATGATGAACACGATCGGCAGCGCGTTGATACCGGCATCCTGCATCATAGCGACCAGGGGCGTGAACCGCAGCCGCCGGGGATGGCGAAGCGTCTTGCCTGCGGCGACGATCAGATGACCGGAGAAAATCTGCATCGCATAGGCGTCGGAGGCGATCGCGGCGACCTGTCTGCCGAAGCGTTCGAAGAAGGCGATCAGCCCGGTCTGGCGCGCCGGAGATGCCGGATCTTCTTCCATCAAGGGTTCGACGAGCCCGGCGAGCCGCTTGAGGTCGTCCCGACCTGACGAACCATAATCATAGCTGCCCTTCATGGCACCCACGAGGACGAAGGTCCCGGCTGTGTCGATGCTGCCGAGCCTGCTCGTCTCAAGGCGATCGGCGCGGATGTCCCCGAGCGCCGCGTGCAGCCGCTCGGACAGGTCACCCATTTCGAGCGCAGTCCAGTCGCCGATGGCGTGGAGCGCGGAGCCGTCCTGCGTCTCCTCGATCCGAAAATCCGAAGCCGTCATCGCACGAGCGCCACGCCGATGCGGAAGCGGGTCATGCGGCGATCATAGTCGAGCAAATTCTCGCCATAGCCGATGAAGCTTTGGCCGAAGAGATAGAAGTCTGGTCCGCCGCCAAGAATTCGGGACAGGGGGTAGGAAATGTCCGCGTTGAACGCGCCTTTGCCGCTGCCGAAATTGAACCGGGTGGAGGTGGAGAGGCGCAGTCCGTGATCCTCCCCAACCTCCATAAAAAGGCCTGTGTTGCCGCGATAATGCGCAATGTCCGGATTGTCCGACTTGTCGCCGACGAACAGGGACAGCCTCGGCGCGATCGAAAGCCGGACGTCGCCCCCGAGAGGGACTGCGGCCATCGGCGCCAGATAGATGCTGTTGATGCTGCGGGAAGCCGCGCCGTCCCTGCCGTTCGACTCGTGCCGAATGCCGCCTTGGGCGCTCAGCGAGATACCGCTGGCGAGCGTCGCTGACGGTGTCTGGTAGAAGAATTCGGGCTGATAATCGATATTGCGGAACGGCGAGGATTGCGCGCCCAGATCCCAGAACATACGCTGGGTGTAAGCAAAATACAGTCCGTCCCGCCAGGAACGCGACAGGCCTTCCGCGCGGCGCCTTCCGAACAGCTGATATTTGAAGCTGAACTGGATGCGCGCCTCGCTGTTGGTGCCCGGACCATAGACCGCATAGATGGGCTCATAGGCCGAGAGGTTGGCGATAAAGGCATTGCCTGCCGACCGGTCTGATGGCGGCGGCGCTGCCGTCTTTGCCTCGCCTACCGGTTCCCAAGGCGTCGGCTGAGTGGCAGCCAGTTGCGGTGCCACCGTCTCCGGCCGCATCGCTATCCCGGTCGGCCGCACATTCCATGCGGGAATGGAGATGTCCGCGCCGTTGAGTGCCTGGTCGAGGTGGGCGGTGGTCCGATAACGCGCGCGCAGGAAACCACCGGAAGGAATGGTCAGGGTGTCGGGCAGATCAGACGCGCGATCAAGCCACAGGGTTTGCGTTTGACCCGCATGCTCGACCCTGGCTTCGACGCGGTCGGGCAAGGCAAAGGGCTGCGGTTCGTTGCTTTCGTTCAGTAGACGCAAATCAACCCATATGGCGCCATCCTGATCCCTCTCGCCCGCATCTCGGATGAGCACGTCAATGGTCGGAGCTGCATGTGCGGGCGGCGCAAAGAACAGCGCGGTGCCTGCCAGTGCCCACCGTCGGGAAGGCGCCGTCATGCGAGCAGATGCTGGCCGCTGTCGACCGGAATGATTGTACCCGTAATCCGCTTTGCAGCGTCGCTGACGAGAAAGGCGGCGAGCGCACCGACGTCTTCGATGTCGACCAACTGGCCCCGCGGAACCTGGGACGCCGCGCGCTCCAGCAACGCGTCGAAACGGTCGATCCCGCTTGCCGCGCGCGTTGCGATCGGGCCGGGCGATATGGCGTGCGCGCGGATACCCTTGGCGCCAAGTTCCGCCGCAACATAGCGCGTCGCGCTTTCGAGTGCGGCCTTGACCGGCCCCATCAGATTATAGTGCTCGACGACGCGCTCGGATCCATAGAAGGTCACGCAGAGCAGGCATCCGCCCTCGGTCATCAGCGGTTCGGCGAGTTTCGCCATGCGCAGGAAGCTGTGGCAGGAGACATCCATCGCCACGGCAAAGCCCTCTGGAGACGAGTCGATGACGCGTCCGTGCAAATCCTCCCTTGGTGCGAACGCGATGGAATGGAGCAGGAAATCCAGCCCGCCCCATTTCTGCTTCACCTCCTCGAACAACGCCTCAAGCTGGCCAGGAACGCGAACATCGCAGGGCGCGATCCATTCTGCGCCAAGGCGCTCCGCGACAGGCTCGACCCAGCCTTTCGCCTTGTCATTGAGGTAGGTAGCCGCGAGCCGTGCACCACATTGTGCGAACGCAGCCGCACAACCGGCCGCAATGCTCTTTTCATTGGCAATGCCTACGACGAGGCCGCGCTTGCCTTCCAGATTCACCAGCGGCCTCATTCTGCCTTCTCCACGATGCTCAGAGTGTGCAATGCGATCATGCGTTCCTCGTCGGTCGGAATGACGTAAGCCTTGATCCGGCTGTCGGGCAGGCTGATCAGAAGACGGTCTCCGGCATTGGCGATCTCATCGATTTCCAATCCCAGCCATTCGAGCCTGCGCGCGATGCGGCTGCGCATGTCCGCATCATTCTCGCCGATCCCGGCGGTAAAGACGATGCCGTCGAGCCCGCCCAGCGAGGAGGCGAGCGCGCCGGCCTCCCTGCCGGCGCGCCAGGCGAACAGCGCCATTGCCTCTTCCGCTTGTGGCGCGCCGGATGCGGCGAGCGTGCGCATGTCGCTCGATATGCCAGAAACGCCGAGCAGCCCCGATTGCTTGTAGAGCAGTTCTTCGACTTCGGCCGCGCTCCTGCCCATCTGGGTTTGCAGATGCAGCACCGCGCCCGGATCGAGACTGCCGCAGCGCGTTCCCATCATCAGCCCGTCGAGCGCGGTGAATCCCATGGTGGTGTCGATGCTTTGTCCGGCCTTCATAGCGCAGAGGCTGGCGCCGTTGCCAAGATGCGCGGCGATCACCCGGCCCGACGCAAGCTCGGGATCGATTTCGGACAGGCGGCGGGCGATATATTCATAAGACAGTCCGTGGAAACCATAACGGCGGACGCCCTGATCGTGCAGCGCGCGTGGGATTGCGAAGCGCGACGCCAGAACCGGTTTGTCGTGGTGGAAGGCGGTGTCGAAGCACGCCACCTGCGGCAGGTCGGGACGAAGCTTCGCGATGGCGTGAATGGCGGCAAGGTTGTGAGGCTGGTGAAGGGGTGCCAGCGGGCAAAGCGCCTCCAGCGCGTCCAGCAGTTCGGGTTCGATCAGCCTGGGCGCGGCAAATTGGGTGCCGCCATGAACGACCCGGTGTCCGATCGCGATGATCTCCCGGCCCTCCAGCGGATGCTCGGCAGCCCAGGAGAAAAGGTCAGCCAACAGGTCGGCATGGCTCAGCGACGCGCCTTCCGGCCAGTTCCGTTCGAGCAGTATCGCGCCATCGACCGATTTGGCCTTCAGGTACGGCGCGATGCCGATCTTCTCGATCTTGCCGCCGGCCGAGAACTGAAGCTCGCCCTGCGTATCGAGTACGAAGAGCGAGAACTTGATGCTGGAGGAGCCCGAGTTGAGGCTGACGACCGCCTTCATGCCTGCGCGCTTTCAGGAAGACCTGGCGCTGCCTTGGTCGCCGCCCGGGCCATCAGCACTGCCACGGCACAGGAGGCGAGGCGCGTGCGCAGACTGTCGGCGCGGCTCGTAAGGATGATCGGCACGCGCGCCCCCAGTACGATGCCCGCTGCGTCCGCTCCGCCTAGGAAGGTGAGCTGCTTGGCGAGCATGTTGCCTGCTTCGAGATTGGGGACGACCAGGATTTCTGCCTTGCCGGCGACCGGCGAGACGATGCCCTTCTCCTTGGCTGCCGCTTCGCTGATCGCATTGTCGAAGGCGAGGGGACCATCGAGCAGGCCGCCGGTGATCTGCCCCCGATCGGCCATCTTGCACAGGGCTGCCGCGTCGAGGGTGGAAGGCATGTCGGGATTGACAGTCTCTACCGCTGAAAGAATCGCGACCTTGGGCTCGGCGATGCCGATCACATGGGCAAGATCGATGGCATTGCGAATGATGTCGGCCTTGTCGTTAAGAGTTGGCGCGATGTTGATCGCCGCATCGGTGATGATCAGCGGCGTCGGATGGTCCGGCACATCCATGACATAGGCATGGCTGATCCTGCGCTCGGTTCTGAGGCCCGTTGCGGAGGGAACGACCGCGCCCATCAGTTCGTCAGTATGAAGCGAGCCTTTCATGAGCAGCCTTGCTTCGCCCGAGCGGATCAGCGCGACGGCTTTTGCGGCCGCGTCATGGCTGTGGTCGGCATTGATCAGGCGGAAGCCCGAGATATCCTTGCCTGCTTCCTGCGCCGCCTTTCGGATCCTCCCTTCGGGGCCGACAAGGATGGGCGCGATCAGCTTCGCCTCGGCCGCCTCGACGACCGCCGAAATGGCTGCGGCGCTGCATGGATGGGCAACGGCGGTGCTCTCGGGTACGCCATTCGACGTCAACTCGATCAGCCGCCGATAACCGTCATGATCGCGGATCTGAACCTCAGGGAGCGCGGTGCGGGGACGGCGAACCTTCTCGGATGGTGCCTTCACCTCGGCCTGACCCGAGATCACGACTTCGCCATTCTGATTGACGCAGCGGCAATCGAATAGAACGATGTGATGCTCCGCCCGTTTCTCAGCAACTGTCACCGATGCGGTGATGGTGTCGCCCAGACCCACCGGATGTGCGAAGCGCAGCGACTGGCTGAGATAGATGGCGCCCGGCCCAGGCAATTCGGTTCCCAGCACGGCGGAGATGAGCCCACCGCCCCACATGCCATGCGCGATGACCCGCCGGAACAGGTCGGTCGCGGCATAGTCCGCGTCGAGATGCGCCGGATTGACGTCGCCCGACACGAGCGCGAAGAGTTGGATATCTCGCTCACCCAGAGTACGTACGATGCTCGCCGTTTCACCGATTTCGATTTCGTCGAACGTGCGGTTCTCGATCATGCCATCGTCTGTCATGGCTCAGCGCTCCAGCACATAGTGGCCGGGCGCATCCGCGATGGGGGCATAACCCTTGTCGGGTGCGCCCAGGGGCGGGGGAGCGACCGGCGCGCCGGATTGGCGGGAAAGCCATTCCGCCCATTCGATCCACCAGCTGCCCTGCTTGGGCTCGGCGTGCTCTTCCCACTCCTCCGGATCATAGGTAAGACCATCGGCTTCCCGGGTCAGCACCTTGAAGCGGCGACCTTTGTGGCCGGGCTCGGAAACGATGCCGGCATTGTGACCGCCACTCGTCAGAACGAAAGTGATTTCCGCATCGGTCAGAAGATGGATCTTGTGGACCGACCGCCAGGGCGCGACATGGTCGCGCTCGGTACCGACCACGAACAGGGGCTTGCGGATCGCGGAGAGCGCAATGCTCCTGCCGCCGGCCTTGTATTTGCCCTCGGCGAGATCGTCGTCTAGATACAGGCGCCGCAGATACTGGCTGTGCATGGCATAGGGCATGCGCGTGCCGTCGGCGTTCCACGCCATGAGGTCGTTCAGCGATTCCCGCTCGCCCATGAGATACGTGCCCAGCACGCGCGACCAGACAAGGTCGTTGGACTTCAGGATCTGGAATGCGCCGCCCATCTGGCTGCCGTCGAGATAGCCACGGCTCCACATCATCTTTTCAAGCAGATCGAGCTGTCCCTCGTCGATGAAGAGGCCAAGCTCGCCCGGTTCGCTGAACTCTGTCTGGGTCGCCAGAAGCGTGGCGCTGGCAATGCGCTCGTCGCCGTCGCGCGCCATCGTGGCGAGGGCGATCGAGAGCAGGGTACCGCCTATGCAGTAGCCCACTGCATGGATGGACGATGCGCCCGTTATCGCCGTGATCGCATCGAGCGCCGCCATCGGCCCCATCAGCCGATACGCCTCCATGTCGAGATCGCGATCCTCGGTTCCCGGATTGTGCCAGGAGATCATGAAGACGGTGTAGCCCTGGCTGGTCAGCCAATTGACCATCGAGTTTTCGGGCGAGAGGTCGAGGATGTAGTATTTCATGATCCAGGCCGGAACGATCAGGATCGGTTCGGGCCGGACCTTGTCGGTCGTTGGTTCATATTGGATCAGTTCGATGAGCCGGTTGCGATAGACGACCTTGCCCTTTGCCGTGGCGACCGTGTCGCCGACCCGGAAATCCTCGACACCGACGGGGGGAAGGCCTCGCACGAGATGCTGCATGTCCTCCACGAGATGCTGGAAGCCGTCGACCAGGCACTTGCCCCCGGTTTCGACGATCCGCTGCTGAAGCAGGGGGTTGGTGGCCAGAAAATTGGTCGGCGCGACCATGTCAAGGATCTGCCGCGCGGTGAACTGGACCATATCCTCATAATGGCTGTTCACGCCGCCCACGCCAGTCGTGGCGGCATGCCACCATTGCTGCTGGAGGAGGAATGCCTGCGAGAGGATATTGAAAGGCGGTTTCTGCCAGGCCGAATCGGAGAAACGCCGATCCTGCGGAAGCGGCTCGATAGCGAGCCCCGCGTTGCTGTCGGATGCGCTTCGCGCCGCATAATCGAATAGACGCATATGCTTGCGGCCCATTTTCGCGGCCAGTTGCAACTGTTTTCCCGGCGAGAGGGCGAGGTGCAGCGCCCAGTTCGAGAAGGCCTCGACCAGGGTTGCGGGCGACAAGCCCAGCGTCACCTGTGCGATCGCGCCGCCCGCAGCATTGTCGAGCGTCTCGGCAATCCCGTCGAGCGGGTCGGGAGGCGATGTTATGATGTCAGCGCTCATGATGGATCCTTATGTGCGAGATAATCTCAAGATCAGTGAATGTTTGCCAATCTGCCGGTTCGGTTGAAATCATCCCTCGTAATCCTCGCCAAGATAGAGTCGCCGCACGTCAGGATCGTGAAGGACCGCCTGCGGCGCGCCGGCAAACAGTAGCTTGCCGGCATGGATGACATAGGCCCGGTCGACGAGTTCGAGCATCTCGTGGACATTGTGGTCGGTAATGAGGATGGCCACGCCGCGCGCCTTGAGATCCCGGACCATCGCCTTGATGTCGGCGATCGACATGGGGTCGATGCCAGCAAAGGGCTCATCGAGCAGAATGACCTTCGGCTCGGCACCCATGGCCCGCGCGATCTCGCACCGGCGGCGTTCGCCCCCGGAGAGAGCAAGCGCCGACAATGCGCGCAGATGCGTGATGTTGAATTCGGCCAGCAACGCATCCAGCCGTCTGCGGATGATATCGGGATCGCGTACGCGCAGTTCGAGCACCGCACGGATATTCTCCTCGACGCTCATACCCCGAAAGATCGAGGCCTCCTGCGGAAGATAGCCAAGGCCGCGTCTGCCGCGCCCATCCATCGTCAGGGATGTCACATCCTCTCCGCCCAGCAGGATCCGCCCTCCGTCCAGGGGAATGATTCCCATTATGCCATAGAAACAGATGGTCTTGCCCGCGCCGTTCGGCCCCAGCAGGCCGACTACCTCGCCCGACCCGACATCGAGAGAGACACTGTCGAGAACCTTGCGAGAGCCGAACGATTTTCCGATCTGCCGGACCGAGAGCGCAAAAGTGATCGGCTTGGATACCACGCCGCTGTCCGGCCACACCGCATCGGCATCACGCGCGCAGCCTGATCCTGACCCGGCGTCAAGCGGTGGAGCCTCTTCGAACACCCTTACACCACCGGCTGGAACAGACGCGGCTCGGGAGCTTGCCGTGGATCACGCGCCGGCGTCATAAGGCCTCCACGGCAAGAGCGACGCCCTGACCGCCGCCGATGCACAGGGTGACGAGGCCGCGCTTGAGATTGTCGCGCTTCATCGCGTGCAGCAGGCGGGTGGTGAGTACCGCGCCGGTGGCGCCAATCGGATGGCCGTGAGCGATGGCGCCGCCCTCGACATTGACGATCTCCTCCGCGAGCCCCAGTTCGCGCGTGACCGCGATGGCGATGGCGGCGAACGCCTCGTTGATCTCGACACGATCGAGATCGGCGACCGACCAGCCCGCCCGTTCCAGCGCCTGGCGGACGGCGGGAACCGGGCCGAGGCCGAACAGGGCGGGCGCCACCGCGCCGACGCCGAAGGCGACCAGACGCCCGAGTGGAGTCACGCCGTTGCGGCCGGCCCAGTCCTCGCTGGCGACGATCATCGCTGCGGCGCCGCTGTTGAGGCCGGGTGCGTTGCCCGCCGAGATCGTGCCCTCCGGGCGGAAAGCGGGCTTCAGGCGCGCCAGGCTTTCGAGGCTCGTATCGGGCCGGTTCTGCTCGTCCCTGCCGAAAATGATCGGGCCCTTACGCGAAGGGATTTCGACCGCGACGATCTCTTCCTCGAAACGGCCGTCGGCCTGGGCTGTGCTGAAATTCTGCTGGGAACGGACCGCCCAGGCATCCTGCGCATCGCGCGTAATCTGGAACTGGTTGACCAGATCCTCGGTGACCCAGCCGGAATGCTGGTTGCAGAAGGCATCGTTGAGACCGTCATGCAGCATGGCGTCGACGAGCTTGCCGTCACCCATGCGGTAGCCCCAGCGGCCTTTCTCGATGAGGTAAGGCGCCTGGTCCATATTCTCCATGCCCCCCGCCACGACGGCGTGGCTGAAGCCAAGCATGATCTCCTGCGCGGCCGACGCGATTGCCTGCGCGCCCGAGCCGCAGACGCGGTTCACGGTCAGGGCCGGTACGCTGTCGGGAAGCTTGGCGCTAATTGCCGCCTGACGCGCCGGGTTCATCTTCGCCCCGGCCTGGACGACCTGGCCCATGACCACTGCATCGATGCTCTCGACGCCGACACCCGCGCGCCTGACCGTCTCGGCGATCGCGATGCTGCCGAGCTCCGGAGCCGTCATGTCCTTGAGGGTTCCGCCATAGGCGCCGATCGGGGTTCGGACGGGCGCGCAGAGAACGACGTTGCTGGTCATAGGAAATCCTTTCCTTGGGCCCTCAGGCCAGATATTTGCCGCCGTTGACCGACAGGGTGGCGCCGGTCACGAAACCTGCCTCATCCTCGACCAGGAAGAGCACGGCCCGTGCGATCTCCGCCGGCGTGCCGAGCCGCCCGACCGGGACCCCGGCAAGTACGGCCTTCAGCGCCTCCTCGGGCACCGCGGCGACCATGCCGGTGTCGGTGTAGCCGGGCGCGATCGCATTGGCAGTGATGTTGCGGGAGGCACCTTCCAGCGCAAGCGCCTTGGTGAAGCCGATCACGCCGGCTTTCGCGGCGGCGTAGTTGGTTTGGCCGAACTGGCCGGAGAGGCCATTGACCGAACTGATATTGACGATCCGTCCGAAACGGCGTTCGCGCATGCCCTCGATCACGGCGCGGCACATGTTGAAGCATCCGCCAAGATCCACGTCGATGACGCTTCGCCATTGCTCCTCGGTCATCTTGTGCAGTGTCCCGTCGCGGGTGATGCCCGCGTTATTGACGAGGATGTCGACCGGACCGATGTCCGAGACAATCTTTGCCACGCCTTCCTGGCTCGCGGTGAAGTCGGCCACATTCCAGCTGTAGACCGGAATCGACGTCTCCCTGACGAAATGCTCGGCTACCTCGTCATTGCCATAATAGTTGGCGGCGACGAGGTAGCCCTTCTCCTTGAGGAGCTTGGCCGTCGCGGCGCCTATTCCGCTGACGCCGCCGGTGACAAGCGCGATTCTGGGCATGAATATTGTCCTTCAGGCTGAAAATGGGAGCGCATCATTGCGCGAGGCGACCGCTATCGACCGGATAGCAGCCGCCGAAAATGAACGAGTCGCGATCAGATCGCTGGGCGGCGACGAGTGCCGCGATCTCCTCAGGCTGCCTTAGCCGGGAGATGGCATGCGCGCGATTATGTCGGGCGGTGGATGCGCATCGGTCGAGGCGTCCACCGCTTCCCGAAGCAGCGCCCGGGATGAAAATGACCTTGTCCTGGATATCAGGCATATGACTTCTCCGGCCTTGAGCAGTTACCAGCCGAAAATCGGGGCCGGACAAAAGGTGCGGAGACACTCCCGGCCGGGGGCGTCACCGCGCGCCATTTCACGCAACCTCTCCTGCCGCTGCCATTGTCGGCGGTCGCAACGGCTTTCGCCGTGAAGCCGGTCATCCGCCATCCGGAACTATACTTATAAGTTTCGTATTCCCGACGTCAACGGCGTCCGCAGATCACGCCATGCATCACGGCGGCGGCCGTCTTGCCCTCGGGTTGGGGCATCCGGACTTTGCGCTCTATCTGTGCTGGCATCACGCCCGGTAGCGACTGTCATTCCCAGGATGACGATGCCGACGGCAACCAGCATGGCCTCCATTATGCCGCAGCGCACCAAGCGGGACGCGGCATTCCAGGCGATCTCGACGACGGTCGTCCATGGCTTGCAGGCGAAGCCTTTGCGTCGCCAACATCATGAATGTCCTTCCGCACACGGCCCTGCATGAGTTCGTACCTGCCGACCGCGCCGCATCCGCCCATCCGCGACCACCTCCTCAGCATAGCCGTTAGAACGGCCCTCAGCGGGTCACAGTGGTCACCGATCCGGGATTGCAACCCAAGCTCGGTTGATGCTTATTTCTCATGCCCGGAGTTCAGCTGGCCCGCAGGCGCGGGGAATGACCGAAGCCCTACTCAGGTCCCACACCCATCCTGTTGCGGGAAAGATAGAATAGCCCGGAAGATAAAGTCTATCGCCTGCTCCAGATAGGCGGTTTTTGCCTGCGGAGTATCTGGCAGGTCCTTGCGGATGAGGATCCGCTGGCGTGGTGCGGTGACCAGAGCGTCGAAAATAAACACCGCGAGAAAGGGCGGGTCGAAGGAGCCGGCATGATCCGGTCCGGCCGCTTCCTCAATCAATGTCCGGATCAGTGCAATTCCCGGATTGATCCCGAGTAAAGTCTGGATGTCGATATCGTCGATATTCTGATCTCGAACCCAGTATGCAAGCTTCTCAAGCCCGATGATTTCCGGCTTGAGGCAAAGGTCGAGCATCTTTTGCGCGGTTCGCAGCAAGCGCTCGCGCGGGCATCCGGAGCGCATCGTCGCGACGATGGGTTTCAGGCGATCGTCGATCGCGTACTGCATCACTGCGACCAGCAGCCCCTTCTTCGAACCGTAGCGCGCATAAAGGGTGCGCTTGGACACGTTCGCCGCTGCTGCGACATCATCCATGCTCGTTCCTTCGGGGCCGTCGGCGACGAAACGCGCCAATGCGATTTCGAGAATATGCTCGCCGAGGCGTGCGGCAACGTCCTGGGTGGGCCTGCCGCCTTGGGGGTCGCGCGGTGGGAGGCCGCGCTTGCGTGGATTTGTTCTCGATGTCGTCACGTTATCGTCATTAGACCTAATTTCGGCGCGCCTCAAAGATCGCTCTTGATCCTCGAGCGAGCAATGGCAATAACAAAACCCATAAGTATACATACGCATTGTCCGGAGAGGCTGCGCGATGGAGTCGTCGCGCTGAAGCCTGAGAGAAGGGAACCGGATGATATGACTGACATCGCACTTGTAACCGGCGGCACGCGTGGCATTGGCGCCGCGATCGCCGTTGCGCTCAAGGCAGGGGGCTGGGAGGTTGCCAGTGTCTATCACGGCAACGATCGGGCGGCCCAGCAGTTCAGGCAGGAAACGGGCATATCGGTGTTCCGCTGGGACGTCGCGGATGAAGCTGCCTGCCGCAACGGCGTGGCCGAAGTTGAAGCGGAACTTGGTCCGATCTCTGCGCTCGTCAACAATGCCGGGATCACGCGTGACGCAATGTTCCACCGGATGGCCTGGAGCCAGTGGCGCGAAGTGCTGGCGACCAATCTCGACTCGATGTTCACGATGACACGCGCGGTGATCGAGGGCATGCGCGAGCGCGGGTTCGGGCGCATCATCAACATCTCCTCGATCAACGGCCAGAAGGGCCAGGTCGGTCAGGTCAATTATTCGGCCGCCAAGGCTGGTGTGATTGGTTTCACCAAGGCGCTGGCTCAGGAGAATGCCGCTCGCGGCATCACGGTCAATGCCGTCTGCCCCGGCTATGTCGACACCGACATGGTCGCTGCCGTCAGGGACGAGGTGCGGGCCGCTATCGTCGCCGGCATTCCGATTGGCCGGTTGGGCGCGCCGCAAGAGATCGCCGAGGCCGTTTCCTATCTGGCCTCGCCCGGGGCGGCTTTCTGTACCGGATCCGTGCTCACCATCAACGGAGGGCAATATATCGCCAACGGATAGGAGGTGCCGGATCGTCGCAACGACTAAGTGTCATCACGTATATCGCACCGCAGCATCAGAAACCAGAACTGCTCCAACCGGTTCCGTTATGAAAGGAATGCTCCCATGACCTATCCCTTCGATCAGATCGCCGCGCTCGGCAAAGCCAACGGGCAATTCGCTACGGTGCTCGCGCAGATCGCGCGCGAGAGTGGCGAGACCTATGTGCAGATCAGCAGTAAGGCAGCCACGACAATTTTCGACCAGTTCAAGGAGTTCAAGCCCGGAAGCGTTCCCGCCTTGAAGGGGGAACAGTTCACGGGTCTTCTTGGTGAAATCGAGAAACGCCACGAAAACGCTTCGACGCGGATCAAATCCGCGTTCGAGGAATGGCAAGGCGCGGTCAAGGATGCATTCTCGCAAGCTACGGAAGGCCAGCAGGCGTTCACCGAGAAGCTGGGCGTCTGGTTTCAGCCCGTGGCCAAAACGCCGGTAGCGCCGGAAAAGCCTGCCGAAGAGGCCGCCGCGACGCCACGCGCTGCAGCGAAATCCAAAGAGACAGCCTGAGGGTGCAACTCAGGCCATCGGCTCTCGCGCATCAGCGCGGGAGCCGATGCTGCGCGCTATCGAAACAGGGACGACGCAAGAGGATATGAACGCTTCAGCGAAAAGGGATGGTGTAGGGCGAGGCTTTGCGCCAATTGCGGCCTGTCTCATCACAACCGTCCTTCTGGCGGGGTGCTCGTTCGCACCCCCTCATGTCCGGCCGGCTCAGCCGGTACCGCAGGCTTATCCCGCCGCGGTTTCCACAGACACATCGATCGCGCGTATCGGCTGGCATGATTTCTTCCGGGAAGATCATATGCGCGCGCTGATCGCCGCGGCCTTGGACAATAATCGCGATATCCGCATTGCTGCAGCCCGCGTTGCCGAGGCACGCGCGGCCTGGCGGATCGAAGGCGCGGCGCTCTACCCCGAACTCGACGCCGTCGGCAGCGGAACACGCGGACGGTCGATCATCAGCCTGCCTGGGCTGGGCACGCAAAGTTACGACGTCAAGCAGGTAACCGCGCAGCTGAGCGCGGGCTGGGAACTCGATTTCTGGGGCCGGCTGCGCAACCTCAGGGAAGCGGCACGCAACGAGTATCTCGCAACCGAGGAAGCACGCCGGGCGCTGGCGACCGACCTCGTCGCCCAGGTAGCCAACGGCTATCTGCTCGAGCGCGAATATGAAGAGCGTGTCACGATCGCCGAACAGACGATCGCCACTCGCGCGGAGTCGCTGCGGATCATGCGCCGACGCTATGAGGTGGGTTCGGGCTCGAAGCTGGAGATGACACAAGCGCAAACACTGTTGGCGCAGGCGCAACTAACACTGCAGGGGCTCGATCAGGACCGCCAGATCAATCGGAATGCGCTGGCCCTGCTTGTCGGGCAGCCCGTAGAGATCGCGCCGGGCCCGCTGGGGCTCGCCGAGGCTGCGCCGCAAATTGATCTGCCTGCGGGTCTGCCCGCCGAATTGCTCATATATCGTCCTGATATCGTCGCGGCCGAGTATCGCCTGCGCACCGCCAATGCGAATATCGGCGCAGCGCGCGCGGCCTTCTTCCCCAATATCGCTCTGACGGCAGCCTTTGGTACGGCAAGCCCGGCTTTGGACGGCCTCTTTGGCAACGGCAGTCGGGCCTGGAGTTTCACGCCCACGATCACGCAGCCGCTGTTCAACGGCGGACGGCTCGCCGCTAATCTCGACGTGGCGAAGGCTCGGCAGATCGCGGCGATCGCGGACTATGAGAAGACTGTCCAGGGCGCGTTCCGTGATGTTTCCGATGCGCTGGTGCGGCGACGCCAGCTGGCGCTGCAGATCGACACGACGCGGACCGTGCTCGACACGCTGCGCGAGCGGGCCCACCTGGCACAGCTTCGTTTCGACAATGGACGGTCGGCTTATCTCGAAGTCCTCGACGCCCAGCGCGATCTGTTCGACACCGAACAGTCGCTGGTGCAGTTGCGCCGCGCGCATCTCGCCAGCGCCATTGCCCTTTATGCCGCCTTGGGCGGCGGTTTCGTCGGCCAGCCCGTTTTTGACACGGCCGCCGTCGGCATCCCAGTATCAGGAGAACAGCAACGATGACGGCGTCCCAGAAGACATGGCTCATTCGGGGCGGCATTGCCGTGGTGGTCGTCGCAGGCGCATTCCTGCTGTGGCGGCTGCTTGTGCCCGGCGGGCTTCCTGACGGGATCGCCAGCGGCAATGGCCGGATCGAGGCGGTGGAGATGGACGTCTCCGCCAAGTCGCCCGGAAGAATCCGCGATATCGTCGTAGACGAGGGCGCATTCGTGAAGGCCGGCCAGGTGGTCGCGCATATGGACACCGATGTTCTGAACGCCCAGAAGGCGGAGGCCGAAGCGCAACTCGCCCAGGCACAAAACGCCATCCTGATTGCGCAGAGCCAGGTTGCGCAGCGGCAAAGCGAGCGCGCCGCAGCGCTCGCCGCCGTCCGCCAGCGCGAGGCGGAACTCAATGCGGCGCGCAAGCGGCTCGGGCGTTCCGAGACGCTGGCGCGCGAGGGCGCCACCGCGGTTCAGGAGCGGGACGACGATCAGGCCCAGGTGGAAGGCGCGACGGCTGGGGTTGAAGCGGCCAAGGCGCAGCTCGCCGCGGTCGATGCCGCCATCGGCACGGCGCAAAGCCAGGTCATCGGCGCCCGCTCCAATGTCGATGCGGTGCGCGCGACCATCCAGCGCATCGAAGCAGACATTCATGATAGCGACCTGCGGGCGCCGACCGATGGCCGTGTGCAATATCGCGTGGCGCAGCCGGGCGAGGTCGTCGCCGGCGGCGGTCGTGTGCTCAACCTCGTCAACCTGGGCGACGTCACCATGACCTTCTTCCTGCCCGAGACCGTGGCGGGGAGGGTGGCGCTTGGCAGCGACGTACGCCTCGTGCTCGACGCCGCGCCCGACTATGTGATCCCCGCCAGGGTGAGCTTCGTCGCCGACGTCGCCCAGTTCACGCCCAAGACCGTCGAGACGCAGAGCGAGCGGCAGAAGCTCATGTTCCGTGTCAAAGCCCGCATCGACCGCAAGCTGCTCGAACGCTACATCACGCAGGTCAAGACGGGCCTGCCGGGCATGGCCTATGTGCGGATCGATCCGCTAGCGGAATGGCCTGCGAACCTAAAGTTGAATGTGAGGCCATGAGCGAGGTTCCGCCGCCGCTCGCGGCGCGCCTTTCCGGCGTCAGCCTCCATTATGGAAAGACGCTGGCGCTTGGCGGGATCGATCTTGATATTCCGGCGGGCAAGATGGTCGCGCTGATCGGTCCCGACGGTGTCGGCAAGTCGAGCCTCTTCTCTCTGCTGGCCGGCGCGCGCTTGATCCAGGAGGGTCATGTCGAGGTCCTGGGAGGTGACATGGCGGACCGCGATCATCGCGAGGCCGTCTGCCCCCGGATCGCCTATATGCCGCAAGGTCTCGGCAAGAACCTGTATCCCACGCTGTCGATCGACGAGAATCTGGAGTTTTTCGGCCGGCTCTTCGGCCAGGACGCGACGGAGCGCGAGAGGCGCATTTCGGAACTGACCGAGAGCACCGGTCTTGCGCCTTTCCGCAAGCGCCCGGCCGGCAAGCTGTCAGGCGGCATGAAGCAGAAGCTCGGCCTGTGCTGTGCGCTCATCCACGATCCCGACTTCCTGCTGCTGGACGAGCCGACAACCGGTGTCGACCCGCTATCGCGTGCGCAGTTCTGGGATCTCATCGACAGCATTCGCCAGGATCGCCCACATATGAGCGTGCTCGTGGCGACCGCCTATATGGAGGAGGCAGAACGCTTCGACTGGCTGATCGCCATGGATGCGGGCAGAGTGCTCGCCACCGGCACGGCGAGTGATTTCTTCGCCCGCACCGGCACGACGAACCTGGAGCAGGCCTTCATCGCGCTTCTCCCTGAAGAGCGTCGACGCGGTCACAAACCCGTCACCATCCCGCCCCGCGGCGAAGGCGACGAGGCAACCGCCATCGAAGCCCAGGGGCTGACGATGCGCTTTGGCGACTTCACCGCGGTCGACCATGTCGATTTCCGGATCGAGCGCGGTGAAATCTTCGGCTTCCTCGGCTCCAACGGCTGCGGCAAATCGACGACCATGAAGATGCTGACCGGCCTTCTGGCCGCCAGCGAAGGCCAGGCCTGGCTGTTCGGGCAGGAGGTCGACAGCCGCGACATCGCTACACGCCAGCGCGTCGGCTATATGTCCCAAGCGTTCTCGCTCTATTCCGAGCTCACCGTTCGGCAGAATCTGGAACTTCATGCCAAGCTGTTCCATGTGCCGCCGGCCGAGATTGCGGGGCGCGTCGAGGAGATAGCCGGGCGCTTCGGTCTTGCCGACATCATGGACGCTTTGCCCGATGCATTGCCGCTCGGCCAGCGCCAGCGCCTCAGCCTCGCGGTCGCGATGATCCACAAGCCCGAGATGCTGATCCTTGACGAGCCGACGTCGGGGGTCGACCCCATCGCGCGCGACCAGTTCTGGCAGATGATGATCGATCTTTCGCGCAACGACAAGGTCACGATCTTCATCTCCACGCACTTCATGAACGAGGCCGATCGCTGCGATCGCATCTCGCTGATGCACGCCGGAAAGGTGCTGGTGAGCGACACCCCGGCGCGCATCGTCGAGACCAGAGGGGCAGAAAATCTAGAACAGGCGTTCATCGCCTATCTGGAAGATGCCTCCATCGGCGCGCCGGCCGGGCCGGATCGCGGGACGGCCGTTCAGCCTGCGGCTACCGTGATCACTGCGGGCGTTCCGTCGTCGCCTTCCGGCGAGGCCAGGAACATCCGCTTCTCGCGGCTCTTCTCTATCCGCCGTATGCTGGCCTATACACGGCGCGAGCAGCTCGAACTGCAACGCGATCCGATCCGGGGACTTCTCGCGCTGCTGGGCAGCGTCATCCTGATGTTCATCATCGGTTACGGGATCAGCATGGACGTCGAGAACCTGCCCTTCGCCGTGCTCGACCGCGACGGTACGACCACCAGCCAGAACTACACACTGAACCTTGCGGGCTCGCGCTACTTCATCGAACGTCCGCCCATCACCGACTACGCCCAGCTCGATCGCCGGATGCGCTCGGGGGAACTGAGTGTAGCGGTCGAGCTGCCCCCCAACTTCGCGCGCGATTTGCGACGCGGCGTTCCCGTCGAGGTCGGCGTGTGGATTGATGGGGCGATGCCGATGCGCGCGGAAACCGTCCAGGGCTATATCCAGGCGCTGCATGGCCAGTGGCTGAGCGAGATGAGCGTACAGGAACTGGGCGTCCGTCCAGCGGCCGGGCTGGTCAAGATCGAGATCCGCTATCGCTACAATCCCGATGTCAAGAGTCTGGTCGCCATCGTTCCCGCAGTGATTCCGGTGTTGCTGCTCCTGCTGCCAGCGATGTTGACCGCCTTGAGCGTGGTGCGCGAAAAGGAACTGGGCTCGATCATCAATTTCTATGTGACGCCGGTCGGGCGCGCTGAATTCCTGATTGGCAAGCAGTTGCCATATGTCGTTCTGGCCATGCTCAACTATGTGTTGCTGGTGCTGCTGGCGCTCACCGTCTTCCAGGTTTCGATCAGCGGTAATATATTCGCGATGACTCTCGGCGCGTTCCTGTTCACACTTTCCTCCACGGCGCTCGGGCTGCTTTTCTCTGTCTTCATGCGTAGCCAGATCGCGGCCATGTTCGCCACCGCGATCGGTACGATCCTGCCGGCGGTCCAGTTCTCGGGACTGATCAATCCGGTTTCCTCGCTTGAAGGCGTGGGCGCCGTGATCGGGCGGATATTCCCCGCGACGCATTTTATCACGATTTGCCGCGGCGTCTTCTCCAAGGGCTTGGGCCTTGCCGACCTGGTTTCGCCGCTGATGTCCCTTGCAGCCGCTTTCCCAGTGATCCTGGGCGCGTGCGTCCTGCTGCTCAGGAAACAGGAGCGCTGAAATGCGTAACGCTGCCAATATCCTGAATCTGGGGATCAAGGAGCTGCGCAGCCTTTGGCGCGACCCAATGATGCTGTTCCTGATCGTCTATGCCTTCACGCTCAGCATCTATATCGCTGCATCGGGTATTCCCGAAACGCTGCACAAGGCGGCGATCTCCGTTGTCGATGAAGATCAGTCACCGCTGTCGAACCGAATCACAGGGGGCTTTGCTTCGCCCTATTTCACGCGACCTGCCCTGATTGGCCTCAACGAGATCGATTCTGGCCTTGATGCCGGCCGCTATACCTTCGCCATCGACCTTCCGCCCGATCTCCAGCGCGACGTGCTGGCCGGCCGCCAACCGACGGTCCAGTTGAACGTCGATGCGACCCGCATGAGCCAGGCTTTCACCGGCGGGTCCTATATCCAGCAGATCGTCCAGACCGAGACCGCCGAGTTCATGACCGGCACCCGGGCGACGGCCCCGCCACCTGCTGATCTCGCGATGCGCTCCCGCTTCAACCCGACGCTGGCGCAGAGCTGGTTCGGAGCGGTGATGGAAATCATCAACAATGTGACCATGCTCTCGATCGTCCTGACGGGCGCGGCGCTGATCCGCGAGCGTGAGCACGGCACGATCGAGCATCTGCTGGTCATGCCCGTGACGCCGTTCGAAATCATGGCAAGCAAGGTCTGGGCGATGGGTCTGGTCGTTCTCATCGCTTGCGGGTTTTCACTCTACACCGTCGTCCAGGGCGTTCTCGGGGTGCCCATTGAAGGCTCGATCCCCCTTTTTCTGCTTGGCGCCGGATTGCACCTGTTCGCGACGACATCGATGGGGATATTCATGGGGACCATCGCGCGATCGATGCCGCAGTTTGGTTTGTTGTTGATGCTCGTGCTCCTGCCGCTCATGCTGCTTTCAGGCGGTATCACGCCACGCGAGAGCATGCCCGAGCTTGTCCAGAACCTGATGCTGGCCGCGCCCACCACCCACTTCGTTAAGATGGCCCAGGCGATCCTGTATCGCGGCGCGGGCATCGATGTCGTCTGGCCGCAATTTCTGGCAATCATCGTCATTGGCGCCGTCTTTTTCGGTATCGCTCTCACCCGCTTTCGCAAGACTATAGGAGCCATGGCATGAATGACGGAGGGAACCGCTGCAAAATGCCCTTCTGCTCGCGACGATGTCTTTGCGCTTTGAAATGAAAGCCAATAAATTCGGACCGAAACGTCAATAACGGCGGCGTCGATGACCGAGGCACAGGAGTTTTCCGGCGCGGGCGACACACGGGCATAAGCACAGGATAATCCATGACCGCCCGCAGATCATCATCCCGTTCAGCTTTTCGAACTCCGGATTAGCGATGGACGTGACAATCAAGGGTATGCTCTCCAAATGATCATCGACACGAGCGTTGACCCATCAGACGTCGATCTTGAGCAGGCGGGAAAGCTAGGCCTCCCCGTAGATACAAGCGTTGGGGACACGGTGAGCGGATTCGGCGACGGAAGGGACGCAATGATGTGTCCCATCGTCGTCGACGGCGTCGCGCTCGGAGCGATGTCGGCGCGGTTCGATCGTAGGCTCGACCGGCACGCGCGTCGTCAATGTCGGCAGTGGATTGCCCGCCGCCATGGAGCTCAAGCTGCTGCTCGATTGTCCGGGAAGGGCGATGATCTTCTACGGCGATTGCACATAAGCCGCCGCGCCTTACTTTAGCACCAGACTTGCCCTTGCCTCTCCAGCGGCTTCCCCAAGGTCGGCTAGTTTCCCAGATTGTCGAGTATGGGGCATTCCGGTCGATCGTCGCCGTTGCAGGCGGCTGCAAGACCGAGCAGAGTCTCTCGCATCGCTTGAAGCTTTGCCACCTTCTGGCCGAGTTCTCCCGCTCGCGATAGCGCGAGCCGCTTGACGTCGCCGCTCAACCGGTCGCGGTCTTGCCATAGGTCCAGCAGAGACCTGATCTCTTCTATAGGAAAGCCAAGGTCGCGCGCATTCGCGATGAAGCGTAGCCGATGCACGTCGACATCAGAATAATCGCGATAGCCGCTGTCCCGGCGCAGTGGCGCTGGCACGAGGCCGATCTTCTCGTAATGGCGGACCATACGCTGGGAGACGCCACTCGCCTGAGAGGCCTGTCCGATATTCACCATCTCACCGATCGAGCCGAGCGGCGTTGAGGCGCAGCGCATTGGCGACCACGGTGAAGGATGAAAGAGCCATGGCGGCACCCGCAAACATTGGGGAGAGGAGGATGCCGGCGACCGGATAGAGAACGCCTGCCGCGACCGGCACGCCGACACCGTTGAACAAGAAGGAGAAGAACAGGTTCTGACGAATGTTCGCCATCGTGGCGCGCGCGAGCCGCCGTGCGCGCACCATGGCGGCGAGGTCTCCCTTGGTCAGCGTCAGGCCGGCGCTTTCGATCGCAACGTCGGTCCCCGTTCCCATGGCGACGCCCACATCGGCTGCTGCAAGCGCTGGCGCGTCGTTGATGCCATCGCCAGCCATTGCGACTGTCAGTCCTTTCGACTTGAGCTCACCGACGATCCGAGCCTTGTCTTCGGGCTTCAGATCGGCGTGAACCTCGTCGATCCCGCCGATCTCGCTTGCCACGGCCTGCGCCGTCGTCAGACTGTCGCCGGTCAGCATGACGATCCTAAGGCCCTCGGCGCGAAGCGCCGCGATGGCGGCGCGCGCCGACGCCTTGACCGGATCGGCGACCGCGATGAACCCCGCCGCGCGCCCGTCCACCGCGACTAGCATGACGCCCGCGCCAGTGGCGCGGCGCTGATCGGCCGCAGCCTGCAACCCTTGCGCTTCGGCGCCGACCCGGCGCATTTGCTCGGCATTGCCCACGGCGACGGCGCGGCCGCCGACATTGCCGCTGATCCCCATGCCCGTCTGGGACTCGAAGTCCTGGACTTGGCTTACCGCGATGCCGCGTTTGTGCGCGCCGGCCACGATCGCGACGGCGAGCGGATGTTCCGAGCGCGCCTCGACGGCGGCTGCCAGCGCGAGCAACTCGTCTGCCTCAAACCCGTCCGCCGGTTCCACCGCGACAAGACTGGGCCTGCCTTCGGTCAGTGTACCGGTCTTGTCGATCACCAGCGTATCGACCTTGTCGAGAGCCTGGAGGGCCTCGGCGTTCTTGACCAGCACACCCGACTGAGCGCCGCGTCCGGTCCCGACCATGATTGACATCGGCGTAGCGAGCCCTAGCGCGCAGGGGCAGGCAATAATCAGCACCGCGATCGCGTTGAGCAGCGCATGACCGAAGCGCGGCTCCGGCCCCACCAGATTCCACACGGCGAAGGTGACCAGCGCGATCAGCACAACCAAAGGCACGAACCAGCCGGAGATGCGGTCGGCGACGGCCTGGATCGGCGCCCGACTGCGTTGCGCCGCGGCGACCATGGCAACAATGCGCGCGAGCATCGTTTCCGAACCGATCGCGCGGGCTTCCATGACGAGGCTGCCGGTGCCGTTGACGGTGCCGCCGGTCACCGCCGCACCGGCGGTTTTTAGGACGGGAACCGGCTCGCCTGTCAGCATCGACTCGTCGACAGACGAACGGCCCTCGATCACCTGCCCATCGACCGGGATCGCTTCGCCGGGGCGCACCTGCAGCCGGTCGCCCTTGACCACCGCAGACAGCTGGATCTCGCTTTCCTTGCCGTCGGCTCCGAGCCGGCGTGCGGTTTTCGGCGCCAGGTTGAGGAGCGCCCGGATCGCGCGTCCGGTCGCCGCGCGGGCACGCAGCTCGAGAACCTGGCCGAGCAGCACGAGCGCCACGACGACACCGGCAGCCTCATAATAGACCGGCACCATGCCGCCATGCTCGCGGAACGTCGCCGGGAAGAGACCAGGCGCGACCGTCGCGACCAGGCTGTAGAGGAAGGCGGCGCCGACGCCGATCGCGATCAGCGTGAACATGTTATAGTGGCGCGACTTGAGCGAGGCCCATCCCCGTTCAAAGAAGGGCAGGCCGCCCCACAGCACGATCGGCGCGGTGAGCGCGAGCTGCACCCAGGGCGACCAGTGCATCGGCACAAGATGCAGGCCCAGCATCTCTGCGCCCATCGAGATCAGCAGCAATGGTATGGCGAGCACCGCGCTGACCCAGAAGCGGCGGGTGAAGTCGACGAGTTCGGGATTGGGGCCTTCCCGCGCGCTCGGTTCGGCGGGTTCGAGCGCCATGCCGCAGATCGGGCAGGTGCCTGGTTCGGCGCGCCGGATCTCGGGATGCATCGGGCAGGTCCAGAACGTCGCCACCGCAGGCGGCGGCGAGGGATCCGTGCCGGCACCCAGATATTCTTCGGGATCGGTGACAAACTTCGCACGGCAGTCGGCGCTGCAGAAATGATAGGTCTTACCGCCATGTTCGGCACGATGACTGGTAACATTCGGGTCGACCGACATGCCGCAAACCGGGTCCTTGACCTTCGTCGGAGCAGGCGTGCCGGGCGAACAGCAGGAACTTCCGTGACCGTGGTGGATGTGCATCGTCGACTCCTTTGGGCCTGATCTAGGGTCTGACACTATGTCAGGGTCAAGTGTTGCGGTTTGATCGGGATCATCGACTCACGGCTTGACCCTGACATGGTGTCAAATCGTAATAAAAAGGCGACTCGGGACGGTGCGTGGGAGATGAATCACAAGACGCTGCTGATCGACGGGCAGATGCCCGCTCATCGCGCTCTCTGGCGACGAGGTCACGCTGACCATCGCGCGGCAGGCGATGATGATAGGCAGCCGCAAGAGCCATCCATCGGCATCGTCGGAAGTCGGGGGAATACGAAGGTCAAGGCCATGGTTCATCAATGGCGCTGATCGCCCTGTTCGCCTCTTTCACGTCTGCTTTCGCACAGGATAACGGCATCATGGATGAGCACATCAAAAGCTTCGCTACGATGATGGCTACCGCGGTCGCGGCGGCCGTTTTGTTTTGGTTTCTTCGCGATCATTGGCAGCACGCCTTTGGCGTGCTGCCCTATCTCCTGTTCCTTGCTTGCCCGCTGATGCACCTGTTCATGCATCGTGGACATCGGCATCATGGCGCCCGATCACACCATCCACCGACGGAATGAGTGGAAGGGCATCGCTTGGCGTTGCGGTGAACAAAACCGGCTTCGCCTGAGCGCGGGCGAAAGCATGGTTGCGTCAGGACGAGTGGTCTTCTTTACAAGACCTTCAGGCCCTTACCAGCTTGCGAAGCCCGACGGCCAGCGTCACCAGGAACATGCCGCGAAACAGGAAGCTCAGCCCGACCGCGACCGCGAGAAAGGCAAGCGCGGTGCCGGGGCTGCTGAAAAGGAGCCATGCGCCCAGCACCACGTCCAGAATTCCCAGGAACAATCGCCACCCGCGATCATAGGCTGCCCGAAAAGCGCCGCTGATCTGGAAAATGCCGGATAACAGCAGCCATGCGCCTATCGCCCAGGCGAGCGACAGAGCGCCAGCGAACGGATTGAACAGGACGATCATGCCCGCAAGCAGCGCCACCACGCCGAGCAGGATCTCGATCCAGCGCGCCCGGGTGGCAAGCGAGGACAGCCCTGCAGCGATGGCGATAACGCCATAGACCAGCAGGATGAACCCGAAAAGAATCCCGGTCGCCAGTCCCGTTGCAAGCGGGTTGCACAGTGCGAGTAAGCCAATAACAATAACGAGCACCGCGTAAGCCAGAATCCAGCCCCAGCTGCTGCTTAACGAAGGAGAGATTGGCCCACGCTCGAAGTCGGGGCCTCTGGTCGCATAGGGGTTTGCCATGGATCTGCTCCTTTCAACCGCGGTCTAAACTCTTGCGTCTCATCGACGCATCTCCAAAGCACGGGAAATCTTGGCACTCCGAGGTCGTGAGAGCCAGTATATCTTCCGGTCAATATATTCTGTACCTTCATCACCACGGGCCGGCTATTATATCCGGAAGTATACGTAGGCCGCCGCGATGGCGGGCTCTCGCCGGGGGCGAGGGCCCGCAAATGCGCTCAGAAGCGCGCGTCGATATCGACGATGTCGATGAGCTTATGGTTCACGAACTCCTTGAGGCCAAGCCCGATCAGTTCGCGACCATAGCCCGAGCGCTTGATGCCGCCGAACGGCAGGTCGGCCTCGACCTTGGTCGGATGATTGACGAAGACCATGCCGGTCTCGATCTTCCTGGCCACGGCGGCCCCGCGAGCGGGATCGGACGTGAACACTGACCCGCCAAGGCCGAAGGGCGAGTCGTTGGCGATGCGCACGGCATCATCTTCGTCCTTCGCTCGGAAGAGCATCGAGACCGGTCCGAAAAATTCCCAGTGGCGCGCCGGGTTGTCGTCCGCGAGATCGGTGAGGATCGTGGGCTGAACGAAGGCGCCCTGATTGGGGACAGGCGGACCGACCTCCTCAGCCTTCGCTCCAAGCTTCACCGCCTCGCGGATCTTGTCCTTCACCTCCTCGGCGGCTCCCTGTGAAGACAGCGGGGCCAATGTGGTATCCGGATCGAACGGATCGCCCGCCACAAGGCCTGCTACACCCTTGCGGTACTTCGTCAGGAATGTGTCATAGACATCGTCGACCACGATCATGCGCTTGGAGGACACGCACACCTGTCCGCCGTTCCAGTGACGGCCGAACACGCCCCATCTGGCGGTCTTGTCGAGATCGGCGTCCGCCAGCACGACGAACGCATCGGCGCCGCCTAGTTCCAGCGTGGATTTCTTGAGCGCCTTGCCCGCCTGCGCCGCTACGATCGATCCTGCGCCTTCCGACCCGGTCAGCGCCACCCCATGAACCCGATCGTCGTTGAGGATCAGTTCGATCTGCGACCGGGTGGCATAGAGATTGCGGAACGCGCCTTCGGGCAGACCGGCTTCCTTCATCAGCCCTTCAAAGGCGGCTGCGCTCTGGGGCACGTTCGAGGCGTGCTTGAGCAGCACTGTGTTGCCAGCCGAGAGTTGCGGGGCGATGATGCGAGCGATCTGGTAATAGGGGAAGTTCCAGGGCTCAATCGCGAGCAGTACGCCCAGTGGCTCATGGACAAGGATCGCCTCGCCCTCGGCCGGATCGAGCACGGGAAGCGTCTCAGGCTTGAGCAGATCTTCGGCGTTTCGGACATAATATTCGAAGATACTGGCCGACAGCTCGACCTCGGCTTTTGCCTCGGAGAAGAGCTTGCCCATTTCGACCGTCAGAAGTTTGGCGTACGCGTCGCTGCTGGCACGAAGCAGATCGGCGGCCTTCTGGAGAATGCGTCCGCGCTCGGCAAAGGGCGCCTGCTTCCAGGACAGGAAGGCATTGTGGGCCTTGCCGATCGCGACGCGCACTTCGTCATCCGTGGCGTCGGGGAAAGTCTTGAGTGTCTCGCCCGTATAAGGATTGATTGTCGCATAGGCCATGATGGATCCTTTCCATTGATTTGCCCGTCAAGCCGCCGCCGGCGCACGATCGGAACGGCAAGGAGAGGCGAGAGGCGCCGTGAAAACGTGAGAGATCTCGGCGGCGATTATGACGGTCACAGGAGCTTAGGGTCGCTTGCTGGCGTCGAGACACGGTCAACGGGCGACCCCGGCAATGTTCAGGCATCTGAAGCGTCGAGGAACAGGCGCGCATGTGCCACGAACAGCTCGGGATATTGGAACTGCGAGCCATGCCCTGAATCCGGATAGAGGATTAGCTGGGCGTTCGGGATATGCTGCTGCAGGGTGAAGGAGTTGATCGTGGGGACCATGATGTCGTTGCTGCCATTGACGATCAACGTGGGCTGGCGAATGTCCTTGAGATAAGCGTAGCGTTCACCGCGCGGCTCGCGCCACTCGCCGATCGCAGCGGCCTGGGCTTTCAGCGTATCAATCGACGATGGCGGATCCTGGTCCTGCCGCTCATGACGGCGCGCCCAAAAGTCACGGCCCGCCGCCTGGCTCACCTCGGAAGGCGAGAAGAACAGGTACAGGAAATCCTCTTCGGTCGGTACGGGATTACCCGCAACCTGGAGAACCTTCGGATCAGGATTGACTTCGCCATTGCGTGGGCCAGTGCCTACCAGGACGAGACGCCGGACTAGGTCCGGATTGCGATGGGTAAAGCTCTGCGCGACGAACCCGCCGATCGAGAAGCCGAGCACGTCTACCGTGTCGAGCCCGAGCGCGCGTACAAAGGCAACCGCGCCGTCGGCCATCCCGTCCACGGTCGTCGCGTTCTCCCCAGTGGAACTCGCAACGCCGGCGTAGTTGAACAGGATCACCGGCCGGCTCGCCGCAATCCCGTCGGTGACAACCGGATCCCAGTTGTCCAGTCCCCCGCGGAAGTGCTGCAAAAACAGGAGCGGCGTGCCTGTTTCGGCGCCGAAGCGGCGATAGGCGTAGCGGACGCCGTCAGCTTCGACGAACTGCGTGGGGGCCGTGTTATGTGTGGTCATTTTCTCATCCTCTTGTCCGGGCAGCGTCGGGCCTGCGGGTGGCGGCCAGCAGGCCGCACCCGCAGGATTGCCTCAGTCCACCAGAGCCGGATAATCGGTGTATCCCTTGGCTCCGCCGCCATAGAGCGTGCTCGGGTCGAGCGGATTCAGCCCTGCTCCCGTTTCCAGCCGCTCGACGAGGTCGGGGTTGGAGATGAAGAGACGGCCAAAGGCGATCAGGTCTGCCTTGCCTTCGGCAAGATACTGGTTGGCAAGATCCAGACCATAGCCATTATTGGCGATGTAGGTGTTCTTGAAGATCTGCCGAAGCGCTGCAAAATCGAACGGGGCGACATCGCGCGGGCCGCCGGTCGCTCCTTCGACGACATGGATGTAAGCGATTCCGAGATCGTCGAGCTTCTCGACGACATGGTTGAACTGGGGTTGCTCGTCATCCGAGATTACGATGCCGCTTGCAGGGGAGACAGGCGAGAGGCGCACGCCCGTGCGGTCAGCACCGACCTCCCGGGCGACGACCTCGGCCACCTCGATCAGCAGGCGTGCGCGATTCTGGATCGAGCCGCCATAGGCATCGGTACGGACATTGGACGACTCTCGCAGGAACTGGTCGAGCAGATAGCCATTCGCGCCATGAACCTCGACGCCGTCGAAGCCCGCCTCGATCGCGTTGGCGGCCGCCTTGCGAAAATCCTCGACGATGCCGGCAATCTCGTCAAACTCCAGCGCCCGGGGCTCGGACACGTCGGCAAAGCCATTGTTGACGAAGGTTTTGGTCTCGGCCCTTATCGCCGAGGGGGCAACCGGAGCCTGTCCGGCCAGAAGATCGACATGGCTGACACGGCCGACGTGCCAGAGCTGGACGAAGATACGGCCGCCCTTGGCATGAACCGCGTCGGTGACCCTGCGCCATCCGGCGATCTGCTCAGGCGTGTAGAGGCCAGGCGTGTCCTGATAGCCTTGAGCGCCCTTGGAGATCTGGGTCGCCTCGGTAATGACAAGGCCGGCACCGGCACGCTGTGAATAATAGTCTGCCGCAAACTCGCTGGGCACGAGGCCCGCACCGGCGCGGTTGCGCGTCAGCGGCGCCATGACGGCGCGGTTGGTGAGGGTGATCTTGCCCAGCGTGTAGGGCGAAAAAAGGGTGATGTCGGCCATATATCGTGTCACCTTGGTTTGCAGCCCCTCGATGGAGCGTTCGTCGAATCCCTTGCCGCGGTGATCTCTTCTACCCCGGCGTAAAAATGATGATGATCATCGAAATTTATATGATAGTCGTCATTAAAGATGTCAAACCCCCGGGTCACTTTTTACATGATTGACGATATAAGCTACTGTAATATATTAAGATAATCACGGATTTCCTCGTTGTCGCTAATCTACGCAAAGCTTTGCCCAGCGACCGCGAGCGGATCGCTCGTCGATATCAAGCGACCTTGGTCGCCACCGCCATAGATTGGGTCTTGCAGCCTGACCTGCACCGCCAACGACGCAATTCGAGAGAGGGAGTCGGACGACGATGCCAAAGTGACCGGAAACCAGAACCGCCGCCTACTGCTGCTGACCCTGCCGCCGCCGCATTATTGCGAGCGGGCCCGCTGGGCGCTGGATTGTCAGGGGATCCTGTATGATGAGGAGCGGCTAGAGCATCGAGCGTGAAACCTGAATCGAGGGGATTCCCCTGACGGGTGAGATGTGATTCACCGTGATCGGAGGTGGATCATGGGTAAGGCTTATTCGGGCGATCTGCGCGAGCGGGTTTATGATGAGATAGCCGATGGGAGTTCGCGGCGAGCTGCGGCGCGTCGCTTCGGGGTGAGTGCAAGCACGGGTGTGCGGCTTGCACAGCGGATGGCCCGGACCGGATCGGTTGCGCCGTCGCGTCAGGGGCGTCCGCCAGGCGGCGGCAAGCTGGCGCCGTATCGCGAGTTGCTGATCGGTTGGATCGAGCAAAACGGCGAGATCACCATGCCCGAGCTTGCTGACCGCCTGGCAGAGGCGACCCAGGTCGTGGCCCATCCGGCCTCACTCTCGCGCTTCCTGAAGGCGTGCGGCTTCACGTAAAAAAAAACGCTGCTGGCGAGCGAGGTCGCACGCGCTGACGTGGCCGAGGCGCGCCGGGTCTGGCGCGAGGATCGGCTGCCGCGAATGCGACGGGAACCGCATCGCCTGGTGTTCATCGACGAGACCGGCACGACGACGAAGATGGCGCGTCTGCGCGGTCGGGCGCGGCGCGGGGAGCGGCTCAGGGCCAGCGCGCCGTTCGGTCACTGGGGCACGCAGACCTTCATCGCAGGGCTGCGCTGCGATGGCCTGACCGCCCCATGGATCATCGACCAGCCCATGAACCGGCACCTCTTCGATACCTGGGTCGAGACGCAGCTCGCGCCAACCCTGCAGCCGGGCGACGTCGTGATCCTGGATAACCTCTCCAGTCACAAAAGTTGTCTAATTGATTTCTGCATTGGTCTTCCTTTTGCCCGTTCGCCAATGGTTGTCTTCGAGGTCATCGGACAGCTGGGGTAGCGGTTCATCCGTGCCTTCATGATCGCGACCGAGCGGGAGTGGGAGGACGTCTCTGAGTCCCAAACGAGGTTTGACCCTCTACTTTTCTGACGAGATCGTCCGGGGCATGGCTGATCAGGAGGAGGAGCGCCGGGTCTATGTCCAGCGGAACTCGGTCTCGTTCAGCCAAAGCGAATGGAGCAAAGCGGCGAGCTTGCGTGCGACGGCCACCCTGGCGCGCTTTCCGCCTTTGGCCTCCGCGATCTTCCTGCCCCATTGCTGGAGCGCGGATGGCCGCTTCACGTGCGACAAGAGTACGTTGGCGGCCTCATACAGCGACCAGCGCAACATCCGATCTCCGGTTTTCGAGATATGGCCGCTGATGTCGCGCTCACCCGACTGATTGCGTCGTGGCACAAGTCCAGCATAGGCTCCGACATCTTCGCCCCTTGCGAAGCGCCGGGGATCTTCGATTGTGGCGGTGTATGTGAGCGCAGTGATTGGGCCAACACCTGGAACACTCATCAGTCGAGCGCAGACCGGGTCGGCCGCGGCCCGTTCGACGAGCAAGCGACCGGAGGCACGCAGTTGCTCCTCAATCGCTTCCATGGACGCAATGAGCGGAGCGAACAGCGGGGCGAGATCAGGACGCTGAGCGTAGAGGGCTGCCAGACGCTCAGTCCGCCGCCCTGACGTTCTGGCAGTACCCATGCGTAGGCCGAACAACTTCAGTAGCCCGCGCAGCTGGTTGGCCATGGCCGTTCGGGCCGTGATCAGCTGCACGCGGATACGAAGAGCGGCACGGTCAATGTGCGTCGCCGACGCCTTCATGTGGACCCGTTTGAACCAGCCGGTGCGGGCAATCTGCGCAAGACCCTCAGCATCGTGGACGTCGCTCTTGTTTACCCGCGCCGAGAGCACTCCCTTGGCGTGGCGGGCGCAGATGCAATCGACCGCGACACCGCGTTCGACCAGGCCATGATACAGGAACGTCGAGAGCGGCCCAGTCTCGAGCACGACACGAGCGAGTTCGGGACAATGCCCGTTCAACCACTTGGCCAGAACGTCCGGGTCGCTCGCAACTACGTCGCGGCGAAGAACCTTGCCTTCGGCATCGACCACGCAAATGTGCGTCGTCTTGTCACTCACGTCCAATCCTGCATAGATCGACATCGGTCACCCTCCTGCATTGAAGCGCCATGGCGACTTCGTACCATCCAGGAGGGTGGCTAAATCAATTACGCGGTGTCCCAAGGCCGCCGCCATTCTCAAGGAGCGTGGCGCATGGTTCCTCTTCCTGCCGCCTTACTCGCCCGATCTCAATCCGATCGAAATGGCCTTCGCCAAGCTTAAGGCTCATTTGCGGCGGATCGGTGCCAGGACCATCGACCAACTCTGGCAGGCCGTCGGTCACATCTGCGATCTCTACTCCGACGATGAATGCTGGAACTACTTGGGGGTTGAGTAGCAACGGAACAGAAAACCTACATAAGGCGCGGCTTCAGGCATCGTCGATGCCCGTGACGCTGGGATCACGGAGCGGCCGCAGCTCGCCGCGCGCGACCATGTCGGGGATGGTGAAGGCGTAGCGCCCGAGCATGTTGATGTGTTGGGAGCCGAGCGGCGAGAGGCGCGCGACGTCCTCGTCGAGGATCACATGACCTTCGGTGCGGAGCTGGTTGAGCGCGGCGTCGATGTAGATCGTGTTCCAGAGCACGACCAGATTTACGACGAGCCCAAGCGCGCCGAGTTGATCTTCTTGCCCTTCGCGGTAACGCTGACGAAGCTCACCGCGCTTGCCGTGGAATACGGTGCGGGCGAGCTGGTGACGGCTCTCGCCCCGGTTGAGCTGGACCAGGATGCGTCGCCGGTAGGTTTCGTCATCGATGAACCGCAGCATGTAGAGCGACTTGATGAGGCGGCCAAGTTCCTGGAGCGCGCGCGCTAGCTTGGTCGGGCGATCGTTGGTCTGAAGGACACGGGTGAGCCCAGTCGCGCGCACGACGCCGAGTTTGAGCGATCCGGCCAGGCGCAGCAGGTCATCCCAGTGCTCGACGATCAGCTTGGTGTTGATCCTGTTCGACGCGAGGTCGTCCAGCACACCGTAATCGGCCTTTCCATCGACACGCCAGAACCGCGCGCCGCCGATATCGGCGATGCGCGGCGAGAACTGGAGCCCGAGGAGGTAGAAAACGCCGAAAATCGTGTCGGTATAGCCGGCCGTATCGGTCATGATTTCGCTTGGCCGCAATTCGGTTTCCTGGTCGAGCACGACCGCCAGCAGATGGAGGCTGTCGCGCAACGTACCGGGGACCGTCACGGCATTCAGCCCGGAAAAACGGTCGGAAACCAGATTGTACCAGGTGACGCCGCGTTCGCGCCCGAAATAGCGCGGGTTCGGGCCGGCGTGGATCGTGCGGACCGGCACGGTGAATCGCAGCCCATCGGCCGAGGCGACCTCGCCGCCGCCCCAGGCACGGGTCAGTGGAATCCTGTTATGCGCGGCGACCAGTAGCGCGTTGGCCGCCGTCAGCGTTTCGGCCCGCATGAAGTTCTGCTTCACCCAGCTCAGCCGCGACCGGCGCAAGGCGGGGACCTCCGAGCGGACAAGCGGCTCGAACCCGGTATTGGTTGCCTCCGCGACAAGCACTGCACAGATCGTGGTCGCTATATCCTCAGCGCGCGCATTGCCCTCACTGGCATGAGTGAACGCTGCCCCGAACCCCGTTCGCGCGTGCATCTCCAGGATCAGCTCGGGGAGATCGAGCCGCGGCAGTCGCGCATCGATCGCATTATGCAGGTTGGTGAGGCTCAATGGCTCGTCGATCTTATCGAGCGGTGCGATTGATAGGTCGGCGGCGCTCGCGGTCTTCGTAATTGTCACCGCATCGTTGTCCGGCACGCGCGCGGCTGTTTCGCGGTAGGCAAGATCGAGCCGCGCCGAAAGTTTGGCGATTTCCTCGTCGCCAGCGACCGCCACGCCGACCGTGCGGCATACCGTCGGTCGCGCCGCCTCCCAGCCAGCTCCCGTCAGTAGGCCCTTGCGAGGATCGGCATAGCGAAGTGAGCGAACGGGAAAGACGTCGCGGCGACGGATGGCGCGGCGTAGTCGGTCGAGCGTACAAAGCCGGTATCCGATCAGATCGAATGCACCGTCCGCGGTCTTCAGCTGGCGGGCCCAGGCCTTGGGTACGAAAGATGTTGGTACCGGTCCACGGCGCTTTTCACCCTGGTGAACTCTCCGCAGGTGATCGACCGCGTCCAACAGCGGCTGCCCCGCTGGCGCCGCCGCAAGATCGAGCCCAGCAAGCATCTTCGGCAGATAGCGCATCGTGCCAGTCTGCTGGCGCAACTCGACGAAGTAGCTCTCGTCGGTCGGCCGGGCGAGCAGGTTCACCTGCGCGACGGCCTCGGTCAGCGCTGCCCGGTCGACGAGCGCGAACACGGCTGCGCGGACCTCGGTGTCGCCGATACTGTCATCGAGCAGCACCGCCCCGACATCGCGAAGCCGGAGCGATGCGGCGTCGAGATCGCGCAGTGAGCGCATCCGCGCCTCCTTGGCGTTGATGCGCGCATTGGAGAACATCTTGGTCGACACGGCGTCGAACAGGTCGATGACATCGTCGCTGGCCGACGCTTCAAGCGTCCGGATGAAGGCAACCAGGGTCGCCGCGCGGCGATCGTCCGGCAACCGGGCGACGGCCTGCGCTTTCGCGGCGCCGGCAAATCGCGCTAATGCGGCGGCCTTGCCGGGCGGTACGCGGTCGAGTTCGGGCAAGCCTGTGGTGAATGTACGGATTTCGGTCAGTCGGTCGATGGCCCGGCTGATCTCAGGGCCGCTTTGCAGATATGGCCCATCACGGAGTCGATCGAGCGGGCTTTGCCGTCCATCTTCGGCAACAGCAACGAGCGTATCGAGCCGGGTACGTTGCTCTGACGTCAGCTTGTCGACCAGGCGGCGATGGACGTGCGCGGCGACTCGCGTGCGGACCCGTGCGATATCGCGCTCGAGGACGGACAATCCCGGTAACATCACCTTGAACTCGAGCAGCCATGTCGCGGCTGCGTCGAACAGGGCCGACGGTCGATCGGTGCCCGTCCAGCACAGCGCATACAGGAAACGATGCAATCGGAACGCGACGCCGGGATCGGAGAAGACTCGGTAGCCATAATGAATGCGGATGCGCGGGCCGTGCCGCCATCGTCCCTTGGTCGCGCAATATCGCGCCATTAGTTCGGCCGATCCGTCGATCGCCAGTTGGTCGCCAGCAAATCGCGTGACGGACGCAGGTATTTGCGCCGGATCTTCGAGAAAAGTGCCGAGCAGCCTCAACGAGCCAAGCTGCACCGCGACACCGAGCCGGTTGTGGTCGCCGCGGTGTGCGCCGATGAACGCCCGGTCCGCATCGTCGAGATGAAAGTGCCGCGCCAGCTGTTCCGAGGTCGGATCGCCTACGAAGCGACCATATCGCAGTGCCTGGTCGTCCGAGAGAAAGCTGACTGGCACCGCTTCACGCTATGCCGCTGCCGCGGATCTGGTCCCGCGCTTGGCCAACAGTTCGCTGGCCCGCTCTCGCGGCTGTCCTTTGGCGTCGACATAGGCATAGAGTGTCGACACCGATACTCCGAGCTGGACAGCGACGTCGCGCGCGGCATTGTCGCGGTCTGCCATCAACGCCATTGCGGCCTTCAACTTCTGTTTCGTCATCACCCGTGGCCGCCCGCCCGCGCGGCCACGGGCCCTGGCCGCAGCCAGCCCTGCCATCGTGCGCTCGTGGATCAGGTCGCGCTCGAACTCGGCCAGGGTTGCGAAGATGCCGAACACTAACCGGCCCGTGACGGTCGTCGTATCGATATCGCCGGTCAGCACCTTCAGGCCGACGCCGCGCTTCTGCAGATCTCCGACCAGCCCGACGACGTGAGGCAGCGACCGTCCAATTCGGTCGAGCTTCCAGACAACAAGAGCGTCGCCATCACGCATGATATCGATTGCCTTGTCGAGCCCAGGCCGTTCGGTCGTACGGCCCGAGCAAACGTCGTCGAAGATCCGGTTGCATCCGGCACGATCGAGCGCATCACGTTGCAGATCGAGATTCTGCTCGCCCGTCGACACCCGCATGTACCCGATCAGCATCGACGCCCGCTCCCTCTTGCATCAATCTATCGAACGATGGGTTTACCGGCTATAGGTTTCTGGACGGGTAGATGTGAGATTGAAGGCCGTCCAGTGGGTCGATCGCGTTCGTCGGACCGCTTCGCATCAAACCGGGGTTTGTTGTGACGTTCAGGCAAGGCTTTTGTGGATGCCACCGGTGGAGCATGGGGGAAAATCTCTTGCGAGCGAAACGTGATGACTGACAACGACGACCACCAGGATGTCGCGGACCTGCCGCCAGAAGATAAAATGGGCTTTGCTGTTCCGAAGACACCGACCCACTCGCTCATGCTTTTGAACAGCTACATGCGGACCGACATGCTGCAACACATCCATTTGCGCCTTCATAAGATGAGGGATGAGAATGGACCTGGTTCGCCGTTGCATCATATGGCGAAAAGCCTCGAACAGGTTATCGACACCTGGGACGGCATCAATCTGTTCGAGTGCTTTACCCGAAACCGATTCTACATCGATCCGGATTACGAGTTTCGGCCGGAGCAGGATTACCTCCACGACATCAGGCTGATGAAGCATCACCTCAAATGTCACAGGAAAATGATCAAGGACCTGGATAGCTGGCGCTAACTAACCGAGCTATGCGGGAAAAGTCGGCTGATCCCTTATGTAGGTTTTCTGTTCCGTTGATACTCAAACCCCTGATCGGCCTGACCGGCATTATCCTCGTCTCGATCGGGGCGCCGAGCAGCCGCAAGGCGCCTGCCCCGATCTCCGAGACATCCGAGCCGGCACCGCCCACCAGCGTCTCAGCCCGCGGCTTTTCGCTCGCCTCGACCAGCGTCGACCTGCCGGTCGATGACGCTACCTACCCCGATGGTCCGCACGCCGACGTCATCAACGCCAACTGCACTTCGTGCCACTCGGCCAGCATGGCGCTAACTCAGCCTGCGCTATCGGCGGACCAGTGGAAGGCGACCGTCACCAAGATGCGTGAGGTGTACAAGGCGCCGGTGGCCGAGAAGGACGTTGACGCGATCGTTGCTTATCTCACCGCTATGCCGAGCCAGAAAGCGGCACCCGCAACCGGCAAGGCACAGGATCCCGACCCCAAGGTGGCTCCTGATGTCTCAGGTGGAACCGGATAAGCAAACCTCTCGCATAATCTAAAAAGGCGATTTCGACAGACGATCGGCAGCCTTCAGTAGGACTTTTTCAACAGCCACGGCCGCTTGCTCTCGGCAAGCGTGCCGTCGAGGTCGAAGGCGATCAGCCACTTCATGCCGCCTTCCCTGCCGGATCGCGGTAGGCGAGCAGCCTGAGCGCATTGATGACGACGAGCAGCGTCGATCCCTCATGAACCGCCACCGCTGGCCCAATGCCGAGGCCGAGGATGGTAGCAGGCACCAGGAAGGCGACGACACCCAGGCTGACGAAGACGTTCTGCCGGATGATTCCACGGGTATGGCGGCTAAGACCGACTGCGAATGGCAGGTGCGCCAGATCGTCGGCCATCAGCGCCACGTCGGCTGTCTCCAGCGCAACGTCCGACCCCGCCGCGCCCATCGCGATGCCGACCGTGGCGCTTGCCATCGCCGGCGCATCGTTCACGCCGTCGCCCACCATCGCGACCTTGTCTTCGCCGGCGAGCTTCTTGATCGCGGCAACCTTGTCTTCGGGCATGAGGTCGCCCCACGCTTCGTCGATCCCGACTTCGTCGGCGATCGCTTCGGCGACTTTCTGGTGATCGCCGGAGATCATTATCATCCGCGACACGCCCATCTCGTGCAGCCGACGCAACGCGGTCTTGGCAGCTTCGCGAGGCGTGTCCATCAGGCCGATCGCGCCCAGGTCGCGGTCCCCCTTGCGGACCACCATTGTCGTGCGGCCGTTCTCGCGCAGCTTCGCGATTGCGTCCTGCGCGCCCTGCCCCAGCGCCGGAATGCCCTCACTTCCGAACATCTCGGCCTTGCCGATCCACACCGTCTCGCCATCCACGCTCGCGGTGACGCCCCGACCGGTCAGGCTCTTGAGGTCGCCGGCAGTCGGCACGGCACGATCGTTCAGACGTTCGCGGCCGTCCTTGACGATCGCTTGGGCCAGGGGATGGTCGCTCAACGCTTCGACGGCGACAGCCAGCGCCAGCAACTCGCCTTCATCGGCGCCATCGACGGGCACGACATCAGTGATGCGCGGACGACCTTCGGTCAGCGTGCCCGTCTTGTCGAAAGCGATCGCTTTGAGCGACCCGAGGTTTTCGAGCGGTGCACCGCCCTTCACGAGCACGCCGCCCCGCGCTGCACGGGCAACGCCCGACAGGACCGCGCTCGGCGTTGCGATCGCGAGCGCGCACGGGCTTGCCGCCACCAGCACCGCCATCGCGCGATAGAAGCTGTCGCGGAACGGCTCGTCGACGACCACCCATGCGAACAGCAGGAGCACTGACAGGACCAGGACGGCGGGCACGAAGATCCGTTCGAACCGGTCGGTGAAGCGCTGCGTCGGCGACTTCTGCGTCTCCGCTTCGCTCACCATCTTCACGACCTTGGCAAGCGCGCTTTCATTGGAACGGCGTGTCACCTCGATCTCGATCGCGCCGCCGCCGTTGATCGTACCAGCAAAAACCCGGCTTTCCGCGTCGACTGCATCGGGCTTGGCGCGTGCCGCTGCGGCATCTGCGACCGGCACCTTGTCGACCGGGATGCTTTCACCCGTGACCGGGGCCTGGTTGATCGCGCTGGTGCCCTTGATGACGAAGCCGTCGGCAGGCAGGCGCTCGTTCGGGCGGACGATGGCAATGTCCCCGACGACCATCTGCTCGACCGGGATTTCGCTGGTCTGCCCGCCGCGTCGCACGGTCGCGGTTTCGGGCGCGAGCTTCGCCAGCGCCTCGATCGCCTTCTTGGCGCGGCCCATTGCATAATGCTCAAGCGCATGGCCGAGGCTGAACAGGAACAGCAGCAGCGCACCTTCGGCCCATGCGCCCAGCGCAGCGGCGCCGGCCGCAGCGACCAACATCAGCGTGTCGATCTCGAACTTCTTCATCCGGAGGTTGTCGATCGCCTCGCGCAGCGTGAAGAATCCGCCGAAGAAATAGGCTGCGATATAGCAGGCGGTCGGCAGCCATTCGGGCGCGCCAGCGACCAGCCTCTCGATCGCGTAGCCGATCCCCAGCAGCGCGCCACAGGCGAGCGCGAAGATCAGCTCGGTATTGGGGCCGAGAAATTCGGCGTGGCTATGGTCGTGGCCATCGCCGGGGCCGTGCTTCTCTTCGCCCGCGCCGTGGCCCCCGGGGCCGTGGTCGTGGCCGGCATGTTCATCGGCAGCGACCCGCTTGCCCACCCTCACCTTCAGCTTGCGAAGCGCAGCGCGCACCTCCTCTTCGGTGGTTTCGCGGCGATCATATTCGACCCGGACAGACCCGCTGGTGCTGGCGCTTGCCTGGACCACGCCGGGCAAGGCGCACAGCGCATCGCTGACCGTGCGCGCCCGACGTTCGTGGTTGATCCCCGTCACCTGCCAGATCGCATGGCCGTAGCGCTCGGTGATTTCGGCACCTGCGGCGCGCACCATTTCGCGCAACCGTGGCAGCGGCAGCTTGGCGGCATCGAAATGGATGCACAGCGCCGCTGGCGTGTTGCCGTCGAGACAGATCACATGCGCCCGCTCGACACCTTCGCGCTTTGACAGGGTTGATACGAGACGGTCCAGGCAGGCATCGGCCGCGTCAGGAAGGTCCGGCAACAACACTGGAATGTCGAGTTCGAGCTTGTCGTTCATGACGACCTCCTTTCGCTTTTCTTGGTTTCGGCGCGCGCGTCGCGCAGGATTTCGACACCGCCCTTGATGGCGATGATGGCGGTGGCGAAGCCGACCAGCAGGTCCGGCCAATTGGTACCCAACCACAGCACCAGCACGCCGGCGATCAGGATGCCGCCGTTGGAAATGAAGTCGTTGAAGCTGAAGGTGGTTGCGGCCCGGAGATTGACGTCCGGATCCTTGAGGCGCTGGAGCAGCCGCAGGCAGAGGTAATTCACGACGCCGGCGATCGCGGACATGACCATCATGGTAGGTCCGATGGGCTCGCTGCCCTGCACGTAGCGCCGTCCGACATCGATCAAGATGCCGCCCGCGAAGATCAGCAGCATGACGCCCGAAGCGACCGCGGCGCGTGTCTTCCATGTCTGGCCCCGGGTGAGCGCCACAAGGCTCAGCGCATACACAGCCGTATCGGACAGGTTGTCGACGCCGTTGGCGATCAGCGCGCTCGAGTCCGCGAAGAAGCCGGAAACGAAGAAGCCCGCAGCGATCGCCGCGTTCAGCAGCAGGACGATCCACAGTGTGCGGCGCTCCTGCCCGCCATTGTTGTCGTTGCCCGGGATCATCCCATCATCTCCTCAAGTGTCAGCAGGGCCAGGAAGCCGACGAAAAACATCGAGCTGATGAGCGGGGTGTCGGGTTTCTCGTGCGCCTCGACCAGCAACTCCTCCGTGACGAGGTAGAGCAGCGCCATCAGCCCGAAGCTGAGGAAGCCGGCGATCATCACCGGCGACAGCGCGGCGACCGGCACGGCAGCGAGCGCGCCGATCGGCAGCAGCAGGGCCAATGCCGAGACGATCACGATGATGCGCAAGCGCGAGCGATAGGTTTCCGCCAGCTCGTCGGTCAGCGTCAGTCCCAGAAATAACACTTCCAGAGTGAGCGCGATCGTCAGCAGGAGACCTGCCTTCTCGCCCGCCACGAAAGCGAGGCCGAGCACCAGGCCGTCGACCAGAATGTCGATGCCGATCGCGGCGAGTAGCGCCATCGGCCCCTTGAAGCGGGCCTCAAGAGCCTTGAGCCCCAGCATGGTCGCGACGCCCGCCGCCCCGCCGATCAACGTCGCGCTGGGCGATGCCTCATGCTTGACCTGCGGCAGGATTTCGGTCGCTGCCGCCGCGAACACGACGCCGGCAGCGAGATGCTGTAGGCCCGCCACGAGGCCAGGTTTCAACTTGGTGCGGCTCGCGACAATCGCGCCGAGCACGACCGCCAGCACAGGCGCAAGCGTATAGAGCAGTGCCTGCATTTCCTAGGACTCCTCCGGGGTTCGGTGGCAGACGCGGATCTTCCCGCGTCGCGTGAACGCGATCGATCCGCCCGCCACGACAGCCCGCGAATGGTCGCCGCGAAACTCGTCACCGGTTCGCTGCGCGCGCAGGATCTCGGTCCTGCCCTTCGGCAGCCAGGTGACGGCCATTTTCAAGCCGTCATCGATGAAGTCGACATCGGCGCGTGTGCCGTCGTCGCAGTACATGATGCGCTGCGCGATTAGTTTCGACGTCAGATGCTTTTCATGCGCCGGCTCGGTAGGCTGGGTCGGCGCTGGATTACACGCCCCTATAACCGCCCCGGAGACGAGAACGACGCCGAGGCGCGCGATCGCCAGACCGGCCCGATTCAGGCCGCACAAGGTTGTCACATTTGAAATCGACGTGTCAGACATCGGTCTCTTCCGACGAAGCGCCCTGTGGCGTTCGAAGGCAGGGCAGTTCATCGCGTGCCTTCCTGCTCGCAGATCCGGGTACGGCCATCGCCTTCCACGATGGTGAGCTGCGACCCCTTGAAGGTCGCGGTGGCTGTTTCGCCGACATATTGCAGGCCCTGCGCTGGCGCGGTCAGCATCATCGGCGGTCCCCCGTTGGAGCGCCGCAAATCGATCTGCAGGCCGTTGTCCTTGTAATCGACGAACAGCGGTTCCCCGTCGGAACAGCGATATCTATGCCGCCCCATTTCCCCGGTCGCCACGGCGCTGTCGGACGAATGGATCTGCTGCTCCGTTGGCGGGGCTGGCGGCTTTCTTTCCGAGCACGCCGCGAGCCCGACAACGAGGATGACGGCGGGCAGCACCCGCTTACAGTGCATCATCATCGCGCCTTCCTCCTGCAGCGGAAGGGGACGCGCTGACGATTGATAGCCCGGGCAGGCTGACCTACCCGCCAGCGGAGATAGGTTGCGAGGCGATCGTCAGATTCGACCATCAGGGATCGCAGGCGGCGCAACATCATCGCCGCGAACGGCAGGGAGAGCGCCCCGCGCAGCGTGCAGCTATGCGTTAGCCTGGTGCCGCCATCGTCCCCCGCCAGCTCGTACCGCTCTTCGAGCGTGAACAGATAGGGGATGCCGCAGGACCAAGCGAAGGCGTGCGGTTTATCGAATCGATCAATCCGTGCTGGCGTCCGAATTGGCCGGGTGATGCCCTGGATCGCAAAGGTGCATTCTGTGTCGCCGAGCCGGGACGGATCATCGAGAAATACGAGCGGACTCCACGCCCGGCGATGATCCGGATCGGTGAGTGCCGACCAGATGCGCAGTGGCCCGCCGTGAAGCATCGAGCTGGTTATGGTGCGAGGCATATCCCCATCTCCCAGAGATGGGCGGGGCGATCGCGGATCGCCCCGCCCATCCATCAGGCCAAGTTGTTCACGAAGGTCTGACCGTGGTCGTCCCCTTCATGCTCCTCATTGTAGTGCTCGGGTTTCTCGATCACTTTCTGCCCGAACCGGGCATAGAGTGTCGGCAGCACGAACAGCGTAAGAAGCGTCGCCGAGATCAGACCGCCGATGACGACCGTCGCCAAAGGCTTTTGAACCTCTGCGCCGGCGCCTTCGCCCAGCGCCATCGGCACGAAGCCGAGGCTGGCGACTAGCGCGGTCATGATGACGGGTCGCAGACGCTGCATCGCGCCAACATGCGCGGCTTCCTCGCGGCTCATCCCTGATCGGATCAGATCTTGGATCGAGCTGACCATGACGAGGCCGTTGAGGACCGCGATGCCCGAGAGGGCGATGAAGCCCACTGCCGCCGAGATCGAGAAGTCCATGCCCCGCAGGAACAGCAACAGGACGCCGCCCACCAGCGCGAAAGGCACGCCGGTGAACACGATCGCGGCGTCGCGGACCGATCCCAACGCCCCGTAGAGGAGCAGCAGGATCAAAATGAAGCAAGCCGGAATGACCAGCTTCAGCCGTTCGCTTGCCGATTGGAGGTTCTCGAACTGGCCGCCCCATTCGAGATAGGTGCCGGCAGGCAGCCGGAGTTGGCTGCCGATCGCCGCCTGCGCATCCGCCACGACGGATCCGACGTCGCGGCCACGCACGTTGGCTTGCACCACCACGCGCCGCTTGCCGTTCTCGCGGCTGATCTGGTTCGGACCATCGACCACCTTGATCTCGGCGACGCTGGACAGCGGTACATAGCCGCCGCCTGCCACCGGCACCTGCACCTGTTGGAGCAGGCCGATGTCGGCACGCTGCGCCTCCGACAGGCGGATCACCACGGGGAAGCGACGGTCGCCCTCGAAGATCTGGCCCGATGTTCGCCCGCCGATCGTCGCAGTCACGGTGTCCTGCACATCCTGAGCCGTAACGCCCAACCGCGCCATCGCGTCGCGGTTGACGCGAATGTCGAGCATGGGAAGACCGGTCGTCTGCTCCACCTTCACGTCCGCTGCGCCTTGCGTTCTGCGCAGCACCGCCGCGATTTGCTCGGCCGTCCGGTTCATCTGGTTGAAGTCGTCCCCGAACACCTTCACCGCGATGTCGCCGCGCACGCCGGCGATCAGCTCGTTGAAGCGCATCTGGATGGGCTGGGTGATCTCGTAGGCATTTCCCGGAATCTTCGCGAGATTACCCTCGATCCGGCTGACCAGCTCCTCCTTGGGAAGCTCAGGATCCGGCCAATCCTTGCGCGGCTTCAGGATGACGAACATGTCGGTCGCGTTCGGCGGCATCGGGTCGGCCGCCAGCTCGGCGGTGCCCGTCTTGGAATAGACGAATTGCACCTCCGGCTGCTTCGACATCATCCGCTCGATCGGCACCTGCATCGCCTGGCTCTGCTGGACCGACGTTGCCGGAATGCGGAGCGACTGGATCAGCAAATCGCCTTCGTCGAGCTGCGGCAGGAACACCGAGCCGAGCGTAGTGAAAGCAAGCGCCGCCACCACAAGGCTTCCCACACCCGCACCGATCGTCAGCGTCGGGCGCTTCATGGCCCGGTCGAGACCGGGTTCGTAGCGCTTCTTCAGCCACGTGATGATGCGGCCGTCCTTCTCCTCGACCTTCTTCGACAGCCAGATCGCAATCATCGCCGGCACGAAGGTGAGAGAGAGGATGAAGGCGAAGGCGAGCGCGATGATGACGGTCAGCGCCATCGGTCCGAACGTTTTACCCTCCACGCCGGTCAGCGTGAGCAGCGGTACGTAGACGAGGATGATGATTGCCTGCCCGTACACAGAGGGACGGATCATCTCACGCGCAGCGGCTGCCACGGTCGCGAGCCGTTCCTTGACGCTGAGCAATCGGCCTTCATGATGCTGTTGCTCGGCAAGCCGGCGCAGCGCGTTTTCGACAATGATGACGGCGCCGTCGACGATCAGACCGAAGTCCAAAGCCCCAAGGCTCATCAGATTGGCCGAGACCCCAGCGCGCAGCATACCAAAGCCTGTCAGCATCATGGTGATCGGGATGACCAACGCCGCGATCAGGGCCGCACGGAAGTTGCCGAGCAGCAGGAAGAGCACGACGATGACCAGCACCGCGCCTTCGGACAGGTTTTTCGCGACCGTCTTGATCGTCGAATTGACCAGCTCGGTGCGGTTCAGCACCGGCTGAATTACGACGTCAGGAGGCAGCGAAGCGTTGATCGTCTTCAGTTTCTCAGCGACCGCGGTCGACACGATGCGGCTGTTCTCGCCGATCCGCATGATCGCCGTGCCGACGACGACTTCGGTACCGTTCTCCGATGCCGAACCCATGCGGATCGCCTGACCCGTCTTCACAGTCGCAACTTGTTCGACCGTGATCGGCACGCCGTTACGTGTCGCGATCACGGTCCTGGCCAACTCGCTGGCATTGCGAACGAGCGCATCCGAGCGAACAGCCAGACCTTCGCCATTGCGATTGACGAAGCCACCGCCGACGCTGGTGTTATTGCGCTCCAGCGCATTTCCCAGGTCCGTCAGCGTGATGCCGAGCGAGGCCAGCTTCTGCACGTCGGGCACGAGGAGGAACTGCTTGGCGTAACCGCCAATCGAGTCGACACCGGCGAGGCCCGGTGTGGTCTTCAGAAGCGGCGTCACGATCCAGTCCTGCGCGGTGCGCAGGTAGGTCGCCTTGTCCTCTTCGGTCGTCAGTCGCTCGCCCTCTGGCGTGATGTAGCTGCCATCGGGCTGTTGGCCCGGTTCACCGGGCTTGTGCTTGTCGTCCTCGCGATGATCGAGACGAACGGTGTACATGTACACCTCGCCCAGGCCTGTCGCGATCGGACCCATTTCAGGGTTCACGCCGTCGGGCAGATTCTCTTGCACGCCCCGCAGACGCTCGCCCACCTGCTGGCGGGCGAAATAGATGTCCGTCGCGTCCGAAAAGACCGCCGTGATCTGCGCGAAGCCGTTGCGGCTCAACGAGCGCGTATATTCCAGGCCGGGGGTGCCGGCGAGCGCGGTTTCGATTGGAAACGACACCTGCTTCTCGACCAGCTCGGGCGAGAGGGCAGGCGCGCGGACGTTGATCTGGACCTGATTGTTGGTGATGTCCGGCACCGCGTCGATCGGTAGCCGGTAGAGGGAAAAGGCGCCGATGGCGGCGACGATGACGGTGAGGAGCAGGACTAGCCAGCGCTTCTCGACCGCCCAGGTTACGATACGGGCGATCATGGCTTAATCCTCGTGGCTCGCTTCGCCCTTGCCGATCTCGGCCTTGAGCGTGAAACTTCCGGTGGTGGCGATCTGTTCGTTGCCGGTCAGGCCCGACCGGACGATCACCGTGTCGCCCGACGCATCGCCGAGCTGGACCGGGGTCGCCTTGAAGCCGGTGGGCGTGCGCACGAACACGACCGACTTGCCCTCGAAACTCTGGACCGCCGTCGTCGGCACGCGGACCGCCCCGCTCCCGCCGCTGCCCGTGAGCTGCACGGCTGCCGTCACAGGCTCGCCGACCCGCCATTCGCCACCGCGATTGTCGAGGGTGGCGAGCGCAGGCACGAGCCGCGTCTGCGGATCAAGCGCCGGCGACACGAAGGTCACGCGGGCGGTCGCCTGACGGCCTGCCGCCTTCACCAGCACCGTATTGCCGGGACGCACCCGGCCCGCATCCTCGGGCTTGAGATTAAGCGCGATCGACACCTGGCTCAGGTTGGCGATGCGATAGAGTTCGGCATCCGCCGCGACCGTTTGTCCCAGCGTCACGGGGCGCGCAATGATCTGGCCCGAGATCGGCGCGGCAATGCCGAGCCGGTTGAGCCCGCCGCCGCCGACACCCGCCGCCGAAACCATGCTCTGCGCCTGCGTCAGGGCGATCCGCGCCTCCGTCGCCGCTGTGCGGGCGGCGATCAGATCCTGTTCAGGGGAGACTCTCTGCGCGAACAGCCGCTGTTCGCGCGCGAGGTTCGAATTAGCGAGCTGAAGCCGCGCCCGCGCCGCCTCGACCTCGCCCTTGATCTGCGCCGCCTCGCGGCTTTCGATGACCGCAATGGTCTGGCCGCGTCCGACCGATTGGCCGAGGTTACGGGTGAGCGCGACCACGCGTCCCGCAATTGCGGCCGAGACGACCTGCGTTCCCTGTGGGTCGCCCTCGATGATCGCGGGCAGCTCGATCGTCCCGGCCCCGCCGATGATCGGCCGTCCGACCTGGACGCCCGCTGTGGCGATCTGGTCGGCACCCAATGTGACGACGCCTTCACCGGCATGACCGCCTTCAGCACCGCCCTTTTCCGTGCCCGCTGCCGTCTCATTGGCAGCTGCGCCTTCGGCAGTTGCCTCGTTTCCGCCATCCTTGCCGCCGCAGGCAGCCAAGAGCAGGGCGAGCGACGCCGCGCCCGCGAGATAAAAGCTCTTCATCACTGATTCCCCCCATTGGGCGCACGAGCGGTCAGTCGCTCCACTTGCGCGCGGGCATTCTGGTAATTGGCAAGCGCGTCGATCGCGGCGACCCGCGTTTCGGCGAGCGTGCGTTCAGCATCGAGCAATTCGAGCTGGCCGAACTTGCCCTCGCGATAGCCGATCCGCGCGATGCGGGCGGCCTCCTGTGCAGCCGCCAGCGCCGGCCCCGACGCCGCACGAGCCGTCGTTGCGGCATTGGCCGCCTGCGCCTGCGCGTCCGTGATCGCCTGTTCGATGTCGAGCGCGGTCACGCGGCGCTGCGCATCCGCCTGGGTCCGCTGCGCGGTCGCCTGCGCAATCGCGGCGCGACCATTGTTGAACACCGGGATCGGGATCGACACGCTGAACACCGCCGCCATGTCGTTGGTCGCTTCCAGGCGGCGGATCGACGGCCCGACGTTCAGGTCAGGCACGCGATTGGCGCGCGCGAGCCGCACGCCGGCTTCGGCAATGGAGAAATCCGCGTTGGCTGCCGCCAGCGCGAGTGTGCCGGTCGTGTTGACCGGTGCCAACGGCCCATAGACGTTCACATCGGGAAGGCGATCGAGCAGCGTGTCATCGAGCAGGCCGTCGATCGGCCGTCCGATCCGACGCGCCAGATTGGCGCGGGCCGCCTCGGCCAAGCGAAGCTGCCGCTCCACATTGGCGTCGGCATTGATACGCGCGACATCCGCGCGCTGTTGCTCGAGTGGCGATGCCCGCCCTGCCTGCACGCGAACGCTCGCGGCCCGCAGCGCATCGCTGGCGATCCGGGCCTGATCGCGGGCTGTCATTACCCGGCGATCGGCCGCGACCGCTTCGACATAGAGCTGCGTTACCTGAAGCCGGACATCCGCCGCGATGATCGCGGCCTGGATCTCGGCCCGGGACAATTGCGCATTGGCGACCGCGACGCGGGCGCCGCGCTTGCCGCCTAGCTCGATCGGGATCGCAAAGCCGACCGTGGTTTCCGCGCTGCGGACCCCCCGATACGGCCCGGAGCCGATGACATTCTCGACTTGGCCTTGAACCACCGGATTGGGCCGCAAGCCGGCGACTGTGCGACCTGCACGGGCCGCGTCGATTCCAGCTGTCGCCGCTTCCGCAGCAGGGGCCGAACCGCCCGCTGCACTGACCGCTTGGTCAAGCGTGTAGACCGGCGCATCCTGCGCAACAGGCGCGGACGGTCCGACCTGCGCCTGCGCCATCGTGGCGCAAGACGCTGCGGCCAGCATGGCCGCGAGGATACGATTCATGAAAATAGGACTCCTGACGATGATCGACAGGGGCGCGCCAACGCACGCCCAAATCGGACGTCAGGCTTGGGGGGGCCTCAAATGGACCATGCCGGTGCGGCCGTCGAGCGACGCAGAGGCGGAGATTGTCGGCTTGGGCACTGTGAGGACGGGGGTATATTCCATCGTCGTGCGCGCAGGCACGCCGACGTCGTGTCCGTGACAATAATTGTGATGATGCGGGACATTCTTGTCCGAGTCCGATGGCACCTGATCGATGTCACCGGCGGTATGGACCGTGAACTCAACGCCCGCGATGCTTCCCCCCGCCAGATCGGCGGCATGGGCCATGCCGGAGAAGCTGGTCAGGACCAGCATCAGGCATGTCAGGAAAGGCAAAAAGGCTCGCACTAGCTTGCCTCTATCACGGAAGGGTTTTCATGTCATTGCACTAATTCGAACCAAGGGTCACTGAGCCGGAACCCGAGCGGGATCGGTCGCGCCCGTTCCAGGCGAACCCGACCGCAATGGCGACCGCCATCAGGAGTTGCGCCAGCACCGATTGCCAAGTGGGAAACACGCCGAGCATCGACAGCCGTGGCACGTCCGCGAGCGGTGCGATGTTGATAAGGCCGGCTTCCTGGAGCGCGGCGACGCCTTTACCCGCCAGCACGACGGTCAGGACCGCCATGAGCCAGGAGCTATAGCGGAAGAACTGCGCGATCGGCAGCTTGCGACTGTAGCGAAGCATGGCCCAAGCGATCAGGCTGAGCAGTCCAATCGCCGACCCGGCCCCCGCGAGAAGCATCCCGTTGTCACCTTGCGCCGAAAGCGCGGCATAGAACAGGATCGTCTCGAAGACCTCGCGATAAACTACGACGAACGCCAGCCCGAACAGGAACCAGCCCGACCCGCCCGAGAGCGCCCGCGACATCTTCTCGCGAATATAGCGCTGCCACTGATCGGCCTGCGCCTTGCCGTGCATCCAAATCCCGACCGAGAGCAGCACGACCGCGGCGAACAGCGAGCCAAACCCTTCCGTCAGCTCCCGGCTCGCACCGCTGATCCCGATCGCATAGGTGGCGACCGCCCAGGTGATCCCGCCCGCGATGATCGCGCTGACCCAGCCGCCATGCACGTACCGCAGCGCCTCGCCGCGCTCGGCTTTACGCAGGAACGCGATCATGGCGACAACGATGAGCAGGGCTTCGAGCCCTTCACGCAGCAGGATCGTGAACGCGCCCAGGAACGTGGACGCTTCGGTGGCGGCATCAGGCGCGAGCGCCGCTTCCGCATCGTCGAAAAGGCCGCCCAGTACTGCGACCTTCTCCGCGAGATCATCGGGCGACGCGCCCCGGTCGATCGAGGCGCGGAACTCCCCCATCGCGCCCTCGATTCGACCCATCAGCGTCGCGTCGCGCGCGGTGAGTGTTGGCTCGATCGGCTCGAACCCATCGAGATAGGCCGACAGCGCCAGCTCTTTCGCCATGCGCGCATCGCCGCGCCGCGCAGCCGCCACGCTTTCGGCGAGTTTGGCGCGGGCGACCGCGAGCGAGCCGGGAGCCTGTTGTATCACCTGTTCGGGATGACGACGCAGGAACGCGAGCACTGGGTCAGCCTTGGCGTCGCCGATCGCCGCGCCGAGCGCGGCCGGGGTGAGCGCGACCAGGGTTTTCAGGTCCGGAATGCGCCGGCGAAGGGTCGGGTCGGATTTCCAAAGCCGCTCGCCTTCGCGCGCCTGCGCATCCGTGAAGGCGAAGCTCCCAGCTCGGAATGCTAACGCCCAGCGCTGATCGTTGGGCAGATCGGCGAAGCTCTGCATCGCGGTCCCGTCGATGCCTTGCGTCACCACCTGATAGAGCGCGAACACGCTGCGCTGGCGCGCGCGCTCGGCATCGGTGAAAGCAATCGGGGGCGTAGCGAGCTTGGCGGCGTCAGGGCCACGGCCGTTGCCCGTCATCCCGTGGCAGGACGCGCAGGATTGTCGGAACAGTGCATCGCTGGAGACGAGGTTCGGAGCCTTATCGGGCGCGAGCGGCACCGGGTAGGCGCGCAACAGATCGGCCGCGAGCCCGTGCGCCAATGTTGCCACCTGTTCAGTCGGTCCCTTTTCCGCGATCACCGCCTGGAGGTTGGCAGCCCGCTGGATGAGGGCTTGACGCTCCGGCTTCGCCGGCAGGCCCTGAAGCCGTGTCGAGACCGACGCGGCGAACTCCGTCATCTCGGCATATTCCGACGTGCTCTTGATCCGACCGTTGGCGACCGCGCCGCCATAATCGACGGCCATATAGTCGAGCAGCCGCCATGCGGTTTGCACGTCGCCGGGTTCGGCGATTGCCGCAGCAGGGATCAGCAGCGCCGCGAGCGCGGAGAGCAGCCGCAACGAGAGCATTGCCCGGATCAACGCGAGCAGACGCACTACCGCTCTCCCAATTCGCGCCGAGCGCCAGTGACGATTTCATAAGCGGAGTGGAGGAACAGGAGGGCGATGAGGCCGGCGACGGCGAGGTCCGGCCAGGCGCTTCCTGTCCACGCCACCAGACCGGCCGCGGCGATCACCGCCACGTTGGCGAGCGCGTCGTTGCGGCTGAACAGCCAGATCGCGCGAACATTGGCGTCCCCTTCCCGGAAACGCGCAAGCACCAAGGCGGACACGACATTGATCGCGAGCGCGACAACGCCGATTGTGCCCATCAGTTCGGCATCGGGCGCGGTTGCGTTCAGGGCGCGCCAAATCGCGAAACCGATTACGCCCACGCCAAGCGCACCGAGAAACAACCCCTGCGTCAGCGCGACCTTTGCCCTCGCCCGTGCGGACCAGGCAAGCGCGAGAAGACCGATAAGGCTGATCGACCCGTCCCCGAGAAAATCGAGGGAATCCGCTTTCAGCGCTTGGCTATCGGCGATGAACCCGCCGAACAGCTCGGCGACTCCGAAGCCGAGGTTGAGCACCACGACGGTCAGCAGCGCACGGCGATAGGCCGGATCGGTTTGCGCGCGCGCGGGCTCCCCGTGGCACCCGCAGCTTTCGGTAGAAGCATTCATGCGGCCTTCCTTACCACCTCCAGTCGCTGTAGAAGCAAGCGAAATGTGCGACACGTTCGCATAAGCAAGGATGGCATGATGAAGCCGGTGATGATTGGGCAGCTCGCCAGCGAGACCTCGACGAAGGTGACGACGATCCGCTTTTATGAGTCGATCGGGTTGCTCCGATCCGCCCCTCGCACGGCGTCGGGTCGCAGAACCTACGATGCCAGTGACATTGAGCGTTTGCACTTCATCCGCAACGGTCGCCGGCTTGGCTTCTCCGTCGACGAGATCCGTTCGTTGATGGGGCTGGCGCAGAACCCGGACCAGGATTGTGGTGCCGCCTCAGCTATCGCTGCTCAGCACCTCAAGGATGTGGAGGAGAGACTGGCGCAACTCGCGGTGTTGCGGGATGAGTTGGCAATGCTCAGCCAGAGCTGCACCAAGGCGCGCATGGCCGATTGTCGGATCATGAAGGCGATCGGCAAAGGCCACCCTCAAGCCGATCAATAATAATCGGCCAGCCTGAGCTCGCGCACATCACCCGAGGCCATCGTCAGCTTTACGAGGGTGCCAGCAGGCCGGGAGCGCACTTGCCAGAGCTCCCCACGCGTATAGTTCGCATCGATCGAATGGCCGTTCACCGCCACGATCCGGTCGCCGACCGCCCAGCCAGCCTTTTCCGCGGGACTGTTCGCCGCCACATGAACAACGGTGAGCGCCGTTGGTGAGGCTGCGAGGCCAAGGCCGCTACGGTCCTTCAGCATCGGCAGGCGACGACGAGGACCGAGTGGCCGGAGCCACACGAATCCGGCGGTCACGTCGAACACCACGTCGAATTGAGCGATCAGCGGTAGGCCGACATTGCCAACCGTGCTGGTGGAGAGCCAAGCTCTCATCCCGAGTGTGGGGACGTTCGAGACGCCAAGCCCTTCGATGTTGATGTTCTGGATCGTGAAAGCATCGTTGATACGCACACCATCGACGCCGCCGATCGCCGCGGTCGAGACGAGCTTCCCGTTCAACAGCCCTTGATCGCGGGCATAGGCCGACGAGAGCATCAGCGCGGCCGAGCTGCCAAGATCGATCATCAAGGGCACGGGAGGCAAACCCGAGACGGAAGCTCGAATGAACAGCTCCTGCTTGGCACCGCGCCCGAGCGCGACAGCGCGCCAGTCGGGACCGGCGAGAAACGTGCCTGACTTGACGACCGCCATACGCCTTTTCGCGAAATCGAGCGCGATGCAGCTACCCGTGAACATATCGGCACCGAGGAGGATATCGATCGGTCGTCCGAAGGCCGCCGACACTGAACTCAGATCACCAACGACGGCAAAGGGTAAGCGACGGGTTTCGCGGGCGAGCTGTACGTCGATGTCGCGGACCAGCAGCACCGGGGCCTTGGCGCTCAGCCCGCTAATCATGCGCCGCTCACCATCGTTCAAGCCGAGCTTCGCCGCGAGCGCCGTGCTCATGATCGACGCGCCGCTGCCACTGTCGAGCACCGCCCGCACCGGCACTCCGCGCACTTGTGCCGAAACAAGGAGGGTATCACCCGTGCCGACTTCCAGCGGCTCCCATTCGAGGTGAGCCGCACCGAAGTTCCACGAGCCCGCAGACCGGGAAGTCTGTCGCGCGAGCGTTGGAGAACCGAGCACCAAGCCGGTTCCACAGGCCACCAGCCGCGCCACTAATGAGCGTCGAGACATACCGATTGCTTCAACACGGGCCGTCAAAAAGCCACCTCCAGCCCCCCGTCCGCAGGAGAGCAAATTGCGGTTACATGCTCCAGCCACTGGAGGAGCAAGTGCTTTTGGTGCGCCCGAAAATCCTCAGAAGCGCTTGGAGAACTTTAGATGAAGGATGGTGCAGACCGCTTAGATGCCTTCCCGATAACGAACGGTTCCGGGGGACGCTGGGCCGATCGGGACCGCGAACGGTGTAAACGCTCGCGCTAAGTGGCGGCATTCTGATCGCGCTATTTGTCGGCGAGCGTCGCTACGCGGCTACCGGCTTGGTCTCGGCCGATCGCACATAGGCGTAGAGTTTTGGCTTGGAGATGCCGAGCATCGAGCAAATCTTGGCGATCGGCATCGTGTTCTCGTGGTAGAGCCTGACGGGCAGGTCGCGCTTGTCCTTGCCGAGTGCGGCCGGCCGGCCACCCTTCTTGCCGCGAGCGCGGGCTGCGGTGAGACCGGCCTGGGTCCGCTCGCGGATCAGGTTGCGCTCGAACTCCGCCAATGCCCCGAACAGGTGGAAGGTAAGCTTGCCCGACGTGGTGGTCGTGTCGATCGCCTCGTGCAGGCTCAGCAGCCCGACCTTTTCCTCGTCGAGGTAGGTCATCCATCCGATCAGATCACGGAGCGAGCGGCCGAGCCTGTCGAGGCGCCAGACCACCAGTGTGTCGCCGGCGCGAAGCAGCTCCTTCACCTTTTCCAATCCAGGGCGAGCGGCAGTCGCCCCGGAGGCCTTGTCGGTGATGACCTTCTCGCAGCCGGCAGCCTTCAGCGCATCACGCTGGAGGTCCAGGTTCTGCTCGGCGGTCGATACGCGGGCGTAACCGATTTTCATGCGTAGGGCCGGTGGCGCCCCGATCGGGCGCGGTTTGGGAAGAAAGTCGTCATCGGCAGGTCTATGTTGCCCTAGTTTTCTTTACCGGGTAGATTTACGTCGAACAGGCCGGTTTGGCAACGCGAGCGGACTCGCATGGCGATGGGCAGGCAAATCTCCGTTTTCCTTACCTGCGACACGGACCGTCGGCGGTGACGCATCCGGCGCTTGTCCCGCCGCTGGCGATCGAGCGCTACCGCGTCCTTGAACCGCACCTCGCCGATGGCATCCCGCTCGCGGACCTCGCCCGCACCGGCACGCTGAGCGAGCGGACGTTGCAGCGCTGGCTCGGGCGCTACCGTGCCGAAGGACTTGCCGGTCTCGCGCGTCTGCCGCGCAACGATCGGGGCAGGCTGCACCTGCCGGAACATCTGGTCGAACTGACCCGCACTCTCGCCACCAAGCGCCCGCGACCCCCGGTCGCCGCCATTCACCGAAAGGTGCAGGAACTCGCCATCGCGCATGGACACCGAACCCCCAGCTATGCGGCCGTCGCGCGTGTCGTCAGGGCGATACCGGCAAGCCAGATCGCCGCAGCCTCCGATCCGGCCGTCTACCGCGACCAGCACGAGCTAGTGCATCGGCGCGAAGCCGCGACCTCGAACGAGATGTGGCAGGCCGATCATACCGTTCTCGACATTCTCGTGCTCGATGATGCCGGAACCCCGGTGCGTCCTTGGCTGACCGTCATCGTTGACGATCACAGCCGAGCCATCGCCGGTTACTTCCTCAGCCTCGATGCCCCCAGTGCCCTCAACACGGCGCTCGCCTTGCGGCAGGCGATCTGGCGCAAGCCCAATCCCGAATGGATCGTCAGCGGCATTCCCGAACAGCTTTACGTCGACAACGGCTCGGATTTCATCTCCGAGCATATCGAGCAGGCGTGCATCGCCCTCAAAATCCGCCTCATCCATTCGCTGCCGGGGCGTCCTCGCGGGCGCGGCAAGATCGAGCGGCTGTTCCGCACCATCAACGACATGTTCCTGCCCGACCTGCCCGGCCACCTGATCGCGGGCAAGCCGCTGTCGGCGCCAGTGCTCACGCTCGACGAGCTGCGCGCCCGCTTCGAGGCGTTCGTGTGCGGCGTCTATCATCGTCGCCCGCATGGCAGCACCGGCGAACCGCCGATCACGCGCTGGCAGAAGGGCGGGTTCCTGCCCGCAATGCCCGACAGCCTTGAACAGCTCGACATGCTGCTCGTGCACGTGCCCAAGCCCCGTAAAGTGCTGCGCGACGGCATCCGTCTGATGGGCAGGCGCTATGTCGAACCCACGCTCGCGGCCTTCGTCGGCGAGCAGGTCGAGGCGGTCTATGACCCCCGCGACCTGACCGAGATCCACGTCTACGACCAGGGCCGGTTCGTCTGCCGTGCGCTCAGCTCCGAGCACGCTGGGCACCCGTCGTTGCGCGCGATCCAGCGCGCCCGGCGCGGCGCGAAGGAGCGCGACAAGCAGGTGCCTGCCCCCACGGAGACCTTCGATGGCGACCAAGAGGATACGGCTTCCCGGCCCACCACCTACCGAGGGCTCCGGCTCTACGCCGCTGACGATTGAGTTCCTGGTCGAGCAGCCGTTCCTGGCGACCCGCGACCATGCCCGGTTCGTCGAGTTTGCCGAAGCCTGCGCGCACTACCGCTATATCGGCGTGTGTCATGGCCGGCCGGGCGTCGGAAAGACGCGATCGGCGCGCGAGTTTTCCAGCTTCCCCGACCTGGGGGAATATGCCGCGCTCCGTCCCATTGCCGCGCTCCTTGGCGAAAAGGTCGCTCGCTGCCGCGCCGTCTTCTACACCGTGTCGGTCAGCAACACGCCCAAGACGATCGACGCGGTGTTGGGCCTCAACCTCATTAGAGGGCATAGCGTGGAAGGTACGCCAGACAACGCTAAGCGAGAACAGTGCAAGAACGGCGCTGTGATGGCGATCAAC
>JARFNK010000109.1 GCA_029167225.1 Sphingobium arseniciresistens
GAGGCATAAATTCCGTCAGCCAGTTTAGTCTGACCATCTCATCTGTAACATCATTGGCAACGCTACCTTTGCCATGTTTCAGAAACAACTCTGGCGCATCGGGCTTCCCATACAATCGATAGATTGTCGCACCTGATTGCCCGACATTATCGCGAGCCCATTTATACCCATATAAATCAGCATCCATGTTGGAATTTAATCGCGGCCTAGAGCAAGACGTTTCCCGTTGAATATGGCTCATAACACCCCTTGTATTACTGTTTATGTAAGCAGACAGTTTTATTGTTCATGACCAAAATCCCTTAACGTGAGTTTTCGTTCCACTGAGCGTCAGACCCCGTAGAAAAGATCAAAGGATCTTCTTGAGATCCTTTTTTTCTGCGCGTAATCTGCTGCTTGCAAACAAAAAAACCACCGCTACCAGCGGTGGTTTGTTTGCCGGATCAAGAGCTACCAACTCTTTTTCCGAAGGTAACTGGCTTCAGCAGAGCGCAGATACCAAATACTGTCCTTCTAGTGTAGCCGTAGTTAGGCCACCACTTCAAGAACTCTGTAGCACCGCCTACATACCTCGCTCTGCTAATCCTGTTACCAGTGGCTGCTGCCAGTGGCGATAAGTCGTGTCTTACCGGGTTGGACTCAAGACGATAGTTACCGGATAAGGCGCAGCGGTCGGGCTGAACGGGGGGTTCGTGCACACAG
>JARFNK010000110.1 GCA_029167225.1 Sphingobium arseniciresistens
TCAACGAGCTGGACGCGGATGAACAGGCAGACATCTGTGAATCGCTTCACGACCACGCTGATGAGCTTTACCGCAGCTGCCTCGCGCGTTTCGGTGATGACGGTGAAAACCTCTGACACATGCAGCTCCCGGAGACGGTCACAGCTTGTCTGTAAGCGGATGCCGGGAGCAGACAAGCCCGTCAGGGCGCGTCAGCGGGTGTTGGCGGGTGTCGGGGCGCAGCCATGACCCAGTCACGTAGCGATAGCGGAGTGTATACTGGCTTAACTATGCGGCATCAGAGCAGATTGTACTGAGAGTGCACCATTGCGGTGTGAAATACCGCACAGATGCGTAAGGAGAAAATACCGCATCAGGCGCTCTTCCGCTTCCTCGCTCACTGACTCGCTGCGCTCGGTCGTTCGGCTGCGGCGAGCGGTATCAGCTCACTCAAAGGCGGTAATACGGTTATCCACAGAATCAGGGGATAACGCAGGAAAGAACATGTGAGCAAAAGGCCAGCAAAAGGCCAGGAACCGTAAAAAGGCCGCGTTGCTGGCGTTTTTCCATAGGCTCCGCCCCCCTGACGAGCATCACAAAAATCGACGCTCAAGTCAGAGGTGGCGAAACCCGACAGGACTATAAAGATACCAGGCGTTTCCCCCTGGAAGCTCCCTCGTGCGCTCTCCTGTTCCGACCCTGCCGCTTA
>JARFNK010000111.1 GCA_029167225.1 Sphingobium arseniciresistens
TAAGAGTCCGTTTGAGAATGCTCATGGATGGACAATTCTGCGGAGCATGAGGCTGCCGAGAGCGACATGGATCATGGCCTCGGATACGTCGATGCGCTGCTCGTAATCGCGAACGAGCCTTTTCCATCGCGTCATCCAACCGAAAGTGCGCTCCACAACCCAGCGCCTCGGCAGTACCTTGAAGCCTGTCTCCTTGTCAGAGCGGCGGATGATCTCGAGGACGAAGTCCTGATAGGTCGCGGCGTCCATAAGGCGGGTGCGGTCGTAGGCGCCGTCGGCAAACAAGTGCTTCAACCAGGGCCATCTCTTGCGAACGGCCGCGACGATCGCTTGAGCGCCGGCGCTGTCGGAAATGTCGGCAGTGGTCAGATTGACCATGAGCAATCGACCATCGGTGTCGACGGCAATATGCCGTTTACGACCGACAACCTTTTTCCCCGCATCAAACCCCCGCTTTTCCGCCGCTGGTGCTTTGATCGATTGGCTATCCACGACGGCGGCCGTCGGGCTCTGCTCACGTCCTTCGCGTTCACGGTCGAGCATCAGTGTGACGTCGTGGATCGTGCGGAACAGTAACCGGCGCACAAAGCGGCGGAACCACCAATATACCGTCTGCCAGGGCGGAAAGTCGTTCGGCAACATCCGCCATCCACCACCTGTGCGTGCCAGATAGCGAAGTG
>JARFNK010000112.1 GCA_029167225.1 Sphingobium arseniciresistens
TGGGTTGAAGGCTCTCAAGGGCATCGGTCGAGATCCCGGTGCCTAATGAGTGAGCTAACTTACATTAATTGCGTTGCGCTCACTGCCCGCTTTCCAGTCGGGAAACCTGTCGTGCCAGCTGCATTAATGAATCGGCCAACGCGCGGGGAGAGGCGGTTTGCGTATTGGGCGCCAGGGTGGTTTTTCTTTTCACCAGTGAGACGGGCAACAGCTGATTGCCCTTCACCGCCTGGCCCTGAGAGAGTTGCAGCAAGCGGTCCACGCTGGTTTGCCCCAGCAGGCGAAAATCCTGTTTGATGGTGGTTAACGGCGGGATATAACATGAGCTGTCTTCGGTATCGTCGTATCCCACTACCGAGATATCCGCACCAACGCGCAGCCCGGACTCGGTAATGGCGCGCATTGCGCCCAGCGCCATCTGATCGTTGGCAACCAGCATCGCAGTGGGAACGATGCCCTCATTCAGCATTTGCATGGTTTGTTGAAAACCGGACATGGCACTCCAGTCGCCTTCCCGTTCCGCTATCGGCTGAATTTGATTGCGAGTGAGATATTTATGCCAGCCAGCCAGACGCAGACGCGCCGAGACAGAACTTAATGGGCCCGCTAACAGCGCGATTTGCTGGTGACCCAATGCGACCAGATGCTCCACGCCCAGTCGCGTACCGTCTTCAT
>JARFNK010000113.1 GCA_029167225.1 Sphingobium arseniciresistens
CCCAGCCCGCAGCTTGAATCAGATTATCGGCCGCTTGGGAATCCCCCGATTCAATCTGATCGGGTTCGGGTCTAGGTGTCCGATGCGTTCGCGATCAGCAAGCTTCTTTCCGTGTATCCTCCACAACCCTGCGTAAGCAAATGTCCCTGTGCAGCATGACACCTTGTCGAAGTGAGAGGCTGTTTGATAATACGCCGAACACAAAAACCGGGGTGAAGAAATTGGCTCGCGGGCAGTTTGGTTTACGGCAGTCTGCCGCATGGGTGGGCGAGACAGTTGGCCCATACAGGGGCTATGTCATCGTCGGCATTGTCTATACGCTCGCCATAACGCTTCTTTCTTTGGCTACGCCGCGGCGCTGATGGAAGAGCTGGACGTGGACAAAAGCTTCGGCTTCTTCGTCAATCACGACCTCGCAGGCTATAAGGCGCCGGTCCACGCCGACGTACCGCATCAGGACGTGATCTTTCTGGAGGACACCGATCCTGCCTCGTCGCCAATGAAGGTAAAAGGGGTCGGTGAGCTCGGCATTTCGGGCGTCGCTGCAGCGATCGCAAATGCCGTCCACAACGCGACCGGCGTGCGGGTGCGCGATTATCCGATCACACT
>JARFNK010000114.1 GCA_029167225.1 Sphingobium arseniciresistens
CTTGGAGACAACCTCGTGGGTCTTCGATAGCTCCTGAAGATCATTGATGCCGGCGGCGAGTGGATCGACATAGCGCTGCGTCGCGCCGATGCGGAGCATGTGCAGAATGACCTGCGCGTCCTTCGAATCGTTCTTGTCCCAGCCGTTATGCAGCGCCTCGCGGGTTCGTGCCAAGGCAACCGATGAGATAAGGCGCAGCTCAAACCCTGCGGTTAGCAGGCGGTGCGCGAGGGTCCGGTGATAGTTGCCGGTCGCCTCGAACCCGACGACGATGGGGCGACCGATGGCAGCGAGCTGTTCGGCAAAGCCGTCATAGTCTTCCTTGGTCGCCATGACGGTCATACGTCGGCGCCGACCGCCTTCAGGTCGCTCGATGAGGACCTCCTGCCGGTTCTTGGACATATCGATCGCTACCAGCACAGCGCCGGCAGGTGTAGAACAGAGCTTGGTCATGGTCGGTCGGCCTCCAAAGTGTTGTCTCGACAACTTCACTTTAGACATCTGCTGGTCGGCCATGGCTTGCCCTGATGAAGCCTGCGGCCGCTACGCGACCTTGTCTTCATCAGGGCCTAGCGGCTCCCGAAACGGCGCTTCCCAATGTGCTA
>JARFNK010000115.1 GCA_029167225.1 Sphingobium arseniciresistens
TGAAGCCTGCGGCCGCTACGCGACCTTGTCTTCATCAGGGCCTAGCGGCTCCCGAAACGGCGCTTCCCAATGTGCTACGGCACCGAACTCACCAGCAACGCCGTCCTGTCCTGGTGCGGTCAGGCTGGTGTGGAATGGCACTACATCGCACCGGGCAGGCCTATGCAGAACGGTTTCGTCGAGAGCTTTAACGGTCGAATGCGTGACGAACTGCTCAACGAGACACTGTTCCTCAGCCTGGATCACGCCCGCAGGCAAATCACCGCGTGGGTGGAGGACTACAACCGGCACCGGCCGCATTCGGCGCTCGGCTATCAAACACCGGCGGACTTCGCCGCCAAATTGCACAAGCAATGGCCTGCTTCGCTACGCCCTACGGGCTGCGCTGCGCAGGCCATTGATTCTACCGCGCCTATGCGCAACAAAGTCGCCCGACTTTAATCCCAGCTGGAGGCAAACTCGGGGTCACGTCACAGCCTATCCGATGCCCGCCGCAAGCTGGCCATCTGGCGCTATGACTACAATCCTGCTTCATAACACCCATCTGTCTATGTGGTTGAAGAAAATAGGCTTCGTTGACTGGGATGTGATCC
>JARFNK010000116.1 GCA_029167225.1 Sphingobium arseniciresistens
TGGTCGCTTTTGCCTGGTCCGCTTCCGGCAAACGCTTCATCCCCTCCCCGTCGCCCGGCAAGCGTGGAAAGGGGTGGTTTGCGGGCAGTCAGTTTTCGGAAGCCGAAAGTGGAAAGTCGCCGCTCTATTTGCAATAGAGCGATGATGGCTGATCGCACGATGCTCCAGTTCGACTATGAGGAAGCCCACGGTAAAGTAGTGACGGCGGTGCTGGGGGTGAGCGACGGCCCGGTGGGTTGGGAATCAATCGCAATCGTCATATCCGAGTGCGCCCTTTTGATCCGTATTGATGAGAACACGGACGAGTTGACGGTTAACTTGGAACCGACTCCCAAAATGGAAGGGCCATGGCAGCCGATACACGATTTAATGAGCGCTGTTGGTTCAGAACTTGGCTGGTGCTGGATCGGGCGAAACTACCTTGGCTATCTGGATATGTTCACGTTGTCCTTCTCGGGCCTTGAGCCTCAGGTCTGCTTATGCGGCGAGGCATCGAACATCAGGATCAGAAAGATCGCGGTAGCAACCTGAGTGAACGACCACTCTTGAGTGAGTCAAGTTATCGTTGGAACGACAGAAACTGGTCGATG
>JARFNK010000117.1 GCA_029167225.1 Sphingobium arseniciresistens
TCGTTAATACAGATGTAGGTGTTCCACAGGGTAGCCAGCAGCATCCTGCGATGCAGATCCGGAACATAATGGTGCAGGGCGCTGACTTCCGCGTTTCCAGACTTTACGAAACACGGAAACCGAAGACCATTCATGTTGTTGCTCAGGTCGCAGACGTTTTGCAGCAGCAGTCGCTTCACGTTCGCTCGCGTATCGGTGATTCATTCTGCTAACCAGTAAGGCAACCCCGCCAGCCTAGCCGGGTCCTAAACGACAGGAGCACGATCATGCGCACCCGTGGGGCCGCCATGCCGGCGATAATGGCCTGCTTCTCGCCGAAACGTTTGGTGGCGGGACCAGTGACGAAGGCTTGAGCGAGGGCGTGCAAGATTCCGAATACCGCAAGCGACAGGCCGATCATCGTCGCGCTCCAGCGAAAGCGGTCCTCGCCGAAAATGACCCAGAGCGCTGCCGGCACCTGTCCTACGAGTTGCATGATAAAGAAGACAGTCATAAGTGCGGCGACGATAGTCATGCCCCGCGCCCACCGGAAGGAGCTGACTGGGT
>JARFNK010000118.1 GCA_029167225.1 Sphingobium arseniciresistens
AGTACAGTTTTGTCTTCCTAAGACCGCTTGGCCTCCGACTTCACTGACGCGTTGCGCGAGAAGATTGTGCACCGCCGCTTTACAGGCTTCGACGCCGCTTCGTTCTACCATCGACACCACCACGCTGGCACCCAGTTGATCGGCGCGAGATTTAATCGCCGCGACAATTTGCGACGGCGCGTGCAGGGCCAGACTGGAGGTGGCAACGCCAATCAGCAACGACTGTTTGCCCGCCAGTTGTTGTGCCACGCGGTTGGGAATGTAATTCAGCTCCGCCATCGCCGCTTCCACTTTTTCCCGCGTTTTCGCAGAAACGTGGCTGGCCTGGTTCACCACGCGGGAAACGGTCTGATAAGAGACACCGGCATACTCTGCGACATCGTATAACGTTACTGGTTTCACATTCACCACCCTGAATTGACTCTCTTCCGGGCGCTATCATGCCATACCGCGAAAGGTTTTGCGCCATTCGATGGTGTCCGGGATCTCGACGCTCTCCCTTATGCGACTCCTGCATTAGGAAGCAGCCCAGTAGTAG
>JARFNK010000012.1 GCA_029167225.1 Sphingobium arseniciresistens
GTGAAATCATGGAAAACCGAAGGAAACCTGCGTCTCTCGCCGCCACGCTCGACATAAACTGCGACTGCAAAGAATATCTGATCGATTATCTCAACTCCGCCTTTCCGACGCGGATGATGCGGGTCTTCAAGGGGACCGACGGCGAGAACCGTTCCGAACTGATGACCGATGGGGACGGCCGACCCGTTCATTCACAATTTGCCCTGCAAACACGCGAGAATCTGATCGAGCGCCTCTGCGCGATGCCGGCCATTCCGTCCGCGCTCGACGAACTCATTCGCCATTTCGGTACCGACGGCCTGGCGGAGGTGACGGGCCGGACCCGCAGGCTCATTGTCGACAGCCAGGGACGGCAGCAGGTCGAACGCCGGACCGCGCGCAGCAATATCGCCGAAGCCGACGCCTTCATGTCCGGCGACAAGGCGGTCCTCGCCTTCAGCGATGCGGGCGGAACCGGGCGCAGCTACCACGCTGACCGCAATTGCAGGAGCGCCCATCGCCGGCGCGTCCACTATCTGCTTGAGCCGGGATGGCGTGCGTCGAGCGCGATCCAGGGCCTTGGACGCACCAATCGAACCAACCAACTCACTCCGCCGATCTTCCGGCCTGTCACCACCAATTGCCGCGGCGAGCGGCGGTTCATCAGCACCATTGCCCGACGCCTCGACAGTCTCGGCGCGCTCACGCGGGGCCAGCGGCAGACGGGCGGCCAGAATCTCTTCGACCCGGCCGACAATCTCGAAAGCGATTACGCCAAGGAAGCCCTGCATCAGTGGTACAACTTGCTCTACCTTGGCAAGTTGAAGAGCACGACGCTCGACGATTTCGTGGAGATGACGGGACTCAAGCTGACCGAGGGCCAAGGCGGCGGTTTGGTCTCCGATCTTCCGCCGATCCAGCGCTGGCTCAATCGCCTGCTGGCGCTGCGGATCGGCACGCAGGATGCCATCTTCGAGGAATATATGGCCTTGATCCAGGCACGCATCGATGCCGCAAGGGATGCCGGCACGCTCGACGTGGGCGTTGAGGCCATCAAGGCCGAACGGATGGTGGTCCTTGAGGAGCAAATCCTGCGCAGGGACCCTGTCACCGGCGCGGAAACCAAGCTTTCCCGCCTCGAATTGCATCACCGCCGCCGCGCCACGCCGTTCAAACGCCTCATGGACGAATGGTCGGATGCGAGAGACGTCGCCTTCCTGAAGAATGGCAAATCGGGACGCGTTGCGCTGCGTGTGCCTTCATGGTCCATTCTCGACAATGAAGGCCGATCCATCCAGGTCTGGCAGCTCATCCGGCCCGTCGGCTCTGAACGGATCCGGCAGTCAGCGCTGGCAGAGAGCTATTGGCAGGAAATCGGCGAGGAGAGCTTCCGCCAGGCCTGGGATCAGGAATGCGCGGACATCGCCGCTCGCGTCGATATCGAGACGATCAACATCGCGACCGGCTTGCTTCTGCCGGTCTGGAACCGGCTTCCAGACGACGATGTCCGCGTGTGGCGGATTTCCGACGAGCAAGGCAATTCGCTGCTCGGCCGCATCGTCTCGCCCGCTGGCTTCGAGAAGCTGGCCCAGTCCTTCGGCATCACGATGGCCATTGCATTGTCGCCGGCCGAACTCATTGCCGGCGCACGCGGTTACGACGGTGTTGCCATCCCGTCATTGCCTGGCACGCGCCTGCAGCGCGTCCATGTGAACGGCGAGGCCAGGCTGGAGGTCAAGGACTTCCCGCCGGCCAGGCGAGAGTGGCTGAAATCGCTCGGCTGCTTCACGGAGATCATTGCCTACAAGACCAGGCTGTTCGTGCCGACGAACCATGCCGAGGACATATTGTCCGCAATCGGGCGCCCCGGCGACGCGCTGCGCATCGCATAGTCGGCAAATCGCATGATCTTGCGGCCGCCCTTGGCAGCGAGCTGCAACTGCTTGCCCGGCGAGCCGAGAAGGTGAGTCAACCAGTCGGAATAAGACTGCGCCAACGTGGCAGGCGACAGGCCCGAAGTCAGTTGGGCGATGGCGCCGAAGCTGGATCGATGCCGCGTCGCCGCCAGGCCGTCCAGCGGGTCGAGGCTATTGGTCTGATTCGGCACGCTCTCGCTCCTGGTGCGGCGCAGCAAGCCCTGCATGTAGGACAGTCTCCTCGCACTCCGTATTCCTATGGAGGCGCCAATGACCTGCTCCAGTCACAAGTGGTGACCAAGCGATCTTGCGCCGCACCAATCCGGGCACTTCAATGGCGCACACCGGCCAGCCCCATGATGATCGGGCAGTCGGGCCGTTTGTCGCCGGAGCAGGCTTCCGCCAATTCCATGAGCGTCGCGCGCATGGCGACAAGCGCGTCGGCCTTGCGCCCGAGTTCGTCCGCGCGGGCGAGCGCCAGCGCCTTGACGTCGCTGCTGGACCGGTTTCGGTCCTGCCAGAGACCGAGCAGGGAGCGGATCTCCTCGATCGGAAAGCCGAGGTCGCGGGCGTTGGCGATAAACCGCAGGCGGTGCAGGTCGCTTTCGCCATAGTCGCGATAGCCTGCACCCCGGCGCGGCGGCGCCGGGATGAGGCGGATCTTCTCATAGTGACGGATCATCCGCTCCGAGACGGCGCTTCGCCGTGATGCTTCGCCGATGTTCACAGCGTCTGCCGATTGAGGCGGAGGGCATTGGTGACCACGCTGACCGACGACAGTGCCATTGCTGCGGCCGCGATGATCGGCGAGAGCAGAATGCCAAACAGCGGGTAGAGCACGCCCGCCGCCACCGGCACACCGGCGACGTTGTAGATGAAGGCGAACACCAGGTTCTGGCGGATGTTCGACATGGTCGCCTGGCTCAGCCGCCGCGCGCGCACGATACCGGTCAGGTCACCTTTCAAAAGCGTCACGCCCGCGCTTTCGATGGCGACGTCGGTGCCCGATCCCATGGCGATGCCGACATCGGCCGCCGCGAGCGCAGGCGCGTCGTTGACGCCGTCTCCGGCCATCGCGACGACGCGCCCCTCGCGCTTCAGGCGGGCGATCACAGCGCTCTTCTGGTCGGGCAGCACTTCCGCTTCCACCTCGTCGATGCCGAGGCGGCGAGCTACTGCCTCAGCGGTCGTGCGATTGTCGCCGGTTAGCATCACCACGCGGATGCCCTCGGCCTTAAGGGCGGCGAGCGCCTCGGGAGTGGTCTGCTTGACGGGGTCGGCGATCGCGAACGCTCCGCCGACCTTGCCGTCGACGCCAATGAAGATGGCGGTCGCGCCGTCGCGGCGCAGCGCGTCCGCCTGCTCGGCCAGCGTTTCTGTCGAGACGCCCTCCTCGCTGAGGAAGCGGGCATTGCCCAGCAGGATCCGGCGCCCCTCGACGGTGCCGAGCGCGCCGCGCCCGGTCGGGGAATCGAAGTCGCTGACATCACTGGTTGCGACACCTCGGTCCTTGGCTGCTTCCACGATCGCGCGCGCCAGCGGATGCTCCGATGCGCGCTCGACCGAAGCGGCGAGACGCAGCAGTTCGGTCTCGTCGAAGCCGGATGCCGCAACGATGCTGGTGACGGCGGGCCGGCCCTCGGTCAGCGTGCCGGTCTTGTCGACGACGAGCGTGTCGACCTTCTCCATATGCTCGAGCGCCTCGGCGTTCTTGATGAGGACGCCCAGGCCCGCGCCGCGGCCGACCCCGACCATGATCGACATCGGCGTCGCGAGGCCCAGCGCGCAGGGGCAGGCGATGATCAGGACCGCCACCGCCGCGACGAGGCCGTAGGCGAAGCGAGGTTCTGGCCCCCAGATGCTCCAGGCGATGAACGCGACGACCGCGATGGCGATCACGACGGGCACGAACCAGCTGGCGACCTGATCGGCCATGCGCTGGATTGGCGCGCGTGAGCGCTGTGCCTCCGCGACCATCTGGACGATGCGCGCAAGCATGGTGTCGCGTCCGACCTTGTCGGCGACGATGATCAGCGCGCCGGTCTGGTTGAGCGTCCCGCCGATGACCTTGTCGCCCTTCGCCTTGGTGACCGGCATCGACTCGCCTGTCACCATCGACTCGTCGAGTGAGGAGCGCCCGTCCTCGACCACGCCGTCCACCGGCACTTTCTCGCCGGGCCGCACGCGCAGCCGGTCGCCAACGGCGATGAGATCGAGGCTGACCTCTTCGTCGGCGCCGTGAGGACCGATGCGACGCGCGGTCTTGGGGGCGAGGTTGAGCAGCGCCTTGATCGCGCCGGAGGTGCGTTCGCGCGCGCGCAGTTCCAGAACCTGGCCCAGCAGCACGAGCACGATGATGACCGCGGCCGCCTCGAAATAGACGGCCACCATGCCATCGGCGCTGCGGAAGGCGGGCGGGAAGACGTCCGGCGCCAGTGTCGCGACGACGCTATAGCCCCAGGCGACGCCGGTTCCCATGGCAATCAGGGTGAACATGTTGAGATTGCGGGTCCTGAGCGATGCCCAGCCACGCTCGAAGAAGGGCCCGCCGGCCCAGAGCACAACCGGCGTGGCGAGGACGAGCTGGACCCATACCGATGCCGACATCGGGACGAAGTGATGCATCGCCGGGAAAATGTGCCCGCCCATTTCGAGCACCAGCACGGGGATGCTCAGCGCCAGGGCGATCCAGAACCGCCGCGTCATGTCGGTCAGCTCCGGACTTGGACCGGAGTCGGCGGTCACCGTCGCGGGTTCGAGAGCCATGCCGCAGATCGGGCAGACGCCGGGATGGTCCTGGCGGATCTCCGGGTGCATCGGGCACGTCCAGATCGTGCCTTCGGGTGCATCGGCCGGTGGCGCGGGTGGTCCCAGATAGCGCTCGGGATCGGCGACGAACTTGGCGCGGCACCCCGCGCTGCAGAAATGCCAGGTCTTGCCCCCATGCTCGGCATGGTGCGCGGTCTTCGCCGGATCGACGGTCATGCCGCAGACCGGATCCTTGACGCCCTCGATAGTCTTGGCCGGGCCGTGACCGCCGCAGCAACCGCCACCGTGCGCCGCCGAATGCCCTTCGTTCATCGCCTTTGCTCCTTTCGACGCCAGACGATGTAGGGTCTGACATCATGTCAGGGTCAATAGGTAATGACCGAAGTGACCCCGATGCTTTCAAATCCCTGAGCGGCGCCGCTCAGCCGGCGCGTGATGGCGCCGTGTCGGACCGCACGGCGTTGTCTCCCGCCTCGTAGCTATCGTGCTGAGTAGAGGTCAGATGCGCTTCTCTTCGCTACGCCGCGCGATCCCCAAAGTGAGCGTCACGACTTCCCAACCCAAACCCACTGAGATGTCGTTATGACCTATCCCATCTTTGCCCATGTGACCCTGCACATCGAGGTCCTTGACGCACAGGCCATGTGGCGGCGTGCCTATGGGGCCTATGAGGAGAACAACGGGACCGCGGACCAGGGCGGTTTCGAAGACATCTGCGGCACCGAGCACGAACCCGATATCTGCGAGTGCGCGCGCATGGTTTTCGATCCCGGCGACAGCCCGCCCGGAATCCAGATCCACGATAGCCTCGTGGAGATCCGGCCCCCTTCGTGGGACGATCGCTATCCCCATTTCATCGGTGATCGCGGTGACTTGGGGACTGACGGTTTCGGGGGCGGGCACGACTGAGGGAGAGGAGGAGGAGGGGCATGTGCTGATCGGCAGATGGTCTGTCGATTTCCCATTCGGGAGACATCACATGCCCGACCGTATCAGGCAGTTGCTCGTCGAAACCTTCAATGCCGACCTTGCAGCTCTTCTTTCCACCGCGCGCGTCGCTCTCCCCTCTATCGAAGGCCACGATGGCGTTCTGGAGCTTCAGAACGAAGAGGGGGAGTTCCTCGACTTCATCCCCGACTCCGCCTCGCCTGAAATGGTTGCGATCACCTATCGGCTCTACCGCCGTGGCTTCAGCGGCGGCCTGCGCGCCGGTGAAGAGGCAGCTTGGGTAAAGCTCCGCCGCCTGATCGGTGCTGCCGCTGCCCACGGAGGGCCCCATGGCTGACAATCATCTTTCGGCCAGCTTCGCCTTCTCCTGCACGAGCGCCGAAATGCTGTTGCTGAACGAAGCCTTCCAGTTCGTTTTCGACCGGACGCTTAAACTCGCCGCCGGCACCCCCAGTGCCAGCCTCCTTGCGATATTTCCGCCGACCGAACCCGAAGATCCGTGGAGCGGTTTTCGGTCCCAATTCCCCGATCCCGATTTTCCGCACCTGGGGGCGGACATCAGGGCGGATCGCCATGACGACGCTCCGGACCGCTACACGATCTACATATACGGCATGACCCATTTCCAGCCGGAGCCTATCGCCAACCTCATTCAAGGTTGTTGTCAGGCCTCACTCAAGGAAGCGCCGATCGGATTCGAATGGACGGAAACCTGCTCCCGACCGCGGCCTGGCGAATTCGGCGGCGGCTGGTGCGCCATCTTCCCCGACCGCGTGGAGTTCGAAACCACCCGCGAAGCCCTCACCGCAGCTCTTACGGGAGGGATCATCTGATGGAGACGTACATCCGCCTCTATGGCCCTTGGGGGGAACATCCCCACCACCCGGTCGATGACTGGAAATACGAAGTGGCCAACGACGATACCCGGCTGGGCTACTGGGCGTGGGTCGCTATTCGCGAGGGCAGCCCTGAACCTGACGCAAGTCCGGCGCGCGCCCACTGACCCGGGGTTAGCCAAGGCTCGTCGCGTAATCCGCGTCCTCCCCTGAAGGCCCGGCCGCGTGCCGGGGCTTTTTGGCATCATGAGGCTCCGACCATGATCCAGTCCTATTGCGACTGCCAGAAACTGGCGCTGGCATTGCAAGCCGCAAACGGTGAAATCCACTGTCTGGTGAAACTGTCAGGCCCCGGTCACATCGACGTCATGTGCGAAACCGATGTCCTCGCGGGCGGACAAGGCCTGATCGATGCGATATTATGGAGCACCGACGTCGCCCCTGACAATGCCATCGACCCATCGCTTCTGGCCTGAGCCAATGAGAGAACCGGTTGCCGGGAGCGGCCCCGAAGCCGTTCAGCTTCCTACCCGGGCGATCACACCCTCGGCATAGCGCGGGGCGTTCGGATCGAACTCGCCGAATGGTGCGAACGGCTCGGACGTCATCGCCAGCCCGCGCAACCCCGATAGCTTGAAGGTGCCCAGCTTGACCTCTGAAGGCTTTGAACCGTCTCGTTCTACAACCACGGCGTCCACATAAGGTTCGTCGTGCCGCTTATAGAGGATGTGCGGCGCGAGGATCACCATGCCGCGATTATAGGTCGCCCGCAAGGAGAGCAGATGTGCGATGCCATAGGTGATGATGGCTTTCGCCTCATCGGCCGTTCCGTCTTCCTGCTTGGGTAAGCGAAGCGACAAGGTCTTGCGATTCGAGGTCATGGCTCCTGGCTATTGGCGACATGACGCCGTTGCAATCGCGGAAATGGCCCGCTCCGCCTTCGTCGCCTCGGCGAAGGCGACCGCCGACAAAGACCCGCTGAAATCACGGAACATCGTCTGCGACCTCGCAGCGCCCCGTTTCTATCAGACCGCTCATCCATCCGCCGCGCGCAGCTAGCCATTCACCCTCGGGCCTGGGGAAGTGAAGCGGGATGGGGAGGTCGCATTCATCATGGGAGGAAAGGATGACGATTCCCATCCGGATCAAGGCGACCGGCTCTCTGGGCCACATCGCCTATGTTCACCGTTCTGGTGGCGGTTCGTTCAGTTGCACGCTCGCCAACGGCACACCGGCGGCCTTCTCCTATGCCGGAATCACCACAGACGAGATGGCGTGCCGCTTCGAACTCAACGACTGCGCGAGCGGCCAGGAGGCCCTCGCGATCGTTAAACGGCACGGCTCTGCCGGCTACACCTATGAGTTGTTCGCGTCGGCACGCTTCGGGCCGTCCGAGCCGATCGGAGCGCTCGCCGCTCTCGAAGCCGAGGTCCAAAGATTGAAGGCTCTCATTCCCTCCGTCTTCGAGCAGGTCGACAACCGCGCCGTCGATCGCGCTCGCGCGCTGCTCGCCGGCTATGTGCCCGATCCCGCGCCGACGCCGAACACTTCCGGCGCGCTTTACCTGCGCCTCTGGCACGGGCGTCGTGATCCTGCCGAAAATCTCGACGACTGGGGCAGCGAGGGCCCGGTGATCGGTCCGCTGGCGTTCGTGCAGACGACCTATATGTGCGACGTCAAATTCGCGGCGGCACCGGAGGTGATGGACCGTTTCTTCCCCGCTGTGATGGCCGACTGGCGCCAGCAAGGCTTTTCCAACGTCCATGGCCCCGTGTGCGATTGGCGTTTCACCATCGCCGATGATCTCATCGAATATGATGGCGTATTCTACGGTGACTGGAGCGTATTCGTCTCCAGCCCTGCCGATGTCGCCCGTGAAGCGGTCAGCACCAACGGCCCGCCAGCGCCCAACGCGCAATAGCGGCTTTCATCGAAACCGGTGCTTCCGGCCATTGTGACAATATCACCTGATGGAGGCCGTATGAGCCAGGACATGAACACGGTTCTGCACGGGCTGCGACGCATCATTGCCCATGCCCGTCAGGCCCAGATCCAGCCCCAGTTCGCCAAGGATCAGGCCTGGGAAATCGAGCAACTCGCGACCGAACTCCTCGACCAGGCGGGCTGGCCGCCCAACTTCCCGGAGAAGAAGCCATGATGGTCTATATCTCGGAAATCGTCATCGATGACGACCTTCACTGGTCTCAGCTCACCTATGGCGATCAATCCCCGGCCGATGCTCTGCGGCAGGCCGCGACAGACGCCCGCTTCGATGTCGGGGAGGCTCTTCTCCGGCATCTGAAGATCTACGGTCCGTTCGAGTTCGACCCCAATCAGCCCGCCGCCGCATAGCGATGATCGCCGCTTCGTTGCGCGGCTGAAGGCGCGCGGCGAGTTCAGCGAGGTCATTCAGTACAGGATCCGTCTGTTCATTCCGCTGGACCGCTCGAACGACGTGATCGAGGCGATCCTCGCCATGACGCGGTTTTGATCCGCAGATGCCGGTTCGTCAACAGAGCGGAAACCGTCCGAGACCCTGATGGCCCCGGACGGTATCGATCATTCCGCCGGGGCGACTTGCGGTGCTGCCCCGGTTGGCGCCGTGGTCTCGCCGGTCGCTTTCCGTGCCCGGCTGCGCTTCGGCTTCGGTGCGGTATCCGTGGTCGCCGCAGGAGCCTTGGCGACACCGGCCTTGGTGGTCTTGCGTTTCGCCTTTTTCGCTGCGGGCTTGGGCTCGACGGCCACGGCCTTGGCGCGCGCACGACGTGCTGGTGCGGTCTTGGCCGGAGTAGCTTCGGGGTGGACGGACTCGACCGCACCGGCAATTGGGCTCGCAGGAGCTTCCTCGGCCGCTGGCGCCGAAGCGCTCTTGCGCTTGCTGCCGAGACCCAGCTTCCGGGCAACCTCGCGCCGAGCCGCAGAATAACTCGGGGCGACCAGCGGATAGCCGGCCGGGAGGCCGTATCGGGCGCGATATTCGGCTGGTGTCAGTCCATGTGTCGACAGATGTCGCTTGAGCGCCTTGTAGGGCTTGCCGTCGATGAGGCTCAATATCTGGTCGGGAGAGGCGAGACTTTCCTCGATGGAAACTGCGGGCTTGTATGTTGACTCGGCGGCGGCCGCCTCAGGCTCGACCTCTATTGGCGGCATGGCCGAAGGTGTTTCCGCGACACTCCTATCAGCGGGCGTAACGGGGACTTCCTTTGAGGCTGAACCGGGGCCAAGCAGGGCGCGCCGTGTCCCCTCTACGAGCGCCGGCAACTCACTGCTCGGTACGGTATTGTTCGCGAAATAGGCACTGAGCAACGTCACGGTCAAAGACATGACGCCCGAATGGTCGTTCTCGGCCATGCAACTTCCTTCTTCTGGGTGGAACTACCGGTCTTGAACCAGACGCACTTGCGCAACCGTAAACAAACTCGTGCCTCCGTTTGCACCGGAAGTCAAAATGGAGGGGAGGACGGTAGTCATGGGTGGCGTGGCGGCTGGGTCGCGCAGTCTCTTGTTGAGCATTCCGACGTGCGTCCAGACTGCAAGACTCCCATTGGGTCGGCTGCCACCGGCCGAGCGGACATTCCGGCCCCTTCGTCGAACTTCATGCAGCGCGCGACATCCTGGCCGATCGCATGGGCAAATACGGGCACTGCCCCCTCGACGTGTGCGGCCTCGACCGGACCTCTCCCCAAGGGAAGCCTTCCGCTCTTCGATTGAGCCGGCGGCAATCCCTTCAGCACAAGGATCAACCTCATGCCCGAGATCATCCCGATCACGGTCTATCGGTTCGATGAGCTTTCCGAAAAGGCCAAGGACAAAGCCCGTTGCTGGTATCGCGAAACCGGCTTCGACTATGACTGGTTCGATTGCACCTACGAGGATTTCCAGCGTGTCTGCGAAATTCTGGGCGTCGATCTGCGTACCCGAGCTGTGCCGCTCTATGGCGGCCGAACCCGGCAGGAGCCCGTCATCTACTTCACGGGCTTCTGGAGCCAGGGCGACGGTGCCTGCTTTGAGGGTAGCTATGGTTATGTAACGGGCGCCCATCGGCGCATCCGCGAATATGCGCCGCAGGACCCCGATCTGCATCGGATCGCCGACACGCTCAGGGACGTCCAGCGGCGATATTTCTACCAGCTCCGCGCCGACGCTCGCCACAGCGGCCGGTATTACCACGAATATTGTATGACGATCTCGGTCGAACGGGACCATGCGGCCCGCAGCGACGTTGGCGACAAGGCTGAGGAGATGATCGTCGAGGCGCTTCGCGACCTGGCCCGCTGGCTCTATCGCAGCCTTCGCTCCGAATATGACTATCTGACCTCGGACGAGGCGGTCGAGCAGGCCATCGCCGCCAACGATTATCTGTTCTGCGAGAGCGGTCGGCGCTTCCGCGGCTGCTAGGCTGCCGCCGACGACGCCTTCGCGGACACGCGTTCTGAGTCGCTCTACACGCTTGCCCTGCTTCCTAACCATCAGCTGTCGAACGACGCCTCGCTCGCTGAGCCGGGCGCCCGCGTAGCCTCGCACCAGGCCGTCGGCGCGACGGACCGGACAATCATCAACCCCTAAACTCTCCAAGGAAAGGAGCCTCCCATGCTCCAGTCCCGCGATATCGTGCGTGTCTTCCGCCACGGTCACATGGCTTGCGGCATCGGTGCCGGGGCCCGCGGCTTCAACAGGGCAAATCCGCGCATCGGCAATGTCGTCGCGCGCTTCGAATGTGCGGGCGGCATCGACGTCGATCCGGGCGCCATCCGCAATTTCGAGCGGATGACCGGCGTGCCCGGCACGGTCATGGACCTGTTCGACCGCGACCAATATATCGCCTTTCACGGCCATGAGCCGCTGCCGGGCTGGAAGGAGGCCGTGCCCGCCGACATCCGCGCCGTGTTCGGGCGGCTCGACGTCTGCTTCGCCAGCTATCCCTGCAAGGGCTTTTCCGGTCTCCTTTCCAACGCCGTCTCCAAGACCGCCAAATACCAGGCGCTCAATGCGCTGACGCTGCGCGGCATGTGGCTGACCCTCGAAGCCTATCGTGACGACCCCATTCCCATCCTGCTGTTCGAGAATGTCCCCAGGATCATGACCCGGGGCCGCTGGCTGCTCGACCAAATCACCGCTTTGCTGCGCGGCTACGGCTATCACGTCACCGAGGATACGCACGACTGCGGCGAGATCGGCTGGCTCGCCCAATCGCGTCGGCGCTACCTTCTGATCGCGCGCCACCCCGACAAGGTACCCCCCTTCATCTATAAGCCCGCGAAGCATCCGCTGCGCGGCGTCGGTGAGGTGATCGGCAAGCTGCCGCTGCCCGGCGATCCCGCCGGCGGCGCGATGCATCGGGTGCCGGCGCTGCAATGGCGCACCTGGGTCCGGCTCGCCTTCGTGAAGGCCGGCCATGACTGGCGCAGCCTCAATGAGCTTGCCGTCGAAAACGGCTTCCTGCGCGACTACGGCATCATCCCGGAAGCCGACCTCCGGCCCAATGCCTATGGCGTCGCACGCTGGTCCGATACCTCCGGGCTCATCACCTCCGCCCGCGCGCCGGGGCAGGGACGTTTCTCGGTTGCCGATCCGCGCCCGGTTTCGACCCGCGAGGGATCGGGCTTCCTCGGTGTGAATCTCTGGTGCGGACCGACCGGCGTCATCTCGACCCGAGGCCTTCCCACCAACGGTTCCTATAGTGTCGCCGATCCGCGGCCCGGCTATGGCGACGCGACCCATCGCCATGTCCTCGGCGTCCGGGGCTGGCATCAGGCGTCCGGCGTTCTATCGTGCAGCCCGAAGCCGACCACCGGCCCCAACGCCGTTGCGGATCCACGCCCCGGCTACAAGCCTGGCGCGCACCGCAACCTCCTCTCGGTCGCGGCCTATGCCGGCAATGCGAAGACCATAAGCGGGGCCGTCCATGTCGCCGGCGGCGCGGCAAGCGTTGCCGATCCGCGGCAGCTCTCCGGCAATCTCACCTACCAGCAATATGGCGTCCGCCCCTGGTGCGGTTCGGCTACGGCGGTGACCGCTCAATCGCTCCCTGGCGGCGGCCCCCATTCCGTAGCCGATCCCCGCATCCATGGCCGACCGCGCTTCAACAACGTCTATCGCGTGGTCCCCTTCAAGCAGGACGCGCCGGCCGTTGCTGGACCAGGCGGTCCAGGCGGTGGCCTTGCCGTAGCCGATCCCCGCGCGCCCGACGGCCGCCATGTGAACGGCAAATATCGCGTCACCGGCTTCCGCATGTCGGCAAACAGCGTCATCGGCGCGAGCACCACCGGCATGGGGGCTTTCGTCGTCGCCGATCCCCGTTGCACCTGGGGACCGAACAGCCACCGCAACAAGCTCAAGGTCGTGGCGATGTCGGGAAAAGCGCCGACCGTCACCGGCTCGGATCGCGTCGGCAGCGGCGCTATGTCGATCGCTGATCCTCGCCCCGCCTGCCTCTCCCGCGCCGAGCGGGGCAGCTATCTGACGCAAGGACATTATGGCGTCGTCTCGTGGGGCGGTGTCTCCGGGGCGATCCCGGCCTTCGCCAAGAACAATAACGGGCGCTGGTCTCTCGCTGATCCGCGGGTCGAGACGTCGCCCCGCTCTGCGGAGCCCGCCAACGATTTGGCGCTCCCGGCCGCCGACGAACGCCTCGTTGCCCGGATCATCGCACTCGACGGCACCTGGCATCGTCCCTTCACCACACTCGAACTTGCGGCTCTCCAATCGCTGTTCGACCCGGAGGAGATCTTCATCTTCGACCCCGCGCTGGACACCTATGTCCGCCGGTGGGAACGGAACTGGACGACGCGCGGCTTCGACCTCGAGGCCGGTTCCGACTCCACTCGACGCGAGTGGATCGGCAACGCGGTACCCAGCGCCTCCGCCGAGAAGATGGCCGAGGAGGTCGGCGAGGCGCTTCTGCTGGCGAGCATGGGCGAGACCTTCACGCTGTCGTCGAAGGAAATCTGGGTGAAACCCCTGGCGCTCGCATTGGCCGTCAATCCCGACCAGGCAGCTTTCCAACTCGACATGGGCCGGGCAGCATGAACGCCCGGTCAAACCGCGCCGAGGTTCGTAACCCCATATTGGCGCTTCCTGCGGTCAAGGCGCTGCAATCGCTCGATCCCCAAACCCGGTCGCTGTTGGCCGCCCTGTTGAAGGATCTCCAAAACGATGCCCGCGCTCGCGCCCAGAAAAGCTGGGACAGCCGCAAGCCTCCGCTCGCCGCTTACTGGGCTGCCGTGGGCGTGTATGCAGGCCATGTCGCCAAGGCTCTGCGCCCGCGCAAATCGCAACGCCGCCGGGCCCTGACCTTCACGATCCGCCAGCCGGGCTATCCCGACCTTCCCGCAGCCAACTGGGCCGACGCCTCTCACCTCCACTGCCGGCGCCGCGAGCGATCCGGCCTCGGCGCGAGTGGATTCCCGGAGGGGCATGTGCTCGTCGACGACGTACCGATCGCACGCATCAGCTACAATGGCTGTATCTGGCCGCTCGGCGCCTGGTCCGCCGATATGCAGCCCATCTACGACAATCGGAATACTGGCATCTGAACTCTCCTCGCCGCCGACGTGGGAGCAGAGCGGGGGGTAATGGGCGGTGTCCCGGAAAGCCTCCCGGACTGACGCCTTTCCCAATCCTCCCTGACCGCTGCGGCAAGTGCCCGGCCAGCTCCGGCCGGTCCCGCGGCGTGCCGGCCCACCCGGGAACATGCCATGCCCTCCCACCAAAGCCATGTCGCGGCGATCAGCAAGCTATTCCGGTCCTGTCAGTATCGCTACGACCTCCATAATCTCTTCGCAGATTGCATGGAGGCGATCGCGATCGCCCTTTCCAATGCTGTCGATCTCAAGCACCGCGAGAAGCGCGAGAAGCGCTATCTGGAAATCGTCGGCCGCTATGACCGCGACATCGTCGAGACTTTCCCCAAGATACTAGCTGAGGTCGTTTCCGCCCTTGAAGCGGAACCCGGTGATGTTCTCGGGACGGTCTATGGTGAGCTTGAACTGCACAATGTGGCACGCGGCCAGTTCTTCACGCCTTATATCCTCTGCCAAACCATGGCGCAGGCTATCATCGGCAGCCGTGAATCGCTGCTCGAACTCATAGAGCGCAACGGTTTCGTCAGCGCGATGGAACCAGCCTGTGGCGCCGGCTCCCTGATCATCGCCCTTGCCGAGGCCATGCGCCAGGAGGGTGTCAACTATCAGCAGCATCTGCACGTGACGGCCATCGATATCGACACGCGCGCCGTTCACATGGCCTATGTCCAGTTCACCCTGATGCATATCCCCGCGGTGGTGGTCGTCGGCAACTCACTGTCGATGGAAATGCGCGACCATTGGTATACGCCGGCTCATATTCTCGGCGGCTGGAGCGCCCGGCTGTCGCGCCGCGACGCCGAAGCCGCCGCCCAACGGCTCTTGAATCCGCCGGCAACGCCTGAGACGGCATTTGAACCGGCCGATCCCCGCCGGGCCGACACCACCGGCACCCCGAGGCAATTGAGCCTCTTCTAATTCCCTCGGTCACGCGCGTTTGCCTGGTCGCTCCGGGCGAGCAGCCTGATCGTCCAGCCCTAAGGAGCTTCTCATGACCGAACCCGACGACGATATGTGGCGCGCCCTTGTCGATTTCCGCGCGCGCCATGGCCGCCGCTGGAAAGACCAGCTGTCGATGAAATGGATGAACGGCCAGGACGAGTCCGAGCCGCTCGGCGGTTCGCTCCGTCGCGTCCGCAACCATCTCGGTCCGTCCTGGCTTTGCGACCTCGAAAAGTCGATCCTCGATGCGGCCGAACGGCGTCTCGCCAATCTCGCCAAGCTTCCCGAAATGTGCGCCGCCCATCTACCGGGCACTGACGAACCCATCGTCATCAAGCGCGGTGAGAAGGGGTATTGGCCCATGCCTGACGGAATGACGATCGAAGCCATCAACGCGACATTCGACGCGACTCCGGCCCAGATCACCGCCATGCAGGCCGGTTCCATGTTCGGTTGGGATGTCCCCGGCGCCGACCCCGATCGATATGATGCCGATGGGAACCTCCTTCATTCGGCCAGGCGGTAGCTTCCCGACGACCGCACATGGATTGTTTCGTTGAATTATTCTCGAAAGCTCTCTATATGAAACTCACTAAACGAGGGCCTGATATGCCGCGCCACGCAACCACCGCTACCGTCGATATCGATCGCGTCCTGCGCGATCGCATCATGGCCAGCGCCGACCGCATCATCAAGATGATGCCGCTCGCTGCCAAGACCGCCGCCATCAGCAGCGTCGACGTGACCGCGCTCGTGCTCAACATCGCGCGCGGCATTCCCGCGGTTGAAGCCGATGACCCGGATGAGGCCGAGGAGATCACCAACGCGATCGCCTTCAAGCGCCGCATGATCGAGCAGGCCGGAGGCGTTTTCGATGCCGAGGCTGTCCGCAAGCTTCTGAGGCACAAGACCGTTCAGGCCGTCTACAAAGCCGCGCGGGACCGCAGGCTGCTGATGATCGAGGACAACGGCGCAAAGCTGTTCCCCGCGTTCCAGTTCGATGGCGATACCATTCGATCCGCGATCCCGCGCCTCCTGGCTGCTGTTCCCGGCGTGAGCGGCTGGACGCTCCTTCAGTTTCTCGTGAGCGGCGATGAGGGGCTCGGCGAGGAACGGCCCATCGATCTCATCAAAGCGGACGAGGCGGATGTTGCTCGCGTTATTCGCTTTGCCCAGACGCTGAACGACTGAGCATGACCAGCCGAGGCGCAATGCCGGTAGCAACCATCGCTGCCGGCCAGGTCCTGCATCGCGTTCACGACGCCACCGTCGCGGCACGCTGGTATGGGCGCAAGGACGGGACATGGCGCTGGGACGATCCCGCCGGAACCTATGGTGTCCTCTATCTCGGCAAGACCCAAGTCGGTCCCTTCGTGGAAAGTCTGTTGCGAAACCCCGGCGATCCCGATGTTCTGCTGGACCGCGTGCAGCGCAAGCGCGCCGCGACCTTCACCACGACCAGAACCCTGCGGCTCGCGAAGCTGCACGGCCCCGGCCTCGCATGGTTCAGGACGACGGCCGCCGGCGTAGCCGCCGACTTCGATCCTGCCGCGAACCCCGGCGGCTACGACACCTCGCAGCGCATTTCGGCGATGGTCCACGCCGACACCCATCTCGACGGCATCCAATACCGCTCCCGCTTCGATTCCGACCAGCTCTGCGTGGCCCTCTTCGAACGTGCCGACGCCGCGATACGAAGCACGAGTGAAGGGACGCCCATCGACAAGGCATGGGTCAAGGCGCTGCTCAAGCCCAGGGGCTACCGCCTGATCGAATTCTGAGCGTTATCAGGGCCGCGAGACCATGCACCATGGTCCCGGCAACCTCGCCATTCTTCCCGTGGAGGGGAGGGGGGCGGGAGGGGGTGAGGCGCGCGGCTGAGGACCGGCACGCGCACAGCCAGCCTCCCGGAGAACCTCCATGAACATGATCGCAAATGCCCCGCGTCCGGCCTCCGCCGGCTACAAGGTCGACATCAGCCGCGGGCACAATATCAGCCGCGTCTCCTCCGAATGGTTCAAGCGTCCTGACGACGAACGCTTCCTTTCGCTCGACAGCCTCTATGACCGCGTCCGCGCTCGCGCCGAAACCGCCCGCACCGAGATCGTCGAGAGCCGCGCAATCCGTGTCGAGGCACGCACCGACACCCCGGATCGCCTCGCCCTCCACGTTCCGGGTGGTCGCGACCCCATCATGCCGACCAACTGGTCCTTCGGCCAGCTCTGCAGCCTGGTCGGAGCACCTGCCTCCTACCTGCGCGATCTGCCCAGCCCGATTGCCGGCATCAACCTTCAGCACGGGCTGATCCAGCATCGCGGCGAACAGGTGAAGATGCTCCAGACTCATGATGGCCGCACCGAACTGCGCGCGGTCACCGGCCCGGATTACGGGCGAATCTGGGACCATGAGCTGGTCGAGGCGATCATGCGCTTCGCCGGCACCGGCACCGGCGACACGCGTTGGAAGGTGCCTGGCCTGCTCAACTGGAGCACGATGGTCTACAATCCGCTGGTCGATATCAGCCTGGAGACCACGACCCTCTACGCGTCCGACCGCGACGTGTTCATCTTTTTGGTCGACGATCTCAATCCGATCGAGGCTGGCAAGCTCCCCAATGGCGACCCCGACATCTACTTCCGGGGCTTCTACGCCTGGAATAGCGAGGTCGGCTCGACCACGCTCGGTGTCGCCACCTTCTTCCTGCGCGCGGTGTGCATGAACCGCAATATCTGGGGCGCCGAGAATTTCCAGGAGATCAAGATCCGGCATTCCAAGTTCGCTGCCAACCGCTTCGCCGGCGAGGCGGCGCCCGCGCTCACGCACTTTGCCGACTCCTCTCCTCGCACCTTCATCGATGGTATCAAAACGGCGCGCGAGCGGATCGTCGCCCGTAATGACGAGGATCGCGAGACCTTCCTGCGCGGACGCGGTTTCTCCAAGCCCGAGAGCGCGAAGATCATCGCGACCGTACTCGCCGAGGAGGGGCATCCTGCGGCGTCCATCTACGATTTCGTCCAGGGCATCACGGCGGTCGCCCGCTCGAAAACCCACCAGGACAGCCGCCTCACGCTCGAGGGCAAGGCCCGCACCCTTCTCGCAAGCGTCCATTGAACCCGAGCGCTGCCGGGACCTCCGTGCTCCCGGCAGCACGTCAACCCAGGAATCCGCCATGACCTCGAACACTGCGCGCAAAGAGATGCTCGATTCCATCCACGATCTCATGTCGGGCTATCTCGCCGACGAATGCCCCGAAGACGAAAACTGGGAGGATTTCGACCCCGACATCGACCGGCTGCGCGGCGAAGCGGGCGATCTCCTCGATGCCGAAAACGAAATCCTCGCAACCGCGTCGACCGAGCCGACCCGGTTCATGGTCGATATCGAATTCTTCAGCGGCTTCGACCGTTTTGCCACGGAGACCTACGTCGTGGACGCGATCGACTGGGTAGGCGCCAAAAACCGTGCGTTCAATCTGGCCGACGAAAGCCCCTACAGCAACGATCGCGTCCCGGATCTCACTCGGCGGGCATTCGACCGCACCGGCTATCCGCAGGGGTAACCGTCCGATCGCCAACTCTCCTGCAAGGAACCCAGAAATGAACCAGCCCACCAGGCGCGATCACGCGCAATTGCTCGCGCGTGCCCGCGCCGCCATCGAAACCCCCAGCGACCTCGACGCGGACGCCATCCACCATCTCATCGAAGATCTGTCGATCGCCGAGGCTCTCGTGAACCGTCATGTCGTGCCGTGGCCGGTCGAGATCCATGTCGGCCATATCGATCACCGGCACGGGACCAATTTTTACGCCACTTTTTGCCACGACGCGCTGATCGCCGATCTAGCCGAATATTGTCGCGACAACTGGTCGGAGATCGATGATCCCCGAGACCCTCAGGCGCTGACGGACGAAGAAGTCCTGTCCATCTATTTCGACAATGAGGGCGACGAATTCTACTCGACCGAGAGCATCTACTGGGAACCCACGACCGAAGGGGAGAGGGAGGGGGACTGATGATCCAAAGGAGGTCGTAATGCTCGTCACCTATATCATCGAGGGATCCTGCTCGGTTCCCGACGACACGCAACCGCTCGAAGGCGTCGCCAATCAATTCCGCCTCCCGACAGGCGAGATTTTCTCGATCCACCCCGTCATCGAGATGGCGACCGGCCCCAACGCCGACGACCATCGCGACCTGACCTATTGGGAGGCCGCAGCACGCGGAATCAGCCTCGAATTCTACGAGCGCACCTGTGATCTGCTGCCCGACGAGGACGATGCTGAGCCTGGCTCGGCCAGCCCGGATGCGGCTTGAGCAACCATGCTTACGACCCGCTCCCAACGCTGGCGCGACCGGCGTAGCCGCTTCGTCCCGTCCGCAAGCGAAATCGATCCGAGAACACTCTCGGTCGACGTCATCGACACCATCCGGGTAGCAGGCCCCTTCATAGCGATGCACCATTATGCCGGATCGATGCCGGTCACCCGGCTATCGGTCGGCCTTTTTCGCAACGGCGCCGGCGGCCGCTCCGAACTGGTCGGCGTCTGCGCTTTCGCCCATCCAATAAACGATGCCTCGGTCCCCAAAAGCGCGGGCCTTCCCAACCCGCGCACCGCTTGCGATCTAGGGCGCCTCGCGCTCCTCGACGATGTCGGCGGTAACGGCGAGACCTTCCTCGTGTCTCGGGCGTTCAAGCTGCTACGGCAAGCCAAGCCGGAGATCATTTCCGTCATCTCCTATGCCGACCCGATCCGACGCGTCGACGAGAACGGCCATGTCTATCTCCCCGGTCATGTCGGCCAACTCTATGCGGTGATGGGCAGCCGGTATGTCGGTCGCTCGTCACCGCGCACGGATCTGGTGATGCCCGATGGTCGCCCCTTGTCTTCGCGCGCATTGTCCAAGATCCGCAACGGCGAAACCGGGCAACGCTATGCGATCGACGGATTGGTCGCAACCGGTGCCCGACCGCCGCGCCATGGAGAAGACCGTCGCGACTGGCTCGCCGCTCTCGAGCGGTCCGGTTTCTTGACCCGCCGCAGGCATCCCGGGAATCACGTTTACGTCTTTCCCTTGACCAAGGCTGCGCGGATAGCGGCCGGCAAGGTCCCGAGCCTGCCTTATCCCGCGCTCGACCGCACCACGACCCGCGGCGATGTCACCGCGTTGCCGCTGCTCCGCCTCGCAGCGTGAGCCATCCTCGCGGGCCAACCCAATCTGGTTTCCGCTGCGCCGGTAAAACCCTCAGGAGAATGTCATGGCAGACTGCATCACCGACAACGGCTGGACGCTCCATTACACCATCGGTCACAAGCTCGCCGCCAAGGTCAAGTCCGGTGACCTGGTTCACCTGCCTGGTGATCGCGGCGACTTGCTCGTTCTCGGGGGGCGAGCACCGCTGCGCGCCGAGGACAGTGGATGCGTGATCGTCCGCAACGCAGTCAACGGAGCCGCCGACACGTTCGAAGCCCGCCCAGGCGCGTTGGGTCTGGTCTGGATCAGTGCCGCCGGCGGCTGGTCAGAGTCACCGGAGGATGCCCAACTTCCCACCCGCTACAACCAGGAGGCCGTCCAACGGCAAATCGAGCGCGACCGCCGCCGCCACCGGATCAGCAAGAAGGAAGAGCGGCTGATCCATGCCTTACTGAAAGGTCGTGGGGGTTGATCGCCTGCTAATCGTTCGCCTCAGCCGGGACCATGATCGACAAGCTCCAGGAACAGCAGCGAATGCAAAGCGAGAGGAGCCCCGATCACACAATCTCGAAAGCTCTCAGGACGCTGAAACACCAAGGCAAAGCCACGGTTCTCAGTCCCCATGTCGGTAATCACGCGCACAATATCCCGCTGATCATGCGCATGGGTCTCGTCGATTGCAAACAATCCCGACGGCACGTCCTCAGGCGGAACAGGCGCCGTGCGCGCCGATCCCGACCGCGAGTTATCGATGATCCGAAGCGGGGTCAGCCGCTCCAGCAAACAGGTCTTACCGGCACGCGACGGCCCGATGATAACGAGGATGCCGCCCCGATCCATATACTTACGCAACTGGCCGTGGAGTTCCAACCAGTCGGGACAGCCCTGGCGATGACCGGGCGCTCTGACTCTATGCCACCACCAATGGCTGAATGGGACGGGCACACTCCTGATTTCCATCCAGGCACCATATACCCGCGCAACGGCGTCGTTGCTGACATAGGGACCGGAAGCGATCAAGCGTCTCGGGCGTGCCGCCATAATCTGCCAACCATGCCGGCGCTGCCAATGCCACGTGCGATGCTCCTTCCGGCCCGGTCGAATATATGTCCCAATAGACGGGGCCAAACGGATTTCATGGATACCGATCGAGTTAGCCTCGTGCCGGTTCTGCTCATGTCCGACCGGGCCGCTCAACTCCGGCCTTCCGAGCCGCCGCCAAAAGATCTGCATACGGTAGCCGGATCCGGTCGGGCTGCCCTTTCCTGCAAGGACTATCACCATGACCAGCTATCCCGAGTTTCGCAAGATCCTCGACGGCGTCGCCACGCGCCAGCAGATGTTCGAGCTATTCAACGCGTGCCCCGAGGGGTGCGATGAGGATTGTATTCGCGGCACCCATTACACCGGCCGTTGGTTCGAGATCACGGAAGACGATTACGAATCCATGTTTGAGGTTCTGCCGCCGATTTTCCTCGGCACAATGATGTTCGCGATGTCGGAAGCCAAAGCCGGCACGATCCGGTATGTCTTCTTCGCGATCACCATCCTGGGCCGGCAGCGCTGGTTCCACGGTTATTGCGACATGGCAGATCGCAACAGCCCCCATCTGATGCGCGCCGCTATCCTCGCTTCCGAAACCAACGCGCATGACGGCTTCATGACCCGCGAGGAAAAACTGGAAGCCATATGGGAGAATACCGATCCAGACTTCCGCGGGATCGCCTCCGATTCGCCCGCTGATGCTTGGCCCTCCGAGTATCATGGCAGGAAAACCATCGTGATCTACGAGGCAGCCCGCGGCACCGTCCTCAAGCTGCTCGACCATCTTACCGACTTCGAGATCGAGGAGCGCCTGTATCTCACCCGGCCAAAGCGCCTTGGGACGTGCGCCGCTTCTGCCGACGTTCTCCCACGCTGACGCGCCCTGCGCCATCCATTCGCCAGAGAACCGCTGTTCGCGCTTTCAGTCAAGCGATGCCACCTCAAGAAAGGCACCCGAACGAGATGGAAAAGTATTTGATCTGCTACGGCGCCGAGAACGAATTCTGGCTCTGCGATGCCGATGACAAGAACCACGCTCTCGAACAATTCGAAGCTGCCCAACTCGACGGCGAGGTCAACCACGTCTTTCTGTGCGAGGAGATCTGAGGGTTTGAGCGCACGGTCTCGCCCCTCGCATTCCCCGAATTGACGGAGGATCCCATGAACGATGACGAATTCGACGAACTGGTCGATGACGCCACCCACGCCGTCAACGACCTCATTCCCGATCGATATCTCGACAGCCTCTCGCCCGACGAGCGCTCGAACCTGCTCGTCCAGATCAACGATGCCCTGACCCCGATCCTGCGTGACCTGATCGGCTGGGAGCCGGAGGACTAACCCATGAAAATCAGAAAGATCACGCTCGAAGTGACGATCTTGCTTGAACGGTGCGACGAGGCTCGTTTCAGCACATTATCGCTCGCTGAGATCGCCCAGGAGATGGACGACGGCGCCTTCATCGGCGCCATGCCCTCCCACCTGTCCGAAGACGTCCCGCTGGACCGGCTCGAAGAAGAACTCCTCGCGCTCGGAAACGACGGCAGCTTTTTCGACTATCTCAGGGAGGACTGACCCATGGGCAAGCGCCATCACGTCCATGTCTACGCCACAGTGCGTGTCAAGGTCGCCGTCGATGCCGACGACCATGCCCAGGCTATGCGGCGGGCGGACCACCTGCTCTTCGACAACGGCTTCGCGGTCCGCCTGACCCCCAATGCCGATGCCGTCGTCGACGCTGAATATGCGGACGAGGTCACCGGCTATCTGGTCGATGAGGCAGACGATCCCGAACACCTCCGTTCGCGGTCCTACGGCCCCGACTATGAACCTCAAGCGGGCGGGAGGTGACCGCTCAAAAGGTCAGGATCGTGCAGACATTTCGCGTCGGGCGCTAGAATATCGTCGACGTGGAAACGCCTGATCAGGCGGACGTGGCCGACCTTCAACGGGGACGCGAGGCTCCCAGCTTCGGCGCCCCTCTCTGGCAATCCCGATGGGGCCTGGAACAAGAAGAAGTCCTCCCTGGCTAAAGCGCCTCGCCCGGCAGCACGGAAGCTATGTCCAGCGAAGGGGAGGAGGGGCGGGAGCAATGGTCCCGCATCGGGGCATTCGGAGGCCCTCCCATGATCCCTGCACACCCAAATCCCCTTTCACCGGCCGTCGATCAGCTCGTGCTCGATGCCGTGCGGCGCGAAGCCTGGTTCGCCTTCAACCTTTCCGGCGGCAAGGATTCATCGATGGCCGCCCTCGCGGCGATGCTGCTGCTCGACCGCTTGGGCCATCCACGCGAGCGGCGCATTGCCGTCCACGCCGATCTCGGCCGCGCGGAGTGGGACTCCACCCCGGATATGGTCGCCGCGATCGCAGAATTTCTTGGGCTGCCGCTGATCTTTCTCCGTCGCAAGGCCGGCGACATGGTCGCCCGCTGGGAACAGCGCTTCTACAGCGGCAAGCTGCGCTACCAGGCCCTCGAAACCTACAATCTAATCGGTCCGTGGTCCTCGTCGTCCCTGCGCTTCTGCACCTCGGAACTGAAGGTCCAGGTCATCGGTCCCGATCTTGCGCGGCGCTTCCGTGGCGAGACCATCGTCTCGGTCATCGGGCTTCGCCGCGACGAGAGCACCAGCCGTCGCGACACCCCTGTCTCCTGCCTGGACCACCGCTTCGCTAAGCCGGGCAACCCGGCCGGGACCCGGATGATCCGCTGGCACCCCGGCGTCGACTGGACGGCCAAGGATGTATTCGACGCCCACGCCGCCTACGGCCTGCCGCTGCATGAGGCCTATCGGGTCTATGGTGCCACCCGGCTCAGCTGCCGCTTCTGCGTCCTCGCGTCCCTCCATGATCTGACCGCTTCGACCTGCGCGGAGTCGAACCACGATCACTATCGCCAACTCGTAGCCATGGAGGCGAATTCGACCTTCTCCTTCCAGCCGGGCCGCTGGCTCGCTGATGTCGCGCCCGATCGACTTCCCGTCGCCATGCGACCCGCAATCGCAGCCGCCAAACAGGACGCCGCCCTTCGACGCCGTATCGAGGCAGACATGCCGGCGGGCCTACGCTTCGTCAAAGGCTGGCCACCCCGGCTTCCAACCCTCGCCGAGGCACACGAGATCGCAACCGCCAGAGCCCCTATTCTCGCGCGCCACAGTCTCGCCAACCACTACCCAACCGCATCTGCGGTCCGCGAACGCTTCGCCCAGCTCCTGGCCGCCCAGGAAAGGCGACGGTCCTGTTCGGCGAAGGGGAGCGGGCGGGATGCAGCGAGCATCGAAAGGAGGCTCGCCACATGAAGATCGAACTTCGCAAGCTCCGGATCGCCAAGCAGCTGTCCGAGGAATCCACCGCTTATTCCGCCGAGATCTGGATCGACGGGGAGCGCGCCTTCCTGGCGAGCAACCGCGGCACCGGCGGCTGCGATTTCTACCAGCCCGTCGGACGCCACACGGTCCAGGACGTCGATGCCTGGCTTCTCCAGAATCGGTCCACCGTCGCCTATCGCGGACTCGGCGTTCCGAACGACCTCGAAACCGAGGTCGCCATGCTCATGGATGGCATCGAGGTGACCAAGCGCCTCAAACGGCTGATGCGGACCAACATCGTCGCCATCAAGGACAATGAGGTCGTCTCCTATCCGCTGAAGGGCCAGGATCCCGAAAAGCTCAAGGCCGCGCTTCTGGCCCGGAATCCGGCGCTCGCCATCCTCGACACCGCGGACTCCGAACGCATGGACCTCGCGGTGAGCCTGATCGTGGCCGCCTGCTGACGACCCGGCGACCCGCCTTCGCAATCACCATCCATCCCGGCCGCTTCCGGCGGGCGGGCCCGCTCCACCAACGGGGAGGTTCCTGCCATGGACTTCTATCTCGTCAACGGGACGCATTTTGCAAATCCCGCGCAGCCGCGCCGCCTCTTCGCCCATCCACTGCGGGCGGCCGAAGCTGCGATGGACCTGGTCAACTGCTTGCGCGCCGATCTCGATCCCGTCGCGCTGCCACCTGCTGTCGCCGGCAGCTGGTTCGAGGCTCTCTCCGAGGCGCAACGCTATCGCCTGGCCTCCCAAGGCATTCCGGTCGCCGGCATCGCCGAGTGCGATCTTCCCGATCTCGCGGAATTCGACGTCTGGATCGAGGTCCATAGCGTCGATATCTCAACCGGACGACAAATCACCGCTCAGGCGACCTTCGACGAGGTCGAGCGCGACGCCATTCTCGCAGCGCTTCGTCTATTGCAGGCGCGCGGCTGTCCGACCGAGCTGCTCGACATCGCAACCAACGGCGAAAGCCACGCGATCCTGTCGGACGATGCGATCGACATCCTCTGCGAGCGCCTCAACACCGCGGGCTACGGCCGACTTCCTCGGGTCGTCGTGACACTCGAGGGTGGCCTCGTCTCCGGCGCCGTCGCGGACCAGCCGGTGAATCTCCTCGTCATCGACTATGACGTCGAAGGCGCTACCGACGATGAGATATCGGAGATCCCCCAGGACAATGGCCGAACAGCCGGAGCAATCGCGAGCTTCTGGACCGGCGCCGCGATCACCAACGACCCGGCCTGGATCGACGCGGCGATTGCGGCGCTCGACGGTGCGGGGGACGCTTGACCATGCAACGCTTCTTCGTGACCGCCCGGTTCTGCACGCGCAGCGGCCGCGCCGCCCAATGGTCCGGCACCATCTCCGCTCCTGATATCGGCGCAGCCCTCAAAGCTGCCCGGGAACGCGTTGAGCGGCGCCACCGCGGCGCGACCAAGCTCGACATCCGAGCCGTGGCTGGCCCTGTCGTGCCGAGTCCCGACCCCGCGCAGGGCAGGACGGACTGATCTCCTTCCCGCCTCAGCCCTTGTCCTCATCCCATCCGCCGAGAGCCGCCATGACTCAAGCCGATATGCTCGCGCTCCTCCGGGAGGCACTCGAATTTCTGAACGACCACCCCAACTTCGGCCTTCGCCGCGATCCGCGCCGAACCAGCTATAAGCTGGCAGCACGCATCGACCGTTATCTCACCGTAACGGCCGCAACCAACACCAACCATGCCGCCGTGGCCGTCGCCCGGGTCCGCTGGGCCGAGAGCGCCTCGGTCCGTATCGACGCCGATGAGCTGGAAACCCGAAGCGATGTCGAGGGCCACTGGGTCCGGGGCTGGGTCCATGTTGCGGCCGACTGGCTCCCGATCGACAGCGAACCACCCATCGCCATCGATCCCGCCGTCTATCGGGCCGCAGTGATGAAACTGCCGCCCATCACCCGCACCATATTCCTCCTCCACCGGGCTGACGGACTTTCCTATCGCGCCATCGCCGATCGGACCGGCCTCCCGATTGAGACCGTTGAGCAGCAGATCGCCCGCGCGCTGATCCTGCTCGAACGTAACCTCCGGCCCGATGAACCCATCTCCTGAGGATCCTCGACCGCCTTCCCAACATCCTGCAGCAAGGAGGCCCCTATGATCAAAGCAGCTGAACTGAAGCGCTGGCTGGAAAGCCTTTCCGAGGATGCCGACATCGCCATCGACGACGGCGGCCTCGCACTCGTCGAGCTGGACGAACACGGGAATGACACTGGCGCCTATCTGGAGGTCGGCGGCATCCCCGACGAATCCGACTAGCCGAGCCGGTTCGGCCGCGATCGGCGAACCCAATCCACTCTTCATATTCCGCACGATCGAACGCGCCGTCGCCGAATGCCGCGTGGATCGCAATGAGATCATGCCGCGGTCTGAGTCAGCTCACTCCAATTTCCGAGACGTGCTCGATCCCCTTCGGGCGAAACAGGAGGGCTAAAATGAAACACCGAATCAAAGTGGTGCAGGTTCTTCGGGTTGAAAAGTCCACCATCGTCGAAGTCGATGCCGATAGCGTCACGGACGCGATCGAGGCGATCGGTTTGGGCAAGGTAGACTTGCCTTCTGCCTCTGACGACATCGGCAACGTCTGGGCTGTCGAATGTGAAAGCCTTGAGAACGAGGAATATTTCCCCGCCTAACGGGCGCCGCTTCGGCGCGTCACAAGACAGGAGGCTGCTCATGCTAGCGCGAGAATTGTTTGAAGTCGTCGCATCGGATGAAGGCTGGACCGACGCCACGCAAGTCGAAGTTCTCCTTCAATACATCGAAAATCAACAGTCGTGCGCTGCGTTCGAGGACTTCCTCGCGCAGCTCCGCACAGAATAATGGAGGCAACTCCAATGAGCGCACGTATCTGCCGTGGCCTTGTGCTGAACGTCCCTGAGATCTTCGCCGACAGCCGCTTCCAGGAGTGGCTCAATAATGACGAACGCAAGTTCACATGGCACCGAGGAGGACCGGTCGACGAGTGGTCGGATGTCATCGTTCTCATCGATCCCAGCCTAACCGGCGAAGGCAGCGACTCCGACATGCCCGCCGAAATATGGAATCGGATAGTCGACGAATGCCGACGGGTTTTCAGCCCGGAACTATCCCCGGCCCATCACTATATGGTCCGATTAACCAACCTCGAACGGTAAACTGACAGACACGCCTCCAGGCCAACCGCATCCAAGCGGAGCGGGGAGGGGGAACGGATCGCGCGAACCGCAGTGGGAGCGCATCCGTGGCCCAATATCCGATCGACCTTCGCCAACTCGGGCCGCTGACGCCCGACCCAGCCCTGCACGGCCAGCTAACAGAGCGCCCACCGGTGCTCGCAGCCTGGGGAGGTGGCGTGAACTCCACCGCCATGATCATCGAACTGGTTGCTCGCGGAGAGCCCCCCGATGCAGCCCTGCTTGCGGAGATGCCCGAGCGGCCGGAAACCCTGGAATATATCCCGATGTTCCGGCGCTGGATGGACGACCATGGCGTCCCCAACGAGACTGTCAGTTATACCCCCAAACGCTTCAAACATTGGCCGCCCTACTATAATCTGCTGGAAAATCTGCTGACCAACGGCACGCTGCCGTCGATCAGCTTCGGCCGGCACTCTTGCACCCAAAAATGGAAAATCGCCCCGCAGGATCGCTGGACCGAGAATTGGCCTCCCGCTCAAGCAGCTTGGGCACGCGGCGATCCAGTCGTGAAGCTCATCGGCTATGACTGTTCGCCGGCCGACAACCGCCGCTACGCGCATCGCGAAGGCCATGTCGATCCGCGCTTCCTGTTCCGCTACCCCTTGCGTGAATGGGGCTGGACGCGCGAGGATTGCATCGCACGTATCCAGGCAGCCGGACTTCCGGTCCCGGTAAAATCCTCCTGCTTCTTCTGCGCCGCGATGAAACCCCAGGAGCTTCGCACGCTTCCCCCGCACTATCTCCGGCTGATTGTCTTGATCGAAGCTCGCGCAAAGCCCCGGCTGAAGAAGGTCGATGGCCTCTGGCGCAAGTCTGTCAAGGGACTGCGCAGCGGAACACCCCATCCAGGCGCAATGACCGATCTGATCCGAGACGAGGGACTGCTCCCAGCAGATGAAATCGAACACATCATCACGATAACACCCGCCGATCTGCTCGATTTCCAGGCCGCCGCTGCGCGCGTCGCTCTGGCGGGGCGGCGACCGCTCAAGGACTGGCTCGCCTCTTTCCAAGACGGTGTCAACCGAGCAGCGGCATAATGGATCGCGAATTCGCATTGACGGACCGTTTGGCTTTTGTCTCGGGTGGCAATCAATAATTTCCGCCAAAATCACACGACGGGAGAAAATGATGACCGTGGATGAACTGACGGCATTGCTTATCGAGGCCGGGGAAATTTTGGACGAGATCGAGAGTCTGCCGCTCGATGATTACGGATACCGGGAACTGCCGCCGAACAGTCTCGACCGCGCCCGCGAAATCACCAAAATTGCTTTCGAATTGCGCTCGGCCCAAACACCAAACGCATAGCGAATCATGAAAATCGTTCGATTGAAGCGTGGATTTCAGATCACCCTCTCCGATATCTCCGCCTGATCGTCCTTGTCGAGGCCCGCGCCGCGCTGCGGCTGCAGGCCTTCTATGGCCTCTGGCGCAAGCCCATCAAAGGCCGGGGGGCAAGCGAACCCCGTCCCGGCTCCATGACCGAATTCATTCGCGCCGAACGTCTCCTCAAGCGCTGAGACATTGATCGCATCATCTCCGAGGCCCCACGCGACCTAGTCGCCTTTCAGCAAGCCGCAGCCGCGATCGTCCTCGCCGACCGGGCGCCCATCGGTGACTGGCTGGCAAGGTTCAATGCCGGCATCGATCGCTTGGCTGCCTAAGCAAACCGAGATCACCAGCGCAAAAATCAACCTCTTCCACTGGAGACCGACTATGGCCGAACGCGACATGTTTGAAAGGACGGCAGCCCAACAGGGGTGGCACGAGCGAACCGAGATCGATGTGCTTCTCAAATAAATCGAGAATCAAAACTCGGCCGCTGCCTTCGAAGATTTCCTCTCACAAATGGATGCCGATGCGCTCGACGGCGACTATACCAACGACCCCGATGATGGTCACGAACATGAGTTCGTCGAGGCGGAAATCGACCTGTCTAGAAACGACAATACTGTCACCTGCACTCGATGCGGGATGCTCTCAGTAGAGGACGCAGACGACATCTCATAGCGTGTCGATCGAATTTTCCTGAAGAGAATTGATAGGGCGATTGCGCGCTGACGCGCGCACCGGCGCTCTATCTCCACTCCGCTGCGACCGAGCTTCGGCTACGCCGAATCTCCTCCCTGCGGGTGACGATCACCGTATCGCAAGAAGAAGGCGCGGGCCGGTTGTGTCAGGCCCGGCGGCGGCGCGCGCGGCAAGGGCGGTCGATATGATCGGCGGTCACCTCCAGATCCGCCGCCAGTTGAAGCAGCGCCCGTGTCGCACCCAGACGCGCCATCCCGTCGCCATGCGCCGCTGACGTGCCACGCTCTGCACGCTTCCGCGCAAGCATGGCCACCGTTCTGATCGTCTCCGCGTCCATGCCGTCACTCTTACCCGATTCGCACTGCCCGGAATAGCGGCGCGGGGGCGGGGGTGCGCTTCCCCTCAGGCGGCAGCGCCGGCGGCGAGGGCAGGGCACAGAGAAGAGAGGGGCCTTTGAGAGCGTCGCAAGAGCGACGTTTCAGAGGAGTAATGATCATGGCTGTTTCGAAAACGGTTGGCGAATTCCGCAACGTGAATGGCAATCTGGTCGGCTGGCTTGCCGACGGTCGCGAGGTCGATCTGCCGCGGGCGCGCCTCCGTCCCATCCAGAGCAACAATCCCCGCGCGCCCAAGTTCGAACTGGAGGGCATGAGCCCGAGCGGCCGCTGGCTCAATTATGGCGGGCTCTTCAAGGCGACTTCCCACAATGAGGACGGCGAGATCATCGACTTTTTCGCTGGCGAACTCGACGACAATAGCTGGAGCAAGCCGTTTCACATCGCGCTGTTCGGCTCGGTCGACGAGGGCTTCCGCGCCTCGTGGCGGCGGGAGCAGCCCAATCGTCCCGCACGTGCGCGCCGTGCCCGCGACACCGATGAGTATGACGACCGGGACGAGCGCGGCACGGACGGGAATGACCGCTCCTATCGCGGCGGCTTCGGCGACAGCACGGCGCCGTTCCAGGGCGCAGATCGCACCAGCGAGCTGACGGACGAGATGATCCCCTCCTGAGGATCCATCCGTCCCGTCCGAACGGGCCGGGGGGCGCTGAGCGCCTCCCGGCCCTTTTCTTTTCCCGAATCCGAAAGGTCAACTCCATGACCGAGCATCGTCCCGTGCGAAGCGTCGACCGCTTCGCCGATATCCAGCAGCTTTACGCCGAGATGACCACCACGCCTGAATTTCAGGCCGCGTTCGGCGATCCCATTCCTCTCACCATCATCGAACCGGGCGAGGAACCCGGCGAGCATGGCATGCCCGACGAACTCGCCGCCCAGGCGGACAGCGCCGGCATCATCACGACCCTCTTCGACCTCTTCACCGATACGAGGCTCGAACCCCTTGCAGCGGAGATCGCCTGGGGCTTCGTCAACTCGTTCCACTTCGTCGCCGGCAAGCTCGAACGCCGGGAGGACAGCCTCGCCGCCGAGGTCAAGGACATGGCCAACCGGCCGGACATGAGCGAGGTCTTCAACCGCGAGCTGGAGGAAAAGCAGCTCCTCTGCCAATCCACCACCGAGCAGCGCGTGGCGATCGAAACCATGCGCGACTATGCGGCCGAGGCCTATCGCGTCCTCTCTGGATGGCCCTGGTCACCCTCGCGCGGGAGCCGTGCGTCGCGGACCAGCACCGCAAGCCAGATCGCGGCGGTGGACTTCCTGCGGGCTCGCCAGCTCGACGCGCGCGACCGGCACCACCCCCAGGGACCGCTTGTGGTGTTCTCGGGGCCTGCCCAGTGGCACGACATCGATCTGCTCTGGAACCGGCTCGACCTGGTGCGGGAGCAAATCCCCCACATGGTCCTCATCACGACGGCCCAGCGCACCGGCGCGGACCTCATTGCCGAGAAATGGGCGGCGCAGCGCAAGGTGCAGGCCGTGCGCTTCAACCTCCTCGGCTCTGGCCTCAAGGCAGCCTTTGCGCGCAACCGCAAGCTGCGCGACCTGAAGCCGGTCATGGCCGTCCTCTGCGAGGGCTCGGGCATCCAGGCCAACCTCTATGAGGAACTGCACAAGGCGCGCGTTCCAATCCATGCCTTCCGCAAATCCGATCAGGCGCCCGACACCCGGCCTCCCGCGAAATACCGTGAGGTCAAGGACTTCCAGCACGTCAAGCGTGGCCCGGCATTGCGGCGGGTCTACGAAGACGCCTGACCGGGAGGTGCATCGTCATGGCCATCCCAGACGCCTTCCGGCGCAACTTCTCGACCTTGCTCCGCGCCGCTGAAAGCGGCGACCTCGCCCTGGTCGAGTGCGTCGACGTAGAAACCGGCGAACCACGCTATGTCATCTGCGCAGTCGGCCGCCAGAACGGGGACTATGTCCTGACCCCGTTCGGGCATCTCCATGACGGGAACCCGTTCGAAGCCTATCGGCCTCCAACAGGTTCCGTCCTACATTGATCGGATCTTCCGTCAGGAAAGGGGTCGGCAGGCTTCCGCGTGCTGGCCCCTTTTCCTATGCTGGTTGCGACGACCTCATACCGCTACCCGTGCGCGGCCGCGTGGGATGACGGAACGGGCGTCGCGAGCGATGCTCACAACACCCTTCATGGACCATTGTCGTCATGACCCCGCGGTTGCCGTCAAGGACGGCAGGGCCCCACCATTTTTCCCCTGGAAAAATCGTTGCCCCCACCGCCGCTTCGCGGTCGCTGCGCGATCCTTGACAGCTGCCCTGGCGCCATAAACTCGCGGATCAGGGGCATCGAACCCCCGATCCGCGACAAAATAATCTCTCTCAACAAGTCCAAGTGTCGCACGGGACCGCACCGGCCTCAAGGACGGCGGGGCCCCACCATTTTCTTTGGCGGGACGGACGACAGTTCATCCTCGCCGGAGTCGCCGCCGCCAAAGAAAACCGTGACCCCCACCGCCGCCAGGGCGGTCGCTTCGCGATCCTTGACCCCGCTGCTCGGAGCCCGTGCACGAGGGGGAACCTCTTTCAATTCAATCTGAGGAGGTTCCCATGAAGAAGACGTTCCGCTCCACCCGCGACTTCGCTGAAATCGCCGATCTCATCGCCGCCGAGACGGCTCAGACCACCGATGCCTTCGCCGAAGCCTTCACGTCCGATCTCGACGGCGTCCGGGTGACGCCCTGGGACGAAGAGGTCATCGCCGACATGCCGGACCCGATGCAGGTCCAACTCGCCACCGAACTGATGATTAGCACCGTGTTCGATGTGTTCCGCGACACCCGGCTCGAAGCGACGGCGCATCGCATCGCGTGGGGAATTGTCGACAGCATGCACCGCACCGCCCGGATGGTTGCCGGACATGCCGATGACACTGCGCGCCAGGTTCAGGACCTGATCCCCTGCGCCGACGGCAGCGAGATATACGCGACGACCCTCGAACTGGCCCAGCGGGTCGCACAGGAAGCCGACGAGATCGCCGACGCCATCGCCTGCATGAGGGACCACGCCGCCGCCGCCTACGAAGTCGAAACCGGCAAGCCGTGGAGCACAGCCCGGGGATCGCTGGTGTCGAGCAAGCGCACTGCCTCGGTCATCGCCGCTGCCGATTATCTGGCCGGGCGGAACAAGCGCAGGCTCGACAAGATCGCGCCGGATGGTCCGCTGGTGCTCTTCTCCGGTCCGCCCAAGTGGCAGGACGTTGACCCGATCTACGAGGAACTGAACCGGGTGAAAGCACTCATCCCGAACATGCTGCTCCTGACCACCGACCTCGATGTCGGGGCGGACGCAATCGCCAAGGCGTGGGCGGCAGCGAACAACGTCACGGTAGTCCGCGAGGACCTGCCGAAGGGCATGGGACTGCGCGGCGGCTTCATCCGCAATGATCGTATGATCGCCAAGGGACCAGTGGACGCGATCGTCTGCTCCGGCTCGGGCGTTCAAGCCGCGCTCATTCGCAGCCTCGATGAAGCGGGGATCGAGCCTCGCCAGATTCTCGGCAGGGGCGATCGGCCCGACTGGGCTCGCAAGCGCTGAGGTGAACACAAGGGGATGGTCCGGGTCGGTCCCGGATCATCCCCTTTTTTCTTGTTGTGGTTCAGGTCGGCGGGCTCAGGGACCCGGCTTTAGGCCGGGTCCGTCGTCCGCCGATGCGGCACCCTGTCGGGCACCGGCCTCCTGTGCGCGGCTCCGCCGTGCTCGTCGCAGGGACATCCCTTCGGAATGACTCGGGCTATGAGGCCGGCGGCATCGGCAGAGCCTTGAGTGCGGCGACCGAGGCGGCTCCACCCGCTCGAATGGCGTGGGAGACCACCTCCCGGAACTCCCGCTCGGTCAACCTCTCGACCGCGAGTTCGGGGACCGCAGCAGCATATTTGCCGCGCAAGGCGCGGCGGGCAATCTCGACTTCGTCATCGAGCTTGCGGCGACGCGATTCGAGATCGGCAAGCCGCTCTCGTTCATTCAACTTGGGCATATCCACGATCCTTTCATGGAGGCTGCCCGCCGCCAGCACTATCGGCGGAACCTCTGCGGTGCGCAACCCCGATTTCCCGAGCGGGCAATGCGCTCCAGCGCTGACCTCGCTGCTACCGCCAGCAAACACCTCCTCTCCCTGCCGTCCCAGCGTGACGGAGGGAATGGAGAGCCTCAAGGATCAACGGTTCCCCCAATTTTGCCGGAACCGTCGCTACGCTTCGGCCCCGCCAAAATCGGCACCCCCGTCGCCCGCTTCGCGGCCACTGGCAAGCCAGTGGTCCTTGACCCTCTCCATTCTCCCCGTCGCCGACATCGCCTCATTTCAGAAGGAGAAACGACGATGGACTGGGTAGTAATCCTCGACCCCGGCATCACGATTGAAGAAGCGATCCGCTACCGTGAGGGCGAGCGCATCCGTATCAAGCGCATCCTCGACCGGCGCGAAAGCTTCACCGATATGATCGACTGGAACGCGATGACCGAACTCGAGCGGGACTGGGCGCTCCACCATTTCCCTTATGAACTCGAACTCGAATTGTGGGGCATCGACTGCGACCTGACAGCTCTGGCCCGGATGTTGTGGAGCAGCGCCTAAGGGGCCGATCGCCCCTCCATCGTAAGCTGCTTGGTCATCTCCACCAGGCTCATCCAGCGGCGCTTTGCTGTTAACCCCGAACCTACGGGCTCGGGGACAAAGCAGGGCGCTCTCTCATCTCGGTATCAGACGGGGCTTCATCGCCAAAGTGTGACGCTGGGTGTCCGTCGGCCGTCAAGGATCAGCGGTCCCCCCAATTTTGCCGCCGCCTCGCTACGCTCCCCGGCAACAAAATCGGTTCCCCCGCCGCCCGCTGCGCGGCGGCTTCGCCGTCCTTGACTGCCTCAACACCGCGTCCCGATGTTCCCATCCTCATCTGATGGAGATGGGGAGCGCCGATGATGGAGGCTCACATGAACGATTTCGACGTCGACAATTCTTCCACACCCAGCAAGGATCGCGCAATGATCGCCGCAGCTAAGTCCAACCGAGCCACCGCCATTGGCGATTGCGGCATCCTCATAAGTCATCGCGACAACTGGTGGTTTGTCGAGTTCGTTGAGCCGATGGGCAATCCCGGCCGCCCCCGTCTCCTTTCCGGGAATATTTCTACCGGCTTCGCCCACCGGCTGGGGTTGATGACCGGTCCCCTGATCCTCAACCCCCGCGTCGAGACACTCAATCCCGGCAGCGACGCCTGGTCAGCAGAATGCAATCTGCTCCCTACTATCGAAGGCGGAGACCCCGGAGCCATTGACTATGATATTGACTCCCATGTCCTCGACGGAGAGGCCGACGCGCTGCACCAGCGGCTCGCGCGCGTTGCGATCGACAGCCATCTCTTTCCTATCCCCGCCGGTTTCATCTCAGTGCTGATAGCGCTGCCGCAGGATTCAGCGCCGGTCCTCACCATCCGCACGAGCGTCTATGCCCGCGCGACATGCGAGTTACTGACCGCTTATTACACGCCCGAACATCAACTGAAGGAACCCTGGCGCGATATCTCCGGCGATCTCGTCTCCGACAGTGGCAACGACATCCTCGGCTGGATGCCGGCGCGTGACTGGATCAGGCCACGCTGACCACTTTCCCGGACTGGATGACGGGTCTTAGCGTCACTCCAATCAAGCGATGCTGCGGTGCTTTGCTGTTAACCCCGACCCTACGGGCTCGGGGGCAAAGCAGGGCGCTCTCTCATCTCGGTATCAGACAAGGCCTCATCGCCAAAGTGTGACGCTGGGTGTCCATCGGCCGTCAAGGATCAGCGGTCCCCCCAATTTTGACGCCGCTCCGCTGCGCTCCACGACGACAAAATCGGTTCCCCCGCTGCCCGCTTCACGGCGGCTTCGCCGTCCCTGACTGCCTCAACACCGCGTCCCGAAGATTTCATCCTCATCCGATGGAGATGGGGAGCGAACGATGATGGAGGTTATCATGGACGATTTCGACAACGGTCTCGCCAAGGCATTCTCGGACCCGATCTGCCCGACCTGTGCCACCAGCTACGATCCGAGCCACTACGACATCTACGAGGATCACGCCTGCTGCGCGAACTGCGGCACCGAATACCAGATCCCCGCCGAATATCGCGCGCTCCACCCTGAGGATTATCTCGAACACGGCACGCCCGAAACGCCTCAGACGATCGCGCTCTCCCGCTTCAGGATCGAGGCCAGGCGCATCGTGGACACGACCAGTAAGGAGACGGTCGGGGCAAGCTACGAACTCTACGCGCGCCGCTTCACCGAGGCATGTGCCCCCCTCATCGACCAGCTCGACCCGGAACTGCGGGACCAGGCCATCGCCATCGCCAACTATCACGGATACATCGAGGACCAGGACGGAACGGCGGGCTTCGGGCCGGGCCTATGCGCCTTCTCGGGCATCGAGGAGAACTGCTGCCATTGCGGTCGGCACCCATGACGCCAACCGGGACCGGGCCTCGCGCCCGGTCCCTTTTTTTGATCGCTGGACATCTTCTTCGGCTCGCTCGCGTGCCGCGCGGACCCTTCGGTCCGCACGCCGCTACGCATCGGCCAAGTCTCCCGACGAGAGGGAAAATCTCTCACAGACTTCCCATTCTGTCGGGCGGCCGAGCCCGCATCAAGGACGGCGGGGCCCCACCATTTTCTTTGGCGGATCAAGCGCCGGTTCTTCTCCTTCGGCGTTGCGGGGCCGCCAAAGAAAATCGTGACCCCCACCGCCGCTTCGCGGTCGCTTCGCGATCCTTGACCCGGTCTCGGCCGCCCGACGCCCGCTCCGCTGTCAATCAAGACAGCAGGAGGCTCACATGCAGATCATCTCAACCAGCGCCACTTACGACCATGCCGGATTCATGGCCGCCGTCGCGTGTGCAGAACGCCGCGCACCTCACAGCTACTTCGACCAACACGTCATCGAGGATCCGGAGATCGGATACTTCGCTATTGACGAGGGCGACTATGATGCCCTTCCGATCACGATCATCGACCGGGTGGTCCATACGGTCCCCGGCGGGATGGCGGACAAGTTCTGAACCGACGGGGAGGGGCGGCAACGCCTCTCCCCTTTTTTGTTCGAGCACACGCGCATGACGAAGGTTGCCGATCCCCTTTCGGGGAAGCCCCGCGCCTACCGGCACGAGGCTGCGCAGCGACGCTGTCGCTGCGAAGGAAGGACGCACGCCCGCAGGCGTTTGTAATGCACCGTACGCACGGGTGCTGCGAGCGCGAATCTAGCGGTTTTCTGCGGGTTTCAGGCGTCCCGATCTGTCCGACGGGTTGTCGCCGGTCGTCGGACGGCGTCAGACATGAAATTATCCGATCCGATTAAGCTGTTGATCGTCATCGTCATCTTTCGTCAGACGCGTCAGACGCGATAAATTCTTGAGATCGTGGGGCTATTCTGGTAATAAGGCGGTGCTTCATCACGTGTCGGCGCTGTTCAGGAACAGCGCATGGCCCGCATTTCGATCCGCCTCGACGATCCACGGCATGACCGTCTGATCGACCGGGCACGTGCAGTTGGCATCACGCCATCAGCCTATATTCGGGATGTCCTCGACCGCGACGAGGGCAGTGATCCGGCGGGCTATCACGCCCGGTTCGATGAACTTCACGCGACCCTCATTCAGACCCTCGCGATCCTCGCCAAGTCGGTCGGCAGGCGCACCCCGGACGTCCTGGAAGAGGGCCTTGCCGATGCCAAGCGCCTGCTCCGCGAAAGGGGGCTGCTCGATCCCGAGCAGGACCGGCCGTGAGCATCTTCCGCAACGACACGCTGGGCTCCTGGACCAGAGGTGGGCAAGCCATTGTCCACAACGTCAGGATGACCACCCAGGTCTTTTACCAGACCGCTCTTGCCGGCTTGGTCATCTGGATCGGCGGAACGCTTTGGTATGCTCTCGAGAAGACCGACGCATACCAGCGCTTCGTCCTTTTGAAGCTTGGCCAGGCCGCAATGATGGGCGACAGCGTTCCCGGAAACGCCGCGCCCATCCTCTTCAAAACTCCCGGTGGCCATCAATACTGGACCACGCCCAAAGGGCTTCTGGCTTCCGGAGTGGCGCACAAGACGCTCCACAGTTTCGAAACATCGCTTCTTCATGGGGCCATTCTCTCCGGCATCTTCGCGCTGGCGATGCTCGCCTGGGCCTGGTTCTACTTCACCCGGACGGGGAAGGGGCTGGGGTCCAACCAGTTCCTCCGCGGGGCTCGTTTCGGGACAGTGCGGCAAATCCGCCGCGCGCTGTGGCGCCATGCTCGCGGCAGCTTCGAGATCGGAGGCGTCAATGTCCCGGATGCCTTCGAGCCCGAGCATATCCTGATCTGCGGTGCACCCGGCACGGGCAAGACCAACATGATCGTGAAGATGCTGAGCGGCATCAGGAAGGCAAAGCGCAGGGCGATCGTCTACGACACCGCCGGCACCTTTGTAGAGAAATTCTATCGGCCGGGAATCGACGTTCTCCTCAATCCGCTCGATGAGCGATCCGATTGCTGGTCGCCTTGGGTCGATGTCCCAAAAGACTACCAATACGATCAGATCGCCGAGTCCACGATCCCCGACAAAACCGGAGATCCGTTCTGGGCCAAGGCCGCGCGAGGGACGCTGGTCGCGGTTCTCCGCAAGCTTGCCCGACAGCAACGCACTCTCGTTTCCATTCTCCTCGATACGCTGCTGAGATCTAAACTCCCCGACCTTGCGGCCTTCGCGCAAGGGACGGACGCTGCCGCCTTCATCAGCATGGAGGGGGAGCGAACCTCAGCCGGTATCCAGGCGGAGCTGGCTTCGGTCATGCGCAGCTTTTCCTATCTCGACGATACCGAGGACGGACTTTCCATCCGCGATTGGGTGGCCAACGAGAAGGACGATAGCTGGCTGTTCATCAGCGTGAAGGCCGACCAGCTTCCATCGCTCCGTCCCCTCATCACGGTATGGCTCGACATCGCCATCAGCGCGATCATGAGCATGACGCCGGATCGCAACCGGCGGCTCTACTGTGTTGTCGACGAGCTTCCGTCGCTCCAGAAACTGCCCTCGCTCTCCGACTTCCTGGCCCGCGCGCGGAAGTACGGGGGCTGCGGCATCTTGGGCTTTCAGTCCTACCCGCAGCTCGAAGCGACCTACGGGATTCAGGATGCCGCTGCCATCACCGGCTACTGCTCGACCTGGGTGGCGCTCCGGGCCAACGATACTCCCACGGCGAAGCATGTCAGCGAGAACCTCGGCCAGGTCGAACAGGTCGAAGCCAACGAAGGCATGTCCTACGGCGTCAATGATATGCGCGACGGCGTGAACCTCAGCCGCATGCAGGTGACGCGACCGCTGGTGATGCACACCGAGGTCACCAATCTCCCGAACCTGGAAGGATATCTCCGCTTCGGGCGAAACCTTCCGGTGGTCCGGTTCGAGGACCGTTACAACACGGTTCCTTCCATCGGGGTTGCCTTCAAGGAGCGAACGGCGCCACCCATTCGGCTCTCGGCGCCGCCAGCCGTCCCCGCCCCACAACCAGTTCCGCCATCACAACCATCGCCCAAAGGGCCGAAGCCGGCGTCATCCCGCCCGCGGCGGCAGCGGGCCGGGCCGGAGAGCCCAGAACTGCCATTGTCCACTCCCGCACAGCAACCGACGAAACCGGCAGCGCCGACCGGGATTGGACTGAACGGCAGCGAGACTCAGGCAAACGATGAGCGCAAAGACGAGCAGGCGACACCTCCTGAACTCACTCTCTACGGTAAGGCAGCCGGGTTCCGGTTGCGGCAGCATGGTCGGCACGATGGCGATCGCAATTCCGCGAGGCCGGCATGATCCATCCTCGCCGCCTCAAGGGCACGCCCGCCAATATCGCCCGCTACTATACGGTGGGAGACTACTACACCAAGGGATCCGACGAGCATTCGGAATGGGGTGGCCGGATAGCGGCCGAACTTGGTCTTGAGGGCGAGAAGGTCGATCCCGCTCTGTTTCAGGAATTGCTGGCGGGCAAGATTGGCGATCAGCAACTGGGCCGTCACCGCAAGCATGGCCAGATTCAGCATCACCAGGGATGGGACTTCGCCGTCAACGCGCCCAAGTCGGTGTCGATCATGGCGCTGGTCGCCGGCGACGACAGGATCGTTGCCGCTCACGAGCAAGCCGTGAGCGTAGCACTTTCCTACCTGGAAGAGCACGCGACGCTACGCCATCGCTCAGAGGGCAAGATTGTCCATGAAACGACCGGGCGGCTGATCTTCGCCCGCTTTACCGAGCACGCCTCGCGCGAACTCGACCCCCATCTGCACACCCATGTCGTGGTCATGAACATCACCAACCGTCAGGATGGTGAGCAGATGGTGAGCCTCGAGACGCGCGCCATGTTCGCCGAGCAGATGGTCGCAGGGCAGGTCTATCGCAACGAGCTTGCCCATCGTCTCCGCGAACTCGGCTACGAGGTCCAGTTCGATCCCCGTAAAGGGTTGTTCGAAATTCGGGGAGTGCCCAGAGGCCTCATCTCGGAACTGTCTCAACGGGCCGAGCAGATCGAAGCCCATGCGAAGGAACACGGCCTGACGGGTCAGGCTGCCCGCCGACAGTCCTTCTATGAAACCCGTGGCCCTAAGGAAAAGGTGTCGCTGGAGGCTCTGCACACGCGCTGGCAGGACCGGCTTGGTGGGTATCGAGAGACCATCGAATTCACCCTGATCGAAGCTGGACGGGAAGGGGAGCGGACGATCGCGGTCGATCCCGCTACCGCTGCTCGGGCGATGCTGTTCGGGCTGCGTCAGGGGGAGGGTCGGGAGGCCGTCAACAACCTTGGTCGGTTGCTCCAGTACGGATTGGCATCGCATGTCGGGGAGGTCCGGCTCTCCGACATCCGTCCGCTCGCGGAAAATCACGAGGCGCAGCGCAAACTGCTCGAAACCCGTGAGCAGACAGGCGATCAGATCCTCACACGAGGTCGCACCTCCCGGCGCTCGGCCCGTCTTGAGCTTGCCCTATCCGATCACCTTGCCCTTGCTCTCAATGACGCGACACCCATCGCGACGGCGGAGCGATTGCAGGAAATCAGCGCTGAAAAGGGCCTGAATGTCGCTCAGGAAGTCGCCCTTCTCCATATAGGAACTACCTCCCATCGGGTTGTCGGAGTCCATGGTGTCGGCGGCGCCGGCAAATCAACCCTCGTAGGAGCGTTGAACGAGGCAGCGGCTCCCGGAACAACGCTGATCGCTTTAGCTCCGACGTCGTCGGCAGCAGCCGGTTTGGGGAAAGACGCGCAGATCGAATCCCGCACGGTGGCGAGCCTGATCGCCGGCGGCGGCCATCGTCTGGATGATAGCCATGTGCTGATCCTGGACGAGGCAGGCCAACTCGGAAACCGGCAGGCGCTGCGCGTTCTCGAAATCAGCCGCACGACCGGGGCGCGACTCATCCTGCTCGGCGACAACAAGCAGACCGGCGCTATCGAGCAGGGAAAGCCCTTCTGGCTCCTGCAGCGGCTCGGCCTCCCGAAAGAAGAACTGACAGAGTCGGTGCGGCAGCAGACCCGGGCGATGAAGGCGGCGGTCACCCAAGCCCGCCTCAACAACTATGCCGGGTCGCTCGAAAATCTCGACAAGGTGGTCAGCGGCGCAAACAGCGAGACGCTCGCCGAACTCCTGGTTGGTGAATGGACCCGGCTGAAGCCGGAGAATCGCGCCAACACCAACATCCTCGTGCTGGAGAATTCCACCCGGCTGATCGTCAACACCAAGATTCGGGAGGCCCTGAAAACCGAAGGTGCCGTTGCCGCTGAGGAAGCCCGCCTTTCGGTGTTGACCCCGTCCGGCATGACCGACCAGGAAAAGCAGATGGCTCGCTTCTATTCCGGCGGCCAGGTGCTCATCTTTTCGCGCGGCGTCGCCGGCCTCGGCATTGTGCGCGATGCCGAATATCGTGTTGTTGGTCTCGCACGCGATGCCCGCGGTCGACAGGTTGTAAACCTCGTGGATGAGAACGGTCGCACCATCCGGTGGGATCCCCGGTTGGGTAGGGCTTCGCAGGTCAATGTATTCAAGAGCGAGGAACGCGACCTCGCCCAGGGTGACCGCATCCAGTGGCGCCTCGTCAATCACGACCTCAACCTGAAGAACGCGGAGCGTGGCACCGTCGAGCGGCTGGAAGGTGCTGTCGCCACCATCCGTTGGGACCGGGATGGCCGGGTTCAGGACGTCGATCTCTCGCTTCATAAGAATTGGGACCACGGCTACGCGGAAACCGTCTATTCCGCCCAATCGAAGACTTATGATCGCGTCTATGTCCTGGCGCCGGTCAACTCGTCGCTGGTCACCGGTCAGAACTATTACACCGCCATCACGCGCGCGCGCTACGGCGTGAAACTCTGGACCGAGAATGAAAAGCGGCTCATCGATAAATTGGAGCGCCGCTCCGGTGAGAAGACCTCCTCACTCGAAGGGCTGGGCCGCCTCGATCGTGACAGCCTCAAAGACCGGGGAATCCGGCACAGCGAGCGACTGGACGAGCTGAGAGACCGGCAGCGCACCGATCGGGCAGCCCGCAAGGAACGCATGGAGGCCGAGCGGGAACTCCGCCTTCGAGCTCAGCAGCCTGACGGCTTGGCCGCCTTTCTGGCGGGGCGCGCGCAGTCCGCCGCGCAAGCGATGGACCAGTGGCTGACATCCCTGCTCGGACGGGGCGGGGCAGCCCCCGAAAACTCCCACCCGGCCGAGCGCCAGGCTGAGCCGGCATCGCAATCACCCAACACCCAGACCCACGAACATGGAGGCGGTCATGATCGCTGAAAAGAGCATTCGCGCGGCGGTCCTGACCCTGACCGCGGCGACCATATCAACCGTTCCGGCCCAAGCAAAATCGGGCTTTCTGGAGCCGCATCATCATTACCTATGGATCTTCTTCATATCGCTTGTTCTGATCGCTTGGCTCGGCCGCCGATTGCGGGTGCCAATCCGCCATCGATGGCGCCACCGGCAAGCGCGAACGATGTTCCTGCAACTGCAAGGGGCGGATCGCGGCCAGCCTCCGGGCGTCATCTATTCTCGCCTGCGCGGCATGGATCCGCTCGCGTTCGAGGAACTCCTGCTCGAATGCTTCGAGCGCCGTGGCTGCGGGGTTGTCCGTAATCGCCGCTATACCGGCGATGGCGGTCTTGACGGCAAGGTTATCATTCAGGGGCGGACCTGGCTTATCCAGGCCAAGCGCTATGCCAGCGCCATTCGTCCAGAGCATGTCGACGGATTTGCCACGCTGTGCCGGTCGAAGGGTATGCCGGGGCTATTTATTCATACCGGGCGGACAGGGCCGTCCAGCCGAGTCCTATTCGATCACCATACCCATATCGAAGTCATATCGGGCGAACGGCTCCTTGCTCCGATCCAGGGCGACCCGCTGATGATCATGGGGGTCGACATATGATCACGCGGTCCACGCCCCTTGCACGTCGGGCACGTCCCCTTAAAACTTCTTGGGCGGTTCTCGCTTCGCTATTCCTTTCCAATCCGACCCAGGCGGCTTCTCGGGAGCCAGCAACGAGCATGTTGGAAGGCGAGATCGCCCGCTGTATCCGGCAGGCATCATCCGGCAAGCTCTGGCTTGAAAAAACCCTATGGGGCCTTCGGGACCAGGAAGGCGGCTGGGTCGGCGCTGAGATCGAGAATAGCAATGGCAGCCATGATCTTGGCCCGTTGCAGGTCAATAGCTGGTGGGTTCCGAAGCTCGCCGCCATGACGGGACGTCCTGCTTCTCACGTGCGTTGGTGGCTCACGCACGACGCCTGCTTCAACGTGAACGCCGCCCGATGGATATTCCTGTCCAGCCTGGCGATGACACGGGATTATTGGAGGGCAGTGGGTGCCTACCATAGCCCCACTCAATGGCGGCAACGACGCTATGCAGCCAGCGTCGCGGTCCATCTCCAGCGACGCTTCGGGCGAGACGCCTTCTTCACCCGTGCGTCGGTCCAGGTGGTGCGGCCATGAAACGGCTACGCCTTCCTACCACGGCTTATGGAGCGGTGCCGCCAACCACGCCTTCCGAACGGCCCTCTTTACCGACCGCTTCCGCACATGACGAATCGCGATCGGACGATCGCTGGACAGTTCGGCGCAGCGCATTCTCGCGGGAACTTATCTTGGACGCCCAGGCTCTTTTCGAGGAGCGTTTGAAACGGCCCGTATCGGAAAATGAGGCTAGGAACCTTCTGGGGAACCTCGCGGACTATATGTGGATGCTCGTCCAATGGGAGGTGACGCCGCCAGATGTCAATTCTAACATGCCCCCGAAGGCGTCTCCGCGGAAAAAACGAGGGCGACCCCGTAAAACGCAGCGATAAGACGACATACCTTCTGACCCATCCATGGGCACACCATTCGATCTAGAGAAGAGGGGAGGGGGTGTTGGGTGGATAGCTTCATTGCAGGTTGGAGTAAGACATGGCGAGGCCACGTAAAGCCAAGGAAACCAGGAACTCGGGAGCCCGTCAAAGATCGGCTGCCGAGAAAGCAGTCCTCTATGCTCGGGTTTCGACGGCGGAACAGGAGAAAGAAGGCTTTTCAATCGACGCCCAGATTGCGTTGATCCGGGATTATGCGGAGCGCCAAGGATTCGCCATTGTCGAGCAATATGTAGATGTAGAGACCGCCAAGAAGACCGGACGCACTCAATTTGAAGCGATGCTTAAATATCTACGGGCTCATCCCGGTGTCCGACATCTCCTCGTGGAGAAGACCGATCGCCTTTACCGAAACATCAAGGATTGGGTAACGCTCGACGCCTTCGATATCGAACTCCATCTCGTAAAGGAGGGAACAGTCCTTTCGCACGAGTCGCGCTCGTCGGAAAAGTTCATGCATGGCATCAAGGTCCTGATGGCTAAGAACTACGTGGACAACCTATCCGAGGAAGCCAGGAAGGGGATGATCGAGAAGGCCAAGCAAGGTATTTGGCCGACACACGCTCCCATCGGCTATCTCAATGTCGTTGGTCCGCACGGCAAAAAAATCATCGTGCCCGACCCCGACATGGCGCCAATCGTCACACGCGTTTTCGAGTGGTTTGAGACAGGGAGTTATTCTCTCAAGGAGGTTACGGCGAAGGCCCGCGCCGACGGTCTGCGATATCGCCGCAGCGGTCGACCCGTGGGTCTGAGCACGATCCACTATACGCTTCGCAATCGCTTGTATGCTGGGGCGTTCGAATGGGCTGGCAGGCTCTACCAAGGCACCCATGAGCCCATCGTCACTACCGAGACATGGGAGAACGTCCAAGAGGTATTGGATGGCCGTAGCGTCAGCAACGTGCGCGCTGAGCCTCTGCGATTCGCATTCGCCGGTCTGATCACGTGTGGGCATTGCGGCTGCGCAGTTGTCGCGCAGATGCAGCGAGGCCGCTACATCTACTACCACTGCTCAGGCTTCAAGCAGAAGTGCCCCGAGAAATATGTTCGGGAAGAGGCCTTGGTTCAGGCGTTCGAGGAACAGCTCGCGCGTCTCCACATGGATGACAGGGTCTTCTCGCTGATCGAAAGAGCTATCCGGGAAGCGCACACCGACAAGAGCAGGGAGAGAGTGGAGACGGTCGGACGCCTTCGCCTAGAAGCCGATCGTCTTCAGGAACGGCTCGATAAGCTCTACGTCGATCATCTCGATGGCAGGATCACCGCCGACATGCATGACCGAATGGCGTCCACATGGCGAGAAGAACGGGCTAGGTGTCAACGTCAGATCGAGCTTCTCCACAACGCTGAAGATAATTTCGTCGATGACGGAATCGCGTTGCTTGACCTAGCTCGAAAGGCTCATCGAACCTTCAGCATACAGTCTCCCGGTGCCAAAAACACCGCTTTGGATCTGTTGGTTTTGAACAGCACTTGGGCTCATGGGAAGCTCACAGTTACCTTCCGAGAACCCTTTGGAATGCTTGAGAAAATGCCCCCTGAAACTCCGAGCCCGGAACCCGAAAAAGGGCCCGAAAACTCGGATGTTTCAGAATGGCTCCCTGAGTAGGATTCGAACCTACGACCGTCCGATTAACAGTCGGATGCTCTACCGCTGAGCTATCAGGGACCATTGCGGTGCCGGCCATTCCGCCGGGCAGGCCGCGCCTATAGCAGCGGGATTCGGAAAAGCGCAAGCGCTAAAACAGCGCCTTCATGCGATAAATTGTTCGGCCGCGATCCGGTCGTCCAGCGTGTGTTCGGGATCGAACAGAAGCGTCAGCGGCGTTGCGCGGTCGATGCCGACTTCCACGGTCGCAACGTCGCGCACTTCGCGCTGGTCCGCCACGGCGCTGACGGGGCGCTTGACCGCGTCCAGCACGGAGAAGCGCAACGTCGTCCCCTCGGGCAGGATGGCGCCGCGCCAGCGTCGGGGGCGGAAGGGGCTGATCGGCGTCAGGGCGACGAGGCCGGAGCCGAGCGGCAGGATAGGGCCGTGCGCGGACAGGTTATAGGCCGTGGAGCCGGCAGGAGTGGCCACCAGCACGCCATCGCAGACCAGCTCAGGCAAAACGACGCGGCCGTTGACCTCCACCTCCAGCTTCGCGGTCTGGCGCGTTTCGCGCAGCAGGGAGACTTCGTTGATCGCGGGGATCGAAAAGCGCTCGCCGTCGATCGTCTCGACCCGCATCCGCAGGGGATTGACCTTGTAGACCTTCGCTGTCTCCAGCCGGTGTTCCAGGCGCTCCAGACGCCATTCGTTCATCAGGAAGCCGACGGTGCCCAGGTTCATGCCGAAGACCGGGACCATCCGGTGCGATTCGAGCATGGCATGGAGGGTCTGCAGCATGAAGCCGTCGCCGCCGAGCGCGATCAGCATGTCGGCCTCCTCGGGCGGCACGAAGTCATAGGCGGCGCGCAGGCGCTCCTCGGCAGCACGCGCGGCCTGGGTAGGCGACGCCACGAGCCCCCGGCGGGGTTCTGTGCTCATCCGCCGGTAACGCTCATATGGCGACGGGTTGCGGCCTGCGCGTTGGGCGCGATCGAGAACTGGTGGCGCAGGGGCTTGGCGGCAAGCGCCCGGTTCAGCAGCGCGTCGATCGCAGGGGCTCCACCTTCACGGAAGGCGGCCTTCAGGTCGACATGATCCTCATGGCCCAGGCACATGTAGATGCGGCCCTGACAGGTCAGCCGCATGCGGTTGCAGCCGGCGCAGAAATTATCGCTCATCGGCGTGATAAGGCCCAGGCGCACGTTCATGCCCTCGACGGCATGATAGCGTGCGGGGCCACCGGTGCGGTGTGCGACGGCGGTGATGCTGTGCTGTTCCCTGACCGGCGCGAGCGCCTCGGCGAGCGGCAGATAGCGATCGGTGCGATCTTCCTCGATCTCGCCCAGCGGCATCGTCTCGATCAGGGTCAGGTCATGCCCCTGCGCGTCGCACCAGCGGAGCATCGGCAGGATCTCGTCTTCGTTCAGCCCGCGCAGCGCCACCATGTTGATCTTGACGGCGATCCCTTCGGCCCGCGCGGCGGCGATGCCCTCCAGCACCTTGTCCAGCTTGCCGCCGCGGGTGATGAAGGCGAAGCGATCGGGATCGATACTGTCCAGGCTGACATTGATCCGGCGGATACCGGCGTCGGCCAGCGCCGCGGCATGCTCGGCCAGGTGCGTGCCATTGGTGGTGAGGGTGAGTTCGTCGAGCGTGCCTGCCTTGACATGCCGCCCGATGCGGCGGGCAAGATCCACGAAGTCCCGCCGGACCAGGGGCTCGCCGCCGCTCAGCCTGATCTTGCGCACGCCGCGCGCGATGAAGCTGTCGGAGATGATCGCGATTTCCTCCAGCGTCAGCAATTCGTTGCGGGGCAGGAAGGTCATGCGTTCCGACATGCAATAGCGGCAGCGCAGGTCGCAGCGATCAGTCACGGAAATGCGCAGATAATCAATCCGCCGGCCAAAGCCGTCGGTCATCGACCGTCCATCTGCCTTTTCGCTCTTTTCCATTGCCATTAGCTAGGACATGGCAGGGGCGGGTGCAAGGCGTGCGGCAGGAACGATGGATATTGCGCCGCTTTATTGTGCCGTCAAACCTGCGGTAAGGTTCAGGCGTTAGAGCGGCTGCAAGCATGGGGTCATGCTTGGGCGGCTGGCCCGTCCCGGCATAATCGCGAAAGGAGTTTCATGGTCGAGGGGGAACAGCGCGGCAATTGGCGGCCTGGGCTGTTCATCCTTTCGGCGCGGGATCGCGACGGGCTGGCGCAGTGCGCGTCGCAGGCCGGCTGGCGTAGTATTGCGGCGCGGCGCCATGTCGGGCTTGCCCGGCGCTTCCTTGCCTCCGAAGCGCTCGTCGCGATGGTGGACATGCGCGGCGTGCCGGAGCGGACCGAGCAGCTTGCGGCGTTGAACGACGCCGTCGTCGCGGCAGGGGCCGCCTTGATTGCGGTGATAGATGCCGAGGATGTGGCGGCGGTGCCGGATCTCGTCGCGGCGGGCGCGACCCATTATCTGGTCGCCCCGGTCACGGTGCCGGCGTTGCAGGCGGTGCTCGCCAGCGCGCTGGTACATGTCGAGCGCGTGGGCGGCGGCGTCGCCCAGGCGCGCGACCGCCAGGCGATCTACCGCAGCGACTCGTTGGGCTGGCGTCTGGATCTGGCCACGGGGTTGGTGACGGTCAGCGAGGCCCTGGCCCGAGAGCTTGACCTAGCTGCCAGGCCCTGCCGTGTGCGCACTCTGCTGCGTATCGTGGCGGGGGACGACCGCCAGGGAATGATCGCCGCGATCCAGACCGCGCTGCGACGGGGCGGGCCGACCGCCTTTGCCCATGCGCTTGCAGACGGCATGGCGCGGCGGGTGGTCCAGCATCTTCACCCCGACGCGGGGGGGATTTCCGGGAGGGTCGAGCCCTTTCCTTCGGCCACGGCCCGCATGCCGGAACAGCGCGATTACCTTACCGGCCTGCGCAATCGCGCGGGGGCACTTGCGTGGCTGGACAATGCATTGCTGGCCGACGGCGGGGAGGGCATGCAGACCCTCGATGGCGAGGGCCGTCCGATCGCGCTGCTGATCGGCATCAGCCAGTTCGACAGGCTTAATTCCGCCTATGGCCAGTTTGCCGGCGACGCGCTGCTCAGCCGGTCCGCGCGGCGGATGGAGCGGCTGGTGGACGATCTGGCGCCGGGCGATGCGATCGTCGCCCGGATCGCGGGGACGACGTTCCTCGTCGCGCTCCGGCACGTTCATGCCGATCGCGCGATCTTCCTGGCGCAGCGGCTGGTCGCGGAGGTCAGCAAGCCGTTCAGCGCGGGCGACCACTTGATCCGAATGACGGCGCGCTGCGGCATTGCAGAGGCGCTGCGCGGCGACGATGCGGCGCGGCTGTTGCGGCGGGCGGGCACGGCGCTGGCGGATGCACGCGCCTCGACCGGCGAAGGCATCCGCATCCTGCGCCGTGAACGCGAAAGCCAGGCGGTCGATGACGACCGGCTGGAAACCGACCTGCGGCTCGCGCTCGACCGGGGCGAGATCGATGTGGTGTTCCAGCCGCAATATGCCACGGCGGACGGCCGCATGGCCGGGGTGGAGGCGCTCGCGCGCTGGCAGCACCCCCATTATGGCATGCTGGGGGCAGGCGCGCTGTTCGCGGCGGCTGGTCGGTCCGATTTCATGCTGCCGCTTTCGGCCCATATCCAGAGCCAGGCGCTGCGGCTCGCCGCTGGCTGGCCCGGTGCGCTGAGCGAGGTGAGGCTGTCGATCAACGTCACTGCCGCCGATATTGCCCAGCCGGACTTTCTTGCGGATTTTCTCGCGCGCGTCGATGGCCAGGGCTTTCCGCGTGGGCGCGTGACGGTGGAGATCACCGAGAGCGGCCTGATCGAGGATATGGTCAGCGCCGTCCAGCTGCTCGACCGGCTGCGCGAGGCGGGGCTGCGCGTCGCCATCGACGATTTCGGCACCGGCTATTCCAGCCTCGCCTATCTGAAGGCACTACCGCTCGATTATCTGAAGATCGACAGGGCGTTGGCGCAGGATATCGCCGGGTCGCGGCGCGATCGGGTGATCGTGCGCGGGGTGATCCAGATGGCGAAGTCGCTGGGGCTGGAGGTCATCGCGGAAGGCGTGGAAACCGAACAGCAGCTGGCGCTGCTCGCCCATGAGGGCTGCGATTATTTCCAGGGTTTCCTCCGTTCCGCGGCAGTCGACGGCGCGGAGCTGGCTGCGTTGGCGGGGGCAGGGGCAGGGGCAGGCACCGAGCGCTGATCGCGCCTGGGGCCGGCCCATGCCCGGTCCTATGTTCGGGCCGACTTCGCCAGCCCCTTGGAGAGTTGCAGCGCCGCGTTGAGCCGGGCCACCGGATCGGCCCAGCTGCGCATGAACAGCAATTTGCTGTCCGGCCGCAACCGCGCCGTGCCTTCCAGCCGCTGGACATAGGCGATCAGGCCCGGCGGATTGGGGAAATAGTCGTTGGCGAAGCTGACGAGCGCGCCATTGGGGCCGACATCGATCTTGGCGATGTTCGCGCGCAGGCAGTTCTGCTTGATCTCGATGAGCTTGAGCAGGTTCTGCGTGGGGGCAGGCAGCTTGCCGAAGCGGTCGATCAGCTCGGCGGCGAAGGCCTCGATGCCCTGGCGGTCCTCCAGTTCGTTGATCCGGCGATACAGCGCCATGCGCAGGTCGAGATCCGGCACATAATCGTCCGGGATCATGATCGGCGCATCGATCGTGATCTGCGGCGAATAGGCGTCGCGCTGCGGCGCCTCCAGCCCCGCGCCACCGGCCTTGGCGGCCAGGATCGCGTCTTCCAGCATCGACTGGTAGAGTTCGAAGCCGACTTCCCTGATGTGGCCCGATTGCTCGTCGCCCACCAGATTGCCGGCGCCGCGAATGTCGAGGTCATGGCTGGCAAGCTGGAAGCCCGCGCCCAGAGTGTCGAGGTCGGAAAGCACCTTTAGCCGCTTCTCTGCGGTCTCGGTGACGATCCGGTCGGCTGGCGTGGTGAAATAGGCATAGGCCCGCGTCTTCGAGCGGCCCACGCGCCCGCGCAGCTGATAGAGCTGGGCAAGGCCGAAGCGGTCGGCGCGGTGGATGATGAGCGTGTTGGCACTCGGGATGTCGAGCCCGCTCTCGACGATGGTGGTCGAGAGCAGCACGTCGTAGCGCTTGTCGTAGAAGGCCGACATGCGCTCTTCCACTTCGCTCGCGCTCATCTGGCCATGGGCGGTGATGGGCCGGATTTCCGGGACTTCGGTGCGCAGGAACTCCTCGATATCGGCAAGGTCGGCGATCCGGGGTACGACGAAGAAGCTCTGGCCGCCGCGATAATGTTCGCGCAGCAGCGCCTCGCGGATGACCACGCCATCCCACGGCATCACATAGGTCCGCACCGCGAGCCGATCGACCGGCGGCGTCTGGATGACGGAAAGGTCGCGCAGGCCGGACATCGCCATCTGCAACGTGCGCGGGATCGGCGTCGCCGTCAGCGTCAGCACATGCACATCGGTCTTCAGCTGCTTCAGCCGTTCCTTGTGGGTAACGCCGAAGCGCTGCTCCTCGTCGACGATGACGAGGCCGAGCCGCTTGAATTCCAGCCCCTTGGTGAGCAGCGCATGGGTGCCGATGACGATATCGAGCGTGCCGTCGGCCAGGCCCTCCTTCACCTTCTTGGCCTCTGCTGCGGGCACAAGGCGGGAGAGACGACCGATATTCAGAGGGAAGCCACGAAAGCGCTCCTCGAAATTCATGTGATGCTGGCGCGCGAGCAGGGTGGTGGGGCAGATGAGCACCACCTGCATCCCCGCCATCGCCGCGACGAAGGCCGCGCGCAGGGCGACTTCCGTCTTGCCGAAGCCCACGTCGCCGCAGACGAGCCGGTCCATCGGCTTGCCCGCGCCCAGATCCTCGACCACGTCGGAAATGGCGCGGTCCTGATCCTCGGTTTCCTGATAGGGGAAGCGGTCGACGAAGGCGGGATAGCCGGCTGCATCGGGCTCGGCCACGCTCGCCTGCCTCAGCGCGCGGAGGGCGGCGGTCCTGAGCAGTTCACCCGCGATCTCGCGGATGCGCTCCTTCATCTTGGCCTTGCGGCGCTGCCATGCCTCGCCGCCGAGCTTGTCGAGCGCTACGCCGTCGCTTTCCGAGCCGTAGCGGGAGAGCACGTCGAGATTTTCGACCGGTACATACAGCTTGTCGCCGCCGGCATAGCCCAGCTGCACGCAGTCATGCGGCGCCTTGCCGACGGGAATGGAGGTGAGCCCGTCATAGCGGCCGATACCGTGATCGGCATGGACGACGAGGTCGCCGGGGGTCAGTGTCGCCAGTTCCGAGAGGAAGGCGTCGGCGCTCTTCTTGCGCTTGTTCCGCCGCACCAGCCGGTCGCCCAGCATGTCCTGCTCGGTGAGCAGCGCGACATCGGGCGCGGTGAAGCCATGGTCGAGCGGCAAGACGGCGAGCGAGATGCTGCCGCCGGCCGCCGTGCCCAGCGCTTCCTGCCAGTTGTCGGTCTCGACCAGCCGCTTGACGCCATGATCGGCGAGCAGGCCGGAGAGCCGCTCGCGCGCGCCCTTCGAATAGCTGGCGATCACGATCTTCTTGGTGCCCAGGCGCAGGGCGGCCAGATGTTTGGCCACCGCTTCGTAGATATTGACGTTCTGCGCGCGCTCGGGCGCGAAGTCGCGGGCGCTGTCCACGCCGAAATCCAGCACCTTGGCGCTTTCGGGCTCATGGAAGGGGGTGGTGCTGTGGACGGGCAGGCTCTCCGTCGTCGCCTGCCATTCCTGCGCGGTCAGGTAGAGGCTTTCGGGTGGCAGCGGGCGGTAGGCGCCGGGATTGGAGGATTGCGCCGCGATCCGGTTCGCATGATAATCTCGGATCGCCTCGAACCGCCCCTCGGCCGCGCCGGCGACCCCATGGTCGGCGATGACGACGACATCATCGCCCAGATGATCGGCGAGCGGCACCAGCCGTTCCTCGAACAGTGGCAGCCAGTGCTCCATGCCGGCCAGCCGCCGGCCATCGCTCACCGCCTGATACAGCGGATCGCCGGTGGCGGTCGCGCCGAAGGTCTCGCGATAGCGGCTGCGGAAGCGCTTGATGGTCTCTTCGTCCAGCAGCGCCTCGGACGCGGGGAGCAGGGTGAAGCCTGCGATATTGCCGGTCGTACGCTGGTTCGATGGATCGAAGCTGCGCATCGTCTCGATCTCGTCGCCGAAGAAGTCGAGCCGCAGCGGCTCGGCCTCGCCGCCGGGAAACAGATCGACGATGCCGCCACGGATGGCGAATTCGCCGGCATCATGCACCGTGTCGGTGCGCGCATAGCCGTTGGCCTGCAGCATGGCGGCGAGCTTTTCGATGGCGATGCGCTCGCCCGGCGCGAGCCGCGCCACCAGCTGGCGCACGCGGAAGGGCGTGAGCGTCCGCTGGGTCAGCGCGTTGATCGTGGTGACGACAAGCTGCGGCCCCTTGGGCTTTTCCTGCAATGCGTGCAGCCCCGCCAGCCGCTGCGAGGCGGCGCGCAGCGAGGGGGAGGCGCGGTCATAGGGCAGGCAATCCCATGCCGGCAGCGCGATGATCTGCAGTTCCGGCGCGAACCAGCCGGCGGTATCGGCCACCGCCTGCATCATCTGTTCGTCAGACGCGACGAACACGGCGCGCAGCGGTGCCGCCCGCGCGACGTCCGCCAGCATCCAGGGTTGGAAACCGGCCGGCACGCCTGAGAGGGTAAGCGGCGCGCGCGCCTTGATGATGGTCTGGATGTCGGTCATGCGATCAGCGCCGGCCCGCGGTCATTCGGCGATCTTGATATAGTCGAGGCGGCAGAAGGCCTCCATCATCGGCCCCTTGAAATGCTCCGGCACCGGCTGGGTGCCCAGCGCCCAAGCCATGATGTCGACATCCTGTTCCTCCAGGAACGTCTCGTACCAGGCGATTTCCTCGTCGTTCCAGCTCGTCCCGTGGCGGTCGAAGAAACAGCCGATCATGATGTCGGCTTCCTTCGTGCCGCGATGCCACGCGCGAAAGCGCAGGCGGCGGAGGCGGATGTCGTCGGTCATGCTGTTGTTGTCCTCGCTACGCGCGAAAAATTGACCGGAGCGGCGTTTGTATGACCGGCCCGGCTGGGCTAGGACGCCGGAGATAGCCATGCGACCCGATATTCTCAATCCGCTGTTTGCCGAAATATCGGCGTTGAAGGGCGTCGGCAGTGCGCTGGCCAAGCCTTTGGAGCGCCTTGGCCTTGCCCGCGCGGTCGATCTGGCCTTCCACCTGCCCACCGGCGCGATCGACCGGGTGCTGACGGATCGGCTCGATCCCGCCGATTCCGGGCGCGTCATCGGCATCATGCTGACGCCGTTCGACTATCGCGCATCGGGCAGCGCCCGCGCACCTTTCCGCGTGCAGGCGAAGGATGGGCATGGCAATGTCGTCTCGCTCATCTATTTCGGGCGCAACAGCGCCTGGCCGCGCAAGCTGCTGCCGCTCAACGAGCCGCGCTTCGTCTCGGGCAAGCTGGATGTCTATGGCGACCAGCTGCAGATCGTCCATCCCGACTATGTGCTGCCCCCTGAGGAAGCCGCCACGGTGCCGGCGCGCGAAAGCGTCTATGCGCTCTCGGAAGGGCTGACCAACAACCGGCTGCGGGATTTCGTGGCGCAGGCGCTGGACCGCGCGCCGGAACTGCCCGAATGGATCGAGCCGGGGCTGCTCTCCGCCAGGGGCTGGCATGCGTGGCGTGAGGCGCTCATAGCCGTCCATGCCGATCCGCAGGCCGCCAACGCGCGCGAGCGGCTGGCCTATGACGAGATTTTCGCTGGCCAACTGGCGCTGCTGCTGGTGCGCGCTTCTTCCCGGCGCAGGCGGGGCGTGCCGATTGCCGGCGATGGCCGGCTGCGCGCGATGCTCACTCTGCCGTTCGCGCCGACCGGGGCGCAGCAGCGGGCCACGGCGGAGATCGAGGGCGACATGGCGCAGCCGGTGCCAATGCTCCGCCTGCTCCAGGGCGATGTCGGCGCGGGCAAGACGCTGGTGGCGCTGATGGCGCTGCTCAATGCAGTCGAGGCTGGCGCGCAGGGCGCGATGCTGGCACCCACGGAAATCCTCGCGCGGCAGCATTTCGCGACCTTGCAGCGGATGCTCGCGGGCCTGCCCGTGACCGTCGCGATCCTGACCGGGCGGGAAAAGGGCAAGGTCCGCGAATCGACGCTGATGGGGCTGGCCGATGGCAGTATCGACATCCTTGTCGGCACCCATGCGATCTTCCAGGAAGCCGTCGCCTATCGCAATCTCGGGCTGGCGGTGATCGACGAGCAGCATCGTTTCGGCGTGGCGCAGCGGATGATGCTGGCGGCGAAGGCGGAGCGCACGCCGCATCTGCTGGTGATGACGGCTACGCCCATCCCCCGCACGCTCACGCTCACCCATTATGGCGAAATGGACGTGTCGCGGCTGGACGAGATGCCGCCCGGTCGCCAGCCGATCGAGACGCGGGTGATTTCCGGCGAGCGGCTGGACGATGTGGTCGATGCGCTCGGCCGCCATATTGCGGGTGGAGGGCAGGCCTATTGGGTCTGCCCGTTGGTGGAGGAAAGCGAGACGAGCGACCTGACTGCGGCGGAGGCGCGGGCGGAAAGCCTGCGCCAGCGCTTCGGGGACCGCATCGCCCTCGTCCATGGCCGGATGAAGGGGGCGGAGAAGGACGCGGTGATGGATCGCTTCAGCCGCAACGAGGCGAGCGTGCTGGTCGCGACGACGGTGATCGAGGTGGGCGTGGATGTGCCCAATGCGACGCTGATGATTATCGAGGGCGCCGACCGCTTCGGCCTCGCTCAGCTTCACCAGCTGCGCGGCCGGGTCGGGCGGGGCGACAAGGCGTCGACCTGCTTGCTGCTGCGCGGCAACGGCCTGAGCGAGACGGCGCGCGCGCGGCTTGCCCTGATGCGCGAGACCAATGACGGCTTTCGGATCGCGGAGGAGGATCTGCGGCTGCGCGGCGCGGGCGAACTGCTCGGCACACGCCAGTCGGGGGAGGAGCGTTTCCGCCTCGCGACGCCGGAGCAGATTGGCGGCCTGATCGACGCCGCGCGTGATGACGCACGCCTGCTCATGGATCGCGACGGCGGCCTCGATTCGCCGCGCGGGCAGGCGGCGCGCCATTGCCTCTATCTGTTCGAGCGCGACGCGGCGGTGGCGCTGATCCGTAGCGGCTGACGGGATGATCCGCGCGGCCTGCCCTGTTCATGCTGCATGTGCGAAACAAAATCGGGACTGCATCGTTGGCCGCGCATGGCCAATTCCTCCTCTCCTCCGATCGACGTGGGTTTCGAAGGCGTTACCGCCCAGGCCGCGCTGACGATCCTTGGCAGCATCGCCGCCGCGCTCGTCATCCACTGGCTGGTCTTCGCGCTGCTTTCGCGGATCGCCCGGCGCACCAGCGATCAGAGCGACGACATCATGGTCGCGGCGATGCGCGGGCCGACGCGCTGGCTGGTGGCGCTGCTGGCGCTCGGCGGCGGATTGCAACCGCTGACGCTTGGGCCACGCTTCGCCGCGATCTGGTCGATCGGTTCCAAGATGGTCTTCGCGCTGCTGGCCGGGTGGCTGGCCCTGTCGATGATGCGCGGCCTGCGGCAACTGGTGGAGCTGCGATCCGACATGAGTGTGGACGACAATCTGCGCGCGCGCCGCCGCCATACCCGCGTCCGCATCCTCTACCGCATCATGCAGTTCGTCATCGGCTTCGTCGTTGTCGCGATGATGCTCATCGCGATTCCGGGCGTGCGGACCATCGGCGTGACGCTGATGGCGTCTGCCGGTCTCGCGGGCCTCGCGGTCGGCGCGGCGGCACAGCCCGCGCTCAAGAACCTGATCGCCGGCATCCAGATGGCATTCTCGGAACCGATCCGGCTGGACGATGTCGTGATCGTCGAGGGGGAATGGGGCCGGATCGAGGACATCCGCCTGACCTATGTCATCGTGCGGATCTGGGATGACCGCCGCATGGTGGTGCCGGTGTCATGGTTCCTCGAAAAGCCCTTTCAGAACTGGACGACGCAGACGAGCGACCTGCTCGGCACGGTCTTCTTCCATGTCGATCCGCGTGCCGATGTCGAGCGCATCCGGACGGCCTTCATCGCGGCGACGAAGGCGAATGCGCGCTGGGACGGGCGGGTCGCCATCCTGCAGGTGACGGAACATCGGCCCGAGGCGCTGGAACTGCGCGGATTGCTGAGCGCGCGCAACGCCGCCATTGCCTTCGACCTGCGCTGCGAGGTGCGGGAAGCGGTGCTGGGTTTCCTGCGCACCGAAATGCCCGAGGCACTGCCAAAGAGCCGGCTGCTGCTCGCGCCCGACGATGTCTCTCCGTCAATCGAAGGTGCCTGATCGTTTACCAGTCGGAGCGGCGGGGCGTCATCGCCGCGAGCATCGCAGTATAGGCTGGCAACGGGATGAAGCCCAGAAACTCCGCGCCGATCCGCCCGTCTTCCACCCAGCGTATGTCCGCGGCGACGGGCGAAATGTGGGGCAGGATGAAATGGACACGCTGGCCCACGAGCAGGTCGACGGGACAGCGGGCCATCAGGCCCAGCGGCGAGATGTTGACGATGCGGACCGGATGGCTGCCGGAGCGGGTAGACATATCGGCCTGATGATCGACAAGCGCACGCTCGGCGCGCCGAAACTCCTCCGGTGCTGGCCTTGCCGACATATGACCCGATCGCTGCATGACGCTCCTCCGCTCAACCGGAAGGTGGCTGAGCAGAGGTTACGTCATCGACATGAGATATGGTTAATTCGTCCGCTGTGGCGAGCGATGAGGCAATAATCGCGCGCCTATGCGGTCACGATGCCGTGCCGCTTGGCGCCGAAGCTGACCTTGTCACCGGGCGAGAGCGCATAGGCGGGGTCGCTGACGACATTGCCGTTCACGCGGATCGCGCCTTCGCCAAGCTTTCGGCGCACTTCCTTGTTCGACGTCGCAAAGCCCAGCCCGACGATCGCCTGCACGACGGCCAGCCCGTCTCCGCCGATCGCGACGGTGGGCAGGTTGGCGTCGGACGCGCCTTCCTCGAAGGTCTTGCGGGCGGTTTCGGCGGCGGCTGCCGCTGCGTCGACACCGCGGCACAGGGCCGTCGCCTCATTGGCGAGGATCTTCTTGGCTTCGTTGATCTCCGCACCCTGCAGCGCTGCCAACCGCTCCACCTCGTCCAGCGGCAGGTCGGTGAACAGGCGCAGGCGCATGGCGACGTCGGCGTCCGCCGTGTTGCGCCAGAACTGCCAGTAGTCGTAGCTGGAAAGCTGATCCTCGTTCAGCCACACCGCGCCGCCCACGGTCTTGCCCATCTTCGTGCCGTCGGCATTGGTGAGCAGCGGCGTGGTGAGGCCGAAGACCTGCGTGCCATCGACCCGGCGCGCAAGCTCCACGCCGTTGACGATATTGCCCCACTGGTCCGATCCGCCCATCTGCAGCCGGCAGGCGCTGCGCCGCGACAGCTCCAGAAAGTCATAGGCCTGGAGGATCATGTAGTTGAACTCGAGGAAGCTCAGCGACTGCTCGCGATCCAGCCGCAGCTTCACGCTGTCGAAGCTCAGCATCCGGTTGACCGAGAAATGCTGGCCGATGTCGCGCAGGAACGGGATATATTCCAGCCTGTCCAGCCATTCGGCATTGTCGAGCATGATTGCGTCGCTCGGCCCGTCGCCAAAGGTCAGGAAGCGTTCGAACACGCGCTTGATGCTCGCGACATTCTCCGCGATCAGATCGGTGGTCAGCAGCTTACGCGCTTCGTCCTTGAAGCTCGGGTCGCCGATCTTGCCGGTGCCGCCGCCCATCAGCACGATGGGCTTGTGCCCAGCCTTCTGCAGCTGGCGCAGCATCATGATCGACACCAGATGGCCGACATGCAGCGATGGCGCGGTGGGATCGAAGCCGATATAGCCCGGCACGACCTGTCGCTGCGCCATGGCGTCCAGTCCCTCAGCGTCGGTGAGCTGGTGGATGTAGCCGCGTGTGTCGAGTAGACGGAGAAGATCGGACTGATATTGGGTCATGATACTTGTCTTTGCCGGAAAATCGGTTGGGCGCATAACATGGAGAATGCGGATTGGATAGCATGCTCGCCATCGGACTGATGTCCGGCACGTCGCGCGACGGGATCGACGCGGCGCTGATCCGTACGGACGGCGTATCGGCGGGGGAGGCCGTGGCTTTCCACAGCCAATCCTATGGCGATGGCTTCCGCACGCGCTTGGCCGAGGCGTGCCTGCGCGCGATGACGATGGAAAAGCCCGGTTTCGAGCCGTTGATCGCGTCGGTCGAAGAGGAGCTGACGGCCCTGCATGTCGATGCCGTGGCCGATCTGCTCGGGCGCAGCGGCATGGAGGCGGGCGAGATCGGCGTCATCGGCTTCCATGGCCATACGGTCGCGCATCGGCCGGAATGGGGCTGGACCTGGCAGATCGGAGACGGCGCCGCGCTGGCCGGGGCGTTCGGCATCCCCGTGGTCAATGACCTGCGCAGCGCGGATGTGGGCGCGGGCGGGCAGGGCGCGCCGCTGCTGCCGGTCTATCACCGGGCGCTGGCCCATGATCTCGCGCGGCCCGCCGCGATCCTCAACCTCGGCGGCGTCGCCAACATCACCTTCATCGGCGAGGGGGATGAGCTGATCGCCTTCGACACCGGCATGGCCAGCGGCCTCATCGACAACTGGATGCAGGCCGAGGGCAATGCGGATTTCGATGCCGGTGGCGCAGTGGCCGCGACGGGGCGGGTGGATGACGCGCTGCTCGCTGACATGCTCGCCGATGAGTGGTTCGCCGTGCTGCCCCCCAAGAGCATCGACCGCGAGCGATTCTCGACCGATGCCGTCATGCGTCTGTCGCTGGCCGATGGCGCGGCGACATTGACGGCGTTCACCGCCCATTCCGTGGCGCGCGCTCTGGATCACTTGCCTGCACGGCCCGCTGCGCTGCATGTCGCCGGCGGCGGCCGGCACAATGGCACGCTGATGCGGATGATCGCGCAGGCGACCGGGCTTCCAGTCATGCCGGTGGGCGACATCGGCCTGAACGGAGACGCGGTGGAGGCCGAGGGCTTTGCCTATATGGCCGTGCGTCACCTTGCGGGATTACCGATCAGCTTTCCGGGCACGACCGGCGTGCCGGCACCGATGACGGGTGGGGTGCTGCATCGTTAGGGTGATTTCGAGGCAGGTGGAATCACCTGCCGGCTCGGAAATCACGGGAAGCAAAGACTTTTCCAGGGTCGTGCCGATTCAATCAGAACCGGAGCGGCCTTAGGGCAGTGATTCCGCTTGGCCCGGCGGTTACGCTCCGGGCATGGGTGGATAGGCGAGCGGGTCGATCGCTGCGCCTGGCGTGCCGGCGGTGACGGCCTGATAGATCGGCGGTCCTAAGGGGCTGTTGGCGATGGCTTCCGCGCCGAATTGTACGGACGCCACGCCCAATATCCCCCACCACCAGGCCGGATGCACCTTTCCGGTCTTTCTTATGTCGCGGATCACGCCGGCCAGAGGGAACAGCATCACGGCGGCGAAGACCGCCCATCCGGCGAAGGGAATGAACAGCGGCATGGGCAGCAGGCGGCCGAAGCCCGGCCCTGTCAGGATGGCCATGCCGCAGAACATCAGCCGACGATGCCACAAGGTCTGCCGCCGCAAGATGATCGCGCTTACGACCAGCGCGGCGAAGGTGAGGACCGACAGCGGGTTCATGACCAGGAAATAGAGCGGCTGAAAGAAAAAGGGAGCGGCACCGCGCTGCACGATGGCGACAGTTACGAACGTTCCCATGACCACCATCGCCGGAACGAACAGGGTCGCAAGCCAACCCAGTCGCCGATGGAGGGCGGTGTTGCCCATGGCAACCAGGCTATTCTGGACGACATACAGCGTTGTCCAGCCAAAGAAAATCAGCGCGTGGGCGTGGACATAGAGGGGCGAGCCGAAGCTCGATCGCTTCATGGCCAATTGCAGGGAAAAGCCGAGGACGAGTATGAGCGCCATGATGATGGCCGAAACGAAGAAGAACTTCTCGTCACGCACGATCGGCGTGGGTGCCGCGGCAATCGTCGCCATGTTTACACTCCCCTTATTTGTTCGTCACATGATGCCATGATTTGGCAGGAATTTGAACAGGGATGTGATGTTCTTATGGGTGGAGCGTTGCGCGGCCCGTTGATGAGCTATGCCCGCTCCAATCCCTTGATCGGCGAGATCAGGGAAACCAGTGTGAAGCTGATGATCATCAGCAGATACCAGGCGCCGATCTTCATGGGCGATACGATGCGCCACCCCTCCGCCTGGTCGGGATAGGTCCACGCATTGGCGAACGTCCCCAGATTCTCGGCAAACCAGATGAACAGCGCAACGAGCAGCCAGCCGAGCAGCAGCGGCATGTGGCGATGGACATGCAAGGGCTTGTACCAGATGCGGCAACGCGCGAACATGAAGGCGACAAGCGCGAACAGGGCCAGGCGGATGTCCGGCAGCCAATGATGCGCGAAGAAATTGATGTAGATGCCGGCGGCCAGCAATAATGTGGTCCAGCGCGGCGGGTAGTGGGTGAAACGGAAGTCGAAGATCCGCCATACCCGGGCGATATAGCTGCCCACGGCGGCATACATGAACCCGGAAAAGAGCGGCACGGCGCCGATGTGCAGCAGGCTGCCTTCGGGATAGATCCACGATCCCGCGCTGGTCTTGAACAATTCCATCACCGTGCCGACGACATGGAAGATGGCGATCACCGCGACCTCCCGCAGCGTTTCCAGCCGGAAGGCGATCATCCCGATCTGGATGAGGAGCGCGCTGATCGTCAGGACATCATAGCGGTGGAGCGGCGCGCCGGCCGGGTAGAGGAAATGCGTGCCGACGAGCAGCACCAGCATCAGCCCGCCGAACAGGCACGCCCATCCCTGTTTGAAGCCGAACATCAGAAATTCGAAGGCATGGCCGGGCAGGCCGGGCGCGACCGCGGCGGCTTCCAGCGCGAGCCGGATGCGCCCGAAACGGGTATGACGTTCATTCCCGGTCATGGTGGCCTGACGCTATCGCTATCGCTATCGCTATCGCTTGCGGGTGAGTTCCCGCATCGCCTCGTCCAGCCCTTCGAGCGTCAGCGGATACATGCGGTCGGCCATCAGCTGGCGGATGAGCTGGGTCGACTGGCTGTAGCCCCAATGTTCCTTGGTCATCGGGTTGAGCCACACCGTCGCGGGATAGGTGTGGACGATCCGCTGGAGCCATGCCGCCCCCGCCTCCTCGTTGAAATGCTCGACCGATCCGCCGGGGTGGCTGATTTCATAGGGGCTCATCGCCGCGTCGCCGACGAACAAGACCTTATAGTCATGACCATATTTGTGGAGGATGTCCCAGGTCTGGGTGCGCTCGGTGAAGCGGCGGCGGTTGTCCTTCCATACGCCTTCGTACAGGCAGTTGTGGAAGTAGAAGAACTCCATGTTCTTGAACTCGGCGGTGGCGGCCGAAAACAGCTCCTCGCACAGCTTCACATAGGGATCCATCGATCCGCCGACGTCGAGAAACAGCAGCAGCTTGACCGCATTGTGCCGTTCGGGCCGCATATGGATGTCCAGCCAGCCCTGCCGGGCGGTGCCGCGGATCGTCTCGTCCAGATCCAGCTCGTCGGCCGCGCCTTCCCGCGCGAAGCGGCGCAGGCGGCGCAGCGCGATCTTGATGTTGCGCGTGCCAAGCTCGCGATCATTGTCGAGATTCTTGAAGGCGCGCTGTTCCCACACCTTCACGGCCCGCTTGTGCTTGCCCTCGCCGCCGATCCGCACGCCCTCGGGATTATAGCCGCCATGGCCGAAGGGGGATGTGCCGCCGGTGCCGATCCACTTGTTCCCGCCCTGATGCCGGCCCTGCTGCTCCTCCAGCCGCTTCTTCAGTGTGTCCATGATCTCGTCCCAGCTGCCCAGCGACTTGATCTTTTCCATCTCTTCCGCGCTCAGGAACTTCTCCGCGACGAGGCGCAGCCACTCCTCCGGGATCTCCTGCTGGTTGACGCCATAATGGGTCTCCATGCCCCTGAAGACCTTGGCGAACACCTGGTCGAAGCGGTCGATCAGCCCCTCGTCCTTCACATAGGTCGCGCGGGCGAGAAAATAGAATTCCTCCGGCCGGCGCTCTATGGCATCCAGCTGGAGCGCCTCCAGCAGCACCAGATGCTCCTTGATCCCCGCATTGATGCCGGCGGCGCGCAGTTCGTCGAGAAAGTTCAGCAGCACGGTCGGTCCTCAAGGGCGGCGGGCGTTCCAATATGTTGACCAGTGCGCCTCGCGTTGCAAGGCGCCATCGCGGCATTGCAGTTATCGGAACATTAATTGTTGCAGTGCATGATTAATCCAGCACTGCTGCGGGTCGTTTCGGGGGCGCGATTTAATTGGAAAAGCTGGATCTGCTGGCTGACCTTGGGGAAAGGTCGGGCGACATCGCATTGCAATGCAGCGAGACTGCGGGTTTCCTCGGGGAAGTCAACGAGCGAATCCGCAAGGATGCCGACAAGCTTGCTGGTCTTCATGCCGACATGGCTGTTCTGGGCAGCAGCCAGAGCGAAAGCGTGCGCGCGGCGCAGGAACTCGGCCTGACGGCCCGGCGTGCCGGCACGATCATTACCGAGGGGCATGAAGCGGCGGCACTTTCGCTGGAGGAAGTGGCCGGCCTGATCGCCCATGTCACGGGGCTGGAGGGGCATTTGCGCAGCTTCCTGGCGGTGATCGAGGCTGTTGGCGGCATTTCCGACGAACTGGCGGCAATCGCGTGGCAGACCCGGATGCTCGGCATCAATGCCGCGATCGAGGCGGCGCGGGGTGGGGACGAGGCGCGGGGCTTTGCGGTCGTGGCGGACGAGATCCGCCGGCTGGCGGAGCAATCGGCCGGATCGGCGGCGTCCGTAAGCGAGAAGCTGGCGCAGCTGGATGGCGATGCCAGGGCATTGATCGGCGGGGTCGAGGCGAACATCGCGCGCGGGCGCGGGGTCAGCGCGCATATCGATTCGCTGCGCAATGCTCTGATGGAAATCGCGTCGCTGGTGGGGCAGTTCCGCGATCGCTCGGACGCGATCGCGCGGCGGACGGATGCGGCCGACGAGGCGGTCGAGGCGCTGCGCACCGGGCTGGAGGGCTTCACGCGATCCGCGACGCAAAGCGCCGGGCAGGTCAACGAAGCGCGACTTCGGTTGGACGGTCTGGAAGGCATGGCGAACGACATGCTCAACAGGACTGCGCGCAGCGGCCAGCGTACCCGCAACAGCCGCTACATCGCCCTGGCCGAAGAAGGCGCGGAGGAGGTCTCCGCCCTGATCGAGGCCGGGTTGCGCGAGGCGCGGCTGGCGCGCAGCGCCTTGTTCGACACCCATTATCAGGCCATCGAGGGATCGGACCCCCGGCAATATCTGACCGGGTTCACCGATTTCGCCGACGCGCTCATCCGGCCCTTGCTGGATCGGCGGACGGCGCAGGATCCGGCCATCGTCGGATGTTGCCTCATCGATATGAACGGCTATCTGCCCACCCACATCGGCGCGCGCAGCCAGCCGCCGCGCAGTGGCGAGCGGCTGTGGAACATGGAGCACGCCCGCAACCGGCAGATCTTCATGGACGCCCAGACACGCCGCGCGCTGGACGGGGAAGGCGACTTCTTCCTGTTCACCTATCGGCAGGATCTGGGCGAGGGGCGCTACCGGGCGCTGCGCAGCGTCTTCGTGCCGCTTATCTTCGACGGGCAGCGCTGGGGCGCGTACGAGGTCGGCTATCTGATCTGAGCGATCCGAAAGCGCACGCCAGGATCAGCGGGCGGCCGTCACCTGCTGCCGGCCATCGGCATTATAGGCCGTGGACATGCGCGGTGTGGCGCCGGCGACATCGCTGCCGTCGAGGATGGCGGCGATCTGCTCGGCCGAGGGGACGCGGTCATAGACATTGTACATGTCCGTCCGGCCGACCTCATGCATGCTGACCTGGTAGCCTTCCGCGCCACTGCGCTTCTCGATCATCAGCATCCGTCCGGCATCGTCGAGCGGGACGAACACCGTGTCGGCATTCGCCACCGACTGCAGCATCTGCACCTTGCCGTCCGCAAGGGTGACATTGCCGCGCACGCACAGCCGCGAAGCCGGGGCGCGAGATACTGTGTCGCTGGCTTCCGGTGCGGCCTTTCCTTCAAGGATCTGCGCCTTGCCTTCCATCGGCGCCGGGCAATCGCCTATGGCAACCGCTGTAGCCTTTTCCACCTTTGCGTTGGGTGCGAAGCGGATGCTCGACAGCATGGCGTCGAGGCCGGCCTTGACGTCGCGGGCACGTTCGGTCGGGCCAGTGACGCGCAGCTTGACCATCCAGCGCCCTGCCTGGACGAAGGCCGCGCCCGTCACCAATGCGCCATCGGCGGCATTTTCATAGAAGGCACGGATCGCGCCATCGGCATGGCCGCCGGCGGTGACGGCCGAAAAGGCCGTGCGACGGGTGGCCGGGCCGAAGCGCTCATGGATCGCCTGATCGGTCATATGCGCGGCAATGGCCGTATCGGCATAGCTGGGCAGATAGATATAGGCCGTGGCCTGCACCACGCCGTCGGCTGACACGAACTGGGCGTAATTGTCGATCCCGCTGCCGCCTTCCGAAATCTCGCCAGACTTCACCAGCGCGAGTTCGCCCATCTGCAGGGGGAAACTGATACCGGCGGCGTCGAGCGCGGCGATATCGCCATCGACGCGCCAGGCTTCACGCGCGGCATCGGGTTCTGCCGCCTGCGCCTGCAGGCAGATCATCGACAGGGGAAGAAGAGTCAGGGCAGCCCAACGACGCATCACATCCATCTCCTAAGCGACGGCCGTTCAGGCTCTTGTCTTGGGAGGAAGATCACATGCAATGTTTAGCCGCGCAAGCTGCCATTTGCGTTAACGGCGATGATTATGCGCCTCTGGCCGTGTTTTTCAGGGCGCTGGAGGTATTTGCCCGTCATACCGGGGAAGATCCGGGTCGATATGCGCCCAAACCGGCGCCTCCTTCGTCCAGATCGTCGCCTGTGGCGCGATCAGATTCGGATCGTCCAGCGCGCCGGCCCGGATGATCGTCAGGTGCGGGCGTGATTCGGCCAGGCTCATCAGCGGCGTGCCGCACTCGGGGCAGAAGCCGCGCCGCATGTGGTTGCCGCTGTCGGCAACGCTCTCATACCATCGCACCTCGCCGCTGGTCCTGACCTCCTCTGTCGGGAACACGACGTTCACCGTGCCGCTGCCCGCGCTCAGATATTGGCAGAGGCGACACAGGCAGAGGCGGGCGCCCATGGGCTCGGCGGCGATGGTAATGCGCACCGCCCCGCACAGGCAGCCGGCGCCATGAATCGGCCGCTCGGCCATCACTGCGTCTTCCGGCGGCTCATGAAGGCCAGCCGTTCGAACATCATAATGTCCTGCTCGTTCTTCAGAAGCGCCCCGTGCAGCGGCGGGATCGCCTTGCTGCTGTCGGCCGACTGCAGCACGTCGAGCGGCATGTCCTCGGCCAGCAGCAACTTCAGCCAGTCGATCAGTTCGCTTGTGGACGGCTTTTTCTTGAGGCCCGGCACATCGCGAATGTCGTAGAAGATGTCCATCGCGCGGTTGACCAGGATCTTCTGGATGCCAGGAAAATGGACATCGACGATCCGCTGCATCGTCTCCCGCTCGGGAAAGCGGATATAGTGGAAGAAACAGCGGCGCAGGAAGGCGTCGGGCAGTTCCTTCTCGTTGTTCGACGTGATGATGACGATGGGGCGCTCGGCCGCCCTGATGGTCTCGCCAGTCTCGTAGACATGGAACTCCATGCGGTCGAGTTCCTGCAGCAGGTCGTTGGGAAACTCGATGTCGGCCTTGTCGATCTCGTCGATCAGCAGCACGGGCAGGACGGGGGAGGTGAACGCCTCCCACAGCTTGCCCTTGCGGATATAGTTGGAGATGTCGTGGACACGCGGATCGCCCAGCTGCCCGTCGCGGAGCCGCGCCACCGCGTCATATTCGTAAAGCCCCTGATGGGCGCGGGTGGTGGACTTGACGTTCCATTCGATGAGCGGGGCGCCGAGCGCGGTCGCGATCTGCTGCGCGAGCACGGTCTTGCCGGTGCCCGGTTCCCCCTTCACCAGCAGCGGGCGGCGGAGCAGGACGGCGGCATTGACTGCGACCTTCAGGTCGTCCGTTGCGACATAATCCTCGGTGCCTTCAAAGCGCATCGGCCGCTCGTCCTCTTCCCGTTGCGGATAACTACGGGAGTAGGGTCGCCTTCGTGCGGGCGCAAGGCTTTAGAGGATCGGGCTCGCGATCACTCTGCCGCGCGGATGGCGGCGCGGGCCTGCAGCAGATCCCAAAGGCCGCGATGCTGGCGCATCAGCTGTCCAGCACCGAACAGGACGGCGCGCATCACGCTGGGCTCGACTGCGACCGCATCGGCCACGGCGAGGGTGTCCTCGCGTGCCGGCAACAGGGATCCGCGCGGATCAATGTCCAGCCGCAGCGCGACGCGGTCCAGCATCGGGCGGATCGCGCTCCAATCCAGCACCAGCGCCACGGCCGCGCCGATGGCGCAGCCCCGGCGATCGGACTGGGCGAGCATTTCGAGGGCATGGCGCTGGCCAAGGACGGTGGCGTCGCAATTGCTTTGCCCGACCATGCTGGGCACCGGCCCTGCGGCAACGGCGATCCGGGTCAGATAGGCGCGCTCCGCCGCAAAGCCTTCCATCGCCTGCAACAGCCAGCGGCGCGAGGCATTGTCGGCGCTGCGGATGGCGGCATAGTCGATGACGCCGGGATGGCGGCCGTGGAGCACGCACAGATAATGGATGGCGTCGGTCAGGCTGGCCGGGGTCACGCTCGCGGGCGTTCCCGCCATGAAATCTCGGGCATAACGATGTTCGGCCGTCCCTTCCGCCAGAACCAGCCGCGAAAGCACCTCGGATGTGCCCGGGCCATCATTATGCAATTCAACCGTCTCGCCCATGCTCATATTCCCTCAAATTGCGCGGCAAGACGCTCGCGTCGCTGGATCGGGTTATGGCGGGGTTGCGTAAACGGAGGGTTTATGTCGGAAAATTTTCGCTCCGGGCCGACCCATGATGGTTAATATTTGATGTGCGAAAATACGCATAACGCATATTTTGCCGGGTGCGCTGGCGAGCAACGCGCGCCAGACGCAAGAATGCCGGCCGAACAAGGCCCGGCCGGCATTCTGGAGCGATGAGAATCGCCTCTACTGGTCGAGGAAGCTGCGCATCTTGCGGCTGCGCGAGGGATGCTTCAGCTTGCGCAGCGCCTTCGCCTCGATCTGGCGGATACGCTCGCGGGTCACGCTGAACTGCTGGCCCACTTCCTCCAGCGTGTGATCGGTGTTCATGCCGATGCCGAAGCGCATGCGCAGCACGCGTTCCTCGCGCGGGGTCAGGCTCGCCAGAACCCGCGTGACTGTTTCCTTCAGGTTCGCCTGGATCGCCGCATCCACCGGGATAATCGCGTTCTTGTCCTCGATGAAGTCACCCAGATGGCTGTCTTCCTCGTCGCCGATCGGCGTTTCGAGGGAGATCGGCTCCTTGGCGATCTTCATCACCTTGCGCACCTTCTCCAGCGGCATGGAAAGGCGCTCGGCCATTTCCTCCGGCGTCGGCTCGCGGCCCTGCTCGTGCAGGAACTGGCGGCTGGTGCGCACCAGCTTGTTGATCGTCTCGATCATGTGGACAGGAATACGGATAGTCCGCGCCTGGTCCGCGATCGAGCGGGTGATCGCCTGCCTGATCCACCAGGTGGCATAGGTGGAGAATTTGTAGCCGCGGCGATATTCGAACTTATCAACGGCCTTCATCAGGCCGATATTGCCTTCCTGGATGAGGTCGAGGAACTGCAGGCCGCGATTTGTGTATTTCTTGGCGATGGAGATGACGAGGCGCAGGTTGGCCTCCACCATTTCCTTCTTCGCGATGCGCGCTTCGCGCTCGCCCTTCTGCACCATGTTGACGATGCGGCGGAACTCGCTGAGTGCCATGCCGGTCGCCTGGGCGATCTCGCCCACTTCGTTGCGCACGCGCTCGACCGAACGGGCCTCCGCAGCGACAAAGGCCGTCCACTTCTTGTCGATCTTGCCGACCTTCTCCAGCCAGCCCTCGTCAAGCTCATGGCCGACATACTGGTCGAGGAAGTCCTTGCGGGGCACCTTGTGGCGCTCGGCAAGGCGCAGCATCTGGCCGCCCAGCGCGGTCAGGCGCCGGTTATAGGCATAGAGCTGATCGACGAGATATTCGATCTTCTGCTGGTGGAACTGGACGCTCTCGACCTGCGCGGTCAGGTCTTCGCGCAGCTGCTGATAATGGTCCTCGGCCTTCTGGCTGAGCGCGTCGCCGTTCGCCATGGCGAGCAGGCGCGCTTCCTGCGCCTTGGAGAAGGCGCGGAAAATCTCGGTGATGGTCGCAAACTTCTCAAGCGCCATCGGCTTGAGCGTCTCTTCCATCTGGGCGAGGGAGAGGGTGTTGTCCTCTTCCTCATCTTCCTCGACGCGGGGCGCGCGGCGCTCCGTCATCGAATCCTCGTCATCGCCGTCGGCGGACTCCTCCTCGGGCTCTTCCTCCTCCTTGAAGGTCGGGCCGGCGGTCTTCGCGCTGATCTCGCCGTCGTCGTCGCCATCCTCGTCGGTCAGGCTTTCGGGCGCGGGATCCTTGGAGAGCATCGCGTCGAGATCGAGGATCTCGCGCAGCTGCATCTCACCATTGTTAAGGGCGGTCGACCATTCGATGATCGCGTTGAAGGTCGTCGGGCTTTCGCACAGGCCCAGGATCATCGTGTCCCGGCCGGCCTCGATCCGCTTGGCGATGGCGATTTCGCCCTCGCGGCTCAGCAGTTCGACCGCGCCCATCTCGCGCAGGTACATGCGCACGGGGTCGTCCGTGCGGTCGACGGTTTCCTTCTTCTTCTCGGCAACCGGACGCGACGCGCCGTCATCATCCTCGTCGTCGGTCGAATCGGCGCTGTCGTTCTCGTCGTCGCGCTGCTCGTCGCCGTCTTCGCCGGCTTCCTCATTCTCGACGATGTTGACGCCCATGTCGTTGAGCGCGGACATCACGTCCTCGATCTGCTCGGAGGACATCTGGTCCTGGGGCAGCGCCGCGTTCAGCTCGTCATAGGTGATGTAGCCGCGCTTCTTCGCACGAACGATCAGCTTCTTGACCGAAGCCTCGTTGAGGTCGAGCAGCGGTGCATCGCCGGTATCCGTATCCTCGCCCGCGCCTTTGTTTGCCTTGCTTGCCATCTATTCGCCTTGACCCCAGTGGCCCATGAACGGGCCGATCACATCATGTCTTCCGGCTGCATCAGGTCAGCGAGTCGCTGCTGATGCTGAGCCTTCATCTTCAACAGCCTCTGCTGTTGCAGAAGGCTCTCTTCATCGAGCGCGGCCATTGCCTGCCTCGTGGCCTGCGCCAGCGCGGCTTCGATCTCCGGTCCCGCCGCCATCACCCGAATCGCTTCCCTCAGATCGCGCCGCGCACGATCAGGATCAGCCTGTTTTCGGGTAAAAGTGAAGGTAAGCGCATCGGCCCGGAGTAGCCCTTTCGCCATATTATACACATCACCTTGGCCCAATATGGTAAGGAGTGTGTCTATTTCAACAATTTCTTCTGCTGCAGCCGCTGATAATAGTGATCCAAGCAGCAGCGCCAGCCCTTCATCAGCGATCGAGAGCGACGCAAGTTCCTCCCGGTTGCGCCTGATTTCGTCGGGATAGCGCACGAGTCCTCCCAGCACGGCGCGCAGGAGCCGGCCTTCCAGGCCCGTCGCCTTGATCGCGTGCGCGTCCTCGGTGGCCGGGGGCAGGGGCGGGGTCCACTTGCCCTTGTTGCCGCCGCCGCCGCGCTGCGGAGTCCAGGGGCGCTGGGGGCGATTGCCCTGCGGGGTGAAGGGCGCGCGCTGCCGGCGGGCAAAGAACAGCTCGTCGTAGCGCTCGCGGAAGATCTGCTGATAATGCGCGCGAATGTCCGGGTGGGCGATCTGCTCGGTGATCGCCGCCAGTCGCTGCTTGAGGCCCGCGCGCTGTTCGGGCGTGTCGAGCGGCGCTGCAGCCAGTTCGTGCGACCACAGCCGTTCCACCAGCGCCTCCGCGCCACCAAGCACGCTCTCAAACGCTGCCGGGCCTTCGGCGCGGATCAGGTCGTCGGGGTCCTTGCCCGCCGGCAGGGTGGCAAAGGCAAGGCTGTGGCCGGGGCGCAGCAGGGGCAGGGCGCGCATCGCCGCGCGAATCGCCGCCTTCTGTCCGGCGCTGTCGCCATCGAAGCAGAGGATGGGCACCTCCACCATTTTCCACAGCCGCTCGATCTGGTGCTCGGTCAGCGCGGTGCCGAGCGGCGCGACGCCTTCGCCAAAGCCCGCCTGGGCGAGCGCGATCACGTCCATATAGCCCTCGACCACGATCACCCGGCCGCTCTGGCGCGATGCGGGCGAGGCCTTGTCGAGATTGTAGAGCGTGCGTCCCTTGTCGAAGAGGGGGGTGTCGGGCGAGTTCAGATATTTGGGTTCGCCCGCGCCGAGGATGCGGCCGCCAAAGGCGATCACCCGGCCGCGTGCGTCGCGTATGGGGATCATCAGCCGGCCACGGAAGCGATCATAGCTTTCGCGCTTTCGGCTGTTCTCGCTCTCGCCTGCCTCGGGGTCGATGAGCATACCGGTTTCGACGAGCATCGCTTCGCCAAAGTCGCGCAATGCTGTCTTCAGCTTGCCTCGAGAATCGGGTGAATAGCCAAAGCCAAAGGCCCGGCGCGTGGCATCGCTGATCTGGCGGCGGACGAGATAGTCGCGCGCCTCGCTCCCATCGATTCCGCCCAATTGATCTTCGAAAAAGCTCTGCGCCGCCGCCATGACATCATGCAGGCCCTTGGTCTGCTCCGCCCGCTTCGCCGCGCGCGGGTCTGCCGCTGGCACCTCCATGCCGGCGGTGGAGGCGAGTTCCTTCACCGCCTCCATGAAGGGAAGCCCGCGCTGGTCGGTCATCCAGCGGATCGCGTCGCCATGCGCGCCGCAGCCGAAGCAGTGGTAGAAGCCCTTCTCGTCGTTGATCGTGAAGCTGGGCGTCTTCTCGTTATGGAACGGGCAGCAGGCCTTATATTCGCGGCCGGCCTTCTGGACCTTTACCGTCTTGCCGATCAGCGTGGACAGCGAGGTGCGCGCACGCAACTCGTCCAGCCATTGCGGGGAAAGGCTCATCCCCGAATCATCAGGACAAGGCGGCCTTCACCAGCGCGCTCGCCTTGCTCATGTCGATGACGGTGCCGTGGCGCTCCTTGAGCAGCGCCATCACCTTGCCCATTTCCTTCAGGCTGCCGGCGCCGATCTCTGCCTTGATCGCCTCGATCGCGGCGGTGGTTTCCGCCTCGCTCAGCTGGCCGGGCAGGAAGCTTTCGATGACGGCCAGCTCGGCCTGTTCTTTCGCGGCAAGTTCCATGCGGCCGCCGCTTTCGAACATGGTGATGGATTCGCGGCGCTGTTTCGCCATCTTCTGAAGCACTTCCACGACCACGGCATCATCGTCGGGCACGGCGGATGCGGTGCGCAGCTCGATGTCGCGATCCTTCAGCTTGGCCAGGATCAGGCGGACCGCGGCGAGGCGATCCTTGTCTCCCGCCTTCATCGCCTCGATCTGGGCACTTTTGATGGCGTCGCGAATCATGGGCGAATGGATCCTTATGTTTTCGGAAAGGGAGCAATATAAGGACAAAGAAGATTTTTAACAGGAGTTGACCTGTTTTGATCTGGAGCCTAGGTCGCGGGCCGTTTAACCCGTCGAAAACGGGCCCCCGCAAAAGCATAAAGGACCGCATGCCATGGCAGACGCCAAAACCCCAACTGTGCCCAAGGGAGCGACAGGGGTACTGGTATTCGCCGACGGCGCCTGCGTCTTCGGTCGAGGCTTCGGCGCGGTCGGTGATGCCGTGGGCGAGCTGTGCTTCAACACCTCGATCACCGGCTATCAGGAGATCATGACCGATCCCAGCTATGCGGGCCAGATCATCACCTTCACCTTCCCCCATATCGGCAATGTCGGCACCAATGCCGACGATGTCGAGGCGAGCCAGCCCTTCGCGCTGGGCTGCGTCGTGCGGGAGGATGTGACCGCGCCCAGCAACTTCCGCAATGTCGAGCCGTTCGACACATGGATGAAGGCACAGGGGCGCATCGGCATCGCCGGCGTGGACACCCGTGCGCTGACCCGCATGATCCGCGTGAAGGGCGCTCCCAACGCCGTGATCGCGCATGATCCGGCGGGCAAGTTCGATATCGCCGCGCTGGTGAACAAGGCCAAGGCATGGCCGGGGCTGGAGGGCATGGACCTCGCCATCGAAGTGACCGAAAAGGAACGCCGCCTGTGGAAGGACGGCACCTGGACGCTGGGCAGCGGCTATGCGCTCGGCGAGGCCGGCGAGGGGCGCCCGCATGTCGTCGCCATCGATTATGGCGCGAAGGACAATATCTTCCGCAACCTGGTAAAGGCCGGCGCGCGCGTGACGGTGCTGCCCGCCAATGCGACCTATGCGGACGTGACGGCGCTCAAGCCCGACGGCGTGTTCCTGTCCAACGGCCCCGGCGATCCGGCGGCGACCGGCCACTATGCCGTGCCGGTGATCGCCGCGCTGCTGGCGGACAGCATCCCGATCTTCGGCATCTGCCTTGGCCACCAGCTGCTGGGCCTTGCGGTCGGCGCGAAGACGCTCAAGATGCATCAGGGCCATCGCGGCGCGAACCATCCGGTCAAGCGCCTGTCCGACGGCGCGGTGGAGATCACCAGCATGAACCATGGTTTCGCCGTCGATGCCGACACGCTGCCCGCCAATGCCCGCACGACCCATGTTTCGCTGTTCGACGGCAGCAATGCCGGCATCGAGCTGACGGACAAGCCGGCCTTTTCCGTGCAATATCACCCCGAAGCCTCGCCGGGGCCGCAGGACAGCTTCTACCTGTTCCAGCGCTTCGTCGAAGGCCTGGCAAAAGAGGGCGCACCCGCATGAGCATCAAGCTGCCCGAAGTCGATCCCGCCCGGCTGGAAGCGGAATGGCAGGCGGACAAGGATGTCCTCGCCAATCTCGCCGCCAATGGCGACAAGGCCCGCGTGAAGCGTCCCGTGGACGTCAGCTTCCGCGGCAGCGAGAAGGATTTCGAGCGGTTGCTGGTCGTCGCCAGCCAGTTCGGCTTCGTCGAGCTTGACCGCGAGCAGGACGAGGAGGGCGAACTCTACCTCTTCCTAGAATGCGAAATACCGGTGGACGAAGCCTCCATCCGCGCGCTGACCAAGGTGTGCGTGCAACTGGAGACGCTGTTCGACCTGGAATATGACGGCTGGGGCTGCGAAGCGGTCACGGGGGCGGTGCATTGAGCGCTCTCCGACCAGACCAGTACGCAACGATTGACGGCCATTTCGGCGACGAAGAACAATCCAAGGCTGATAAGAACTAATGCCCAAGCGCACCGACATCTCATCCATCCTCGTCATTGGCGCTGGTCCGATCATCATCGGGCAGGCGTGCGAGTTCGATTATTCCGGCACGCAGGCGGTGAAGGCGCTCAAGGAAGAGGGCTATCGCATCATTCTGGTCAATTCGAACCCGGCGACGATCATGACCGATCCCGAGCTGGCCGACGCGACCTATATCGAGCCGATCACGCCCGAAATCGTGGCGAAGATCATCGAGAAGGAGCGGCCAGACGCTGTGCTGCCGACCATGGGCGGGCAGACGGCGCTGAACACCGCGCTGGCGCTGTTCAACGACGGCACGCTGGAAAAATACGGCGTGCAGATGATCGGTGCCGACGCCGAAGCGATCGACAAGGCGGAAGACCGCATCAAGTTCCGCGACGCGATGGACAAGATCGGGCTGGAGAGCGCGCGCTCGCGCATCGCCCACACCATCGATGAAGCGCTGGAAGGGTTGGAGTTCACCGGCCTGCCCGCGATCATCCGCCCCAGCTTCACCATGGGCGGCACCGGCGGCGGCATCGCCTATAATCGCGATGAGTTCGTGAAGATCGTGACCGGCGGGCTCGATGCCTCGCCCACGACCGAGGTGCTGATCGAGGAATCGCTGCTCGGCTGGAAGGAATATGAGATGGAAGTCGTGCGCGACCGCGCCGACAACTGCATCATCATCTGCTCCATCGAGAATGTGGACCCGATGGGCGTCCATACCGGCGACAGCATCACCGTCGCCCCGGCGCTGACGCTGACCGACAAGGAATATCAGATCATGCGCAACGCCAGCATCGCTGTGCTGCGCGAGATCGGTGTGGAAACGGGCGGTTCCAACGTCCAGTTCGCAGTCAATCCCAAGGACGGCCGGCTTGTCGTCATCGAGATGAACCCGCGCGTGTCGCGCTCCTCGGCGCTGGCGTCGAAGGCGACCGGCTTCCCGATCGCGAAGGTCGCGGCGAAGCTGGCCGTGGGCTACACGCTGGACGAGATCACCAACGACATCACCGGCGCGACGCCGGCGAGCTTCGAGCCGACCATCGACTATGTGGTCACGAAGATCCCCCGCTTCGCCTTCGAGAAGTTCAAGGGTTCCGAGCCGCTGCTGGGCACGGCAATGAAGTCCGTGGGTGAGGTGATGGCCATCGGCCGCAACATCCAGGAATCGATGCAGAAGGCATTGCGCGGCCTGGAAACCGGCCTGTCCGGCTTCAATCAGGTCGATCATTTGGTCGGCGCACCCAAGGACGACATCATCGCGGCGCTCTCCCTGCCGACGCCCGACCGCCTGCTCGTCGCCGCGCAGGCGCTGCGCGAGGGCATGACCGTGGCGGAAATCCACGCCATCGCGAAATATGATCCCTGGTTCCTTGAGCGGATCAAGGAAATCGTCGATGCCGAGGGCGAGGTGCGCAAGAACGGCCTGCCGCGCGATGCAGAGGGGATGCGTCGCCTCAAGTCCATGGGCTTTTCCGACAAGCGTCTGGCATGGCTGGCGCTGCAGTCCGCCAACATCGCGCCGGGCATGGAAACCGCGATCCGTCGCGGCTCCGGCCTTGTCCGCGACGCCGTGGTCGCGATGACCGGCGGCGTGAACGAAGACGAGGTGCGCGCACTGCGCCACAAGCTGGGCGTGCGCCCGGTCTTCAAGCGCATCGATACCTGCGCCGCCGAGTTCGAGGCGAAGACGCCGTACATGTATTCGACCTATGAGGCACCGATCTTCGGCGAGCCGGAAAATGAGGCGCAGCCGACCGACCGCAAGAAGGTCGTCATCCTTGGCGGCGGCCCGAACCGGATCGGTCAGGGCATCGAGTTCGACTATTGCTGCTGCCATGCCTGCTTCGCGCTGGACGAGGCGGGGTACGAGACCATCATGGTCAACTGCAACCCGGAGACGGTCTCGACCGACTACGACACGTCGGACCGCCTCTATTTCGAGCCGCTGACGGCCGAGGACGTGCTGGAAATCCTGCATGTCGAGCAGTCCAACGGCACGCTGGCCGGCGTGATCGTGCAGTTTGGCGGCCAGACGCCGCTGAAGCTTGCGCAGGCGCTGGAGGATGCGGGCATCCCCATCCTGGGCACCTCGCCCGACGCCATCGACCTGGCCGAGGATCGGGAGCGCTTTGCCGCATTGATCGACCGGCTCGGCCTGAAACAGCCTGCCAACGGTATCGCGCGCAGCCGGGAAGAGGCGATCGCGGTCGCCAACCGTATTGGTTATCCAGTGCTGATGCGTCCCAGCTATGTTCTGGGCGGCCGCGCGATGGAGATCGTCGACGGCCAGGCGCAGCTTGAGGAATATATCACGACGGCCGTGCAGGTTTCCGGCGACTCGCCGGTGCTGATCGACCAGTATCTGCGCGACGCCATCGAGGTGGACGTGGATGCGCTGTGCGATGGCGACGATGTCGTGGTGGCTGGCGTGCTCCAGCATATCGAGGAGGCGGGCGTCCATTCCGGCGACAGCGCCTGCTCGCTGCCGCCCTACAGTCTGAGCGCGGAGATCATCGCGGAAATCGACCGGCAGGCCGATATTCTGGCCCGTGCGCTGAGCGTGCGCGGCCTGATGAACGTGCAGTTCGCGGTGAAGGACGGCCAGGTCTACCTGATCGAGGTCAACCCACGCGCCAGCCGGACCGTGCCCTTCGTCGCCAAGGCCATCGGCACGCCGATCGCTAAGATCGCGGCGCGGGTGATGGCCGGCGAAAAGCTGAAGGATCTGCCCATGATCGACCGCCATGCGATCGACCATATCGCGGTCAAGGAAGCCGTCTTCCCGTTCGCGCGCTTCCCCGGCGTCGATCCCGTGCTCTCGCCGGAAATGAAGTCCACCGGCGAAGTCATGGGAATCGATCGAGATTTCGCGACGGCCTTCGCCAAGGCGCAGATCGGTGCGGGCACCATCCTGCCGACCGGCGGGACGGTGTTCATCTCGGTGAAGGAAGGCGACAAGGACATCATCCTGCCCGCCGCCCGGAAGATCGCAAGCCTCGGCTTCTCGATCATCGCGACCACCGGCACCGCGCGCTTCCTGGAAGAGCATGGCATTGCCGTCGAAACGGTGAACAAGGTGGCGCAGGGGCGCCCGCATATCGTCGATCGGATCACCGATGGCGGCGTGGACTTGATCTTCAACACGACGGAAGGGTGGCAGTCGCTCAAGGACAGCCAGTCCATCCGCGCCGTGGCGCTGCGCATGAAGATCCCGAGCTTCACCACGGCCGCCGCGAGCGTCGCGGCGGTCGACGCCATCGAGGCCCTGCGTGCGCGTCCCCTTGAAGTCAGGCCGCTGCAATCTTATAACAAGCAGCCGCAGGCCTGATCCCCCACATTCATCACGCTGCGAGTGTCCCCGTACAGGGCGGGGCCACTATATGGGGCTTATTGACGAAGGATTCGCATAATGGCGACCGTGGAAAAGATGCCGATGCTGCAGGCGGGCTATGAAAAGCTCTCTGCCCAACTCCGCGAGCTGAAGGCTGAGCGTCCGCAAATCGTGGATGCCATCGAGGAAGCGCGCGCGCATGGCGACCTTTCGGAAAACGCCGAATATCACGCCGCGAAAGAGCGCCAGGGTCAGGTCGAAGCGACCATCGCCGACCTGGAGGACAAGCTGTCGCGTGCGCAGATCATCGATCCCAAGACGCTTTCGGGCGACAAGATCGTGTTCGGCGCGACCGTGAAGCTGATGGACGAGGACGACAAGCCCGTCACCTACCAGATCGTGGGCCAGGCCGAAGCCGACGCCCGGCTGGGCATGATCAGCTATAACAGCCCGCTGGGCCGCGCGCTGATCGGCCGTCAGGTCGGTGAAGAGGTGGAAGTCACGGTGCCATCGGGCGACAAGTTCTATCTCGTCGACAAGATCGAGTTCATCTGATCCCCTGAGAGGAAGCCGGGAGCCATGCGTATCCCCCGTGGCCGCATGACTGACTGGTTGGCGGCAGTCACCGCGGCGGTCTTCGTCATCATCTGGCTTGCCGGGCAGGTGGATTACGCCGCGCTCGTCGGCGGCTTCATCCCCGCACGGGTGACGGATACGGCGATGGTCGCTCAGGACGCACCGGAATTCATGCTGCCCGTGTGGCTGACGCCGCTGAGCGCGACGTTGGTGCATGCCAACTGGCTCCATATCGGGTTCAACATGCTGATGCTGTTCTTCTGCGGCCGGCATGTCGAGCATGTGACGGGGCCGTGGCTGCTGCTCGCCCTCTATGCCATCGGCGCCTATGCCGCCGCGGGAGCGGAGTGGCTGTTCACGATGCATGGCACCAATCCGATGGTCGGGGCGAGCGGCGCCATTTCCGCGCTGCTCGGCACTTATGCGCTGCTCTACAGCCAGCAGAAGGTGAAGGCCGTTGGCCCCCTTTCGGCCAATGTCGTGCGGATTATCTGGCTGGCGGCAGGCTGGACGGCGATCCAGGTGATGATCGGCCTGGCGACGCGCGGCGATGGGCTGGGCGTAGGGCAGGTGGCGATCGCGGCCCATGTCGGCGGGTTTGTCGCCGGCCTGCTGGTCACGCGGCCGCTGCTTCACCTGCGGTTTCGCAAAGGGCTGAAAGGCTTGGCCAAGCGTTAGACCGTCTCGCTGGCTATCGCGATGATTTCCCCCGTTCGCCCTGAGCTTGTCGAAGGGCCGTACTTTTCTGGGCGTGACGCAAAAAGGAAGAGCAGCACTTCGGCAAGCTCAGGGCAAACACCGTGTAAACGGCACTTCCTGATGAATTGCCGATAAGACGGAATTTGTCCACGCTGCCCAGAAAATACAGAGGTTCGACATTGGCGCGAGGCACGTCAACCGTGTCAGCGCGCGGGACGGTTCCGATCGATGCTTCGAGCACCGACGTCGGAATCAGGCACATGGAGCGCGCGCATCCAAGTGTCGCAGGTGCGCTTCTTTCCGGTGTCGCGAAGCAAGCCGTGCCGCTCGCCTCAAGCCCGCCGGGTCAAGCCTGTCCTGACCCGGCAATCCGCTGCTCAATGCCCTGCGTCGGGCTCCATCAGGCGGTGGAGATGGACCACCACATATTTCATCTCGGCATCGTCCACCGTGCGCTGCGCGGCCGCGCGCCAGGCCTTTTCAGCCGAAGCAAAATCGGGGAACACGCCGACGAAATCGATGGCGGAGAGATCTTCGAATTCCAGTGTCTGGGGATCCTTGACGCGACCGCCCATCACCAGATGCATCTTGCTCATGGCGAACCCTTTTTGCCTGTTGTGAAATGGTGGAACCAAAAAATGGCCTAGCAGCGGCCGCCCCCTATTCCAAGGGCAGTTGCACAAAAAAGCCCGGACTGAGCCGGGCTTTTCCTGTCATTTGGTGTGCGCTGTTCCCGATTATTGCGGGTCTAGCTTTTCGCGGACCATCTTGCCTGCCGCGATCACGGCTTCACCAGTGCGGTTGGCGGCGCTTTCGGCAATGCGGGAGGCCTTCTGCGGAATACGTGCCTTTTCGATCGCGACGCGGGCCGCTTCGGCCGCCTCGGCGCTCTTTGCGCGGACAAGACCCGGAAGATCCGCATCCTCGATGGCGACGCGCGCCGCATGGGCTGCCTCGCCCGCCTTTTCCAGTGCGATCCCAGCGACACCGGCGGCCTTGGTCTTCGTTGCCGAAGCGGCTTCAACGGCCTTCTCGCGAGCGGTTGTTGAGAGTTCCTCGGCCTTGGCGATTACGCCGGCCGCAAATTCGCTTTCCAGAGCGGAATGGCCAAGCGCTTTGGTGCGGGCCAGAGCCTCGCTGGCGATCGCTGGCGTGCCCTTGGCGGCGGACTTCACCGCGCCACGGAATTTCGGGAACAGCATCGCGATCGCCGCGCCCGCTGCAACCGCTGCCGCCGTCGCGGCGAAGGGGTGCTCGTTGATGAGGCGATTGGCGGCGTCGGCGGCGCGGAACGTCTTGTCCTTGGCACCCGCATAGGCTTCACCGGCCTTCTTGCGCGCCTCTGACGCGCTGGTGCGGGCGGTCGATCCACCTTCCTTCAGCCGGTCTGCCGCATTTGCCGCCTTTTCCCGAGCAAAGTGACGCGCACGCTCGATCTGGTCATAGATATCGTTGCTCATGTCCGTTCCTCTTGACTGTTCGTGCCTGACCGTCGCCTACGATAGCGGGCGATCCTATCCCTCGCCTGAACGAACAGGCTGGAGGAAAGTGCCGCGATCGGGCGACGGAAAATCAATCCGAGAAGCGCCAGGGCAGCCGCGCCGACCGCCCAGCGATGCGTGCGCGCGCCACGGCCGGCGCCTTGCGCGACGGCCCGCGCATAATCGGAAACCTGTGCCATCATGTCCGATTTCAGCCGATCCGGCGCCAGCCGTTCCCGCGCGTCCGCGACATCCGCAAGCAGGGTCGCCTTGGCGGCCTTGGCGCGGGCGGTCGCGGCCATATAGTCTTCGCGGAGCAGGGTCATGAACGGATATCCGATAGCATCCGTCGCACATGCCCGCGGGCGACGAGCGCGAGGATGATGCTGACGAGAATGGCGCCCACCGAAACGGCCGCCGTCGCGCCGAGCGGGGTCAGGAGCGGGGCGAGGGCGATCACAAGCCCGATCAGCAATGTGACGAGCGCTGCGAAAAGCAGGATGAGCGCCACGACGAGCAGGAGGACGGCAGACTTCACGCCCGCAGCGATCATCGCCGCGCGCAGCTTCTGCCGGTCGATTTCCGCTTCGGCATAGCCGCGCCCGGATGCGATCAGCCTGGCGATCACATCGCGCAGCGGCTCCTGTTCGCCTTGCTCGGGCAAAGCGGTGTCATTGTTGTCTTGGTCTGTCACGCTTGCCTGTTCCGTGCGTCAGGGGAGGGGGCGGTCAGGCCTCTTCCCCGCCGGACCCCTTGGCCAGCCGCATTAGCACGAAGCCGACCACCGCCGCCGCGCCGATGGCGACCGCGGGGCTCTTGCGCACGAAGTCGCGCGCCTCGGACGCCAGCTGGTCGAGATCCTTGGCATCCAGCGACTTTGCCGCGCCGGCAACCGCTTCGGCAGCATAGCGCGCATAGTCGCCATATTGCGGGCCGAGCTTCGCATCGACGGTGCCGGCCGTGTCGGAAATCAGCTTGGCAAGGCCCTGCATCGCGGTCCCTGTCTTGTCCTTCGCGGTGTCGGCGGCGGAGCGTGCGGTCTTTGCGGCCTGTGCCTTGATCTGGTCGGCCTGCGCCTTCCAGTCGGTGGAGGAGGCCTTGGCCTTCGCCTTGGTCTTTGCGCTGGGTGCGGCGCGCGTCGCGGCGGCCTTTACGGGCGCTGCCTTCACGGCCTTGGTGGCGGCCTTCGTCGATCCGGTGGCCTTTTTCGCGCGGGGCTTGGGGGTGGGCTTGGCAGCGGGCGTTCCGGGCTGGGCGGGATCTACCGTATCGGCCATCGTTTATTCCTCCTGGATTTGCGTCAGGCAACCAATGCTTCGGCGAATTATCAGTTCCGCTACCGTAATACACCCCGTAATCTGCGCAAAGGATGAACGCGCACGTCCGCCGCATTGCAATATGGGCCCGTGCTGGCTAATCGGGCCTCAGCTTTCCATCCGTCGACAGGGGACCCGCATGACCGCCATTCTCGATATCCATGCCCGCCAGATTCTGGACAGCCGTGGCAATCCCACGGTCGAAGTCGATGTGATGCTGGAGGACGGCAGTCTTGGCCGTGCCGCCGTTCCCTCAGGCGCCTCGACCGGCGCCTATGAAGCGGTCGAAAAGCGCGATGGCGACAAGAGCAAATATCTGGGCAAGGGCGTGTTGCAGGCCGTTGCCGCCGTCAACGGCGAGATCGCCGATGCCGTGCGCGGCATGGAAGCAGAGGACCAGGGCGAGATCGACGCTGCGATGATCGCGCTCGACGGCACCGAGAACAAGGGTCGCCTCGGCGCCAACGCGATCCTGGGCGTCAGCCTCGCGACGGCGAAGGCAGCGGCCGATGCGCGCGGCCTGCCGCTCTATCGCTATGTCGGCGGCGTTTCCGCCCATGTCCTGCCGGTGCCGATGATGAACATCATCAATGGTGGCGAGCATGCCGACAACCCGATTGACTTCCAGGAATTCATGGTCATGCCGGTCGGGGCGGAAAGCCTTGCCGACGCGGTGCGGATCGGCGCGGAAATCTTCCACACACTGAAGAAGGGCCTGCACGACAAGGGGCTGGCGACGGCCGTCGGCGACGAGGGCGGCTTCGCGCCGAACCTTGCCTCCACGACCGATGCGCTCGACTTCATCATGGCCTCGATCGAGAAGGCCGGCTACAAGCCGGGCGATGACGTCATGCTCGCGCTCGACTGCGCCTCGACCGAATTCTTCAAGAACGGCAAATATGAGATGGTGGGCGAGGGCAAGAGCCTGACCTCCGCCGAGATGGCCGACTATCTTGCCGACCTGTGCGCCCGCTATCCGATCAAGTCGATCGAGGACGGCATGGGCGAGGATGATTTCGAAGGCTGGAAGATCCTGACCGACAAGATCGGCAGCACCGTGCAGCTGGTGGGTGACGACCTGTTCGTGACCAACCCGAAGCGCCTCGCCATGGGCATCGAAAAGGGTCTGGCGAACTCCCTTCTAGTCAAGGTAAACCAGATTGGTTCGCTGACGGAAACTCTCGCTGCCGTGTCGCTGGCGCAGCGTTCGTCCTATACCGCTGTGATGTCGCACCGCTCGGGCGAGACCGAAGACGCCACGATCGCCGACCTGGCGGTCGCAACCAATTGCGGGCAGATTAAGACGGGGTCGCTGGCGCGTTCGGACCGGCTTGCCAAGTATAACCAGCTGATCCGTATCGAAGAAGAGCTGGGCGATATCGCCGTTTACGCCGGACGCTCCATTTTCCGGTAATTTATTACGGGAGCGCAAGGGAAATGGACGGAGTGCAACATTTCGTCACATTTCCCTTGCATCCTTAATTAGGCTGTGATTCAACGGGCCATGGCGCATATTGCAAAGCTCAGGATGTTGCTTTTCTCGGCCTTTGGCCCTGCGTTCGCCATTTTCCTGCTTTTGTTGTTCGCCGGCTATGCTGTGCTCGGCCCCAGCGGTATCCTGGCATGGGGCGATTATACCCGCCAGTTGCATGACAGTCGCGCCGAGCTTGCCGTCGTCCAGGCGGAACGTGCGCGGCTTCGCAACCGCGTCAATCTCCTCAATCCGCGCCATGCCGATCCCGACCTTGTCGAGGAGCTCGTGCGCCGCGATCTCAATGTCTATCACCCCGACGAAGTGATCGTTCCACTGAACTGATTTACCGATATGGTTCAAGGCTTGGAGAAGTTTCGCTTTTCCGGGCGGCAGTGGATTGCATTTCATGCAACTAAGCTTCTATATCGGGCTCCGTTCTCCCAATCTTGAACAGAAGGATTCCGGCTTTGGCAAAAGCAGCTCCCGCGCGGACGCCCCGGGCTAAAGCGGCAGTACCGCCGACCCCCAATCGTGAACGTCCCGCGCAGCCCGAAAGCTACGATGCGAGCAAGGAAGAACTGCTAGAGTTCTACCGCCAGATGGTGCTCATCCGCCGTTTCGAAGAAAAGGCAGGCCAGCTCTACGGCCTTGGCCTCATCGGCGGCTTCTGCCACCTCTATATCGGCCAGGAAGCCGTTGCCGTCGGCATCCAGTCCGCCCTTGAGGTCGGCAAGGATAGCGTGATCACCGGCTATCGCGACCATGGCCACATGCTGGCCTATGGCATCGATCCCAAGGTGATCATGGCGGAGCTGACCGGCCGCGAGGCCGGTATCTCGCGCGGCAAGGGCGGGTCCATGCACATGTTCAGCGTGGAGCATAAGTTCTACGGCGGCCATGGCATCGTCGGCGCGCAGGTGTCGCTCGGCACCGGCCTCGGCTTCGCGCACAAATATCGCGGCGATGGCGGCGTGTGCGTCGCCTATTTCGGCGATGGCGCGGCCAACCAGGGTCAGGTGTACGAGAGCTTCAACATGGCCGAACTGTGGAAGCTGCCGATCATCTTCGTGATCGAAAACAACCAATATGCCATGGGCACCTCGGTCAACCGCTCTTCGGCTGAAGATCAGTTGTACCGTCGCGGTGAAAGCTTCCGCATTCCCGGCCTCCAGGTTGACGGCATGGACGTGCTCGCCGTGCGCGGCGCCACCCAGGAAGCGCTGGAGTGGGTGCGTTCGGGCAAGGGCCCGATCCTGCTCGAGATGAAGACGTACCGTTATCGTGGCCACTCCATGTCCGACCCGGCGAAATATCGCTCGCGTGAGGAAGTGCAGGAGATGCGCGACAAGTCCGACCCGATCGAGGGCGTGAAGAAATATCTCGAGGAAGCGGGCGTTTCCGCTGAAGAGATCAAGAAGATCGACCAGGATATCCGCAAGATCGTTGGGGAGTCGGCTGATTTCGCTGAATCCTCGCCTCTGCCGGAGCCGGCCGAATTGTACACAGATGTTCTGGTGGAGCAGTATTGATGGCAATCGACATCAAGATGCCGGCCCTTTCCCCAACGATGGAAGAGGGCACGCTGGCCAAGTGGCTGGTGAAGGAAGGCGATGAAGTGAAGTCCGGCGACCTGCTTGCCGAAATCGAGACCGACAAGGCCACGATGGAATTCGAGGCCGTGGACGAAGGCACGATCACGAAGATCCTGATCGCGGAGGGCTCCGAAGGCGTGAAGGTCGGCACCGTCATCGCGACGATCGCCGGTGAGGGCGAAAGCGCGGCCGATGCGGCTCCTGCTGCTGAAGCTGCGCCGGCGCCGGCAGCGGCAGAGCCTGCTGCGGAAGCACCGAAGAAGGCCGAGACCGGTACGTCCCAGCTGGCCTCGCAGGCCAAGCCCCGCGTTGCGGACCCGGACCTGCCCGAAGGCACGGAGTATGAAAGCATCACCGTCCGCGAAGCACTGCGCGATGCGATGGCGGAAGAGATGCGCAAGGATGACCGCATCTTCGTGATGGGCGAGGAAGTCGCCGAATATCAGGGTGCCTACAAGGTCACGCAGGGCCTGCTGCAGGAGTTCGGTCCGCAGCGCGTCATCGACACGCCGATCACCGAATATGGCTTTGCCGGCGTCGGCACCGGCGCCGCCATGGGCGGTCTACGGCCGATCGTCGAGTTCATGACGTTCAACTTCGCCATGCAGGCGATCGACCACATCATCAACTCGGCGGCCAAGACCAACTATATGTCCGGTGGCCAGATGCGCTGCCCGATCGTCTTCCGTGGCCCGAACGGCGCGGCGAGCCGCGTGGGCGCGCAGCACAGCCAGAATTACGGCCCGTGGTATGCGTCGGTACCCGGCCTGATCGTCATCGCGCCCTATGACGCGGCGGACGCAAAGGGCCTGATGAAGGCGGCGATCCGCTCCGAGGATCCGGTCGTGTTCCTGGAGAACGAGCTGCTTTACGGCCGCAGCTTCGACATCCCCAAGGTCGACGACTATGTCCTGCCGATCGGCAAGGCGCGGATCATGCGGTCCGGCAAGGACGTCACCATCGTCAGCTACTCCATCGGCGTCGGCCTGGCGCTGGATGCAGCCGAAACGCTGGCCGCTGAAGGCATCGATGCCGAGGTGATCGATCTGCGTACCCTGCGTCCGCTCGACACCGCCACCGTGCTTGAGAGCCTGAAGAAGACCAACCGCATGGTCGTGGTGGAAGAGGGCTGGCCAACCTGCTCGATCGCCAGCGAGCTCATGGCCGTGGCCATGGAGCAGGGCTTCGACGATCTCGATGCGCCGGTCCTGCGCGTGGCCAATGAGGATGTGCCGCTGCCCTATGCGGCCAATCTTGAGAAGGCAGCGCTGATCGACGCGCCGCGCGTCGTCGCGGCGGTCAAGAAGGTTTGCTATCGCTAGGGGCTGGGTGCTCCGATGTTTTGTCGGAGCACCAATCGTTTAGATTGATCGCTTAAAGTCGCCGCTTTGACGGCCTGTCATTCAAGAGCGCGCTCCGTCCGAATAGACTGAGCGCGCTCTTTGTTTTCGGTTCTGGCGCGGGACAGGCTTCCCGGATGAATGATCTGAATGCCATAAGACTGGCGCGCGCAAACTATGGCGATTTCATGTGGTTCGCCTGCCGGGCGATCCCCGAATGCTGTCCTCTCCTCAAGCTGCGAAGGTCGAGCAAGGGGAAGCTGTACCCACTGTCTGAATGTCATTGGAGCTACGTTCGCGCACAACCATGCTGGCTACTGCGGAAAGGTTCTGGGTGCCCAGGAAGCTGTTGCTGATAAGCGGCTGGTATGTGTAGCGAACCTCCACGAAAATGACTTCCGTATCCGGGCTTGCCGCAATCTTGCGTCCGGTGGGCCCCATTCCTGCCGTTCCCAGCAACGCGCTTTCCGCGCCATAGCTTGAGGTGACATTCATCGCGCCGCTGCATCTTTGCCAGCGAATCTTCTCGTTGGTCACATTGCCGCTGCTATCGACGATCGGCTGCAGGCTGGACACGATGATGCGGCCATTGGCTCTGAACCTGATGGTGTCGCCCATGAGCTTGATGCCCGCGAGCGCGTCGGTCACATCGCCCTCGCCAATGCCAACGCGCACGCGTGACACGCTGTCTGCGGCAAGGGTGGCCATGTTGCCCAGCTTCTGGTGCGCAAACGCCAGGTTCGCCGCCTCCGCGCCGCCCATGGTCAGGGCGACAAGAAAGGGCAGTGACAGGGCGAATTCCACCATGGCCATGCCTGATTGATCCGCGACCATCCCATGGAGCTGCTTTGAGAGAAAGGCGCCGGCCCTCGTCGGGCGCATGTTGCCGAAGATCATGTCTTGCACCTTTCGACAGGAGGAGTCTGGCCCTGGTAAGGCTGGCGCTTCGTCATTGCGACGGTGGTAAGTTGCGCTTGCTGGGGAATGCCGATGAAGCGGTAGATCGGCAGCAGGCGCTTATAGGTTACGACGATCGTATAGCGAACCACGTCATCGGCAGCGCCGATGCCATCCTTGCCGGCCGCAACGACGTTGCGTTCACCATTGTCGTCAATGTCTTCCCAGCAATCGCCCGGCGTCGTGCCGACGGGACCGTCCAATGTGCCGTTGCTGTTGCGATCGACCGTGATCCGTTCCATCGTATTGATATTGCTGAACTGGTAGAAGCTGCCCTTGGTGATGGATATCGTGGCCGCCGGTGCGATCTTCTTGATCTGCGCGCGAATGGCGTCTTCCACGGCCGTGCTGTCCGCCGTCTGCAACGTGGTCATGCGAGAGGCATATTCCACAGCCCCTTGCATCACCGAACGGACATAGATCTGATAGCCCATGTCCATGCCGCCGAGCAGCATGATGCAGAGCGGAATGATGACGAGTCCGAATTCGGGCAAGGCTGCGCCGCTCACATCACCAATCATGGGCCGGAAGGATCTGGGGCGCGGGATCACTGCGAGAGCCTCAGCGAGCCGATATTGTCGCCGATGTCGCGGAACGCCTTGTTCAACTCGTCCGCATTCGCCGCGCGATAGCCATAGCCGGCGCCGGAAGAACAGCCTTGCATGTCCGAATTGAGACTGGAGCCAGCACCGAAGGAAATGGCGTAGATGCGCGCATCGGCATTCTTGATGGCCGTGCAGATCATGGACAAGCGTTTGCTGTGATTGTCATTGCTGGTCGCCACCGCGCCGTCGCTTGCAACTCGCTTCCAGAATTTTTCCTGGGCATAGGCCGCATAGCCATATTGCCCGGTATCCATTTCGCCATCGGTCATGAAAATGACGAACCGGGCGACAGGGAAACTGTGAAAATATTTCGGATTGTCATCCTTCCACAGCCCGGTGCGGGACAAGAGCCGGCCACCCCAGAGCATGCCGATGTCCAGGAAGGTGCCGCCATTGGCGATGAAGCCATTGTTGAAGGAGAAATAGCTGCTGAATTCGCTGGCGGACATCTGGTCAAGTTCGCGCATGAATTTGGGGCAGGCATATTGTGCGTCCCCCGTTGCGCTGTCGTCTGCGACGGTCCAGCGGGTTTGGCTGCTGTTCGGCACGGTATCGAAATTCAGGTCGTTCGTGCCGCTGGGAAGGTTGTTGGGAATGGAATATGATGATGAGGTGGTGATGAGGTTGCTCGTCTGGGTTTCCTCCACGCAGCCGTCCCAGGTGCTGCCCATCCATGTGCTGTCATGTGAAACGCTGGTGGCCGATGCTGCGCTCGTGCCTGATGATTTGCGATAGGAACCGGTGGTGTTGAACCAGTCGCTATGCCGGCTGTAGAGCGTCGTGTCCGCCGGGCCGATGGCTCGGCCGGCATTGACCATTTGCGAAAAAGGCACGATCGCCCAGCGGATGCGCTTGCGGCTTGCCTCGGTCGCGGTGTTGAACTGCGCTTCGATGACAGACATGGTCGCGTGCAGCGACGTCAATGCGTCGCGTAGCGCTTGCATACGCGACACGTTCACGCTGTTGCTGGTTTCCTCCTGTACATAGGAAACGACGCGGCCATCGGGCAGCGTCAGTGACTTGCCGGACTTGACCTTCTTGTCTTCAATCTGGCCGTTGATCCATTGGGAGCAATTGGTTCCGTCGCGTTCGGGCTTGCACGCCATCGACCCGGTATTGTCGAGCACAAGTACGATGTCGATGTTGGAATAGTCGTCGCGTGCAGTACAGGAAACTCCGATGTCGATTGCCCTCTTGCCGAACAGCTTCATGATCGCCGTAGGGATCGTCGTGGACAGCGAGAGGTTGATCTGGTCGTTCGTACCAAGCGTAGGGACGACGGTATAGTTCGCCGTTCCCTGATATCCTTGGGGGAAGTTGAACTCGACATATTTTTTGACTTCGTTGGTGATCTCGGTCGTCACCGTTCCGCCCGCCGGCATTTTCTTGCGACCGGCGAGTACGCCGGCGTCGCATGCCTGCTGCAAGCGGGTTTTGGTAAGGTAAGCACGACTGAGGTCAAGCCCGCCGCCGATCATTCCGGCCAGTGGAAACATGGCTGCGGCGACGATCACCATGGTATTACCCGTCTGGCTGGCCAGCAACCGGGCCAGAAACCCCTTTGTTTGTCTTGGCAATTTCGCCATATCGCTGTTCGTCCCCATGATCGGCATCCCCCCCAAGGGACAAGATCAAGTTTCTCCATGCGCCTGTGATGCTTAGGATGGTTGTAAGAATGATGGTAAACAGGTCGTTTACTGTGGTTGGTAAGGCGTTCTGCGGCTTTCCTGATGTTTGACGATGTGACTCCGCTGCAGCGGCTCCTGATCGCCCATGCCGGCCGGGACCGAGATCGCCACATGCTGCTATGGGCCTATGACCGGCGGCTTGCTGACATCGTGCGGACCACCAGCGAGCCGATGATCGGCCAGATGCGCCTGACCTGGTGGCATGACGTGATCACCGATCCGCAGAGCGTAAAGGGGCGGGGCGATCCACTGATCGAGGCGATGCGGGCAGGCGCTGGCGGCCGCGCGATCGTGGAGGGTCAGGCGCCGCTCATCGCGATGATCGACGGATGGGATGCGATGCTGGAGCCCATGCCGCTGGATGATGAAGCGCTGGGGGCCTATGCATCGGGTCGGGGCGGCGGGCTGTTCCGCCTGCTGGCCGGAGGGAGTGCCGATGAGGCGTCTGGCAAATGGCTGGACGATGCCGGCGCGCTATGGGCGCTGTGGGATCTCTCGGCCCATGTGAGTGATGAACGCATAGCGGCGAGGGCGATTGCGCTGGCGCAGTCCCGTCACGCTGCGCTGGTGGGCGGGCTCTGGCCTCGCGTGCCGGCGCCGCTGCGGATCGTCACGAAGCTGGCGGCAGCGGATGTGATGCGCGGGCGGCGGGCTCCGGAGGGCATGACTCCGGGCTTGCATGCCCGTTTCCTGCGGATCGCGCTCTTTGGTCGATAAGCCCCCTTCGCGCCGAGACATTGTTGGCAGGCGGGTGATAAGCGGCTAGCTTTGCAGTGTTTTTCAAGGGGGAGGGGCGCCATGGGCAGATCCGTGCTGGGGGCGATCGCGGCCTTGCTGCTCGCAGGTGCGGGGCTGTTCTGGTGGCAGGGGCGGGCATCCGTCGAGGAACGGCCGCCGGCCAATGCCTTCACCCCGCCGCCGCCCGAAGACCTACCGGAGGGTGATGCCGATGCGATAGGCGACGCGCCGCCGATGCCGCCCGAAGCCTCGCCGCAGGACCGGGAGGCGCGGCGCTTCGCCCGCTATGATCGCAACCGGGACGGTGCGATCACCCGGATCGAGATGATGGGCAGCCGCGCCCGCGCCTTCAAGAAGCTGGATACCGACGGCAACAACCTGCTCTCCTTCGAGGAGTGGGCCGTTGCGACGTCGGATCGGTTTTCCGGCGCCGACGCCAATGGCGATGGCCGCCTGACACCAGCGGAGTTCGCGACGACGGCGCCGCCGCGCAAGCCCGCCTGCAAATGCTGACCGCCCAGGCGTCGGTCAGGCATTGGCTCAGGCGTCAGTAAGCGCCGCGCCAGCCATCCAATGACGCAGGTCATCGCGGGCTCGGGACGTCATCGCCTCCTTGCGCTGCTTCTTGCGCACGTCGCCCATGGGCGGGAACAGGCCGAAATTGACGTTCATCGGCTGGTATGATGCCGCGTCCGCTCCGCCGGTGACATGGCCCAGCAAAGCGCCGAGCGCGGTCGTGGGCGGCGGGGATGGCAGGGCGGTGCCGGTCAGTTCCGCTACGGCAAAGCGCGCGGCCATCAGCCCGATGGCGCTGCTTTCCACATAGCCCTCGCACCCGGTGATCTGCCCGGCAAAGCGGATATGCGGCGCGCTCTTCAGGCGCAGTTCCTGGTCCAGCAGCTTGGGGCTCTGGATGAAGGTATTGCGATGGAGGCCGCCGAGCCGCGCGAACTCCGCCTTTTCAAGGCCGGGGATGGTACGGAACAGTTCAACCTGCGCGGCATGCTTCAGCTTGGTCTGAAAGCCCACCATGTTCCACAGCGTGCCCAGCGCATTGTCCTGCCGCAGCTGCACCACGGCATAGGGCCAACGGCCAGTGCGCGGATTGTCGAGGCCGGTCGGCTTCATCGGGCCGAAGCGCAGCGTCTCCGGTCCGCGCGAGGCCATCACCTCGATCGGCATGCAGCCCTCGAAATAGGGGGTATCCTTTTCCCACTGCTTGAACTCGGTCTTCTCGCCGTCGAGCAGCCCTTGGATGAACGCCTGATATTGCGGCTTGTCCATCGGGCAGTTGATATAGTCCTTGCCGTCGCCTTCCGGTCCGACCTTGTCCCAGCGGCTCGCCATCCAGCAGATGTCCATGTCGATGCTGTCGCGATGGACGATGGGTGCGATGGCATCGAAAAAGGCGAGCGCGTCCATGCCGGTGGCGGCGCCGATGCTGCCGGCGAGCGACATGGCGGTGAGCGGCCCCGTCGCCACGATCGTCAGCCCCTCGGTCGGCAGGGTGTCGATGCGCTCGCGGACGAGGGTGATGTTGGGATGGTCGGCGATGGCCTGCGTCACCCCCGCCGAGAAGATGTCGCGGTCGACCGCGAGCGCCGACCCGGCCGGCACCTTGGCCTTGTTCGCCTCCGCCATGATGAGCGAGCCGAGGTCGCGCATTTCCTGATGGAGCAGGCCGACGGCATTCTTCTCCGCATCGTCGGAGCGAAAGCTGTTGGAGCAGACCATTTCGGCAAGCCCGTCGGTCTGGTGCGCGGGTGTCATGTCGCCGCCGCCCCTCATTTCGGAGAGGCGGACTTGGATGCCGGCCTGCGCCAGCTGCCATGCCGCTTCTGACCCCGCAAGGCCGCCGCCGATGATATGGACCTGATGGCTCATGCCCGGAAACCCGCCGGGAACAGATGCTGGTCATCGTCGCCGAGGCGCAGCACCGTATGGCTTGTCACCGCCGAAAGCGGCAGCGGAGCGTAGAGATGGGGGAAGAGTTGGCCACCGCGCGAAGTCTCCCAGCGGACCTCGCCCTCGGCGAAGGTGGCAAGGTCGACCATCGCCAGCACCAGCCGGTCCTGCCCGGCGAAATGCTTGGCCGCGGTCTCGGCGGTCTGGGCGCGGGTGGACATGTGGATGTAGCCATCCTGCAGGTCGATGGGCGCACCGGCGAAGCTGCCCTCGGCACGCAGCTGTTTCCATTGGGCTTCGGTCAGGATCTTGTAGGCGAATAGTTCTGTCATGCAGACCCGTTAGCCCAAGCGCCGGGGGATGGCCAGTTCCTTGCCCTACGCTTCACCGGTGAACAGGGGCGTGTCGGGGCACATCGGGGCTGGTGCCGGTGAAAGGCGCCAGCCCCGACCGAAATATCAGCCCTCGGCGGTCTCGACCGCTTCGGTTTCCTCGCCCTCGTCGCTTTCCTCGATCCGCGCGGCGCTGACCACATGTTCCTGATCGGCGACGTTGAAGAGACGCACGCCGGCGGAATTGCGGCCGATGACGCGCATCGAGCTGAGCCCCATGCGGATCAGCTTCGCCTGATCCGTGACCAGCATCAGATGGTCTTCATGCGCCACGGCGAAACTCGCAACGACCGGGCCGTTGCGCCCGATATTGTCGATATTGGTGATGCCCTGTCCGCCACGCCCGGTCTGGCGATATTCATAGGCGGAGGAGAGCTTGCCATAGCCATTGGCGCAGACGGTGAGGATGAACTGCTCGGCTTCCTCGAACTGCTTCATCCGTTCCGGGCCGTTGATCGCAGGCGTGTTCTCATTCTCCTTCCACGGCGCAGCGCGCAGATAGTCGTCGCGCTCCTCCGTGGTCGCCTCGAAGCCACCGAGAATGGAGAGCGAGATCACCTCGTCGCCGTCCTTCAGCGTCATGCCGCGCACGCCGGTCGAGGTGCGGCTCTGGAACTCGCGGACGTCGGTGGCGGAGAAGCGGATCGCCTTGCCCTGGCGGGTGGCGAGCAGCACGTCATCGGTCTCGGTGAGCAGTGCCACGCCGACCAGGCGATCGGTCGCGTCCTCGTCGAAGCGCATCGCGAACTTGCCGTTGGACGGGATGTTGGCGAAGGCATCCATGCTGTTGCGGCGGACATTGCCATGCGCGGTCGCGAATACGACGGACAGATCCTTCCAGCTGTCCTCGTCCTCCGGCAGCGCCAGGATCGTACGGATGGTCTCGCCCGGTGCCAGCGGCAGCAGGTTCACCATGGGGCGTCCGCGCGTTGCGGGGCCGCCCTCAGGCAGGCGCCACACCTTCAGGCGATAGACCTTGCCATGGGTCGAGAAGAACAGCACCGGCGTATGGGTGCTGGTGACGAACATCTCGGTGATGGCGTCCTCGTCCTTGGTCGTCATGCCCGAGCGGCCCTTGCCGCCGCGCGCCTGCGCCCGGAAGGTCTCAAGCGGGGTGCGCTTGATATAGCCCTGATGGGTGACGGTGACGACCATCTCTTCCCGCTCGATCAGGTCTTCGTCGTCGATGCCGTCGGCGGCGGCGGTGATCGTCGAGCGGCGCGGCGTGGCGAACTCGCTCTCGATCGCCTCGAACTCCTCGCGCATCACGGCGTAGAGCTTCGCGCGGTCGGCCAGGATGGCAAGATATTCGGCGATGTTGGCGGCAAGGCCGGCCAGCTCGTTGCCGATCTCGTCGCGGCCCAGCGCGGTCAGGCGGTGCAGGCGCAGGTCGAGGATGGCGCGGACCTGCGTGTCGGACAGGCGATAGATGTCGCCCTCGACCTCGGTTTCGATCGCTTCGACAAGGCGGATGTAGGACACGATCTCCGCGATCGGCCATTCCCGCGCGATGAGCGCCTCGCGCGCCTCGGCAGGGCTGGACGAGGCACGGATGATCCGCACCACCTCGTCCAGGTTCGTCACCGCGATGACGAGGCCCAGCAAGATGTGCGCCCGCTCGCGTGCCTTGTTCAGCTCGAACTTGGTGCGGCGGGTGATGACCTCTTCGCGGAACTTGACGAACGCCTCGATGATGTCGCGCAGCGACAGCGTTTCGGGGCGGCCACCGCGAATGGCGAGCATGTTCGCGGGGAAGCTGCTCTGCGCGGGCGTATGGCGCCACAGCTGGTTGAGCACCACCTCGGGCGTCGCATCGCGCTTCAGGTCGATGACGATGCGGACGCCCTCGCGGTTCGATTCGTCGCGAATGTCGCTGACGCCCTCGATCCGCTTGTCCTTGGCGGCCTCGGCGATCTTCTCGACCAGGTTGTTCTTGCCGGTCTGATAGGGGATTTCGGTCAGCACGATCGATCGGCGGTCGCCCCGGCCTTCCTCCACCACATGGCGCGAGCGCATGATGATGGAGCCGCGCCCGGTATGATAGGCGCTGCGCACGCCCGACTGGCCCAGGATCAGCGCGCCGGTCGGGAAGTCCGGGCCGGGCACGATCTGCATCAGTTCTTCAACGGTGATGCCGCCATTGTCCATATAGGCCAGGCAGGCGCGGATCACTTCGCCAAGATTGTGGGGCGGAATGTTGGTCGCCATGCCGACGGCGATGCCGCCCGCGCCATTGACCAACAGGTTCGGGAAGCGCGCGGGCAGCACCTGCGGCTCGCTTTCCGACGCGTCATAGTTGGGCGTGAAGTCGACCGTGTCCTTGTCCAGGTCTTCCAGCAGGGCGTTGGAGACCTTGGCGAGGCGCGCTTCGGTGTAACGCATGGCGGCCGGCATGTCCGGGTCCATCGACCCGAAATTGCCCTGGCCGTCGATCAGCATGACGCGCATCGACCAGTCCTGCGCCAGGCGGGCGAGGGCCATGTAGATCGCGCTGTCGCCATGCGGGTGATATTTACCCATGACATCGCCGACGATGCGGCTGCACTTGCGATAGGGGCGGCCGGCGACATAGCCCGCTTCCTGGCAGGCGAAGAGAATGCGACGGTGTACCGGCTTCAGCCCGTCGCGGACATCGGGCAGCGCGCGGCTGACGATGACGGACATGGCATAGTCCAGATAGCTCGTCTTCATTTCATCGACGATGCTGATCGGACTGATATCAGAAGGGTCGGCGAGGGCGATCTCGTCGGTCAAAGCGACTCTCTTTTCGGGTGATGGTTTGCGTGATCCTGCACTAGCGGAGCGAAAGAGTGATGTCACCCCTCGCACGCGCGCACGCGCGCGCAGTTCATGCGGCAGGGGACGGGGCGGGACGGAAGCCGGCGCTGGGCCTGGCTATGCCACCTGGCGTCTGAAGCGATGCGATAACGCCTTGCAATCTTCAAACTGCCATGACAGCACCTGCAACCGCATCTATATGGCCGTTCAACAGTTATTCACGCGGATATCCTTAGGCATCGGCAAACGCCGGACCGAGGGGTGCGCTTGTCGGCCTTCCCCCATGGCCCTGTCAGGAGAATGAATATGCGTTTTGTTTCCCCCGTCGCACTCGGATTGATGCTGGGCCTTGCCGGCACCACGATGCTGGCGGCGCCGGCTGCCGTGGCGAAAGAAAAGGAAAAGGCGCCGGCGGAAGCCAAGCGCAACTACAGCAAGGAACTGATCGCGGCTGTTCAGCCTGTACAGAAGGCGGCGCAGGCCAAGGATTATGCGGGAATGACAGCCGGCATGCCTGCCGTGGAAGCGGCGGTGAAGACGCCCGACGACAAGTTCATGCTCGGCAATCTCCAGCTGAACCTGGGCATCGGCCAGAATGACAAGGCGATGCAGCGCAAGGGCCTGGAGACGATGCTGGCGAGCGGTGCCGACCTTGGCGCCGACGGCGCGAAATTCGCCTTTTTCGCGGGCCAGCTTGCGCTTGATGCCAAGGATTATGATCCGGCGATCGCCAACCTGACCAAGGCGACGGAACAGAACTATCCCGGCAGCAGCACGCCGCTGTTGCTGGCGGAAGCCTATTTCCAGAAGGCGATCTCGCTGTCGGAAAGCGCCAAGGGCCAGCTGGTGCCCGCGGCCAAGCCCGTCGCGGCGCAGGGACTGCCCTACCTCAAGAAGGCGATCGAGATGGAGAAGGCGGCGGGCACCGCCGTGCCGGCCACCTGGTACAATCGCGGCTTCACCATGTCCTATCTTGCCGGCACGCCTGACGCGGCCGAATGGAGCAGGCTGAACCTGGCGGCCGACCCGAGCCCGCGCAACTGGCGGATCATGGTCCGCGGCTATCAGGATTCGCATCCCCAGCTGACCCGCCCTGAATCGCTCGACCTGATGCGCCTGGCGCTGGCGACGGGATCGCTCGAAAGCGAATATGACTTTGCCGAATATGCCGATGCCGCGCAGCGCTCCGGCCTTCTCGGAGAGGTGAAGGCGGTGATCGAGAAGGGGCGTGCCACCGGCAAGCTCGCGCCGACCAAGCTGAATGACATCTACACCATCGCTGCCGATGGCGTGGGGCGTGACAAGGCATCGCTGCCGGCGTCGGAAGCGGCGGCCGGCAAGGCCGCCAATGGCAAGCTCGCATCGACGACGGGCGACGCCTATCTTGGCTATGGCGACTATGCGAAGGCGATCAGCCTCTATCGCCTGGCCCTGCAGAAGGGCGCGCCCGATGCCAATGAAACCAACACCCATCTGGGTATCGCGCTGGCCCTGAGCGGCGATACGGCCGGTGCGAAGGCGGCGTTCGGCACGGTCTCGGGCACCGGCGCCCGCAAGGATATCGCCGACATGTGGCTGACCTGGCTGGACCTGAAGAAGTCCTGAGGCGTTTGATTATGGGTGCGCGGGAGCCTAGCTCCCGCGCACAGTGATTCTGGGTGATGAAAAGCATGAACAGGGGAAGCGGGATGAGGCTCGGTCAGGCACGCAATTTGCTGGTGCTGCCCATGCTGGCAACGGCATTGATGGCAGCGCCCGCAGCGCAGGCGAGGAAGGAAAAGGAAAAGGACAGCGGGGTCGTGATGAGCGACACCTTCCGCACGCAGGCGCGAAGCGCGCGCGGGGCGATCACGTCCGGTGACATCAACGGCGCCAATGCGGCGATCGCGGGTCTCGTGCCGTCCAATGACGTCGAGAAATATGTCGTCGGCAGCCTGCGTATGGAATTGGCCTCGCGCCGCGGCGATCCGCAGGCGCAGCGCCGTGCGCTGACCGACATTCTGGAGAGCAAGGCCGCCCCCGAAAAGGACGTGCCCTATCTGCGATTCTTGGCCGGCTATTATTCCTATTTTCTGGGTGAGTTCGACGATGCGATCGCGCAGGTCAACTATGCCCGGCAGCTAGGCTATACCGGCATTGATTCGACGATGCTGCTGGCCGACGCGACGCTCAAGAAGGGCAGGCGCGCGGAAGGCATGAAGATCGTCGACCAGGCCTTCGAGCAGCAGCGCGCGAGCGGCAAGCCCGTTCCGGCTCCGTGGTTCGACAAGGCGGCTGCGTTTTCCTACCAGCTGGGCAGCTGGCCCGATGTCACGCGCTGGTATCAGCAGAAGCTGGCGCTCTATCCCAGTGCCGGCAACTGGCGCAGCGCGCTGGCCAATACGCTGGCCAACGCCGCGCTCGATCAGCAGGTGAAGCTCGATCTCTACCGACTTCAGGCCGCGAACGGCGCGATGGCGAGCGAGCGCGATTATCAGGCCTATGCGGTGCTCGCCGCTGGCGCCGGATACAATGCCGAGGCCAAGGCCGTGATCGAATCGGGCCGCGCCGATGGTGCGCTCACGCCCACGGAAACGGTGACGGCGGCACTGTTCAAGACTGCGTCGCCCAAGGCCGTGAAGGAAATGGCCGCGCTGCCCGCACAGGCCGCCAAGGCCGCCAAGGCCGCCAATGGCACCGCCGCGCTTGAGGCTGCGGACGGCTATTTCTCGCTTGGCCAGTATCCCAAGGCGGTCGAGCAGTACCGGCTTGCCTTGTCGAAGGGTGGGGTGGATGCGGATCGCACCAACAACCGGCTCGGCATCGCGCTGGCGCGGTCTGGCGATCTTGCGGGCGCGCGCGCCGCACTGGCAGAAGTGAAGGGCGGCCAGTGGGCCGACGTGTCGCGCTTCTGGGCCGTGTGGGTAGACCAGCAGGCGCAGAAGAGCGCCAGCGTCTCGCCGGTGGCTGCGCCGCCGCAAAGCTGAACATGAACATGGCGGCGCGCAGGATGTCCGCGCGCCGCCATGTTTCCGTCGATCGGTCTATCTGGCGCCGCTCAACCCTGGCTGCGCAACGGCACGCCCGGCTCGTTCTTCGACGTCCGAATCGTCAATGACGTCTTGACGCTTGCGACGTTGGGCGCCGGCGTAAGCCGCGATGTCAGGAACTGCTGGAAGCTCTGCAGATCCTTCGCCACGACCTTCAGAATGAAGTCGATCTCGCCATTCAGCATATGGCATTCGCGCACTTCGGGCAGCTTGGCCACATGGTCCTCGAACGCCTTGAGATCGGCTTCCGCCTGGCTCCGCAGGCTCACCATCGCAAAGACCGTGATCGTATAGCCGAGCGTGCCGGGATCGACCACGGCATGATAGGATTTGATCGCGCCATTTTCCTCCAGCGCGCGGACCCGGCGCAGGCAGGGCGGCGCGGTGAGGCCGACCCGGCGGGCCAGATCGACGTTCGTCATGCGGCCGTCGTCCTGCAGCTCCGCCAGAATCTGAAGGTCTATATCATCAATGCTTGTTGCAGCCATGAACTAACAATTTCCGTTCCCGTGTGTGCGCAACATACTAATAATATTTCAGTGCTTTGCAATTGTCCCACAATGCAACGTTGCAATTCCCTTGCGGATCAGCCCTTTTCCTTCTGCCGCTCTGGCCTTAATCCATCCGGGTGGCGCGCTCTTGCGCTGCAGTTGCAGCTTATGATCGAGGGAACGGCTTGCGCTTCAACGATATCATGCAGACGGTTTTGGCCGCCGAGGGCCAGGGCAATGGCGCGGTGACGCTTTGGCGTCAATGCGTTGATCTGCTTGCGCAATATGACCGGGTAGGCCGTCCGCCGCTCGACCAGAACGACCGCGAAGCGCTGCTGAAGCGGATGGAGGAACTACGCGCGCGCCTGAGCGAAACGCAGCGGATCGCCACCGTCGTTGAACTGGGCAGCCGTCTGCGCTCGCCCGCGCTGGTCCGATTCTTTGCGCAAGATCGCCCGGCGATCTGCGCCGCGGCGATGTCCCGCGCGCAATTGCCCGAAGCCGCGTGGATCGATCTGCTGCCAAAACTGGGCCCGACCGGGCGCGGCGTGCTGCGTGGCCGGCGCGACCTGAGCGAGGATGTGCGGCGCGCGCTGGAGAGTTTCGGCCAGGTCGACCTCGTCCTGCCGATGGCGGATACGGCCTGGCAGGCACTTGAGGACGCGCCAGCCGACAGCCCGCTGCTGCTCGACACGCCCTCGACGGATGGCGAGGACGCCCCCGCCGAAATCGCCGAGGATGGCAACCAGATCCGCCGGCTGGTCGATCGGATCGAGCGGTTTACGGCCGCGTACAAGCCTTCGCCCATCGGCGTCGTCGAAGAGGAGGTGCTGTCCGATGCGGAGATCGAGAGTCTTGGCGGGGAGCCGCGGCCGCTGGTCCTGCCGCGCGCATTCGCGTTCGAGACCGATGCCAGCGGCACGATCACATGGGTCGGCCATGGCCCCCGCGCGGCGTTGATCGGCCTCAGCGTCGCCGAGCCGGCGGCTGCGGGCGGCAGCGGGCCTGACGGCAATGTCGCGGGCGCCTTTGCCCGGCGCAGCGCCTTCCAGAACGGGCGCTTCATCATCGCCGGCGGGCCGCTTGGCGGCGAATGGCGCATATCGGCGATCCCCTTCTTCGATCCGCGTTCCGGCCGCTTCCAGGGGTTTCGCGGTCAGGCGCGCAGGCCCTATTTGCATGAGGTGCCCTCAACGCCGCCCGCGTCGGACATCCTGGCGCTGGGCGGCCTGTCCGCGGATTCGATCCGGCAGCTGGTGCATGAACTGCGCACGCCGCTCAATGCGATCATGGGCTTTGCCGAGATTATCGAGCAGCAGCTCTTCGGCCCCGCAGGCGACCAGTATCGCGACATGGCGCAGCAGATCATGGGGGACGCGCGGCACCTGCTCGCCGCCTTCGACGATCTTGATCTTGCCGCCCGGGTCTCTCGCGGGGAGGAACCGTCCAGGCCCAAGGTGATCGACCCGGCGGTGATCGTCGCGCGGGTGGCGATGCGCTTTCGCGAGGGACGGGCCGAGGGCGTCACCCCGATCGACATCGCCATGGCCCCCGATCTTCCCGCCGCCAGTGCCGATCCTGCGCAGGCCGAGCGCATGATCCAGCACCTGCTGCGCACGCTGGTATCGGTTTGCGGCAAGGATGAAGGTCTGACGGGTGCGTGCTGGCATCGCGCGGGCAAGGATGGCGGCACGGTTCTGCTCGGGATCGACCGGCCCGCCGCGCTTGCGGGCATCGAGGAAGCGCAGCTCCTGGATCCGGGCTATGACGAGGATGGCGATTGGCCCGACGCGCCGCTGCTGGGACTGGGCTTTTCGATGCGCCTCATCCGCAGCCTTGCCACCAGCGTGGGCGGCGGGCTGGACGTGACGGCCAAGCGCTTCATCCTGTCGATGCCGGCGACGGCACGGCAGGTTCGCGACGAGGATGAAAGCGCGTCACATTGAAGGCATGATATGGCTGACGGCGGCAAAGGGCGATGGCGCAAACCGGATCGCAACCTTTGTCCGGTAGCGCGACGTCATGACCGATGCTGCAGGACATGATGGCAATTTGCTGAAAGCGCCGTTGCCGGCGGACATGATCGCGCTCGCTCCCGACTTCGGCACACGCTTCACGCTCTTCGTCGATACCGAGGAAGAATTCGATTGGAACGCGCCATTCTCTCGCACCTGCCATGGCGTGACCGTGCTGGACGGCATGGCAAAGGGGCAGGCGTGGTTCGCCGCTGCCGGGATCACTCCAGTCTATGTCACGGACTGGCCGGTGCTGGAAAGTGACGCGGCCGTCGCGATGATGGCGCAGTGGGTGGCGGACGACACCGCCGAGATCGGCGCGCACCTGCACCCCTGGGTCAACCCGCCGCATGTGGAAGAGGTGAACGCGGCCAACAGCTATGTGGGTTTCCTGCCCGAGGCGGTGGAACGTGCTAAGCTGACCGCGCTGCGCGACCGGATCGCGGAGCGGTTCGGCACCCCGCCGCGCGCCTATCGTGCCGGACGCTATGGCGTTGGCCCGAACAGCGGGCGAGTACTGGAAGAACTCGGCTTTCTGCTCGACAGCTCGGTGCGCAGCCGCTTCGATTATTCGGCGCAGCATGGCCCGGACTTTACCGGCATGCCCGTCAATCCCTGGCGCGCGGGGCCGGGGAGGGCGCTGATCGAACTGCCGCTCTCCACCGCCTTCATCGGTCTGCTCAGGGGCAAGGGCGAGAGGCTTTTCCGCGCGGCTCAGGGCTTCGGGCCGTTGGGTGGCGCCTTGGCGCGCGGTGGGCTCCTCAGCCGCGTACCGCTGACCCCCGAAGGCGTGCCGCTTGCCGACGCGATCCGGGCGATCGACGCGCTGCTGGAAGAGGGCGTGCGCGTGCTGAACTTCAGCTTCCACTCGCCCACGCTGGGGATCGGCCATACGCCCTATGTCCGCAGTGAAGCAGACCTCGCGCAGTTTTTCCATTGGTGGGAGGGGGTGGTCGACCATCTCGCCCGCCGCGGGGTTGCTCCCGCTTCGCTCGACGAGTTGATCCGCGCAGCCTCGCCCGCCGCCGCGAGAGCTTGCCAAGCGGCCTGACCCTCGGCTATCGGGCGATCATCGATATAGGTGGGGCCTGTAGCTCAATGGTTAGAGCTGGCCGCTCATAACGGCTAGGTTGCGGGTTCGAGTCCTGCCGGGCCCACCAAATATCCTTTTCAAGACAGCTCAAATGCTTTAATAAAGCATTGGAAAATAAAGGTTTATTGAGCTTTTGCTGGTCAGAACAGGTCGTGACAGACCAGGACAGTTCAGCGAATTTGCGGGCATATTTGCGGGCATGGCGGGCCGATTTGAGGGTATAATCTCATGTCGCTCACCATCATCGAAGTTAAGAATGCCAAGCCTGCCGCCAGCGATTACCGGCTTGCTGATTCTCACGGTCTGTTCCTCCACATAACCACAGCCGGCGGTAAAATCTGGCGATACAGATATCGCGTCGGACCGAGGGAAAAGACCCTTACGCTTGGTCGATACCCCGAGATGGGCCTCGTGGCCGCGCGCGAGGCGCATCACGAAGCGCGCAAGATGGTCTCCGAAGGCAAAGATCCAGCCCTTGAAAAGCAGAAATCGAAAATCTCGAGAATCGAGGCGGCGAAGATAACTTTCAGAAAGGTCGCAGAAGACTGGCTGGCGGACCAGGAGCCGATCTGGTCGATCTCGAATGCAAAGCGGGTTCGCAACCGGTTCGAGCGCGACCTCTATCCGCTGTTCGGCAATCTGCCTATCGGACAAGTCGAGAGCACGGCGATCCTGCGGGCACTGCGAAAAATAGAAGCTAGAGGATCGATCGAAACCGCCAAGCGGGTGCGCGGCTATGTAAGAAGTGTCTTCCGCCGCGCGAAAGGGGAGCGCCTCGTCGACCATGCACTCCTGTTGGAGATCGACGAGATCAAAGATGCGCTCAAGCCGGCACGCCGCGGCTCGAAGCAGCCTGCCCTTACAGAGGTACCTGAACTCCTGGAATTCCAGAATGTCGTGGATCGTTCGACCTCAAGCCTGGTCGTCAAGCTCGCTTCAAGGCTTCTGGCCCTGACGCTCGTCAGGATAGGCGTGCTGCGTGCCGCCCTCTGGACCGAGATCGAAGGCATCGACTGGGATAGTCCAAACTCAGTTCCAAATGCACCCATCTGGCGCATCCCTGCCAGTCGGATGAAGCTCGACGTTGAAGATAAAGGCAATCCGGCCTTTGGGCATGACGTGCCGCTACCGCATCAGGCGGTTGAGGTACTTCGTGCGCTGCGCCCGCTAACCGGCTGCTTTGATCTGCTCTTTCCAAGCACAAAATCTTGGCGCGAGCCCATGTCCGATGCTGCTCTCAGCACCGTTTACAAACGCATGGGTGGAGGCCGCTACAAGAACGTGATGGTGCCACATGGCTGGCGATCGTCATTTTCGACCATCATGAACGAACGAGCTGCCGAACTTGAGCGGGACGGTGATCGGATGGTGATCGACATGGTTCTCGCGCATGTTCCGCCAGGGGTGTCTGCATCGGAATGGTCATACAACCGCTCCCGCTACCGCAAGCCACGTGGCACGCTCATTCAGATATGGGCAGACATGATCACACGGGGTTTACTCCCCGCCGAGGAGATGGTCACATGCTATCTGAGCGGTAACCAGAGGGATCGGCAATGAAGTCATCAATGTCGCTCTCATACCAGGCAACCGCCCGCAATCCGATCTGAAAGCGACGAGGAAAGCGTCCGGCCCTCTCCAGCCTGTAAATGGCCGAGACGGACAGCCCGGTTTTTGCGGTGACAGAAGGTTTCCGCAACAGGCGGTCTGTCCGGCGGTCTTTTCCGTGTGAAGTTTGCTCGTCGACCATAGCGGTTGCGGCGGATTGATTTTCGAATGTGTCAAACTTCATGGCGAACCTTCATTTCAAAAGGTCTGCCCGCCGGACACGACTAAGCAGCAATCACTTTTCGTTCGCAACCTGATCGCATTGCACTGCGAAACAAGCTTGCCTCTCGACTTCTTGCTCTCACCCTTGTTCGCGTGGGTGTGCTGCGGACGGCGCTATGGTCAGAGCTTGAAGGGATCGACTGGGCTAACCCTGGTTCGACACCGAACGCGCCAATCTGGCGAATTCCGGCGAACCGCATGAAGCTAGATGTGGAGGATAAGGAAAATCCCGCCTTCGGTCACGACGTGCCGTTGCCGCATCAGGCAGTCCAGGTGCTGCGGGCATTGCGGCCTTTGACCGGACATTTCGATCTACTCTTCCCAAGTGCGAAGAGCTGGCGCGAGCCCATGTCCGACGGAGCCATTAGCACCATGTACAAGCGCATGGAGCAAGGCCGCTACAAGAATCGGATGGTACCGCACGGTTGGCGCTCTTCATTTTCCACGATCATGAACGAGCGTGCCGCCGAGTTGGGCAGAGATGGCGACCGGATGATCATCGACATGATCTTGTCCCACGTCCCGCAGGGCGTTTCGGCCTCCGAGTGGTCCTATAATCGTTCTCGTTACCGGAGCCCTCGAGCCACTTTACTCCAAATCTGGGCAGATCTGATTTCAGAAGGCATCATGTCAGTGGATGAAATGGTCAGTCATTTCTTGAACGGTAGCCTAAGGGATCGGCAATGAATTCATCGATATCGCTTTCGTACCAGGCGACAGAGCGCAGTCCGATCTGGAACCGGCGCGGAAACCGGCCAGCCACTTCGCGACGATAAATCGATGAAATGGACATTCCCGTCCTTGCTGCGACCGCAGGTTTGCGCAAAAGGCGGTCCGTACGTCGGTCCTTTGCTAACGAAGCAACTTCATCGGCGCTCTTATGGGGGCCCAACGGATATCCGGCAGTATCAAGTTTCATGGCGAACCTTCATCGTGAAGGTCTGCCCGCCAAGGGCAAATATGCCCAATCTTCAGCAACTTTGCAACCGGTGCCGCGTTCGGGCGGAGCTTTAGTCCTGGGTTCAAAGGTTTATTGGATGCCAGCAGGCCGCTGTCCCGCCTGCTGGCATCAATTTTATGATCATGGTGATGCTTGAACTGCTTCAGAGGCTGGCTGCACGCTGCCAGTGGCATCGCAATCGGCCTTTGCCACCCCGTAACGCCCAATATCTGCAGCATTTTGCATTTCTTCCCATCTCGCTCACGTGATCACGTTAGCGTCCGCGCTCGTGGTGTAATTTTCGATCTCGATAGCCACTGTGCTCATCGATAAGGTGGAGGTTGACACTTCACACGCCCACCGAGCTTCTCATGTCGGTGCCTAGCGCTGGAACTGTTACTGCACGGCCTTCGCCACTGCTGTCGAAGACCCTGCCAATTTCAAGAACTCACGTTCCGTGGGAGCGTGGACCGGCTTGACCACGAAACGCTACCAGTCCTGCGAGGACGATTATGATGGGCATATATTCCGCCGTGGGGACGGACATCTGCGTACGGTACTCCATGAGGCCGCCGCTATCCTGACACGATCCATCTCGGATAGCAGTTTGCGGAGTTGGGACCTCGAATTGCGCGCGCAGTCTATCTTGGTGGAGAATGCTACAGTTTCGATGCGCGTCATCGCATACCACGCATCGGACGTATCTTGATGGCGTGTGGTCGCGATGCAGCCGACACGGCATTGACAACCGCTTTCGGACCATCGGAACTCGTAGGGTTCAAAGTCCATACAGATGAAATCACCGCGGAGTTTGAGCATCTTAGCCATCGCATGGCGGCCTGAACCTCGGGTATCACAGGCACAGCGGCACTCAATTGCTTCAGCTAGGGCCGGAACGGGGCTGCATCCGCCCCTGAGTCCGGGAGACGATCGGCAATCGCGGATATGAAGACATGCCCGGCGCGGTATCGGAAGACTCCAAGCCTTGGCGATAAGCATGATAGCTTTTTGCTGTGGCCGTAGCACTGAGCCGCATTTATAAACTCATTAGAGCGAAACTGCGGGGCGATGCCCAGCGCTAAGCAGGATGCGGGAGTGGAAAAGCCTGGGTGAGAGAATGGGGCCACCTTGTCGCTACCTCTAAAAGACTGTTTCCATGATCGAGGTTAGTGAGAAAAAGCGGCTGGTTCACTATGCTATTTTACAGGGATGGGAGTCGAAAACGGAAGGACAGTTGACATGACGCGGGAAAATGATTGTGCTTACTATCAAATGCGGAATGCTCAGGAACTTCGTGCTTCAGAAGGTGCCGCCGATAATTTGATCAAGCGTCTTCATTGGGAAATGGCCCAGCGTTATGCGTTTTTGGCAAAGGAGAAAGAAGGGGCGTCGGTTGGCGACAAGCCAAACGTACGACCGTAGCGCGGCGTTTCAGGTCGCCCTTCGGGCACTGCGATATCGTAAGCTGTCAGGTGCAGGACCCATTAATGTGAGAAGCGCAATCTGATTCAGGCTCCGTAAGGAGACGGAAGATGAGCGACCTGTACTGGCTAACAGAAGAGGAGAGGGTGCGTCTTCGGCCCTGTTTCCCCAAAGCTTCTGGATCATGCGATAGACGCCGGAACATCATCCTGCAGGTCCGCCATGCCGATATGAACGCCCTTATGGTCGGCCAGTAGATTGAAGGCGCGTCATGCATCCGAGCATCCCCATCCGAGGGTGTCGACCTTCATGAATTTGAGCGCTTGTCCCATTCGATGATCTGGCGGTCCTCCATCCGCGACGGCTCGATCGGCACGAGACCCTCGAGACGGTCCTGTACCAACACGAAGCCGCCGGGTGCTGGCTGAGATGCAGGGCGTCCTGATCAGTTGCCTCGAGGTCGAGCGTCAGCGTAACCTGAAACATTGCCGTGTTCCGTAAAACTTGAATGGCAGTTCTTTAAAAGGGTCTGTTGCATCGCACTCGAAATACTGTATTATTAAAACAATACAGTTAGGAGTTTCGCCATGCCGCGCCCTGTGCCAGGCTTCGAGGATCCACCGGTATCCACCCGCGTCAAGCTGTCGGCGCTTTGGGCGTCGTTGATGTTCTGTTATGTTTATGGCGATTATTTCGGGCTTTATGTTCCGGGTAAGCTCATGGAGATGAACATGGGCCGCATGAACTTCGGCCAACTCACGCCAAGCACGCATGTCGCTGTCGCTGCCATGATGGCAGTTCCCAGCCTGATGGTCGTTTTGGCTTTACTCTTGCCCCCCAGTTTCCGATGGCTCCATGCATCGCTGGCTGTCGCTTATACCGCGATCATGTTGCTCACCATGGCTGGCGGCGCACCTGCATTCTACGTGATGCTGGGCATTATAGAGATCATGTTGTCTCTTGGCATTTTCTGGACCGCAGTCCGATGGCCCCGCCTCTCGGCGGCAAGTCTGTGAGTTCCGCATGCTCGCAGGTCAAACCGCGCCTCGCCGGCTTCTTTTACGCGGTCACCATTGCCGCCGGATTGTTTGCGGAGGTCGGCGTCCGCTCGGCGTTCCGCGGCACCAATGCGCTTTCCGTCACCGGCAATGAAACATTCTACCGTGTGGCAGAGATTGCCGACGTTGTCATGTTGTGCTGCTATCTCGCTGTAACGACTTTGCTTTACGAGCTATTTCGGCCCGCAGGCCGGCAGCTGTCGCTACTGGCGGCTGCCTTCAGCATGATGGGTATTGCGGTTCTAGCCGGCAACGGCCTCCTCCACATGGCGCCGCTTGCGCTGGTCAAAGGGATGGAGGAGGGCCCCATCTGCGCTGACGGGTGCAAAATTGTCATCACGACCCTGCTGGACCTTCATGGGACGGTCTATGGAATCAGCCTGATCTTTTTCGGCATATACTGTGTGGTGATTGGCTGGCTGATAGTTCGATCTCGTGCCATGCCTCCCTTGGTTGGGATCGCGATGATGATCGGCGGAGCCGCCCACCTGATCACAAAGTTTGTCGGGCTCGTCGAACCTGATCTTGCATTTCCAAGACTGGTGAACACGCTTCCCCTTTTGGCTGAAGCGATGCTGGCCCTCTGGCTTCTGGTTTTCGGGATGCGACGGCCCTTTCAGATTACCCCCCCTCGAGCGGACGAGACAAGTCCGGCGCATTGTCCCAGTCTGCTTCCACAATCGGCACGTAAGCGACGCCAACGGTCTCCAGCACCTTGACCGCTTCCAGATAGGTGGCGTGCGGGTCCCTTTCGACCAGCCCGATGTATACGCAATCCTGATCGATGCTTTCGAATAGCGGCGTGAAGCGCACGGCCATCCGCTCGGGCCGACCACCGCCGCGACCGCGGCGGCGATCTCGCGAAGTATGCGCAGCCGGTTGTACAGCGAGCCGCCATAGACCTCGAGACCAACCAAGTCGTTGACCGCTGCCGGACCGGGAGAATGGCCGGTCGAAGGTAAGATCGATAAGCTCAAGCTCATTAAGCGTTCCATGTACGGCCGGGGCGGGGCTCTAGCTACTCCGGGCGCGTATCATGGCATGACACCTGCACCGAAATTGCGCGAGAGCCCACTTTTGAGGGATCTTCGGTGTCCGTTGACAGCAGGGCTGTCAGCGACGGTCTTTTCCTATGCCCTTCGACACGGCTCCAGGGGGATGCAAGCTAGTCTTCCGATCCGATCGATCGCAGCGCTTCACAATACTTCAGTCGTCATGATCGTTGATGCGTCATTTGAAGTTACGAGGCTTGATTTTTATCCCCTCCGTCGGACGGCCAGGCACGATGCCGGACCCAAGGCGCAGATCGGGGATATAAATCTCGCGTGCCTTGCGCCCTAGCAGCTTGGCTCCTGGATCGCGAGGATCAGGGCCTCCGCCGCTTTTTGCGCCGTCGCCGCGAGCCGGACGAAAGACGGTGGCCGGATCGCTCCTCTCACCCACGCTTGCGAGCAGTCCCGACAGATTTTCCAGCCGCTGGGCGATGACATGAATGACCTCGCCTTCCTTCTGAACCTGCCCCCGCACGCCAAGCATGGATGCACCCAGGACAGTCGCCCGATTGGATTCGAATATTTTGGTCCAGACCACAAGATTTGCGATACCGGTCTCGTCCTCGATGGTGATGAACATGATCCCCTTGGCGGAGCCGGGTCGCTGCCGCACCATAATGATCCCTGCCAGATTGACCCAGCGGCCATCGCGGATATCGGCAAGCGCCGAACAAGGGACTATCCTTCTTGCCGTCAGATCTTCCCGGAGAAAGGCAACTGGATGGGCGCGAAGCGACAGGGCAAAGCTGCGATAATCTTCCACCACCTCCTGGCCTTGCGCCATCCGTGGGAGCGCAACCTCCGGCTCGACCGCTTCGGCGCGTAGTTTCCCCTCGCGCTCGTCTGCTGCGGCAAAAAGCGGGAGGGGGACGTCACGCAACCCCTTCACATCCCAAAGACCGGCGCGACGGCTGCGCTGAAGCGAGCCAAAGCCATCGGCGTCGCCGATCCGGTCGAGGGCACCAGCACCAACGCCGGCCCGCCGCTGGATGTCTTCGATCGAGCAATAGGCCTGCGCGCCGCGCGCCGAAATGATTGCCGCGCCATCCGGATTGGCAAGGTCGCGGACCATGCGCAGGCCAAGGCGCACGGCCTTGTACCGTCGGTTCCCATCTTCAAGCGTGCAGTCCCAGCGGCTGTGGTTCACATCGATGGGGCGGACCTCGACGCCATGCTCGCGGGCATCCCGTACGATCTGCGCAGGTCCATAAAAGCCCATCGGCTGAGCGTTCAGCAGCGCGGCACAAAACACGTCCGGATGATGGCATTTGAGCCAGGACGAGGCATAGGCGATGAGGGCAAAACTTGCCGCATGGCTTTCAGGAAAACCATAGGACCCAAAGCCCTCGATCTGCTTGAAGGTCTGTTCGGCAAATGCCTGCTCATAGCCGCGCTCGACCATGCCGCCGATAAGCTTGTCCCGAAAATGACTGACCCCGCCGGTTAGCTTGAACGTTGCCATCGCGCGCCTTAGCAGATCCGCCTCGCTGGCCGTGAACCCAGCACATTCGATCGCCACGCGCATGGCCTGCTCCTGAAAGAGCGGGACGCCGAGTGTCTTCTCCAGCACACGGCGCAGCTCAGGCTTGGGATAGCTCACCTCTTCCTTGCCTTCACGGCGCCTGAGATACGGATGGACCATATCTCCCTGAATGGGGCCGGGCCGCACGATCGCCACCTCGACGACCAGGTCATAAAAGGTGGTTGGCTTGATCCGCGGCAGCATCGCCATCTGCGCTCGGCTCTCGATCTGGAACACGCCAAGCGTGTCCGCTTTGCGGATCATCGCATAGGTTGCCGGATCCTCCGGCGGGATCGTGGCAAGGTCGAGATGGATGCCCTTCTCCGCCCGTAGGAGATCAAAGCCGCGCCGCATGCAGCTCAGCATGCCTAGCGCCAGCACATCGACCTTCATGAATCCCATGAGGTCGATATCGTCCTTGTCCCATTCGATGATCTGCCGATCATCCATGCGGGCCGGCTCGATCGGCACCAGCTCGTCAAGCCGGTCGCGCGTCAGAACAAAGCCGCCAGGATGCTGGGATGAATGGCGGGGTGTATCCATGAGGATGCGCGAGAGTTCCAGCGTCAGCGCCAGGCGACGATCTGTCAGATCGAGGTTGAGTTCGGCGACATGCTTTTCCTGTACGCCCTCGCGGCTCCAACCCCAGACCTGCCCTGACACGGCATCGGTGATGTCGGTCGAAAGGCCAAGCGCCTTGCCGACCTCGCGGATCGCCCCTTTGGTACGGAAGCGGGAGATGACTGCTGTGAGCGCGCTATGGTTGCGGCCATAGGTCTGGTAAATCCACTGGATCACTTCCTCTCGCCGCTCATGCTCGAAATCGACGTCGATATCGGGCGGTTCGCGCCGCTCTGCACTCACAAAGCGCTCGAACAGGAGTTCGGTGCGCACCGGATCGATCGAGGTGATGCCAAGGCAATAGCAGACCGCCGAATTGGCTGCCGATCCGCGACCCTGGCACAAAATATCTTTCGAGCGCGCAAAATTGACGATTGCGTGGACTGTCAGAAAATAGGGTGCGTAATCGAGCTGGGCGATGAGGCGCAACTCATGCTCCAGCTGCGCTCTCGTCTTGGCATCGATGCCGTCAGGATAGCGGGCAGGGGCTTTTTCCCAGGTAAGCCGCTCAAGTTCCTGCTGCGGTGTGCGTCCGCATTCTCCAATTTCATCGGGATACTGATAACGCAGTTCCTCAAGGTTGAAGCTGCATTGTTCGGCAATGGCGACGCTTCGCCTGACCGGGCCGACGTCCCCAAGATAACGCTGGAAGAGGCGGTCCATCTCGTCGGCATCCTTAAGATGCCGGTCGGCGATATGCTCGCGCCGCTCGCCCAGATCGTCAATCGTGCACTTCTCGCGGATACAGGTCACAATATCCTGCAGCATCCGACGCTCGGGTATGTGGTAGAGGACATTACCCGTCGCAACGGTCGCTACGCCTGCGTTCTGCGCCATGGCGACCAGCCGTCGCAGCCGCAACGCATCCCCGGGCTGCCGCTGCAGGGTCAGCGCAACATGGCCTCGGTCCCCAAATATCGATGCGACGCTCGCAAGGTTCGTCTGCGTTCTTGTGTCGTCGCCATCGGGGATGAGGATGGCGATCAGCCCTGCGTTCCATGTCGCGATATCATCCCAGTGAAGCTCGCAGCCCCCTTTTCCGGCGCGAGATTTGCCGAGCGTCAGCAGTCGGCAGAGACGGCCATAGGCTGTCCGGTCTGTCGGATAGACGAGCAGGCCAGTGCCGCAGGAAAGATCCAGTCTGCAGCCGTTGATGACGCGCACACCTGTCGAACGGCCAGCATCCCAGGCGCGCACCAAACCAGCCAGGCTGTTGCGATCCACGATGCCGATAGCAGACATGCCCAGCATGGCGGCGACCGAGAGGAGCTCTTGGGGGGAGGATGCACCACGCAGGAAGCTGAAATGGCTCGTCGCCTGCAACTCGACATAGCGCTGATCGAGCGCACTCATGCAAAGGCACCGTGGATGAACCAGGCCATCGGTCCGGTCGGTGACCATTGGCCATCACCCAGGCGAAATAGCCAGTAGCGCCCGCCGCCCTCGACCTCGACCTGGAAATAGTCGCGGACAAGATAGGGGATGTCGGCCTCCTGGCCCTTGGCGCGCCACCATTCGCCCTGAAGCCGTTCCGGGCCGTCGGCCTGGATGACCTTGCGGCGCTTGCCGCGCCAGACAAACTGAGCAGGCGGATGGTCTGGCATCATCGCAATCACCTGGATCGGTTCGGGCGGTTCAATCATGCGGCCTGGGCGCGGCAAAGCTGCATTCCAGCGCCGATCCGCGCCCTCGCGCAATGCCGTTGTCCGCGCGATCGTGCGCTCGGGCATGGCGGATGATCGGGGCGTTGTGCCGTACAGCCGGTCGCGGCCGAAGCGGTTCGCGAGCGCGTCGATGAGCGCAGCAAGGTCGGGGCCGCGACGCTCATCGCCAGCAAGATCTGCCTGCGCGCTGCTGAGCTGTTCAACGATCGGCGCGATCAGGATCATGGTCTCGATCCCGAGGCCAGGGTCGATCCGCTCGATCCTGGGAATGAGAAGCTTTGTCAGATGACGGGCATTCCTGGTGGGAGACGCCATACCGATCCTGACAGACTGATATTGGCCATCGACCCTTTCGCAGTAAAGGTCGAGGCGTCGCGCACCGGTTCCGTCTCGCGTCAACTGCATGCAAATGTCGTCGGTGAGATCGCCGATGACCCGGGCGATGGCATCGGCCGTGCCGATAGGTTCGAGCAGCGCGCGGCGCGCCTGAGGCAGCGCCTGCGGGAAAATCGGCGTCATCGCCTCGGGCGCATGGCCCAGGGCCTGGTCTAGGCGGCGGTAAAGCTCATGTCCGTAGCGGCGCGCGATGGGACCACGCGGCTCGGCGATGAGTTGCTCGATCCGTGTAAAGCCCATCCTGTGAAGATCGCTTGCCACCTTCGCCGGGATGCGCAGGGCGGCAAGGGGCAAAAGGCCGACGGCCTTCTTCTGGTCGCCCGGCGGAATGATGACCGGGCGGCCGGCGGGGACATGACGCGCGACGGCATGCGCGCAGCCCGCCGTATCGGCGACAGCAATCTGGGCTGTAAGGCCCGAACCGTTTACCCGGCGGAACAGGTCCTTGACGAGCGCTTCCTCGCCGCCAAACAGGTCGCTGCATCCGCTGATATCGAGCCAGACGCCATCTGATCGATCCACCGCTACGAAAGGGGCGTAGCGCTGGCCTGCCCACAGGGCGAGCCGCTCGAGCCCTTCGCCATCGGCCGCTTCGTCTGCATCCACGACATCAAGATCAGCCACCATGGTCCTTGCCTTGGTGAGGCTCATGCCGGCCACGATGCCGAGGCCGCGGGCAAGCGCGTCCACCGACGCGATCAGCTTGCGACCGTGCGTTTCGATGGCCGTGACGAGCGGCTGCCCGGATAGACCTGCGTTCGCCTCAGATGGCGATACGCCACGCTTCCTGCTGATCCGGTCGGTCGACCAGTATGGCAGGTAGAGCGAGACGACCCTGCGCATCGCAGGCCTCCACTATCCAGCTTTTGGGTTGTGCGCCGCGCACGCGCTCAAGCGTGAGCGACCAGCGCGGGCGGGCGAGGGCAGGGATGCCCAGGTCTTCGCTTGGCGCTGCCCTGACGCGCCAGCGGGTCTGCGCCGCCGAGCCCTCCAGAAGCGCATCGGCTTTGGCGGCACGGCGCAGAATGAACGCAGTCACTCCAGACCCTTCAGCAGCAAGCTGGAGCCTTTTCGATGCAGTGGTGGAAAGCCTGGAGACTTCGCCAACGACGCCGGCGATACCTGCAACGCGCAGGCAATCCTCCATTGCGATGAGCGCCCCCTTGTCATCGCCAGGCTCGACAATCGTCAGGCGATCGGGATGAAGGCCGGCAAGGTCGAGCGCCGGCGTGAACAGATCGCGCCAGCGCAGGCACCAGAAAACCGGGCCGTCCATCCGCGCCAATATGCCCGCAATGAAGACCGTCGCAGCCGCGTCGTCGCAAATGTCGGGAGAGCCCAGAACTTCATGCAGTGCACCTGTCGCAAGACCGCGTCTGGGCAGATAATCGTCGATTTCGGCAAGGCCAAAGGGATGGATGCCATGACCGCTTCCATCGCCCGTCACATGGGCGATCGAAGAACGCAAATCCTCGAGGATGGCATTGGGGGGCATTCCTTGGTCTCATTGGGCTGACAGTGTGTTCTCTTTATGTTCTCTATCGCGCCCATGGCTGTCAAGGTCGCCGAGGGTCGGCATCGGCTGTGATCGCGGTGCGTTCCTGGCCTCCCAGGACCCAAGGCCATGGATTCCCAGCCTCGTTTCGCAGAGCGACTTTAGATCAAAAAAATAAGAGCGCCCAGGAAGCGACGGCAGTGCCCGGATCGATATCGCCAAGGCATCGATCTCCGTTCGGGCCGCTCTCGCCCCGACTCGCGAAGGATCATCGCGAGACTGGCAGATGTTCATTCGTCCGTGCTTGCATCAGGAGCAATGAGGTCGGTGGCCAATTCATGAGCCATTCCGAACCTAAGGGGTGGATGGGTCTAGTCGACAGTTCCGAAAATCGATATCGTCGTTCAGCACCAGAACGGCCGACTCGCCATCGATGATCAGGGCAGCGCCTGCAGATTCGAAACGCCGGCCGAGCGATGATGCTCTTGCCTTCAGCGCGACTTTGCGTGTCCCGATCGTCACGAGCGCGCCACCAGCGCCAATCTCCGCCAGGAAGGTGCGACTGCCCTCGCAATGAATGGCAAGGCGCTCGCTGCGTGAAGCACAGGCTGCGGTTGGAGCGGCAACGATAAGGAGGGCAGGGAGCAAAAGACGTCCCATCGAAGATGCTCCATGGGAGGATCCCACGGGGTCTTTAACCTTCCGGTTCCTGCGGCGTTCCCTGAAGCGCATCGACGATCATGGCGGCGAGCGTGTCTTCTGCCCGTCCGCGGGCATTGAGATCCTTCGACGACAGGTCGTGGCGAAGCCATTGCGGCGCGCGCGCGATGACGCGGGCGATGAGTTCGGAAGTGTGTCGATCCATGGAGCGCCTATGGGTGGTACGATGCCAAGAAGCAATCGTCAGCGAGCCGTCCTGAACAGCATATGGTTGACATCCGAGGACCAAAAGGAAGCCCTGCCGGGAGCCAGGCTCGCGGCAGGGCCGAAGTTCAGGGAGGTGTCGCTGAGGGGAAGCGACAGGGACAGCATAGGGCGTCGCGATGAACGGTGAGTGAAGTCGTTATTCATGCGGCCTGCAGTTCAATGCCTCTTGTACCAAGGGGCGCGGGTCATCGCATCGAGGGAGACTTTCCGGGCCAACTGGTCCTGCACGCATAGGCGGCGCAGCGCGTGGGAACCTCGCCGATGTCCATCTGTTCGATCTGCTGACTGGTCCGGCGATACGCGTCGGCGCCTATGGCCCGAGAGAGAAAGGATCCGTCCATGGTTGACAGCGTCCGCGACAATGAAGGCGAGAGCCGCTATGAACTGAAGGTCGAAGGCGGCATAGCGATTGCGGCCTATGACCGGCGCGCTGGCGCATTGGTTTTCACGCATACGCAGGTTCCTGAAGACCTCGACGGGCAGGGCTTTGGCAGTAAGCTTATCGCAGGCGCGCTGGCAGACGTGCGCGAGAAGGGGCTTAAAGTCGTGCCGCTATGCGCGTTCGTCGCTGACTATCTCGATCGACATCCCGAGGATCAGGATTTGCTGGCGCTCGACGCGCCGGGCTGAGGAGCCAGGTTGTGTGTCAGCATGGCAAGCGCGGGGCCCTGCAAAGCCAATTGCGGGAGCCGCGCAGATGAAAATTGCCTCTTATAATGTGAACGGGGTCAACGGGCGCTTGCCCACCCTGCTGCGATGGCTCGGTGAGGCCGAGCCCGATATCGTCTGCCTCCAGGAATTGAAGGCGCCTCAGGAGAAGTTTCCGCAAGCGGCGATCCGCGACGCCGGCTATGAAGCGATCTGGCATGGGCAGAGCCGATGGAACGGTGTCGCGATCCTGAGCCGGGTCGGCGAAATCCTTGAGACGCGTCGCGGGCTGCCGGGTGATCCTCACGATATGCAGAGCCGTTACATTGAAGCGGCGGTTGCAGGGGTTCTGATAGCAGGTCTTTATCTGCCCAACGGGAATCCACGCCCGGGGCCCAAATTTGACTTCAAGCTGCGCTGGTTCGACCGGCTATATGACCACCTCGCCTCGCTTGTCGATCTTGACGCGCCGGTCGTGGTCGCCGGCGACTTCAACGTGATTCCCACGGATCTGGATGTCTATGCGCCGGAGCGGTGGCGAGATGATGCGCTCTTTGCGCCGGAAGTCAGAAAGGCCTATCGCCATGTGCTGGACCAGGGATGGAGCGACGCCCTGCGCGATTTGCATCCTGATGAGACCGTCTACACCTTCTGGAAATATTGGCGCGGGGCGTTCGAGCGCGACGCGGGCCTTCGTATCGACCACATTCTGCTCAACGCGAATGCGCGCGCCCGGCTCAAGCGGGCTGAAGTCGATACAGCGCCGCGCAGATGGGAAAAGACAAGCGATCATGCTCCGGTCTGGATCGAGCTTGCAAACGAACCGCTGCGCAAAACGCGTCAGTCGCGCTGCGCAAACCAGTCGGCATAAGGCGTGTTGCACGCAAGTTGGCGACCATAGTCGGGGGCACCATCGCTCCACCAGACCGGGCCGCGCTCGCCAAGGGCGCGCTTGGCAATATCCACCGCCTCATGCGCCTTATGCTCGGCTGGCGCATCGCCGCTTTTGCGCGCTTCGCGCACCGTCCTGCGCGCCTGCATGAGATCGGATACCAGCCCTGCGCGGACGTCTTCATCAAGCGCGGGATTGGAGACACGCCACAGGCGTCCGCGCACGACGAAATAGCGACCATCGGGCGTGACCGGGTGGGTGGTCGGCGGACGGCTCACGCCGGCCTTGCCGCCTCGCGCGCCCACGCGACAATCGCCTGCTGCGACATTGCGCCAGACTGCCGCGCAATCTCGCGGCCGCCCCGGAAGAGGATCATCGTGGGAATGGATCGAATGGCATAGCGACCCGCGATCATTTGATGCGCCTCGGTATCAAGCTTGCCAAGCCGCATATAGGGTTCAAGTTGTCCAGCGGCACCGTTGAAGGCGGGCGCCATTTGGCGGCAGGGGCCGCACCAGCTTGCCCAGAAATCGACGAGCAGCGGAATGTCGGACCGCGCGGCATGGGCGTCGAAATTCGCATCCGTCAACATGACCGGCTCGCCGGAGAATAGGGGCTGCTTGCAGCGGCCGCAGGTCCCCCCCTTCGCCAGCCTTTCGCGAGGAAGGCGGTTCGCTGCCGAGCAGGCCGGGCAGATAAGAATGAGGCTATTTGCGAGGGCCGTAGTCATTCTGGTCTCCATCATATGTCGCTCCTGGCATGCCATAGACACCGGAAATGGGATGCTGGCATCCAAGGCGGAGGTTACGCCATAGATGATGGATCCACAGGCCGCTCACAAGACGCATGGTCACGCACAGGCCGAAGCAAAAACCGCAACGCGTCCATCGGGCCATCGTCCAGATTGCCGCTCGCTCGAAATTCCGCTTCCCATCGGCCAAAGCGGTGAAAAGCACGCGATATGGCTGAATGTCATCAAAAAGCGTCTGTCAACAGGCGGTTCGATCATTGTTGATTAACAATGTTGTTCGCTATATGTTCCACTCCATGAATATCCTTCGAGTCTCCCCGGGAGCTATCGATGTCCAGATTGCATACGACCCTTGCAAGCATCGGCGAAGTCGCCACATATTTTGGTGCGCAGCTGCCAGCGGGCGTAGTCCATTTTTCTGCCGAGACCACCGAGGGCACCGAGGGCCTGGTTGTCTTCGAAAGCCGGGGACGCCGGCTTGTGCGGTCGATGGGCTGGGGGTTTCCACGCTTTACGCGCGAGATGCGGGAGCGGGGCGACGACCCGCAACGCCTTGGGCTGGTCGCCGATCTCACCAACCCCATGTGGGACCATCTGGTCGTGGACCCGCGCTATCGCTGCCTGATCGTCCTTACCCATTTCGCCAATCCCGACGGCGTGCCCGGGCACAAGACAAGGACATGGTTCTCAGTCAAACAAGCGCCCATCATTGCCTGGGCCGGCTTCTGCCGGAATTTGCCCAATTACGGACCGGTCTACGCCGGCATGACGATGGAGGCCAACGCTGCGGTCATGCCGACCAATGACAGGATGCCGGTTCTTCTCGATCCGCATGAATATGACGCCTGGTTGCATGGCAGCATCAGGGACATCATCGGCTTTCAGCATCGCGCGCCTTTCGCTGCCGAACGCATGGTCGTCGAGAAAACGGAAGATTTGTGGCGCAGCGGAAAATTGCCCGCCAAAGCGCAGCCTCAGCTTGCCTTGCTTTGAGCGCTGCGCAACATTCTCGGTCGGACGACGCGATGAGGCAGGGGCGACAATGTGCAACCTCTATACCCAGCGATTAAGTGCTGCCGAGATTGCTGCGCATTTCGGGGTCGAAGCGCCCGACATCGCCGCCATGAACGTGCCAGAGGAGGTATATCCCGGCTATCCTGGGATGGTGGTGCGCACGTGGGAAGGCAGGCGCGTCCTGCAATCCATGGTCTGGGGTTTTCCGCTGGTCCTGCGCGGCATGAAGCCGGGATCCAAGCCAAAGCCCGTCAACAATATTGCCGACCTGCACAAGCCCATGTGGACCGGGCTTGCACGAAAGCCCCAGTGGCGTTGCCTCATTCCGCTGACCGCCTTTGCAGAAGCAGAGGGAGAGAAGGGAAAGAAAACCCGCACCTGGTTCACTCTCAAGGACCGCCCCGTTTTTGCCTGGGCCGGTCTTTGGCGCGAAAGTCAGGAATGGGGCGCGGTCTATTCGGGCGTCATGACGGGCTGCAACGAAACCATCCGGCCGGTGCATGACCGTATGCCTGTGCTGCTGCATGAGGACGAATATGATGAATGGCTAGGCGGTTCATTTGAGGAAGCGGTCGCCTACCAGGCTCGCTGCTTCCCCGACGATCAGATCGAAATGAAGCGCACCAGCGATCCCTGGAACAAACCCAGCCTGTCGGCGCCTTCGCCTTTGCTTTTGTGAGGGCCGATCTTGAACGTTGGGCTGAAGCGCTGGCTGTAGAGCGGCAGCAGGGGGCGGAGGCCCCCCGGTTCATTGCAGACAAGGTCAGAACGCTGGCGCTGGCGGGAGATCATGCGGGCGTGGCGCGGTGGCTCGACATCGCAACCCGTCTGGATCAACTGCAAAATCGCGGCACCATCGGGCATTGAAAGGCTCGCGCTACCTGCGCCTATTTTGGTCGATCATTTTCTTAGCGATCGTGCGAAAAGTGATCGACCAACGGGTTTCCTCCATGTCGGCGATGCTATGCTCCCAGTGGTGCCGCGCGTCACCGTAGAGATGATAGATGGAACGCGGTGCAAGCGGAACGGTGACGCGATCGAACCCGTCCTCTCTGCGACGGCGAAAGCGTAAGGGAGCGGATGCGCCCAGCGAAATGCCCACGACATGGCCGAAGACCGGGCGATCGCGATGCCAGCCAATGCCGGCGCCAGGATCATATCGGATGAGCAATGCCTGGGCGAGGCTGCTGGGACGAAGGCCAGCAAAAGCGGCGGCCTTTGCACGTACAGGCAGCAACCAGCCAGGGATGGGCTCGGCCGGCCCGAAGCGCGCATCATCAAAATCATAGCGCCATCCGAAGGAAGAAGTCAGGCGCTTGCCGAGCCAGCCCTGGAAACGGAACGGCTCAAGCGCTGTCGCGTCAATTGCGGCGATCAGTCTCAATTCCTCCTCGCATGAAATGCGCTCTTCACGATAGGAAAGACCCGGGATTTTCGGGGGGCGAACAGATCGGGAAACAGGCTGGCCATTCACGATGAGATTGGGAGGCTGGGCGCGATACGCAACCGCAAAGCGGATTTTTCGACAAAGCAGATGTCGGGATGGCACCAATATACCCTGTAAGCATTTCTACTCGATGACCGCATCAGTAGCATTTGTCGGGGCTGGACCGACTACCCTCTATACATTCAAGGCCTTGGTTGAGAAGGCAGAAGCTTCCGCAAGAATTACGATCTTTGAGCAACAGGCGCGCGCCGGTCTCGGCACGCCGTATCGGCCGGGGTGGAACGATCCAGCAATGCTTTCGAACATTGCGAGCGTGGAAATCCCGCCGCTGTGCGAGACGCTTGTCTCCTGGCTCGGACGTCAAAGCCGCAAGCGTCTTATTGCCTTGGGGATCGATCCCCGAGAAGTTGATGATCGCGCTTTCTACCCGCGCGTTGCATTGGGCCGATACTTTCTCGACCAGTTCGACATGCTCGTGAGCGAGGCGCGCGCCAAGGGGTTGACTGTCGAAATTCGAACCGGCTGCCGCGTTCTCGACATGTCTGTCGATGGCCATGGCGTACAGCTTGAGATCGAAGGGAAGGGCGAGGAAGCAGCCGACAATCGGTTCGACTTCGTCGTCATGGCGACCGGACATCAGTGGCCGGAAGATCCTGAAGCGCGGCCGGGCTACTTTCTCAGCCCGTGGCCAGCCTCAGCGCTCAAGCGAATAAACGCCGTCAATGTCGGCATTCGCGGGAGCTCCCTTACCGCGATCGACGCGGTCGTCGCGCTGGCAACAGCGCACGGTTCCTTCATCGATGGCCGCGATGGCCGGGTTGAATATCGGATCGGGGCGGGTTCGGAAGGCCTCCGGCTGACCATGATGTCGCGAAAGGGGTTGCTGCCGGAAGCGGATTTCTACCATCCGATCCCCTATGAACCGCTGGCGATCTGTACAGAAGCGGCCATCGAAGCGCTGATCGCCGCGCAGCCGGACAATCTTCTTGAACAGGCCTACAGGTTGTTCAAGAAGGAGCTGGCGCATGCAGATCCCGTCTATGCCGACCATGTTGGGCTGGCGGGTCTGCCTCTCGAGGGTTTCGCGGAGCGCTTCTTTGCCGACCGCGCGCAAGCTGATCCCTTTGAATGGGCCGCCGCCAATCTCCAGGAGGCGCAAGCGAATTTCGAGAAGGAGATAACCGTCCCGTGGCGCTACGCCATCCTGCGCATGCACGAGGTACTGGCACTGGTCATCCCCCATCTCGACGAGGAGGCGCTGGACGCGTTCGCCAGAAATCTCAAGCCCGCCTTCGTCGATGAATATGCAAGCGTTCCCCACCTTTCCATCGAACGGCTTCTCGCGCTGCATCGGGCAGGACATCTCCATGTCCTTGGTCTTGGCGACAAATATCGCATAGAGACGCATGGGGCTGATCCCGGCGTCAACGTGATCATCGACGGCGAGGGGCGTCATTACGACGTGTTCATCGACGCCACAGGGCAACGTCCGCTGGAGGCCGACGACTTTCCGTTTCCAACCCTTTTGGAGCAAGGGATCGTTCTTGACGCTCAAGATGCCGAAGAGGGGAGCACCAAGGGTATCTCCGTCGACGAGACATTCCATCCCGCCTCGCCCGATCCGCGCGCGCGCCAAATATATTGTCTGAGCCTTCCCTTCATCCTGGGACGCCATCCATTTGTACAGGGGATCACAAGTTCACATGAAATGGGTGGCATCGTGGGGGAGGAGCTCGCACGCCTGATCGCGACGCCCACGCAGGCTGAAGCGGCATGAAGCTGTTCGCGATCTATATCGGCGGCGAGCATCACGCTGCGCATATCGAGGTTCATGACGTCCGCTTTGTCGTGGCGCCATCCCTCAAAGCGACGCACGCAGAACTCCGCCGACAATGGTGGGGAACGCCTGGCACGCTGCATATCGACTGTTGGGCAGAGATCGACCATGTCGACGGTTATGATGTCCGATTGCGGCCGGAGGTCTACAAGGGGAGGGAGCGACTCTTCTTCGTAAATCTTGGCGGATATGATCCGACGGATTTTGCCGAGCAGCATCGCAACATGTTCGTCGTCGCCGAAAATGCGACGCAGGCCAAGGCGCGCGCGATGGCGACAATCTCCACATGGAAGGATGGCCATCGCGACGATCTTTACGATGCTGAAAAAGCGTTCGCGCTTGATGCGGTCATCGGGGACAGACTTCACATCCACCTGGAGGCCACCGAACTGATGCGGCCACCAAAGTTCACCTGTCGTTATATCCCGCTAAAATAATGCAGAAACGAAAACGCCGCCCTTTAAAGGGCGGCGGATCGCTTAGCTAAGAAATATTCTACTTCTCGCCCGTGCCTGGTTCAGCAGTTTTGGGCGCCTTACCGTCTTCGATACGGCCCTCATTGCGCAGGTCACGGCCTTCTTGGGCCTTCTTCTGGCTCTCACGCGACTTGCCATGTTCGAAAGCCTCTTCCTTAATGTAGCCAGCGGCCTCTTTCGCTTTTCCTTCGATGCTCATCAGTCTCTCCTGTGTAATCCTACCATCACAACGGACCGATCTAGCCCGTGTTCCCCCATTTTTTGAAAAGGTAACTGGTAGGCTTTGGTCATGCAGGATTGTGCATCGGTGTGAGACATGCGCGTCACGCGTATAAGTTTCCCGACGATGCGGCTAATCTTTCCTCAGAGCCAATTGTTGGCAAGCAAGATGTCCGAACCCTTAAGGCATCAAGACCAAGTTTGGTTATTCGGCTAAAGACCCAGCGTCGATCATTCTACCTCATGCCGTCTTGATCCCACGACAGCCTTTTTGCGTCCAGAGCTCTCTACCTTTAAGGCGTCGCATAGCATATGTTTCTCATGGGCTCTGGCGCATTTGCTGGCCTGTGGCGGCCCCGTACGCCGCAGTGAACGTAGATTTTTGCCTTAATCGATGGTCATCCTGCCTTACGGATTCGCGCTCCTGCCAGGCAGCCATTGGCTCGCGGTGCGCTTTGCCACCGGGCAGCCCGGCTGGCCCTGGGGCGAGTTTCGAACATGACGATCGACTGCCGGCGAGGCTCATGCATTGACGGAAACCACAGTTGGGCAAATGCCGCGCTGGATACCCACCAGCGACATGCATGAGAAAACAGACTTGATCAGCTGGTCTTTGGGACCGTTTCCAAACGGGAATCGTTGAATGGACGAGCAAGACAGGAGAGGCCGAAATGTCAAAGAAGAACTTGAAGCAACTCGCGGAGAAAATGAAAGACATCGATTTCGCGATGTTATCCACGCATAGCCCGAGCGGGACGATCGGCGCGCGGCCGATGAGCAATAATCGCGACGTCGATTATGATGGCGACAGCTGGTTTTTCACCAAGCAAGACACGCAGATGGTAGCGGACATTGAAAGGGACCCGCAGGTGGGCCTCAGCTTGCAGGGAAAGGCCGGTCTTTTGGGTATGCGCCCTTTCTTCATCGCAATCGAGGGCCAGGCCGAACTGATCCGGGACAAGAGCGCTTTTGCCGAGCACTGGACCAAAGATCTCGATCGCTGGTTTGAACAAGGCGTGGATACGCCGGGGCTGGTCCTCATCAACGTTCATGCAAAAAGTGCACATTACTGGGATGGGGAAGAAGAAGGCGAAGTTCTGATTGAGCGTGGGACCTTCGTGGGCGGGCCGTAAAACGGATTACATGACGGGATAAGGCGCGTCCGACGCTCTTATGGTTGCCAATATGCCGCATCCAGCGCCACCGTGCCTCCGAAAAAGCTAAGGCGCAGGAAAACTTTGTCCTTCGATTTGCCGAGATCATGACCGCGCGGGCGTCGGGTTAATTGCTTAGCCAATCACGGGTCCTGAAAGCCGGTCGCGCGTAAGGCGAGCCTATGCTTGCGGGGATCCATGCTGAAGAAAAGGCCTCCGCTTGCCCGCCCGTGGCCCGGGACATAGTCGATCGTTGAGCCGCTCTGTTCGACCAGCGAGGAGCCGGACATCAATGTGCCCTCGATTTCGACCGCGACCGCCGTCCCGTTCGTTTGGTTTAGCGCGTCGAATGCCACCACATACCCACTACCTGCCGAACTGATCGTGCCCACTCGGATCGCAATGGCAGGCGGGGTCGCCGCTCGCTCACGGATCGCTTCCCGGCCGATTACAAACACGACGCCGAGAATAAGGAACAAGCCAGTCAAAGCCGCGAGCCATTCAAGCAAGGGTGTTTTGCCCTGCAGGGAATCCTCCTTTGCCATGCCTAAATCACCAGCCGGGCGATCGCGGCGCCGATGGCGGCGGGAAAGCCGAGAACGACCATGCTGCCGGCCAAAGCCTCAAGGTTCTGCCCATCAGTGCTGCCGAAGGTCCAGAGCACATAGAGGCTGACCAGCAATGCAATGCCGTAGCCCGGCACGCTAAAGGCAAAGAAAAGACGTCCGGTTCCATATCCTTCGGGTCGATTTTTTTGTCCTGACAGACCAATCGCAAAGACCAGCAGATGGAGCAACAGGAGTGAGGCCGCCATTAGCGCCAGACTGTGCCAGGGTGTCATTTTGAAGCCTATGAGGGACACCTCCTCGGTGGGCGCGACGTTGAAGGCAAGGAAAAGCGAACCGGCCAGCATCAGGAAGAGTTGGCCGCCATAGCCTTCAGCTCGCATTGCCTGATCCTCGGCCTTCTGGCTGTCACCGGTGCTCAGTTGCTTGCGTGCAAGCATTGCCCCGAAACTCGCCGGTACCGACTGGACGGCGACCATGCCCACCCACTCGTTCAAGGGCGTATCGAAACGAAACAGGCCAAACAGTGCGAGGACCAATGCTGCCGCGATAATACCAACCGCATAGGCGGCAAGCGCATCAAGAAGATCTTCGGCCATGCTCCTCGTCGGTTCGAAACCGCCAAATCGCGAAAGCACGATCAGCACCCAGAAGTTGAGTGCCAGGAACAGGAGCAGCCGCAATGGATGGGTCGTAACGCCCAGCGACCACATTTCCATTGTCATCAGCAAAGGGAGGCCGAACAGGATGGCACCGCCAAAGGCCCGAGCGAGGCCCAGCGCATAGTCTCGATCAGCAGATGTCAACGCGGCCATGACATCCCTGGCTCCACCCCCGGATGGTCATTACACATCGCGAGCAGCAGCGCAGATGAAATGCCGCGATCGGGCATCTAAAGGCGCCCAAGCAGATCAGTCTTCTTGGCCGCAAATTCCTCTGTGCTCAAAATGCCCTTATTATGCAGATCCGCCAGACCCTCGAGCTTGGCGAAAATCACGTTATGGTCGTCTGGGGGTATCGCAGGGGGCTCAGGCGTTTTGGACAGCGGCTCACTTCCTGGCTTCGCTTCATGCCGCGGCGCTGAAACGTCAGCTTCATCGCCCCTCGGGAGATCGCCACCTGCTGGAACTGGGATACCCTCGGGCGACAGGACATGAAGGCTCTCGAGACGGATCGGCCCGTGTTGGCTTGTAAATGTTATGCTTTGGTCGGCACCCTGCTGCTGACCCAATCCGCTGATGCGGTGATCGGCTGTATCGTAAACTGTAGTGCGACCGCCAACCTTGATCGCGAGGCGACGCGTGTCTGGGAAGACAGCATAGTGCATATCATTCTGGGAACCTGTGGAACTCGGCTTACCGAGCGCGGCAGGCCACCTGCCAGTGTCACCAGCAAGTTGCGAGGTCGCATCGGCATGGGCATGCAGGCTCGTCTCACGATCCGCCAGCATGGCGAGATCCTGAGCGAGCGCTCCAACCTTAGCCTTGAGTCCATTGTTGAACATGTCGCCTACCATCACCATACCGCCTCGCGACCACTGGCCCATGCCGCCCAGTTCGGGATGGTTGAACTGCGCCTGGGACCCACCTCCTGCAATCATCGCTTCAAGCAATATCCTGACCGCCTCGGGGCTGACTTCGTAGTGTGACGCGAAATCGGCGAGGGCGTGCTCGACCTCGGGCATAAAAGGCCTTGGTGCGGCCCTGCTCTGTTGCTGAAATTGGCTGTCCATCCTGGTGGGACGAACGGAGGACACTTCGGTTCCTTGGCAGGGACGGCCTTGCGCGATCGCGATGCTTGGAAGCTGGGCCGCTGCCTTGTCGATTGCTCGAAACTGCCATGCAGCCTCTGATGTACCTCCACGCCGCGCGCAGGCGATCTCTTCTGAAATCGCCCGAGCATGCGCTGCGGGCTTGGAGCTGGCGCATGCCGGCCGCGGCACTTGATTCGATCGGCAGATCGCTGCTGCGGCCTATACGTATATCGAGGCTGGACCTGGGACCCGTACTCCAACGCTCGAAGAGAAGCTCTTCCCCTCGCTTTCCGAGTGGTCTTGTCAACTTTTATTCAAGGAGGAGAATATGATCAAGAAGTCACTCATGGTCGCGCTGGCCGGAATTTCGATGCTTGCTGCCGTTCCGGCGATGGCCCAGGGTATCGGACATAGCTTCTTCATGCGAGGCTCGATCGTCGATACGGGCGGCAAAGGCACCGTAGTCTGCATCGGGAAGGCTGATGGCGCCGAGGTCGGTCAGAAGCTCGAGGTCTATCGTGTTGTGACGCATCCCGGGCCCTCGAAAGGCGGTGCCCCGACCTATCATCGCCAGCTCATCGGTCATGTGACCATCGACCATATCTTCGATGATCATTTTGCCCATGTGACTGTCGCCGACGGCACGCCCGCAAAGCACGACATCGTCGAGCTTCGCAAGAACTGATCATGCCGCCGGTGACCGGCTGGCAAGAGCTGCCCGACGGCAAGAATGTTGGGCAGTGCGTCGGCCGGCAGGACGGCCGATAACAAGGCATTTGGGTCGCAGGAAACAGCTTGACCCTGGACCATGGTCTCAGTCGCATAATCGAGCGGATGTCATGGGCAATTTCAAGATCGGCGAACTGGCTGCGGGTGCGGGAGTGGGCCGTGACGATCCGCTATTATGAGCGGATGGTTTTGTTGCATGCGCCCGAGCGAAACGCGGCGGGCTACAGCCTGTACAATCACACGGATCTCGAGCGCGTCAACTTCATCCGCTCGGCACAGGAACTCAGCTTCACCCTCGAGCAGGCACGGCAGCTGCTCGACCTCAGGGCTTCGAACACCGGCAGTGCGCAAGCTGTGCTCGACATCACATGTGCCAAGATCAGCGACGCCGAGGCCAGGCTCAAGCGCCTGTCCGACATTCGCGAGGTGCTTCGGATGCTTGCCGACGAGTGCCTGGGCGAAGTGGCGGTTTCCGACTGCCCAATCCTCGCCTTCCTGACGCCAGGACGGAAAGACCAACGCCGAACAACAAAAGACGACGTGGCGCAGGAGGAACAATCACCATCAGCAAAAGGGATTCTATCATGACGAGAGTGCTTACCATTGCCGCGATTGTTCCGGCGTTGTTTCTGGGAGCCTGCGTGACCACGCGACCCACCTCGGCACAGATCGAGGGCTGCCGGGCAATGGAGAATAATATGGGCCTTCAGACGCCTCACGACCACAGTGAAATGAAGGGGCAGGGGCTCAATCCGATGAACCTGTCGCACGAGCGCTGTCAGCAGATTCTCCGCGACCCCAGTTGAGCTCGCCGGGCGGCGGTGCGCCGCCCGGAGGCTTTTCCAGAGAGAAGGAACGAGCCATGATCGGACACGCAAAAAATATTCTTCCGCTTGTCGGGGGAAGCCTGTTGCTGGGGCTTGCGCTTGCGGGCTGCGACCGCAAGAGCGATCAGACAGTGCCACCCGCGGCGAACAGCGTCGCTGCCGTGTCCGTCACGGCCGATACGGCGAATGGCGGCTATGCTGAATCTACCGATGCGATGGGCAACCAAGAGGCGATGGAGCGGCATCACCGTCAGGCCATAGATCATGAGGCGATGCGTTCGGGCGGTATGAACCAGACTGCGCCGGCAACGGACGCGGCGCCGGCGAATTCGGCGATGCCGATGAAGGATATGTAAGCGCGCAAAAGGGAACGAGAATGCGCAACTGGATCAGCCTGCGCCGCGGGCGCCTTTGGCTCGCGCTTGCCCTGAGCTTCCCCGCCAACGTAAGGGCGCAGGAAGGCGAGGATCATGCAGCCCATCATGGCGGTGCGGGCTCGACCGCCATGCCCGCCGATGGAGCCATGCCCGCGTCGTCGGCGCCGGGATCGCTCGACATGGCGAAGATGATGCAGCCAATTGGGGACTGCATGAACTGCGGGGGATCTTCGCCTAGGTCAGCCTTCTTCTCGCAGCTGCTCGCCTTCCCCTCCCTCGATGAAGGCGCTCGGCAGCGTGTCGCCGCGCAGGCCAGCGACCGGGTCACCACGGGCTTGGCGATGATCGATGCCGCGTCGGCCGCCGGGGCGCGCGCGACGACCATCTCGGATCGCCTGGAGGCGGCCCGACGTATGCGCGAGGGCGCGGACCTGTTCCGTACCGGCTCCGCGGCAGAGGGCGCAATCGGTGGCCTGCAACCGCCGCGGGACTTTGGGCTCAACTGGTTCCGCGACCAGCTCGATCTGGACGAGCCGTCATCGGGCCATGCCAACCACTGGTTCGGCATCTCTCCTTCGCATCTTCTGCTTATGGTCTTCCTGACGCTCGTCAGCGCGACGCTGATCGCATTGCAAATGTTCCGCCTGCGGCGGATAGGTGCGATCGTCGGCGGCGGGGCCAAATCGCCGGCGTCGGCGGCGCCGGTGGCCGCTCCGGTTGCCGGCAAACTCGCGGGGCCGTCCGGCCCGGACGTCTTGGCGCTTGCGCCCAGCAACGCCGCACCGCCAGCCGGCGCCTCGCTGCGCAAGCCGAAAAGCTGGGCCGGGCAGTTGCGCGTCGTCCAGATCGTCCGCGAGACGCCGACGGTGCTGACCTTCCGTCTCGCCGATCTGGCGGCCGATCGGCTGCCGTTCGATTTCCTCCCCGGCCAGTTCCTGCAGGTCGAGGTGGAACCCGAGGACGGCAAGACGTCGCGCCGGTCCTATACCATCGCCTCCTCGCCGACGCAGCGCGCCTACGTCGAATTGACAGTCAAGCGCGAGGAGCAGGGCGTCGTCTCGCGCCATCTGCACAACAAGATTCCCGCAGGCGACCTTCTGAAGGTGAGCGGTCCATTTGGTGCCTTCACTTTCACCGGGACCGATGCCCAGAGCATCGTCCTGATCGCGGGCGGGGTGGGCATCACACCGATGATGTCGGTGCTGCGCTATCTCACCGATACAGCCTGGGATGGTGACATCTTCTTCTTCTACGGCGCGCGTTCCACCGAAGAATTTGTGTTCAGGGACGAGATTGAGCGTCTCGAGCGCCGCTTCGCCAATCTCCACGTCATAGCCGCCATGCCGCGCTCGCCCGGCACGGTCTGGATGGGTCCCGAAGGCTCGATCACCCGGGAAATGATTCTGGCGGCGGTTCCCGAGATTGCGAGCCGCCGCATCCATATGTGCGGCCCACCGGCGATGATGGGCGCGATGCGCACCATCCTTGGCGAGCTTGGCGTGCCCGAAGCGCAAGTGCACACCGAAGCGTTCGGCCCGGCCTCACTGCCTGCCGATGCCGACGAGCTCGAGGTGAAGTCGGCATCCCCACCCGCGCAGGATCAGCCTGCGGGGCCGGCGGTGGCGCCGAGCATCGTGACCTTCTCCGTATCCGGCGTTTCAGCGGCCCTGCCGGCCAACGAGACCGTGCTCGAGGCGGCGGAAAGCGCGGGTGTGGAAATCCCCTATGCCTGCCGCGTCGGTCAGTGCGGTGTCTGCGTCGTCAAGCTGCTCGAGGGTGAGGTGACGATGGAGGTCGAGACCGGCCTGGCACCATCCGACAAGGAACAAAGCTATGTCCTCGCCTGTCAGGCCAAGGGAACGGGCACACCGCTCGTCGTGGAAGCCTGATGCGCGAGCGGGGCGACCTCATCGTCGGCCTGCTGGTCGCATTTCTGGTGCTGTTTCCGCTCGGCTATCTCGTGCATGTCTCGCCCCGGTTTCCGGGCAGTCTCGCGGGCGGGATCATCGGCATCGCGGCGCTGGTGCTGATGGTGCTGACGCTTCCTTATGTAGCAGCTAAGCATATCAAATGGGTCGACAGGACGCTCTTGCATGTCGTGAGCAAGCCGACCTTGCTCGCCATTCACATCTATGCTGGCGTGCTCGCGCCGATCTTGGGGCTGGTGCACGCCGCGCATAAGTTCGAAAGCCCGGTCGGCCTGTTCGTTACCGTTATCCTGTTAATGACAGTCATCACCGGGTACATCGGCCGCTATCTCCTCGCCCAGATTGCCAAGGCACTGAGGGGGCGTAGGTCGGAGCTGGCTTCCCTGCGGTCCGACTTTCTCGACGAGCCGGCCCCGCAACCTTCAACAACTAGGACCAAGGCGCCGCTGTCCGGCTGGAAGCGCTATTTCTTCGTCGCGGCCGATGCACCGGCCGCCGACTTGACCGGGGACAGGGAGGCGCTTGCGGCGGCACTGGCCGACACCGAATTTGCGATCCGGGCTGAAAAGGCGACGAATGCGCTATTCGCCAAATGGCGGCTCCTGCACATCCTTCTGGCCTGTCTCATCTATGCGCTGCTGGCGCTTCACGTGGGCGCCGCGATCTATTTCGGGCTGCGCTGGCTATGAAATGGCAACGCCTCCTCTATGCCGTCTTCCTCGCAGCCCTGCTGGTGATCGTGATCGCGATTTCGGTTCGGATGCGATCGAGCGCGCCTGTCGATGCGGGGTTGGTCGCGCGGCTTGTGGCGCCGGGTCCGCTGTCGAGCGCCCACCAGGCATTCGCCGGCCAATGCACTGCCTGTCATACGCCGGGCAAGGGCGTGGAAACCAAGACCTGCCTGACCTGCCATGCCGGAACCGATTTCGGCTCCAAGCAATCGACCCAGTTCCATGCCTGCGCGACCGAGTGCACATCCTGCCATGTCGAGCATGAGGGTGATCGCGGCATCATCCGCATAAATCATGCAGCGCTGCTCGACCCGAAGCTGTTCCGGCAGCCCCTCGACGGGGCGGCGGTTAATCCTCATGGTTTCTCGGCCGAAGCCGGGTTGAACTGCGCGAGCTGCCACTCCTACCGCGATCCCCATCAGGGACTGTTTGGCACCGATTGCGCGAGCTGCCACAAGACCGACAGTTGGAAAATCGCGAACTACCGGCATCCGTCGGTCAATTCGACCCAATGCTCCGAGTGCCACAAGGCGCCGCCAAGCCATTTCATGGAGCATTTCAGCATGGTCTCGCAACGCGTGGCCGGTGAGAAGGCGCGCGTCGACCAATGCTACGCTTGCCACACGACCGACAGCTTCAACAATATCCGCCGGCGAGGCTGGTATGATCACCATTGAAGCGGGATGGCTGAGCACGTTCTTCCGGCTCGCGGTGATCGGTCTCGATCTCGCGGGGGCGCTGACGATCCTCGTCGGCGCGGCGCTGGCGACAATTCTGTTTGCGAAGCGGGCAAGGACCGGCGATCGGACGAAAGCCTATTGTGCGTTCCGCTCTGCCCTGGGCAGCAGCATTCTGCTCGGTCTGGAATTTCTGGTCGCAGGCGACATCGTCAAATCACTGGTGATCAACCCCACGCTCGACGATCTCATCGTGCTCGCCGGTCTGGTGCTGGTCCGCACGTTCCTCAGCATCTCGCTCGGGGTCGAGATCAACGGCCATTGGCCGTGGGAGGAAACCCGGATGGCGCGGGAGAAAGCGCGCCTCGCGTCGGAAGGTTCGTCGCCGAAGACCAACGAGGCATCTCAATGTGGAATGCCAGCAGCAAATTAGCAGATGGGAGCATGATGATGATCGAGAGACGCGAATTGCTGATGGCCGGCGCTGGCCTGGCCGTGGCCGGTGCGATGGCCGCTCCGGCGGCGGCGCAGTACCGTTCAATGGAGGGTATGGCGATGCCGATGGCGGACTGCATCGACCATTGCATCACGTCGCACCGCATGTGCCTCGAGACCGCTACCTATGTGACGAAGCAGGGCGGTCCACTCGCGAAGGCTGCACTCGTCGCCATGCTGACCGACTGCGCCGAGATCTGTCAGACGACGGCGAACTCAATGCTGCGACAATCCTCCTTCCACCGCATCTTGTGCCGCGCCTGCGCCGAGACCTGCTATCGCTGCGCGCAGGAATGCCTTTGTCATGCCGGGGACCAGCAGATGGCCCGTTGTTCGGCGACTTGCAAGGCGTGCGCCGCAAGTTGCCGCATGATGGCCGACACGGCCAGCTGAGCGCACGCTTCGCACATTACGTATACAGCAAGGCGAAGGCGGCACCATTTCACCGGCAAGCTCCGAGAGAAGCGACAATCGGCCGGGCATTCGATCAGGTCGAACCGAAACCAGACTTGAAGGAATGGATACTTGCGCAAGAAGACGGCAATTACCGCTTCGCTCGGAGCTCTCGGCATCCTTGCCGCCGGCGCCGGGCCTGTTCTCGCTGGCGAAATGCCGCCGGGCATGCCTGCCTTTGAGGGGCCCCCCAAGACCAAGCCGGCGCCCGCCGAGCCCGATCCCGCCCACATGCAGGGCATGCGACACGGCAAGGAGGAGATGCATGGTCAGATGATGCACGGGCATCGGATGACCATGCGAGGCTCGGGGGGCGGGATGGCGCATCTGGCATGTCAGGCATGTCGGGTCGCGGTTGCTGAACCAGCTCCCAAGCCAAGCCCCGGTGACCAGCCGGCCGATAGGCTCATAGCCTTGTGCGGCAGCTGAGTTACCAGATCAGACCGAAGCGTTGGTCCGCCGTTGAGTACGGCGGACCAATTGCCATTCTGGCGGGCTGCAAGCCGACAAGAAGGATCGCGGTCATGAATCTGCCTGACCCTGAACGATGATCCAACCCGCATGATCCGGCGATTATCACTGCTGATCGAACCGGATTCGTAACTTACGTATACAGAGTGGACCTCGTTGGCAGCATTGCAGTGTCGGATTTGCCGGGATTGGAAAGTCGATCGGGCAAGCGGGACAACATTTCGGAGACCTTCAATGCGAAAGACGACGGTTTTCACCGCCACGGTCAGCTGCCTGGCAACCCTGACCTTCGCCGGCACGAGCCTGGCCCAGTCGGCGCCGGCGACGCCGCCCGCCGTCCAGCCGGCACCGTCGCTGTCCCATGCCCACCAGCAAGGCATGGATCATGGTGGGCAGCAGATGCACGACCAGATGATGCAGGATCACCAGGCCGGCATGCGGAAGCAGCAAGGTCAGCAGGGCATGGCGGGCATGTCCGGCGGTGCAGCCCCGTCGAACGGATCGGCTATGGCGGACAAGCCGATGAGCGATTGCTGCGAGATGCCGATGAAAAAGGCGAAGCCGGCGCCCAAGAAGAAGGCCGACAAGCCCATGACCGACAAGCCGATGAGCGACATGTGAGGGTTCCAGCCCCGAGAAGAGACACCGGGGGCTGAGGGCCCGCCGTCGCCCCCGCGGCGGGCCAAATCTTTAACGATGCAAACGGTCTGCCAGTCTTCCCCGGTCGCGATTTCCGGACGGCAGGCGTCCGGCGCATGCGAGGAGGCAGGGATGCGGAGACATCTGGGCGTCGGCGCTGTGATAGGAATTTTTCTGCTCGGAAGCGCGCCGCTCCTTGCGCAGGGCATTGAGCACAGTGTCTTCATGCGGAGCAAGATCGTCCGCATGGACGCGGGGGCACGGTCGGGTGCCTCGGCAAGGCCAGTGGCGCTCAGGTCGGGCAAATCCTGGAAGTCTACCATGCCACACCGCGCCATCGGCGTATAGTAGGCCATGATAAGGTCGATCAGATCTTCGACGATCATTTCGCGCATTTCCAGGTCACGGATGGCACGCTGTAGAAAGGTGATTGGGTCAAGCTGAAGCGGCGCCGCTCATAACCCTCAGGCCGACTGCCATGGGCGCCGAATTGCAACGACAATAGTCTGCACCGCAGCGCAAGCGCGAAAGCAATTCGTTCGTGCGCGCCCTCGAATAGATTCCTGGTTCGCCAATCAATATCCTCAGACTCTTTTGATTAAACTGATAGCTCATCTTGCGGTTTCGTCTGTTCGACTGAGCGAGCGGTTCCTGCGGATGTTACTTATAGGCCTCCACGGCCCAGGGTTTACCTCGTTTAGCACCAGCGAAATGGAGACAGGCGATGTACGAGAAAGCGATTGGGACAATCAATGCCGCATCCTCGTTTCGAAATCGATATGACAATTTCATCGGCGGCCGCTGGAGCGCTCCCACCACGGGCGAATATTTCGCGGACACGAGTCCGATCAACGGCGCCCTGATCGCGGAGTTCGCACTTTCAACCCCGGACGATGTCGAACGCGCGCTCGATGCGGCGCATGGCGCCAAGGATCAATGGGCCAAGATCTCGCCGGCGGAGCGCGCCCAGCTGCTCAATCGCATCGCGGACCGGCTCGAAGACAATCTGGAGCTGCTCGCGCTCGCCGAGACGATCGACAACGGCAAGCCGATCCGCGAGACGCGCGCCGCCGACGTCCCGCTCGCCATCGACCATTTCCGCTACTTCGCCGGCTGCATTCGGGCGGAGGAGGGCGGGATCTCGACGATCGATGCCAACACAATCGCCTATCATTTCCGCGAGCCGCTGGGCGTGGTCGGCCAGATCATCCCGTGGAATTTCCCGCTGCTGATGGCGGCCTGGAAGATTGCCCCCGCGCTCGCCGCGGGCAACTGCACCGTCATCAAGCCTGCGTCCCAGACGCCCCTGACCCTGATGATGCTCGCCGAACTCACGGCGGACATCCTGCCGCCGGGCGTGCTCAACGTCGTGACCGGTCCCGGGCGGACCGTCGGCCAGGCAATCGCCGCCAATCCGCGCATCGCCAAGGTCTCCTTCACCGGCGAGACCGTCACCGGCAAGCAGATCATGCACGCCGCCGCCGATCATCTCATCCCGCAGACGATGGAACTTGGCGGCAAGTCGCCCAACATCTTCATGGCGGACGTGCTCGACGAGGACGACTCCTTCTTCGACAAAGCGCTCGAGGGTTTCACGCTATTCGCCTTCAACAAGGGGGAGGTGTGCACCTGTCCCTCGCGCGCGCTGATCCATGAATCGATCTTCGACCGCTTCATGGAACGCGCCGTGGCGCGCGTCGCAGCGATCCGCCAGGGCGACCCGCTCGATCCTTCGGTCCAGGTGGGTGCCCAGGCGTCCGAGGATCAGCTTCACAAGATCCTGAACTACATCGAGATCGGCAGGTCCGAAGGCGCGCAATGCCTGACCGGCGGCGCCAGGGCGCTTCCCGGCGGCGTGCTCGACCAGGGCTATTTCGTGCAGCCGACCGTGTTCGTCGGCGAGAACCGCATGCGGATCTTCCAGGAGGAGATTTTCGGGCCGGTCCTGTCGGTGACGCGGTTCAAGACCGTCGAGGAGGCGATCAGCATCGCCAACGACACGGCCTATGGTCTCGGGGCGGGCGTGTGGACCCGCAACGGCAACGCCGCCTACCGGCTCGGCCGCGCGATCCAGGCCGGCCGGGTCTGGACCAACTGCTATCATCAATATCCCGCGCACGCCGCTTTCGGCGGCTACAAGGCATCGGGGTTCGGGCGCGAGAACCACAAGATGATGCTCGACCATTACCAGCAGACCAAGAACCTGCTCGTCTCCTATGACGAACAGGCGCTCGGCCTGTTCTGACACCCTCTCAGCAGGAGAAGCAGCTATGGCGAAAACCATGAAGGCGGCCGTCGTCCGCGAATTCGGCAAGCCGCTCGTGATCGAAGAGGCGCCGATCCCCGAAGTCGGTCCCGGCCAGATCCTCGTCAAGATCGCAGCAACCGGCGTGTGCCATACCGATCTGCACGCGGCCGAGGGCGACTGGCCGGTGAAGCCCAATCCGCCGTTCATTCCCGGCCACGAGGGCGTCGGTCATGTCGCCGCCGTCGGATCGGGCGTCACCCACGTCAAGGAAGGCGACCGGGTCGGCGTTCCCTGGCTCTACACCGCCTGCGGCCATTGCGTGCATTGCCTGGGCGGCTGGGAGACGCTGTGCGAACTCCAGCAGAATACCGGCTATTCGGTCAACGGCAGCTTCGCGGAATATGTCCTCGCCGATCCCAACTATGTTGGGCATCTTCCCGACAATGTCGACTTCATCGACATCGCGCCGATCCTCTGTGCGGGCGTCACGGTCTATAAGGGCCTGAAGGCTACCGAGGCAAAGCCCGGCGATTGGGTCGTCGTTTCCGGGATCGGCGGTCTCGGTCATATGGCGGTGCAATATGCCCGCGCCATGGGCATGAACGTGGCCGCGGTCGACATAGACGATAGCAAGCTTGAGCTCGCAACCCGCCTTGGGGCCGCGCTGACCGTCAACGCCCGCGGCGAGGATCCTTCGGTCGCCATCAAGAAGGCGATCGGCGGTGCGCAGGGCGTCCTCGTCACCGCGGTATCGCCCAAGGCCTTCCAGCAGGCGCTGGGCATGGTCCGGCGCGGCGGCACGGTGGCGCTCAACGGCCTTCCGCCCGGCGATTTTCCGCTGTCGATCTTCGACACCGTGCTCAACGGCATCACGGTGCGCGGATCGATCGTCGGCACCCGGCTCGACCTCATCGAAGCGCTGGCCTTCGCCGGCGAAGGCAAGGTCCACGCAACCGTGCACGCCGAGAAGCTCGAGAATATCAACGATGTTTTCGCGCGCATGCACCATGGCGACATCGAGGGGCGGATCGTCCTCGATCTGGCCTGACCATATTTGACGAAAGCGACGGTCATGCCCTCGTTTCATAGTTTCCCGATCGCGCGGCGCCGCTTCGTCCAGGGGCTGGCGATCGGCGGAGCCATTGCCGGATTCGCTCCGGCGCTGTTGGCGAAATCCCTTTCCGCGTCGGCCGGCGAACTGCGCGGAACCGAGTTCGACCTCGAGATCGCCGAGCTGCCGGTCAACTATACCGGCAAGCGCCGGGTCGCGACGGCGGTGAACGGGGCGGTCCCGGCACCCGTCTTGCGCCTGCGCGAGGGCGACACCGTCACGCTGCGGGTTCGCAACAGCCTCAAGGAAATGTCGAGCATCCACTGGCACGGGATCATCCTGCCCGCCGAAATGGACGGCGTCCCGGGCATCAGCTTCGCGGGCATCGCGCCGGGCGAGACCTTTACCTACCGTTTCGAGGTTTGTCAGACGGGGACCTACTGGTATCATGCCCACACGCTCGCCGAGCAGACCGGGCTTTACGGTGCGATCGTCATCGATCCCAAGGTGCCGACGGGTTCTGTTCCCGACCGCGATTATACGATCATGCTGAGCGACTGGTCGGACGAGCCGCAGCTCCAGATCTTCACGAACCTCAAGAAGCTGAGCAGCTATTACAATTTCGCGCAGCCGACCGCAGGCGACTTCCTCAAGGACGTCGGCTCGATGGGGCTTGGCGCCCTCGAGCGCCGGCGAATGTGGAACACGTCACGCATGAATCCGACCGATTACAGCGATATTTCCGCCGCGACCTACACATATCTCATGAACGGGACGACGCCCGCGGGCAACTGGACCGCCATCGCCGCGCCAGGCGAGCATGTTCGTCTCCGCTTCGTCGGCGCCGGGACGGCGACCTTCTTCGACGTGCGTATCCCCGGTATCACGCTCACCATCGTCTCGACCGACGGGCAGGCGGTGGTGCCGGTGACGGTCGAGGAGTTCCGGATCGGGCCCGGCGAGACCTATGATGCCGAGTTCACCATGCCGGACGGTGACGCCCGCACGATCTTCGCCCAGTCGATCGACCGCACGGGGTTCGCCCGCGGCACGATCGCGCCCGCGCCCGGCATGGTCGCGCCGGTGCCGGCGCTCGATGCGCGGCCCTGGCTCGACCCCGTCGACATGATGGGCGCCATGACCGCAATGGGCGGCGAACATGCGGGGCACGGCATGACGGAGATGCCGCCCAAGGCCCGGCATGCCCGCACCGAATATGGCGCGAACACCGACATGCGCGTCGACTATCCTCGCGCCAATCTCGACGACCCGGGGGCGGGCTTGCGCGGTCGATCATGGCGCGTCCTGACGCTGGCAGGCTTGAGGACACCGACCGGAGATCCCGATCCGCGCGAGCCGGAACGCGAGATCGAGCTCCACCTCAACGGCAATATGGAACGGTTCATCTGGGCGCTCGACGGGATCAAGCTCAACGACGCGCGGCCGCTTCACTTCAAGCCGAACGAGCGGCTGCGCATCACCCTGGTCAACGATACGATGATGGCCCATCCGATGCACCTCCACGGCATGTGGAGCGACGTCGAAGCGCCGGACGGCACTTTCCAGGTCCGCAAGCATACCGTGGTGGTCCAGCCGGCCCAGCGGGTGAGCTTCCGGGTCACGGCGGATGCGATGGGCCGTTGGGCGTTCCACTGCCATCTGCTCTACCATATGGCCGCCGGCATGTTCCGGGAGGTGGTGGTCGCATGACCGGCCTTGCTCGCCCACAAGGTGCTCCGTTCGCCTTTGTCATTGCGCTCTTGGCTGTGGCGGTCGCGCCCGCCCATGCTCAGGTCGCGCCTCACCAACACGTCCCGGCCGCGCCGCCGATCGCGCAGCAGGTTCAACCGGAAGAACCGCCCCGGGCCGAGGACCATGCCGGCATGGATATGTCCGGGGTCGACGTGTCGGGCGGCAGCACAACGATGGACATGGGCCGGATGCAGGGCGGCAAGGCCCCGCCGGATGCGCGCGACTCCAACGACTATGCCGACGGCTACCGTAATTCCACCCTGCCGGGTTATGAGATGGCCGACAAGCTCTCGATCCCCAGAATCCTCGTCGACGAACTAGAGTTTGCCACCGGCAACGAAGGGCAAGGTTTCGGTTGGACGGTGCTGGTCACCAAGGGACAGGATAACGACAAGCTATGGCTGCGCAGCCAGGGACTGAAGAACTCCGGCGATCGCCTCGATCCCGAGAGCAGCGTCGAGGCGCTCTGGTGGCACAGCAAGAACCCGTTCTGGGGCACGCTGCTGGGCGTTCGCCAAGATCTCGGCAAGGGCGCCACGACCTGGCTCGCCGCCGGCGTCGAGGGTCTGGCGCCCTACTGGTTCGACGTCCAGCTGACCGGCTATGTAGGTGACGACGGCCGTGTGGCGGCCCGTGCCAAGGCTTCCTATGAAGTGCTCTTCACCAATCGGCTCATCCTGACGCCGCAGGTCGAGACCAACGTCTATTCCAAGCGCTCCACCGACCGCGAGCTCGGCAGCGGCTTCAGCAATGTCGAACTGAGCGGCCGGCTGCGCTATGAATTCTCGCGCAAGTTCGCGCCCTATGTCGGCTTAGTCTGGGAACGCGCGCTGGGCGGCACAGGCGATTTCCGGCGCGCGGATCGCGAGCTCGTGACCGAGCGCCGCATCGTGATCGGCCTGCGATTGTGGTGGTGAACCGCGATGCGGTGCCGGCCGGATCATCGAACGAACCCGGGCATGGCGACGAGGGGCGGCGGCGAGAAGGAGGCAGCCTTCCGCTCGCCGATCTTCCTACTGCTCGCCATCGTCGCCGTGCTCATGTTGGTTGCGTCCCTGCCGGCGAGCGGCGCAGCGCAGCCCGGGAGCGGTGGTGACCGTAAGCGCAGTCGCTTCCAGCCACTTCCATCCTGCTCCTTGTTACGGTCGTCGGGGGCGGGGCCTTGCCGCCATGCATGTCAGCTTGTTGGTGACCCGCGTCGAAACCGGTCTCAACCGCGAGGCGATCGCATGGATGCTCAGCCTTTGCGGACTGGCGATGTTGGCGGCGCAGCTGTTCCACACCAGGGTCCCGTGGCTGGTGACAGCCCCCCCCCGATTGCTCGCCTGCCTTACGCTTGGGCTTCTCGCCGCCGCCTTGTTCGTCTTTTCCTATGCGTCGTCGATGATCGCGATGGCCGCCCTCATTGTCGCGGCCGGCTGGAGTTCCGCGAGCCTTCGTCTCGTGACGAGCTTCTGGATCAGCGGCCCACGCTTCCGTCAGGCTGGAAGTTCGGGCCGCAGCATGCCCCGGCCAGTATCGGCCAAGCCCTTGCGCCGCTGGCAATTGCCCTGGTGATCCGGGGAAACAGCAGCTGATCCCGGTAGGCATCGGCTGTATATCGGTCCTTCTCCTCGTCGCGCTTCCGTTAGTATGGCGACGCAGGCCAGAGTCGACAAAAGCCTCTGATTGATGAGGGGGAGAGGCCATTGCTGCGTATTGAACAATGGGGGCAAGTGCCTAAACCGTGTTCGTCACTGTCCAGGAATCAGTCCATGAAGAGCCGTCTGTCCGCCGCCTTGCTGTGCCTCGCCACGCCGGGGGTCGCTCTTGGGGCCAGTGATGTCGTCGTACATCGGGATCCGGGATGCGGATGCTGCGAGAAATGGGCGCGCGCTGTCCAGGCCAAGCTTGGCCGAAAGGTCGTTATGCGGGACGATGGGGCGCGAAGCGCCTTGCAGCACAAGGCCGGCATGCCCCAGGCGCTCGGTTCCTGCCATAGCGCGGTCATTGACGGCTATTTGTTCGAAGGCCATGTCCCACTCGCCGACATGAAGCGCCTGCTGGCGACGCGGCCGGCCGGTGTCAAAGGCCTGGCGGTTGCGGGCATGCCGCTCGGATCGGAAGGGATGGAAGTGGCGGGCGTTGCCCCGCAACCTTACTCGGTGATATCGTTCGGCAGTTCCGGTCAGAGAATGTTCGCGCGGCACTGACGGCAGCACTGTCGACCGACCATTGTCGTCCGGACGGACTCGCACATGTCGAGACCGATCGATTTGCCTCTTCATCATCGGCCATGAATTTCGCTGGAATGACTGGGACTTGCTTGCAACGACCTGTATAGTCATTTGATGCATGCTCCAGTCCGTCCCGATCCGCGTTCATTCCCCTCTGCGGCCAAATCTCCTATCACGCAAAAAAGGACGGTAGCGTCGGAGGTGGAAAAACAGCCCCGCTATGCCGCGATCAAGGACAGCATCTTTGAGGATATTCGCGAGGGCCGTTTGAAGCCTGGCGACCAAACGCCGTCCGAAGCCGAACTGGTCGAGAAATTTAATGTGTCCCGCATGACTGCGAACAGGGCGCTGCGCGAACTGCAATCGGCCGGCGTTGTGGTGCGCAGGGCGGGGCGAGGCAGCTTCATTGCCGAGCCCAGGCCGATCGGGCAGCTGATCGAGATCCGCAACATCGCGGACGAAGTCCGCGGCAGAGGTCACGCCTATCGCGCGCGTGTCATCCAAAATGTCGAGATACGGGCTGACCCCGACAAGGCGGCCTTGCTCGAAGTCGCAGTCGGCACGAGATTGTTCCACTCGCTCATCGTCCATCACGAGGCGGAGTTTCCAATCCAGGTCGAGGAGCGCTTCGTGCTAGCGTCGGCGGCACCCCATTATGCCCGGATGGATTTCAGTGTCTCTACGCCGAACGAGTATCTCACTCGTATCGCACCGCTGGAACGAGTCGAGCACCGGGTGTGCGCAACCCTGCCCGACACCGGCATGCGCACGATGCTGGGGCTGGCCGAAGGAGAGCCGGTGTTGCTGATGACCCGGCGAACCTGGAGCCGGGGCCGGCTGGTGTCTCACGCGTGCCTCACCCATCCGGGCAACCGATTCGAGCTTTCGGCGGCTTTTTCCGTCGAGAAGTGACTATGTTCGCCGGACATCCGTCATCGCGGCCGGCTTGCGCCGTCGCCGCAACCACCGCAGATCGGCTCGGCTGAAGCTCTTGAAGAGCAGGTAGAAGCCCGTCCCTGAAAGCCACAGCGCACCAAATGCGACGAAGATGATGAGCGGATGGTTGAAGCTGGAGCGGTTCACATAGTCCATGTTGTGAAGCATCCAGAAGAAGTCCCAGGTGCGCCAGGTGTCCCCGCGCATGACCAGGAAGCGCCCTGCGTCGGCAGACACATAGGCGCTGCTATTCTCGGTATCGGCAAAATCGACACGCCACATCGCGCCGTGATGCTCGCGCGCTTCGACGTTGGGCCTGGCGAGCAGGGTGGCGCTACGGATAGGCCCCTCGTTCATCATCGCGGCGACGTCGCGCGCGACATGCTCGTCGACCTGAACCGCCTCGCCGCTTGTCGCATCGACCAGACGGGTGCCCGTTGCCGACTGGATTTCGTAAACCGGTCGCAAGGCGATGTTTCTCAGGACGATGCCGCGCAGCGGCTCTCCTGCTGCGACGGAGTCCGGCGTCACATAGTCGCCCGCCGGGAGCGGGTGCTGATGACCCGCCTGCGCGCTGTGCCCACCGACCTTGGCCTGATCGAGCGACGCCATCATTGAGCCGCTCAAGGCCCATAGCAGAAATTGCAGCCCGATAACGAGACCGACCCATTTGTGAATGCGGCGGAAAAGGAGGGGGCTGAGCCGGATTTTCTTCATGCCTTTTTCTTCTTGCGGCGGGGGAAGGACCAGACAAGCAACCAGGCGCCCGCGACCGCCATGGCAAAGGCACTCCAGGTTGCGACCCTGAGCAGCGGATTGTTGACGTCGGAGCGATCATCATAGTCCATGATGTGCAGCATCCAGGCGAAGTCGAAGACGCGCCAGAGTGCGTGGCGCCGCGAGATCAATTCTCCTGTCTGTGGCGAGAGGTAGAGGGTCGGCCTATTCCATCCGTTGAACTCGACTTGCCAATAAGGCGGCTTGCGTGACTGCATTTCCAGCGGGGCAGCTGTCAGCAGCTTCGCACCGACGATTTCACCCGTGCCTGTATAAATCCGGCGGGCGAGCATTCGGATTTGCGCTTCGCCAAGAGCGGGAATCGCTCGTCCCGATTGTGCGTCGAAAAGGCGCGGGCCGGAGGGCGTCAGCGCCCGCCAGACCGGCCGGTCAAGCAACCGCTGCAAGCGGATCTCCGATGCTTCCGGAGATGATTGGATGATCCGTGCCGGCGGGACGAGACCGACAAGCTCGAAGGGCGCGGCGACGGGATTGCGCACCAGATCGTCGCCATGAATGATGTCGATATGGACGACGACCATGTAGAAGCCCGTCAGTGTCCAAAGCAGGGCCTGAACGCCAACGAAGAGAGCGAGCCACTTATGCGTCCGGCGGATGACCAAGGGCCAGCGAATTGCCATCATACTTACTTTCAGAAAGCGGTTCGGAAGCCTGCGTAGAAGCGTCGACCAAGCAGATCATAAGTCATCGTATCGGTGTTGGCATCGGTAAAGCTCTGGATATAGGGCGCCTTGCGGTCAAAGAGATTGTCGGCCCCGATCTGGAAACGCGTTTTCTCGTCGATCGCGAAGGCGAACTGGAGATTGTGATAGAAGACGTTCGGCGTGCGGTAACCGATGTCGCCTGCGGAGGCATTGAAGTCGGTCGCCTTGCCGATCCACTGTGTCGACCAGGTCGCGCTGAACCCGTCCTTTTCGGCGGTCAGCACCCCATAGCCGCGCCATTTGGGATAGCCGCCATTGCCGCCGCCGATGAAGCCGTCGAAAAGGATCGGGGCGCCGCCGGGGAAGGGATTGACGACGTATTCGTTGAGATAGGTAAGGTTGAGATCGACGGAAATCTTCACCTCGCCCACCGTGCCATTGTACACGAGTCCGAGGTCGAGTCCGCTCATCTCCTCGTGGCCGGTGTTGATAGGCTGGGCCGAGAGATAGGTGACTTCGCCGGTCAGGGGGCTTCGGGTGAAGTCACTGCAGAAGGGGTGTGAAAGGTTCTCGCTGGCATAGCAGACCGCGAGCTTGGTCGATCCCGGGATCGCGCGGATCGCATCCTTGATCTTGATGTCGAACCAGTCGGCCGTCAGCGACAATCCCGGAATCAGACCGCGTGGCGAGACCACCGTACCAACAGTCCAAGTGGTCGAGCTTTCGGGCCGCAGGTTCTGGTTGCCGCCCACCGTCGTCAAAATCGTGGTTCCCAGCTGGGAGTAGTTTGCCGGAACGCCCGAGGCTTGGCAGTTGGCGATCAGGGTCGCGTTGCCGCTCGAGGCATAGCGCGAGCAGGGATCGGTGGTGGTCAGATTGCCTTCCGATACACCTCCGAACAGTTCAGGCACGTTGGGAATGCGAAAGCCGGTGCCATATGTGCCGCGCAGTCGAAGGCTCTCATTGACCACCCAATCGGCGCTGACCTTGTAGTTCCAGTCGCTGCCGAAGAGATTATAGTCGGAGTAGCGGACCGCCCCATCGATTGTCAGCGCCTTGAAGAACGGCGCATTTGCGAGGACCGGCACCGAGAGCTCGAGATAGGCTTCCTTGGCCGTGCTCGAGCCCGAGATGGGATCCTGCTGATTGACGTTCGCTACACCCAGCACCGTCAGCGGGTCGGGGTCGCGCCAGCCCTTTTCCCGGCGGTAGACCACGCCGGTGGCAAAGGATACTGCACCGGCGGGGAGGGAGAAGAGACTTCCGTTGAGATCGGCCGTGACCGTACCGAGTTCATTGCCACCGCGATCGCGCGACGTGAAGAGGATGTAATCCAGCACCTGGGGCGTCAGGTCGCCAAAACCGAGATAGTCGCCGCAGGGTATGGCAGCGCCCGCTGCCATGGAGCATTTGCGCACGTCGAGCGTGTTGGCGACGCGTTCGAGGTTGGCGATGTTGGTCGAGCCATCGATAGCAGTATTGCGGCCGAAGCTTCCGGCTACTTCCCAGGCCCAATCATTGGCCAGCTTTCCGCGCAGCCCGAACGTGCCCTGCCAGGTATCGGTCTCTTGGAAGAAATGGCGCGCGCCCGGTTCAGCGAGTCGGCGTTGCGCCAGGACAAGATTTTGCCCGGTGGGATTGGTGGGGTTGCCCGCGGAGATCGAGAGGTTGCGTAGCGTACCCGGCGTCGCGATCTGGTTCGACTTGCGGAAGGTATAGAGGAACTCGCCAAACGCCTGAATGCCGTCCGTAAGAGCATAGTCTGCGAAGAAGGCTGTGCTCACACGCTCAACGGGGCTGACCGCATTGAGGAACGGGTTCGAATTGAAATTGTGCTTTGCGGCGCTGTATGGTTCGTAGAAATTGCCGTCGCCCCCCGGCACCTGGTTGAAGTTGATCTGCTGCCCATTGGGTAACACCGCCCGGCCACCGATCGTCGAGGCGCTGTTCACACAGCTGAGCGAGCCGGGCGTCGTCTCCGCGAGCGAACAGGGGGCCCGCGAGGCCATATTGACGGCTCTGGTCTTCTGGTAGGTTACCGCCGCCATGAAGCCGCCGCGATCGTTGCGAACGCCCCAAAGCAGGTCCGCAGTGAAATCGGAGCCGTCGCCGCGTTCGGTCATGCCTTGGCGAACGCTGAGGCCGAGACCTTCATAGTCGGTGCGTGTGACGAGATTGACGACGCCCGCCATAGCGTCCGCGCCGTATATGGCCGACGCGCCATCCTTGAGGACATCCGTGCGCGCGAGGGCGACCACCGGGATCATGTTGAGATCGGGCGAGGAATTGGCGCCGGTACCGCCTGCAACGAGACGACGCCCGTTGAGGAGAACGAGCGTGCGCTTGATGCCCAGGCCCCGCAGGTTCACCTGCGCGGTGCCGTAGCCGTTGTTCGTCCAGTAGGCGGATGTCTGATTGCCCGCAAAGCCTGCATTGGCCGGAAGCCTCTGTAAGGCGGTTTCGATATTGACGATGCCGGTGTTCTGGATCTGCTCGGCCGTGACCACAGTGGCGGGGCCGACACCTGCGAGATCCGGCCGGCGGATGCGCGACCCTGTGACGACTATGTCGCCTGCATCCGCTGGTCCTCCGATACTGGGCCGGGGCTCCGGGTCGGTCTGAGCGAGGGCCGGCACGGCGTTGCCCGCCACAATGGCGGCGCTGGCAAGCAGGGCCATCCTGATGGTCATGTATAATCCCCCTGATGTCGTTGAACGGCCCCAGACAACATCACTTGTATATACAGGTCAACAATTTTTTACGAAGTTTTACAATAACTTATCTATATATTTGGAAGGTGGAGATATAGCTATAATACGCACGTCAGGCGCCTAACCCTCATGATCCAGGAAAATAATTGCAGGTTGGCAGCAAAGACGAAGGGATACGACTTGCGCCTTTCACCGGGGGACTGTTGCGATCATGATCTTGCTCGCACAAGTTAGGGGCGCAGCGATCTTTTAGATAGGGAAGCGGCGCCTAATCCGAGACAGAGTGGATCGTACCGAAAGACACCGAAGCGTGGAACCGATTTGGATGCTCCGCCCGATCAATGGAAACCCGAGGCGTTGATCTCGGCCTCGTAGGAGCACTTAATAGAATGCGAGTTCAATCTGGCACGCTATGTGCTCCGCTTGCCTGGACCATTCGGGGACGGAAAGTGCAGAGCCGCGCGATAATGTCAAATGTCGTGGCGACGAAATTTTGCTGACAGGCGCGAACGCTCCGTCGGGAATAGATGGGCTGCCACAGCCCTTGCGCACCATTTAATGCTTCCTGTCCGTTTGGTGGCGGTAACGCTCAATCGCCTGGAGGAGAACTCGCCCTATCAGGGGCTTCGCAATGACAAGATCGAACCCGGCTTCGGCTGCACGCTGCGCCAACACGCCGTCATGAAAGCCCGAGATCATGACCGCGTGCCCCGACCAGCCAGTATGCCGAAGATACCGCAGCATTGCGAAACCGTCGATGTCCGGCATGTGATAGTCGAGGATGACGCAGTCGGCGTCCTTAGCGCAGCGATCGGCAAGCAAGGCGCTTCCGGACGTGTATCCGCTGACAGCATATCCGCGCGACCGCAGCAGCAACTGAAGCGCGCGCCGTACTCCGGGATCGTCGTCGGAGACAAGGATGGTGTAGCGCCGATCAAGCGGTGTGGAATCGATCGATGACATCTCGTGCGACAGGGCACCTTATTGAACTCGTCCTATCGCTCGCACAGGCGAAAGTCGCTGTCGCTACGTAGAGGCCGCAGCTATTGCTGCTTGCACCCAAGGCCTGCCGCAAATGCGATCCTCAGCGCCTCCGATAGATTGCGCACCTCGAGCTTGATCATGAGGCTGGCCCGATGGACTTCCACCGTGCGCGAGGAGCATCCAAGATCATACGCGATTGTCTTGTTGGGATAGCCATTCGCCAAGCCTTCGAGCACTTCATGTTCTCGCGGCGTCAGGCCGGCAATACGCACCTGCGCGTCAGAAGCCTCGATCGCGCGGACGTCAGCATCGTCTATGCGTCCGAATGCGCGAGTGACAGCTTGAAGCAAGGCAGCCTTCTCGAAAGGCTTTTCCAGAAAGTCGATCGCCCCGGCTTTCATCGCCTGGACTGCGGCCGAGACATCCCCATGCCCTGTGAGAACGACGACCGGCATGTTGATCCCGCGCTCGGTCATGGCGGCCTGAACCGCCAAACCATCCATTTCCGGCATGCGCACATCGAGGATAACGCAGCCAATTGTCGCGGACCTGGCCACCTTGAGAAATTCTACCCCTGACGCATAGGGCTCGACAACATAGCCTGCCGTCTTTAGCGCAAAGCCGGCCGCCCGCCGAATAGCCTCCTCATCGTCGACCAGATGAATCGTCCGCCTATCCCCCATAATCTTCCCCCGCCTTCGCGTGCATTAGCGTGAAATGAAATCGCGTGCCGCCGCGCGGAGGATTTTCGACCCAGATCCTCCCCCCATGCGCTTCGATGATGGTCCGGCAGATGGAAAGCCCCAGGCCCATGCCGTCGGTCTTGGTCGAGACGAACGCCGCGAAGAGCTGCTGGCGAATGTCTTCCGCGATACCTGGACCAGTGTCCTCGACGGTCAGCTCGATCTGGCCATCGCGGCGTAGCAGGGTCGCAATGCGCAGATCGCGTATCGGCGCCTCTACCATCGCCTCGATCGCATTGCGCATCAGGTTGACGAGTACCTGCTGGATTTGCACGCGGTCCACGAGAGCCGGCGTCGCGGCCGGGTCGAGCGCGAAGAAGGCGCGAACGCCGCGCTCGCGTGCGCCCACCAACGCCAGCTGGCTTGCCTCGGCGATGACGTTGGGCAACTCGTGGACGCTCTTCTCGACCTCTCCGCGCGCAACGAAATCGCGCAGCCGGCGGACGATATGGCCGGCACGCAGCGTTTCCTGGGCGGCGTCATCCATCACCGAACGCAGCGCCGCAAAGCGCTCGCCTTCCGCTGCCTCGAGCAGGTCTCTTATCGTTTCCAAGTAGAGTGCGACTGCTGCGAGAGGCTGGTTGAGCTCGTGCGCAAGGGTGGAGGCCATCGTGCCCATGGCGCTGAGGCGGGAAACGTGTACGAGTTCGGCCTGAAGTTTCTTCAACGTCAGCTCGTCCTGTTCCTTGGCGGTGAGATCGCGGACGAAACCGGTGAACACCCGATGCCCGTCCTCACCGGCTTCGCCGACCGACAGTTCCATCGGAAAAACGGTACCATCCTTTCGCTGTCCGACGACAACCCGACCGATGCCGATGATCCGGCGCTCGCCTGTCTGAAGGTAATGGCTGATATATTCGTCGTGTCGGCCGCGATCGGGCTGCGGCATCAAGCACGAGACATTCCGCCCAATCAGATCCGCTTCCCGATAGCCGAACAGTCGCTCGGCAGCTGCGCTGAACGAGGTGATGGTCCCCTCCTCATCGATGATGATCATTGCATCCGGCACCGTAGCAAGAATGGACTGCAGATGCTGTTCGCGCGTCTCGATCGAGGCGCGGACCGCGGCGTCGTCGGTGATGTCGCGGGTGATGCAGGCGAAGCCGAGATGAATTCCACCATCGAACAGCGCGGTTATGGTCAGGCGCGCTAGATATTCAGTGCTATTCTCGCACACTCTCCAGGCCTCGCGCTCGAATGTTCTGCCGCGAAGAGCAGCCGACAGGTCGGCCTGTGGCTGCCCTGCCGTAATTTCATCCGGCGGGTAGAAGAGATCGTGAGGGTGTCCCAACACATGGTCGAGCGGCCAGCATTCGATCCGCTCGCCTTCCTCATTGTAACTCAGCACCTGGCCGGTCGGATCGAGCAACGCGAGAACATAGCCGCCGACCTGGCGCAGGAAGAGCGACGCAAGCCGCTCGACCTGGGCGGGGGTGGCCGGGGGGCGGGAATCGTTCTTGCCCATGACGCCCCCTCAGCTCACCAACCGGTCGCGCCGCAGGACCCGCGGTTCAGACGCGCATTCAATGACGCGCGAGGATGGACTTCATCTCGTCGATTTCCTGACGTTGCGACAGCTCGATAGATTTGCAGAGCCCGATCACCGCCGGATCGCTCAGCCGGGCCTCCCGACACATGAGGATCGCGCCGGAGTGATGCGGGATCATCGAGCGCAGGAAGGACGTGTCGCCGATCGTCTTCTGGGTGCGGATCAGCCCGAAGCTGCCGAAGAAGGCGATCAGCGAGACTCCGATCAGCACCGCATTGACGGTTCTCGACGGAAACATGTGCCGCATGGCGAAGATCATCAGCACAACCATCGGCGCGACCATCATTAAGGTCATGTAGAGCATGTTCAGGTTGTTGTAGAAGATGTCGAGGCCGTCGATCATGACGAACATCACCAGATACATGATGATCCCGCCAACGAGGGTTTGCAGCCCCAGGCTCCAATAGGCTGCGTTCGACTGTGCCGCACCCCTGCGCATATGGTCCATGAATCGGCACCTCTCCGTGGGTAGAGTGCGCGGCATGGAAATGATCGCGGCGCCGCCCCGCGCATAATCGATGGGAGGAGGAGCGCCATGCTCGCGCTGCGACGCTCCGCTCAGGGGCGACCTGCGGAGACCAACCGCCGGAACGATGATTTCTCGCTGCGGTGAGATGCCGAGGAGCCTCCCTAGACACCGTCCCCGACGACCAAGCGCTGTTCTTCTGATCCACCATCGGTCGTCTCCCCCCGTCAGAACCAGAAGCGGACGCCGGCGACGAGGCTCGTGGCATGGACGTCCTCGCCGGCAAGGCGGGAAAGACGGGCAGTTTCGCCGGTCTTGCGCAGGTAGGAGATGCCTACATAGGGCGCGAATTGTCGGCTGAACTCGTAGCGTAGCCGGGCGCCGAGCTCGACATCGACCAGCCCCGATCCTACGTCGTTCTCCGGCACGTCTTGGGCGGCGAGGTTCAGTTCAACGCGCGGCTGGAAGATGAGACGCTGGGTGATCCGCTGGTCATAATAGCCCTCGAGCCGGCCGAGGACGTCACCCTTGTTGGAGAGGAAGAGCGCACCTTCCACCTCGAACATGCCGGGAGCGAGCCCCTCGAAGCCGACAGTCGCATAGGTGCGGTCGGGACCGCGCCCGAAATCCTGCCGGACACCGGCTTGCAGATTGAAATAAGGATCGACGGCTTGGCTGTAGAGAGCCTGCACCTCGGCCGTGTCGATACCGCGCTTGAACTCGCCTTCACCCTCGCTCTTAAGCCAGAGCCGGTTGATGTCACCGCCCCAAAAGGCTTCACCGTCCCAGCGATAGCCGTCGCGGCCGTTATGCGCCTGATATTCGAAGATGTTGAGGATGGCCTGCGCAAAGCGGCTATCGCCGTTCTCCTTCATCATCGCCTCGCGGGCACGCGCCATTTCGGCGCCGGGAAAATCGCGATCGGCAAAGTGGTCGTGCGGAACGGGCGGCGGCGGTGCGTTGCCGGCGGGCAGGGCCGTGCCCGTCATTTCCATTGCGGGCATCGCGCTCTGGCCGCGCTGCTCGTGATCCATGCCGGGCATATCAGGCATTGCCGCGCCCTGCAGCTGGGGATGCTCCCTCCCCGGCATATCTGGCATCGCGTCTGAGGGCGATTGCGGTTTGTCGCGATCGGGCTTGCTGGGCATCCTGCCCGGTCGATGCTGAGAATGATCCATGCCCGGCATGGCCTCTGGTGGAGGTGCCTGCGGCGCGCGAACTTTCCGAGAGGCCGCTTTTGACGCGGGCTGCGACCGAGCGGGAGTCGTGCGCGGTTTGACTGCCTTCCTGGCAGGATTGTCCTGCATCGGCTGGCCCATGCTAGGCATGTTGTGCATGGAGTGATCCTGCGCGAAGGCCGGCGTTCCCGGAGCCACCGCCGACACCGCGGCGAGCAACGCCAACGCCCGGGTCATGCCGCGTCTCCCTTGGGACGCACGCTGACCACTCGCATCATGCCGGCATGCATGTGGTAGAGCAGATGGCAGTGGAAGGCCCAGTCCCCGACCGCATCGGCGGTGAAGTCCCAGCTCACCTTGCCGCCCGGCTGGACGATGACCGTGTGCTTCCTCGGAGAATGGTCGCCGTGCCCCGTCACCAGTTCGAAGAAGTGTCCATGGATGTGGATCGGATGCCCCATCATCGTGTCGTTGATGAGGTTGATCCGCACGCGCTCGCCTTCGGTGAAGGGGAGGGGTTCGTGATGGTCCGACATCTTCTCCCCGTCGAATGACCACATGAAGCGCTCCATGTTGCCAGTAAGATGGATGTCGATACTGCGATCCGGTGCCCGCACGTCGGGGTTGCGCTCCAGCGCCATCAGATCCTTGTAGACGAGCACCTTGTGACCGACATCCGCAAGCCCCTGTCCGGGCTCTCCCGTCCGGTCGACCGGCATCGGCGAGATGGTCTGGACGCCCGGATCGGGCTTCACCTGGGGCGCGTTCTGGAAATCGCGCATGTTCATCGAGCCCATGTCGTGCCCGCCATGATCCATCCCCGCCATTTGCCCGCCGGCTCCAGCCGCCATCGCGGATTGGTCCATCCCGCCCATCGCGGAATGATCCATGCCGGCCATCGCCGAGTGATCCATTCCCGGCATTGCGCCATGGTCCATCCCGCTCGACATCATCGCTGCCGTTGCCGTGCCGCCGAGATGCGACGATGCGTTCTTCTCGGCGGTGGGATCGACGCCTCGCGCGGCGCCGCCTGACATATCCATGCCTTCCATGCTGGGCATCGAAGACATGTCCATCCCCATGTCCTTCATGTCGGCCAGCGGTCGTTTGCGCAGAGGGGGGACCTCGGCGCTCATGCCCGCGCGCGGCGCGAGCGTAGCGCGCGCCATACCCGAGCGATCGATTGCTTCGCCGACGAACGTGAACGCCTTGTCCTCGATCGGGCTGACGATGACATCGTAGGTCTCGGCAACGCCGATCTGGAATTCGTCGATCGTCACCGGCATCACATTCTGACCATCGGCCTGGACGATCGTGAGCGGCAGACCCGGAATGCGGACATTGAAGGTGGTCATGGCCGAAGCGTTGATGACGCGCAGTCGTACCCGCTCCCCGGGCGTGAACAGCCCGGTCCAGTTGTCAGACGGACCATGGCCGTTGACCAGATAGGTGTAGGTCGCGCCGGTGACGTCCGAGATGTCGGCCGGGTCCATACGCATTCGACCCCAGTCCAACCTGTCTTTCGCCTTTTGGTCGCGGCCCGCGATCAGTCCTGCCAGGGTCTGGCGCTGGAAGTTGAAGTGGCCCGGATTGACCTTCAGGCGGCGGAAGATCGCTTCAGGAGACAGCGGGCTGTGATCGGCCAGTACGATGACATGCTCGCGGTCATAGACAACGGGATCGTCGCCCGCCGGGTCGATGATGATCGGCCCGTAGAGACCTTCCTGCTCCTGAAGGCCCGAATGGCTGTGATACCAATAAGTGCCGCTCTGGATGACCGGGAAGTCGTAGAGATAGCTCGAGCCCGACTTGATGCCGGGGAACGACACGCCCGGCACGCCGTCATGCTTCGCCGGGACCAGAAGCCCGTGCCAGTGGATCGAGCTGTCTTCTTCGAGCTGGTTGACGACGTTAAGCCGCACCCTTTGCCCCTTGCGCAGCCGGATCAGAGGGGCGGGGACGGTGCCGTTTACTCCGATAGCCTTGAAACGCCGGCCATCTATGGTCATCGTCTGGCGAGCGATGGTGAGTGTGATGTCCTCGCCGGAGACGGTAGGAAGGGTAGGCCGCAAGCCCGCCGACACGGTTTGCGCCCAGGCAGGCAGCCAGGCCGACAGCGCGGCGGCGCCGCTTGCGAGCGCGGCGCCGCGCAGGAACTGGCGGCGGTCGAACACTGAATTCATAACGCGCTGTCTTCGCTCACATCCAAGAGGGGTTATTGGGAATACGCAGCGCGAGCGCTTACCCCTCAAGAATTTTCCAAGATTTCCAAAAGGCGCGTCCGAGCGCGATAAAGTCGGGTTTCGACCGCCTTCTGGCTGATGCCGAGGATCTCGGCGGTCTCGGCTTCGGAGCAGCCTTCAACTGTCCGCAGTATCAGCACTTGCTTGAGCGGCACTGGCAGAACCGCGATCGCCGTCATCGTGCGCTCCAGCTCGGTTTCGCCGGCGAGCCTTCTGTCCGCGCTAGGCGTTTCGTCCGCCACGTCGCGCGCTTCGCCCAGCGGCAAGGCGAAGGCGAGCAGCCTGCGAACGGCGCGGCGGCGGCGCCAATCTCTGCATTTGTTGAGCGCGATACGGGAGAGCCAGGCGCGGAACGATCGCTTGCCGTCATAGCGGCCGAGCGCGCTGAACGCTGAAACGAAGCAGGTCTGGGTTACATCGACAGCTTCCTCGCTATCGCCGACGTGACTGCGTACGAGCCGGTACACCCAGCCCTGGTGGCGTCGCACCAGTTCGCCGAACGCTGCTTGTCGGCCTGCCAGGGCCAGACCCGCAAGCTCCCCGTCCGAGCAGTCGGGGAGGTGGAGCGTCATTTTTTCTGGGCCGTGAGAGCTTTCACCACGGCGTCGTCGAACTTCGCCGCCTGGTCGGGACGGAGCACTGCGCGCATCGCGAATATATGCTCCAGCGTCTCCTTCTGTAGTTCGCCCATTGCCTGATGCGACCGGTCGACAGCGGCCGAGACTCTTGGGCCATAGCCATGTTCGGCCTCGATCGCCTCGGCAAGGCGTGCATTATCGGCGCGCAGCTCGGCTTCGAGCGCCTCGCGGCGAATGGCGTAGCTCTTCTCGATCTTCTCGAGGCGTGCGTGCTGCCCTGAATCGAGCTTTAGATCGCGGTGAAGCAACTCATGAAGTTCGTTTTCGACCGGTCGATCGGGCACGACATAGACGCGCCCGATCACCACGCCGGCGATCGCCGCGGCAAATGTCAGCAGTGCCAGAAGAACCAGCCGCCGAGGATCGCGCATCACCGCGATCCAAGCAGCGACGAGGGTGCGAACGCCAGCTGGGCATCAAATGGCGTAATGGTGCTCGCACCGGCGGATGCGGCGGGCAGCCCAGAGCCGGCAATCCCGATGAGAAGCGCCGCGAGCGCCGCAATGCCGAATGTGGTGTTGCCGACGCTCGGACTTGCCTGGATACGGGCGATCTCCGCCATCACCCGGTCGTCGAGACCGTGTAGCTGCGAATCGAGCGGCGCGTCGCGCAAGCGCCCGAGAAGTGTGTCGAGATCGGTCATCTGCATTCTCCTTCAAGCTTAGAATACGCAATAACGCATCATGCCCCTCATGCGAGGCTTGCGTGAATATTTTGAGGGGTAAGCCGCGTCGCCGCGTATTCAGCAATACCAATCCTCGAACCGGAGTTGTTTTCATGCCTGCACCGCATCGCTTTGCCCTGGCCGCGCTTGCCGCCAGCGTGCTCGCCATATCCCCGGCCTTCGCCCATCCCAAGCTCCTGTCCTCGACGCCTGTCGCCAATACCAGCGTCGCGGCCCCTTCAAAGATCACGCTCGCTTTCAGCGAGGGCTTGATGCCCAAGCTGTCGGGCGCTGAGATTGTCATGACCGGTATGCCCGGCATGCCCAACCATCGCATGGCGGTCACGGGCTTCGAGACCTCAACCGGCGCCGACGGTAAGACGCTTGTCCTCGCGCTTGCCCGGCCGCTATCGGCCGGCAGCTATCAGGTAGCCTGGCATGTCGTTTCGACCGATACGCACCGCATTCAGGGCAATCTTGCCTTCACCGTGAAGTGACGCGTTGAGCGACGTGGCTCTCATTGCAATCCGCTGGGCGCTCTACGTCGATCTTGGCCTGCTGTTCGGCCTGCCGCTGTTCGCGCTCTATGCGCTCGGCGGTGGGCGGGCAAAGCTGCGGCACTTGCCGATGGTCGCTTCGCTCATCAGCCTCGCGGCGCTCGGGCTCATCCTCTCCTCGCTGGGGTTCGTGATCCAGGGGGCGGCCATGGCCGGCGTGCCGTTCACCCATCCGGACATGCCGATCCTGGGCGACCTCCTCGACGAAACGGCCCTGGGCCTCGCGCTCAAGATACGGGGCTTGGCACTCCTTGTCCTGCTGATTGGCGCTGCCCTCCAGCGGCGGTTGCCGCGCGGCGGCATGGTCGTCGCGACGCTCGCAGGCGCGGTCGCACTCGCGACACTTGCTTGGTCCGGTCATGGCGCGGCTGGGGAGGGCGAAGCTGGCTGGCTGCAGCTTGCGGGCGACCTGCTCCATCTCTTCGCCGCCGGGGCGTGGGGCGGGGCGATTGCCGCTTTTCTTCTGCTAACCCGGCCAAAGATCGCACCTGATGACATGGAGCGAGCAATACTGGCCGAGCGCGCGCTACGCGGCTTCGCAAGCGTCGGCACGCTGATCGTTGGTCTGCTCATTCTCACCGGCGCCATCAACGGCGCCTTCTTGGTCGGCCCTGACCATGTGCTGGCACTGGGGCAATCGACCTATGGACTGCTGCTGATCGCCAAGCTCCTGCTTTTTGCCGCGATGGTCGGCCTTGCCGGACTCAACCGCTTCCGCCTCACGCCCGCGCTGGGTATCGCCATTGCACAACAGGACGCGGCCGCGGCGATGGTCCTGTTGCGCAAGAGCCTGCTCGTCGAGGGCTTCCTGGCGGTCGTCATTCTTGGGCTCGTCGCATGGTTGGGAACACTGTCTCCGCCCATGTCGGTCTAGCGTCATGCCAACCGCCACGAGCAGAGCGGCGCCATGCCGTCCTACGCCCCCGGGAGCCGGATCGACGCAGCCCGGGATCCACTTAAGACATATCCCTGCTTTGCGCAGACGAGGTGTCGAGCGTGGAGGCGTTGAGCGTCAGCCTCGCCGCTTAGGAGACTACATATTGACCCTGACACGGTGTCAGACCCTACATCGTCAGGCGTCGATAAGGAGCAAGGCGATGAACGAGAAACACTCAGCGGCACACGGAGGCGGTTGCCACGGCGGAGTGAAACACGCCGTGGGCGTCAAGGATCCGGTCTGCGGCATGACCGTCGATCCGGCCATGACCGCGCATCATGCCGAGCATGGCGGCAAGAGCTGGCATTTCTGCAGCGCGGGCTGCCGCGCCAAGTTTGTCGCGGATCCTGAACGATATTTGGGGTCGCCTGCACTGCCGGCCAACGCTCCTGAGGGTACAGTCTGGACTTGCCCGATGCATCCCGAAGTCCGGCAGGACCATCCCGGCGCCTGCCCGTTCTGCGGCATGGCGCTTGAGCCGGCGATAGTGACGGCCGACAGCGGCCGAAGTCCTGAACTGGTCGACATGACCCGGCGCTTCTGGATCGGACTGGTCCTCGCCGTCCCGGTGCTGGTGCTTGAAATGGGCGGCCATATCTTCCCTGCGCTCCATCACCTAGTGCCCATGTCGGTCTCGATCTGGGTCCAGTTCGCTCTTGCGACGCCCGTTGTGCTCTGGGCCGGATGGCCGTTTTTCGAGCGGGGCTGGGTCTCGCTCAAAACCCGCAATCTCAACATGTTCACCCTGATCGCGATGGGCACCGGGGTCGCCTGGATCTACAGCGTTGTCGCCACGCTCGCGCCTCAGATCTTCCCGCCCGCGTTCCGCAGCGCCGACGGGGCAGTTGCCGTCTATTTCGAGGCCGCCGCGGTCATCACGGTGCTGGTGCTGCTGGGGCAGGTCCTCGAATTGCGGGCGCGCGAACGCACCTCGGGCGCGATCAAGGCGTTGCTCAATCTCGCACCCAAGACGGCGCGCCGCATCGCCTCCGACGGTAATGAAGAGGAGGTCAGCCTCGATCTCGTCGCTGTGGGAGACCGCCTGCGCGTCCGCCCCGGCGAGAAGGTGCCGGTCGATGGTATCGTCGAGGATGGACGCTCCTCGCTCGACGAATCCATGGTCACCGGCGAGTCCATGCCCGTCACCAGGGCGAAAGACGACAAGGTGATAGGGGGCACGCTCAACCAGACCGGCGCGCTGGTAATTTTCGCCGACAAGGTCGGGCGCGACACGATGCTCGCCCGGATCGTCCAGATGGTCGCCGAGGCGCAGCGCTCGCGTGCGCCGATCCAGCGCATGGCCGACAAGGTTGCTGGCTGGTTTGTGCCGGTCGTCATCGGCATCGCGATTGCCGCCTTCATTGCCTGGAGCATCTGGGGGCCGGAACCGCGCTTTGCCTATGGGCTGGTCGCCGCGGTCGCCGTGCTGATCATCGCTTGTCCCTGCGCGCTTGGCCTCGCGACGCCAATGTCGATCATGGTGGGTGTCGGCCGGGGCGCCGGGCTTGGCATCCTCATCAAGAATGCCGAGGCACTCGAGCATATGGAGAAGGTCGACACCCTCGTCGTTGACAAGACCGGGACGCTGACCGAAGGCCGTCCCGCCGTCACGCAGGTCGTGCCGGCTCCTGGCTTCGACGAAGCCGAACTGCTGCGTCTTGCCGCATCGGTCGAGCGTGCGTCCGAGCATCCGCTGGCGCTTGCGATCGTCGAGGCTACGAAAGACCGTGGCATCGCCATGAGCGAGGTGAGCGACTTCGACTCCCCGACAGGACGCGGGGCGCTCGGCACCGTCGATAGCCGCCGGATCGTGCTCGGCAATGCTCGCTTCCTTGGCGAGGAGGGGATCGCGACCGAGATGCTCGCCGAGCAGGCCGACGCGCTGCGCCGCGATGGCGCCACGGCGATCTTCATCGGTGTCGACGGCAAAGTCGCCGGCGCGTTCGCGATCGCCGATCCCGTGAAGCAGACAACGCCGGCGGCGTTGGCTGCGCTCAAGGCGGAAGGCATCCGCGTCGTGATGCTGACCGGCGACAACCGCACGACCGCCGAAGCGGTTGCACGGCGCCTGGGGATCAATGATGTCGAAGCCGAGGTGCTGCCCGACCAGAAGAGCGCCGTGATTGCACGCCTTAAAGCCGAAGGCCGCGTCGTCGCTATGGCCGGCGACGGCGTCAACGACGCCCCGGCACTGGCTGCTGCCGATGTCGGTATTGCCATGGGTTCGGGCACCGACGTCGCGATCGAGAGCGCCGGCGTGACGCTGCTCAAGGGTGATCTCATGGGTATCGTGCGCGCGCGGCGGCTCAGCCAGGCGACCATGTCGAATATCCGGCAGAACCTGGTCTTCGCCTTCATCTACAATGTCGCCGGCGTGCCGGTCGCGGCGGGCGTCCTTTATCCGCTGTTCGGCATTCTGCTCTCGCCGATCATCGCGGCAGCGGCGATGGCGCTGTCTTCGGTGAGCGTCGTCACCAATGCGCTCAGGCTCAATCGGAGAGCGCTATGAATATCGGTGAGGCCGCGAAGCAAACCCGCGTCTCGGAACGGATGATCCGCCATTATGAGAAGATCGGCCTCATCCCGGCGCCGCCGCGCCGGGGTGCGGGCTATCGTGATTATGGCGAGAGCGACCTCCATCGCCTCCGGTTTATCGCCAATGCCCGCGATCTCGGCTTTCCGATCAATGAAATCCGGACGCTGCTCGGCCTTTGGGCCGATACCGGCCGTAGCAGCGCCGATGTGAAGCGGGTTGCGCTGGCGCGCGCAGAGGAGCTTCAGCGCAAGGCCGAAGCCCTGACGCGCCTGCGAAACACGCTCGTCGATCTCGCCGAGCAGTGCCATGGCGACGAGCGGCCCGATTGTCCGATTATCGCTGAACTGACAGTTGATAATAGACCATAAGCATGCCGCCGCTTTGGCCAAGTCTTTCCTCACATTCCGCCTGCCAGGGATGTTTCGCTTGGCGTGGGGCAGGAAAGCCGATCCTTGCCAAGCCAAGGATGATCAACGCGCCAAAGGGCTTTGCATTTCTGTTCTGACGCTGTGAAATCGGCTGGGCGCATGGCCTGCGCTTCGTCGACCTGGTCACGGAGCGGCGCGAGCAGATGGCGGACCTATCTCATCCAGACCCCCATGCTGATCGATCAGGTGGCCCAACGGGGCTATGCCAAACAGCAGCTTTGACCGCGTCTTTGAGCCCTGGACCGGACTGAGCCCGCGCCTATCGCCGCCATCGCCTGATTGCGTGGCGGCAGGTCCGGACGAAGTCGCGCAAATCGATAAGACGAACGCAAAACCGGGGTCAGGGAGAGGTTTTGCCGGGAACCATGTGTGACAGTTCTTGACGGACATCGGATCCGACCAAACCATAATCGCCATTCAAGGTTGGAGCCGAGCCTGCCACTTTGCCCCGTCCGATCTGTCCGACTTGATGTCGATCAGCTAGATTTTTCGACAGATCATTGGGCCCATCCGACATTGAGGCGTTGTCCGCTCACACCAAAACGCAGCCTCCGACCGATCGGCGTGCTCCGTGCGGACATCATAAGAATGGCTGGAGGATGCCCATGACGATGGCGACAGACGATGCGCCCCCGACGACATCGAAACGGAATGAAGAACGCGAAAGTGCGATCGCTGCCGTGATCCAGTCCAGGGGCGACACCCTGATCGGGCGCTCGGTCACTATCAACCGCCCTCGCGACGAACTCTTTGCTTATTGGCGCGATTTTTCAAACCTGCCTTCGTTCATGGATAATGTCGAGCGTATCGACATCTTGTCGAACACGACATCGCATTGGGTCGTGAAGGCCCCGGCTGGACACAGTGTGGAATGGGATGCCACGATTACCGAAGAGAAGCCCGGCGAGTTGATCGCGTGGGCCGCTGCCCAAAATGCTGATGTCCCCAATGGTGGTCGCATCGACTTTCGTGATGCGGGCGAGCGCGGGACCATCGTCACGGCGACGATCACCTATGACCCGCCTGCGGGAGTGTTGGGCAAGGTGATCGCCAAGCTGTTCCAGCGCGAACCCGCAATCCAGGCACGGCGCGACCTGCGCCGCTTCAAGCAATTGATGGAGACCGGGGAAGTCGCAACCGCGGCACGGACCCAGAAACAACGTGACGAGGAGAAGGCCTGATGCGCGCGCTAACATGGCACGGAAAGCACGACGTGCGCATCGACACGGTCGACGATCCCGAAATCCTGAACCCGCGCGACGCGATCATCAAGATTACGTCCACCGCCATATGCGGGTCGGACCTGCATCTCTACGACGGCTATATTCCGACCATGAAGGCGGGTGACATATTAGGCCACGAATTCATGGGCGAAGTGGTCGAAACCGGGGCCCAATCCACCTTGCAAAAGGGACAGCGGGTGGTGGTGCCTTTCACCATCGCCTGTGGCAGCTGCTATCATTGCGGGAAGCATCAATATTCCGCCTGCGATAATGGCAACCCGGCCGATAATCAGGATATCGGCCAGGAAATGTACGGCCAGCCCATGGCCGGCCTGTTTGGATACAGCCATTTGACGGGCGGCTATGCGGGCGGTCAGGCGGAATATGTGCGCGTACCGTTTAGCGATGTCGGGCCAATCGTGGTTCCTGACGGGCTGGATGATGATGAGGTGCTGTTCTTGTCGGATATCCTGCCCACGGGCTGGCAGGCGGCGGAGAATGCGGATATTGAACCGGGGGATACGGTGGCAGTGTGGGGTTGTGGTCCGGTTGGGCTGTTTGCAGTCCAGTCGGCCTTCCTCATGGGTGCGCATCGCGTCATCGCGATCGACCATTTCCCGCACCGGTTGGAACTGGCGCAAAAATTTGGCGCGGAAATAATCAACTTCGAGGAATCCAAAACCTACGAAGCCTTGATGGAGATGACCGGCGGCATCGGGCCGGATGCGGTCATCGACGCCGTCGGACTGGAAGCGCACGGCTTTTTCGTCGACAATGTCGTCGATCAGATCAAGGCGTCACTTTATCTAGGCACCGACCGGACCCATTCGATCCGCCAGGCGATCCATGCCTGCCGCAAGGGCGGGCGGGTGTCGATGCCCGCCGTCTATGGCGGCTTCGTCGACAAATTCCCCTTGGGAGCGTTCATGGAAAAGGGGCTTACGCTCAAGACGGGCCAGACCAGTGTTCAGCATTATATGCCTGCGCTGCTCAATGCGGTCGTCGAAAAGAAGATCGATACGACCTTCCTCATCTCGCACCGCATGGCGCTTGAAGATGCGCCCCGGGGCTACAAAATGTTCCATGACAATCAAAATGAGGTGACCAAGATCGTGCTCAAACCCGGTCTGACCGCCGATACCGCCATCGCCGCGGAATAGGAGAGTGCATCATGGCCAATAAATTCGCAGTCGTCACCGGGGCATCGACCGGGATAGGCTTCGAACTTGCCTCCATCGCAGCGGAGCAAGGCTATGACCTGCTGGTCGTGGCCGACGAGCCGCTGATCGGTGCGGCAGCCGAAGACTTCAAGCGCAACGGCGTTCAGGTCTTGTCGGTGGAGGCGGATCTATCGACGCTGCAAGGTGTCGACCATCTGCTTGCCGCCACGAACGGGCGCCAGATCGATCTGCTGTGCGCCAATGCAGGCCGCGGTCTTGGCCATGGGTTCCTTGACCAGGACGTCGCCGATTGGCGCCATGTCATCGATACCAACATCACCGGCACCCTCTATCTTCTCCAGCATGTGCTCAAGGACATGGTGGCCCGCGATGCGGGCAAGGTGCTGATCACCGGATCGATCGCCGGCTTTATTCCGGGCAGCTTTCAGGCGGTTTATAATGGTACCAAGGCCTTCATAGACAGCTTCGCCGATGCGATCCGTAACGAGATAAAGGACAGCAAGGGCGTCACCGTCACGACGCTGATGCCTGGTCCCGTCGAGACCGAATTTTTCGACCGGGCCGACATGCTCGACACCAGCGTCGGCGCGTCAGAAAGCAAGAGTGATCCGGCTGATGTCGCCCGCGATGGATGGGATGCGCTGATGAAGGGCGAGGCGCATATCGTGTCTGGTTGGAAGAACAAGGTACAGGCGGCCGTCGCGCATGTCACGCCAGCGGCAATATTGGCAGAACAGCATCGTAAGATGGCGCAGCCCGGATCTGCACAGGATGATTAACTTCGCCAAGCGCGCACATGGCGGCGAACGGTAGAATGCCGCCTGGCGGGAACATCGGTCTATGACCGTCCATTCCTTCGATGCTCGAGTGTTCCGATTGGCGCGAAGTCGACATCGTCTGTGACCGCTCGTCAATCACGATGGAGGCGAAACCCTGGCATCGGAACGGCCGGCCTCACAGCGGGTTAACGGCAGTACTTACAGGAGGCGATCATGGCGGCACGACCCTATTGGAAAGGCCAGATCCGGCTGGCACTCGTTTCTATCCCGGTCGAGATCTATTCAGCGACCAAAAGCGGCGCGACGATTGCGTTCAACCAGATCCATGAACCATCGGGCAAGCGGATCAAATATGAGAAGGTCGTACCCGGCATCGGGCCTGTAGACCTCGAGGACATCGTCAAGGGCTTCGAATACGCCAAGGGCGAATATGTTCTCCTTGATGAGGACGAGATTGAAGGTGTCAAGCTCGAGAGCAAGAAGACGCTGGAACTGACCCAGTTCGTTGATGCTCATGACATTGATATGATCTATTTTGAAAAACCCTATTATGTCGTGCCTGCCGATGACCTGGCCGAAGAAGCGTTCATCGTCCTGCGCGAGGCGCTGCGGCGTAGTCGGAAAGTCGGCCTTGGCCAACTCGCGATGCGTGGTCGCGAATATGTCGTAAGCATCAAGGCGTGCGGCCGAGGCATGGTGATGGAGACACTGCGCTATGCCGACGAAGTGAACAAGGCGGCGAGCTATTTCCGCGAGATTGGCGATGGCGATCCAGACGCGGAACTGCTCGACCTTGCCACTACGCTTATCGAAAAGAAAACGGGTAAGTTCGATGCGGGCGAATTCCACGATCGATACGTCGACGCGCTCAAAGACCTCATCGAGCGCAAGAAGAAGGGCAGGACGCTCAACATCGACAGCGGTGACGAGAACAGTGCAGGCCTGCGGGGCAGTAACGTCGTCGACCTGATGGCGGCGCTCAAGAAGTCAATCGGTCCAGCGGGTGGAAGCGCTGCCAAAGCCAGGACGGGGGGCAAGCAATCTGCCGTGAAGAGCGCCGCAAAGAGCGATGCCAAGCCCGCTGGCAAGCCTGCGCGCAAAACCCCGGCCAAGAAGCGGGCCTGAGGTGATGGATGACAGGCTGCAGCGCGCCGGGGACGAGGAGAGCGACACAGCTTTTGCCGAAGCGTCGATAACCCTGTGGGGCAATCTGCTCACGCTTGTCGGTATTCATATGCTCGAGAACGGAACGCCCCGCCAGGAATTGCTCGACATGCTGACGATGCTTCATGAAACCAATGAGGAGACAATCCGTTCGCCCCGCGCCCGTGCGACAGCTGCCCGTCACCTCATGTCCGTTTATCGTGCGCTGGGTGACGCCTGAGCAATTTCAGGCGTGAGGACCAACGTGCTTCCAACCAGGGTCGTGGTTACAGCAAAATTGCTCCTTTACATGCGCGTTGAAAGAGCTGGCGGCGGACGGGTCAGGCGCAAAGCCTCGAAAATCGCCGCTGAATCATGACATAGATATTTGCCGGTATTACTGAAAAAACCATGGGGATGCAAAGGTCCTCGTCATGGGCTGGCCGGTCGATCTGGAGGCACGCAGGCGTTTGCCATGCATAATGGCGGAGCAGGTGAGAGCCATGGTCGTTCCAGACCATTTTCGCTAGCGCTTTTCGGGCAGGACAGGACATGCACCGGTAGGTCATGCCGTGATGTTTGAACTTGGCCGCGATCGGCGGGTTATGGCACAATGGCGCACGAACCCATCGACCAGAAATTGCGCGACATGGCAGAGCATCGCGGCCTGAAGCTCTTGAGGTCGCGTAAACGCAAACCTGGCCGCGGGGACTATGGAAAATTCGGGCTTGCTGATGCCCAAGGCAATGCGCTCCTCGGCATCACCGAGGAAGGGCTCACCGCCGCACCTGAGGATATCGAAGCGTATCTGCGCGAGGGCGCGACCAGTACCTGGAAGGCATCGGCGGAAGCTGCGCCCGAGCAAGCGGTCCATCCGCCCGAGGCGGGCCGTACAGAAAATGAGCCGGACGATGAACCCTTCGTCCGGGCTCGCCGGGACCGTGTAGCAACTGGCTCTGTACAGCCGCGCAGGACAACACAGAAGAAAGCAGCGTCCACAGCACCGAAAATGCCTGCTTCGCGAACATCGGATGAGCGCGAAAAGCGTGCCAATCGCAAAAAGGCGAGAAGGACCGAAAGACGCTCAGAACGGCCCTACGCAACAGAAGATGCGATCCATAAGGCTCAGCAGATCCCTCTTACCCTTCGTAGTGCCAAGCCGTCAGATGCGGCAGACCTCTCGGCACTTTTGCGACAACTTACGGCTGTCACGACCGATGAACTCGCTATTGCGCGTAACCTTGCACATGTACGCAAGGCGAGTGGTGGAACCTGTGTCGCTGAGAAGGAAGGCATCATCGGCTGCTGCAGCTGGACTACGGTTCAGACCCTTCAGCATGGCGTGATCGGTCGGATCAGCCTTGTGCTGGTAGACAAGTGCCATCGTCGCCAGGGCGTTGCCGGCGCAATGCTGGACGAGGCCTATGCAGCGCTACGAAAAGCGGGATGCAGTCGGGTCGAGGCCATAAGTGATATCGAGATCAGCAACGCCCACAATTTCTTCCGGGCGCGGAAGTTCGAGCAGACAAGCTACCGCTTCGCGCGTGACATCCCCTCGACGGATTGACCAGTCTTACCTGTCACCAAATATTGCAAAGGATCTGATCGGCCATGCGCTGCCCGACCTGTATGAAACCATCGCAGCATCCTGCGCTGCTCAACCCGGCGCCGGGGTTGCGAACGTCGTCCTTTCAGTCTTACAGGAGGCTGCTATCCTGAACTGGCTTCAACCAGACCCCTATATCTTGATGCTTACCGGGTTCGGCCTGCTCACGGCGCTGGTCGTCTGGCTGCCACTGGTTTTGAAGAAATTACCCTTGTCTCTGCCGATCCTCTGTATCGCGCTTGGGGCAGCGCTCTTCTCATTGCCACACGTCACGTTGAAGCCCCTGCCTTTGCGGTTCCCCGAAATCACCGAGCGGTTCACGGAGTTTGTGGTCATCATCGCTCTCATGGGCGCTGGACTGAAGATCGATCGAGTCTTTCACTGGCGTACATGGGCGGTCACCTGGCGGCTGTTGGCGATCACCATGCCGATCAGCATCCTTGCCATCACACTTTTGGCAGGCTGGGCTCTCGGTCTGCCATGGGCGATCGCCCTCCTTCTTGGCGCATGCCTCGCTCCCACCGATCCGGTCTTGGCGTCCGACATACAGGTCGGTCCGCCAAAAGCAGGTGATGAGGATGAAGTGCGGTTTGGCCTGACGTCGGAGGCGGGACTGAATGACGGCCTGGCTTTCCCCTTTGTTCACCTGGCAATTGCGCTTGCTGCTACCGGTCAGCCATGGCTCGCCGACTGGTTGACCTACCGCGTTCTGTGGGAAATTCTGGCTGGCATCGGTGGCGGATGGCTGATCGGCCGTCTCTTTGGATGGCTGACCTTTCATGTTTCCGCGCAGTCCAATCTTGCCAGGACAGGAGACGGTCTGATCGCCCTTGCGGCAACATGTGTTTCCTATGGCCTGGCGGAAATCATCCATTGTTACGGCTTCCTTGCCGTTTTTGTGACTGCCCTGACATTTCGCAGTGCTCATAGAGACCATGATTTTCATCATGATATGCATGACGTGACCGAACAGATCGAACGGCTCGCCATGATGGTGCTGCTCTTACTGTTTGGCGGCGCCCTGGTGAGCGGTCTGCTTTCCTCAATAAAATGGGTAGATGCTGGAGTTGCGCTTGTGATCCTGCTCGTCGTGCGGCCACTTGCAGGATTTGTTGGACTTCACAGGTTGAAGGTCGATCGGACCGAGAAACTGACCCTGGCCTTTTTCGGCATTCGGGGTGTCGGCTCGATCTACTATCTTGCCTATGGCCTCAACCATATCGACGTGGCGAATGGTGCGCGACTTTGGGGGGTCGTGGGTCTGGTCGTGCTTTTTTCCATTGTCCTCCATGGCCTCACGGTAACACCGATCATGCGATCGCTCGACCGCCAGCAGGGTCGTGATCCGGATCGGGCGGACTTGCCGCCAAAGGAAACGGGCAAATCGGCTTCAGTTAAAGGCCTGGGATGCCAGGCGGGGCGGGCTGGTGCCGAAAAATATGAATGACGGGCAAGCAGCAGAACAAGACACGCGCATATCGTTTCCGACACGATTGCGCCCATTTTTGCGCTTTGGTGGCGTGTGGGTACTGGCTGGAGTATCGACCTGTCAGAAATCGTTGAAGTGCCCATTTTCAGTGGAATGCCCCTTAGAGCATTTTCCAAGCAGATGGAATCGGCTGCTGGCTCGGAAAATGCGGTAAACCAAAAACTTAGAGCAGCCGAACCGATGCAATCGGATCGGAATTTGCTCTAGCATCAAAAGGCGGTCTGCTGACCGACCGCACGCCTCGCTTTGGAGCTCGAATCTGCAAAGGGAACGTCGAGGTCGCTGGGCGGTTGCCCTCCTGCGGGAGAGCGTGATGACATATGGTGACCGTATGACCCTGTTGGCGCGCATCGGCTTTGCCGCCCGCGGTCTTGTATATATACTGATCGGATGGTTCGCGCTCGACGTCGCATTGCATGGCGGGGAGACGACGGACAATCAGGGTGCACTGGGCACTCTAGCCGACGCGCCACTTGGACATGTGCTCCTGGCGGTGTGCGCTTTGGGATTTGCCGGCTATGCCGTCTGGCGGCTGACCGAAGCGATCACCGATCCGGAAAATCGCGGCGGCACCTTGAAGGGAAAGTTCGAACAGCTTGGCTACGCTTTGAGTGGCATTTCCCACATCATGCTTGCGACGGCGGCCGGACGACTTGCTTTGGCGCAAACGGCTAAGCAGCACGGAAGCCCTGGAGACGAAAGCGCACAAGGATGGTCAGCCTGGCTGCTCGCGCAGCCTGGAGGCGTATTCCTGCTCGTGCTTGTCGGAATTCTGCTCCTTTTCGTTGCGGCCGCGCAAGCGCTCAAGGCGTATAACGCACGTTTTGAAGATCTGGGCGGCGATGTGCCTGCGCCCGATTATGTACGATGGATTGGACGCATGGGATATGCTGCTCGCGCCCTCGTCTTTTTGATCATCGGCTGGTTCGTCATTTCAGCGGGGCTGAACCACGATCCCGACCGCGCTGGAGGGCTGGGCGAAGCGCTCGAGCAGTTACGCGCGCAGGAGGAAGGCAGCCTCATATTGAGCGTGGTTGCCTTTGGCCTGGGCCTGTTTGGCTTGTTCAGCCTGATCGAGGCGAGGTACCGGAGACTAAAGGTTGAGAAGCCTGATTTTTTGAAGTGAACCGGCACCCGCAATCTCCTTGCGATCAGATCGTCCGACGAACCCTTCATTCCAGAGGAGCAAAGCGCGCCATGAGCACTTCATGGGAAAAAAGGTGGGGATATCCAGCGAAGCCGGTTGAACGCATCGTCCTCAATTTCGGCGATGGCAGGAAAAGGAAGGCTCTGCGCAATTTCTCTGCCGGGACGCGGGTGGGGGACAGCCTCTTCCTGGGCTCGGACGAACATGCTGACATCGATCTTCTATCTCTACAGACTGGAGGCGGATGGTCCGGACATATCCAGTATAGATTGCGTGACCTCCTGCCGCTCGGCGAAGCGGAGCAGGAAGCCGATCTGGAGGGATTGAGCGTTGATAATGGCTGGCTATGGGTCGTGGGCAGTCACGCCCGCACTCGGCCAAAAGTCGAGAAGGCGAAAGACGAGCGGATCGATCTTGAAGCGCTGGCGGATCTCAAGGATACCCGCGCGCGCTGCCTTCTTGCGCGACTGCCGTTGATTGAACGTGCCGGCGTCCTTCATCCGATCAGCACCGATGGCACCAGACGAGCAGCGATGCTGTCGATGGGAAGAGAGGGTAATGCGCTGGCCGCGGCGCTCGCCAAAGATCCGTTGCTCGCGCCATTTACGAAAATTCCCGCGAAAGAAGGCGGCGTCGACATCGAAGGGATTGCCGCGAGCGGCGCGCGGATCGCGCTAGGCATGCGCGGGCCGGTTATTGGGGGACACGGGGTCATCCTGGAAATGGAGATTGGCGAAGATGGCAAAGGTGCCCTGCAGATTGTCCAAGGCCCGACGCGAAGGCTGGTTGCCATGGAAGGCCTCGGTGTGCGAGACTTGAAGCGCATCGGCGATGATCTGCTGATATTGGCCGGACCCACCACAGCGCTAAGCGGACCCTGTGCGATTTATCGCTGGTCAGGCTGGGCGTGCGACCTGCCGCATGATCCGGCCAAGGTTCATCTTCACAGGCCCGAGCGATTGCTCGAACTGCCATTCGGCCGTGGATCGGACCACCCGGAGGGGCTTGCTCTTTGGGAACTGGCAGACGGCACAATGGGTCTGATGGTCATATATGACAGTCCATCGAAAGACCGTGTCGATCAGGATGCCAAAACCTTGGTCGCCGACGTGTTCCGCTTGCCCTGATCATCGCAAGCTGTTGCCTAGTGCTATGGGCCATCACCGTGCATCCCACTGCGACCAACCCTGACGCCGATTGTGTCGCCAAGCAGTGGAATACAGGAGCGGGCAAAGCTTCATCTTGACGAATGTCGGATAAGCTTGTCCGCTCAAGGAGCGATCTGACAGTCCGGACGTTCCTCTGTCCATGCCGACATCTCCCAACCCAGGTTTCCATGTGAAGCAGGTGATAAAACGAAAGGTCGTTGACTTTTTCAACGACCAGGACCTTGGTGAAGCGCCTGTCGCGATGAGCAACAAGGCTTTGTTCGATCGGAACTCCATCGTGTGGCGGGTCCATGGCGACGTGGGGGCAATGATGGTCGGCGGCATCGCAAGCCTGCTTATGCAGATGCTCCACCCCTCAGTCCTGGCGGGGGTATGGGATCACAGCAACTTTCGCTCCGACATGCACGGGCGCCTGCGGCGGACCGCGCGATTCATCGCAATGACGACCTATGCGGAAAGAACATTGGGGCTGAAGTTGATCGCGCATGTCCGTTCGATCCATGAAGGCGTCAAGGGAGTGCTGCCCGATGGCACCCCTTATCGTGCCAATGACCCTTCGCTGCTGGCCTGGGTCCACCTTACCGAAACGCGCAATTTTCTGGCGGCTTGGGTCCGCTATGCCGATCCAATGATGAGGGGCGACGAACAGGATCGTTATTTCGCGGAAATGGCCATGATCGGCCAGGCATTGGGTGCAGATCCCGTGCCTCGATCTCGACGAGAGGCTAGGGCGCTTATCGAAGCAATGCGTCCGGCTCTCAGGACCGACGCAAGGACTGCCGAGATTGCAAAATTGATCCTTGGGTCTCGCGGGATCGGCATGCCAAATGACATGCCGCGACGGCTTGCTGTCGAAGCTGCCATCGACCTCCTCCCCGGTTGGGCACGCACCCTCCACGGTTTGGGCATGTCTCCGCTCGAGCGCCCCATCATCAGGGCGGGAACCTGGGGCGTGGCGCAAACCCTGCGTTGGGCCTTCCGCTGATGGAGGACAGGGCAGTTCGCCTGGAAAGGCTCCGGCTGGCGATGGAAGCGGCAGCAGCAGAGGGTGACTTTGAGAAAGCGGCGGCGCTTCGTGATCGGATCAGCCTGTTGCGGAACGCTCCGCCAGAAGCTGGCCACACCGAATTCGATCCCAGCGGGCTGGATCGCCAAAAACTGGGCGCGATGGGATTGGGGACCAGCCAGCAGCGCATCACGCCGCCGCCGGGCTGGACGGCCCCCCGCAGACCCGAACCGATGACACGCGGCCACAGCCGACGAAAAGAACGCAATAAATCATAGTCGCCGGGGCATGGTGTCCCACTGGCTATCGATGACCCATGGCCCTGTCATGTGGACAGGTAAGCATCCACTCCAAGCCGGTCGAGGGAGCGATGCTGCATCTTGAGGCGGCGCCATGCAGGGGCTCGAGGCGAAAGACGAGACCTCCATGCAGCGATATTCAATCAGGGGCAGGGCGACAGGAACCTTGTGCTCGACCACAACGACGCTGCTCGACCTCTCGTTAATGACGTTCACTCGGGCAATCGCTATACTATCGTTCAGGCCGACGGGCATTTTGGGCTCAGATCCCCCGGCTCGGCCAGCGGCTTGACCGACGTGTAACAGGTGCCTGCTCCCCGGGGCGGAGTTGACGGTCGTAAGGTTGCCGCTGTGGCGAGCGTTCGAGGTCGGACCTCAGGGGCTTTTTAGCCAAGATCGCCGCCGGCAAAAAACAGCTGCTCGATGCGGGCGGGGAAGTGAGGAGGAAGCCCTTCACATCGTTACTCTGGGGAGCAAGGTGGCGATATGCGCTGACGCTATGTAGTCGCTATTTGTTAGAGCGTTTCAAGCAAGCGTGGCAGCCGGGGCAATAGTTCGCGCGCAAGAAAACCCGTTTCGCCGATATCCTGCGCAGCTTTTCGGCCCGCAGCCCCGTGAAGCGCTACACCCCAAGCTGTCGCGACATAAGGTGGCGTTCCGCGCGCAAGCAGGCCACCAATAATCCCGGCAAGCACATCGCCTGATCCGCCGATGCCAAGACCCGGGCATCCACCTGTGAAGTGAAGAAGGGGGGCATCGGGTCCGCCAATCCAGGTCTGGGGGCCCTTGAGTGCGACCACTGCGCCGGTGAGGCGCACGATTTCCTGCACAACAGCTCCAGGGTTGGACGCGACCTCATCGAGCGTGCGCTCCAACAGGCGTGCCATCTCGCCGTGATGTGGCGTCAGGACAAGCGGTCTGTGCGAAGCTGCGCTCGTCAAGTCGCTCAACGCCGCGCATGTGAGCGCTGCGGCGTCCAGAAGGAGGGCAGGCGGCGATAGGCCGATGAGCCCCTTGACCAGTTCGCTCGTATCCGCAGTCGCGCTCATCCCGGGTCCTGCCAGCAACAAGTCGCAACGCGGCACTAATTTTGCAATCAAAGCGACTGCTTCTGGGGCGATCTCGCCATCCTCACGCATCGGCAGTGCAACCATCGCTGCCTCAGGGACCAGGACACCCAGAGCCGAGGCGACAGCCTCTACCGTGGCCATTTGGAGCTTTCCTGCACCTACGCGTAAGATGGCTTCACCGGTAAGCGCGAGAGCGCCTGGGACAAACCGTGCCCCGCCTACGAGAAGAACCCGTCCGCGGCCATTCTTGTCGCTATTGGTTTCGACCCTGGGCAGGCGGTGCGCGGCAAGCCAGCTTGCGTCCAATGACACAATATGGGTCATCCCCGCGCCACGACCGGCAGATCAGGTGCCGCAGTGATGAGAATGTCCCGTTCCGATATTGGGGCCAGTACATTGTAACTTTCGAGCACAAGACCGCCCCGCCGCCCCGCATGCGGATCAAAATGATAGTGCGTCACCGAGCAATTGGCGACGTCGCCCTCGCGGTCAATCGCCAATATCTGTCCTTCGTCCATATTTTCGATGATATAGCGAAGGCACAGAACTACGACCTGATGGGCAAAGATGATCACCCGCTGCCCGGCATAATGAAGGGAAACAGTGTCCATCAAAGCGCGGAGGCGAAAGATCACATCGCACCAGCTTTCGCCCCCTGGCGGGCGATGATAGAATTTACCGAGCGCCTCGCGAAATGCCGCTTGGGCCGGCTCGAGCCTTGCAATGCCATGGGTCGTCAGCCCGTCTAGGATGCCAAACTCCTTTTCACGAAGCCGCTCGTCGAGACATATTTTCTCCTCCTGCCTCGCCCCGCCCTCACCACGAAAGAGCTGCGCCGTCTGAACGGAACGACGATAGGGCGAGGACAGGATTACCTCTGGAAGCACGCCGCCAAATTCCGTTGCAAACCAGCGGCCTAAGGCTCTCGACTGCTTTTCGCCCAAGTCACTTAAGGGGACATCGACATCGCGCCCCTCAAGCGCAATGCGATCAAGCGCTGCTTCATGAGCGGCGTCCCGCGCGACGTTGCCTGCACTTTGGCCATGGCGCACAACCCATAGTTGCGAGGGCCAAGGAGGATGTTTTAGGTCCATAGCAGATCAGAGCTATTACCGACCTACGCCAGCAGCAGATTGACAGCTGTCGGTTTGGCGGTGGGAAGGCCTCCAACCTTGGCCTGGGCCAGTAATTCTTCCTTCCGGCTCTTCATCCGGTCGCGCAGCGCCACGAGATCGACATCAGTCTTACGACATTGGGCGAACATACCCTCCGACGGCATCTCTTCCTCATGAACGTGGTGCTTGATCTCCTCTGAAAGAACCTTGACCTTGGCATCGTAAAAGTCGTCGTGAGCTGACCCCGTTTCGATATCGTTGATCAGCACTTTCGCGCCATCATGTTCTACATAAGCTTCGTCGAGCGTATCGTGTTCGATCAGGCCGCGAAAAGCCGGATAGAATATCTCTTCTTCGATCAATGTGTGGATTTTAAGTTCGGTGCAAATTTCATGTGCTAACGCTTGCTTCCGGTCAGCAGATGACGCCTTTTCGAACTTTTCAAACAAATCTTCAACTTTGCGGTGATCTGCCTTCAGCAAGGCGATCGCATCGGTGAACTGGGGCTCTGCCATCATCGTCCTCCTTGAATGTGAATAGTTTGAAGCCTCCGGGCACATGTTGGTTCCCAGCGAATGACTCGCAAGAAGGCCTGCCGGCCGCGCCCGATGCCCGGTTTGCTATCCGCCCGGCGTAAGGCCGCCAGTCGATGGTAGGGTGTCCGGCATGCAAGGTCGGCCTGTACCTGAGGCGTTTGGCGGTCGACGGCTGCTGAACACATTGCACGGCGCCCAACTGACGGGATGGTACCAGGTCATTGGCTATCTAACACCATATTTGCCCGCGTCCACGCAGGCTTTCGCTGTGACAGGTTCGAGGCGTCGCCCGGCTTCACAGCGCGGCGTGGGAACTGCGATACGTCCCGAATCGGTGATGAGCCCAAGATATCCGGCTTTGCCACCTGGCGATGAGAACGAGTGCCGAGAGGCGAAACATCATCGAATCTGCTTCGAGCGTGAGCCCGATCACGCGCAGACTGGTGCGCTGCCATGCAAAGGCGAGTTCATCCATGATCTGACGTAAGAGCTGGCGCTTTCAGGGCCTTGCATGAACCAGGATTGATGGCCTGGTTTACGCGTGGGGGCGCAAGGCGATGCCGCATATCAAGATGGATTTGACCGGTGCACCATGGTCGCATGTCGCCGCAACGCTGCAGGTCATTGCCAATTATCCGCACGAGCAGGGCATCTGCGCGAGCATTGTTATGGATCACCCATGCTTCATGGAAGCGAGCCGGCTCGTCCGATTTCTCGATCTGGAAGACGTGGTCGAGCTATGCCACGGGAATACACGTCGCAAGGCTCCGGCGGCACGACGTTTCATGAGGGCGCTCTTTGGCTGCGCTCCATCGAGAGGGCCTGAAGAAATCCGGATGAAGGCCCTCATTGACAACATAGTTTAAATCAATCTGTGTTCCATGGAGTGCAGAGATAATAAAATTACTTGAAATGAAATGTTGTTCTAAAAGATTTGATATTCTAGAACAATTGCAGGGTAAACACATGAAATTGGTACTCATTACTGCAATTTTTCTTGATCTGTTCTGGATTTTTGTTAGGAAATTCAGAGAAAGTAAGTATATATTCAAATAAGATTTTGAATGTTTGCTTGACACCGTCACTATCCCTCTCCAACATGTTCATCGGCCTTGGGGAAGGTCATGAAGGGGGAAATATCATGAGGTTCGTTTCATTCGCGGCCATGTGCGTGGCCGCATTTTCGGCGCCTGTATCCGCGCAGGTTGCTGCTCCAGTCTCACAACCGCTCGCTGTCGGTCAACACGCCACACAGACCTTGCGCATGGGTACTGAAGTCCAGCTCAAGCTGCAGGAGGGGCTCAGCACGGAGGGCAAGAAGCTCCGTGTCGGACAGCATTTCCAGCTGGTAGTTGTCGAGCCGGTCATGGTGGGCGGACAGGTCGTCATTCCGGCCGGTGCGCCTGCAATCGGGGAAATTACCGAGGTTCGCAATAAGGGCATGTGGGGCAAGTCTGGTCACCTCACCGCCAGCCTGCTCTATGTCAGCGTCAACGGCCGTCAGATTCGGCTTAACGGTACCTTTGACGACAAGGGTGTGACCGGCACAGGAGGCGTTGTCGCCGCTGTCATTTTTGTGCCGGTTGTCGGGTTCTTTACAACGGGAACCAGCGCCAGGATCGCGGCGGGTTCGCAGGTCAAAGGCTTCATCGGAGAAGATGTTCCCTTGACGTTCGCTGAGGCCGTGGCGCCGGTGCCAATGGCAGTGGTGCCCACACCGGCCGCGCCCGTGCTCGCTGCGTCCTCGCCTGTAAGCGCGGCCGTGGGTGGCTCCCCGGTCGCTACGCCGGCGGGACCCGTCAAACCGTAATTTTGGATCATCACTGACAAAGGACATTCGAGCATGCGTAGCGTTATGATTGTGGCATTGAGTCTGTTGGCCGGTTCTCCGGCCATTGCCCGGCCCGATACTCCCGCCACAGCTGTGATCAATGAAGATGTCGGCGTGCCGGTCTTTCCCTATGACATTATCGATCGGCCTTATCAGGTCATCGGCGAAGTGCAGGCCGGGGTCCGCAAGGCGACGGTTTTCAGCAAGTCACCCTCACAGGAAAAGATCTACAGGGAACTGTGGGAGCGGGCCCAGAAGCTGGGCGCCGATGCCGTGATCAAGGCGCAATATGGAGATGCGCATGTAACCGCATTCAGTTGGGGCAAAGCCAACGCGACCGGCACCGCCATCAAGTTCCTCCCGGCTGGCGCCGTCTCGTCCGGCGTGGCGCCAGCATCGAGCAACTGACGCTGTGACGAGGCGCCCGCTCTTGTTCCTATGTCCGATTGTGCTTCTCGTCGCACAATCGGCAATGGCCCAGGACGCGGCCCCATCTTCAACCTCCGCGCTTCCTGCCCCCCATTGGACAAGGGGCATGGAAGTGCGGCTGATGGTCACAAAGGAAGTCAACAGCCGTTCAGCAAAAGCTGGCGATCGCTTCAGGCTGCGCGTGGACGCTCCCGTGATGGTCGACGGCGTGGTTGCGATCCCCATTGGCGCGACAGCCTGGGCAGAGGTAGTGACCGTTTCGGGGACCAGCGCAGCGGGCGGCCGCGGCCAACTCAGCCTGCGCCTCCTGTATGTCGACACTCCATTTGGTCAAGTCGCGCTCAGCGGTACTCAGGGCGCTGAAGGCAAGGGCAACACCGGCGGTGTCGTCCTGGGGGTGCTGGGCTTTGGCCTTCTGGGCCTGCTGAACAAGGGCGGAAATGCCATGTTCAAGGCAGGCGAGATCATATCGGGATATATTGAACAAGGCGATAGCCCCGGCACGGCGCCACTTCTTGTGAGGCAATGATCCTTGCGGTTTATGAAGGGTCTGTCAGGTCATGTCTTGGCGATCCCTTCATCTCCGATTTGCCGTTTTGACACGTTTTCGCCGAGGTGGGCATTCCAACATCTTATTCGACACATGGCGATGTGGCGATAAGCTCACTTATCGCTGCGCTTAACGTCTCGGCGCCATAGGGCTTCGACAAAACGCGCAAATGTGCTTCTCTCTCTCCCAGGAGCTGGTCGCTGTAGCCGGTCGCAAGCAGGACCGGTAGCTCAGGCGCCCGAATGCGCAGCTGCCTGGCAAGGTCGATGCCGCTGAGCCCTGGCATTACAATGTCGGTAAAGACGAGATCGAACGACTGCTCCTGGAGAAGTGCCAGCGCTTCAGAGGCGTCATGCGCGCACACCGTCACGCAACCCAGATCATCAAGCAATTGCTCGGCGAACTGAAGAACTTGAATATTATCTTCGACCAGGAGGACCTTGATCCCGTGAGGTATTGCGGCCAGCTTGCCCTTCTGCTGGTTTGCCACTGGCGTCTTATCGACCCGCGGAAGGATCATCGTAAGCGTGGTGCCAAACCCGACCCTGGAACTTATCTGGGCGATGCCGCCGGCTTGGGCCGCGAAACCATGGATCTGAGACAATCCCAGTCCCGTTCCCTCGCCGATCGGCTTGGTCGTGAAAAACGGTTCAAAAACGCGGGCGATCGTGTCCTCGGACATACCAGTGCCGGTATCGGTAATATCGATGGCGACAGCAGATTGGCCATTGTTCATGACGTCACGCGTCTCGATCTGAAGCTCTCCACCCTCCGGCATCGCATCGCGGGCATTTACAGCGGCATTCAGGACAGCGGTCTCCAGTTCAGTGGGATCGACCTCAACACAGGCGTTCTTGGCAGATGCCTTTACCAAAAGCGTGATGCCGCTCCCCAGTGATCGGGACAGAACTTCGCCCCAGGCGTCGAGATGAATATTGAGATCGATAACTTCTGGCCGGATGGCGCGGCGACGGCTGAACGCAAGAAGGTGACCGGTAAGGGCGGAAGCGCGCTCGACGGTTATCGCTATGTTATCGATATAGCGCGCGCGCCTTTCTTCTGGCAGGTCTGCCTTCCTAAGCATCTCGGCCGCCCCGCCGATGACCGTCAGCAGATTGTTGAAGTCATGAGCCACCCCGCCAGTCAGTTCACCAATGGCCTGCAGCTTCTGTGCCTGGAGCAGCGCGCTGCGTGTTTCTTCCAGCTCCTCCTGTGCCTTGCGCTTGCCGGTCACGTCCCGGGTGATCTTAGCGAAGCCGACATGCTTACCATCTTCATCGTGAATCGGATCAATCAACACATTGGCCCAAAATAGCGTCCCGTCCTTGCGAACGCGCCAGGCCTCTGTCTCGTATTTTCCCTCCGCCAGAGCTGTCGCCAGCGCCCTTTGGGGCGCGCCCGCGTCCCGGTCATCGTCAGTGTAGAAAATGGAGAAATGTCTGCCCACTACCTCGTCGGAACCATAGCCCTTGATCGCTGCTGCACCGGTGTTCCAGTTGGTGATGATGCCGTCGGTATCGAGCATGTAGATCGCGCAATCCTTCACTCCCTGGACGAGGAGACGAAAGCGCTGTTCTGCCTGGAAGAGAGCGAGCTCTTTCTCACGGCGTTCAGTGATGTCGCGGCTGATTTTGGCAAAACCGATCAGTTCTCCAGCCTCGTTCCTGATAGGATCGATGACTGAATTGGCATAAAAGCGGGTGCCATCCTGCCTGATTCTCCAGCCCTCCGCTTCGAAACGGCCCTCTTGGGCAGCGATGCGCAAGGCGCGCTGGGGCAGGCCCAAATCGCGATCCTCCGGGGTGAAGAAGCAGGAAAAATGCTGACCCACGATCTCTGCAGCGGTATAGCCCTTCGCTTTCTGGGCGCCACTATTCCATGTTGTGATCCGGCCTTCTGGATCCAGCATGTAGAGGGCGTAGTCCATAACAGCGTCGACCAGCAGCTTGAATTTCGCTTCAGCTGCGCCGGGCATTTCTGATTTCGTCAAGCGACATCCTCACCAAGCCCCCGGCCTCGACCCCGGACTTAAGTCCATATCGAATAGAGAGGTGTTGGCAAGACGATTTAGAGCTCTCTTGCTTTAGGTTAAAGGCCCCCTTCTATGCCGATCCTGATTGCCTCGGTCGACGTTTGCACCCCCAGGCGTTTAACCAAAGCGCCACGATGCATCTTGACGGTCTTGATGGAAAGACCAAGGTTCTTCGCGATCTCGGCGTGGCGCATGCCTCGCGCCATTTGCTCGAGTACTTTTAGCTGCCGGGGGGTCAAATCAGCCAATTTTGCCTTGGCAGTTCCGGCGTCTCCCTGTTCACCATCGACCTTCAATTGCGTCCCAATAAAAAAGGCAAGAAGTCCATCCTCGTCATAGACTGGTGCGACCATCACGGCATTGCGGAAGGCTTGGCCATCTTTGCGGTAATTGACCAAAGTGACAAATGCGGGGCGGCCAACTTCGATCGCCTGGCGCAACAGAGCCCGAGATGCAGGCGAGGTCGCAGCCCCGGAGAGCATCCGGCAGTTGTGGCCGAGCATATCGATCTCAAGGTAGCCACTAAGCCGTTCGAAGGCTTTGTTGACGGCAATGATGGCATTGCCGGCTCTTGCATCCGTCACGATAGTTGCAAGAGGCGAGTGACGGCTCGACCGTATCAACTCCTCTCGCAACTTTTGGCTCTGCGAGGCGGACTGCGCGGGCTTTGTAATCTGATCAGAGGACGTCATTATCGGCGCGTTCGCGAAAATGACAAACGGTGTCGTGCGCGTCCCTCGAAAGCGTAGAATAGCAAGAATATTCCAATCTGAACAGGAGCGAGGAGGGCGTTCGGCACTTGTCGCGTGCCTCGGTATCACATCGGTGCCATTATGGCTGCGTTCAATAGGCTGTCACAGTACTCTCTACCTCACTCGTCAATTTCAACGCCCATTTTAGGACCAAATCGCAGCCGGGGCGCTGCAAACATTGATTCAGTTTATATAAATTCTGCTTCGATTTATGGAACTGGGCGATGGCCACGAGTATTATCAGATAATGCCGCGCTATCATCTCAATCTGTTCAACAATATCGACACCTATGACGAGGAGGGGCGTGTCTTCGAAGATTTAACCGCCGCGAAAGAGGAGGCGATTCGAAGCTCTCGCGATCTAATGGCCGAACATGTAAAGGCAGGCGAACCTATCAACCTTTGTCATCGTATTGAGGTTACTGATGATGAAGGGAAGGTCTTGGCCACAATAGACTTTAGGGAGTTGATCACGATAACCGATAACAAGGCGGTCGCAGTTTAGCGACTGTCTGTTTGAATCAATCCCCAAACCCTCAGGGCGGAACGTCTGGCCACGGTTCGAGGCGGTTATCATCCAAATTCACGACTGGGTCCCGCGCACTGTGCTGTTGCAGAGAGATTGAACGACAAGCCCAACTCGCGGACGTTCTCGATGTTCGATTGGGCGTTGCCAACGCCTGCAGTCGTAACAGTTTTCACTACGTCTCTCGACAGGTCTTCCCAATTTGATGGAATTGGCAATCTAGGTGACAACCTTCTTTGTCTTTCTGCCTGTAAAATGGTTGGTTTATCGCGACGGCAGGCAATTGGCGTCATGCGCGTGCATCCCATCGCAGCGGTGCGCGTTTGTGGGAGCGGAGAGACATATGCTCGCAAACGATCTGCCCACCACTCTTGCCCGCCTTGCTCTGGCAACCATCCTCGGGCTCGCACTCGGCTTCGAACGGGAACGGCAAGGCCATGACGCTGGCCTTCGAACCCACGGCCTTGTGGCGCTCAGTTCAGCCATGGTCACGCTTTCTGCCATCGAACTGGTCGAGGAACATGGCGAGGGAGATCCGGTTCGCGTTGTCCAGGGCCTGGCGCAGGCTATAGGCTTCATCGCCGGGGGGCTCATTTTCGTAAAAGGCGGAGACGTCAGAAACATGACAACGGCCGCGAGCCTGTGGATGGCCGCAGCGGTAGGAATCACGGCCGGTGCAGGCCAATATATGTTGGTGCTGGCCGGCACTTTGCTGGCGCTTATCCTGCTTTCATCTGTTCTTCTGTTGGAGCGATTCATGCCTAAAACTCATCCGAGTAAGAGGAAGTGCAGTTCGAATGAGATCCAGATGCCAAACAGACGTGGTTCCCCAGATGAATCCAATGCAGCGAAAGAAGACCGTTTATAGAAGCGGTTAATAGCGAAGCATTGTGATTATATTGAGCGGCATCGGCTCCGCAATCCATTTTGGACGGTCATTTGATATGGAAAATTTAACAGCTGGGCCGTCCGCTATCCGAATTTGCTCTTGCACTCCGACAAATAGCTCCTCAGCAAAGCAATCGGACATTGCAACAGGGATTGTTCCCGAGCACTCAGAATTAAGGTGGAACAGTTTAAGCTAACTTAGGCAAAAAAGCTCCGCCATTTCTGACGGAGATTTTTGTGTTGTATGTTAGATGAAATCGATCGCGTTGCACTACAGCATCAGGATACCACTGTTGCGGTATTCCAGATAATAGACGAGATTGATATCAATCTTCGCCGTTATCCTTCACGCCGACTGTGGGGACCTCGATCTCTTCCTTCTTGGTACCTACGACCACTTCCTTCGAATCGACATCGATCTTTGGAAGTGCGCCGCCCTTGACGCTAACCTCGGGCAAATCGCCCTCCTTTACATCGGCGGACCAGAAACCAGTCGCGAATAGGACGCCTGCTATGGCCAAGGCTATTACCAATAGAATAGCGATAGTCCGGCCGGGGCCCTTTCGTTCGACGACTACGGGATCGTCATATCTTTTATCAACCATCCTATCCTCCTAATATTGATGATAGGTGCAACGAGACCAGGCACAATCTGTTCCGCTTGAAAGCTATTCTCAGGACTGATGCCTTCTAAAATGTCGTTGGCGAATGATTTTGCCGGCAAACGATCATCGCGCGCGCTCGAAATTCCGCATGTTGATCCGCTGGTACGCTGCAAACAGGGCAGCTTCGGCTGAGGTCGCCAGAAGGGCCGGTCCGCCGGCCTCTGGCTTGATGAGAATATGCTGCACCTCCTCCCAGGTCGATCATGCCCCAGGCCGACATTCCAGGCGAGTTCGTCGCCGAGCTTCAGCACGTCGGCGAGTTCGTGACCCGTCAGGTTGAGCACCAGGATGTCCAGACAGTGAAAAACCCTATCAAGATGGTGATACCGATCTTGGCCAGCGGGTGGAGACGGCGAAATGTCGCCGCGACTTGAAAGGGTCTCTGACGAGGCGAGAGTTTCGGCGGCGGGGTTTCCATCACGCGCAAGTGACGAAGATAGGGCAGATGTTGCCTTGAAACGTGGATGCAGAGCGGACGGCCCGCATCCGGGAATAGAGATTGCGTTGCTGAGGGTCCGACGTGGGTGATCTAACGATGCTCCCCGTTGAAGCCGCTTCCGACAGGGTTAGCCCATGCGATCAGTCAATTATGGCGCCCTTGCCTTCGGCGTTCACCCGGGCGAGTCCATCCAGCATCTGCTGTACCTGCTCTTGGGAATGCCCCTGCCATTTCTCGACTTCGGCGACGATCCGAAGCGGATCTCGGCTGCGATAGGACAGTGTCGGATTGCCGGGAAACTTTTTGTCGGTAACGTTGGGATCATCCTCGATCGGACCGGTGGGCTCGACGACGTAGATGCGCTGTTGTTTGTCGCCGGCCGATAATTCGGCACCCCATATAGCGGCGTCCAGCGTGCCGGTGAAATAGACCCACGACAAAGCCCTATCAGTTTCGAAGTTGGAGCTATGCCCAACGACGATCAGGTCCCCCGGCGCCAGATCCGCCCGTGTGTCATGGAAGTAATGACGGACGAAGGGGGCCACTTTTGCCGACATTGATTGCCTTTCGTGTTGCTCCGATTCCAATCTCAATATTGATCGTGCAGCTTCACCCAGCTCATGATCCCGCCGATTTCATTGCGGCCCTTCGGTGTCAGGTCGAGCCAGTTGAAGGCACCCATCAAAAGCTCGGTGCCGCGATGATATGTCGAGTAGCTGTGGAAGATATCCCCGCCCGTATCCTTCACAAAGACGTTGAGGCCGAACATGTCGGACGCGCGCTGGACCGAGGTGAGGCCGTAATTGTAGGTCGCCCGGCCGGCATCGCGGTCTTCTTGGTGGAAGAACACGCCCAAATCGTAGTTGAAATCGCTGTCCCCGAGGAAACCCAGGGGAAGGTCTAGTCCATTCGCGCCTTTACCGTCTCGACTTCGTCGATCGCGGCACGCGAGATGGCGACGAGGGTGAGGTCTGCATGTTCGAAATGCAGCCGCGCCGCATCAGCATGGTCCATGGTGTAGGGGCAGGCGGGGCAAAGATGAAAGGAACCAGGCGGCAGCATGAAGTGATAGGCAGCAAACCGTCATTCGACCTTTCCGAAGGCATCTGCGTAGAGTTGCTCGATCTGGCTGGATTCCTCGTCGGTCAGAGCACCGAACTCTCGGGTCCGCGCCCGCTGAGAGAAGCGACCGGCATTTTGCTCAAGGAACTTCTGCAACAGCTCGATACGGGCCGCAGGCATATCAACGATCTCCTGCACAGCATCGCTGAACTGGTCGAATGCTTCTAGGAAGCGGACCTCGCGCGGAAGATCTTCCACGATGGTCTGTTCCACGCACGCATAGAGAAACTCGGCATGCGCGGTGGCATCAAAATAGCGGTAGAAGTCTATCGTCTGGTTGAGCACCTCGACATTGCCTTCCTTGGTTCGCTGCCATTCGATCTCAGGAAGGAGGGGACGCGAATAAGTCTCGAGAACGGAGCGATACCTATCGAGCTGACGCAGGATGGCGGCGCTGATCGGAAACACGAGCCCGGCCGGATTGTAGTGAGCCGAGGCCAGCGCGTGATGGATCAGCCAGCGATGGATGCGGCCGTTCCCGTCCACAAATGGGTGGATGTAGACGAAGCCAAAGGCCATGGCGGCCGCGGCAACGACGGTATCAAGGCCACCATCCAAGGTCCGTTCGGCATAAGCGACAAGACCCGTTAGCAGGCTTTCGATGTCTTCATGGCGGGCGCTGATGTGATCGGGCAGCGGTTCCCCGGTCTCGCGATCATGGACGCCGACAAAGCCGCCCTCGGTTCGCAGGCCGAGCCGGACAAAGCGGGTATCCTCGCCGATGACGACGCGCTGAAGGCGTTCGAACTCGGCGATCGTGAGCGGGTGCGTCCCTGCCTGCGCGATTGCCTGCCCCCAGCGGGCCGCGCGTGTTCCGGAGGGGCGTTCGCCCTCGATGGCGAAGGATGATTTGGAATCATTGAGAAGGAGAAAGGCGGCAGCCCGGGCGATGACGTCGCCACGGACCCTGCCAATCTCGGCGCGGGCGAGTTGGTCGAGCTGCTTGGCTGCGACGGTTTCGAGGGCATTGGTACGCCGGGCCATCGGACAGAAGGCAGGCGTTCCAGGGAGGTTGTCGATGACCTTGTGGCGCGATGACACCCGGCCTTTCGCCAACGCGAACTGTAGCTTGTCGTCGATGATCGGAACGGTCTTGACCTTGCCGGGGTCGGGAAGATCGAGCGCCTCGCCAGTGATCCATTCGTAGAGGAACCAGATACGACGGGCGAACGCGCCCGTTGGCGTCGCGAGAATGAAGTCACTTATGGTCTGCGCGCCGATGGTGGCAAAGAGGCGTGCAAGTACGCTAAGGTCGACACCCTCCCATTTGAGGGCAAACACCAACTGACCCGCGAGAGTTGCTTCAGGAAAATGTCTCGGCGTCAGGAGCGTCCAGTCGTCGGTTGAGACGGGATGGTGGCGCTCGGCGATGGCAGCAAGGTGCGGCGGCAGGGGCAGCGACAGATCATATCTCATTATGAGCGCAGCATAGCCCTGCGGGATCGCGGGTTCAGGCAAGCGCCGTCCGCGAAAATCCATCACTGCTTGCGAAGGCCACTCACCCATATACGATCCCGTGAAAACCGCTCACTGCGGTCCAGACCAACTGCGAATATGGATCACTGGCTATGAATTTCAATCACTATCAACGTTATGTGTGAATATCGATCTCCGAACATATGCTCCTTCGACCTGATTGATGCCCTGCCAGAGTGGAAGGCTTCCAACTGGGCGACCAAGGAGCCTTCGGCGTCGGATCGCTTTAATCACACAGACGGGGGATCCGTCGCCTTACGGAGAAGCTCTGAGGCCGCAAGGCTCGCAGGGGCGAGCAAACAGACTCGCTCCGGCACGGTCGCCTGACTCCGCCTGGCGGCCTACGACCCAGTTTGCGCTATTCCAATCCATTGTGGGAATGGCCGGTTGCGGACGAGGTTGTGTAGAAACGCTTGCGAGGTGAACTGCGCGGGAGATGGATTTTGGGGGTCGCGTTGGCGGAAAGCGCAG
>JARFNK010000119.1 GCA_029167225.1 Sphingobium arseniciresistens
CGAATACCGCGCGTTCCGCGGCAAAGCCGAACTGGCGGCCCTCCAGCATCTCTTCCAATACAGCATCGATGCCAAGCCGCTGCCACAGGCGCCCGAACAGCAACGGGCCGCCGATTCTGCGGGCTGCGATCCGGCCTGCATCGATATCGGACAGAATGATGCAACGCTCTGCGTGACGTGCGATCGAGGCGGCAAGTCTGTCGAGTTCGCCACTCGCGGCCAGCACATCCTTGCGGCCCAAAGCCTTGATCGTGCGCTGACGGACAGTTTTGCCCTCGCGCACGCTCTCGACCAGGTAAAGATAGCGGTGCCCGCGCGCGACTCGTTCGACGACATACATGGCATGTTGTTACTGCCTGAACCCGTCAAGATAAACTAAACCGCCAGTCAGAGGCAAAATGTTGTTAGCACATCCGATTTTGCCGCGAAACTCACCCCAAGCAAAATCAGATACTTACGATCTCGCGTTCCCCGCGTGTTCCGCCAGCACTGTTCAACTTGGG
>JARFNK010000120.1 GCA_029167225.1 Sphingobium arseniciresistens
GGGTTGCTCAGCCCGCCGAGGGCAAAAAACACGGGCTGGCGGAAGGCGGCCAGGCTGGCCCGGTCCAGATCGTAGGTCTTGAAGGTCCGCAGGAACGCCCTGATGCCCGCCGGCCGCTTGGCCATCCACGGCGGCGGGGGATCCGGCGGCGGCGGGAGGACGACGTCGGGCTTCACCCCCAGCCGCATAAAAGCGGCCATGAACTGCTCCTGCGGGAGGGTCTCCAGCTGCTGGTACTGCTTCCAGATCTCCGCGTAGGCAGGGCTCCAGTCCCAGTTCCCGGCCCAGGCCGGTTCCAGCAGCGCCAGGCTCCGCAGCCTGCCCGGGTATTTGGCGGTGAACGCCAACGCCGCCGCACCGCCCCCTGAATAGCCCGCCAGATGGAACGTGTCCCATCCCCGGGCGTCGGCCTCGCGCAGGACGCCCTCAACCTCCGTGTCCAGGCTCCAGTCCGGCGGGGGAGTGTCGCCGGCATACAGCTCCAGGTCCTTGGCGACGGCC